>JACKCI010000002.1 GCA_020634155.1 Anaerolineales bacterium
TCAACCCACCCCCCACACCTACACCAATTCCGACGGCTACACCTACATGGACACCATTCCCCACCCGCACCCCCACGCTGGAGGCGGGCGTAGCTTCACCCACCTTGGACTCCACAGTTGTCGCTGCGACTCGGGCGGCTGAAGTGCAGGCCTTTGATGCAACCGCAACGGCACGGGCGGCTCAACGTACTCCTACCCAAGCAGCCCCAACGCCCACCGTTGAACAAGCCACAGAAGTCGCGGACAGCAATATCCCTATCGCTGAACTAAGCCAAGAGGTGAGCAGCGATGATGGGCTGGTGACGATGAGTCTGCCAGAAACATGGGTTGCGGTGGATTATTTGACCAATTACGGTGCGCTTCTTTTTGCTGAAGATGATGCAGCTATCCAATCGCGGGTTGACTATACCATTGATTTCAGCACCGACTTGGCAGGTCTCAGCGGGCAGGTGGTTCCGCAGACGTTGGATGATGTCGCAGCCGAGGCTGTAACTCCTGACTTGTTGACCGAACTCTTGCAGGTGCAACTCGAAGTTGTCGAGGAAGACGGCGGTCAAATTGTTGAGGAACCCATTGCCTTTGAACTCGAAAATGGCGTCTTTGGGCGCTACGCGGTGGTTGATGTCCTTGGGCAGCGTAGCTTTGTCGCCTATCTGGGTTTCAGTGATAGCGTGGCACTAGTTGCGGTATCTGCCTCACCAGATGTATTTGAAACTAACCGCGAGACCCTCTTTAGCATTATTCAATCGGTGCGGGTGAGTACCACCTTGCGCGATTTGGATGGCCCTACTGGCCCCGCCCAAGATGATGGTGTCGGTGCGGTGCCACAAGCTGGCAATGGTGGCATTGTGTTAGTTGCCTATCACAATCCTGCTGCCCAGCCGCAGGTGTTCCAAACAGGTCCTACCCCGACGGCTCCAGTAGAGGGTGATGGTTATGTTGGTACTTTCACAATTGGACCAGATGGTACCATCACCATTACCTTGCCGCCTGAACCCGGTACCTATTTCCTTGAGGGAAGTTTGCCACCGGGGAACTACACGGTTAATGTTGGTGACCAGAGTATCGATTTCACGGTGCCACCATCGGGGACTATTCAAGTGCCAATTGCGCTGGATGACCAGACCCTTATTCTGGTGATTACGGCTATTACGGTTGATACACCCACACCATCAATAACCCCTACGGTAATTGATGTGGGTTCGCTATCGCCTTTCCTGCAAACAGCGACGGCTATCGCGCTAACCAGCCAACCAGAAACGCCCACACCATCAGCAACGGCGGGTGAAATTCCCTCAACGGGTCTATTTTCGGATGGATTGGGAAATGCTACACCTGAAGGATTATCGACTCTCGCATTGGTTGGGGTTGGTCTGTTGGGGGTTGTGTTTGTGGTGCGACGGTTACGCTCGTCGCTCTAAAAAAGAAAACTTGCTCAAAAAAAAAGAAGGCCCGGTGTGCGATCTTATACCACTACAACTTCCATCCATCGCTACACCGGGTTTACCATTTCCGTCTATCAGTCCATTGGTTGCTTTTCTCTGTAAATTGCATATTTTGAATTGAATGCTGTCCGTTTCCGAACGCTGGGGCATCGCCATTCACGTCATTACCGCTGTCTAGGCGCGATTTGGCGCGGCGGGTACTGCGTTGACGTTTAGCTCCCTTATGCGAATAACCATTGCACGTCATGGTGAATCTCCTTCTGGATTGTTAATGTGCGTTCGATACGCCCGTCGCGTATCATCAAATAACTAGGGCGGTGCATGTGCTTGTGTAAGTGCTGTAAGGTGAACATCGTTCATGATCCTTTCGGGTTGTTGATACGGATTAATGGGTCGAGCAAGCTAGTAGTCCATTGTTAACCTCCTTCTTTTGGCTTTGGCCTTTAGCCTTGTCGATAGAGCTTCAGAATAGGTGCGGTCTCCGTGATGACCTCCATCTCATCGGTGTGTAATTCGCTGATGATTTCTTGGGCGGTGAAGATGATGTCTTCTAGCCAGCCCTTGATGGTTGTTGCATCTGTGTTACAGACCGTTTCAAGTTCGTGTTCTGAAGCTGCATCGTGCAGCCGATCAAGTGTTTGCAGAATACTTTCTAACTGAATTTCGCCAATTTGTGCCGAGATAACCTTTAGAGACAAGAGTTTGGTATTCATTGCTGTGTTTATCCGTTTCGGTTTTCCACTGCCAAATAAAAACTGGGACGTAGTGCCTTTTGGTGCTGCTTGGCGCTACGTCCCAGTTGGTTGGGTCTCTGTCTCTCTGGCGTCTAGTGGGGTTTAGTGACCCTCCCGAAACTGCCAGTAGGCTTCAAGCGCCGCGCAGAAGTTCGCAGACTCATCTGCGTACCACTTCCGTCATCATTGATTGTCAAGGTGCTAAAGCCAATTTGATTTGCTGAGAACGACGTGCCATAGAGGCGGCGTTCATCGGAACTTATCTCTGCCTTATTGAGCGCGAGATTGGCGGATTCATGCCATAGGGCATCAGCCAAGCGAATGCTGACGGTCGCGCTATGAGGCAAGGCGGGTCGGCAAATGCGGTTACTCACCATTATGAGCATGTCTCCTTTCCGATTCTCAGTTTAATCGAACTTCAACTAACTTGGCGTGGTTTCTCGACGTTGACCACAGTTTGATCAAGCATCTGCAAGATGCTGCTACCTTTGATAAACACCCGCCGCATTCCCGGCGGTTGTGATACTTGAAGGTAGCTTTGATCGATGAGCTTTTTCAAGGTACTCAAGCTGACACCAAGGGCTTGCGCGGCTTCTTTCCGCGAGTACACTGCATCAGATTGAATGGTTAGCTTATCGTCTGAGTGTAGAACACTCATTAGTTTTTCCTCCAAGATCAGTCGTGAGTATAAAACACTTCTAACCGAATGTCAACATGGTAAAGGATTATTTACCAATGTTAAGGTTTCTTAAGAGTGATAAGAGGCCAGTATAGTCCATGTTGTTCCACACATCACAATGTCGTATAATTTTTAGGGATAAACCAAGCTGTCCTGTATGACAGAAGGAGAAAACTTCAACCTTGTCGGTAGAAGGTCGGGTTCTCCTGCTCAACGGAAGCACATGGGAACCCTTATGTATTGTGAGTGTTCCCCGCGCCATTAATTTGGTGATTTCGGGGAAGGCCGTGGTCATCGAGAACAGTGAGCGCTTTTTGCAATCTGTTCGGAGTCGGTTTCAAGTCCCCTCGGTGATTGCGTTGCGGCGCTTTGTTAATGTGCCGCACCGTAAGGCCCAATGGAGTCGGCGTGCGGTACTTGTGCGTGACAAGTACATCTGTATCTATTGTGGTGTTAAACCCGGTGATGTGCTACAAGGCAAAATTGCCTCTAAGCAAGATATGACCATTGATCACATCGTGCCGCGTTCACGAGGCGGTAAAGATGTGTGGACGAATACGGCTTGTGCTTGTTATGTGTGTAATCGCCGCAAGGGAGGTCGGTTGCCCGGAGAGGCAGGCATGAAGTTGTTATGGGAACCCAAGCGGCCCCGCACCAATTACTTAGTGATAGAAATTGGAAATGGGCCGGATACGTGGAAGAAGTATATCGAGACGACCTGAATGCCTGAAGACCGCTAGACTCTTCAGGCATTTTTGTCGCCATTGCCAGCGATGGACAAGGCATGTATAATGCTGCACGGTTATGAACGATTCAGACTGGATGCAGATGGCCTTGCAAGAGGCAGCCTTGGCCCCTAGCCATGCTGATGTTCCTGTGGGAGCTATCGCTGTGCTGGATGGTCAACTGATTGGCAGAGGGCATAATCGGCGGGAGATTGACCAAGACCCGACGGCCCATGCTGAGATGTTCGCCCTCCGTCAAGCTGCCCAAGTGGTGGGTTTTTGGCGGTTAGAGAATGTCACCCTCTACTGCACGCTAGAACCCTGTCCGATGTGTGCTGGTGCGATGGTCTTAGCTCGCTTACCGCGTTTGGTGTTTGGTACAACCGACCCCAAAGGTGGCGCGGGAGGGAGTGTGATGGATATTCTCAATCACCCTCGTCTTAATCATCGCGTTGAGATAATAGCAGGGGTTTTGCAAGAATCCTGTGCAGCAGTGTTAATAGCGTTCTTTGCCAAGTTACGGGCTGAAGGCCAAAAATAAGCAGTTGGTGAAAAGTTCGTAAGATTCCCACAACTGAATACATCATACGGAGAGGTGCCAGAGTGGACGAATGGGGCGGTCTCGAAAACCGTTGTGGCCTTTATGGTCACCGTGGGTTCGAATCCCACCCTCTCCGCAGTTCAGAAAACGTCGGTACCCACACTGGCGTTTTTTATTTTGAGATGATTTAAAAGGGAATCTGTATGTCAAAGCGACGTACCCGCAAACTGAATAAACAACAGAAGAAACAACGTGAACAACTCTACCTTTATGGTGGAATCGGCTTGATTGTCGTGGCGGTGATTGCTGCCATTGTCTTAACCATTGTGAATCGCCCGCCAGAGGTCAGCGCCGAGCGCCTTGACCTCGACCCTGTGATTGGCGATCCCGATGCACCTATAACCCTTGTTGAATACGCCTCGTATGGGTGCCATGCCTGCCGTGTTATTCATCAAACAGGGGGTATGGAGTATATCGAAGATACGCTTAACAAGCCTGAATTCGATGGGCTAGTGAACTATGTTTATATCAACTTCCCCGTCATTAACCCCACCCTTGACCCTATTAGTGCTGAAGTGGCCCAATGCGCCCTCGACCAAGGTAATGATGCATTCTGGAAATTTCATGACATCATCTATGAAATCTCTGATTCAACCTATGCCAGCTATAAAAAAGATGATTTTATCCGCTTGGCAGGTGAGGCAGGATTAGACGAAGATAAGATTGAGAAGTGCATGAATGACAAAACCCATCGGCGTACCGTAGAATATCATAAGGAAGAGGCACAGGACGCTTATATTCAAGGGACGCCTGTGTTTATGATTAATGGACGCCGCATTAATCTGGATAACCTTGAAAACGAATTGAGGCAGGAACTAGGACTCTAATGCGTATATGGCTGCTACGAATGAGCCTTGTGATGATGCTGTTGGGATGCCAAGAGACACCAACGACGCCAACAACCATCCCGATAACACCATCCCCAGAGGGCAATGCTTCGGCAGTCGTAGCAGCCATGAATGTGATGCAGCAACTTGCGATTGGGCCAGAAACCGCTATTGTCACCATTGTGGAATATGGTACCTATGGTTGCCAAGTGTGTCGGCGGGTCTATCAACTGGGCCTCATTGACAAACTCACTGTCCGTTATCCCCGTGATATTCGCTATATCTATATCCCTTGGCCGGTCATTCACCCCAACGATGTTTTGGCGACGGAAGCGGTTTTTTGTGCCCAAGAGCAGGGCTATGACCAATTTTGGCTCTTGCATCGTGCGCTCCTAAGTCTCGATTTTATGGACTATGACCACTACACAACAGATGAAGCCTATTTTGAATTAGCCGCTAATCTTGGTCTTGATGCAGATGGATTGCGGGCCTGCTTAGATGCAGGTGTTTATCATCAAATGGTGCATGAATTGGTGGATGAGGGGTATCGCTTGCGCCTACCGGGGACGCCTGCCTTTTTCGTAAATGGGTTACCCTCTAGCGCTTTCACCTTAGAAGGCGATGTTTTGCAACGCCTCTTTGAAAAACGCCCCAACTGATCAATCAGAAAGGTAATGCCATGTCTTCAGTATTGGCTGAACGTCGTCAAAAAGACGAGTTCTTTAAATCCTCACGACACTCACCGTTGACGTCCCAGCAGCGCCAAACCTTCGACGGGCTGGCTTACTATGAGCCGAATCCCGCGCTTGATTTTACGCTAGAGGTTAATGAATTCACCGATAAAGAAACTCTCACGATGCAGACCACGACCGGAGATGTCCGCACCTTTCAGAAGTGGGGCACCTTTAGCTTTGTAGTAGAGGGGCAGACGGCTGAGTTGGTGCTGTACTATGGGTCAGACAGCGGGCATTTTTTCCTACCCTTTATGGATGCCACCAATACTGATGAGACCTATAGCGGTGGACGGTATATCGACCCCGAATGGCTTGGCGGACGTGAATTCCATATCGACTTTAATCGCGCTTATGCCCCTTACTGTGCCTATAACGACCGCTGGTCATGCCCAATTCCGCCGCTGGAAAATCGCTTGAAGGTGAGGATTGAGGCAGGCGAGAAAAACCTGCCTGCTTAATCGTTGCGCCTAGGCTTGGCGTTCTCGCAAGATGCGGGTCATCTGCTCAATGTGGTTGACATCATGCCATGCAATAAGGAACAACTGATCTTGAATGCTGATGGCTCCGCGTGTTGGGTGCTGGGCTGGACACAGCCAATCTTCCTCTGTGAAGGTTGCCATGTAGTCCATTAGACGTTGACGGGCGCTCCCCCACGCCGTGTAGACCTCCCACACAGGCAAGGTATTATAGGTGTTGGTTAGCGCCAGTTGATCAGGGTCAGGAAAGGGAAGCACGGGGTTATCTTGGGTTTTGGCAAGGCTAATCCGCTCATAGAATACCCCTTCAAAATCACGCAAGTGAGCCAGAACCTCTAGGGCTGTCCAACCATTGCCACCATCACGATAGGTTGTCAAGCTCATGGTGTCTGTTTGCTCAAGGATATACTTGATGGATGAATAAGCGTTATTTAGGATCGAGAATTGCCAATTGCGGACAGTCTGACTGGGGAGCATGAATACCTCCTATGGGGTCTTAGGATAGAGCATTTGGTGTAGGTGAATCTGGACATTCCTAGATTGTAATGTGAAACTAGCAGAGGCGTAAGCGTAACCTTGGGAAAATAGAGGTTCTTAAAATGACACAATATCCCCCTCCCAACGAAGATGAATACGTTGGCCCCCCCGGCTGGCTCATTATCGGTAGTTTAGCGGCTTTGATTTTGATACCCGCTATCTTTGCGCTGTATACCCTCATGACCAATCCAGATTCGTCTTTCAATGAGATGCTGAAACGCAACTCTGAACTAGGGGGCGGCCCGATTTGGTTGGTGGGCACCTTTATCGTCATGGTACCTGTTGTCGGTTTATGGGTTACCTATGTGTGGAAGCGCAGTCAGGAGAAGGACTGATGCGGGCCATCCGTAAGCAATTGCAGAAACTCCCTCCTCCAATGCGGACAATGGTCGAGCTATTGCCATTAGTGATTGCTCTCTCGGCTTTTTTGAACCTGCCCCGCGTAGGACGCGATGCGGTCAATAGTGTCAGCCTTGCTGAATTCTTAGAGAGTGCGAACTGGTTGTCGATTGCGGCCTTTGGGGGGATTGTATTGGTTGGGGCAACAGGCTTGGCATGGTTAGTCTTTCTTTTTAGCCAAGCTACATGGGATGATCCCCGCGATGCATTATACGAGAATATGGAATTAGAAAGCCAAGAGATAGATGGAAACGAAGAACAAGCGCTCCTTACTGGCGACAGCTAATAGCCTCATCTGGTTTGTATTTCCGGTGGCGTTGATTACGCTCATTGGCACCTTTCAAGCTTATGGACTTGTGAGTGCCTCGCACGAAGAGTATAAAGAGGCTCCCTTTGTCACCAGCCGCGCTGAATTGAGCGACATCAAAGCAGGCACCCTTATTTTGGTACAAGGCCAAGTTTCGTTTAACAACCCTGTTGATGAGACCGACACCCTTGACCCTGATATGCTGATTTATTGGGATATACCCACCAATGGCACCAAGCCAACTCCTGAGCAAACCAATAATAAAGTTTTTCCTGACATGCTTTTCACATTGAGCGACGGAGAGATTCAGTTGGAAACTGACCCAGAAGGGGTGGTGATTGAAGCTGAACCCTCTAAAGTTCGCAATGGCAACAATGACCGCGTCGGCTTTCGGCGGGGCGACACGGGTATGATTTCTGGTGAGGTGGCTTTTAATGAAGCAGGCGAGCCGTATGTGGACAAGGTGACAGGCATCACAGGTGAGAGCCATGAGGAGTTCCTTGATCGCCTAGAGGAACCCATCGGCTATTTCCGCACCGTGCAATCAATCGTGGCAGTTATTACAGTGCTGTCGGGGATATGGTTTGCGGTGGTGGCGGTACAGGCTTTTCGTAATCGCCCTCCCGCTGAGGAAGAAGAGCCTGAGACGGATATGCTCTAGCTGTTCATTTGTGCCTCAATTAGGTCATAGGCGTAGATCAATCGTATAGCACTCGTTGTTGTATGTTAGCATACAATAGACGAGGAGGCACAAACACACACATTATGTATCCACAACCCGTTCCTTCACAGCAACAACATAAACAGCCAAAACTACAAACCTCGCAGCCGTCATGGATGCCGCTGCTCATGATAGGCGGTTTGGCATTTGGTGTGGCGCTGGTCTTGGCGGCCTTACTAGGATTAGCACTCTATGCGTTCAGCGGAAGCCAAGCGACTATCCCATCAAGCGTAATGGTGGCAAGTATCCCGATTGGCGGTCAATCTGAAGATGATGCCGCCCAAACCCTATCCGCTAATCTGCCCCAAACGGTACTCCTGACCGACTATGACCGTAGTTG
Organism: Anaerolineales bacterium; assembly: GCA_020634155.1. Lineage (GTDB taxonomy): Bacteria > Chloroflexota > Anaerolineae > Aggregatilineales > J027 > J027. The sequence goes on from JACKCI010000002.1 coordinate 8,526, forward strand.
GACGGTACCGCTGGCACAGCTGGGGCTGTGGGTCGATATTGAACGTACCTTGAGCTACGCCCAAGATGCGCCTGAAGGCACCAACTTGTTGGCGTGGTATGTGGTTGACCTCAACCAAACCCAGACGGGCTTGATTCAGATGATTGACCAAATCAACATTGCGGCTAAACCGGGAGAGGCAGGGCGCTCATTGGAGATTCCAGTCATGCTTGACCGCCTGCGCGTTGATGCACCGGGTGAATTAGCGGACGGGGTACTCGATTTGACCATGATTGAGACGCCTGCTCTCGAAACCATTGCGGGCACAGGCTACACTGGCCCGACTACCACCCATGTGGTTGAAACGGGCCAAGAACTGGGCTTGATTGCCAAGGAATATGGGGTGTCGGTTGAGGATATTGCACAAGCTAACAACATCACCAACCCCGACTTGTTGTATGTAGGGCAGGAGTTGGTCATTCCCGCCGCTGGTGAATATATCCCTGAAAATATCCCCGCTGCTCCTCTCGCTACTGGCAAGGCTATCGTGGTCTCAGTAGACCAACAGCGCATCTATGCCTATCAAGATGGTCAGATGATTCATACACACTTGACCTCAACAGGCTTACCCGACACGCCGACGGTCTATGGAGATTACAAAATCTATGTCAAATATCAGGCAACGGACATGAGCGGCCCCGGCTACTATCTGCCCCAAGTGCCGTATACCATGTATTTCTATCAAGGCTATGCCATTCATGGCTCCTATTGGCATAACAGCTTTGGACGACCGATGAGTCACGGCTGCGTCAACCTGCCTGTTGAGGAGGCGGAGTGGTTCTTCGATTGGGCTGAGGTAGGGACATTGGTGCGGGTCATCTAAAAAAGGGACGGGAATGGCCCCGCCCCTTATAAATTGAGAGCTAGGATAGGACGACCAAGGCCTCGTGCATACGCCGTGCGGCGGCAGCAGTGCGTTCAGGTGGCAAGGCGTAGGAGAATCGCACCCAGTCCTTGCCTGCTGGGGAAAAGAAGACACCCGGTACAACGGCCAAGCCAAAATCTTCAGCTAACCGTGCGCCAAGGGCCTCACTATCGGCATAACCTTGGGCTTGAATCCACTTCGCCATATTGATGAAGGCATAGTAGCCATCACCCATGATGAACTCATAGTTGTATTCTTCGAGATAGTCGCGCAAGCGGTGGCGGCTGGCATTGGTTGGCTCCACAATCGGCTTGCAGGCCTCACCATAGCCAATCTCATAGGCAGCAATAGCAACCGCTTGGCTGTAGAAGCTCGGAATGACGCCGTGGGAGGCATAGCTGGTGATGAACTTAATCACTTGGCTGTCAGCCACCAAGTGCGCCCCACGAATGTTGGAGCCGCCGAGTGATTTGGTCAAGCCATCAAGGAACATCAAGCGCTTGCGGTCTTCAGGTGAGAAAGCCTTGAGGACGACGTTAATATCATGGGGTTGGCCCTCAGTTACCCAATGATAAATCCAGTCGAAGAGGACAAACTGCACGCCAAGATCAAGTGCTTTTTGAGCAAGAGCAATTTGCTCGGTAAGGGGCATGGTGCGTCCGGTGGGATTATCAGGTGAGGTGATGACAATTCCCGCAGGTTCTTGGTTGTGCTGACGGGCAAAAGCAATCGCCTCGCTAATGCTTTCTGAGCTATAGGCCCAGCCTTGGTTGGGGTCACCGGGAGCGCGGAGGACATTGAGACCTGCGGCGTATGGCCCCCAGTTATAGCTAATCCAAGGCACGGCTGAGGTGATGAGAGCATCGCCTACACGCCCACGTCCGACATGAATCATGGCGCTGTAGACTTTCATCAAAATGTCGCGCCCGCCTTGCCCAGCGAGGACATTATCTGGCCCCCAGCCCGTCTCGGCCTCAAACTTCCAGTATTGCTCGGCGGTGGCACGACGAAAGCGCTCGTTGCCAGCTGGTGTATCGTAGCCTGTGCCGACTTCACGTTGAATCTGGTAGGCACGCTCTAGCAGTTCGGGCGGGACGCCAGTTAAACTCTGTCCGCCATCCCCTTGTGACGCATCATAAGTAGATGCCCCTGCCCCAGCTTTCTCAAGATAGGTCTTGAGTGCCCGCTTGACCACAAACATTTTTGAGGTAGGGATTGCTTGCATATGGCTAGGGTAGCCATTTACATCTAACAAATATTGATCGGAAACTGCATATTCAGGTTGTGTCCACATAAAACCACTCCACATGTATTCGTTTCATTGTAGAGTCGCTTGATAGGCTATCACAATGGGTACAATAACCAAATGCCGCCTAACGCTCATGCTTGCGAGCAAAGTAGCCACTAATCCAGCGCAGGGCTTCTAGCTCGTTATCGGGTAAGCGCTTGCCCGATTCGAGTTGTCTGCCCAAGCCCCTATCGGTCAAGATACGGTCGGTAGCACGGGCGGCCACAATCCGTAGTAATAAGGAGAGTTCTTGACTGTCTTGAGCCAAATCTGCTTGGATACGGCGCTGATTGTAAAGGTCAATGGTGGCCCACAAACTATCAATTTCTGAGCGGAGGGTATCAGATGAAAACACAGGCGGGTCATCTTCGGGAAAAGCCTCAAAGAGATTGTGAAGCAACTCACGTATCTCGAAGGTTTCGCGGTAGAACATGGTTGCCGAGCGTACCCCTAACACATGCGAGGCTTCCTCGCGCTCTAGGTTCAAATCCAGCACAAAGCTATCAGTAAAGCACAGGCCCAGCCACGAAAGAAATTCAATCGCGGTTTGGGGCGTTAGGTTGCGGGCTTCCTTCAAGATGCTACGAACCGAGGTGCTTTTGCTACTGACGCGGGTAGGAGTCTTGTTGGCTCCCGTTTTCTTCAATGCGGGCGATTGCTGGGTGCCAAGGACATAGACCAAATGGGTGATTTCATCAATGTTATTAGAGAGATTTTGGCGCTCGACTTCATTGACACCCCCGGCCATTGCATCTAGGTCACGGCGCAGGCGGTGCATAGGGGGGCGTTCTTTGGAATCTTGATAGGTGATGGCAAGGTCACGGAGCAAGGACTTGGCAAGGTGCAGCACTTCCGTTAATTGGAGGAAGTTACGCCCACCAGTAATGACCCGCACCAGACGGGTGGCTTTGAGTGCTTCCCCGACTTCCTCGTCAATTTGCTCGGCGAAATATTTGGGTAGTCCACGACTTTCATCGGGCGGCAAGAGACGCACATAGCGACGCAAGAGTTCCACTGTGGCGGGTCGTGTTTCAGCGACACGGTTGGTGAGAGTCTGCCAAATGTTGACCAATAACGGCGGCCCTTCTGCCCCCATCCGCGCTGCAATCATGACAAGCGCCTCCCCTATTTTTATCGCGCTGGGCATATTGAGGTGATCCACATGAAATTTGAGGAGACGTAGGGTGTTCTTGATAGTTGCAACCGGAATTACCCGATAGTCAGACACAATCATCTTGGTCAGTTCAAGGGCAACGGGTTCCATCTTGATTACCCAGTTTTGATTTATCAGCGCGGCGCTATAGGCACGAGCGCGAATTTCTGGTCGGATGAGGCTCCCATCAAAAGCAGCGAGGGCAGCCAGTATCTGCTCTTGGGGAAATTTCGCCTTGAGAAAGACTTGCTCTAGAAGATCTGAAAATAGACTGAGGCGTTCCACCGTGAACAAGCTGTTTTGATAGAACTCCAGCAGCTTAATGCCTTCACTGATATTCCCAATCAAGAAATAGAGTTGAGGTAATAGCACCAAGCTGGCGGGACTGAGCGGCTTGATGCGGTCTATCTGTGAGAACTCCTCCACCAAATAACGAATGACATAGCCAAAGCGTTCTGCCAAGGGGGTATCAGGTAGGCGGATGAGGGCTTGTAGCTCACGCTCACTAATTAAGTCACCCCGTCGCAAATAAAGGGCAATTTCAATCAGCCGCACCATAACCAACACTTGATATTCAGGGGGAATAGTCGCAACCGCACGGCTTATTACTTGGGCGGGCGGTTTAAGGTCAGGGTTAACTTCTGGCTGTAAGAACACAATTGCTTGCTGTAAGGGGACGGGTAGACGCTTTACAAAATTGATGTCGCTAATGAGGTCTTGGAAACTCCCCGCGGAGAGATGGTCGGCTGAGAATATAAAGACCGCTTGGGCGAGTTGAGATACGGCTGCGGCAATCGGTCGCACATAGGACATAACCGTCTCAGCGATTTTATCAATTTGTAGGATGGGGCGGACATTGCACATGCGGTATAGGAACTTGACCAGATCCGGTGCGTTTTTAGTGGCAATTAGCTTTTGAATGTGGGTGGTGGCGGCCAAGTGTAAAAGATTTTGCCAAGGGAGGGAATGCGAGTCCGGTACTTCTAGGAGCCAATGTTCAATGAGGTTGTAGACCTCAATGGCATGTTCTTGGGTAATCATCTCTCGTAATTGGAGCGAAATCCCCTCCGCGACATCTCGATGTCCAGCAGCAATGGCGGGGATAGTGTTGGTGGTCTTCCACTCATTGAGGGCAAGGCTGAAGGAGACCAGATGTTTGCTATAGACCACCCGTAGCTCATCAGTCAGGGTGGGGTCACTGCGGAGGATGTCTGCTACGGTTTCACGGTCAGCGGGCTGGCCTGCCTTTACAGCACTATCAACCTTGGCGCGTCGGGAAACCCAATGGAGGGCAGTAGCTAAGTTATCCTTACGAATAGCCCGCCAACTCGCCGTGCGGGCCAGACGCTCAGTGTGTTCTACGGCCTTCTCAGGGTCAAGCCGTAGCTGGGAGACGACAAAACGGGCGTAATCATGACGCTTGAGGTTGGCAGGTGTAAGGGCGTTGGCTTCCCAGTCAAAAACTACGTGATCAGATGGCGGTACCGTGCCATAGATAAATTTGATTTGGGCAGTGGATTGGTCGGGTTTAGTAACATGGGTGGCAAGGGTGATAATGCCGCGTGCAGGTGGCGGAAGGAGGCTTGTCACGCCTTCCACAAACTTGATGCGCTCATCAAGGGAAAGCGGCGCGTTGATAATGGCAATATTCCGCCCCTCAACAAGGGCTGTTAAAATACCATCAACCATTTTCATGTTGTCTTGGCAATAGAGTAATAGAGTCTCAATTGCCTCTAGTTGCTCTGTTTTGTCGAGGGGGTGCGGGTCATCCAATGAAAAGGGCGTTAAGTTATGGCGGGTCTCGCTAAAGAGGGGCATCGGGTTATGCGCCAACGCCATAAAGGGGTTGAGATTACCGCCAAGCTGCCGAATAAGCGCCATTTCCAAAGGAATATAAAGGAGTTGAGGATTGCCAGACTCATTAATTTGGGCAATGGTTAGAATATAGTCAACACTATCGCCCCGAAACAACCCCATTGAGGCAGGCATATTTTCTGAGACTACCGACGGTGGCTCTAACCGTCCAACGCGCAGAGCCTCGGTGACGTGTTCAGCGCGAATATCAGGGGTACGGGCAAGAATCGCGGGGCGTGCATCTGCCTGTCCTTGCAGCAAACCGAAGTAATAGCGTTGAAGTTGAAAATGATTGTCGCTCACAATGCCCTGCCAATTTACGTTTTTAACATTATAACGCGAAGCCGTCGTCTGCTCTACGGTTACTGCGCGTCTCGTCGCCCATCACTTTAGGGCATTGCAAAAAACGCTACAATAACGAAAAACGAGGTGATGTTCCTATGCGTTGGTTTCTCAGTCTGTGTTTACTCGTCATGTGCCTAGCGCCATTTACCACTATCATGGCCCAAAGCAATTTCATTCGCTACGAAAACCCTGATTTGGGTATCGCTTTGCAGGTACCCAGTACGTGGACGGTACGCACTGAAACCAACCGTCTCACGGCGGGTTATGAATCGGACCTCAATCGTTTAGATAGCGGATTATTGCCCCAAAACTTGGTGCTGCTGATTCGGATGGCGACGTATAACGACCTCGGCCTAGAGAATGTCTCACAATTGCCCCAAAAGGTCAGTGAGTTGGTACTACCGGGGGTAGCATCGGATACTCCCACCGCCATTAACTATGGCAATATCACGGGCTATCAAACGGAATTTACCGTGACGCAAAGCGCCTTAACCACGCGGGTGGCGCTATTGGCTGGCACCGATGGGCGCGTGATGATTGTACGAGGGGTGGCTCCCCAACAAGGCTGGACACTAGATACTGCACCGTTGTTGGCACAAATTATGCCCTCCTTGGAGTTCACCGTTTCAACGAGTATGGCAACGCCTCTTGATAGTGTGCCAGATGATGATGGTGGAGTCTTGTGGCATTACCAGACCCGCCAGACCAGTTCTCAACGTTCTATCACACTGGGCGGGATAGCCTATGATAGTACGGGGGTGCTGTATATTGCGGCGGGGGCGCGGGGCTTTATGGCGCTCAACCAAGCGACGGGTGAGTTTATCAACTTCCTTGGCCCTATTTTTGGGGATGACAACTTCACTGATGTTTCGCTCAGTCCTGACTTGAAACTCTATTTCTCCAATGCCACCTCCAACCCTGCCCGACGGATCATGGTTATTGACCGTGCAGGGAACTATCAGGGGGCATGGGGCGTTGGTGGAAATGGTGCGGGTGAGTTTGCGGAGGGGATGCCTCGCACGATAGCGGTTTCTAAGGCAGGTGACGTTTGGACAGTCTCTGAGAGGCATACGGAAGGGGCAACAAACCGCATTTATCGTTTTGATAAAGATGGCAACCTGCTGGCGACCTTCGACATGGCGGAAATCTCGCCCGATTTGCACAACGTCCATCTTGATATTGACCGTGTGGCAGATCGTGTTTACGTGGTGGGAGAACAAGGCGGAATTGCGGTGCTTTCGTGGCAGGGGCAACAATTAGCCGTTGGTCTCGCCCAAGCTTTTCTCGATCAAGCCGAGCCGCTGGATATTAGCCTTGGCAGCAATGGCATGTTCATGATAGCTACCCGTCAAGAGGGCCTGATTGAGATGAACACAGCAGGGATTGTCATTGACCGCTTTGGCTACGCCTATGATACAGAGCGTGGGGGAGCCTTCCTGCCCGCTGAATATCTGGCTCCCAATGGTATTGTGATTGACAACAACCTAGTAGGCTATTTCGCCGAGACGCATCCCGACACGGGTTTTGTGCAGGTGCAAGCCATCACCTTTAGCGGACAGGGCAACCTTGCCATCGCCCAACGCTCACGCTCAGTGACGGAGGTGGAGGCTGCGACCCAAGGGCTGTCATCGGGTGGGGACATCAGCTATGGGAATGTGGTACATGGCATCTTGAGCAACACCGACCCACGCCATGATTATACCTTCAGCGCCACCGCAGGCGACCAGATTCAGGTCACACTCAAGGCAGGCCCAACGGCTAGTTTGGATACCCTGTTGGTTTTGTTTGATAACAACTTCAATCGTTTGGCGGATAACGACGATGTTGGCGTAGGGGTCGAGGATTTACGCGAGACAGATTCGCGCTTGGTCTTCACCTTTAGCCGCAACGGGAACTATATCATTCGGGTCTCACGCTTTGGTGGACAGGGCGAATATGAACTTATTCTAACTCGCCAGTAAGGAGCATGTAGACGAGATTCATGAATTTTTCATAAACCGAGGGTGTGTCAGCTATAAAATTGGCGTATACTTGAGAAAGTATAAAGGATGTGAACGTTATGCGCCCTTATCCAAGTAAAGCTGACACCCTAACCTCTCAAAATATTGTAGATGCTTTTCGTTCTGCCTATTCCTCGGCCACGGGTGAACAGCCGAGCGAGTGTCGGCATATGGGTGGACGCTGGTTTATGATTAACGGCTTTCAGCGTGACCGCGAGTGGCTGTTATTGGAAGTGGAGCGGCTACGCCAAGAAGCCCTTGCTAAAACACTCGAAAGTGCCGTAGAAGATAACTCGCGTAGCCGCATTTTTCGCATGATTCGCAAACTCTCGCGGCTCTAATTACCCTCTGAGTAGCTCCACCCCACTACACCATCATTCACGCTTGTTGTATTAGGCTGCTGCCCCCATTAGCGCTGCTGAGAATAGAGCAATACACACACAGAAGACCATAAAGAACAGCATGATAGGCGCTATTGCTGAGATGAAAGCTTCACCCCATCCAATGTTGTGGACGGCTTTCATGGCAATCGTGACCACATAGGCCACATACAGCAAAATAAAGAAGCCAATGCAAGTTCCGAGAATAGGGACTAGGTTGACGACTGAAGTGACCAACATCAAGGGTGCATAGGCTGCTGCAAACGCATAGAAGCTTTTCTCAAAAACACCATTCCCGCCCAAGACCCGTGCCGTGATATGTGAAATACCCACCATAATCACCAGCATAATCAGCGTAACTATGATTTGAAATGGCAAACAACAGATTGACGAGCCGAGAGAATAGCCTGCGGAGAAAGAGGGATTAAACATGACATTGTTTGATGTCGAGTTGTTGGCATAGAAAGAACTGTAATTGTAGTAGTTGCTGGAGCCGAGTATCGCAGTCCAAATTACTTGCCCGATAATGCCCAAGATTGCGCTGAATACTGAGACCCCCGCTATCCAGCTGAAGGCACGGTCAAGCGAGGCTTTGGGGTCACGGATGATTTTCTGAAAGGTTGCTACTGACGGCTGGGTGGTAGCCATCATCCAGACTTCTGACCACGTGTAGTTAGTCTGGGGCATGAATCCCATGTCTGGGCCAAAAAGTTGTTGGTCGTAGGTTTCACCATCAAAGCTAAATGGGTCGCGGAAATCGTTCTTTTCTTTCATTCCAAAAACCTCTGTATTTCAACTAAATAGCCATTCGGGTCTCGCAAGAAACAATGATAGATGTCGTATTTTGGATTGATAGCGGGTGCTTTCTCGAATTGGACACCCTGCTCCACTAAACGTTGATACCAGCCATCGACATCGGCAGTGACGAGGCAGATGATAATGCCAGTAGGGTCAACCTCAGCGCGTTGACAGAAGCCGAGATAGCCTTGGGTTGACACACGATAAATGCGACAATCGCCTTGGTCACGAACCAAGGGCAATCCCACGACCTGCTCATAGAAGTGCGCGGTTGTAGGTAGGTCATGTGTAGTGAGAAATGTGATTTGCTGCTCAAACATACCTTCATTATATGCACAGCATGGCGTTTTGACCTAGCGTTATCGGGGGGTTTTGTTTAAGATTAAAAAAGGTCGGTGTGATGAATTAAGGAATGACCCCATGCGCGTAACCCGTCAACAACTGGAAGCCTTCGAGCAACAGGCCTTGGCTCCCTATGCCCTCAAGAGTGCTGAGAGCAAAGGCCGTGATTATCCTGACACGGAGCCTGATTACCGCACGGCTTTTCAACGTGACCGTGACCGCATCCTGCACACCACAGCTTTTCGACGCTTGGAGTACAAGACCCAAGTCTTTGTCAACTTTGAGGGGGATTATTACCGTACCCGTTTGACACACACACTTGAGGTAGCTCAGATAGGGCGTACCCTTGCGCGTGCCATTGGCGCTAATGAGGATGTGGTGGAGGCCATTTGTTTGGCGCATGATTTAGGGCATCCTCCATTTGGTCATGCGGGCGAGAGTACCTTAAATGCTTGTATGAAAGACTATGGTGGCTTCAACCATAATCATCAATCGTTTCGGGTGGTGACAGATTTAGAACGGCGCTATCCAGACTGGCCCGGCCTCAATTTGAGCTTTGAAATCCGCGAAGGGATTATCAAACATGAGACCGAGTATGACACCAGCACTGTTGAGGCCAAGTATCAGCCCGAATTGCGTGGGTCGATTGAGGCGCAGATTGCCAACGTGGCCGATGAGTTAGCGTATAACGCCCATGATTTAGACGACGGTCTGCGATCTGGGTTACTACATCCAGAGCAAATGCTAGATTTAGCATTTGTAGGTGCGGTCTGTCGGGAGATTGGTTATCAGGGGGGGGATTTGGCTGAAATGACGCGCCACCGCCTGATTCGCCAAATAGTAGGGCTACAAATCACCGATGTTGTGGAGGCGACTTGCCAAGCAATTGACGCAGTAGGGGTGCAAAGTGTTGAGGATGTTCAAGGACTGTCCTATAATTTAGTGAAGCACTCTGACGAATTTAAAGCCATGAACCGAGAGCATAAAAATTTCTTGTATCAAAACTTATATTATCATTATCGGGTAGTCCGGATGAGCCGCAAGGCACAGCGCTTTTTAACAGAATTATTTGAGGCATACATCGAAGCGCCGGCCCAACTGCCCCCATCGGTTCGCCAAAAATTCGAGGAACGCGGTCAGTATCGTGCCACGACAGACTATATTGCAGGCATGACCGATCGGTATGCGTTGCAAGAGTGGGAGCGTTTATTCGCACCATTTGAACGTCCCTAGTCCTCATCGATTAAACCAAATTTAGGAGTAAGTTGTGTAATGAGCGATAATCATACCGATTACGCGGGTGATGAAGTCACCTATTTAACGGCAGAAGGAGCGCAAACTCTCCGCGAAGAACTGGATGAGTTACTCAATATCAAACGCCCCGAACTCGCAAAGAAACTCAAAGACGCTATTGCGATGGGCGACCTCTCCGAGAATGCCGACTATCATGATGCCAAAGAACAGCAAGCCTTTCTTGAGGGACGTATCCGCTATCTGGAGACCTTGCTGCGAAGCGCCAAAATCATTGATGATGACGATACCACACAGGGGATTGTGCGGGTGGGGTCAGAAGTGACCATCCAAGAACAGGATGATGGAGCCGAGCCAGAAACCTATCGCATTGTGGGGGCTGCGGAAGCCAACCCTCGTGAAGGCCGGATTTCCAATGAAAGCCCCTTGGGACGCGCCTTGCTTGGTAAAAAGAATCGCGCCAAAGTAAAAGTCGAAACACCTGACGGCGTTATCACCTTCAAAATCATCAAAATCGGCTAATCGTCTTTCACCCTCCATCTAAGTCTAGCACTGCCGCAGCCTGAGTTGCGGCTTGACTTTTTCTTGCCTTGATTTTAATATATGTATTGTCATATATGCAACGTCATAGATGATGAAACATATATAGGAATCACACATGGCACTCAAATTTGCAATTCTCGGTATCTTAGCTGACTTTGGCCCACAATCGGGCTATGATGTGAAGTCGATGTTTGAACAAGGCCCCAGCCATGTTTGGACGGCTGACCTTTCGCAAATCTATCGCACCCTCAGCAACTTGGTAAGTGAGCAATTCGTAAAAGTAGAAGAAGACACGGATAGCGCACGGGGACGCAAGGTCTATTCGATTACCTCAGAGGGGGTAGCGGCCTTGAAAAATTGGCTCAGTGAAGATTATGAAATCCTGCCCGTGCGTGAACCCGGACTGCTACGGCTCTATTTTTCGAGCCATATTCCTCCTAAGCGGGTGAAAGAACAACTCCGCACCCTGAAATCTCAACTAGAGGTGAGCCATGCCGAATACATCAGTATGACTGATGCTATCCAACACGGGGCGCAATACAAACCCCAAGCGGCTATCTATTGGCAATTTACCTTAGACATGGGGCTGCAATGGCTCCAAGCCTATATTGATTGGTGTGAAAAGACCCTAGAAAAACTTGAAGAATTAGACCAGTAAAGGAGAAGGTACGGGTGTCTACATTTGTTCAAATTCAAGGTCTGCGTAAGCGCTATGCCCATGATGCACCCTTCGCGGTTGGGCCACAAGAGGCGGGCCTAAATCTCAATATCAACACGGGCGAGATTTTCAGCCTCCTTGGGCCAAATGGGGCGGGTAAGACAACCACCATTAGCATGATTAGTACGCTGCTGACTCCCACTGCTGGTCAAATCACCATTGGGGGGCATGATGTTAAGAAAAATCCTGTTGAAGCCAAGCAATTGATTGGGGTGGTACCTCAAGAAATTGCCCTCTATCCAACCCTAACCGCCCGCCAGAACTTAGAGTTTTTTGGGCGCATGTATGGGTTAGGCGGCAAGCCCCTCAAGGAACGGGTCACTGAAGTGTTGGAAGTGATTGACCTCGCTGACCGTGCTGATGAACGCATCGAGAATTATTCGGGTGGGATGAAGCGGCGCGTCAATATCGGGGTAGGGCTGATTCACAAGCCTAAGATGGTCTTCCTTGATGAGCCAACCGTCGGCATTGACCCCCAGAGCCGACGTAAAATTCTGGATACCGTGCTGGACTTGAATAAACAAGGCATGACGGTACTCTATACCACCCACTATATGGAAGAAGCCGAGGAATTGTCGCACCGCATCGGCATTATTGACCATGGGGAGATTATCGCCCTCGGTAGTTTGGGTGAACTCACGCAGAAAATTGGCGAAAAGGATACCCTTATCCTCAAGGTCGGCGGTGCCGTTGAGCCGAGTGCGTTGGAGCGCTTACGTGGATTAGAGGGTGTAGACGCCGTTGATTATGATGGTGAAACCGAGACCTTGCGGGTTATTGCGGGTCGGGGGCGCAAAGTCTTGCCGTTGGTGATTGGCGTGACCAATGAGCTTGGGTTGTCGCTGCAATCCGTCAAAATCGAGGAACCCAACCTTGAGGCGGTCTTTTTGCACATGACAGGCCGCGCCTTGCGGGATTAGGGGGAGAACTATCATGCAGTGGCCTAAAGTTCTAGCAATTGTCCAAAACAACATCTATCGTATGTTCAATGACCGTGTGGCGCTGATGTTTATGTTTCTCATTCCGGTGGGGGTCAGTACCCTGATGGGCTTGGCGTTCAGCAGTGATAGCGGCGATGTTGATATTGTGCAATCCAAGGTCTTGGTGGTGAATCAAGATGAAGGTACAACGAGCGCCGATGGACGTGAGATTAACTGGGGACGCGACCTCTTTGTGCAACTCCTCGTTGAGGATGTGCCAGATGGCCTCAATGAATTAATCGAAGGCGAAATCAGCAGCGATAGTGAGCAAGCCCGTGAAGCCGTCAAAGACGGGGATGCTCGCGCCGCTGTGATTATCCCCGCCCAATTCTCGGCACAGGTCGGGGAAGGTACCGCGCAGGTTGAGCTATACTACAACCCCGGTTCGGAGGTTGGGGCGGCGGTGGTTATCTCGGTGGTGGATAGCTTTGTTGCTAGCCTGAATAATGGGCAGGCAGGTGAGCAACTATTGGTGGGGATGCCCGATGGCTACTTCATCCAGTTAGCTACTGAAAGCGGGCAATTCGACAAAATTGGTGAGGTTGCCGAGCGCGAAATACCCAAGCTGTATACCGGTGACACCGAGGCGTTGATTACCCTTGATAGTGTCAGTGTGGAAGGGGAAGTTAATGAATTTGACCCCTTGCAATACTTCGCTCCTAGCCTTGCCATTCTGTTCATGACCTTCACGATGGCGGCGGGCGCACGCGGTATCCTTGAAGAGCAGCAAAACTGGACGCTCCAGCGCATTATGACGACCCCTACCCCGCGCTGGGTCTATCTCCTCGGCAAGCTATTCGGCACCTACTTTACGGGTATCCTGCAAATGGCGATTTTGATTGTCGTCACCCCGATTGTCGCAGTTGCTTTGGGGCGCAGTGCGGGCGTATGGGGTACCAACTATATCGGGATTGCCTTGATTACCCTTGCCATTGTCGCGGCAGGAACGGGTATCGGCCTGTTACTGGCAGCCATCAGCAAAACAGCCCGCCAAGCGGATATTTATGGCACCGGAGTCTTGCTCATTGTTGGTATCTTGGGCGGCACCTTTGTGCCTGTTGATACCGTGCCGTTTCTGGATGCACTGAGCAATATCTCACTTAACAAGTGGGGCTTGGATGGCTATATCGCGCTCTCGGCAGATGGAGCCAGCGTAGTGGATATTCTGCCGAATGTGGGGATACTGCTGGCAATGACGGCGATCTTTTTTGGAGTAGCGCTGTGGCGCTTTAATGAACGGTTGGATATGTAACCATGAAAACCATACTCAATACAGCACGCTTGTACATTTACTTGACGGTGCAACAATCGGAGACATGGATTCTGCTGCTGGTGGTGCCCGTGATTATGATGGTGGTGTTGGGTCTAGCCATCAATCAGGATGCTTTTGCCGATGTGACCATTTTGGTTGATGTGGTTGATGAAGACCAGACCGAGCTATCCGCCGCTTTACTAGCTCAATTAGAGGGTGTCCAAGGGGATACGGTGGTCTTCTGTTGGTATGGGGCTGATGACAACGACGACGCTTGTAATTTAAAGGCCAAGGATAGCTTTAGTAAGGTGGGCACTGACCGCCTTAAAGAAGGGGATGTCGCGGCCACCTTGATTATCCCCCAAGGTTTTGGGGCGGCTATTGAACAAGGCCAAGCTATCCCCCTGACCTACCGCAGCAATGACCAGTTCAACTCACCCACGGTCGCCAAGACAACGATTGAGACCGCCATCAGCCAATTTAGTGGGAGTATCCTGATTGCCGATATTGGTACACGGGTTGGGGCTGAGGACTTCAATGCCTACCCTACTGATGAAGAACGTCAAGCGGCCTATGAGTCCCTCCGCACCAATGCCCAAAATCAGATGTTACAACCCGCCGTTACCGTTAAGCGCCAAAGCAGCGGAGAGGCTATTGTAGTGGGTTTAGGCACCCGTCAAAGCGTTTCTGGTATTGGCAGCATGTTTGTGCTGTTTACCCTGTTGGGGGTCGCGCAAACGATGGTGGTTGAGCGCCAACAAGGGACACTACAACGCCTGTTCACCTTGCCTGTGCCGCGCTTCAATATCATCACGGGCAAGATTCTAGGGGCATTTTCGTTTGGGGTGCTGCAATTCGTGGTGTTTATCCTCATCGGGTTGCTGTTCCTTGATGTCGATTGGGGTAAAGACTATCTGGCGGTGGCGGCCTTGGTACTGGCTTATTGCTGGTCAGGGACGGCCTTGGGCTTTGCAATGTCCACTTTTGTCAAGACGCCAGAGCAAGCAGCAGGCGCGTCCAACTTCCTTGCCATGATGCTGGCTCCGCTAGGTGGTGCATGGTGGCCCTTGGATATTGTGCCTGATTTTATGCGGGTGGCGGGGCATATCTCGCCTATCGCATGGGTGATGGATGGCTTCAACGAATTGCTCTACTACAACGGCACCTTGGTCGATGTGTTGCCCATGGTCGGGGTATTGTTGGGGATGTCGGTACTCTTTATCGGGGTGGCAGTCCAGCGCTTCAAATACGAGTAAGCACAAAACCCCCGCTGGTTAAAGCTGGCGGGGGTCTCTCTGCTTAGAGTAACACAGGGTCATGCCAAATCTCATTCTTGAGTACCGATAAGGATATTTCAGCCTGTTCACGTACCGTTGAATGGGTATCGTGTAAGGCGCGTTCTAAAAGCAAAATCGCCTGATGGATGTCGGGCGATTTTAGGAAATTCGCTAAATGAGTAACCACTTCCTCACGTACCAGCGGAGACTTATCCTTGAGAGACTGGTCATAATCCGCCAATACATGCTCAATATGGGCATTCAGTTTAGCGGCCCCGTACAGGCTTTGAATGGCTACTTGGCGAACTTCTTCGCAGGTGTCCAGATGGGCCAGTTGACGGAGGGTCTTCAATGTGCGGGTATCTTGGACATACGCTAAACAGTAGGCCGCATGGAACCGCACTTCGCTATCTTCATCGGTTGCCATGAGGAAGAATAGGTCAGCGGGCACCATCTCGGCTTCATCCGAAAGCCAAAAGGCAGCAGCACGACGGGCGGGCGGCGTACCCTGCTCTAGCACCAAACGAAATGCTTCATAGCCCTCAGTACCAAAAGCCTGAAGCTCTAATCCTGTCATCCACGCTTCGTCGTAGGTAGACCGGGTTGCCATGTGATTAGCGAGATATGACGCTTCTGGAATCATACAAACCTCTACTCGGAACAACACCATTTTCTATCATTATATAAGACAAATACCCTCCAGAGTCTACCCCCCTAGCAAAATTGACGGTAACCCACCGTTAAGAAACGGGTTGAAAAAATGCGCTATAATGGCACTAGCTAAGGATGGAATGATGTTCGATAAGTTTGAGATTTTTACAACGGTCTTTCTCGGAATTTTCATCGAAGCGGCTCCTTTTCTTTTAATTGGCACACTGGCCTCCGGTCTGGTTGAGGTTTTTGTGAGCCGTGAAGATATGGCAAAGCTGGTACCACGTGGGTTACTCCCTGCCACGATTATGGGGGGGGTGCTGGGCTTGGCGTTTCCTGTGTGTGAGTGCGGGGTTGTCCCGTTAACACGCCGTCTGTACCGTAAAGGGCTTCCTATCTCAGCAGGCATTGCATTTTTGATGGCAGCACCCATCGTAAATCCGGTGGTCATCGCTAGTACCTATGCCGCTTATGGTTTTGGCAAGGTGTTAATTTTGCGCTTTGTGTTGGGCATCACCATCCCCGTTACCATTGGGCTGGTTATGTCACTCCGCGCTACCCCCCCCATGATTCTGCTGCCTCAAAGTTGCTATGTGCCGATTTCAGGTGGCGCAAAGGCCCCTGCCCAAGCTGCTAAGGTTGTCCAACCGAGCATCATCGGCAAATTACATCAAGTGGCAACCATCGCCACTGACGAATTTTTTGAGATGGCCCGTTATCTCATCATCGGCTCTATGTTGGCCGCGTTGATGCAGACTTTTATCTCACGGAATGATATTTTGGCGTTGGGGTCTGGCCCGGTGACCTCAGTCATTTTCATGCAGGTTTTGGCCTTTGTGATATCAGTATGCTCAACGGTTGATGCCTTTATTTCGCTCGGTTTTTCCAACGAATTTACGACGGGTTCAATCTTGGCGTTCTTGGTCTTTGGCCCCATGGTAGATATTAAGAGTACCCTGATGTTCTTGAACGTTTTTCGCAAGAATGTGGTGTTCTATCTAGTGGTATTGCCCTTCTTACTCACCATGCTGGTTGCTATTTTCATCAATTTGAATATTGGATTGTAGAGGTAAACGATGAAGAAGCTACTCACTATTCACAATGCCAAATTTATGGTCATTACAGGCCTTGGGCTGTACTTTGCCTATATTTATGTATCGGGGACATGGGCCTACTATATCGACCCCCGCTTCCAGTGGCTCTCCGTGGTGGCGGTGCTGATCTTCGGGTTTCTAGCGGTCTCTTATTTTGGGAGTGCAGAGCATGAACATGATCATCACGACCACGACCACGACCATGAACACTCTCATGATCATGGGCATGATCACGAACACAACCATAATTCCGTATGGCCTGTTTTGGTTGTCGCAATTCCATTAGCAATTGGTGTATTGATGCCTGCTAAACCGCTTGGGGCCAATGCGATTGATGCACGGGGGATTGATACTGATTTTAGCTCGGTCTCCTTAAGCAATTCTTCCTCCAAGAGCCTGACGATTGTGCCTAGTGAACGCAATGTGTTGGACTGGGCGCGGGCTTTTGCTACGAGTACCAACCCCGCGGAATTTAACGACCAAGAGGCCAGCGTAATCGGCTTTGTTTATCGAGATGGTCGCTTTGATGATGGTCATTTCATGGTGGCCCGCTTCACTATCACCTGTTGTGTAGCCGATGCGTTGGCAATCGGCGTTGTTGTGAAATCCCCTGAAGACGCGGCTGTCCTTGCAACCGACTCGTGGGTCAAAGTTCAGGGTCATTTCCAAGAGACCGAATTCGATGGTAATCTCATCCCCATTCTCTATGCCGAAAAGGTTACCCCCGTTGAACAGCCTGACCAACCCTATTTGTACCAGTGAACACCAAACGCTTTTCAATTGAACCCTTTGATCAATATATGCTGGCAGTCATCGCTATCATTGCGGTAGCGATTGCTGCGTTGGTTTTGTATGGTGACCACGTCGGCGTGACGATTATCAGCGTCACGCCTGAAGCGAGTACCACCGTGAGCATTGATGCTGCTATCCAAATTAACTTTGATCAACCGATGAATCAGGATAGTGTTAGAGCGCACTTTGTGACCGAACCCAAGGTGGAGGGCGCGTTTCGCTGGACAAGCGGCACACTGACCTTTGTGCCTGACCCGCCCCTCAACCCCGGACAACGCTATACCTTTACAATTGAGGCTGGAGCCAAAGCCATCACCGGGCATCGTCTCAAACAAGACTATCAATGGACGTTTTTCACCCGTGCGCCAGTGGCCTTCTATCTTTCGCCTGCCAATGTGGTTGACCGCAGCCTATGGGCGGTGTCGATGACCAATACTACCCCTGTTGAGATTTACGCATCAGCGGACGGCATCCTTGATTTTGAGCCAAGTCCGGATAGCTCAATGATTGCGGTCACGGTCTATGGTGAGGAAGAATTGACGGCTGATGTGTGGCTCATCAATCCCGACGGCTCCAATCCGCGGCAACTGACGGATTGTGCGCCGGGAGCTTGTGGCCGTCCGGTGTGGTCACCCGATGGGCGATTGATTGCTTATGAATACCAAGCCCGTACCGAGGTAGGTGCCATCGCTCCCTCGCGCATCTGGTTAGTCGATGTCGAAACAGGCGAAACAGCACCCGTCTATGAAGATAATCAGGTGTTGGGCTATTGGGCGACTTGGGGGCCAGAGGGTCGGGTCATCTCCTTTTATGATTCGAATGTGACAGGTATCCGGATTGTTAATTTAGAGACCCAAGACGAGATCATTATTGAGACCCAACTGCCCGATGCGTGGTCATTTGCCCGCGATGGGCAGTCGTTGCTCTACTCGGACTTGCGCCAAGAAGACCAGCGCTATCTCTCGCAATTATGGGTGGCGCGGCTAAGTGGCGATAATGTCGGGCGTGAGACCTTTCTTGATAACCCTCAAGAAGACCAAGAGGCGGCATGGTCACCCGATGGGCAATGGGTGGCGTTCCGCCGTCGCTTATTGGATGGCTCACAGGGACTTGGCTGGCAATTGGTACTCTATAACCCCACCACAGGCGAATTGCGCCAAGCCACCAACGACAGTGGCTATACCAGCCGCAATATCCAATGGCATCCCAGTGGTGATTTGATTGTATTCCAGCGCTATAACCTCAACGTCGGTTACTCAGCCGAGATTTGGGCCTATCAGCTTTCGACCAATCAACTCTACTTGCTGGCAACCGACGCTTTTAATGGCAAATGGCTCCCCTACTATTGATAACGTAGAATGTCGGATACGGTCTTACGGGCTGCCGAGAGCGAAGGCCATAGGCTAGAGACAATCGTCAAGCCGAGTACCCCGACAAACCCGATGAGGAGTGTCACCAGTGGGTATTCGGTTCCCATATCCCCGAAGTTGAAAGACACCATTAGCGCATCATTCAGCACAAAACTGAGTGGGCTACCGACCCCCCATGCAATCAGGCCGACAATGATACCCTCAACCAAGAATTGCAGGGCTACTGCGATGGAGGTTGCCCCAATGGAACGCATCACACCGATTTCTTTTTGGCGCTCGAAGACACTCATTGAAAGGGTCGTCAGCAAACCAATGGCCCCCACCAGCGCAATGAGGAAGGCGGCGGTGTTCATAATCAAGCCCGCTGTGCCGATGAGTTCGCTAGTTGATTGAGCGCTAAACTCCCAATTGATGTAATTGGCATTAATGCCATTCGCCAGCAGCACCTCGTTGATATCATCAATAATGACATCGACTTCATCCGCGGTTGCATCGGGATTATCGATCAACACTGCCAGCGCATTCGGCACGGGGTCACCCTCTAAGGAAATACCCTCAAGGGCGGCGAGTTGCTGCCAATTCAAGGCGATGAACGAATCGGGTTGATTGGGTTGTTGGAACTGAGGTGGTACTGAGAAAACGCCTACTATCTGGAAATCCGCGCTGTTATTGCCAGAGGTAAGGGTCACCGTATCCCCGACAGTATGCCCAGACTGTTCGGCATAGGCCTCTGTAACGATGATTTGATTTTGGGTGGGGTTAAGGAATTCACCTGCGCTAAAGGTGAGTACCGAAGCAGCTAGGTTATCAACACCAAGGGCACCAACGGGTTGGTCATCAATGCGAACAAGGGACTGATAGGTGTTGGGGGTTGGGGCATTTTGCGTCAAATCACCCAATAGGGCCAGCGATTGCCAACGAAACCAGATGGTGTCAAAGGGGTAATTGGTGACGCCGATAATCTCAAAGGACTCGGTCTTGTTGCCTGCATGAATAATAAGGCTATCGCCCGCCTTCTTATCCAGATTAGCGGCTATGGTGCTAGAAATCACAATTCCCTCACGGTCGGGGTCTTTGCTCCAACCCGTACCAGAGGTGAAATTGAAATCCATCAAATTAGGGTTATGGGTGTTGAAGCCTACCGTCAAGATAATGGGAGGGGCCGCACCGACTGCTGTGGGTGTATAGCCATCTATATCAATCGAGATACGCGCCCCCGGTTCAACTTCCCGCACGCCATCAACAGTCAGTACCAACTGGCGGATGGTGTCAAAATCTTGAGCGCTGGTTGGGCTAATGGTGATGTCATTGGCGAAAGTGCCATAAATGTTGGCAATGGCCTCCTCAAAGGTTGAGAAGACCGCGTAAATTCCCATAAAGGCACCTGCCGCCAAAGAGAGCGTAATCATCGTCAAGGCGAGGCGGCCCTTTTTCTTGAGAACGTTGTTAAAGGCCTGCCGAATGCTAATGGGAATCGGTAGCGCTTTCACAAGGCGCGAGAGTGGGCCAGTGTTGTAGTTGGTATCAATGCCGAGGTCAGTAATGGCTTCTACGATACTAACCCGTGTCCCTAGCAGCACAGGCAGAATCGAAGCCATGACAGGCACAATCAAGCCGAGCATAACGCCAATGATAACCGCCAGCCACGAGACCTCAAAAGTGTCGATAAAGGCATTAAATTGAGGTGCGATATTCTTGGTACTCCAATAGCCAAGAGGTACACCGAGCAAGGTTCCCGGAATGACACCAATGATTCCATAAACTAGAGAGATGCCAGCATACATGAAGAAATGGTCTAGCCCCGTAGCACCGAGCGATTTCATAGTGCCGATTTGCCGACGTTGCTCAACAACAGTGGCGTTGACGATGTTGAAGACCAAGGCCCCTGAAACGACTAACGAGACAATCGACAACATTCGCAGTACATCGCGGAAGGAGTAGAACTGCTGAATGAAAGGCGTATCTTCTGGATCAGTAACAATGGCGGCCAATGAACGATAGGGAGTTTGCCCCGTCATGACGGCTATATAGTCGGTGTACTCGGCCTGAGCCATGGGGAAATCGGCATAACGGGCTTGGAACATCGTAAAGCCCTTGAAGTTGCCTATATATTGTGCATCAGGTAGGGCAGCCACAATGACCGTTTCACCTTGAATGTAATTGGGTGTTCCAGCTTCGAGTGAATATTGATAGGGCATCAAGAGGGTGCCGACAATTGTCCATGTTTCCTCATGGGGGGCATCACCAGATAGCACCCGCAAGGTAATGGTGTCACTAAGCTCAAGGTCGTATTTATCGGCAAGGCGACGGTCAACGGCAATTTCATGCTGACCAACTGTGGGATAGCGACCCTTGTGTAAAATCAGTGGTTCAATTTTGAGTTCGTCAAGAGGGTCAGAGTAAGAGAAGAGGTTGGCTTTTAGAAAGTCCTCATCCTGTGCATCGACCTTCCATTGAATGGCATAAATGGCTTGGCCTTGCACATGCTCAATATCAGGAATGGCACGCAGCGTTTCTAGTACTGCTTCATTGTCTACGTCGTCACTATTGAGGCTGACATAGGTATAGACCATCGAAAGGGTATCAACGTCAATGGTACGTTCAATCTGGCGAATAAAGAGTTCCCCCATCGAGAACATCATTACAACGCCTAGTACCCCGATAAAAATGCTGGTGGAGACGAGTGCTGTACGTGCTTTGCGTGCGGCGATGTCGCGCAAAATTTTGCGCCCACGAGTGTTAAACGGCATCCAAGCTACTCCATTATGCGGTTGAAAGTGTGTAGAGTTACTTGTGAATTCTAGTACAAATAAATCTTGCTAGTCAACACTTTCCAAGCTGGGGCAGATTGTGTATACTAAAAATTCTGATGGGCCTATAGCTCAATGGTTAGAGCAGTCGGCTCATAACCGATTGGTTGGGGGTTCGAATCCCTCTAGGCCCACCATCAGCACGGCAAGCCACCTTAAGTGGTCTGCCGTTTTTTGTTTTTCTGGTCTTCGTAGTCGGTATAGCCCCCCGTATAAGGCATCAGGCTCCCGTTATCCAACTCAATCACTTGGTCAACCACCTGATCGAGAAAGTAGCGGTCATGGGAGATGACCAAAATCGCCCCATTGAAATCATCCAGTTGTTGTTCGAGAACTTCGACGGAGGCTATATCCAAGTTATTGGTCGGCTCGTCCAATAGCAACAAGTTGGGTTCTTGCAACATCAAGCAGGCCAATTGCAGGCGACTGCGCTCTCCCCCGCTCATGGTGCCGATGGGCTGACGCACTTGCTCATAGCTAAAGATGAACTTGATGAGGAAGGCCACCGCTTGGTCATCACTCATCGGCTTGAGGTCACGCAGTAGCTCAACGGGCGTGCGATGCCACCATGCGCTGAGGGTCTCATGCTGTTGGGAATAGTAGCCAATGCGCGTACTCGGCCCGATGCGGACTTCGCCCTCAAGCGCTTCCATCTCATTCATAATCAGTCGAAAGAGTACGGACTTACCCGCGCCATTTGGCCCAACCAAGGCCACGCGCTCCCCATGCCGGAGGGTATAGTTCAAATCAAGAAAGATGAGGTCATCGCCAAAGCCCATCGTAAGGCCGACCAACTCAATCGCTTTGGTGCTGCCCCGCCAACCGTTAAGTTGCAAATCCATCTGGCGGCGCTCGGTGACTTTTTCGATGATTTCACCATTGGCCTCCATGCGCTCTAGTAACTTGCGGCGGCTGCGGGCTTGACGGATGTGGCGCTCATCAACCACCATGCTGGCCCATAGCTCAAAGCGGGCAATGGCGGCCTCGATACGGGCAATCTCTTTTTGCTGGGCAACATAGAGTTGCTGTTGACGCAAGCGGGCCAACTCGCGGGCGGTCTTGTAGGCGCTGTAGTTGCCCTTGTAGCTGGTCAGGGTGCCATTTTCCAACTCGGCTATCTCGGTGACAACCTCATCCAACAGATAGCGGTCATGCGAAACCAGCACCACCGTGCCTTGGTAGTTATTCAAAAAACGTTCAAGGTTGCGCTTGGCAGCAATGTCGAGGTGGTTGTCTGGCTCATCCAAAAGCAGGACAGTGGGCTGGGTGGCAGCTAGGCGGGTCAGGGCCACCAGTTTTTTCTGCCCCCCGCTTAAGGTCTCAGCGGGCAGGTCATAGTCGTCGGGGGTAAAGCCAAGATGGGTCAATATCTCGCGCACCGTGCTGTTAAACTGTGGGCCACCTGCCGCTTCATAAGCCTCAAGTAACTTCTCCTGCTGGTGCAGGGTACGGGTCAACTTGCCCTCATCGTTATATACGGCAGGGTCGCCGAGCTTGTCTTCGATGGCAGCAAGGGCTGTCTCTAGTTCAGCTAGTATTGGTGGCAACTCCAGCGCAATATCAATCAAAGTGCGGTTGGGTGGAAAGTCAATATCTTGGGGCAGATAGCCAATCTCAACACCCCGCGCTCGGATAATACTGCCTGCGTCCGCCTCTAGTACACCTGCAATCAACTTGAGAATACTCGACTTACCTGACCCATTGGGGCCAACTAACCCAATACGGGTCTCGCTGTGGAGCATCCAGCTAAGGTCGGTGAAGATGGGCCTGACCCCGTAGTTGAGTTTGACATGATCCATGTGTAGCACTTGCATTTGTTCCTCCATGTAGAGTGATTGTAGAGTAAAAACAAAAAACGGCCTCAAACGCGGAGGGCGCTTGAAGCCGTTTCGGGATTTCGTGTTAATTAGATATATTACACGATCAGCAGGCGCACTCCTTCAAGGAACACGCCACATTATGACTCATTGATGCTAAGGTAATCAGGTGAAAGCCCGTCATAAAAATCATGTTTGTTATTGTAGCATAAAAATTCCTACAGCAAGCCTCGATTTTGTGCTAGAATTATCGTCACATGACAGAGGCGATGATGGAAACACCATCAGCCACCTGCAAACGCCAGCGAGCTAGGGAGGGTGTGAGCCTAGTGTCAAGCAGTGGTTGGTGATCCTTCCGGAGCCATGACCCGAACACGTTTCACGTTAGTAGGCCTCATCGGGGGTTGCCCGTTATCGCAACACACTGAGGTGCCTTGTATATTGTTTATGCAAGGAACAAGGGTGGTACCGCGAGACATTTCGACTCTCGTCCCTTGATTTGGGGCGAGAGTTTTTCATTGTGTAGTAAACGAGGATGCGATGTTTGATGTACGTCCGGCGACCTTCGCCGATGTTGACCCTTTAACCATACTCTGGCAAGCGAATATGGAGGAGCGTGCCAGCTACGACCGTCGTTTTCAACTGGCCGAGAGTGCCGTTGAGGAATGGCGGGCGGCCTTCCATAACTGGCTGCAACAAGACAATGTGCAGGTTTTGGTGGCTGAAAAGGAGGGCCAACTCATTGGTTATGTGATTGGCTGGGTGCTGGAACGCCCGCTCTTCCATCTCCAGCAACGCTATGGCTTTATCAGTGATTTAGGCGTTGATGGACATGCCCACCAAGGCGGCGTCGGCAAGGCGCTGTTTAATGGCATTAAGCCTTGGTTCAGCCAGCAAGAGGTGGGCGTGATTGAGATACAGGTCATGCACCAGCATCCTATCGCCCAAGCCTTCTGGCGCTCACGGGGGGCTACTGAATATCTCGACCATTTTTGGTATAGCTTGCGAGACTAAGATGGTACGACAATTCACCCAATGGCTTGGTAAAGAACGCACCCGTTTGCTGGTGGTGTCATTAGTTGTCACGGGGTTCATTAGCTTGGGGCTTTTGGCTGTAGCGGGTACGGCGGCATGGTCAATTACCGCCCAAACTTTGCTGGCCTTGCTCTTCCTGACCATTGCGATGGTCACGATTGGTACCCGTATGGAAGCTCCGGGGCGGATGCGACTCTTTTTCACTATCGGGCCGTCGCTGGGGTTAGCGGCGTTGAGTGTACTCATCCCCAGCCTGCTGCCGATTTTGTTGGGGATGGCCTTTGGCTGGCTATTGGCGGCCCAGTTCTTTATCCGTGACCGGATGCAGATGGAGTACAAAGAAGCCATTAAGCATGTGCGGAAGCAAGAATATGCTGAAGCCATCCAAGCGGTTAACGGCCTTGTAAAGCGCGAGTCCTATAACCCAGAACATGTGCGCTTTCGGGGCGAACTTTATCGGCTGGCGGGGAATCTCAATGCGGCGGTGAAAGACTATGAAAAGGCCATTACACTGGCTCCCAAAGCCCCTGAAGGGTACAGTGGTCTGGCGGAGGTATATTTGCAGCAAGGGGATTTGCAGCAATCCAAGGTCTACACCACCAAGGCCTATGAGTTGGCTCCAGAGTATTGGGTGGCTCCCTATAATCTGGGCATGATTGAAGATCGGCTTGGCAATAGCGCGGCGGTAATTGAGCATCTTTCAACCGTGATGAGCCAAGGTCTGCCCGATAGCCGCCACCGCTTATTGACCTATCTATGGTTGGCGCGGGCCTATTATCGTCTTGGTAATGTGGATAAGGCCAAGGATGCACTGGACAAACTGCGCCATGAGGACAAAGGCCTCAAAGAGTGGCAGAAGATTGTCGAAGCCCCTGAAGCAGGTATCGTCAAGAAAATGCTTCAGCCTGATGTCGATTTAGCCGCACGGGTAAGCGCTGAAAAACACGCCGCACCTGCCGCCTTCTTTGGTGAGGGTGCATGACAAGGCGCTTGCGCTGCGCGATGGCGGTCTCGGTGGGCGGCGGTGGGCTGTTGCTCATCCTGTTACAACAAGGGGTCGCTTATTTTCCGTGGGGTATTGGGGTGATGGTTGTCATTGTTGGGCTACAAATTGCGCTCATGATGCAGGGTAAGCGACCTGCTGCCAGTCAAGCCCAGCAATTGTATTTGGCGGGTCAATTTGAAGAAGCTGTACAAGCCCTAGAACAGCAATTGGCGACTGACCCGCACAATCTCGATGCCCTGACCTTGCTCGGCAACACCTATCGACAGATAGGGCAACTAGAGGCCAGTGAGCAACGACTTAGGGAAGCGGTGGCGTATAACCCGACCCATTGGATGGCGCTCTATGGTTTAGGACGAACCTTGATGGTACAAGGAGCCTATCAAGAGGCAGTCACTACGATAGAAACGGCGTTGCAGCACGGGGGGCGGAAGTCATTACGGGCGGAGCTGGCTTTGGCGCTTTATTATGCCGAAGCGCTCATCGAGGCCAAGCAAGCCGCCAATTTAGCCGCCCGTCGGTTGAGTGCAGAAGGCTATCGAATATTGATGACCAATTATTTGCTGTATGTGTTCGCTACCCATGAGGCAGAACGGGCACTTGCGAAACAAGTGATGCAACGCACCGCCGAGGGTTTGGTCTATTGGCAGGCCCAAGCCGAGCGCTTTGCACAAACCCCCTACGGTCAACGGGTAGCTGCTGATGTCATGACCATTCAACGGATACTTGAGGAGCAGCAATGACAGACGAGCAACAGTATTACGAAGATGATTTTGCAGATGAATCTGAATATCAAGAATACCTAGAGGAGGCACAACAGCCCGTATCAGACTCACGGCGATTGGCTGCATCTGATGCCGATGAAAAGGTGGGTGGCCCTAATTGGTTCTTCCGCATCGCTCTTGGCATTCTAGGTGTGCTTGTTCTCAGTATTATCGTGGCTTTTATTGCTTACAATGAGGTCAAATCTGACCGCAGCAAGCCGCTAGACATTAAGCCCTACCCCGGTATGGAGATTCAAATCGATGAGCAAATAACTGGCGGAGTAGGCCACCAATATTATCAAGGGTTCTATGAGGGCTTAACCCCTGACCGATTAGCAGATATTGAGAAGCATTATCGAGACCAGATGGATTCATGTGTGCGGCTGTGGCAATTTGATCCAGAGCAATTTCACACCATTGTTTGTGATAAAGACCGCTCACATAATGTACTCGGCTTTACGCAATTCGCCCGTCTTCGGATACAGCCAGAACGCGATGGTAATGGCGATTTGACAGGATGGGTCACCATTGATGTTGATTTGCAATGGGAAAACTAGGGATGAGCGAACAACCTGCCCCCAAGAAAAGCAAGCGCCCTATTGTTCCAGTATGGGTGGCGGTAGCGGGCTTGGTACTGACGATTGTGCTTGCAGTTTTGATTGTATTCCAGATTGCAGCACCCCTCGCTGAACTCGTCTTGGGTCGCTCTGCTGATATTCCATTGCCGGATGGGGCCAAATTGGAGAGCGAAAAATCAGAGGCAGGTCGCGCTCAACACGAATGGCTATATTCGCTTGCGAATTCAGATGGGTGTGCAGTGGCGGAGTTTTTCCACGAACAAGGGGCATCTTGTGTCTATACCCCACTGGCCTGTGAATTAGCGCCAGAAGTGGGTGTGCTGCGGCAGATTGCGACCTGTGCCAAGACTGAAAAGCAACTGATTGATGGCTACACATGGGAAGTCTTGATTTCAACAGAATATCATGAAGATGAAACATCAACCGTTTATTTTCGGGTTTATCTATATGACTAACAGAGGGGGTGTCACCGTGATGCCGACAGTTGGGTCGGCGTCGCGGGCCATTATAAGCCAGCCCGCGACCCGAAATTGACCATCAGTATTTACCAGCAAGGAGCAAACATGTTTAAATCTGTAACACCCAAAGTCGATATCATGGCCTTAGAAGCCGAGGTGTTGGAATTTTGGCGCGAACAAAGCATCTTTAAGCGCACGATGGATGAGCGCAAAGATGGCCCGCGCTTTGTCTTCTATGAAGGCCCACCAACGGCCAATGGTCGCCCCGGTAGCCACCATGTTCTCTCGCGTTCATTTAAGGACATTTTCCCCCGCTACCGCACCATGCGTGGCTATTATGTGCTACGGAAAGCGGGCTGGGATACCCACGGCTTGCCCGTTGAAATCGAGGTTGAGAAAGAACTTGGCATCAAGCACAAAAGCGAGATTGAAGAATACGGCATCGCTGAATTTAACCAGAAATGCCGAGATAGTGTCTTCCGCTATATCGAAGACTGGAACCGCTTGACGGAGCGCATCGGCTTCTGGCTCGATTTGGATAATGCCTATGCCACACTCACCAACGACTATGTGCAAAGCGTGTGGTGGATTCTCAAGCAGTTTTGGGATAAGGGCCTGCTCTATCAAGGCTATAAGGTGGTGCCGTATTGCCCACGCTGTGGTACCCCGCTCTCCAGCCATGAGGTCTCACTGGGCTATGAAGAAGTGGACGACCCCAGCATCACGGTGCGCTTCAAGGCCGTTGATGAGGACGACACCTATTTCCTCGTCTGGACGACCACGCCATGGACGCTACCCGGCAATGTCGCCATCACTGTTGGCGAGAAAATCAATTATGTGAAAATCGAGGGCCGTGTCAGCGCTGATGCCCCCTTGGAGCGCCTCTATCTGGCGCGTGACCTGTTCGAGAGTGTGGTACTGCCCCACGTCAAAGAGGGTGGTGGTTATGAAATCGTCGCGGAGATGAAGGGTAAAGACCTTGTTGGGCGGCGCTATGAACCGCTGTATAGCTTCCTGTCTGTGGATAAGGACTATGCCTATGTCACGGCAGGTGATTATGTCAGTATAGAGGATGGCACTGGCATTGTACATACCGCACCTGCTTTTGGTGCTGATGACCTTTCGACGGCCCAAAAATATGACCTGCCTGTGCTGGTCACGGTTGGCCCCGATGGTCATTTCTTGCCAGAGGTAACACTTGTGGCAGGCATGTGGTTTAAAGATGCTGATAAGGTGGTCTCTCGTGATTTGCGGAATCGTGGCTTGGTCTGGCATCTAGGCCAGTATCGCCACAATTATCCCCATTGCTGGCGCGATAAGGGGCCATTGATGTACTACGCCCGCGATACGTGGTATATCCGCACCACCGAATACCGTGACCAGTTGGTTGGCCTGAACCAGACCATCAATTGGGTGCCGAACCATGTCAAAGACGGGCGCTTCGGTAATTGGCTGGAAGAGGTCAAGGACTGGGCGCTCGGACGTGAACGCTATTGGGGAACCCCCCTGCCCGTGTGGGTAGCCGATGACCCTGATGTTAACCACATGGTCTGCATCGGCAGTGTGGCCGAACTCGAAGCCAAAACCGGACGCAACCTCACCGACCTTGACCTACACCGCCCGCATGTGGATAACATCACATGGGAGGAAACGGTTGATGGTAAGACGGTGACTATGAAGCGCGTGCCGGAACTGATTGACGTGTGGTTTGATAGCGGTGCCATGCCCTATGCCCAATGGGGCTATCCGACTACCAATCAAGAGATGTTTGAAGACCAGTTCCCCGCCGACTATATCTGTGAGGCTGTTGACCAAACCCGCGGCTGGTTCTATAGCCTGCACGCCATCGCTACTATGCTGATGGACTCAGTGAGCTACAAGAACGTTATCTGCTTAGGGCATATCATGGCCGATGATGGCTCTAAGATGTCCAAGAGCAAGGGCAATATCGTGGTGCCATGGGAAGTGCTAGACCGCTATGGTGCTGATGCGATGCGCTGGTATATGTTCACGGCAGGTCAACCCGGTGATAGCAAACGTATGGGTTGGCGACCTAGCCAAGAGGATGCCGAGAAAGCAGGTATCACTGATTGGGAATCGGTCAAAGAAATCCCCGGTATCGCGGAGGTACTGCGGAATTTCTATCTCAAGCTGTGGAATGTCTATAGCTTCTTCACGACCTACGCCAGCCTTGACCGATTCGACCCCAATGCGGCGGCGGTGCCAGTCGGCGAGCGGGATGCGCTTGACCAATGGGTCTTGAGTGAGTTGCATACGCTGATGCGGGATGTGACCAGCGCCTTTGAGAATTACGATGTGATTGGCGCAACCCGCCCCTTAGAAGCTTTTGTCGATGACCTCAGCAACTGGTATCTGCGACGGTCACGGCGGCGCTTCTGGCAGAGCGACAATCCGCAAGATAAGCTGGCGGCCTATCAGACTCTCTATGAATGTCTAGTGACCCTCACCAAATTGATGGCCCCCTCTATGCCCTTCTTGAGCGAGGCCATGTACCAAAATCTGGTAGTGGGCGTCTCGACAGGCGAGGCCGATAGCGTGCATTTGGCGACATGGCCGGAGTATGACAAGGCCCTTATCAACGAAACGCTCAACCACAAGATGGCGGTGGTTAAGGAACTGGTCAGCCTTGGACACTCGGCGCGTAATGCGTCGGAAATCAAGGTACGCCAGCCCTTAATGGAGGCGTGTTTTGCAGTGCCATCGCATGAAGACCCGTCGGTGGTACTCGAAATGGCCGACATGGTGGCCGATGAGTTGAATGTCAAGCAAGTGCGGGTGTTAAGCCTCGCGGATAGCTCCAATATGGTGCATTATTCGCTCAAGCCCGTGGATACCCTAGGCCGTGAACTGCGTGGCGATTTCCAAGCCGTGCGGAAGCTGTTGGTTGAGGCTGAGGGTCAACAAGTGGTAGACTGGAGTCAAACGCTGCTGAGTGGTCAAAACATTACCGTTGAGGCTAATGACAAGACCTTCTCGCTATCACCGGAGCAGGTCATTGTGAAGCAGACTAGCGCGGAAGGCTATGCGGTAGCTGAAGAGCATGGCTTTTTGGCGGCCCTCCGCACCGAGTTGAATGAAGACCTTATCCGTGAAGGCTTGGCGCGTGAGGTGGTACGCCGTATCCAAACCATGCGTAAAGATGCCGACTTTGAACTGAGTGACCGTATTGCCGTCACCTATCAAGCGGCTGGTCAATTCGAGGCGGTGATGAACGAATTTGCGGATTATATTGCCAGTGAAACCCTTGCGGCAACGTGGCAAGCCGGTACTCCCGGTAACGCTGATTTCATCGGCGAATTAGAGGTCGATGGGGATACAGTGTTATTGGGTGTACAGCGTCTGTAGGCGAATATGGCTGAACGTGAGATTGTAACTTGGCGTCATTGGCTGCTGCTCTTCGGGGTGGCAGCCCTCACCCTTGTCAGTGACCAGTTGAGCAAGTGGCTGGTGGTGCGCTCACTTGATTTGGGCGAGACATGGGTACCCATCCCCCTGCTAGAAGGTATCTTTGACCTGACCTATACCCAGAACACCGGAGCCGCCTTTGGCTTGGGGCAGAATTTCAGCTATGGTTTTCTGCTGATAGCCTTAGTGGTTTCGGCCTTCATCATCTACTACTATCGCCAACTTCCACCCCGTAGCTGGATGGTGCGGATATTGATGGGGTTAATGATGGGTGGCGCACTGGGTAATGCGGTTGACCGCGTGACTCGTGGCTATGTGGTGGACTTTTTCTATCTGCATGGCTGGCCCATCTTCAACATTGCCGATAGTATCATTGTGGTGTCAGTGGGGATATGGGTGGTGTTGATATGGTGGGAGGAGCATCAACAAAAAGCGCCTGCTGAGGAAGCGCCTCCGCATTCCTCGGAGCATCATGCTGAAGGATAAAAGAGAAACGCCCACATGGGGCGTTTTTCTTATTTCTCGCCGCGTACATCTTTACCTTTAAAGGGCTGGCCCATCAGGGGAGCAAACAAACACACATCATAAACCCCTGCAAACAACGGCACAAAGCCAATCACGGCGATTACAACGCCACCAACACCACCAACAACCAATAAACCGAGTGCCATAATCAGCAGGCCCGCCACAATGCGTACACCACGACCTGCACCACTTGCCATAAATTCCACAAATTGCTTTTGCATCTCTATACTCTCCTTTATGAGCATTCCTTGATTAGATGCACACAGGAGCCAAAAAGTTACAAGCGTTTTTCAAAAGCACTCTGAATCTGCTCAAAGAGATGTTGACGGCGCTCGGCGGGGATAACGGTTTGGGTATGTTGACGCGCCAGAAGGATGGTGCGTTGGGTCGAATCCAGCACAATGCGGCAATTTTGGCAGGTTCGCAAGTGGTCTTGGGCGGCTTGGCTCAAATCCTCGCTGAGATTACGGTCGATATAATCCGACAAATAGGCCAATAGCGTCTCACAATCCATTACAACTCCTCTATGTTTTCCATAAAATACCCCGCCAGTTGCTCACGCAGGGCCAACCGTGCGCGGTGGAGCCGTACCTTGACCGCTCCCTCACTGATACCCAAGACATGCGCGGTCGCTTCAGTAGAAAGCTCCTCAACATCCCGCAACAAGAACACCGCCCGCAGGTTCGGGTTCAGGGCATTAATCGCACGGTCAAGTTCAGCTTTGACCTCGGTGCTGCTCAAGGTGCGTTCAGGGATGGTCTCCCAATCGATAAAGGCTTCAGGGATACAGTAGCCTGCCGTTGCTTCATCCAAATCGAGATGCGGTCGTGCCTTGCGGAGCCTTCCCATTGCGTTGTTATAGGCAACGCGATAGAGCCATGTGCTAATAGTGGCTCGCCCTTCAAAGCCATCGATATGCTCAATCACCGCGATAAAGGTATCTTGCACTACCCCATCCGCCATAGCTTCATCATTCAATAAGCGCAACGCCAAACGATAGATAGAGTCGGCATGGCGTTCAAATAAAATCGTCAGCGCGTTAGGGTCACGCGCACGCAAGGCCTCAAGTAACGCTCGCTCGTTCATAAAATTTAGACTTGTGGTTACCCCATGTCTTGCTACACTTTTAGAGTCATGGATGCACCCAAACGTTACACCCACTTGCATTATACCCGCCGCCGACTAGGGTTAGCGATTCGCCTAACGCTGTTGGGAGCAGTGCTGCTGTTTTCTATCCGCGATGGCAAGGCCGATACCAGCCGCCAAGGGGTCATTTTGGCCCAAGTGCGCGGTATCGAATTCAACTATATCGCATGGGAGTTGGAGACCTTATGGGCCAAAGCAAAACAGACACTCTGGGGTTTTCAACCCTATATCTCCGATACCGAAGGCAAGTCCATCGTTATTAATTACCTCATCACGGTTGGGCAAATCATCGACCTCAATAACCAGATTGAGGCAGTATATGCATCCCCTGCTCCTGACCCTACTCTCCTTGATGACTTGCGCCACCAGCGCAATAACCTAGAAAGCAACCGCCGCGAGTTGCAGGAGTTTGCCGAGCCGATTATTGAGCGCCAAGTTGCTACTGTGTTGCAAGAGGAGGGCTTTGGGATTGGCGGACAGGTCTTGCCGCCTGTCTCGTTTCGCTTTGTGGAGACCCCTGACGTTCTGGTTGTTTCACCGCGCCGCATCATCCAGCAAGATTATTCAATCTCCCTTCAGCCCTTGAGTATCGAAGAACGCGCACAATTAGAGGCGGGGGTTGAGCGCGTATCCCCCGATGACGCGGCCTATGTGACAGGCGTGGGCGGGGTCGGTATCTGGCCTGCGATGATTGTTGAGACGCGCTACACGGCTATAGCTTTTGAGATTGTGGCGCACGAATGGTCACACCACTACCTGTTCTTTTACCCGCTGGGGCTTGAATATCTGGTCAAACCAGAGACGCGCTTCATCAATGAGACTGCTGCCACCATTTTTGGCAACACGATGGCGCTCAAGGTCTTGGAGCGCTTCTATGCCGATGAGGTCGCCCAAGGGTTGATATGGGTGCCAGATTACCCCACCCTTGAGGATTTTTATGGAGGTGGTCGATTAGCCACACCCGTTGACCCTGACCTTCCACCGTCATGGACAACAGGCCAACCCACCGCCGAGATATTGGTTAATGCGGGCTATCCTGCCG
Organism: Anaerolineales bacterium; assembly: GCA_020634155.1. GTDB lineage: Bacteria > Chloroflexota > Anaerolineae > Aggregatilineales > J027 > J027. The sequence goes on from JACKCI010000002.1 coordinate 42,122, forward strand.
CTGCTCAATGGATACTCGATAGCATCCGCCCCAGCCAACCCCCGCGTGACTTCGACCTGTTGATGCCCGCGACGGCCTCTGTTGAAATCAACCGCACGCGCATCACTGCCGACTATTTGTTGCGGTTGGGGTATGTGGATGCTGCCGAGGATTTTATGGAGAGCCGTCGTCAACTCTTGGGGCTGCGGGTGCTTAATCAAGCATGGTTTGCTTTCAATGGTGGCTATCAGGCTGACCCCGGTCAAGGCGGTGGGGTATCATTAGGGGTGGTGCTTGATGTTACCGACCCCGCCTATGTGGGTGACCCGATTGGGCCAGCCCTGTATGAAATTCTTGCCTTGAGTAATGATCTACACACGTACTTGGCGCGTATACGTGATGTCACCAATCGCCAAGAACTGTTGGCGGTCTTAATTGAAATGCGTCGAGAAGAGGAAATTAAATGAAGAAATTTGGTTTATTCGTATTGTTATGGCTAGTGGTGGCCTGTGGTAGCAGTCAAGAAAATGCCCCTCAGTTGGAAGCGGGCAATCGTAGCGTTGGCACCCCAAAATCCACCACAACGGGGCCAACCCTCACCCCTGTTCCCACCCAATCACCAGCCTTAATTGCTTATGATGAAGGCACAACAGCAGTGGTATTGACCAGTGACATGACCGAACTGAAGACGCAACTGGAAGCCGATTATTTGCCAGTGGTTACGGCTGAAATTAGTGATCGTGACACGGCGTTGGCTGCACTAACCGAGCATAATGCTAGTGCTGTGATGTGGATCGAAGCTGAGGCTACCCGCACAGCCATCCATATTGGGACCACTGCCCCCCGCGACCGAGGACGCTTTTTTATTCCAGCGTATGAACAAACGACCTTTGTGATTTATGTTCCAGATGAAGTTGACAAGCTTTATGATTTCACTATCGGCTTACTGTATTATCTCAACGGAAACTATAGCCGCGCTCTGTATACCTTTAATCAACTCACCACCGTTAGCGATGTTGTGAGTTACATACGCGGCATGACCTATTTCAAAGATCGTGAGTTTGCCAAGGCGGTTGACGAGTATACACAGGCGATAGACCTTACGCCGACTTTCTACGCGGCCTACTGTAACCGCGCCCTCGCACGGGTACAACTTCCCCAAAACGATGATGACCGTACTGCTATATTTGATGACCTCAATCAAGCAATTGCCCTCGACCCTACCGAGGCCTATGCCTATGGGTTGCGGGGTCAAGTCTACATTTTCGCGGGGGATGAACAGAGCGCCATTACGGATTTTATGGACTATCAAGCCCTTGCGGGTGAGGAAGCTGACCCCCGCGTGTTGGCGGCTATTGAAGAACTGACGGCCCCACCACCCAGTGTAACACCCCCACCTATCCCCTATCAGAATCCTAATTTCCCTGATGGTATGGTCTTTCGGTTAGCATCCACCATGCCAATCATGCCGTTGAAGGTTGAGCCGGGGATATTTCGGGATGTGGGGCTGTGTTTGAACACCTATGATATTACGGTGCTGCAATCCGTCGAACACTTCACAGGGATTTGGATACAGGCCGAGTGTGAGGGACAAGTCGGTTGGATGCGTGAGGCTGAGATTAGGGTGCAGCAATAGGGAGGACAAGCCTCCCTCTTCATTACTCCGCCATTTGCCAATCGCGGATGATGGCTGCAATAAAGGCCGCCCGACGGGGGATGCTGCGAATCAAGACATGCTCATGGGCGGCGTGCATACCAGCCCCCTCTGGCCCCATGCCATCAAGGGTAGGGATGCCCAATGCACCCGTGAAGTTGCCATCGGACCCACCGCCTGAGAACGACTCACTAAAAGGCAGGCCAAGACTCTCGGCAATGGCCTTGGCTTGCTTAACGGTTGCCAACATGATGTCGTTGCGTTCCAAGGGTGGGCGGTCAATCCAGCCCTTGACCACCACCTTCGCACCCGGCACCACCGCTTCAAGGTCGTTGATTTGTTGGTGGATGCGCTCGGCCTCGGTGGCCCGTGTAAAGCGCACATCGGCATAGAGTTCGCAAAAGGCGGGGATAACATTCATGGCGGTGCCGCCCTTAATCTGGGTAATGGATACCGAGGTGCCATTGGGTAGGTCGTTCATGTCATGCAGGATAAGCGCTTGTTGGGCGTTATCAATAATGGCGTTGATACCTGCTTCGGGGGCGTTGCCAGAGTGCGAGGCCAAACCTTCGGAGCGAATCCAGTAGCGTCCGATGCCCTTGCGTGATGACTTGATGGCCTCACCTTCGCCTGCGGGTTCAGGGACAATCACCAAGCCCGCTTGGGTAGCAATCTCTTGGATGAGTTCGCGGCTGTGGGTGCTGGCGACCTCCTCATCACTGGTGAGCAGCATCCAAATGGGACGGTTGGGGAACTCATTACACGCCCGCAAGCCCCGAATGGCCTCCAAAATCACGAGAATGCCGCCCTTCATATCGAGCGCTCCGGGGCCGTGAATGCTGGTATCCGTCAGGCGTAGGGGTACCTCGTTGGCAAGGGTGCCTTCCGGCCATACAGTGTCGATGTGCATCAGCAATAAAAGGGGCTTGCCGGGGGCATCGGCGTTCCACTTGGCAAGCCGAATATCCCCGACTGTCTCACGCGGCAATACCTCAATATCCGCCCCAAGCTCAGAAACAACTTCATGCAAAAAACGACCGAATTGGTCAACCAATAGTTTATTGCTGGTGGGCGATTCATGACGCACCATTTGCTCCAAGAGCGCCAGCATTTGCGGGGTGCGGTCCTCAAAATAGGAAACTAAATCTGACATTATTCGGTAACTCCAACAACGCTAGGTGATACTTGTTCGATTTCAGCAATACAATTGAACATCATCAAGAAAGGTCTATTGTCATCAAGGGTAAAAGTGGCTTGATAATCAGCCGTCTCTGCCTCGGTAGACCACTGCCCTGTTACAAGGAACTGATTGTTGTCCTGTTCGGTGATTGCTTGGGGTTCAATAATAGCCCCTTTGGGCAAAGCTGCCATAAAATCTTGGGTGAATTGTTCAGCTTGACTAGCGGGGCAAACCAAATCGGTATCCAGCGCGGTTTGGAGGTCACGTTTCTGGGCCTGTTCAATCCAGTACAAGATAGGTTGGGTGGGGCTGATTTCGATTTGCTCAATACAGCCAAACACCACCAGAAAGGCATCATCAGTGCTGATGGTATAGATGGCTTCATAGTCGAAGGTATGGCCCCGAAAGCGCAAATGTCCCTCGGCCCGTACCCGATTGCCACTGAGTTCAAAGGTTTTATCGGTGAATAAGGTCACATCGTCACGGTAGAGTTGGATAAAGCGGCGGGTAAAGACTTCAGCTTGGGTGTTGGGGCAAACCAGTTCAATCTCAAGGGCGCTTTCAAGGGCGTCTTCACCTTGGCGGGCGAATTGTGTCCAGAAGTAGACTGGCGCGGCGCGACGCTCTTGGTACAAGAACACACTGGAAACTAAACAAACCCCAACCAAAACCACGCCCACCACAATCAGAGTGGTACGGAGGGTCTTGTAGTTTTTAGGCGTGGGGGATGGCAGCAAACTCGATTGGGTTGGGTTTGGGTGTTGACCCATAGGGCTTGGTTAGCCCCCAAAAAAACGTTGCGGCAATGGGTCGGGTTTGAGTTGCTCAATGTGCTGAACACAGCGCATTAAGCCTAAGAAGCCAATTTCATCATCCCCCAGCGTGAAAACAGCTTCATAACTCGATTTTCTCCGACTATCACTGCGTTGCAGATTGCCAAAGACATGTACAGTATCGGCCTCTTGCTCAACCGAGGTGATGCTGAGGCTGACATCTTCACCATAGCGGGCTTGGAAGGCACGCGTGAGGTACTGTGCTTGTGAGCCATCACAAGTGACCGCTTCCCCGTCTTGAATCCACGCATAGGCGCTCAAAGCAGACCGATAGCGATTCACCGCGAATAATATGCAAGCAAGCAAGAACAGAATCACGACAAGGAGGGTGCCAAACACCCATAGACGTATATTGGTTTTAGAGGTGGAAGCAGATGTTGACATAGACAATTCTTAAATAAACTTAGAATGGGCAAAGATCACTAAGAGTATAACTTGGATTGGCGTAACCGTAACTATTGAGTAGTGAAATTGTTTCAGGGCGTCCTGCACCTACCCCCAATGCTGCTTGGCAAGCGCTATTGGTGCTGGTTGTGGCACGGTAATTGTCCATAAAGGCTTGGGCCATGGCTGCATAAGCCGCGCCAGATGTGCCTTCGGGATATTCCGCTAAGAGCGAACTCAAAATCGTCTCAGCCCGACCATCTCGCAGGCGGGCGTAGGTTATCACCATGCGATAGGAGGCAAAGGCCCGCAACAAGCTCGGCTCCCCCGGAATCGTCCAAGCCAGCAACTCGGCCTCATCACGCACACGCCGATAGCCCGCCAAAGCGGTTGACCAATCTTGGCGGCGGAAGGCATCATCAGCATCATGCAGAACGTGAACCCGATAGCGGGCGTCGTCTTGGATGCGCTGGGCCAATACGTAGTTTTTGCCCGTCCAATCCCAAATATCCACCACAGAGCGGCGTGGGCCAGAGGCGACATCACTAGGTGGGTTGCTGGAAGCGGTCAATTCTAAGATACCATCGCTATCAATATCCAAGACACCCAAGCGCCCATTAACAGCGATAATCGGCTCGTTGTTGAGGGGGTCGAAGGTACCCGTAATGGGATTCCATGTCAGGATATAGCCCTCGCGGGTACAGGCTGATTGGGAGCAAGATTGAATATCATAGACCAACTCGGCTTTAACATCCCCGTTCATATCACCGACGCGGTGCAGCACTGGTAGAGCCAAGCCGGGGCTGCTAGGGCTTTGAAACAAAACGCGGTACTTACCGCTGTCGCAACCATAAACAATGACTTGCCCTGCATTTAAGACGGCTTCATCGTTATAGAGCAAGGGGTTGAATAGATTGACGATAATTTCAGGGACATCATCACCCGTCAGGTCGGTATCGGCTTGCACCACACCCCCCTTGTTGGTTATAGCCCCCCATTGCCGCAATTCACTCTCCAACACAGAAGTTGGGCCACCATCACTGAGATAGGTACCAATCGCGGCGGCATATTCGGCAAAGCTATCGGGTGGGGGTTCAGGGACACGTCCGCTGGGTGCGGGGCAGTCAGTGGTGCGGAAGTTGGGCAGGTCGGGTGGCTCGGCAGCGATTTGTGTGGCGGCATACAAAGTCGCAGATAAGGCGGTTGCCGTACCGACGGGGCCGATGACCTCCCCTTGACCACCAGCCACATTGGTTGAGCCAGCCATGATGGGAAAACCTGTAGGCGAAACCAGCCAAACCGAAATCCGTCCACCGAGGGTGGCGGTACGGGCTGCTTGTAGGGTGTCGGTGGGATTAGGCCGCTTGCCGATTTCATCAAGGGTGCTACACGCTGCCATCCAGAGGATAAGAACCGCACAACCAGCCGCAAGTGATAACCATTGAGTGAAGCGGTTTTGTGGCAACATTGGCTACCTGAATAGGGGTCAAAAAACAAAGTCGGGGTGCCGGGACTCGAACCCGGGACCTCTGCGTCCCAAACACAGCGCGCTACCAACTGCGCCACACCCCGTGAAGGCCCGCTATGCCGTGTGACTGCCCGGTTTTGGAACCTGCGGCTCGCAGGGGGGGCATCTACTGCCGATTACCGTGGTAGCTAATGCCGCACGTCCTCGATCAAACGCGATGCCCTTTCTTGTAGAGTGTTGGCCCACAACATAAAGCAGCATCACGCACACAGCAGGTCTGTAAGGTTTATAGCATGGGGCCTATACTTTGTAAAGGGTATCTTCGCTGGTTAAAAGACGTTATAATTGCAATAGGAAGCCTATTTCTGAGAGACTGATAATATGGATGTTGTGCGTGTTCCGAACCCAATAATTATTTCAACCAACCCCGCAACCCAGACCCCCATCGCTGAAGTTCCATGTGCTACTCCCGACCAAATTGAAGCTGCAATGCAAAAGGCACGGACTGCTCAACCCGCATGGGCTGCCCGCCCCATTGAAGAGCGTGCCAACCTCTTGCGTGACATTCAACACCAACTTTATCATCACCGCCAAGAGGTGGTCGATATGGTAGTAAAGGAACAGGGTAAATCCGCTCATGAAGCGCTCTTAGTAGAGGTGTTGACCAGCCTTGAAATTTTAGGGTATTTTCGTAAAACAGCCCCCAAAGTGCTGAAGCCCCGCCGTGTCTTTGCTCATGTGTTGCTGCACCGACGACATGTGATTCAACATGAGCCGCACGGGGTGGTGTTGGTGATTTCGCCTTGGAATTTTCCGGTCTATCTATCGATACCCCCGATTGCGGCGGCCTTGGTCGCGGGCAATACCGTCATCTTCAAGCCCTCCGAGTATGCGACCCAAACCAGCGCCCTCGTTAGCAAGCTCATTCATGATGCTGGTATACCCGCTGATGTCTTTCAGACCATCAACGGCTATGGGGATGTGGGAGCAGCCTTGATTGAAGCCCATCCTGATAAGATATGCTTCACGGGGAGCGAGCGCGTAGGCCGCAAGATTGCCACCACTGCGGGCGAAAAGTTGATACCTGTTACTCTTGAACTGGGCGGTAAAGATGCGGCCTTGGTTATGGACGACGCCCAAATTGACCGTGCGGCCCGCGACATCTTGTGGGCGGGGACGGTCTCAGCAGGGCAGGCTTGTGCCTCAATTGAGCGGGTCTATGTTATGCGCTCGGTGGCTGACCAACTCATTGACAAGATGCAGCATTATATGGATGCCTTCATTCGGACTGGCCCCGGCACCTTGTCCACCACCACCTATGGAGCCATCACCACCCCCTTCCAGTTCAAAATCATCCAAGACCAACTCGATGAGGCCAAGCAAAGTGGGGTGCAGGTGTTTGAAGGTAAGCATGTGGCGGAAGGCCAGTTTTGCGCCCCCACGCTCGTCATTGACCCTGCTGATGAGTTAAAGGTCATGCGCGAGGAGACCTTTGGCCCCGTGATTGCTATTCAGCGGGTGGATAGTGAAGCCGAAGCGATTGCACGGGCTAACAACAACGCCTATGGCTTAACCGCCAGTATCTGGACCAGTAACCGTGAGCGTGGGCTGCGGATTGCCAAGCAATTGCATGTCGGCTCGGTCAGCATCAATGACCATATCATGTCATCGCAGACACCAGAGATGCCTTGGGGTGGGGTCAAAGCCAGTGGTTATGGTCGGACACGTGGGCATGAGGGCTTACTAGAGATGACCGTTACCAAATCAGTGAGTTATGAGCGTTTCCCCTTGCCCTTTAATCCGCTGTCGTATCCCTACACCAGCTTCAAGCGTGCCTTTTTACGACGCTTTATCAATATCCGATTTGGCCCATCATGGCGCGATAAAATCAAGGGGCAATAGGTCTGCCCCTGTTTTAACTATTCGTCATCATCGTCGGTATCGGTAGGGATAAAGGTCATGTCTTCTGGTGAGGCGGGTTGACTCAACTGCTCCTTGAAGCGATCCGCCGCGCTGGAATGCTGGTCAGGGTTGATATAGCGCACCTCAATTGGCTTTGAATCGCCAGCAGCCCCATCGGTATCCCTCTTATCCGATAAATTAATCTTCGGACGGGGTGGTGCGGGCGGCTTATCTTTGATCTTAAGCTTGGGCGGCGTTGAGGGTTGTGAGAGAGGCGGTACAGGTGGTGGTGCGGGCCGCTTGACCTTGGGCTGGGGTGGGGGTGTTGTACTGACGACCTGCATTGGTTGAGGTGTAGGCGTTGCCGTAGTCTGAACATATTGACCAGCAGGGAAGCCTGTTGCTCCCGGCATCACATAATAAATCGGTTGTTGAGGTTGGCGCTCACGGATAAGGCCCGCCAGCACCAAGAACACTAATCCGACTCCTAAGAGCAGTAAAACTTCCGCCAAAATCGGTTGAGAAAAAGCGCTGAAAGCCCAGCGTTGGGCGCGGAACCCGAGTTGGTACGTTGAGCCAGAGACTACACCGGGGTCGTTGTTATAGAGCAAGCCATACATCCAAGGAATCAGCGGGAATAGGGTAAATACACCAGAGACCACCAATGGGAGACCCATCCAAAAAAAGAACTCCCGTGCCGAGCGTACCGCCACCACAACCACCAAAGATAATAACATAATTGGCAGGAAAAGAATCGCTACAAGAGACTGATCCATTACAAACATGGCTTCGCGTATTTCAGCTAAGGTATTGTCTATTTCCTCAAGGCTTGTGCCTTCGGCGCGGGCGGCCTCTTGGCGCAAATCCCACTGATAATCAGGTAATTCGTTCAAATAGGCAAGAATCGCGTTTTGTCCTTCTTGGAGACGGGTACGCATGGTTGCAAGGATATTCTCACCGGGGTTGCAGTTGGGAAAGGTCGAGGTGGTAGGGGCTGTTAAGGTGCTTTGCTGGTCAATGAATTCGTTGTATAAGTCGCGTTGTTCGGCGTTACAATTGCTGCGACTTTCGAGGGCGGCAATAATGTCATCAATTAAAACATCCCCGTGCTGGTCAAAAGCGGCGGCAACGGGCGAAAAATCAACACTAACGTCAAGGGTGTCCACTTCATAATCAGCAAAAGCGAATAGATTGATCAGATTGGTGTTGAGGTTGTCCTGCAACCACACGGGGTCGATAAGGCCATCCGCAGCACCTTCCCATTCTTCGGGGGTCAGGTTCAGAATCACCCGCGCAAAAAAGGAGGCTTGGCGTGCTTCGATGGTGCGTTGCTCACTGGTACGGCCATCGCTGACAGCTTGAGCAACCCCCGGTAGCACCAAAAGCGACATCTCCTCGTAGGCTTTCTCATCCAAGGTACTGGTATATTCATCAGCATTGGAGACAATATTCCACATGGTGAATACCCACAAGACCGCTGGAATAACGGCAATCACCATAACCAACAAGACACACCCGAATAAACGCCCTAAACAGCGCATACACTCCCCCTATTGATACTGCCCCGCAAGTCCCACAATCTGGACAGGGGCGGCTTGGTCAGTCAAGAGGGGTTGTCCGCTTTCGGCAATGGCGGCCTTCACCACTGCCAACCCGATGATTTGGCCGTCGGGTTGGGTGGCAACACTGGTCAGGGTGCCAGCAGTCTTGCCCTCTGTTGTGCTTAATGTTGTCCCCGCTGGAGTGGTGTTTTCTAGGCTAACTTTTACCATCATCTTGGCAAGTTGCCCTCGGCTCTCCATGCGGGCGATAATTTCTTGTCCGGTATAACAGCCCTTGGAAAAACTCACGGCATCCCAAAGACCCAATTCAAGCGGAATGTAATCTTCGGTGAGTTCGTGTCCAGCAGCAGGCAATCCCGCCTCAATCCGCAAGCGCTCGACATCATCGAGAGTGCCTGCTTGTGCACCTTGGCTCTCTAGGCGGTCAATCCACCTAGCAATCACGGATGGCTCACCGATGAGCCAATAGCCATCAGCAGGCACCCGCACCATCAAGGCCCCATCGTCGCTGGTGAAGGTATGGTAGAGGGGTAAATCGGCTGGTATGCCCAAGTCATCCCCCACCCCCCAGACCCCAATATGCTGGAGTTGGTCGCTTTGGTTTTCGACCTTGAGGCGGTCATTCCAAAAAATATTGCGACGGAGCCAGTTCTCCACAACGGGGGTGCGGTTGGCGATGACCCACACGCTATCCCCCTGATTGAGTACCACAAGCAAATCAATGATACGGGCGATTGGCGTGGTGAGTACCGTCGAGCATCCTTGTCCAACCTGCAAGCGGGATAAGTCGTTGGTAGAAAGACGATGCAGCAGGTCAAGGCGGTCACGGTCGGTTAACCGCAGCCGTCCCAATATCCCACTCAAATCAACCCAAATCATTTACTCTAGCCCTTCCTCACGCCATGCGCGAATATCCTCAGCGTGTTCTTCTTCATGCCAGATGGCGTTCTCATAAACCAGATAGGAAAGCGGCTCCCCTTCCATCCATGAGAAACGGCGGTTGTTGTCAAGGGCGTCATCATCAAGGGCCTCAATCGCGGCAATCAAGTGTTTGGCAACCCCCTCAAAATCTTCGCGGATAATCTGAAGGGGACGCGCCACGCTGATATGGTATTGCTCGTCGTTCCATTCATCAATCTCGTCAATCTTGACAATAGCGGGTGCGCCGCGTTTCTTTTGCTCAACCCAAACCAAGGCCGTGATGAGCTCGGACTCCCACGCCGTCAGATGGGCCATAATATCCTTAACCGACCAATAGCCTGCTGCACCGGGGCGCAACATTTCATCATCGGTTAAACCCTCCATCGCTGCCAGTAAGGTGCGACGGGCTTGTATGTATTCGTTGATAAGCGCTTGTTTTGCCAAATGCCATTCCTCCGCCTATGATTATAACGCAGGAGGGCTGCCTTGCCTCAACTATTGATACGTATAATTTACCTAGTCGTTGCGTTGGGCGTTCCCTATGCGATGGCTAATCGCCTCCATCGGATTCATCAAATACCCTATGCTTTGGCGGCAGTGGGTTTATTGACCGCTAGTGGAGCCTTTATTATCCAAAGCATCCTGACCCTTCTAGTCGATGGACCACTTCTTGATACTCCATTCTTTGGGGCGTTGATGCTGGCGCTGATTATCGGGTTTACGGATGGCTTGGCACGGTTCGTTGGCTATTATGCCATTGCCCGCAGCACCGTCAGCCGTCCTCAAGCGCTGATGATTGGCTTAGGGCACGGGATACCCCTCTTGATTTATCAAGGAATAACGGTATTGGTGGCTGGCGGCGTGGTCTGGGCAGAGTTGGGTATTCTGTTGGCACAATTGGTGGTGCATCTGGTGGTGTCGTGGGTGGTACTCCAAACTTTTCTCCGTAATGAAATTGCTTGGACATTCTGGGCCATTGCCGGAGTAGGGCTTGCTTTTGGCACCGATGCTTATGTCGCCAATACCAGCAGCAACTTAACCCCACTGGTGGTCTGGTGGGGAGTATTGGCACTGGTAGGGCTTGGCCTGTTGAGCCGTATCCAGCCCCCGCTAATTGATGGTGACGAGCGGGCGTAGCTTCACCATAGTCGCTTCCCCAATACCGCTGACGTTAATCAGATCATCTACGCTCTGAAAGGGGCCGTTTTGGGTGCGATAGTCGATGATGCGTTGAGCCATAGATGGGCCTATTTCGGGCAAGGTATCCAACTCATCAAGTGACGCGGTATTGATATTGATAAGCCCCGCTACACCAGAACCCGCAGCAGGTGCCGTCGTTGGCTGGCTGGTGTTGGGTGTGGGCAATACTACCGTCGGCACAACCGCTTGCTCGGTAGGATTAGGCTTGGCGGGTACATGCACATGGTCACCATCTTGCAGAACTTGGGCAAGGTTGACCGCATCCAATAGGGCATCATCGGTGGTGCCGCCCGCCGCTGCAATGGCATCCTCAACGCGGCTCCCATAGGGCAAAGTTAGCCGCGCTTGAGGGGTTTGAACAGCACCCGTGACGTAGACCTCCACTGGTGCAGGTGTGGCAGTTGGTAAAGTGGTGGGGGTTGGGGCGGGCGGTAGAATCTGAATAGTGGTGGTCGGTGGCTCATACAACATCAGATAAGCTACAGTTACCACAAGAGCCAAAGCAACAAAAGCGATTGTCGCAAAATAAAATTTTTGACCCATCATCAATATCTCCCTTACACTCTATTATAGCGTTACCCCTACAGCTAACAACAAAGAATGTCAGGGATTTTCTTGCGATGGGTCGGGTGCTTTAGCGCTCGGTAGGTGGCTGAAGTTGGAGGAAATCATGCAACTCGGCAACCGTCGGCAAGGCAGGAATGGCTCCACGCTTGGAGGCAGTCAAGGCACCAACCGCGTTGGCTTGTTGCAAGATAGTCGGTAGGAAATCACGCCACTGTTGACCTGATTGGACAATCCCTGCCAACAAGCCCGCCATAAAGCCATCTCCCGCACCGATAGTATCCTCAACTTGTACCGAGAAACCAGAGACACGCTTTATATCAGACGGCGTTAGTGCAAGGCACCCCGCGGGGCCGCGTGTAATGACCATTAATTGTAGGTCAGAATGCCAAAGGGTGCGTGCGGCCTCTGGGGTTGGGTCTGCTCCCGTGAGGAAGGTCAACTCCTCCTCATTCATCTTGACGATATTGGCATATTGCATTCCCATCAAAATTTGCTCACGGGCAGTATCAGCATCCGGCCAGAGGGCAAGGCGTAGGTTGGGGTCATAGCTAATCAGGGCTTGATGTGCTTTGGCCTCAACAATTGCGGCAAAGGTGGTCTCCCGCACAGGATTGTCGATTAAGGTAATCGAACCATAGTGAAAGACCTCCGCTTGGCGCAGCAAATCACGGTGGAGGGCGTCGGGAGTCATCAGCATGTCGGCGCTAGGGTGGCGATAAAAGGCAAAACTGCGCTCTCCATCGGCATCAACTGAGGCAAAAGCCAAAGCGGTGCGAGCAGTAGTGCTGAAGACAACCCCACTGGTATCCACCCCATTATCGGCAATGGTTTGGCGCAAAAAATGACCGAAGGGGTCGTCACCGAGTTGGGTCATAAAGGCGACTGGTAGTCCCAACTTAGCAAGGCCCACGGCGACATTGGCAGGTGCGCCGCCTGCTATTTTTTCAAAACGAGTGGCTTGCCCTACGTTTACCCCACGCTCATGGGCCACAAAATCAATGAGTAATTCACCAAAACAGACGATCATTGGACTGCTCAATTCACTAATTAGGGGGTCGATATGCCCCTAGCTGGTTATTACGGTTCTCTAAATAAATCCCGCAATCAAGCCATGTTGGTGCTGCATTGAAATCTAAGAAAGCTAATCAATAGGAGCTGTTAGCACGCTAAAAATAACGTTATCGGATGCTCGGTGTCAAGAAATCGAAACAAACTTGCTTTTTTTTTTGAAATTCTTACACTGAGAATCGTTGTACGGTAAAACATATGCGAAACCAAGAATTAAACCTACTCTATTTACAAACTCATCTCAAGCGCGTTGATGCCTTTCTGCGCCAAGCTGTGAATTATGCACGGGCGGCGGGCTTCGACCCCAACAACGAATTTCAAGGCCTGTATGTAGCGGATGATGAGATTGAACGCCATCTGCAACTTGACCCCGGTGCTGGATTCTGGGGGCGGGCAGGCTTAGTCCTTGAGCCAGAGACTCTATCTTCTTTCTATCAATCATTGAACCAGATAGAGACCGAGGCTCAACGTACCCAGACTCCGCTGCGATTGCAACAAATCATGACAGCTTTTGACTTAGACGAGGCTGATCTTGATATTCTGCTGATTAGCCTTGCCCCAGCCGTAGACCGTCGCTATGAGCGCATCTATGGTTTCTTGCAAGATGATGTCACCAAGCGCCGCCCAACGGTTAACTTGGTTGTGAATCTACTCGGTGCAAGCTGGTTGGAGCGCAATGCCCTATTGGAACACCTTGCCGATGAATCGCCCCTGATTGAACACGGTTTGGTGACCACAATTGCCGACCCCTCTGACCCCCATGCCGCCCTGAATAACCGCATGGTCAAGGTTGATGCGCGGGTGGTGCAATATGTTTTAGGGATAGATAGCCTCCCTAAGCAAACCTATACCCGCATGGTAGCGAACCAAAATGCCAGTTTGAACGACTTAATTTTAAACGACCCCGTGCGGGAGATAGCCCAGCGCAATTATGGCGATATCGTTCCCATCTTCCATATCTATGGGAACTATGGCAGTGGGCAGATTGAACTCGCGGCGGTGTTATCACGCCAGCAGCAGTGTGAGTTGATTGAAGTGGATTTACAAGCGCTCCAACAATCCCATGATGAATTGGTACAGGCTGAGTGGGTCTTCCGCGAAGGGCGGATGCGCCAAGCTGCCTTAGCCTTCACCCATTGGGAAACCTTGCTGGATGCCCATTTCGACCCACCCCAATGGTTTTGGCAGAAAATCCTTGAGTATCCCCATCCGGTTATCTTAACCGGACACGAAGCATGGGAGCCACGCGGTATGGAACGCCATCGCCCCTTGCTGCGGATTGAACTCGCTGTACCTGATTTTGAAGACCGCCTAGCCTATTGGCAACGACACCTTGGCGATGTGGGTGTTGACCCCGCCGAGATTGCCTACAAGTTCAAGCTGACGGGCGGACAGGTGCGGGATACGGTCTATACTGCCTATGACCTTGCCATTGGTAAAGGCCAAGCCACCCCCAGCCTTGCCGAACTATATGCCGCCAGCCGCGCCCAAAGTAACCGTAAACTCTCTGGACTTGCCACCAAAATTACCCCTAACTTTTCATGGGATAGCTTGGTGCTGCCCGATGACCGCATACAGATGCTCCAAGAAATTTGTAGCCAAGTCAAACACGCTGTACAAGTCTATGGGCGCTGGGGATTCAAAGGTCGTGGTGCTGATTCGCAAGGGGTCACGGCTCTTTTTGCAGGGCAAAGCGGTACGGGTAAAACCATGTCCGCTGAGATTATCGCCTATGAATTGGGCCTCGACCTGTTCAAAATCGACTTGTCGTCAGTGGTGAGCAAATACATCGGGGAGACCGAGAAAAACCTCGCTGCTATCTTTGATGAGGCCGCGCAGAGCAACGCTATTCTATTCTTTGATGAAGCCGATGCCCTCTTTGGCAAACGCTCAGAAGTCAAGGACAGCCATGACCGCTATGCCAATATCGAAATTGGCTACTTGTTGCAGCGTATGGAGACCTATGACGGTATTGCGATTTTGGCCTCCAACCTACGCCAAAATTTGGATGAAGCCTTTACGCGCCGTCTGGATTTCTTGGTCGATTTCCCCTTCCCCGAAGAGGAAGACCGCCTCAAGATTTGGCAAATTAGCTTTCCAGAAAGCGCTCCACTGGGGCCAGATGTTGACTTAACCCTTATCGCCAATCGCTATCGACTGGCAGGCGGCAACATCCGTAATGCTGCCCTTGCCTCAGCCTTCTTAGCGGCGGCAGATGGTACACAACACATTCATATGGTGCATATCCTGCATGGTATCCGTCGGGAGCATCAGAAGATGGGTAAGCTACTGGAGGATGACTTGGTAGCCACCTACCAAAACATGATACAATAGATTAATGAAAGTATTAGAAGGGGAATAACATGGGTAAGCGAGACCGCCTTCAACTGTTAGCCGAAGAAAGTAGCTTCAAAGCCGATAAAAAAGCTGAGACGACGGGGGCTGAACATCAAGCCGCCACCCCAACCCCCGCCCATCCTATCCTGCGGATGCAGCGCACACTTGGTAATTCTGTTGTCCGGCGGCTGCTCTCCCGTCAAGTGCAGCGTGCTGTGGACTATGAAGAAGGTGGCCCGCTGAACGAAGACCTCAGCAATCAAATCAACAGTAAGCGTGGTAGCGGCAGCAGCCTTGATAGCGCTGTGCAAGCTCAAATGAGTTCCGCGATGGGCCATGACTTTAGTGATGTTAGCGTCCATACCGACTCCCAATCCGATTACCTCAACAAATCCGTTGGTGCCAAAGCCTTTACCACGGGTAAGGACATCTTCTTCAGTGAAGGGGCCTATCAACCGGGAACAAGCGAAGGGCAACACCTCCTTGCTCATGAATTGACGCATGTCATTCATCAGGATGGTGCCAATCCATCAGGCAACCTCACCGTTGGCCCCGCCAACGACTCTTATGAGAGCGAAGCGGATAGCATGGCTGAGGCTGTGACTAGCCAACCCGCAGGTGTTCAAGCGAAGATGGGTGTCCAACGCGAAGAGATGCCGGAAGAGGAAGAGATGCAGGCCAAGCGTGACCCCGCTCTCCAGCGTCAAGAGATGCCGGAAGAGGAAGAGATGCAGGCCAAGCGTGACCCTGCCCTCCAACGTCAAGAGATGCCGGAAGAAGAAGAGATGCAGGCCAAGCGTGACCCCGCCCTTCAGCGCGAAGCGATGCCAGAAGAGGAAGAGATGGCGATGACCATGCGTGACCCTGCCCTTCAACGTGCTGAGGCGGATGATGAGGAAGAGCTAATTCAACCGCAACGTGACCCTGCATTACAACGTGAAGAACTGCCCGAAGAAGAACTCGCGCAATAGAGGTTAATCCATGATTCACGATCTGGATGAAACAATCAAACAAATCTTGGTGAAGAAGGGCAAGCTCAATCCGAGCGATGTCGATATTGCCTTCGATCAACCGACAGGCGAATGGACATCAAGTCTCAACCGCCCGACTATCAACCTCTACTTATATGATATTCGAGAGAATACGCAATTGCGCCCGCCTGTCGTCAGCCAAATTGACCGCGAGGAAGGGCGGGCACGCAAGACCTATCCCCCCAAACGGATTGATCTGAGTTATCTCATCACCGTTTGGGCGCGGAACCCTGAAGACGAGCATCAGCTGCTATGGCGAACACTACATACCTTGATGCAGACACGCAAGCTGATGCCATCTGATTCAGTTGGGGTCGTAAAGAACCAACTCTATGATATGCCTGTAAAGGTCGCCCTCCCCTCTGATGCAGTGCGAAATATGCCCGACTTGTGGGGGGTGATGGAAAACCAACTCAAACCGAGTATCAATTTGCTGATTACAGTGGCCCTTGATATTGAACTAGCGATTGAGGCCCCCTTGGTATTCACGCCCATCTTCCGGATTGGGCAAGGTGACCCGCCGAACCGAGCCTTCCTCTCGCGTGATGTGACCATCTATCACATCGGGGGACGGGTTCTGGTCAAGGATGTTCCGATTGGAGCGGGAGCCAATGTAACCTTGCTGAACAGGGGCGATTCGGTGCAAACCGACGCTGAGGGCCGTTTCATATTTGCGTCCCTCCAGCCCGGTGAATATGATATAGAAATAGCCGTTGAAGGGCGGCAACCGAAACGCCACACAATTACCGTACCTGCTAAAAATTATGATCTGTCACTTTAGCTAAAGAGGAGGCTGCGGCACATACAACAGATATTCACCATCAGTCCACTGGTTAACTTTATCAATAAACCAATCTCAGGAGTTTCAGAATGGCACCCTCTTATCTATCACCCGGCGTTTACGTCGAAGAAGTTGATCGCGGAACAAAGCCAATTGAGGCGGTCGGTACCGCAGTGGCGGCCTTTATTGGTTACACAGCCAAAGCTGAAGATCCGCGCAATGGTAATAGCCTTTTAAACAAGCCAGTTTTGGTGACCAACTGGTCACAATTTACTCAAGCCTATGGCGATTTCATTGAAGGCGCATATCTACCCGACTCGGTCTATGGCTACTTCAATAACGGGGGTTCGCGTGCCTATATTGTCTCCGTTAAAGCCCTTGGTGTTGCTGCTGATGGCGCAAAGATGCTACCAGCAGGCGCGGTGTTAGCGAGTGGTGGTGATGCCCCCGGTGAAGTCCTTGAAATTTCCGCGAAGGCGGGCGGCCCAGTTGGTAACAACATCCGCGTGACGGCTACACCCGAACCCGTCAAAGAAGGGGCTGACCCGACTTTCTCGCTATCCATTACTGATGGCACAACAACTGAAAACCTCCCCGGCATGTCCCTCAAAAAAGGTGGAGCTAATTTCGTTGAAACCGCCGTCAAAGCCCAATCTAAATTGATTGATGTCAAAGTCGTCGCCAAAGATGCAAAATTGGTGCCCGCAGGTGCCGTGCATCTCAGCGGTGGCAAGATTGAAACCCAACCCGTGAGCCTCAAGCAATACCAAGGCGATACGGCTACCCGTACTGGTATGGGCGGTATCGAAGCCATCCCTGATGTCACGATGTTGATTGCCCCCGACTTGATGAGCGCCTTCCAATCTGGCGAACTCGACAAGAAGGGCGTGCAAGCTGTCCAAACCGCTTTGATTGACTTCTGCGAGCGCACCCGTTACGTCTTCGGGATTTTGGACTGCCCACCCAACCTCAGCCCTCAAGAAATGTACGACTGGCGTATGGATGTCAACTACGACACCACCCGCGCTGCCCTGTACTATCCTTGGATTGAGGTTTCTGACCCTGTGAAGGCTGGCCGCACCAAGTTCTTGCCCCCCAGCGGCTTGATGGCTGGTGTCTATGCCCGCACCGATGAGACACGCGGTGTCCATAAAGCACCCGCTAACGAAATCGTGCGCGGTGCCTTGGGCCTCGAAATCAACGTGACCAAAGGCGAGCAAGACATGCTCAACCCCGTTGGTATCAACTGTGTCCGTAGCTTCCCCGGTCGTGGTATCCGTATTTGGGGCGCTCGTACCCTCAGCAGCGATCCCTCATGGCGCTATATCAACGTCCGTCGTCTGTTCAATATGGTGGAAGCCAGTATTGAGCGCGGGATGCAATGGGCCGTCTTTGAACCCAATGACTACACCTTGTGGGCCAAACTTCGCCGCGATATTCGCGCCTTCCTCAAGAACGTGTGGCGCAGTGGTGCCCTGTTCGGTTTGACTCCCGACCAAGCCTTCTTCGTCAAGGTCGATGAGGAATTGAACCCCGTTGAAGTACGGGACTTGGGTCAGGTCATTGTCGAAGTCGGTATCGCTCCGGTGAAACCGGCAGAATTCTTGATTATCCGCATCGGTCAATGGTCACCGAGCAGCGAAGAATAAGTATCATCAGATTAAACTTTGAGGAGTAGAGAACAATGCCAGCAGGAAGTGATGCACTTAGTGGCGATCCAATGGTCGTCCATAATTTCGGACTTGAATTAGCCGGTAAAGTCACAGGCTTCTTCACCGAATGTAGTGGGATCGGGTCAGAAAGCGAAGTCACGGAACACAAAGTCGTTGGCCCCAATGGTCAAGAGATTGTCCGTAAAATCCCCGGTCGTCTGAAATGGGGCGATATTACCCTCAAGCGGGGTATTACCTCCAACATGGATATGTGGGATTGGCGTCAAATGGTAGCCGAGGGTACTGTGTCCTCTGCCCGTATTGATGGTTCCGTCGTGATGTATGACCAAGAAGGCACCGAAGTGGCCCGTTGGAACTTTGAAAAAGGGTGGCCTTCTAAAATCTCTGGTCCGAGTGTCAAATCGGACAGCAGTGAAATCGGCGTGGAAGAAATTACCATCGTACACGAAGGTATTGAACGCGCCTCATAGTGCGTTTGTGATTAACCAAGGATAGGCCGGGGCTGGCGAGTCCCGGCTCCTTATTCATCAGAACGAGGGTTCTATGTTACAAACTGAGTTCGATTTCACGTTGCCACGCGGTTATATAGATGACTATGGCAATTTACATAAAGAAGGCACGATGCGCTTGGCAACCGCCATGGACGAAATCGAGCCATTGCGCGACCCACGTGTCCGCAGCAATGAAGCTTACTTAACGGTGGTCTTACTCTCACGGGTGGTAACACGTCTTGGTACCTTCCGTGATGTATCGCCCGCCATTATCGAACGGTTATTTGCGGCTGACTTGGCTTATTTACAGGATTTTTATCAAGAGATTAATGGTACAGGGGCCATGAAGGTCTCGATTCAGTGCCCCAATTGCGGTCATCACTTTACCGAGGAGATTTCCCTCTTGGGGGGGGAATCATAGGCTACCCCGTTGACCGCCTGCATCAGGAGGTAGCCTTTTTAGCCATGTACCTACACTGGTCGCGGGCGGAAATTTTAGGGCTAGACCATCGGGAACGGGTGCGATGGGTACGCTATGTAAGCCATATTAATCGGCATGGGTTTGGAGGCCAAGCATGAGCATCGGGCAAACAGGTAGACGGTCGCAGCAATTTGGTCAACACCATCTGAGGCGGCATCAAGTGTCGTATACGCCCAGCATGGAAGTACCTGATCTCACGCCACCGCCTGAAGAACCTGCGCCCGAAGTGCCTCCCGTTGAAGAAGTGGAGGCCGAAATTCAGCGTGCCATTGCCAGTATCAGTGCCACCGAAGAAAAAAATACCGACACGGTTGAGGCTGAAGGCACCGAGATTAGCCCCGAAGCAGTGGCAGAACGAGTCTATGCCATGCTGTTAGCTGATACCAAACGCCAACGTGAACGCCTCGGTAATCGCTATAACCGGACGTAAGGAGTAAAGCACATGGAACTCGATCTTGTTCATAGTGGGCATCGCTTTGTCGTGGAGATTGACGGCAAGCGGATGGCTGCTTTTACGGAATGCACACTCCCTACCCTCGAAATTGAGGTGGAAGAACAAAAAGAGGGTGGCCTTAACGACTATGTACATGTTCTCCCCATCCGGCGCAAGAGTGGGCGTGTAACGTTGAAACGTGGCCTCACCAATAGCACCGAATTGCTTAAATGGTATCAGCAAATTCTCGCGGGACAGGTCAAGCCTGCCACCAAATCACTCTCCATTATTATGATGGATACGAGCGGCGTTGAGATGGCCCGCTGGGACTTCCTCGAAGCAATTCCCGTCAAATGGACAGGCCCACAGTTGAAATCTGACCAAGCGGCGGTAGCGATTGAAACCCTCGAATTGATTGTTCACGACTATATGGCTTAGGGGGTGCTACGATGATTATCCGCCGCAAAATGCCACGGGCTATGGGCCGTACTCAGACGGCCAATTTTACTGGGGTGCGTACTCTCAAGCGCAGTGTGGATCATGTGCGCCGCATGATGGTGTCACGTCTACCCGCTGACTTGAGTACCCTCGCAATCGAGGAGCAGCCCAATATACCAGAAAGCGCTTTTCCAAGCGTTGCACCAAGCTTCATGGGGCCACCACCTGCCCAACGGAGCGCCCTTGACGCCCCATCTGAAGAGGCCCGCATGCCCAAGGATTTGCAGGCGCTTTTCAACATGCACAAAGCCAAGGGACGGCTAGAGCAAGAGGGCAGTTTTATGGATGATCTGCGCCAACGGGCCGATGAGACCAAGAAGCAAAAACAGGCGGCTGTTCGCCATGTTCAGCCCCGTCCTGAGAATGTCAAATATGAGCCGCCTCCCATGCGCCGCAGCGTTGATGATGAGGCGACCAGCCAAAACCAAGCGGACAGCGATTTTCCTGAAGTGGTCGATTTTACGGCAGCCCCCGCCCGACGGATACGGACTTCTTTTGAATATGTCAATGTGAAGTCACCCGATAAAGGCGCGGAACCCGAAGCTAACTTCAAAACCGAAATTGATGGCGATAGTGGGGCTAGTGACTCTAGCCCAAAAGCTGAAGCGCTCCAGCGAACACCGACAGATACCCCCAACCTCACGGAGGCTTGGAGCGCAGATGACCATTGGCAAACGGTTTTATCCGGCGACTACCCCGCATTAGAGCATCCTGCTATAGATGAGGCTCCCGCGATGGAAGCCGCAGTGCAAGGGCAGGATACCGCAGATTTTTCTACTGTAGAGCGCCCATCATTACCACATACCTCCTCCGCGCAACCGCCTATGCAGCGGGTCGCTGATGACACAGACTATGATGAGCCAGCACCGCTACAAGCCCAACGTGTTCAGCGCCAGCCCGAAGACCATTGGCAGGAAACGCTTGATGGTGATTTTCCACAGATGGAAACACCTTCTGAACGACAGTGGACAGATGACGTGGGCGACGATACTGGCTTCAATGAGGCACCAGCCCGGCCTACCCCACCTGTGCAACGGGTCGCTGACGACACAGGGTATGATAAGCCAGCGCCGTTACAAGCTCAACGTATTCAGCGCCAGCCCGAAGACCATTGGCAGGAAACGCTTGATGGTGATTTTCCGCAAATGGAAACGCCTCCTGAGCAACATTGGGCGGATGATGCAGGCTTCAATGAACCACCAGCCCGGCACAACCCATCTGTGCAACGGGTCGCTGACGACACAGGGTATGATGAGCCAGCGCCGTTACAAGCCCAACGTATTCAGCGCCAGCCCGAAGACCATTGGCAGGAAACGCTTGATGGTGATTTTCCGCAAATGGAAACGCCTCCTGAGCAACATTGGGCGGATGACGCGGGCGATAATGCAGGCTCCAGTGAGCCAGCAGCCCGACCTACCCCGCCTGTGCAGCGGGTCGTTGACGACATAGGGTATGATGAGCCAGCACCGCTACAAGCCCAACGTATTCAACGCCAGCCCGAAGACCATTGGCAGGAAACGCTTGATGGTGATTTTCCTGAGATGAACATGCCCGTTGAGCAACAATGGGCCGATGATCCGGACGATGATGCAGGCTTCAGTGAACCACCAGCCCGGCCTACCCCACCTGTGCAACGGATCGCTGATGACACAAGGCATGATGAGCCAGCGCCGCTACAAGCTCAACGTATTCAGCGCCAGCCCGAAGACCATTGGCAGGAAACGCTTGATGGTGATTTTCCTGAGATGAACATGCCCGTTGAGCAACAATGGGCCGATGATGCAGCAGGGGGGGGTGATAACGTGGCTTTCAGTGAATCCCCTGCTCGACACAGCCCGCCAGTACAGCGGACGACGGGTGAAATAAGCAGCGACGCCGCCACCCAAGCCCGATATAGTCAGCCCCAAACCGAACAAGACTGGCTGCAAACCTATCTGGATGAGCCATACGAACGACAATGGGTAGAAGATGCGCCGAGTGGGGAGGGTACGTCCTTCAATGAAGCACCGCCCCGCCAGACCCCGCCTGTGCAACGGGTCGCTGATGACACAGGGTATGATGAGCCAGCGCCGCCACAAGCCCAACGTATCCAGCGCCAGCCTGAACAGCATTGGCAAGAAACGCTAGAGGGCGATTTCCCACAAATGGAAATGCCTCCTGAGCAACATTGGGCGGAGGATGACTCAGGTGGGGATGATGTAGCTTATAGTGAGACACCAGCAAGCTATACCCCGCCAGTACAACGGGCGGAGAATGAGTGGTCGGGTTATGATGAGCCAGCGCCGCTACAAGCCCAACGCATTCAACGCCAGCCTGAACGACATTGGCAAGAAACACTGGAGGGTGATTTCCCGAACATGGAGATGCCCCTTGAGCAATATGGTGATAACCATGATGCACCTGTTGAGCGGCACACCCCAGCCCCCTTGCCTGTGCAGCGGGTAGCAAGGCGTGATATACAGCCACCCATCCAAACTCGACGTATCCAGCGCCAGCCTGAACAGCATTGGCAGGCTGCCGTGGGTGATACCTATTCTGATATGGATAGCGGAGACTATGCCCGAACCCCCAAGGTCGAGCGTGTGCAGCGGACACCTGTAGACCATTGGCAGGAGACACTTGAGGGCGATTTCCCAGCCATGCAGCCGCCCGTTGCTGAATCCCATCAACAAGCGGCGACTGAACAATGGCAAGCTGCGCTCGGTGGTGATTTCCCGGCCATGCAACATCCTGTTGACGGGAGCCGCCCTGCTATGCAGCGAGAAATGGATGAAACCGCCGAGGAATATGACGGCTCGGTTGCTGATGAATGGTACTATCCAGAGATGGATGAACCCGACCGACTGCCAACCCAACCAGTGGATTTGGCGCAGGCATTAACAGCCTCTGGCTTCATGGGGCCGTCGGCTGGGTCACCTGTTCAGCGCACGCCCGACCCCGACAGTGGGTTATTGGCGGCATTGGGGATGGCTCCTAATACGCCGATTCAACGCGAAGGGCCGCCAATGCCATCTACTAGCACTTCTGCAATTCAGCGTGCAGAGCTACCCCCGAACCGTAGCGAAATTGGGGGTGGACAATCGGAGAGCCAGAATAGCAGCAACGAGCGTGGCGAAGACGAACATGATCGCCAAGCCGTAGAAAATATGGCCCGCAAGGTCTATCGCATTTTGCAGCGTCGGTTCCGAATCGAAGTTGAACGTGAACGTGGTCGATAGGAGGTCAACATGCCAGTTACCAAGGGCGGTCTAGTCCCTGCTAAACTGATTAATCTCAATACAGGCGAGGAAGTGAACTTCATGTTCAACCCCAATGAATACTCCCTCTCCAAGAGTAATACATGGGAAGCCAAGCCCCAAAAAGGTAAGAACATCCCTGCCCAAGAATTTAAGCAAGGTGGGGTTCAATCCTTGAAGCTACAATTGCGCTTCGATACGTATGCTGATGGCTCGGATGTTCGGTTACATACCGATATGATTTGGAAGATGGCGGCCATTGATGAAACCCAAAAGGACGCCAATAGCGACAAGAGCCGCCCACCCCTTGTCGCCTTCCAATGGGGCAAGCTCTATTTTACGGCGGTGATTAAGAGCATCAGCCAAAAATTCACGCTGTTCTTGCCCGATGGTACCCCCGTGCGGACAACGGTTGACCTCACGCTCGACCAAGCCGAAGATACCACCGACTTCCAGCCCCAACCTGTTGCTAGTGAGCCAGCCGCGACCCCCCAAGTGGTAACCTCTGACTCTAGCCAACGCATTGACCATGTAGCCGCCAGCCAGACCGGAAGCGCTTCAAACCAACGGGCTGTTGCCGAAGCCAGCAACGTCGATAATCCGAAGAAAGTACCCAATGGCACATCGTTAACGGTGCCTAAGAAATAAGGCTGAGGAGTTAATCAAATGGGACGTGGTGACAACGCACTTCGTATCGCGCATCCGAAGATAACAGTCAACGGGAGCTTGGTCGAGACTGCTGATATGGATCAGCTTATTGAGTTGGTCGTGGATAGTAGCCTGCACTTGCCAGATATGGCGGTTATCACGTTCCACGATGAAACCCTAGACTTGATTAATAGCTCAAAATTCCCGCTAGGTGCGCCACTTGAAATCAGCATGTCGGACTACGATAACCCGCGTAGCCCCAAGGTGATGTTCAAAGGTGAAATTGTGGCAATTGAGCCGGAGTTCAATGAGGGCGTGCTGGCGACATTGACCATTCGGGGCTACACCAAGAGCTACCGCTTGCACCGTGAGACCAAGACCAAGGCTTGGGTTGAGGTGACCGATTCCGACATTGCCCAAGCAATTGCAGGCAATGCTGGCCTTAGTCCACAGGTTGAGAGTACGACTGAAGTCTTTAAGCATGTCTTCCAAAATGCCTTGACTGATATGGCCTTTTTGCAACAACGGGCCATGCGGATTGGGTATGAGGTCTTTGTACAAGATGAAAAGCTCTATTTTCGCAAGCCCGACCCAACCGGCTCTCAGCTTGAACTCGAATTTGGTGAAGCTCTCCGCAGCTTTCGTCCAGCCTTGAGTGTGGCTGACCAAGTGAACGAAGTGACGGTTAAAGGTTGGGATGTGCAGAAAAAAGAGGCGATTACTGGAGTTGCTACTACCAGCCCGACCGCGCCCAGCATTGGGTTGGGTCAATGGGGTGGACAGGCCGCCCAAAGTGCCATTAGTGCCGCCAAGAAGATTCAGGTGCGCCGCCCAGTGCAAAGTCAAGCCGATGCCGAAGCGGTAGCCAAAGCCATTTTGAATGAGGTCAATTCTGGCTTTATTGAGGCTGAGGGCGAGTCCGATGGACAACCCAACCTCAAAGCAGGGATGCTCATTAAAATTACTAAGCTGGGGGAGAAGTTCAGTGGTGTTTATAAATTGACGGCTATCCGTCATGTGTATAATCCCGAAAGCTTTACCAGCTATTTCACCGTAGAAGGTATCCGCCCACGTATTCTGACGCAACTGCTGCGTGAACAAGAGTCAGAGTATTGGGGTGGGGTTGTGTCTGCGATCGTCACCAACAATAATTCTCCTGAAGGTGATTGGGGCATGGTCAAGGTTAAGTATCCTTGGCTCGCAGACACGGAAGAAAGCTTTTGGGCACGGCTAACTGGCCCCGGTATTGGTAAGGAGCGCGGCCTGTACTTCTTGCCGGAAGTCAATGATGAGGTACTGGTGGCCTTTGAGCATGGGGACTTCAACCGCCCCTATATTCTCGGTGGTTTGTATAATGGCAAGGATGCACCACCGGAGGCAATTAGCACGGTTGTACAGGGAGGGAATGTCGAGACCCGTGTAATCAAGACCCGCGCAGGTCATATCATTCGCTTGACGGATACAGCGGGAAATGAAAAGATCGAGATTATCGACTCGAAGTCTGAAATGTCGATGGCCTTTGACTCTGCCAACAAGACCATTGCGGTGGATAGTCAAGGCAAGGTTAATGTAACAGCCCAACAGGACATCAACATTCAAGCGACAGGCAATATCTCGATTTCCGCTAATGGTAGAATAGATATAGATGCCACCCAAGGCTTGACACTCAATGGGATGACAGTTGATTTGTCGGCTCAATCCAGTGCGACCTTAAAGGCCAACGCCCAAATGACAGTGCAGGGTGGGTCAACCAAGGTGCAAGGTCAAGCAACCACCGATATTATCGGTTCAGTGTCCGTCGCAATACAAGGTGGCGTCGTCCGCATTAACTAGACTGAAGGTGATGGATTATGGCAGATTTAATTGGACGCGGGTTCGCTTTTCCGCCCCAAGTTGACAATCGAGGGCAACTAGCGTTAACTAGCGTCGAAAATGAGATTATCCAAGCCATTCGGGTGATTATCGGTACTGCTCCCGGTGAGCGCCTTATGCGTCCCGACTTTGGATGTCGTATCCATGAACTAATCTTTGCACCCAATAACGCAGAAACACACGCCGCCGCCGAGCGCTATATCCGTGAGGCCTTGGGGCGTTGGGAACCGCGTATCAATGTAGAAGCCGTTCGGGTTTCGATGGACGCCGCCGATAGTGGGGGCATGTTGATTGAAATCGACTACCTAATTAAGGGGACACAAGACCCCCGTAGCCTCGTTTATCCCTTTTATCTGTTGCCTGACCAAAGTTGAGGTTAGCGATTTATGCCGTTTGAAAGCCCGCGTCTAGACGACCGTTCCTTTGATGATATTGTTCAAGAGGCTATCCGGCGTATACCGCTTTATACGCCGGAATGGACTGACCACAACCTCAGTGACCCCGGTATCACGCTGGTGGAGCTATTTGCATGGATGACCGACATCATCCTCTATCGGCTGAACCGCGTGCCGGATCGCCATTATATTAAACTCATGGAATTGATTGGTATGAAGCTGCGCGAACCAGAAGCCGCCTCAACACGGGTGACATTCTGGCTCTCTGCGCCACAGCCAATTGACATCAAAATCCCAATGGGCACTGAGGTCTCGACTACCCGCACAGAAAATGACCCGGCCATTGTCTTTTCAACAAACGAGGAATTTCTGATTCGGGTAGCAGAAATGACCCAAATCATCACTAGCCATGTCTCACAAGAAGAGCAGCAGCGCAAGTATGATGTCCAGAACATGCGCCGCGTAACGGCTGGTTATGAAGGTTTTATGATCTTTCAAGAAAAACCACAAGCGGGTGATGCGATTTATTTTGGCTTTAGAACCGATCTCTCTCATCATATTCTCGGCCTTGAGTTGGATGTAGATGTAGCAGGTGGTGCTGGTATTGACCCCACCCGTCCACCCTATGTGTGGCAAGCGCTCACTAACACCGCACCAATGGAGTGGACGGAGTGTGAGGTAGATGTGGACGGTACCAAAGGCTTCAATGTGCCGGGTGTAGTACGATTGCATCTGCCTAAGATAGCGGATGGTGATATCAACGGACGGCGTGGTTATTGGGTACGCTGTCGGATTAAAGACCCCGATCCCACTATCCCCCAATACCGTCGTAGCCCGATTGTGCGGCAAGCAGGGGCAGCATCATGGGGTTGTACCATCGTCTCCACCCATGCGACCCGCATTCGCAACGAGGTGCTAGGCCGTAGCGATGGCGCACCGGGGCAGACCTTTAGCCTGCAAAATACACCTATCCTCAAGCGGCGTTCTCATGAATATCTGGCGGTGATTCCGAACCGCAAGCCCGAAGAAGTCTGGACAGAGGTAGCTGACTTCGCCAATTCCAAGCCAGATGATAAACACTACACAATTGACAGCGCGAATGGTCAAGTCCGTTTTGGGCCAGTCATGCCACAACGCGATGGCTCTATGCAACGCTTTGGAGCTATTCCAGAACGGCGAGCCATGATTATCATGCGCGAGTATCGGCATGGGGGCGGCTCGACGGGTAACCTGCAACGGGGTGCGCTCAATGTTCTCAAGACGAGCATCCCCTATATCAACCGTGTCTCCAACCGCCAATCGGCTACGGGTGGGTTGGACATGGAAAACCTTGATACTGCCAAGATGCGTGTTCCCGGTTATCTGCGCTCATTGCAACGGGCAGTGGTAGCTGATGACTTTGAGTATCTGACATTAGAAGCTGCACCCGGCAAGGTCTCGCGGGTTTTTGCTTTACAGCCTCCGGACTCAGCGCTCGGTGAAGTCAAGGTGCTGATTATCCCACGTGTGAACAATCCCGAAGGCCGTATCGGATTTGGGGAGTTGCAACTGGACGCGACCATTCGAGATCGCGTGCGGGAGTATCTGGATGAGCGCCGCCTGTTGACCGTGAAACTGGATGTGACCAGCCCGGCCTATTATTATGTATCGGTCAAGGTACGCTTGAAGACCAGTACCCATGAAGATGCCGATAAGGTCAAGGAAGCGGTCTTGCAACGGCTGTATAGCTTCCTGAACCCGATTGTAGGCGGACCGGATGGCAATGGCTGGCCCTTTGGTCGTGATTTGACCGAGTTCGATGTGGTGGCCTCAATGCAGAGTGTCCAAGGCATTGACTTTGTACGGTCAGTTCAACTCTTTCCGGTGACATGGAAGCAAAACCGTGCCACCGTAGGTACTGATCCTGTGCAGAAAATTGAAGTGGTTGCTCATGGGGTAATTGTTTCTTATACTCATGAGATTGAAATTGAATAGCCCGAGGAGAGGCAGAAGTGGCTGAAGAACGTCGGGCAATCCTAAAAATTGAAGGCCCTGATCTGACCTTTGAGCAAGTCGAGATTACAGAGAAGGGGTATACGGTAGGTCGTTTAAAGACCAATGACCTACCTCTGGAAAGCAGCAAAATCTCCCGCTATCATGCGCGGTTTGAACTGAACGACGACGGGTTGTCGGTCACTGACCTTGATAGCAGCAATGGCACAATTGTAGGGGCGGGGCGCATTTTGCCGAATAAGCCCGTTGTGCTTAAGATTGGGGATGTGGTTCAGTTTGGGCCATTTCGCCTGACCTATGAGCGCTTGATTGATGGCAAGGAGCTGCCTCCCTCAGCCCTACCAGAACCGCCCGCCGAACCACCTCCGCCGCCCGAATTACCCAGTATAGATGGCAATGGGCATAAACCACCGGAACACGTGCTGGGTATTCCCCGTGAGGGTAGCACATGGACAGATTATCTGCCCGGTATTTTCAGCGAAAATGAATTTATGGGGCGTTTTCTGCTCATTTTTGAAGCTATCCATGCCCCGCTGGAATGGATTGTCGATAATTTTGATTGCTATCTTGATGCGAAGATGACCCCACCAGAGTGGCTGCAATGGTTTGGGAGTTGGGCTGATATTCTGGTACCGCAAAATTTGCCAGTTGAGCGCCAACGCGCTATTGTTTTAGAAATGAGTGACCTGTTCCTAGCACGTGGTACGCGTAAGAGTTTGACCCGTCACCTTGAACTGGTCTTTGATGTTCAACCAGAAGTAACAGAACCTGAAGAATCGTATACCTTTAACGTTAAAATACCTTTGGGTAAAGGTAAGGATACTGAGATTAACCGTGAGATTGCTCAACGCATCATAGAATCGCAGCGTCCAGCCTATACTCGTTATACATTGGAAATAGTCTAAAGTCTGTTATGCCTGCCGAAGACCGTATTATCATTGAGCAGGAAGGCTTTCCTGCTCAGATTATTTATGTTAAAACAGCCACATTGATGATTGGGCGTGACCCTGACCATCCGATTCCGCTAGGTGGGGGGAAGGTCTCGCGCAACCATGCCGTGATTGAGCGCCATCCGGATGGCTCCTATACTGTGACCGACCTCGGTAGCACCAATGGCACCTTTATGGATGACGCCAAGTTGCTATCGAATGTACCAGAGCCGTGGACACCCAAGCAGATATTGATAGTCGGTGATTTTCGCTTGCGGCTAGAGCCTGCGGGGAACACAGGTAATGTTGTACCCCGCCAAAAAGGTGGCAAGTTTGTCACCAGTATTCAAATTGATGATGAGCCAGAATATCCCGATTACGCGGCTGGTGAATCAGATGATGCCGCCTTATATAAGCCTGCTGAACAAGGTGGGGGCAATGTATCTAAGGCAGGTGTCGTTTTAGAACCACGGCGCGTGGTGGTGGCAGCGGGTGGTCATGCTAATGCCCAAGTGAATCTAAGCAACCAAGGTGATATTGTTGAACACTATCGTGTCAAGATCCTTGGACTGCCCAAGGAATGGGCGATTGAGCCACCCAGCACCCTGCAACTGCTCCCTACCAAACAAGGGTCGTTGCTGTTGGTGTTTAATCCTCCCAAGCATTTTAGCAGTCGGGCAGGTGACCATCCCTTTGAGTTGGTGGTTATCAATGAACACAATATTGAAGTGGAACGCACACAAGGGATTCTGCACATTGAGCCATTTTATGTGTACAAAACTAGTCTTGAACCGAAGCGTACCACCAATGGCAAGTTGATTAATTTCTTTATTGAAAACGAGAGTAACGCCGTTGATAGCTATACGGTCAGTTGTGCTGACCAGCAAGAAAAACTGAAGTTCTTTCCCCCCTTTCAACCTGCTACTGTTGCTCCGGGGCAGAAAGCACGGCTGGATTTTGAAGCCCGCACGCGCCCCTTTGCTGGGGTACTCATCGGCAGACCCAAGATTTACCCCTTCGAGTTAACGGCAGATGCAGCGGCGGCGAAACAAAAGCAAGCCCAACGTGCCGAGTTTGAGGCACGGGCCAGTTTTCCGTTGTGGCTACTGATTTTCTTGATGGTTTTGCTCCTGCTGTTGCTGCTGTTGCTATATTTCCTATTCCGACCAGAGCCAGCACCACCACCCGAAGAACCAACCTTTGGAACAGCAACGAGTGTCAATAATGATATCCGTGATTTGCTCACGGCAACCGCTGAGAAATTTGCTACCTTAGAGATTGACCGTGCCACAGAGGTTGTCGTTACGCAAACTGCTGAGGCTTTGATTGATAGTGACGACGATGGCTTAAGCGATTTTGAAGAGCGTGAGCTGGGTACTGATCCGAATCTTGATGATACCGACGGTGATGGCCTCAAAGATGGCGAAGAAGTTGAGTTAAAGGCGCGTTATGAATGCCTTGACCCAACCAAGGATGACTCGGACGAGGACGGGTTGAAGGATGGTGAGGAAATTGAGTTGTTAGGACGCTATCCGAGCTTGAGTCCGTGCGTCCGTGACTCGGATGGAGATGGCTTATCGGATGGTCGAGAGATTGGGTTGCAAGACACTTATCCAGATTTGAGTCCGACCAATCCTGATACCGATGGGGATACCTTCAACGACCGAATTGAGATTGACCAGTTTGGTACCGACCCCACCAAGTTTGACCTAGAACCACCTGATATCCCAGAAAATGGAGAAAGCTAAGAATGGACAAGAGCAGGTGCAATGCCTGCTCTTTTTTATCTTCAAAATTTTCCATTGACAGCAAGGGGGGGGATTGGTATACTGCATTTAACAATTGGGGGCGTGGTGTAGTGGTTAACATGCTACCCTGTCAAGGTAGAGATCGCGGGTTCGAGCCCCGTCGCTCCCGAGTGTGTACTACATTGGTAGTATCCGGAACTTCCACAGATTCTTCTGTGGAATTTTCGTTTTCTAGGCCCAATGTAAGATGGAAATTGGGTCTCAACGATATTGCAACTACCTTATCCCCTTTCACCCAAACACGAGCCACGATCATGTTAACTAGCGACTTTTGGGCTTGGCGGTCTCCATTCGTATTCGCCCAGTAGGTACTGAAATTCTCTAGCAAATCTGCTGCAATTTCTAAATCATCATCAGGGATAGGGCTTAGGCGTTCAAGTTCCTGTTGAAGATTGACACGTTCTTGTAGGTAAGCGTCTCGGTCTGTGACAAAACCATGATCCCATCGGAAGTCCATACGTGCAATGACTTCCTTGATTTCTGTGATACGCTGATCCAGATTTTTGTCACCAAGTAACTCACCCAACGCATGTACCATATGTTGACGCCAGTTTTCGGGCGGTCTCAGGGTCTTAAGTAACTCAACAACTTGTTCCTCAACAACTGTAGACCTCACCGATTTTTGAGTGCAGGAACGACCAAAATCGCGTGCGCGGCACCGATAATATTGATTACTGTTGTCGTTATTGCTTTGGGCACGCATCTTGCCGTAGCTATCATCTTGAACATCACTGGGCATGTTCTCAACGCAGGAAGCGCAATAGGCAAGATTACTCAATAGATACACAAAACGTTGTGGATAGTATTCGTGATGGGTTGCTCTGCGCTCACGTTGTTCCATGCAGCGATCAAATAGCTCTTGGTCAATAATGGCCTCATGCTTGCCATCAAACCATTCTATGGGTTGGTCGTAGGAACGTTTCCCATTCGCATGGCGGGTATATTCTTGATACTTGACCTTGCCCAAGTAGGTCTGGTTTTGAAGCATGTCTCGCACAGTATCCGTTGAAAAGGGTTTGCCACTCTTGCTCACATAGCCACTATCGTTGAGCCATCTCGCAATCTGATTGTCGCTATAGGTTCCCGTTGCATACATTTCAAAGGCTTTTTTGAGTGCGGCCACCTCTTCTTGGTTCGGCACCAACACACCGTCCGCATTCTTGTCATACCCAAATGGTGGGCGATTGTTGTGGTACCCCTGTCTGGCCTTCTCTTTCTTGCCTTTGCGCGTTTCGGTGGCAAGGTTGCGGCTATACCAGTCCGCCACGCTTTCCATAATGCCTTCAATCAACGCACCAATGGGGCCATCACTGTCTTCAGATGGCTCACTCACGGAGTAGACCTTAATACCATACTCTTGTCGCAGTAACGATTTGATTGCCAATGCGTCGGTACGATTGCGTGCGAAGCGGTCAAACTTGTGGACGACAATGGCGTCAAACATATTCTGCTTGGCATCACGTCGCATCTGTAGGAATTCTGGACGGTCTGAGGTGCGCCCTGATTTCCCCTCATCAACATAGATTTTGACAACTTTCCCCCCTTGAGCCTTGGCCCAAGTATCAATAGCGCGTTTTTGGGCATCTATACTGAAATTTCCAATTTGCTCTTCTGAACTGACCCGAACATAGGCTGCATAACGCATGATGGTTTTTGTCTCCCCAGTTAATGTGGCTGTTCCCACCTCAGTCAAATGTGCCTCTAGCCTGATACTGTCGGCAGTTTCGTCAAGTTTC
Organism: Anaerolineales bacterium; assembly: GCA_020634155.1. GTDB lineage: Bacteria > Chloroflexota > Anaerolineae > Aggregatilineales > J027 > J027. The sequence continues at coordinate 75,181 of JACKCI010000002.1, forward strand.
GGCACAGTGAAATATCGTTTGTCGGCGATATGAGGGACAAGGTGGATATTGTTGACGGTTGTTTTATGCACTCATTCCTTTAAGGCTATACTTTGACGCATAGCCCTTTTTGTACTTTTGGGTGGATACAAGCTGTCTTTTGAAACAGAGTATCCATTCAGCCAAGGCGAACAATTTCGGATACCCTAGCCTGTAACTGATAAGTTCTATTTCAAGAACCTCCACACGACGCTGATAACTGCGTTGGACAGCCTTGAGACGCTTCCTTTTAGCCCATACGGCAAGATTTTCAAATTCATACAGGACTTCTAAATGGTTCAGTATCCCTTGGAACTTGAGCCACAAGTAGCGCCACCAGTAAAAGGAATGTGAAAAGTATTTATCCGTTTTAATCATATATCTATGATTTTATCGGATGAGTTATACTGTGTCAACAAGCACAAATGGGGAGAAAACTACCTAGACAAGGGTCTTGACCAACAAACGTACCATATCAATGACCATTTGCTGTAAATCATCCGAAGGTAGCAGATGAAACTGTTCGAGCAGAAGTTCATCTCGCTCAGTAGTTGAATGTGCATCCGAGAGGAAATATAGGAGCGGAACATCTAGAATTGCGGCAAGAATAGGTACTTCGGTTACAGCAAGACGACGCTTGCCGTTCTCAAGTTCTGAAATAGCACGCTGCCCTAGACCTAGCTGGGCGGCGAGTTCTTCTTGAGATAGGCCCTGCCGTTCCCTTGCTTCACGTATCTTTTGCCCAAGCTGGTAGGAATCCAAATCAATGTTATCCGCAAAACTCATAGATTTATTGCAATAATAGATTTTCTGTCATATACTGTCTATGAGATAAACGGATTGATATATCCGTTATTCTCATTCATCGCTCAACCTTTTGTGAAAGGATGGCCTCGATGAGCAACGGTGGCGGTGGTTCGTAGTTGTTTCGGTAGTGAGAAGCCTTAGAGGTGGAGGCTTCTCACCCTCACCACTTCCAAGCCATGATATAGGCTTCGAACACTCTGGGATGCCGAGTTTCCCACCTAACCTCATAACGCCCATCAGCAAGTCGATGAATATGGTCTTGCCCCAGAATAGTGGTTCGGGTTGAGTTCTGCCGGACTAAACTTACCTCTATAGGTGGGCGCTGCGAAGGAAAAACCACAGTAATACGGAAGTTCTTGATATAGTGATCGACCTCCGTTTGTATGTCTTCCGAATGCCTAGTGAAGCCATTTTTGATTGCGCGGCGGATATAGATGTTCTCAATATCCCCTTTATTCTTGGTCTGCCGCAGTGATATTAATACACGATACCGATGACCTTCCTTATATCGGTCAACTGCTACTCCCGGTGAACACTGATAGTCTGCGAAAATCTCCCCAACACCCCATGCCTTGTCTTGAATAGCTATGATATTGTCTTGAACAAAGCGGACTTGTTGGCGTTTCTCATATACTGCAACTTTGCCCTCAACATCCATGAGTTCTAGCCGTGTCTCATGCTCTAACACTTCATAAGAGCCAGTTCGACCCAATTTTGGCAGAAAAGGAACATTGTGGACAAACGATGATACGACTCCGAGGATTTCAAGAAACGATGAAACACTCTTGAATAGACCAATGGAAATAACATCACTCATAGGCAATATCGTATCATACGAAGCAAATCCTAATCACTCTCTTTCAATGCTTCTCGCAAAACAAAGAGCATATTGACCAAGAATTGTTCTGAGCCTTCTTCTGCTATCATGCGGGCGGCTGAACGCACCCACGTTTCATCTTCAATAAGTTGAGGATATGGCCCAACACCAGCATAAATCGGGTTGCATACCATACCACGCAGTTTTTTCGCATCTGGCTTGTCGCCGGATCGCCCAAACTCCACATTGACCTTTGGTAGTTTCTTATCTGCCATGTGTTTCTCCCACAGTTATCGGTTGTTGATTAATTGTATCGGAAAACACGAAAAAGGGCTTTAGGATGCAACAGGCGCTACTTAGCAATGAACTATGGGGACATAGTAGCCACCTCTGTCATGGGTTGGGAAAACGACATTTGCGTCTCACAGTGGCGCAGCCGGTTGAAAAAGTCATTAAAGTTGGTTCGACGCTTTAGAAGGTTGTGGCAACTTCCGCTTCAAATCAACATAGTAGTTTTCTCTCGTCCCCACAAAATGAATGGTAATTTCTTGGGCTTCATAATCAACCTCGTATGCGGCCCGGTAGTGAGTTCCTCTAAACACCATCCGTAGTGAATGAAGGTACTTGAACTCACCGTGCAGCCGCTTCCCCTTGTCAGGATGTTCAGATAGCGCGAAAAGCTCTTGCTTGAGATAGCTTTGAATATGTTTGGGCAGTTTACGGATAGATTTTCGAGCCGCTGGGGTTGTCACGAGTGTGTACATACCTTACTCAGCAAAAGCCTGATCAAGCGGGATTTTCTGTTCCGCTTCCCTCTCAGCCAAACTTTCATAGATCGCACTGCGGGCTTGTTTATCCAGCATCAGCCACAGCGTGTCTTCAAGTGAAGTATCGCTTTTCACCAGTTTCTCCAGCGCACTGAAGTAGGTATCGTTGACTAAGCGGGCCATGACCTTGTTTTTGCGAGCAATCAGAAACTGAGCATTGTTGTAGTACACCTCTTCCAACACTTCGCCCATGTGCTGGCGCAGGTGCAATGTAGCAATCGAGGTTTGGGTGGGGGTTTTGTGCATGTGTGTATCATAGAACAACTATGAGAGTTGTGAAGTAGCAAACTGAAGTTATGGGGTCGTTTCACCGGGAAGTGAGTTTGCTTGGAATGAGGGTGTTTATGTCGCACAATAGCACATTGGCGTCGTTAAAGCCAGATAGTCAATGAAATGGCGTGGCGTATAACTTTGACTGCCTAGAGAAAATCAATTTGAATGGCAGCCCATAGTCTTGCAGCGGCGGATAACCCTAGAACGGATGTTATCGGCTAGTTCATGCTGCTTCGGGTTTTGTTAGGCGAGGCGCTGTGGAGACTGTTTGTTTAAGAACTCCAACGCAATCATTCGCACCAAAGTCGTCACACCAATCCCCTGCCGATGGGCAATCGTCTGCAAGCGCATTAAGTCCGTAGATGGGAAGCGCACCGTAACGCCCCGTTTTATCTGCGGTTTGTAGCTGACTTGGGTGGGTTGCATCTCCGCCTCAAAATCGGTGGTATCGTGGGTGTCCCAAAACTCGGCCTCCTGCTGTAAGGTCTTGAAAGATGGGATGGGGTTGGTCATGCGGCCTCCTTTGGTGGGGTTGCAAGTAATTGGCGCTCACGGCGACTGGCTGGGCGAGCCGTGACGGGATAATAAGTCGTTGTCCCCTTGGGTGCCAAGATAACGGTCAGCGCTCGTTGCTGGGTGGTGAAACCAATCACGCGCAGTCTATCGTTATAGGTTTTGCTCCAACAAGCTGGCCCGGCACAGACCTCCTCGACCTCGTGGGGTGACACCGCGTGTTGGGCAATATGCTCAACATTCCAGTCATCCCAAATAAGGCGGGAAATCTGAAGCATGAACGCATCGTAACACATCCGCACCGTTTGTAAAGCAGTGAAACCCTGTTAGGCTGGGCGTTTCAGGGGGCGTATAGGCAACTGCTTATGGCGTGTTGGTCGAGGCTGGACCAGTGGTTGGCGTAGCTTGTGTCCAGTGGGAGTCTGCTTGACCCAATAGCAGTCTGCATCACGGATCGCCTTGAACAAATTGGGATGCTCCCCTACCACACTGCATAATGTCCAAAGGGCGGTCATGTTATCGGGTTGGGTCGTTAGCGTATGATGCAGTGCGCCTATCAGCCATGCGGCCCTACGGTAGCTTTCACGCACCTGCTCAAGCAGTGAATGGGTTTGGAGGTTGGCTTCTCGCAAGGCATCCTGTAGCCGCTGGTCGTCGGTGCGGGGGTCTTGAATCAGCAAGCGCAAGGCTGTGTGAGGTGACATGGGTAACAATGGATGTGGATTGACCCCGAACTGAGCCATCTCCGGTGTTGAGAACATGACCATCTGCTGAGGTGCCCGCAATTGCTTATCACGTTTCTTCTGGGTGCGAGTGCGGGTATCCACCAACTTGTCACCAAAGAGCGAGGCTTGCAAGGGTATTTCGGACATGCTTCAGCATAGCATATTTAATGGGTGGGGAAACGGCGCTGTCCAGTCTGAAAGCCCAACACGAAGGCCTCTAATAGCGCTGACTTGACCTCACCGACTTCGCTGGGGATGGAATGCTCCAACAACTCCACGACCTGCTCGGCTTCGCGCACCATCTCATACATGGTCAGCGACCCTATCTGCTCGATGACATTCAAGCCCGCAATAATCAGCACCTCGACGCGATCAGGATGCTGGGAAGGGCGTACCTCGGTCGGCACTGCGCTTGGATTTTTGAACACAACCGACCATGCCTCGGTCACCAGATAGACCTGATGGAGCGCCCTCAGCACCCGCTCTTGAGACAGCAGAAAACCGAGGGCAAAAAGCTGGGCCTGTTTCTCATCGGATGAACCACCCAACTCTGGAACTTGGCCCACAATCTGGGCGCTTTCACTCTGGGCAATGATGGTCGGCAGATGAAAGCCATTGGTGAGCATGACCTCACGGGCAGCGGTTTGGATTTGCTCAAGGCTGAGGAGGTGGTTTTCTTTAGGCATATGTGGGGTAGCCTAACACATTGCTTGCGGGGTTTCAATCAGGGTTTCACGGCATCCTGCCCAGCTTGAAAGCCTGCCACAAAAGCATCCAGCAGCGGCACTTGGGACAGGTCGAGTAGCGGATGGCCTTCATGGGGCCGCAAGGTCACGGGTTGTCCGGCCTCGTGCACAATTTCTAGGATAGCCAGTTCAGCGAGTAGCTCAACGACTTGCAGCCCAGCAATGAGCAGCACCTCCCGACGGTCAGGCAGGTCTGCTAGGCGTTGCCCAAGGTCAAGGTCAGGATCATCGAGGTCAACCCACATCAACCACGCTCGCGTGATCAGGTACACGCGCTCAACCGCAGTCAAGGATTGCTGCTCACCGACTTCATAGCCCACTTCAAAGAGGCGATAGATGCGCTCTTGCTGGGTGCTGGGCATGTCCTCAATCTCAATTTCGAGGGTAAGGTGCGGGTCTTGGGCAATGGCGGTTGGTGGCAAGGCCCCTTGCTCGAGGAAGGCAAGGATGGCATAGGCGCTGACTTGGCTGAGGCTGAGGGGATAACGGCTTTCAATCGGCATGGCTCCAGCATAGCACAGATAACATTTAGTTAGAGTCAGCAGCCTCGAATAAGGTGGTCAGGCGTAGCCATAGGGTCTCGACCAGCCATGTTGCTTCAGCAGTTGCCAAGACACGTTCCATTAACAGCAGGGCAAGACTGGCTTGCTGTGGGGTCGAGAGGTGCGACCATGCCTGCAAAATGGCCTCCCGATGCACCAAGTCTGACAGGGCGTTGGGTGAGGTGGGTTCGTTCATACGTCGAGGAGGCGGATAACACCCTCTAACCAATCGCCATACTCACCTTCCAAGACACCGCGCAGCAACACCAACAAGAGTGAGGCCTGATGGGCGGGCGGGAGTTGTTCCCATGTGCGGCGGATGGTGTCTTTCAAGGCCAAGAGCTGCTGGGCATCGAAGGGTTGTGGTTCGCTGGGCATAGGCGCTAATCTCCCCAATCTCCCAGCATCTCATCAAGGTCATCCAATTCGGCGAGGGCGTTATCCTCGTCGGTGAGTTCGGCAAGGATGGTGAACAAGATAGCGCGGTCAGAAGGCGCATACTGGGTAAGCGCCGGAGTAATCTCTTGGCGGCGCTGCTGGATGAGAGCTTGGGCCTCGGCAAGCGACACGCGCTCGTGAGTCAACTGCGAGTAAGGATGCACGGCATACCAATACCAGTGCAGGCTAATCCACTGCTCGCGTTGCTCATGGAAACCGAGGCCATAGAAGCACAAGACTGCCTGTTCATCGCCCACGCCACGACTGACGGTCACAAACAAATATTCGCCGAAATCGTTTTGCGAGAGGTCTACGCGATGGATAACGGTGTCGGGATGCTTCAGAATGTTCTGGAACCACACATCACTGACGCGATAGTACAGCTTCTGGCGGTCGGTCAGGCCAAAGGTATCGGCGGGGTTGCGGAAGCGGCGGCGACCATCCTCAAGTGACATGCCCCTCCCGACGGGCAGTCGCACTGCGGTGGGCCTCAATGTAGCCCCCCAGATGTTGCCCATAGACCAGCAAAGCCTGCATGACCACCGCTTGTATGTCAGTCCCATCCTGTTCGGGAAATTGGTGACTCAACTGCCGCAACAAACCTTCCAAGTGCTGTACCACCAGCCACTCGACTTCAACCGCCAAGGGAAAGTGCTGGGTTTCGTCAGGTCGTCTCATCGTCAGCCAATGCCTCCCTGTTGATGGATACGCTGAAGTTCTGCCAAGGTCGTGGGGGTATAGTACAAGTCACGTTCGACAGGTAAACCCAGTGAACCACGTACACTGAGCAGTTCCGAGAGCGAAAAATACCCCAACTCCACCTCTAAGCCTGCTACCAAGCCGAAAAACACGTCTTCCCCATCAAACTCGGTGGGATACCACGTCCAGCCCGCATCGGGGGTGAAGAACTTGACCGGGGCGATGGCCTGCATCCCTAGCGCCTCGTTGCTGTACAAGGGGGGCAACTTGGCGCGGCTTTCATCGTCCAGTAGCGGTACTAGCCTATCCGGGCGGGGTTCGTGGGTTTCGGAGATTTGACGGATGTCGGTGATCATTTGGGCCTCGTTGTCAAAGACAATATGATAATGCTCGTCGGTGTCATGCCCCCAAGCGTCGATGGTATCGCCCCCACGCTTCTTGACCAGATAGCCACAGGCCTCAGCAATGCGACTGGCGATGACAAAGACTTCATCACGGGTACCTGTGTGAGGCAAGTCCATTTCGCCAAAGATGTGCAGAATGGGGGTTCGGCTGCCTTCCCAGAGGTCGATGTCGAGGTTGGGGGGATAATGCACGATGGGGTATTTCTGGCCTTTGACCCATGCCGTACCCAAGAAGGCTGCCAGCATATCTCCATCCAGAAACTGGAGGCCGGGGATGGGTTGCTGGTCAAAGGGGGTGGGTTGGTCTTTGGGATACCATGCCATGCTTGCCTTGTGGTGTAATTGCACCAGCATTGTAGCACACCCCTAACGCCCGTTGTTGACCAATTTTCAGCGCTTCAGAGCCTGTTGGGTTATCAATATCAATGCGCGTGTGACCAACCCCCAACCGTCATTCATTTTACGGGTTCCATGAATAGCCAATTTCCCACATCTTCTCGAATTGCTCCACAAAGTAGTTAAACCACGCCTCATGGTCAATGGGGTCGGGCGTAATCGTTGGCGCTTCGGGTGTCGGTGTCCTAAAGGTAAACAGGCGTACCGAACAACTCGATTTGGCGGGGTCGGTAGCATGGTGATAGATGGTTATGCCATAGGGCGGCATGTAATCCATGACTCTTAGCTCAAGGCCACCTGTTTGGGTTTCGTTGGCTAGGTGTTGCAGTAAATCCAAGGTACTTATGACCCGTTGACGTTGTGTTTCGATGGGAATGTGTGAGGTTGACCGATATGCGACATAGTTCATTGCTGGGCTATTGGGGTCTACCATCAGGACACGCATTGAGGCTCCAGCAGTCAAGGCCCGCTCAAAATTGGGGTAGAAAGCTGGAATAAATCGGAATAGCGAAATACCTTCAACAAGAATTTCCTTGGCGCTTTCAATATATTGCTGTGTTACGGGTTCAAGCGGAACAAGTGTATGGAGCCTCGGTGCCTCAACTGTACTGGTAAGGTCTAGCTTATTTCCATCAAAGTAAAAATCCAGAACATGCCGAATATCGCCTTCAGAAAGAGATTTCTCATTGACCCGTGCTTTTTGCAAACAAGCCAATAAGACATCAGGGGTAACGGGTCTTGTGTTCAGAACATTGGTACCACTGAGCAACTCCTCAAACCATTTGAATGAAATATTGTGCGTTGCGAGGACGAACCAGACAACAGCAAAAAACGCACCATCATCAATGTTTCCCGGTATTTTGGTGGCATACATCCAGCTTCCTAGTGTGCTAGGTTCCCGGCTGACAGCGACACTCAGTTTTTCAAGTGTAGCATTTTGGCTGGTCTGGTTGTGTGCCGCAATAGCTTGAATGCCGAGTTGGAGTTGACTTGCAACACGTGAACGATTGTTAATCTTTGGCATTTTTCCCTCCGGATCCAATTCCAATGCGCTAAAGTCATCATATGGTAGCGTCGCTCCCAAATTTAGGAGCGCCAATCTAATGACTCCAAGGACTTTTATCTCCTAGAATAGAGGTAATCTCAAAAAAATACCTAACAACAAAATAAGTCCCTCAACCTTCAAGGAGGTGCCTAGCTCAACCTAAAGTTCTGCAAAGCGACTGATTGACAATTGAATCGCACCTCGTCTCGACACCGTTGGTTAATCGGTTGTATCACAATAAACCTTGTAGAAAGGAGTAGCTCGCATGATTGGATAGTAGTTCTATCGGTAGATGTTACCTAGGCCAAAAGGAGACAAGAAGACCTCATGAAAACGCTCAAGAAAGGCCCCTCTACAGATTTATCGGAAATGCCCCAGCTTCAGGGGGAATTTGCGGAGGAATTTCGTCAGGAACTTCAGCACGATCTTCAACTCATTAAGCAGGGCAAACTCAAAGAAGCGGTACTCTTCCAAGCGGTAGCCTTCAACTGGTCACCCAAACGGCTGATGGATGTTGCTCGACAGCGGGGGCGTAACTTCCGTTTTCTTGCTGCCCTTGGCGATACCCTGTTACAAATTGAGGGTATCGGCATTCGCCATCTGACTACGCATATTGTTGGTGACAATGTGAGCATCGCTGGTGCCGAACAATCCATCAAAACCATCCTATATCTGCGGGAGCTGATGGCCCAACACGAAGATGATCCTCTGATAGTGGAGATGCTGGAAAAACGGATGATTGCCGCCCGCGACGTAGTTGAAGAAGTTGCCCACAACTATTGGAATGAAATACATCGCATTTGGGGGTAATCCAATGAGGAACAAGCGAAAACCCAAGTCCACAACGGATCAAGCCGAGAAACAAGCATGGGTAGACTCAATGCTTGCTGAACAACAACGACATACGACTCAGCAAGCCCTACACATGAAAGATCGTCTCATGAGCCTTGCCGCACAAGTCGATCTTACCGATCCCTACATTAAGGCTGTTTTGGCAAGTACCACCAAAGCGCTCCAAATCTCAACCGAGGAGTTGACCGCTCTAGCTCGGAAGGATTTGGAGCGTATCGTGGGTCTCTCAGATGAACCGGATGATGAACCGATTACCATTGAGGGAACCCTTGTAGATCGTATTGATGATACCCAAACACCGTCTGATTAACCACTATCACTCTTAGGAGGTGCAGCATGAATGATGATGATTTTTCGTCAATCGTTATTATGATTCTTGGTGCTGCTGCTTTTGTCATTGCCGCAATAGCAGCCGCCATCGCTCTGACTATCGCAGGACACTGGGTGCTGGCTTGGGGCATCCTCGTGGTTAGTCGTAGTCGCCCCGTGCGCCGCTGGGTTCTTAACCATGGCTGGCAACGTCAAGCCATTCAAGCGTGGATTTGGTACATTCCGGTTACGGTTAGCATCATCTGGACGATCATCACGGCGGTTGGGATGACCATCATTGCCCAGTTACCATTTGGCGTTGCAGTGCTTGGGGCCATCCTGAGTGGATCGGTTTTCCTTGGGTTCTACCACCATTTACAGATTACCCACATCCCCAAAAGCATGGACTGGATATTCTTTATCGAAGCCGCCAAGGGCATGGAGTTAGAAGAACGTCTAACCCGTATCGAGCGCGATGCTCGCTTCCAAGTCTGGTTACAGACCATGTGGGGCAGCAATGGCTCCGCGTAGCGGTGAAGGCTGTGTCAGTTGTTTGGTGACGCTCATGATTATGGGCGTCGCCTTCCTTGCCCTGTCCCTACTTGCCCTGACAATGGCCCTCATCGCCTATGCGATTTACCACATCTTCCGGTGGTTGTTTACCCCCCAACCGCGTCCTTTCGGCGCATGGCCGATGAGCCGCTGGTCAATGGCTTTTGAACACGCGCAATATCGCCTTGAGCAATCCACAGGTGTTTACTGGAATTCTTGTCCAGAAGGCATCATCGCCAGTAGCGTCCTGACTGCCTTGGTGCCACTCTTGGTGCTGGGTGGCTTGCTGTCCGCTTTCCATCCAACGTGGGTGCTGGTCTTGCCCAGCATGGGAGCCATCATTGGAATTGGTACGGGTGTGTTTTTGAGCCAACCCCGCCCCGAGTGGTTTGGCGGATTTGAACTCGCCGTACCCACCATGGAGGGCACTATCACCGACCTAATGCCCGAAGACCTCGCCCTCCTCGACATGATGAGCAGCGACCAAGACTGGTAGCTATTCACCAAAATCGGCATAGTTCAAGTCATCGGTTGGGCTGATGAAGCGTGTATCCCCATAGCGCTCCATCAGCCACTGCTCGACCTCAGCCCGTCGCAGCGGGGTGTAGTGTTGCACCGAGAGCGCTCGGATGCGGAGTTCCCGCTCTTGAGCATCCGGTGGCAGGGGTGGCAAGGGTTGGGTTTTCAACCAAAAAGCATCTTGCGTGACCCCCTGATGCTGCATCTTGACCACTGCTTCAAAGCGACTTAAGCCCATCAACTGCTGGGGGGTGAATTGGGGTTGTACCCGACCCGCCAGATGGTTGGCATCCTCGACATCGACCCCAAAGGCAATGGTCGTCCCCACATTACTGAGGATGGCTTGGCGGGTTGGCGCGTCCAACTGATGAAAATACTGATGAGCCACCGTCATCGACAAGCCATACTTGCGGGCTTCCGAGAATACCGTCGCCAGTGAAGAAGTCACAAAGTGCTGGACTTCATCAATATAGACATAGAAGGGCACCGTTACCCGACTGGGATTCATGCCCACCATTTGCAGCAAGGAGACCAGCAATGACCCCACCATGTTCCGCTCGCGTTGGGGTACCATTTCGCTGTTCACCCCCAAAGCCACCAAGATAATCTTCTGTTCAGCAATCCAGCGCTCCAAATCCAAACGCTGGGGATGGCACAGACTGGGATAGAGATAGGGGTTGCCATAGAAGGGACTGATACGGTTGAGGATGGGCGCTCGGACTTGGCGTTGGGCCGCTTCGCCTAGGGTATGGTATTCGGTGTGGAGGGTATGGTGCGTTTCTTCATCTTCAATCAAGCTCAACACCCCGCTGCGGAAGGTGGCATCGGTTAACAAGCGATAGAAGTCTTTCATGGTGGCTTGCGGGACATATTGCAGCGCTTTGATGCCTGCTCGCAAGAACTTATCCATGCGTACCCCGGTCTGGTCATACAGGGTTTCGATAATATCGACCACCCGCCCGATGCCGGCATAGCTTTGTGTCCCCATAAACACGTTCAAGGGCAGCGGGAATTCCGGCACATTCAAATCCAACACCACCACATCCTGCTCACGTGCGGGTGGGATGCTGTGGCGCAAGATGTCGCGTACCAGTGCGCCATGCGGGTCTAGCACCAGCACCCCATACCCCGCCGCAATATCTTGGCGCACCAACTGGTGAACCAAGGTACTCTTGCCCACCCCGGTCTTGCCGACCACATTGGCATGGGTGGCTCGGTCTTCACGGCGTAGCTGCACCGCCACGCGGCGGTTCTGGTAGACCGCCTCACCCAACTCAACCCCCAGCACATTGTGCGCCACTTCCCGTGACACGGGCGGATGTACCTTGCGCCATTGGATGTTGACCCCCTCAAAACCTTGATGTGGCAAATGCCATAAAGCCGCAATCTCGCTGGGTTCAAGGTAAATCCACTGCTGTTGCCACCACTTGGCAATCTCCTCCTGACTGAAGCCGCGTGCATACCACCCCAGCGAACTGGTGGCATCATCGTCCGCGAGGCTACTGATCTTGACGATTTTGGGGAAAGGTTGAGCGTGCAAGCCATTGACGGGATGATTGATAATCAAGCGCTCAAAACTACCGCGCAGGTGCAGATGCAAGGCTTGGCGTAAATCGACCACACGCTGGAAGTTGTGGCTTTCCACATCCAACAACACCGCACACTCATACCAGATTTGGCGCAGCTTGTGTTCCAGCGCTTGTTGAAAGCGATCTAAGCCGCGCCAGCTATCGCGTGTTAGGTCATCCAGCAAGCGTACCCCTTGGTAGAAGGTCGGCTTATGCACGCGATTAACCAGCACCGTATAGCAGACCCGTTCATCATGACGCAGGACACTCAGGGTTTGGATGAGGGAGAGCAAGGGGTCACTTTGGGCATGCACGTCGTGGATGCTCAAAATCGGGTGGTCGGCTCGCATCCGTGTCACATAGACCACCTTGGCCCGATAGAACGGAAATGTCCGGTTCTGGGGGCGGACATAGGGTCTACTTCGGACTGCCACCCCATGCACTTGCAGGCTTTCTAAAGCCAACCCGCGTCCGGACAAGTCGATGGCTTGCCACTCGACGCCCGTCGGCTGGGCCACAATTTGAAAAGCCACTTGACCCAAGGTGAGCAAGGCATTAGTCAAATAGAGGATTTGTTGGGAATCAAAGGGGTAATCGGGTGCCACCCTGAATTGATAGGCGGGTGCCCCCAGCCAATACTGACGCATGGTACCTCCACAGGCTAGGCACCTACGTCCATCGACACCTACTCTCTAGCATAAGGCAAAGCGCGGGGTGATGCAATCTCATTCCCCTATTTTCAGCAAAGGCGCAAGGGCCGGGCGACCCGCTACGCTCCAGACCGCTTCGGTCAATACCGCTTCAGCGTGTAACGCATCCAGCACCCCAAACCAGAAGCGCTGTTGCCCGCCGATCTTCTCAGTCGCTTGCTGCAAGTTGGCGGCTCGCACCGCACTCAGTACCACCGTCAGCACCCGAAACTTGCGGGTGTTGAAGCGCCGTTCAGATTGCCCACTGTGGGCATAGCTGATATAGCCCGCCACCTTGCGCTGAAAGCGCTTGGATTCCATTTTGCCGCGGTCAATCTCAAGGAAAAAATGATTCTTGTCGCCATTGGGCAACTGAATGGCAAAATAGCCATCCGGCACGATCGGGATGGGCTGCTTATGGCCCGCCACCACCACCCGGTCATAGTCCTGCGATAAGGTGGTGTCATCTTGCCAATCCAAGAGCGGCAACCCGAGGCGTTGACAAGCCAAGACCACCTCAATCCGAAAGCTGTTCATCATCAAACGATGCTCGATGAACTCATGCCCGACTTGGTTATCGCTGCGTTTCCAGCGCACTTCATCGTAGCCCCGTTGTTGGATGAGGTATTCCCCACCCCGACGGTCGAGCAGGTACACGATCGGGCTGGTCACGACACCCCCGATGCTGGGCAAGGCCTGCCGCTCTAAGTAGCCGTTGTGATAGAGTAGCGACAAGCGACGTTGCGGCACGGTCGCACTGGTGTCGGTGAATAGCAGGCGCTGGATGTGGGTCTGGGTCAGCGCTCGATAGTGGTAGACCGTTTCGAGAATATGACTATCGCGCTCGGTCATGACCATCGGCGGGGGTGGGTCTTGACGCTCAAAGCGTTTGCGGCGTGGCATCCGGTTGCTCCTTAGTGCGGGGGTGGTCGCGTTCATAGTCACTAATGGGGATAATCACCGCTATGGCATAGCCGGAACGCTCGACTTTGAAATGGGTACCCTGCTGATAGACCTCGCGCAAAATGGTACCGGATTTCTGCTGCATGGTGGTGGCGGTGATGACCGTTAACTTGGGCATGACATCCTTTCTGGTTTGCTTCTATTCTACGGCAAAAAAGGGGCGTCGGTGACCAGCCGACGCCCCCGCTAATCGCATCAATACTGGTCAATCCAGAGTTCCCATAGCCTAGTTTGGGGGTCATACTGGCCTTGTAGGGCGCTATCTTGGGCTAAAATCGAACCATTTTTCCAATCCCCATGGCGGGCCACCCCGAAGAAAGCGGTGATAGTCGGGTCTTCAGTCGGGCTATCTTGGCGCAATTCAATCCAACCCCCGGCTAACAGCGGCTCATCGAGCAACTGCCCTGCCGTAAAGGTGAACTCGGCGCTGTACTCAAGGTAGCCATCTTGGTCAGCGCTCCAATCCCCCATCGTGATGCTGGTCGGCTCCAGTTCATGCGGGAACTGCTCGAGCGCGGCTTGATACAGGTCTTCAAGGGTGACATTGGGCATGTCTTCCTTTCTAGTAATATATTATATTAATTAACATTATATAACGTTATAGAGTCGCGTCAACTACCAAAATCCGCTTGGCGTTTGGTTCTTGCTTTAGGGTAATCGTTCAAACGCCAAGCCTTGTTCGCACACGGCGGGGTCTTGGTCTTCCGCGAGCCGCAGGCGAGTGCCCACCGTCGGCTGGCAGGCCGACTACCCCGGGCGACCACTGAACTTGACCCCATCGTGTGGTTCGGGTTTATTTCAGGCACAAAGAAAATAACACAACCAGTCTACTTCAGATGGGGTCAAGCCAGTGGCCCCGACGACCTGAGTGAGCTTGAGCGCTCAGGTAGGGAGCCGCGGTGGGCAACGCCCCTCGCGGGGAACCGTGTCGGGGGAGCGACTGGGGTAGTCGGGCTGCGAAGCGGCCCGACGGTGGGGCGGTTGCCGAGTGGTGGGGTTTGCGCGTGGGTGCCAGAAATGCCCTGTATAACAGGGTTTTCGTTGCCCCGCGCCGCGACCCTGCCCGATGGCGACCGCAAGTAAGTACCCTTACAAACTGTTGTTACGGGTTACAACAGGCTAAACAACACCCTTGCGAGCATGACAAAGCCGAGCTACCCAATGCCCTGCGGGTCTTTGGCGGTTCAGACTCCTTCCTTCCCTCCCCCGTGCTGCCCTGCCCTCCAGTCTTGCCTAAGCGATGCTTCGCATCGGATTTGTGAATTCCTGATGGGAAGCCTTTGTTCGCTTGAGGTGTCTTGGCCTTGTTTTTGACAAGGTTACGCTGCTACAAAAGCAGCGAACAGTTGACCGTCGGTTGGTTGCTTGGGTCGGTCGGCTGTCACCCTTCCCCCGTGACAGTGGGGTTCCACTCGCTCAAAAAGCGAGCATCCAAATTGTGGTCATAGGCTAAAAGGCTTGTCAAGTCGCGCTTTTTGGCGTTCGGATATCCGTTCCTTTTTCCGATGATCCGTTCGCTTTTCCGAACGGATTTCCGTTCGCCATCAGCAGCGTTTCACCCCCCAATAGCACTTGGGTGGGTCACTTAGGAAGATTTCAGATGCTGGAGATAGCGGTCAAGGGCTTCCCGCACAATATCAGAGAGTGAGAGGCGCTGCCCTTGGCTTTCAGCCTCAAACTTAAGCCGCTTGAGGGTCTGGATTTGGTCATCATAGAACTCAAAGCTATAGCGTCGGGACAGACGACGGGCGGGTAACACCGTTCGGTTTTCCGAACGCACTTCCGAACGGATTTCCGTTCGAACTTCCGTTGGTTCGGATTTCCGTTCGGGTGTCGAACTGCTGAACACCTCTTGGACTGGAGGAGTTTGAAAGAAAGGGCTGTCGGCTAATCCGGATTTTTTCATGGTCGGGCAAGGAGTTCTTGAACCAGCGCCTTGTACGCTTCAGCCCCCTTGCTGGTCGGGGCATGGTCAAACACATGGGTATGATTAGAGTGGGCCTCCTCAAGCGACACATTCTTGGGGATGGTCGTCTCAAACACCAAGTCCCCAAAGTGTTGGCGCAGTTGCTGCTCGACATCCCGTGAGACATTGGTGGTCTCGGTGAAGGTACACACCACTCCCACGATACTCAAGTCGGGGTTGAGTTGATGCTGTTGCACCATGGTGATGGTCTCCTGCAACTGCACCAGACCCGTCAAGGCAAAGAAAGCGGTAGAAACGGGAATGATCAGGCGCTGACTGGCAACAAAGGAGTTAATCGTCAGCAACCCCAGCGAGGGGGGATTATCGATGATGATGTAGTCGTAGCGGTTTTGAACCAGATGGATGGCTTGACGTAACCGCGCACTGCGGTTGTCAAAGGCTTGGGCCAATTCCAAGTCCACCCCTGATAGGCGAATATGCGAAGGTACAAAATCCAAGTTGGGTACTCCAGTTGAGCGAATGATAGGGGAGAGTGGCGCAAAGTTGACCAAGACATGATAGAGCGACTGATCCAGTTCAATCTCGACTTGGGGATGGATGAAGACTTGGGTGATATTGGCTTGGGGGTCAGCATCGATGAGGAGTACCTTATAGCCTAGCAAGGTCAACCCGGCGGCAATGTTGATAGCGGTGGTGGTTTTGGCAACCCCACCTTTTTGGTTAGCGACGGAGATGACCATCTTCTCCTTTCTGCCGCACATACTCCGACAAAATCAGGCGCAAGAGGGCGGCCAGCGAGATATTACGCGATTGAGCAAGGCGTTCTAAGTCGGCTTTGAGGGGCTGGGGAGCGAGGCATTTGATAAGGGCTTGGGGAGCTTTGGTCATAAAAGCTGGCGCTAAGTTGGTACTAAGGCAGTACCAACCATTCAAGCAGGTCGGGCATGGCTCTGTCAACCGGGAAAAAGCAGTTGGGCCAGTTCAGTGATGGTCGCTGTAAAGCTGTCGTCGAGACCACGGGCTGCTCTGAGTTTCATCCAGAAGTCAATGATGGAGCCACCCCCACAGCCCGCCCAACAATGCCAGTAGTTGGCGCGGGCATTGACTCCAAAGCTCTTATGGTGGTCATCGTGAAAGGGGCAAAAGCCCCGTCCTTGCGCGTCTAAGTCCACATAGCGGCTGACGAAATCCCACACTGAAATGGTGGCTTTGAGGCGCTCTGAGAGATATTTCCCATCAGCAGGGGAGAGTGTCATTGGATCAATGGCAGGCAGCTCGACGGTTTCCGGTTCTTCATGGGGTATCTCAGCCAAGACTTGCTCAATGAAGTCTTGCGGTACCCGTTGGGGTGAGCCTAAGAGCGCCACTTGCTCGCGGATGGTGGGAGCGAGGGGCGTTCCATCCAGTTGAATGAAAGGATAGCGCTTACCCGACTTGCGATGGATACCCAAGGGCAGGCGTACCAGTGACCCCGGCCCGGTCTTGAGTAGGTCTTGTTTAGGATAGAGTTCAAGACTAGGGGAGAGACCATAGGCGGCCACCAGTTGCTTCCCAAAGCGGCGCATATCGCGGCCCGTCAAAGGTGGGGTAAATAGCCACAGATGTCCACCGCGTCGGGAGGTTTCCAAGTAAGCAGCGATACCCTCAGCCGCCAGAAAGCCCGCGAGTTTCAATACCTCCAGCCACTGGGTCTCAGCATCTGCATCCAAACACAGCCATTGGGCCATGCTCTGGGCGTCTAGGGCATAGGCTCCCAGTGTCACCTTGCCCCGCAGATGGTCGTGCAGCAAGCGGGTGGTGAGGGGTTGCTTGACACACACATAGCTACCTTGGGGCAGTTGGCGCGGATAGCAATCATAGCGTTGCAGGAAGGTGGCCCTGAAGCCTTCAACCACCGTTGGGTCTAGTTCGACGCGCTCCGGGTGTTCGGGGGAGTGTGGCATATAGGCGCATTGTACTACTCGTCAAAATCATCCAGCAGCGGCAGTGGGGCCAAGACCTTGGCAACCGCTTGCTGGGCTTGATTATAGGGGATGCCAATCGCTGCCAAGCGTGCTTGACACAAGGCTTCAGGATAGCCACTTGTTGGCGGGACTTTCAAGGTCCAGATAGGGCGCGTGCGTCCGGTATGGTCGCGCACGACCGCTCGCCGCGGGGGCTGATTGGCAAGGGTAGTGGCGAGGTCATAGTATTGCTCCGGCAAGGATAGGTAGACCGGATGCTGGGTGTCGGTCTGGGGGTCATGTTTGATGGTATGCGGATTGACCTCCCCCAAGCCCACTAAGCGGGCAAACTCATAGGCGTCATCTTCAGAAATGCCAAAGATAACTTTTGTCCACACATTGCCAATTACCGCCCCCTTCAAGCGCTCCGAGAGTTGGCTCAAGTTCTGGTGGGCGATGATCAGGTGCAATCCCATCTTGCGGGCACCCGACAGGATGCGCGAGAAGGTCTTGCCCGACCCGGTACCTGCTGAGAAGTCTTGAAATTCATCAATGTAGAGGTAGAAGGGTCGCCGCGCCGAGGGCCGAATATCATGGCGGGCAAAAGCCGCTTGCTCAAAGCCCGTGGTGATGAGATTGCCAATGAGTTTCTGACTTTCCTCATCGCAGTGACCTAAGTTCGCCAACAGGACATAGCCCTTGTCCATGACATATTGGAAATCTAGGTGATTGGCCGGTTGACCCAACATCAAGCGCAGGTAGGGGTTCATGGTGAGGGCCGTGGCCTTGTTGAGCAAACTCTCAATTCTCAAGGCCGCATCCCGTCCCCAACGCGCAAAGCGCTGCGTGAAGAATGTCGTCAATTCGGGGTCATTGACCTGCACCAGCAATTGCTCTCGAAAGCCATCATCTAGCCATAAGCGCGGCAATTCCACGAGGGTTCGTCTGGCCTTGATAAGCACCAGTAGGGCATACAGCATGTTGTTCTCGAAGTTGGGAGCCGCCGCCAGACTCTCGGCCCATGTGCGCCGAAAGGCCTCAATGACATTCTGGGCCATTTCATAGGGAGCCGCTGGCAAGCCAAGGACATTGAAGGGGATGACATAATCCGTGCGGGTGGGGTCGAGGTAAATGAGGCGCTGCTGCACAGCGGGGTCAGCCAAGGCTCCATAGCTATCCAAGACACTCAACACCTCGGTGATGAGGTCACTATGCGGGTCGATAACCCCACAACCCCGTCCCGCCATGATGTCTTGCACAATGCAGGAGAGCAGAAACTTGGATTTGCCTTTGCCCGTCTTACCCACCACGTACATGTGTCCTGACCGAGCGGGGGAGGCCACACGGCAGGGTAGAGCCATAGGCCACCAGCCACGATGACCCAGCAAGAGGTCGGTTGAATGGGCAGACAACGTGAACACGTTTCACAGTAGCAAAAATATGAGCGCTGCACCAGCCACAAAGGGCTTTCTGGCGACTATCTTGACTACCCCACAGGCGCATTGAGCTTGTGGCGACGGGCTTCCCAGTCAGGCATGAGGCGGGTCAGGAGGGCATAAAAAGCTGGGCCGTGATGATGCTCGACCAAATGGCACAACTCATGCACGATGACATAATCCACGCACTCTTTAGGCTTCTGGATGAGCTTTAGGTTGAGGGTAATCTTGCCCGCTGCGGTGCAGCTCCCCCACTTGCTCTCCATGCGCCGAATCTGCACAGTCGGATAGACCACCCCCAACCGCGCCAATTGTGGATACCACGCATCAAGGCGCTCTTGGAAGATGCGCTTGGCCTGCTTGCGATACCAGCGCTCCACCCACGCCCGCACCCGCCCCGTGTTCGTGACATCCCGCACATAAACCAAGATACGCCCGCGACTCATATAGGCTATTTCGTGATCGGTGGCGCTCTCCAGCACCTTGAGGCGATAGGCCCGCCCCAAATAATAATGGGTCTCGCCGCTGACATACTCACGCGGGGGCTGGTCAAAGCGGTAGCGCTCGAAATCTCGCTGCTGCTGGAGAATCCACGCAGCGCGTTTACGGACACGGCCTTCAATCACCGCTAACTCGGTCTGGGGGGGCGCTTCGACGGTGACGCGCATATCGGGGTGAACATGAATCGCCAAGGTGGTGCGCTCGGTGTAGGTCAACTCATAGCGGATGGTGGTGGTGCCGTAGTGCAGGATGTGTTCCATCTCAGTCATTACGCTTCCGCGCTATATCAATCAGTTGGGGAATGACCGTATCCAAGTCAAGCGACTCAAGACGGATGCCGCGCTCGTCACCGGCATCATATAAGCAATCTTCAATGGCGTTCTCCATGTCATGCTGCACATCGACGTTGGCCCGCCAGTCAGTAATCTTGAGTTGCTCAATGAGAATCTCGACCTGAATGGCAAGGTCAGCAAGGTCGTCGGTGTTGAAGCCATTGGCACCCCAGACTTCATGCAGCACCCCATAGAAGGCCGGAGCGTGTTTGTAGTTGCGAAGGATGGGCGGCAAGGACTGGTCATGACCCTCGGCTACTTGGTCGCGCAGGGAGCGAGCCAGTTCAAGCGCTTCTAGGTCGGTGAGGCGACCCTCGCGCAGGTCTTGCAGGGTGTCGTCAATCAGGTGCGAGAATTTCTTATAGAAGGCTGGGTCTTGCTCTAGCTTCTCGATAACGGTGCGCTTCAAGCGGTTGAGGATGGCTTCGGCACGGGCGCGGTTGGTACCGAGGCGGCTCACCGTCGCATCGAAGGCCTCACGGTCAAAGATGTCTACCGCGTCGGTGATGGGCGTCACGCCATGAGCGCTGATATGCTGGTCGAGTAGCTTGCGGACTTTCTGCTCATAATCGCGGTAGTCGATGGCCTCGGCATAGCGCAGCTTGACCACCATCCGCAGGTTGTGAAAGTAGCGGAGGTCACGCTTGTATTGGTCGATGCGGGCGGCGGGGGTGGTCTCGGCAAAGGCGACGGTACTCAAGGCCACCTTGAGGGTGCTGGCATAGGCATTCAAGGCATCATAGAATTGCTGGCGGATGTCTTCGGGTTCAAGGTGGCGCTCCATGGCCTCGTTGTCGTGGCTATCCACCCCACGAAAGACCGCCCACAGTGCCTCATACAAATCTGCCAGCCGCCCAATCTCCGCTGTAACATCGGTAATGGTACCCGCTACGTCCTCATCATCGAAGTCGGCGAGGGCGTCATAGGTCTGGATGGCCTCGTTCAGTTCGCCCAGCACCCCGCGATAGTCAATGATGTAGCCGAATTCCTTGCCGGGGTAGAGGCGATTAACGCGGGCAATGGCTTGCAAAATGGCATGGTCTTTGAGGGGCTTGTCGATATAGAGGACGGTATTGCGCGGCTCATCGAAACCCACCAGCAGCTTATCGACCACAATCAGCAACTCCACCCCATCCTCGCGGGCAAAGTCATCAATGACGGCGGTGTTATAGCGGTCTTCGGTGGTGTGGCGCTGCATGGTACGCTTCCAAAAAGCCTGCACCGCATCTTCGTCGGGGTCATCGACTTCATCATGGCCCTCGCGGCTATCAGGGGCCGAGATGACCACCGCCGAGGTGACCATGCCAAACGCATCGAGATAGTGCTTGTACTTGAGGGCCATTGCCTTGCTGGAGGTGGCAAGTTGGGCTTTGAAGCCTTGGCCTTGGAAGGTTTTGACAAAGTGCTGAGAGAGGTCATAGGCGATTTCGGCAATGCGCTGCTCGACGTTGCTGACTTCCTCGGCGCGGCTCATCTTGCGCTTGAGGTCGGCGCGTTGGTCTTCGCTCAGGTCACGGGTGACACGCTCAAACCAGCGGTCAACCTGCTCATGATTGACCTGCATCTCGACCATGCGGCCCTCATAGAGCAAGGGAACGACAGCTTTATCACTGACCGCTTGGCGCATCGAGTATTTGTGGATGAAGCTGCCGAATTGGCGGGCGGTGTTCTTCTCGCGCTGGGTGAGGGGTGTACCCGTGAAGCCGATATAGCAGCCGTGCGTGAAGACCTGCCGCATCTGGGCATGAATCTCACCATATTGACCGCGATGGCCCTCATCGACCAGCACAAAAACATTCGGGTTGGGGTCGCTACCCTTTTCGCGGGCGACAGTGGCAAATTTATTGATAACGGTGGCGATAATGTCGGCCCCTGCGCTCTGCACCAACTCCAGCAGGTGCTGACCGGAATTGGCGCGGACGACCTGCTTGCCACAAGCGAGGAAGGTCTTGGAAATCTGCTGGTCGAGGTTGATGCGGTCTGTTACCAGAATCACACGCGGGTTGGTAATGTTGGGGTGCAGGGCTAGGGCCTTGGCGAGCATGACCATCGTCAGGGATTTGCCACTGCCGGTGGTGTGCCAGATAATGCCACCCGTGCGCTCCCCCTGTGGGTTAAGATGAGCCACACGGTCAACGGTAGCCTTGACTGCATAATACTGCTGATAGCGGGCGATTTTCTTGACCCCGCCGTCATAGACAATGTATTGATAGGTCAATTCCAGCAGGCGCGACGGCTCCAACAAGCTGACAAGGGTCTGGTCTTGGAGGGTGGGCAGGCGCGGGCCACGCTCGGCTTGAAAGCGCAGGTAGTCGGCATGGTCACGCCAGTCATAGAGACGGGCTTGGGTGGCCGAGTCGCGGGGGGTGTTGATCAGGCGCTGGACACGCACCTCATGGGCGTCGGGGTCGGGTTGCTCTTGCCATGTGGCCCAGTAGTCTTTATTGGCACCCGTTGCGGCATAGCGGGCATGATTGACACTGAGAGCCAGTAGCAACTGGGCATAGATAAACAGGTGCGGGATTTCTTGCTCGCCTTGATTGCGGAGCATCTGGCTGACGGCTTCCTCATAGGGCAGGCCGCCTTGGGCCGTCTGCAAATCGGGGCGCTTGCATTCGATAACGGCGAAGGGGATGCCATTGACAAAGCACACCACATCGGGGCGGCGCGTTTCATGGCTCCCCCGACGCTCGACGCTATATTCTTCGGTGACATGATAGACATTGTTGGCGGGGTGCTGCCAGTCGATATAGTGCAGGGAGAAGCTGCGGGTATCGCCCTTGATGGTCTGGGGCAAGGAAGTGCCGAGGGTCAGCAACTCGTAGACCTGTGCGCTGGTAGGAACCAAGCCCTGTAGGGGGATGTCGGTCAGTTTGCGGAGGGCGTCACGGAGGGCGGAGTCGGTGAAGGCGTAGGCTTGGCCTTGGTAGGTGTAGTGGTTATGCTGGTGGAGCCAGTTGGTCAGCACGTCGGTCAAGATGACCGCATCGCGCCGCCCACCGCGCAGGTCGAGGGCCTCGGCGGGGGTCAGGTAGGTATAACCCAAGGCCATCAGGACATGCAGGGCGGGAATTTGAGAACTGAGCAATTCGCTATAGTCGGGGGGGATGGTCATGCGCGACTCCTAGTCGTCATCCACTTGCACACGGATTTCACCTGTCAGTAGGCGTTGCATCAGGCCTTTTTTCTGAAGTTGGAGCTGAGATTTTACTTTTTGATATTCCTCAATTTCTGCATCACAGACCTCTAAGACCCGTGCAACCTGTTCCTGCTCAAGCAATCTGGGGACAAGAAATTTCAGTTTAACGAAATCGCGTTTTGAAAGTTCAATGAAGGTACTGCCGCTTGAATAACGCACTAGCTGATTCTTATTGAAAGAAAACAAATAGTAAAGGAACTCAGAGTTATAACGTTCCGATGGTGTCAGGTTTTTGAATCCCTGATTAGTTGCCATTGGAACCTTGTTAATCGCAGAATCACCAACGGTTGCTCTTGTGCAGATCAAGATTGAGAATGGGTCAAGAAGAACTGCTGAACTGGCTTGGAGACCTTGCTCAGTAATTTGTCTTTCGGTCCGCTCAATGTACCTAGAAGCCAATGAAGTAATTTCCGAAGGCGTTACCCACAAAATTGTACCATTCCAATAATTGGGATTATTGGTATCTGGGGTTCCCCCTGATGTAACTTTACCCATAGCATTAATGGATACTTCCAGCCACTCCTCCCCCTCAAACTCAGGGAAGCGGACGGCACCCGTGAGGAGGCGCTGCATGAGGCCCTGCTTGCGGTGTTGGAGGGCGGCGATGAGTTGCTCGGTGAGGGTAATGGCGGCGTCCCATGTGCTGAGGATGGCGGCGATTTTGCGCTGTTCGGCAAGGGGGGGGAGTGGGATAAGTAAAGAAGTAATTGTTTCTTGACTAATACTGGTCTGGGCCGTTATCTTCGCTTGTGCCCCAATCTGTTTACGGGCAATAGGGGATGCAAAGTATTCCACTAGGTATGCAGGAGCCGCGTATTCTAACCTTGTGCGTACTCTTATCATGTTAGTCTCGAAGACAGTACGTAGTGGGACGTTTTCGACAAGTACCGCCTTACCTATACCTTCTGGTTTAACAGAAACCCTGTTAAACAAAATATCTCCGTCGTGCAACAGATAACGTTGTTCCTCTTCAGAAGTTATCGAAACCAGTCTAGAGAAAGCAAAGTTGGCCCGCAGCCCTGAATATAGCCCATTGATGTCGAATAAACGGGCATCCCCAACCCCAATGTCATCTGGGGATTTATATAAGCCGTTGGTGGGACCATGCTCAATAAGGTCAGCAAATTCTACCAATATCCAATGTTTAGGGAGGCTACCTATTAATTTGGCTCTATATCCAGTATATGGTTTTAAAGTCATCTAATAAAACCCTTGCGATAATATGGTCTTAACAAACAGGCTCTAGGAGCTTACCCAGTCGCAATCATCTTTGTCTTAATCATCCAACCCCAACTCCCGAAGATAGGCTTGCATCTGGGCTTCGACATCAGCCAGTTTGCCGCGCAGGTCACGAATCTCGGCATTCACAGCGCTCATGTCCACCAAGTCCTCGGCCTCGAAGGTGTCCACATAGCGCGGAATGTTGAGGTTGTAGTCATTCGCTTGGATTTCGGCGGCCTCGGCAAGATAGGCATAGCGCTCCACCGTCTGGCGTTGGCGGTAGGTGGTCAAGATGCGCTCGATGTCTGGGGGGCGTAAGCGGTTCTGGTTGGAGCCAGCTTCAAAGTCACGGCTGGCGTCGATGAACAGGACGCGCTTATCGGGGCGGTTGCGCTTGAAAATCAGGATGGCGGCGGGGATGCCTGTGCCATAGAACAGGTTGGGCGGCAGGCCAATCACGGCATCGAGCAGGTTCTCGTCAATAAGCTGCTGGCGGATTTTGCCCTCGGCGGCTCCCCGAAACAAGACCCCATGCGGCACAATCACGCCGACGCGCCCGTTCTGGCTGGGTTCGGTGTAGGTGGTCTCAATCATGTGGGTAATGAAGGCATAATCGCCCTTGCTTTTGGGGGGCAGTCCGCGCCAAAAACGCTTATAGCGGTCACTCTCGGCCTCCTCTGCGCCCCATTTGTCGAGCGAGAAGGGGGGATTAGCGACCACGACATTGAAGCGCATCAGGCTATCGCCTTCGAGCAGTTGGGGGTGGCGGATGGTGTCATTCCACTGGATAGCCCCGCGGTTGAGGTTGGCATTGTGCAAAAACATGTTCATCATCGCCAGCGCCCATGTCGAGCCGTTGCTTTCCTGTCCATAAATGGCGTAGTTGGGCGAGCCGACCTCCTCCGCGCATTTGATGAGCAGGGAGCCAGAGCCACAAGCGGGGTCACAGATGCGCTCACCAGATTGGGGGGCCAGCAGCTTGGCGAGCAGGCGCGAGACTTCGGGCGGGGTATAGAACTCGCCCGCTTTTTTGCCCGCCCCGGCGGCGAACTTGCCGATAAGGTATTCGTAGGCGTTGCCGATGACATCAAGGCCGTTGATGCGCGAGGGCCGCATGTCGAGGCGGGGGTCGGCAAAGTCATTGAGCAGATTCTTGAGGCGGCTGTTGCGTTGCTGGGTCTTGCCGAGGTGGGACTCGGAGTTGAAGTCGATGTTACGAAAGACGCCTTCGAGCTTGTCTTTGTTGGCCTGCTCAATGGCATCGAGAGCCTTGTTGATAATCTCGCCAAGGTTGGGGGCGTTGCGCTGCTCATAGAGGCTGTCGAAGTCACACCCATCGGGGATGACAAAGCGCTCACGTTCCAAGCGGCGGCGGATACGGTCTGCGTTGTCGCCTAATTCTTGTTGGTAGGCGGCGTATTTGTCGGCCCAGACATCCGAGATGTATTTGAGGAACAGCATCACGAGGATGTAGTTCTTGTACTCGGTGGGATCGACGGTGCCGCGAAAGGTGTCGCAGGCTTTCCAGAGAATGGCGTTGATTTCGTCTTGGCTAATCGGGTTGGTCATCATACCTCGTCGGGTTGGTTGGGTGTGTGCGCTGGGATGGTGCCTGTGTGTGCTGGTTGATTACTGGTTATTGATTGGAGAGTGTATATCGGACTGCGTGAGTTTGCAAAAATGGGGGACGTTGGGGTATGAGGGTGGGGTACCCATCAAATCAATTACAAAAATTGTTATTACCCTATTTTGTTGGGGGTAGACCAGCTTTGCACTCCACCAAATTGGGGATTGCCACAGCTTCCATTAGGGTATATATCAAGTAGCCGCTATAATGATGATATGGACAACTGAGTTTGGGGTAGCATCATGGTCGTTAGTATAGCCGAATTAAGAACCCTCAAAGCGTTTGACCGTTTCAGCGACGAACAGCTAGGGTCAATAATCCCGTTGATGCGTCGTCAGGCCTATAGCCCCGGCGAATTGATATTCTTAGAAGGTGAACCGTCACAGGGTATTTGGTTTATTCTGCAAGGGCGTGTTCGGATTGTCAAACAATCCATGCAAGGGCGCGTACAGGCCTTGTGTATCAGCAATCGGGGCAAGTGCTTCGGTGGGTGTCCCCTATTTGATGAGGCTCTTAACCCCGCCAATGCCCAAGCGTTGGATGATGTTGTGCTGTGCTTCCTTCCTAACGATGTCATTGAACAACACGCCGATATGAGCATTCTCTGGACGATGCTGGAAGTCTACAGCCAGCGGATTGACCATCTATCTCATCTGGCTCAAAGCCTGAGCGGAACACCCGTTTTTGCACGCATCAACGAATATCTTGCGACACACCATGAACACGGTGTTGTGAATTTGACTCAAGAAAAACTCGCGGAGACCATCGGCTCGGTGCGTGAGGTCGTTTCTCGACATCTTACTTGTTTGGAAAAAGAAGGGTTGATACAGATTGAGCCGGGGCGTATCACGGTACTGGAACCAAAGAGCCTGCGCTGTGGCTGTATTGCTTTAGATGTGACTTAGCTCACAGTTTTTGCCATACAGTGCATTTACAATGCAAAGGTACCGTGAACAGATGGAGCGACCTAGATGGACATTCCAGTTGAAGATATTCGCCAAATCCCCATCTTCACCTCATCATCCCAGCAGATGGCAGCCTGTTTAGCCAAAGCAGTGACGCTTGTCACCTACCCGCGTGGGACGCTGCTATATGAACAAGGGTCGCCACCGACTGGTTTATATATCATCAAAAGTGGCTATGTTACACTATTCCGCCAGTCGCAAAAAAGTTCGCAGATTCTTGCTATTGTCAGGCCCACCCAATGCCTCGGTGGTGAATCACTACCGAGCAACCTGCCTAGCCCATATACTGCAAAGGCGGTCTCGACGGTTCAGGCGTTTTACATTACCCCCAGCCAACTTAGCATTCTCTTAAAGGAGAATCCCGATTTTTTGGTGGCCTTTCTGGAGATTATGACCAGTCGCCTGCGTCAGCTTGCCAAGTTAGTGCATGACCTTGCGTTTCGCAGTGTGGCCTCACGCCTAGCAGGGGTCTTGCTCAACCTTGCTGAGGCCGACGGTAATATGACATCTGACGGTTGGCTAGTTCCCCATATCCTCTCGCGCAAGAACCTAGCAGAGGCCACTGGCACCGCCCGTGAAGTTGTGCATCGAATCCTCAAACAATTTGAGCAAGATGGCTTGATTCGCCAATTGGGTCAAGCCTTTATTATTCTTGACCCCGACGCCCTCATTGCCATTGCTGCAGAGGAAGCCCGTTAGCAATTTCCTCCCCCAAGTGTGACTTAGGTTACAGTCTCGCTCCGTATTTGGCGACATCATAAAAGCAAAACTTCGGACTTTTAGTAGCCAAACACAGGAGAAACGCCTGATGATGAAAAAATATCGAATTTTGCTTATTGTAGTCGTCGTTATCGCCGTCGGCATGGTGAGTAGCCGCGCTTTCACTCCACAAGAAGAGAGCGTTCAGGCCCAAGAGAGCCGTTGGCAACAAATCGCAGAAGAGCGCGGCTTGACTGAAGATGACCTTGTAGCCGCAGCCATGACCTACACCCCCTCTGGTGTGATGGATGAGTATGTTATGTTTGCTTCTGGCGGACACAGTGGGCAGGTTTTTGCCATTGGTCTGCCTTCCATGCGCTTGCTCCGCACGATTGGCGTTTTTACCCCTGAACCTTGGCAAGGCTATGGGTTCGGCGTTGGTGAAGATGTACTCTCGGGCGGTGACATTGATGGTCAGCCCGTGCGCTGGGGTGATTCGCACCATCCGGCCTTGAGCGAAACCGAGGGCGATTACGATGGACAGTTCTTGTTCATCAATGACAAAGCCAATGGACGTATCGCGGTTATTGATTTGCGCGATTTCGAGACCAAGCAAATTATCAATAATCCCCTCTATCTCAATGACCACGGTGGCGCTTTTGTGACCCCCAATACCGAGTATGTTATTGAAGGCGGGCAATATGCTCAACCGTTAGGCGATGCCTATGCCCCGCTTGATGAGTATCAATCGGTTTATCGGGGTATGGTGACCTTTTGGAAATTTGACCGCGATGCAGGACGCATTGACCCCGCTCAATCTTTTGCGATGGAACTGCCCCCCTACTGGCAAGACCTCTGTGATGCGGGTAAGCGTGTCTCTGAGGGATGGGTATTCTGCAACTCCCTCAACACCGAGATGGCAACGGGTGGTATTGAGGAAGGCAACCCACCGTTTGAGGCAGGTGTTAGTCGCAACACCCATGACTTTCTACACGCCATCAATCTGGATGCCGCGACTGCTGTATTCGAGGCTGGCAATACCGTTGAAATTGCCGGTATGCCAGTCATCACCTTGGATACAGCTATTGCCAATAACCTGCTATATCTCATGCCGGAATCACGCAGCCCACATGGTATTGATGTGGCTCCCGGTGGCGATTATATGGTGGTCTCCGGCAAGCTCGATCCGCATGTCACCATCTATAGTTTCCAAAAAATCATGGATGCAGTTGCAGCGGGTACCAGCGATTTTGATAGCTATGGGGTGCCGATATTGTCGCTGGAATCGGTGATGGAGGCCCAAGTTGAGGTTGGCCTTGGCCCGCTCCATACCCAATTTGATGGTCAAGGCTATGCCTATACCAGTCTGTTCCTCGACTCGGCGGTGGCACGTTGGAGCATGGGTGCTGAGGGATATCGCCCTCAAGACGGCTGGACGCTACAAGCTAAGGTTCCAGTCCAATATAACGTTGGACATATTGCGGTTGCCGAAGGGGATACCGTTTCCCCAGATGGTAATTACTTGGTATCACTCAACAAGTGGTCGATTGACCGCTTCTTCAATACTGGGCCGCTTTTGCCCCAAAACCTTCAGCTTGTAGATATTTCCCAAGGCGGTGACGCCATGCAGGTGATTTATGACTTGCCCCTGACGGCTGGTGAACCGCATTACGCCCAAATCATCAAGGCCGATAAATTGCAGCCTTGGGATGTTTATCCCGAAGTGGGTTGGGATCCATTGACCCAATCGGTTGATGAAAACGCCACCCAGCAAGGTGAAGAAAGCATAGTCCGTGACGGTAACACGGTTTACATCAACATGACCGCCGTCCGCAGCCATTTCACGCCCGAACATGTGGATATCCAAGCGGGCGATCATGTGGTGTGGAACATCACCAACATTGAACGCGCCCGTGATGCCACACATGGCTTCTCTATCCCCTTCTATGGCATTAATCTGAGTATTGAGCCGGGTGAAACTGTAACTTTTGAGTTTGATGCGACCCGCCCCGGTGTGTTTGCATGGTACTGCACCGAGTTCTGCTCGGCTCTCCATCTCGAAATGATGGGTTACATGACAATCCAGCCCTAATTGTTGGCTTACAAGGTGGAGGGGGCAACCTCTCCACCCCTCCCTATTTACCGAAAGGAGTATATCCATGACAACCCTAGCTGAACCCACAACCCACTCAACAATTAAGCACCTGCCCCTTGCTAAAGGCTTCCAATTTATGGTGCGATGGGTACCCTCGGCTTTGTTGGTGATTGCTGCTGTGCTACTGGTGCAATCCATCGATAAACCCTATTGGAATATGCACCTTGATGCGCCTCAATATGATTATCGGAACGGGCTAGATGTCATCGTCTATATTGACCGCATGGAGGGCAAAGACCCTAAATTCGATGAACTGCGGGAATTGAATAGCCTCAATCACTATATTGGAATGCGAAATCTGGATGAGGCCGCTACCCTAGAGCGCTCAATCGCCATTCAAGCCATGTACACCTTTGCTGCTCTGCTGGGCATTAGCGCGGTGTTGTTGGCATGGCGGGGGCGTGGACGACGCTGGACAAGCCTCGGTTGGCTGCTAATGCTGCCTGCGCTGAGTTTCCCCTTTGTATTCATCGCAGACCTCGCCTATTGGCTACGGGATAGTGGGCAGAACCTTGACCCCACAGCACCATTCTCTAGCTCGATTCATCCCTTTACGCCACCTGTTTGGGGCGAGGGTACTGTTGGTCAATTCCATACTATCGCCAGCCTCGACAGTGGATGGGAGCAGGCTTCAACGGCGGCGGCATTGATGCTGGTGGCCGTAGCAGTGATGTTGTTGGGGTATATCGTTTATCGCTGGCAGCAACGGAAGGTTATCCATGCCTAGATATTGGGTTGGCCTCATCCTGCTTGGTTGCTGGTTATATGGCAGTTCATCAGCCGTCAATGCCCAAGACAGCCGCCGTTTGCTGGTGGGTCTTGATGGCGCTTATGCCACCATTGAAGATGCGCTTGCCATTGCTCAAGAGGGTGACACTATTGAGGTGCATGGCGGCACCTACGCTGCACCCTTAACCATCGACAAATCCGTGACTATAACCGGGGTGGGCAATCCAATTATTGACGGGCATGGGGTTGGCTCGTTGGTCTATATCAGGGCGGCTCATGTCGTCTTTCAAGGCTTTATCCTACAAAACACAGGCACTGCCCAACATCACGAGGACTCCGGCATCGTCATCGAGGCCCCACACGTCACCATTGCCAATAACCAGTTGCAAAATGTTCTATATGGTATTTTCTTTGCGAATGCGCCGTATGGGGTAGCAACTGGCAACACCATTTATGGCTGGGGTGAAGAGGCGGGACTGCGCGGGGATGGTATCCGCGTCTGGTACAGCCACCGTGTCCAACTCATTGAGAATGAGATTAACCATAGCCGCGATACTCTGATTTGGTACTCAGATGATTTGGTCATCCGTGATAACCACTTTGAGGGGAATCGATACGGGTTGCACTTCATGTACAACGATGGGGCGGTCATTGAGGGCAACACCCTTCAGGATAACTCGGTGGGTGCGTTTTTAATGTATTCCAAGAACACGACCCTGCGCGAAAACATCTTCGCCTATAACCGAGGCTCCAGCGGTTATGGTCTGGCGCTCAAGGATATGGATGACGTGCAGGCCGCTGATAACTTCTTTGTGGGCAATCGAGAGGGCCTCTACCTTGATAACTCACCCGCCCTCATTGATGTCTACAACTACTTTACGGGCAATGTCTTTGCCTATAACGATATTGGTGTGGCGACCCTGCCCTCCGTTCAACGCAATGTCTTTCAAGACAACAGCTTTCTCGACAATATCCAGCAAGTCAGTATGCACGGACGCGAAGTCTTGAGCCGCAATATCTGGTCACAAGACGGCATCGGTAACTATTGGAGCGACTATGCGGGTTATGACCGCAATGGAGATGGCTATGGGGAAATTCCCTATCATTCTGACCGTCTCTTTGAACAATTAGCGGACAACAATCCGACTCTGCGGCTATTTACCTACAGTCCGGCTGCCCAAGCCATTGAATTTGCGGCATCGGCTTTCCCTGTCTTTCGCCCTCAACCCAAGCTGGTTGATGAAACACCTCGGATGGCGTTGAAATTGCCTGCCTATTTGGAGGCGAAACAGCCAATGGTTGCGACCCCCTTGTTATTGACCAGCCTATTGATGCTGGGTATCACGGGCGGGGTCGTATTACTAACTATTGAACGCAGGCGACCCCTTGTCTCCAAACACTATGCTCCGTCTGCCATAAAGGAAGACACCATGATTACGGTGACCCAACTAAGCAAACACTACGGTATCCACCCCGTTTTACAAAATATCTCTTTCTCCATTGCCGCAGGTGAGTCGGTGGCCCTCTGGGGAACTAATGGCGCGGGCAAGACGACCACCTTGCGCTGTTTATTAGGCGTGCAGGACTTTGAGGGGCAGATTCGTGTCAATGGTATTGATGTGCAACGCGATAGCAAAGCCTCGCGGGCAGCTATCGGTTATGTGCCACAGCAAGCTGCCTTTTATAACATGACGGTTCGGCAGACCCTCAAATTTTATGCTCGCTTGAAGCGAGTGCCACATATCAACCTTGATGCCGCGCTCGCTGAAGTCGGTTTGGCTGACCATGCCAAGAAACCCATTAAGGCACTTTCGGGCGGTATGAAGCAACGCCTCGCACTAGCAATCAGCTTACTGGCTAACCCGCCTATCCTCATGTTAGATGAACCCACTGCCAACCTAGATAACCAAGGGCGTGCTGACTTTTTGGCCTTGGTGCAGCGCTTGAATCAAGCGGGCAAGACTATCATCTTCTCTTCACATCGGGTGGATGAGGTGATGCAGTTGGCGACACGGGTCTTGGTGCTGCGCGATGGGCAGATTGAACTGGACGATACTCCGGCCCATTTTGCCCAACATCTTGGACAACAACGCTATCTCAAGGTCTGGATACCAACGACGCACTGGGAACAGGCCATCGCTGCATTGCAGGCCAGCGGCTTCTCAACTACCCCTAACGGCGCGGCCTTGTATGTCGATACCTTACAGCGTCTACACGCCCTTCAGGTCTTAGCGACGGCAGGTGTGCCTGTAGAAAATTTTGACATTGTAGACCACAAGGACAAACCACAATGATTGACCTCAAAACTGTCTGGATTATTGGGCGCAAAGAGCTACAAGAAACGCTCTCCAACAAATGGTTAATTGTCTATACGCTGCTATTTGCAGGGTTGGCGCTTGCCCTTTCGTCACTATCACAACCCGATGTCGAGTTTACCGCGCTTGCCAGCTATAACCGCACCGTTGCTAGTCTGGTTAATCTTGTTCTCTTATTCGTGCCACTCATCGGCTTGCTGTTTGGGGCAACTAGCCTTGCTAGTGAACGAGAAACAGGTGCGCTGGACTATCTTTTGGCTCAACCAGTTAGCCGTATTGAGGTACTGCTCGGCAAGTATATCGGTGTGGCCTGTGCCCTGCTGGCATCGCTGAATTTAGGCCTTGGCACGGCTGGCATTATCTTGGCATGGCAGGGTGCGGGCGGTGATGCCAATGGCTATGTGATGACCGTCATCATGGCCTGTTTGCTGGGTCTGGCAATGTTAAGCATCGGTTTTCTTATCTCTGCACTTGCCGCTAAGACTGCTACGGCTATTGGTGGAGCGATTTTTACATGGCTGCTATTTGTCTTTGTTGGGGATTTAGGGCTAATCGGCGCTAGTTTAGTGACTGAAATGCCTATACAAACCACGTTGTTGGTCGCACTACTCAATCCCCTCCAATTATTCAAGATGGGGGCTATCTTCAGCGCTCATACCTCCCTTGAAGTGCTTGGTCCAGTTGGCCTCTACGCCACTGATACTTTCGATACAAATTTTATGCCCCTGATGGTGGCGAGTCTGGCACTGTGGATTGTTATTCCTTTGCTCTTAGCCCAGTGGTACTTTGCAAAACGAGGTGCAGCATGAACAACCGTTGGTTGGTACCAGTAGCCGTGATTCTGTTACTTGCCGGACTGGTTGGCTTCGTCGTCGTTACAGTGACTGGCGCTGTCCAAGAATCTGACAGCCGCGAATACAAAATCGTTATCCCTGCTGGTACAGGTGACCGTATCGCGGCAGGCGAAACTGTGGACATTATTCCTGATGAAATCCATCTGAAACTTGGCAAGCAAGACATTTTGGTCATTGAAAACCATGATAGCACAGGGCACCGCATCAGCGATTTTTGGGTAGGGGCGGGCGAAACCTTACGCCAAGAGTTCCACACCCCCGCTGTCTATCATGGCGAATGCACAGTTCATCAACACGCACAAATTCAAATCATCATCACTCAATGAGGGAATCTATCTTATGCAAGAACAATACATATCAGAAGGTCGTGCTATCTTATTTATCGGGGCTGGTCTCTCGTTCATTGTCGGCGTGTTTATTCTTTTCATGGTTGGGATTGTTGTGCTATTAAGCAGCACCGCACAAGATGATGCTACCACAGACACAGTACAGAGCAATAGCCTTGGGCGACCCCTGTCAGCCAATGCAGCAGCAATTGCAACCAACAATGCCGCCCCCACCCTCGACCCTGTCCAAGCAGCAGTTGCAGCAGAAAATCGCATAGAGACGAATGCAGCAAACTTGGGCTATGACATTGAAACCGTCAATCTTGGTACCTCAACATTTGCAGGAGCCTGCTCTGCTTGTCATGGTATAGATGCACTAGGCATGCCTAATCTTGGCAAAGACCTTGTGAACAGCGAGTTTGTGCATGGCTTGTCCGATGCCGACTTATTGACCTTTATCAAGACAGGCCGTCCGATTTGGGACCCTGCCAATACCACAGGCATTGACATGCCCCCCAAAGGCGGTAATCCTGCGCTAACAGATGAACAATTGCTTGCCATTATTGCCTATTTGCGGACTCTAGGAGGCAATCCCGGCGTGGTCGCTGCGGCTGTTGATACCCCTTCCACTGTAACAAGCGAACAATCTCTTGTCGTATCCAGTCCAACGGTTGTAGCGGAGGTGGAGACTGTAGTAGCGCACGACCACAACGTAGCAGAAGCACAGCCCTTAGCTACTAATGACGGTCAACAACTCTTTATCGCAGCCTGTTCCGCTTGTCATGGGGCGGATGCACATGGCCTACCTAACCACGGCAAAGACCTTGTAAACAGCGAATTTGTGCATGGTCTATCCGATGCCGACCTATTGACATTTATCAAGACGGGCCGCCCGATTTGGGATGCCGCCAATACCACAGGCATTGATATGCCTCCCAAGGGCGGTAATCCTGCCCTCACAGACGACCAACTGCTTGCCATTATTGCTTATATCCGTAGTCGGAATTAAGGAGATTGTCATGAAAAAACTCTGGTGGTTTCTCATTGTTGTTGTTTTAGCAGTAAGCGCTTGCCAACAGGCTGCCAAAGCGGATGAGGCCGTTCAGCCTGTTGATTATCAAGTCTCAGAGTTGCGAGGGGCGATTTTTGACCCCCCTCGCCAGCTTGCCGATTTCAGTCTGCCTTCGACGACGGGTGATGATTTCCGGTTAAGCGACCAGCGGGGTAAGGTAGTCTTGATGTATTTTGGTTATATGGCCTGCCCCGATATTTGCCCGACTTCTAATACTGAGTTGAAAAAGGTCTATGAGGAATTGGGGCCACTAGCTGAACAGGTTAAGGTGGTATTTGTGACCATTGACCCAGAACGGGACGACCTTGCCCGTATGAAGCTCTATTTGGGTTTGTTTCATCCTGATTTTATCGGACTACGTGGCGAAAATGAGGTTAATCAGCCTATCATGGATGCTTTTGGGGTACGGGCTGAACGCCAAGAACTCAGCAATTCAGCTATGGGCTACCTATTGAATCATACGGCTTCAATTTTTCTGGTTGCCCCAGATGGGCGTTTATTGGAGCAGTTTTTGTATGGGACACCCTATACTAATATTGCCCATGATGTGCGGGTAATTCTTTCAGGGGATTAGATTGTGTAATGCGACAGTAAAATAAGAGTTTTTATTATTTTTGCTGTATATATTAATTGGCAAACACTAGCACGTTCTGATTTGCATGCCACCGCATATTGAGAGGCGGGAATAACGCCACATGGTACACAGTATTGCCCGAAACCCGTCGCTCCCGTCTGTGTACAAACAAGTCATCATCTGGGATTTCCACAGTCTTCTCTGTGGATTTTTCGTTTTCTAGGCCTAATGTAACGTGGTAGTTTGGTCGCAATGATATGGCGACTATCTGGGTTCCTCGTACCCACACCCGTGCAACAATCATCTGAATCAGCGCTCGCTGCGCTTGGCGATTGTCTTTAGTGTTCGCCCAATAGGTGCTGAAATTAGTCAAAATATCCGCCGCAGTCTCCAAGTCATCATCTGGAATAGGGCTTAACTGCTCCAGTTCTTGCTGTAGCTTGACTCGTTGCTCTAAATAGTGGTCTCGGTCTGTGATGAACCCATTGTCCCACCGAAAGTCCATGCGCTCGATGACACTTTTAATCTCACCAATGCGCTGCTCCAGATTTTTGTCTCCTAACAGGGTTCCCAAAGTCTTCACCATCAACTTTCGCCAATCGGTGGGTGGTTTGAGGTCATGCAAAAAGGCAATCAGTTGTTCTTCAATATCATCTATTTTCACTGAGCCTTGACCGCATGTGCGCCCGAAGTCTCGGGCGCGACAGCGATAGTATTGGTGCTTTCCACGAGTGTTGGCTTGTGCCCGCATTTTGCCATAATCTTCATCTTGAATGTCGCTGGGCATATGCTCGATACACTCGGCACAAAACAGCATCCCACTGAGGAGATAGACGCGATGTTTCGGGTAATATTCGTGATGTGAGGCTTTAGCTCGACGAATTTCTTGACAACGCTCAAATAGCTCCGCATCAATGATTGGCTCATGTTTCCCCTCAAACCATTCTATGGGTTGCTTGTATGACCGACTGCCATTAGAAGAACGGGCGTAGGGCTGATACTTGATTTTGCCGAGATAGGTCTGATTTTGGAGCATATCTCTTACCGTGTCGGTATTAAAGGGCTTGCCGGACTTGCTGATATATCCGTTTTCATTCAGCCACTTTGCAATGCTGGTGTCGCTATGACGACCAGTGGTATACATCTCAAAGGCCCGTCGTAGACCTTCAATCTCTTTCTCATTTGGGATGAGAACGCCATCATCAGTTATATCATAGCCAAATGGTGGACGGTTGTTGTGATACCCCTGACGGGCTTTTTCCCGCTTCCCCTTGCGCGTTTCTGATGCAAGGTTGCGGCTGTACCAGTCTGCCACACTCTCCATAATCCCCTCAATCAAGGCTCCCATTGGCCCATCGCTATCCTCAGAAGGTTCGCTAACTGAAAACACTTTGACGCCATAGTCCTGACGAAGGAGGGATTTGATGGCGAGAGCATCGGTACGATTACGGGCAAAACGGTCAAATTTGTGTACTACAATCGCGTCGAAACTACGGCTTTTGGCGTCGCGCCGCATTTGGATGAATTCTGGACGATCTGAGGTTCGACCAGACTGACCTTCGTCAATATAAAACCGAACGAGTTTGCCTTCGTGAGATTTTACCCACTCAGCAATGGCCCGTTTTTGGGCCTCAACACTGAAATTCCCGATTTGCTCTTCTGAACTTATACGAACATATGCTGCGTAACGCATGATAGTTTCTGCTTCTCCTGTTAACTCAGATGCACCTATATCAGTTAAATGTGCTTCAAGCCGGAGGTCGTCTGCCGTTTCACCTAGCTTGGGCACTGTGAAAAACCGTTTATCGACAACTTGCGAAACGATTTGAATGTTGTTTCTATGCACACCTTCCTTTCAGCGACTAAGGCATGAGGCCAAGATCGCAGTTTTATTAACTCCACGCATCGTCGGCATGAAAAAAGCCGCCAATGGCTGGGTAAGCACAATTGACGGCTGCAAGGTTCCTGATTAGGATAGCCCTAGCCTCCATGCTGCTTTTACCAGCGTGGTTGGTTAGCCCTCATTTGGTGTTACCAGCACCAACTGGGGGCGTTTGATTTTAAGGTTTTAAGTTAGCGTTTTCTTCAAGTTCACCTGCTGACCGTGTGCCATATTCTAGCAACTTGAGCTAACTTAGGGTTTCTGCTTTGCAGTCTAAACAAATCACTTTGTATATAAGAGAGTTTGAATTGATAACCTCTTAGCGGCCCAGCGAGTCGTTTCCGCTTTGCCCATGCGATCAAGTCCTCTAGCTTGTCTCGATACCGTAGCTTTACCAGTATCCGGTGGAAGGTTTGGTATGCCATCCAATACCTGTACCACCGTGAGTAATAAAAGCTGTGGGGCATTCTCATAACTGAATAAATTATACCGCATGTACAATCATTGTCAAGCGGGTAGAAACTACTGCGGAAGTGCTGAGGAATGTCTAGCTGGTGGCGTCTATGAGAACACGAACAATCTGGATTGCAGATTGCATGGACTTAACAGAAGGCAATTGGTGGAAGTATTCGAGTAATTCCCTATCAAGGTCATTTAGATTTATTTGGCCTTCAAAGAAATACAACAACGGGACATCAAGAGCCTCAGCGAACTTGGGTAATTCAGTCACCGATATTCGCCGTTTTCCGTGTTCATATTCGGAAACTGCTCGCTGGTCTCTCTCAATCAATTCAGCAAAATCATCTTGGGACAATCCAAGACGTTCACGGGCTTGCCGTATGCGCTGGCCTAGCTCTTTAGGATCCATTAGATCGTATATATCCTGAAAACGCATGAGTTTATTGTAATTATATGGAATGAGTTGTATACTATCTATTGTCTATAGACAGTCAAATATTCCGATATTCGCATGATATTCCGTAGTGGCTTGAAAGGAGATGCTATCATGAGTGGTGGCGGTGGAACACTATAAACGAGACTGAACAGTAACAGGCGGGTCAACATCCGCCTGTTATTTTTACCACTCCCAACGCAAGGTATACATCTCAAAACGACGGGGACGCTTGGTCTCCCACTCCACCATCTGACGCTTATCCGGCAAGGTTTGGATATGGGCAATCCCTAGCTCGGTTGTCCGACTGGCATTCTGCTCAATCACGATGATACGGCGTGGTAGGCGCTGGGCAGGAAAGACGACACGAATCACAAGCTGGTGGGTTGGATGGTCAATGCGAGTATGCAGATACTCAATGGGCTTGGTAAAACCTTCCTCTATCTTGCGGCGGATATGGAACTCTTCAACATCCCCCCTGCTCTTGCTTTCACGCAATGAAATCAGCACCCGCCAGCGGTTGCCATCCTGATAGCGGTCTACAGGGATGCCGGGCGAGCATTTATACTCGGCGAATAGCTTGCCATCACCCCATGCTTGGTCTTCATAGGCAATCACATGGTCTTGTAAAAAGCGGACTTTCTGCACCTTGCGGTAGATGGCTTCACAGCCTTTGACATCCACAAGACTCAACATCACTTCACAACTCAGAACTTCATAAAGACCGCGTGAGCGCTGCAACTGGCTTTGAATAGTGGTGAGCAATGAAGGGAAAACGGTGGGGTCAACCATCCAAGCGAATAGTTGGGTGATGACATTAACTGACACCCTGTGAGCATATCACACCCGCGACCCAAATGTTTCCCCAATTGGATGGCCCATGCTTATAGAACAAGGATGCTCAAGACTGGGAAGCGGTTAGATGCAGCGTTCATGTTGCACAATAGTGCAGCCGGTTGCAAAAGTTAGCAAAGTTGGTTCGACGCTTTAGAAGGTTGTGGCAACTTCCGCTTCAAATCAACATAGTAGTTTTCTCTCGTCCCCACAAAATGAATGGTAATTTCTTGGGCTTCATAATCAACCTCGTATGCGGCCCGGTAGTGAGTTCCTCTAAACACCATCCGCAGTGAATGAAGGTACTTGAACTCACCGTGCAGCCGCTTCCCCTTGTCAGGATGTTCGGATAGCGCGAAAAGCTCTTGTTTGAGGTAGCTTTGAATATGTTTAGGTAATTTACGGATAGATTTTCTAGCCGCTGGGGTTGTCACGAGTGTGTACATACCTTACTCAGCAAAAGCCTGATTAAGCGGGATTTTCTGTTCCGCTTCCCTCTCAGCCAAACTTTCATAGATCGCACTGCGGGCTTCTTTATCCAACATCAGCCACAGGGTGTCTTCAAGTGAGGTATCGCTCTTAACCAGTTTCTCCAGCGCACTGAAGTAGGTATCGTTGACTAAGCGGGCCATGACCTTGTTTTTGCGGGCAATCAGAAACTGGGCATGGTTGTAGTACACCTCTTCCAACACTTCGCCCATGTGCTGGCGCAGGTGCAATGTGGCAATCGGGGTTTGGGTAGAAGTTTTGTGCATGTGTGTATCA
The DNA here is from genome assembly GCA_020634155.1 of Anaerolineales bacterium. Lineage (GTDB taxonomy): Bacteria > Chloroflexota > Anaerolineae > Aggregatilineales > J027 > J027. The sequence continues at coordinate 115,131 of JACKCI010000002.1, forward strand.
TAGAACAACTATGAGAGTTGTGAAGTAGCAAACGGAAGTTATTGGGTCGTTTCACCGGAAAGTGAGTTGGCTTGGAATGAGGGTGTTTATGTCGCACAATAGCGCCTTGGCGTCGTAACGACCAGATAGGCCAGCAAAAACACGCACTATAATTTTGACGGTCTTGAGAAACTCAATTTGAATGGCGGCCCATAGTCTTGCAGTAGCGGATAGTCCTGTAGTTGATGTTATCGGCTACTTTGCGCCGCTTCGGGTTCTGTTAGGCGGGGGTCTGCGAAGTCTGTTTGTGTAAGAACTCCAATGCAATCATCCGTACCAAAGTCGTTACGCCAATCCCCTGCCGATGGGCAATCGTCCGCAAGCGCATTAAGTCCGTAGATGGGAAGCGCACCGTAACGCCCCGCTTTATCTGCGGTTTGTAGCTAACTTGGATGGGTCGCATTTCCGCCTCAAAGTTGGTGGTATCGTGAGTGTCCCAAAACTCGGCCTCTTGCTGTAAGGTCTTGAAAGATGGAATGGGGTTGGTCATGCGGCCTCCTTTGGTGGGGTTGCCAGTAACTGACGCTCACGGCGACTGGCAGGTCGCACGGGTACGGATGCGCGGTGTACTCGTCGAGGTTGGACAAAGGGCTGGCGTATCTTCTGTCCAGCAGGAGTTTGCTTGACCCAATACAGATCACGTTCCGCAATGGCCTTGAACAAATTGGGATGCTCCCCTACCAGACTGTATAATGTCCAGAGAGCTAACTCGTTGTCGGGTTGGGTCGTTAGCGTATGATGCAGTGCGCCTATCAGCCATGCGGCCCGATGGTAACTCGCGTGGACTTGCTCAAGTAGCGAATGGGTCTGAAGATTGGCTTCCCGCAGCGCATCCTGTAAGCGCTGGTCATCGGTGCGCGGGTCTTGGATGAGCAAGCGCAAGACCATATCGGGGGATAAAGGCAGCAAGGGATGTGGATTGACCCCGAACTGAGCCATCTCGGGGGTTGAGAACATGACCATCTGCTGGGGAGCCTGCAATTGCTTGTCGCGTTTCTTCTGGGTACGGGTGCGGGTATCGACCAGCTTGTCACCAAAGAGCGAGGCTTGTAGGGGTATTTCGGACATGCTTCAGCATAGCACACTTACTGGGTCGGGAAACGGCGCTGTCCAGTTTGAAAGCCCAGCACAAAGGCCTCCAGTAGCGCTGACTTGACCTCACCGACTTCACTGGGAATGGAATGCTCCAACAACTCGACGACCTGCTCGGCTTCGCGCACCATCTCATACATGGTCAATGACCCTATCTGCTCGATGACATTTAAGCCCGCAATAATCAGCACCTCCACGCGGTCAGGATGCTGGGAGGGACGTACCTCAGTCGGCACTGCGCTTGGATTTTTGAACATAACCGACCATGCCTCGGTCACCAGATAAACCTGATGGAGCGCCCTCAGCACCCGCTCTTGAGACAGCAAAAAACCGAGGGCAAAGAGTTGGGCCTGTTTCTCATCCGATGAGCCACCGAACTCTGGAACTTGGCCCACAATCTGGGCGCTTTCACTCTGGGCAATGATGGTCGGCAGATGAAAGCCATTGGTGAGCATCACCTCGCGGGCGGCGGTTTGGATTTGCTCAAGGTTGAGGAGGTGGTTTTCTTTCGGCATATGGTGGGTAGCCTAACACATTGCTTGCGGGGTTTCAATCAGGGTTTCACGGTATCCTGCCCAGCTTGAAAACCGGCCACGAAAGCATCCAGCAGCGGCACTTGGGACAGGTCGAGCAGTGGATGACCTTCACGGGGCCGCAAGGTCACGGGTTGTCCGGCCTCGCGTACAATCTCTAAGATAGCCAGTTCAGCGAGTAGCTCAACGACTTGCAGCCCAGCAATGAGCAGCACCTCCCGGCGGTCAGGCAAGTCAGCCAGTCGTTGCCCAAGGTCGAGGTCAGGGTCATCGAGGTCAACCCACATCAACCACGCTCGCGTGATCAGGTACACGCGCTCAACGGCAGTCAAGGATTGTTGCTCGCCAACTTCATAGCCCACTTCAAAGAGGCGATAGATACGTTCCTGCTGGGTGCTGGGCATGTCCTCAATCTCAATTTCGAGGGTGAGGTGGGGGTCTTGAGCAATGGCGGTTGGAGGCAAGGTGCCTTGCTCAAGGAAGGCAAGGATGGCATAGGCGCTGACTTGGCTAAGGGTGAGGGGATAACGGCTTTCAATTGGCATGGCTCCAGCATAACATACGGCTGGTTTTCAGTTGGAGTCAGATGTCTCAAACAGGGTGGTCAGGCGCAGCCACAAGGTCTCAATCAACCATGTTGCTTCAGCAGTCGTCAAGGCCCGTTCCATTAACATCAAGGCAAGGCTGGCCTGCTGCGGGGTCGAGAGATGCGACCATGCCTGCAAGATAGCCTCCCGATGCACCAAATCTGAAAGGGCGTTAGGCGGCGGGGTGGGTTCGTTCATACATCAAGTAGGCGGATAACACCCGCTAACCAATCGCCGTACTCACCTTCCAAGACACCGCGCAGCAACACCAACAAGAGTGAGGCCTGATGGGCGGGCGGGAGTTGTTCCCATGTGCGGCGGATGGTGTCTTTCAAGGCCAAGAGCTGCTGGGCATCGAAGGGTTGTGGTTCGCTGGGCATAGGCGTTATTCTCCCCAATCCCCCAGCATCTCATCAAGGTCATCCAATTCGGCGAGGGCGTTATCCTCGTCGGTCAGTTCGGCAAGGATGGTGAATAAGATAGCGCGGTCAGAAGGGGTATACTGGGTAAGCGCTGGGGTAATCTCTTGGCGGCGCTGCTGGATGAGGGCTTGGGCGTCGGCAAGCGCGACCCGCTCATGAGTCAACTGGGAGTAAGGATGCACCGCATACCAATACCAGTGCAGACTAATCCACTGCTCACGTTGCTCATGGAAACCGAGACCATAAAAACATAAGACCGCTTGCTCATCGCCCACGCCGCGACTGACGGTAATGAATAAATATTCGCCGAAATCGTTTTGCGAGAGGTCTACGCGATGGATAACGGTGTCGGGATGCTTCAGAATGTTCTGGAACCAGACATCACTAACCCGATAGTACAGCTTCTGGCGGTCGGTCAGGCCAAAGGTGTCGGCGGGGTTGCGGAAGCGGCGGCGACCATCCTCAAGTGACATGCCCCTCCAAACGGGCAGTCGCGCTGTGGTGGGCCTCAATGTAGCCCCCCAGATGTTGCCCATAGACCAGCAAAGCCTGCACAACCACCGCTTGTAAGTCAGCCCCATCCTGTTCGGGGAATTGTTGGCTTACTTGGCGTAGCAAGCCTTCCAAGTGCTGTACCACCGCCCACTCAACCTCAACGGCTAAAGGAAAGGTCGGGGTTTCGTCAGCTTCGGGTCGTCTCATCGTCAGCCAAGGCCTCCCTGCTGGTGGATACGCTGGAGTTCTGCCAAGGTCTTCGGGGTATAGTACAAGTCACGTTCGACAGGTAAGCCCAGTGACCCACGCACACTGAGCAGTTCCGAGAGCGAAAAATACCCTAACTCCACCTCCAAGCCTGCTACCAAACCGAAGAACACGTCTTCCCCATCGAACTCAGTGGGATACCATGTCCAGCCAGCATCAGGTGTGAAGAACTTGACCGGGGCGATGGCCTGCATCCCTAGCGCCTCGTTGCTATACAAGGGCGGTAGCTTGGCGCGGCTTTCATCGTCCAGTAGCGGCACTAGCCTATCCGGACGAGGTTCGTGGGTTTCGGAGATTTGACGAATATCGGTAATCATTTGGGCCTCGTTGTCAAAGATAATATGATAATGCTCGTCGGTGTCATGCCCCCAAGCGTCGATGGTATCGTCACCACGTTTCTTAACCAGATAGCCACAAGCCTCGGCAATGCGGCTGGCGATGACAAAGACTGCATCGCGGGTACCCGTGTGAGGCAAGTCCATCTCGCCAAAGATGTGCAGGATGGGGGTTTTGCTGCCTTCCCAGAGGTCAATGTCGAGGTTGGGGGGATAATGCACGATGGGGTATTTCTGGCCTTTGACCCATGCCGTACCTAAGAAAGCTGCCAGCATATCTCCATCCAAGAACTGGAGGCCGGGGATGGGTTGGTGGTCAAAGGGGGTGGGCTTATCTTTTGGATACCATGCCATATGTTCGTATCATAGCACACGCCACAGGCTCTCGTTTGCCTATTATCCGCAGACATACATTGTAGCTGCCCACTAAAATGAGAGGTCTTGTCCTCACTCCAAAACCACCCTACACTTGAAGCCAGAAAGGTCGCACCCTTCCCATTTGGCTATTGAGTAGCACTGGGCGGTTGCTGAGGTCGTTTCGGATTTGAGAGAACTTCTCAATGAGGTTAATCGTACTGCATGCAGGACAGATTGACCTTGTTCAGCGGCTCCCCCGGTTTCGTAGCGACTCGAAGCAACTCAACCGTTCGCGGCTGGGTAGCTAGATGCGGAAGCGTGTTGACCTTTCTCTATTCAGGATCACCCATAGGGTTACTTTTCCTCAAGACCCTATCCCCCACCCCATTATTGACCACGTTTGCGGGCTTGCCAGCCCCTAGCTGCATCCGGTAGGCTAGACCCATTCCGCTTCTGACAGTTACCCACCTGTTGCGGGTGACTGGTGTCGGCATCTGTTGCCCCATATGCCGCACCTTGGGTGGCGGCTGGGTCAACAGCGCCACAGAAGGCAGAAGTTTCTACAAAAAGGCTACTACATCAGCTGTAGTAGCCTTTTTTCTCTCAATTAATCAAGGCTTGGGGAGCGGTCAGGGTCGCTACCTGCCAAATGGGGTGCCGCAGAACCGTCGCGGTCGTCAGGGTGTCGAGGGTGGTAAACCAAAACCGTTGCTCACCCCCCACCCCTTCGGTCACTCGTTTCAAGTTATCCAGTCGGGTTGGGGAGATGGTGACGGTCAAGACCCGCAGACTCTTGGTCTGGTAACGTTGCTGGTACACCCCTGACCGATAGTATTGAATATAAGCGGCTACCTTCTGTCCAAAGCGCTTGGTCGCCATGGAGCCGCGATCCAGCTCAAGGAAAAAGTGGGCCACACCCAAGGGCGTGTTCAAGACAAAATAGCTGTCCGGAATCAGTGAGACGGTCTCGCTGCGGCCCGTGGCGGTGCGAATGGTCACCCGGTCATAATCGGCTTTGAGGTCGTTCTCACCGCGCCACTGCACAAGCCCAAAGCCAGCCTGTGCGCGGCAAGCCAAGGTGAAAGCAATCCGAACTTGGTTAATCGCTAGACCATGCTCTAAAAACTGGGTGCTGACTTGTTTGAGGCTACTCGACCACTCGACCTCGATACCCCGCTGCGCTTGTAGCACCTCGGCTCCGCGTTTGTCCAACACATACAGAATGGGGGTGTTCATCTTGTCGATGTAAACCCCAAGGAAGCGGCGGTCAAGAAAGCCATGTTGGTACAAAGCTGACAAGCGCTCATAAGCCCGATGCACCGATGGAAAGAACAGCGCTTGCAGGTGTTGGGTGGTCAACACCCGATACTCGTAGACCGCCTGAATGACATCAAGGTCACGCTCAGTCAAGCGTATTGAGGGTGGATCAGGTACCCGCTCATCACGGCGGGCACGCTGACGTTGGTCACTCGGCATTCACTACCTCCCTGCTATTGTGTGTCATAGAAACTGACCGTATCACTGGGCGGCTGCTGGCGAGGATAGCGGTCTTGTAACCATGCTAACACATCGGTGAGAGTGCGTGGCATGTATTGTTCAACCGAGGCATCCCGCAGCATTTCATAACTAACTACTTCAGACGGTAGTTTAATCGGTGGCGGCGTCTCAAGCGTGAAAGCTGGGGTAACTTCTCCATCGTGTTGCATCGTGACTGCCGCAGTATAGCGTTCTAAGGCCACTAGTTGTTCAGCTTGGAATTGCGGGCGCAGCTGGACACCCATCATTTTGGCGTCATCGGGGCTACATCGAAAGATGATTGAGGTACCAACATTACCCATAATGGCATCAAGGGTGGCCCCTTGTAGTTGGCCCAAAAACTGATTAGCCACTGTCATGGACAGGCCAAATTTGCGGGCTTCTGAGAAAAGGACAGGCAGTGAGGTCGTTATGAAGCGCTGAACTTCATCAATATACACATAAAATGGGTCATCCATTGGATGTTGCATGGCAGTTGTTTGCAACATCGAGATGAAAAATGAACCAATCAGGTTACGCTCGGTCTGGGGCACTGCCGTTTCAGGGATATTCAATGAGACCAAGATAATCTTCTTGGAGACCATCCACTCCCGTAACGGCAAGGTGTCAGGATGGCACAGCATTGGATACAGCACCGGATTGCCATAGAAGGGGGTTAGCCGCGACATGATGGGTTCGTGCATTTGTCGCCGCTGGGCAACCGACATGAACTCATAGTCATCCCAGACTTGGATGGCAAAGGGATTGGTGCTGACCTCGAGCAACTGCCGACGGTAAGCATCATCGGTGAAAACCCGCGACAAGTCACGCATAGTTGCCTGCGGGTCGTTGACCAACAATGCTGCCGAAGCCCGCAAGTATTTGGCAACTCGCACATAGGTCTCGCTGCCCTCAAAGAGACTTTCGATAACATCCACCACTCGTCCTGTTCCGGTCATCAGATGATCGGTTCGCATCGGATTAAGCGGCGGTGGGTTGTGGGGATTATTGATGTCAACGATAACCACATCTTGCCAGCGCTGGTCAGGAATACTGCGCTCGACGATAGCCTCAACCAAAGATCCGTGCGGATCAATGACCGCCACTCCACAGCCCTCAGCAATGTCATTGTGTATCATATTGTGCATCAGGTTGCTCTTCCCCATCCCCGTCTTGCCCACAATATTGACATGCTGACGACGGTCATGGCGATTGAGATAAACAGGGATAGGGCGACCCCGATAGAAAGCGGTACCAAGTAGACTACCTTTGGCATTTTCAATAACCTTCGGAGATGGTGCAACACGAAGTGTACCCCAGCGGATTTTTGCACCACTAAACTCTTTGTTGGGTAGGTGCCATAGCGCCGCTATCTCGCGTGTCTCCAAGACCATGCGTGGCAGGCGTTGTAATTTGGTAGCCTCACCCAACATTTGGGCTTGATACAGCCCAATGGTGCTTGCTATAGACATATTATCATCAGATACCCTTGTTGTGGTTTCATCCAAACGATGGATCATCTGGAGCGCCTGATAGGGGATGTTCATGTAGTTAGCGAAATGGCTTTCCGCTACATACAGTAACTCCTTCATACGTGTCTCGGTTGGAGCCTCAACTTCGACCGCCATCAGCACATTAAACAGACGCTGACGGAGCTTTTCTTCCATAATACGTTGATCACGCGGAATGAAGCGTTCGGTGCGGTCGTTACCTGAAATAACCTTGAACGCAGCATCATTCGTACCACCTCGAATTAGAAATTGCAGGGGATGGATGGTAGATTGAGTAATGTGTTTCTGTGCTTCTCGATAAGTCTGGCGTGATGCTGCACCCATAACGAAAAGGGTGTAATGCACGTATTCTCCCTTTTCCAGTTCGCTCATAAACTCGGTTAAGGCTGTTAACGGATCTGTTTTGGCAAAGTCCTCAAGGTAGCGCAACGGACAGACAAAATGCTCAAATTGCCCAAAACGTCCAATAACCCGTGTGCTACTTGTTTGACTGACACCCTCCAAGTGATGCGTAACCTCAGCACCCGGATAGCTGCTGCGGATAATATGTTCGATCGTTTCTGGGGACAGGTTGTAGTGTAAATCAAGGAGTTGCCACTTAACTTGTTTGCGAGACGCCTTTATCCGCAGGCCTAGATAGGGAAAAGCAAACAACAACTTGTCAATCAACATCAAGGCTAAATCGTGGTTCTTAGCAGTAGTTCGCGGTATGGCGATGGTATAGACTATGGCTTGCTCGAGGACAGGTGGAGCAACAGAGCGCACACGTGGTGAATTGGGGAGCCGAGTAACGACAACCAGCGCAAGGCCGCCAAAACTGATAAGCCAAACCCCAGTCGTAGCCTGTTGCTGTGCCTCTCGCTCCAAGCGGGCCACCGTATAGGTATTGGAAGGATAAGGGTAATTGGATTGGCTATTTTGGATTGATTGAGCATCACGATAAATATCATAGCCTTGTGCCCCGTAGCCAATTCCAACGGCAATCAGGGCAATCCCCGCAATGGTCAAAGCTATCCGCCCAAACCACAGAAAATTAACGTTCTCAAGCTGATCTCGATTGCGACGTCTCAGCGTCGCAACCGCCAATACAATCAGCACCAAGGTAACAATGGTACCCCAAAAGGCTCGCCACGCAAACCTCGCCATGGCGTCACTGTCGTCTCGACGACGCTTACTCATCATACGCCTCCTCAATAGGCACTATTTAGATTAGCTTACGTCTGGGACTACCGTGCACGATAGCTTGCCAATTCTGGACACTAAAACACCGTTCTGAAAAATAGTTACGATTTAGTCGATATGAAATGAATAGATTGGCTGGTGTTGTTGTCACCCGCGAGGGGTCTCGCGTTCTGGAAGTGGTGTGGGGTCTGCCCCATGGTCTCCCCCCTTAGCAGATTGGATGTACCGATGATAGTCCTCAAGTGGGACAATGGCCGCGACCGGATACCCAGCCCGCTCGACCACAAAATGCCGATGGTGTTGAGCCACCTGTCGCAGGATTTGACCCGACTTCTGCTGCATGGCGGTGGCGGTAATGGTGTGAGGTTCTGGCGGTGCTACGCTCATATTGAAACCCCATCATTGTATCATTCGTGGCTGCCAGTCATTCAAAGTTGGTCAATCCACAATTCCCATGTTTCCGTGTCCGGGTCGAAGGTGCCCTGTACCGCCACCGTTTCCGGCAAAATCCGCCCATTTTGCCAGTCTCCAGCCCGTGACAGACCAAAGAACGCGCTGATGGTTGGCTCCTCGTCAGGGGTGTCGCGGCGAATCTCAATCCAGCCCCCGCCCTCAATTGGCTCACCCAGTAACTGGCCCGCCGTGAAGGTGTATTCCTCACTGTATTCAATGCTGTCGTCGCTGGGGTCTTCTAAGTCGCCTTGGGTGCAACCCGTGGTGGTCAAATCGGGATAGGGGAAGTGGTCAAGCGCGGTGTCGTACAGGTCTTGGAGGTCAGTGGTTGGCATACTATCCTTTTGTTATTAGTTAATATTACTTAACATTATATAACCTTCTATAATCTTGTCAAGTAGCGCGGGCGGCGGCTCGCTTACGGCAGATTGGTTGTCCTGCTGTTTATCCTCAAGCCATGCTCCTCTCAACGCACCACTAGCGCGGTCGGTCTTCCGCGAGCCGCAGGCGAGCGCCCACCGTCGGCTGGCAGGCCGACTACCCCGGGCGACCACTGGACTTGACGCCATCCACTCGCGGTTGGGGCTTGTTGCAAATTTCGAGAAAAAATCGTCAACACCCCCACCACCTGCTGAGTTCAGATGGCGTCAAGCCTGTGGCACCCACGACCTGAGCGTTTTCTGGCTCAGGTAGGGAGCCGCGGTGGGCGACCAGCCCCTCGCGGGGAACCGTGGGGGTGGAGCGCACGGGGTAGTCGGGCTGCGAAGCGGCCCGACGGTGGGGCGCTGACCGAGTGGTGGGGTTTGCGCGTAGGTGCCAGAAATGCCCTGTCTAACAGGGTTTTCGTCGCCCTGCGCCGCGACCCTGCCCGAGATCAGCGCAAATAGTACGCCAACCCGCGTGTCGTTACGGGTAACTACAGGCCAAACTACAGGCATAGTGCCATCCGTAGCGACAGCTACGGCGGATATAAACCCCCTATACGGGTATAGGGGTGTTTTTAGGGTCTTTTTTCCATGACAAAGCCTGACATCGAAATGCCCTTCGGGACGGTTAAGGCTAGTGCTGCTCTCCTTCCCTCCCTACGCTGCCCGTCCCTCCAGTCTGGCCTTAGCGATGCTTCGCATCGGATTTTTCAATTCCAGATGCGAAACGTGTCTTCGCTTGAGGTGTCTTAGCCTTGGGGTTAGCAAGGTTACGCTGCCCTTGAGCAGCGAACGGTTGACCATCGGTTGGTTGCTTCGGTCGGTCGGCTGTCACCCTTGCCCCGTGACAGTGGGGTTCCACTCACCATAAAGCGAGTGTCCAGATTGTGGTCATAGTCAAAAAGGCTTGTCAAGTCGCGCTTTTTGGCGTTCGGATTTCCGTTCCCCACATCGAAGTTCCGTTCGCATTTCCGAACGGATTTCCGTGCGGTTAGCTTCCATTCATCAGCGAATACGTCGGCGTATAGGGGGCTACTTGAAACGTTGGAGATACTGGTCAAGGGCCTCGCGCACCAAGTCTGAGAGGGTGAGGCGCTGCCCTTGGCTTTCAGCCTCAAACTTGAGGCGCTTGAGGGTCTGGATTTGGTCATCATAGAACTCAAAGCTGTAGCGCCGCGCCAAGCGTCGGGTCGGCAAAACCGGGCGCTTTTCCGAACGGTTTTCCGTTCGAACTTCCGTTGGTTCGGATTTGCGGGCGGGCGCTGAACGGGTATAGACCTCATGTCCACCTTGGGTGGCATCTTGAAAGAAGGGGCTGTCGGCTAGTCCAGATTTCTTCATGGGCGGTTCAGCACTTCCTGAATGAGCGCCTTATACGCTTCGGCTCCCTTGCTGGTGGGGGCATGTTCAAAGACATGGGTATGGTTAGAGTGAGCCTCCTCAAGGGCAACGTTCTTGGGGATGGTGGTCTCAAACACCAAGCCCTCGAAGTGTTGGCGTAACTGCCCCTCGACATCTCTTGAGACGTTGGTGGCCTCGGTGAAGGTACAGACCACCCCCAAGATACTCAAGGTCGGGTTGAGTTGATGCTGCTGCACCATCGTGATGGTCTCCTGTAACTGCACCAAACCCGTCAAGGCAAAGAAAGCCGTGGACACTGGGATGATCAGGCCTTGGCTGGCGACCAAGGAGTTAATCGTCAGCAGTCCCAACGAGGGGGGATTGTCGATGATGATGTAGTCGTAGCGGTTCTGAATAGGTTGGAGGGCTTGACGCAGGCGAGCGCTACGGTTGTCAAAGGCTTGGGCCAACTCCAAGTCCACTCCGGATAAGCGAATATGCGAGGGTACGAAGTCCAGATTCCGCACCGTGGTGGCCCGAATGATGGGCGAGAGCGGCGCAAAGTTGACCAAGACGTTATACAGCGACTGGTCCAGCTGAATCTCGACTTGGGGATGGATGAAGACTTGGGTGACATTGGTCTGGGGGTCAGCGTCGATTAGCAATACCTTGTAACCCGCTAGGGCCAGACCTGCCGCCACATTGATGGCGGTGGTGGTCTTCGCCACCCCGCCTTTTTGGTTAGCGATCGAGATGACCATCCCTGCCTTTCTGCCGCACATACTCCGACAAGATCAGGCGCAAGAGGGCCGCCAAGGAGATATTGCGGCTCTGTGCCAGCCGTTCTAGGGCATCCTTCAAGGGTTGTGGAGCGCGGCATTTGATAAGGGCTTGGGGATTGGATTGATTCATAAGGGTGTGGGTCTAGCTTGGTACCAATGTGGTACTGCTATTCAAGCAGGTCAATGGGGGAGTTGTCAACGAGGAAACAGCAACTGGGCCAGTTCGGTGATGGTTGCCACGAAGCTGCTGTCGAGGCCTCGTGCGGCTCGAAACTTCATCCAGAAGTCAATGATGGAACCCCCACTACAACCCGCCCAACAGTGCCAGTAGTTGGCGCTGGCATTCACCCCAAAACTCTGATGGTGGTCGTCGTGAAAGGGGCAAAAACCCCGCCCTTGAGCATCCAAGTCCACATAGCGGCTGACGAAATCCCAGACCGAAATGGCGGATTTCAGGCGCTCTGAGAGGTGGTGAGCGTCGCTGGGGGTCGGCAGTCGCGGCTCCAGCGTCACGGGTGGGTGGTGAACTGGCTCAGATACCGGGACTTCGGTCAAGATCCGCTCAATGAAGGTCGGTGGTACCTGCTTAGGGTGGCTCAAGATCGCTAGTTGCTCGCGGATGGTGGGGGCCAAGGGCATTCCATCCAGACCGATGAAGGGGTAGCGTTTACCCGATTTCAGGTGAACGCCTAATGGCAAGCGCACCAACGACCCCGGCCCAGTTTTGAGGTGGTCTTGCTTGGGGTAGAGTTCGAGTTGGGGGTCAAGGCCATAAGCCGTGAGCAGGTGCTGCCCAAAGCGGCGTGTAACGGCCCCACTGGTACGCGCCAAGAACAACCACAGATGCCCACCTCGCCGTGAACTTTCGAGGTAACTAGGGACTTGCTCGGTTGCCAAGAACCCTGCCAACTTGAGGAGTTCCGCCCAATGGGTCTCGTCATCCGCATCCAGACATAACCACCGCGCATGGCTCTGGGTATCTAAGGCATAAGCTCCAAGGGTCAGCTTGCCCATGAGATGGTCACGCACCAACGCCAGTGTCAGGGGAGCCTTGACCAAGCGATAGCCTGTACTGGTCTGTTGGGCGTAGCAGTCGCGGCGGGGTAGAAAGCACGCAGCAAAGGCACTCAGGTGTTGTTCCCAGTGTTCGTGCGGGGCGAGTTGGTCAGGCGCAAGGGGCATAGACCCATGTAGTATAATACGCCCAACCATGCGTCGTGATGCCTTAGCCCCTCAACCCGCGCCTGCTCCTGAAACGCGCCCTTCACGATTGACCTTATCGGCGGTGGTGCTGCTCGCCCTCTTGGGCGGCGTCCGACCACCACTGGCACAGGCGGGTCAAGACGAGGCTTTACCCCCCAACACCCACACCCTACATCTGCCCATTTGCGATACCGAAGCCAACCAAGCTGAGGTCATGGCGTGGGTCATGGATTACTACCGCCAAGCCGCTACCGACCGGCCTTCCACAGGTACTCTCAGTGATCAAGCCGTAGCGCAAATGGCTCGCCAATGTAGTCTCGACCCTGTTGCCTTGCGCGAAGCCGCCTTGCGACCTGTCCCTGAGACACCCGCCCCTGACTCAGATGCGGAGGTCTGGGTCAAGACCGACAGTGGCTATCTGGCTCCCGTGCCTGAAAGTAATTCAACACCTGTTTCCAGCAACGAAGAAGCCTTGCCCGATGCGCCACCTCTCGACGAATGGGTCAAGACCAGCAGCGGCTACCTCGCACCTGTTGCGGATACCCCGCCTGCACCCCTACCTGCTACTGCTGAACTGACACCCCCACTGACGACCATAGAGGAATGGATCAAGACCGATAGCGGTTATTTGGCTCCGGTGCAAGTCGAAACCCCGCCATCCCGTCCTATCCGACATACCTCAACCCGCGCTGAGGCCCAACCTGAAGTTGAGACGTGGGTCAAATCCACCGCTGGTTACTTGGCTCCTGTTGCCGAAGTGCCTATAGAGGGCAATATCTCTGAAACAGCACCCCCTGTCCGTTCCGCGACACAACCTCCACGTCTGTTGGAAGCACAACCATCAATGGCGACTGCTGCTCCTCAATCCCACCCTGCCGAGACTGGCCCATGGCAGGCTTGGGCGGTTGAGCAAGAGGCTTACCAGCAGGCTTACGAGAAGGCCTATGCCGATTTACCGCCCGCCTTGCAAGCACGAGTGGGCGAGACCATATCGCCTGAATCCCGTTTAGTCTTTGACTATGGACGCAGTGCCTTTGTCGATCCCCAAACCAACTTCGCATGGCGCTGGGGCATGGCGGATACCGCTCACATGCTGGAACGTGGTTGGATGGTCGAGCGTGACCGCCTGACGGTGCCTGACCTCAACATCACCCTTGTCTTAGAAACCACCCATGACTACCCCGAACAGATTGTCTTTGGTGAGGAGTTCAAAGCCAACATTGCTGCCGTGTTGAGCCATGCACCACGCCTTGAGGGGCAGACCCTCTACTTCTGGTTTGTGCCAGAATACTTCGCCGAGATGGAGAATGTTAGTCTTGAAGCCATCGAGTCGCGGCAAGGCACGGTCTTCTGGGCCTTCAAGGGGCATTACACCTACACCAATGACCTCGGTTACACCCTGTTCATGCGCTCCGACCTAACCCCCGATGTGGGTACCCGCCAAACCAATCTGCACTCCATGGCGATTACTGGAGCCATAACGGTTGCCATCAGCGCCAATCCCTTAGCCCATCCCAGTGGTGTGGTCTTTGGTAGCCAGACCTACTCCCATGCCTTCACAACCACCTACAATGCCCTTGCTGACAGCAGCTTCCCTGACCTACCCCTTGAGGATGTCGATAATATCGCCTTGACCCGCCTACCCTGACCCCGATGCGCTGGCCTCGTCTCGTTCTCACCCTATGCCTCATTCTCAGCCTAGGCTTCGTCTTCCAGCCACCCCTCTATGCCCAGTCCTGTAGTGGGTCGGGTTATGTCTGTAACTTTGGCTGCCAGCGCGAGTGTGTCCAAGAAAATCCCGCCACAGGTGTCTGTGAGGCTTACGGCCCATGGTACAACTGTTCCCAACAAAACCTTGGCTGTAGTCCTTATCCTGACTGTGAACTCATCCCCGAACACAGCAACTGCCAGTTCTATTCCGGTGCTTGTTCGACTACGGGCGGGGGGGGTGGTTCAGGTGGTGGGTCGGGGGGTGGTAGTGGCCCCGTCTGTGGCAATGGTGCTTGTGAAGCAGGTGAAACCTGTAGCACCTGTCTTCAAGATTGTGCTGGCACTTGTGGCTGGGGAGCTTGCGGGTCTTGTCCGTGTAGCAGTGTGGGCATTGGGGTAGATCCGGCTTGTCGCACCAACCCGGCGGGTATTTGTGTTTGGGATCCCTCTGGTTGTAATCCCCCCAGTTGTAGCCCGTCGTGTACACCTCGCTGCGGACAACCCGATGGCTGTGGCGGCACCTGTTCTAATGCTGATAGTGGTGTTCCTAGCTCGGTGACCCTCACTCCGTCCGAAGGGGGGCGACTCTTCCTAGCTCTTGATGGCACCTTCACCGTCGCATGGTCAGCATCCGCCAAGGCTGAACGCTACCAATATGAACTCTATCCCCTTAACAGCGATTGCACCCATCCCCATGCCCGCTGCAATGTCACCACTGGCCGCCAATTGACCCTCACCCCGGACCCAGTGGCGGGCAACCGCTATACCTTGCGCGTCCGGCCCATTAACCAAAGTTGTAGTACCCAGTATGGATCATGGATGCAGGCCACCTTCACCCTCTTCAGCCATATCACGGGCCACCTCATCGCTGATCCCAACGCCAGCGCTACTCTGGTCGGGAATGCTTGTCAGGATACGGATTTACCCGACTTACTGGATGCCACACCGCTAACCACCATTACGGCTGAGGGCCAGTATGCCACGTACACCGGAGCCTTTGTCGGCAAGGATGCCAGTGCCTATAGCCTTGAAGTCCCGTGGTGGCCCCGCTTTGCCAACACGCTCGTCACCTTGACCCCCGACCCGACCCTGACCTGCTCGTGTCCCGTTGGCTGCCGTTTTTCGGGCATTGCCGCCCCTCAGAGCGCAGTCAATTTTTACCTAACCCCCCTCAACCTCAGTCACACCGGCTGGTGGCAAGTCCAAGGTGGGCTGGTCTATGCGGGTGCCACCACTGGTCAGGCCTTGGTCAGTTATATTCCTGTTGATACTTGTAACCCAGACTCCACCTGTACCGCCGCTTTGCTGGCACGAGATGCCGCTCAGACCCCCAACTCAGCCGGGGTGGCGTTAACGGGTGGCGGTGGGGTCGATACCCAGTCCGACAACGGTGACCAACCGGGCTATCTGCGTGAAGACAACCCTCAACTCAGCGCTCAAGGCCTTGACTTGCCCTTCAAGGAGACCTATGCCTATTTCTATCGCCAGTACAGCATGGGGGTGACTCCCGTGTCTGAGTTCAATGCCGTAGCAGACGATGTGCCGGAGCCTACCACCCCACCAGTCAATGGGCGGGCGTATTTCTATGACGGTCGTGCCGGTGATTTCACCATCCGCCAGCCATGGCATATCGCCGCCAGTGAACAAATCGTTATCTTTATTGACGGCAACCTGCGCCTCCAAGACCCGCTGGGTGTGGAGCAACTCATCACGGTTGAACAAGGGAGTTTCTTGGCTTTCATCGTGGCGGGGGATATCGTGGCCGAGGCCAGTGTGGGCAATACCGACCCCGCCAACACCAGCGCCAACCTTGCTGGGGTTTTCATCGCCGATGGTTGGTTGCGAATTGCGAGTCGTGGGGTTGCCGCGGGAGGGGATGACCGTTTTGTCGGTGAAGGCACCTATGTCGGCTGGCGTGGGGTAGCCTTGGAGCGCGACTTCGACGACGGGCATATTCGCCGCATCGAGAACAATACCCACCCGGTTGAGCTATTCCGCTTCCGACCCGACTTCGTACTGCATGTACCAGCACGCATGGCCGCCCCGCGCTATGTTTGGCAGGAAACCTGACCGAGTAGCAACCAAGACAGTTGGCCTCTGTTCTGCTTTCAAGCTGCTAACAAACCCCATTTGACTACTTCTTGGCCCTCGATATAATGTCGTCAATATGATCTTTCTGGCGGAAACGGTCGCTTTTATGGCTAATACAGGTACCCGATCCGAGTCGCAGAGGATGGCGTCGTTGAAGAATCGCATACACAAAATTGAGCTTCAAATTCGACTGCTAAGGCTTCAAGTCGAGCGCTTTCCTCAACTAAATTGGGCTGAATTGACTGAGTACCTCGACCAAACTGACCCCAAAGCGAGTTCGCAAGGCTTGGCAACTCTTGAGGCGTTAGAAAAGCGCGTAAATGAGATTGAGATTCCAATTCAGCAGATGATGCTTCGCCTAGAGTGGCTTCCTCAACTAGGTTGAGTTCTTAACAACTCAACAAGTTGATTGGGCTTTGTACTAAGTTTCCAAGTAACAAGAATCTCCATCAATCAATAAGATTCCTCTATCGAAGCCTATTCTCTTATTCCATCTCATCGATACCTAGTTCATCAGCAATCTCGGCGAATTGTTCTAGTGCCGCTTGAAGATCATCCAAGATTTCCCGTGCTAATACACTTGGCTCTGGCAAATTAGCAGTATCTTCAAGACTCTCATCACGTAGCCAGAAAATGTCCAAACTGAGCTTGTCTCTAGCCAGCAGTTCCTCAAGCGAGTATCGTCGCCACCGACCTTCAGGGTTGTCTTCAGACCATGTTGCTTGGCGTCTAAACCGATTTTGGGGATTGTAGCCGCCAACAAAGTCATCAAGATCACTACGTTGCAAAGGATTCTGTTTCAACGTGACGTGCATATTGGTGCGTAAATCGTAAATCCACAACTCGCTTGTGTTGTAATCCCCTGTATCGGTTTTCTTGTCAAAGAACAAGACATTTGCTTTGACACCCGGTTTATAAAATATACCCGTTGGCAGTCGAAGTAAGGTATGAACATCGGCTTGTCGTAATAGGCGACGGCGAATTTTCTCCCCTGCACCACCTTCAAATAGAACGTTATCTGGCACCACGACTGCCGCTCGACCGTTAATGGTCAATATCTCAAAGATGTGTTGGATAAAATTCAATTGCTTGTTGCTGGTTTCGAAAAAGCCCTCGCGGACAGGAACGGTGCTTTCCTTATCACTACCATTTGAGCCATTTTCAAGGGAAAAGCTGCTTTTCTTGCCAAACGGAGGGTTGGTAAGCACCATCGTAAAACGGGTACCAGTATCTTTAGCGATGCTATCCGCAACTTGGATGGGGCTATCGGACAAGCCTATCCCGATACCATGCAGGTACAAATTCATTACACACATACGGGCCGTTTGATCAACAATCTCGACGCCCGATAAAGCATGATTCCGAAGTTTATCGATCTGGTCACGATCAAGCTGATATTGGTTACGAATATAGCTGTATGCTGTCAACAAGAACCCCCCTGTTCCAGCGGCAGGGTCATGAATTGTGTCATCAGGTTGCGGCATCATCACATCAACAATAGCTTGAATCAGAGCACGCGGGGTGAAATATTGACCTGCCCCAGACTTGATGTCTTGACCATAGTCGCTCAGTAGCTCTTCATACACTTCGCCCTTAAGGTCAGTTGTCATGCCTGTCCAAGTCTCTTCCCCTATTAAGCTCACCAATCGCTTGAGCTTGGCGGGGTCTTGTATTTGATTTTGGGCTTTGCGAAAAATGGTCGGGATTAAGCCCTGTCCCTGTCCGAGGGCCTGCAACACGTTGCGATAATGCTCCTCTAGTGCAACACCTTCCAATCGTTCGAGACTAGCCCAACTATACCCGCTTGGTATCTGACTTCTGTAATCAGAAGCACCTTGAGAAGCTAGGAGCATCTGTTCATAATCCATTTTTAGGAATAACAAAAACGTCAATTGTTCTACATATGCGGTATGGGACATCCCATCATCACGCAGTACGTTCCGGTAATTTTTGAGCTTCTGTACCAATTGATCAGCAGTTTTCATCAACTCAATCCTATTTTTGCTCGTTGTTGTCAAAATCAGCCACTAAACATCAGTTACTTTTTGGAAGTGCAAATGTTGCAACTCTTCAGGTGGATTGGGCATAGGCTCCTCCCAGAAAATTGGGCGAATAACGCCTATGCACCGATTCTCAGGGCATTTATGATTGAGAGCATAACTCCATTCATAACGGCAGTAGTCGGACTGAGCAGAGTTAGAAGACCAAAGCAAATGAAAAATATCGCAAATCTGAATCGCCTCAGCGATTTTGTATTGCCAGTCCTCACCAGCTCGCAAACTCTTCACATCAATAAAAACCTTATCGCCTAAAACTCGCTCAATTTCGTCAGCTCGACTCAACGCAACGGCCTGATCTCGATGGGAGTATGAAATGAAAATTCTGCGATAAGGGCCTGCCGTGCTAAAGTTCGCCCGTTGGGCAGCGGATTCTAGCGGATTGGACTTCGCTACAGATGGTTGGCTAAAGCGCCTTAACCTGTCAACGGCAAGACTGAATGGGCTTGTTTGAGAAGCGCTAATCTCACATGATAACTTTATGTGGGCTATTTCTATCCCTTTGATCTGAATCGATATATAAATCCAGAGTTCATCTTCTGCGTAGTGATTGGGAACCGTAAAATCGAAATTGAACCTAATCCAATCTCCTACCCAAGGCTTCTTGATAGTCTCAGGGGAGAAAGTAATTCCCTCACAAAGGGGGATAACCTCAATTTCGGTGCGTGGAGCAATCTCAACGCTTCCTTTGGCATGTTTTTGCCGAGGCTCAATATCGCCGAACTCATCCCTAAACTTCTGGACATCTTGCATCACATGACTCAACGCGGATGCTGTATGGGCATACACAATTAGGCTGTACCGTTGTTCTTGTTCAGCCATTTGCGGTGCGTAGGCAGCAAATT
This sequence comes from Anaerolineales bacterium, assembly GCA_020634155.1. Classification (GTDB taxonomy): domain Bacteria; phylum Chloroflexota; class Anaerolineae; order Aggregatilineales; family J027; genus J027. The sequence continues at coordinate 134,373 of JACKCI010000002.1, forward strand.
GAACAATGTCCGTTTTTGTTGATAAGTTCACATTACTCAATTCCGACTCAGATCCAGTGGTAACATCACCAGATGGCAGGTTTCTTGTTACAGAGGGCAGCGGTGGCGGCGGTACAGGCTGCGCCACACGACGCACGGGTAGTGGTGGCGCTGCAACTTTGGGGGCAATGGTTGCCGCAGGTGGCGGCGGTGCGGGTCGTACAGGCTGGCGTTGTGGTTGGCTAGGATGCCAAGCTGGCAACATGCCTTCCCTTCCTTGCGGGAGGCTTTCATCAGAAGACGCTTTAGGCGAGGCAAACGGCATCGATGTATCTGGTTTGGAGAGCGGTTCCTCAGCTTCCACCACATCATCGAGCCAACTCATAACTGGAGTGCTAGGTTCAGGAGTATCTGCACCTAATTCTTGGTCACGTAGCCAATCACTAATGGCCCCTTCTGTATCATCATCGCTAACACTATTCCGCAACCAATCCGGCATATCAGCACCTTCTGGGATAGATGCTACGTACACCTCATTGAGATACCACGCTGTTGGGTCAGGGTCTTCCACCACTGCTGGCTCAAGAGTCTCAACTTCTGGCGGCTCATCAGTGAATTTAGGTTCTGTCAGTTCTTTGGCTTGCGCTAGGGCTTGTTTGTACCAATCGGGTTCAACAGCAACATCCAAGGTACCCGCCGCTTCTGCTGCAAGGGCCTCGACCCAAGGGTCATGGCTTTCGTCGTAGCCTGCCAGCAGACTCGTCGGCGTTTCAACAACTGAGGTATCTTCGAGGCCCATCTCTGGGAGATCAAAATCACCTCCGGCTTCCGAAAGCCAGTCATTAGCTGTCTCTTCGGATAAGAGAATGGCATCAAGATTGAGTGGCAACTCACCATCGGGGGCAAAGACACTGAGGTCTTCAATCGTGCCGGGCATTTGAGCTATCACCCAATCTGGAATGTTGGCGGAAACAGTTTTACCAGTCAGGGCTGCTGGTTCTTCTTCGATAACAGGTTGATCTCGATGCTGCTGCCATATACTGCTAGAGGGCTTGGAAAAAGTGAGTGCGGGCAACAACTGCGTAGTAACTAGATGGTGCCTCTGTTTGGAACTCAGCCTACTCCACTCCTCTTCAATTACGAATTGCGGATGTACCTGTTGCAGGAAAGGGACAGGACGATAAGTCAGAAATCGCAAATGAACGATTGATTTATCAAGTTGTCTTGCAAGAAGAATTTCCGATTGGCAAAAAGAAGAAGACAAGGTGGAATCGGTGCCGATAATCAGGATAGATCGGCAAGCCATCATGGTGGGTTTACTATTGTTGATGGAAAAAGCCAGTTGATTGGTTCTATATATCAACTTGATTTTTGGTGGTAGTAACAAGGCTTGGATTTCTTGGTACACCGACATGTGTTCCAAGTCAAAGATGGTGTAGACCTCAAATTCAACTGTTGACTGCTCGCTCATATGCACCATCACCTATTGCCGCGAATTCGCTCCAGTAGTTCGCTGGCAGACTCATCGTTGGGGTCTTGGGGAACAAGTTTCCCCATGAACGCTTCTCTTAGAATGGATTGCCTCAATTGATGTACTCTTGCCAAGGCCACGTCAATTAGTTTTTCTTGAATTTCCATAATTGACAAATGTTTATCAACAACATCAGTAATGCGAACTTGTTCGTTAATAGGAGGTAAGGGAAAAACAAGAGATTTTAGAATCGCCTGATTTAAGAAATCGCGTGTACTACCGCTGCATAATTCGTCTATTTGATTCAAAAGAAATATAGAACCATTAAACAAGAGGGTAAAATAATCTGGCAATATCGCATTGGAGTTCAAAACTATCCTTATCAGATTTGTCGAGATTCTTGCCTCTCCAATATCCATGGGAATTACACAAGCCTCGCCCACAGTCCCAGATCGAGAGATAATTACATCACCTTCTTGAACACTATAGGCTTGGAGTTCTCGCGCTTTTTGGTCAGTAATGAATATCTTATTGCCAGCTACAAACTTCATTCTGGCAATGTTTTCAATTCCAAATACTGGTACCCCTTCCGTCTGATGCTCATGCTTTTTTAGCAGACTTCCAAAGGGGCCAGTTTTAATCCCTGAGCGTGCGATAGATAATAAAACATCAATACGAGTGTATTTCCATCCCTCTGGCAATTCAGGCAAATCGTCTACATCAATTGACTGTGGTTCTGGATAGCGATCCTGCCAGCCTTTGGGCGGTTTTTTGCCTTGCGCTTCAAAAGTTGCCAGTTGCTCGGCTTCCCAGCGTGCCCGTCGTTCAACGAGAATGCGCTCCAATAACTCTGAGGCTGGTTCGTCGTCGGGGTCTTGCGGCACCAGTTTCCCTTCACAGGCAGCTTTCAGCACGCTGGCTCGGTAGCGTTTGAGATTGGCTTGCAAGCGCTTGAGAATTTCGACACCTGCGTCGAGACGTGTGAAAAGAGTCTCTATGGCATCAACGATGCGCTGTTGTTCACCAGTTGGTGCTAGTGGAATAATCTGTGCTTTAACGTCAGAGTCACGAACAGCAGGATAGCTTGTTCCACGTTGTAGTTTTTCTAGTCTAGACACAGAATCAGCTAGTAGGCAGTAATAGAAAAGGTATTTGGGGTCAATACCATCTTTTGTTCGAAGAATTGAGAATCCAGTGGATGCTATCTGTCCATCATAACTCTCTGAAACAATTGCTATGTTTTGCAAATATACTCGAACAGTTGAAAGCAAAATATCAGAGGTCTGAACAATTTGTCTTGCTCTTGAAGGAGCATCACTTCCTAGATATCGCTTAGGTTCAATTATCTTGTTTGTTCTATTATCAATGGAAGAAATATCGAGATAGACAAATTCTGTATGTGGGTAGTCAGCAGGCTGAATACGGTCAATGTCACGCGTTATCGTTTCAATGTTTGTTAACACCCAGCCCATGGGAAGTTCATTGAGGAGTGGTTCTGACATAAGTTTTACGCCACCATTACAGTGTTTAACTCATTTAACAAAACAGTGATATTCTCAATGCCATCAAAAAAGCTGACTGCCGCTTGGATGCCGCCTAAATCGTAAAAAGCATCATTAAAATCTTTTGCATCAAGGAACAGATTCATGCTGATATATTGGGCTATAGCGTCAAGCCAATCTCTTTGAGAGTCTGTGAATAGCCAACCTTGCCTAGCCTTCTCCTGAAGCCATCGTTCATAGCGAGTGTATGCCTGATCAGTAAATGGTATCAATTCTTGCTCTGGATGCAAGACATGGCGCACTAAAGCAATCAAATCGGTTAATACCCGTTTGGTCTCTGTTGCCCTAACGCTCTCTGGTTGTACCTTGGCATAAGCCTGCCAGAGTTTTTCAGGCGTCAGTCGATAGGGTGGCTGCTCAAGGCGTTGCGATAGTTCTTTGATGTGCGCCCACTCCAATCGCTGTGTCCGATAAGGAATATTATAAAGGATTTGCAGGGCCGTGATTTCATCCAGATGCGTCTCGATAAAATCTTGGAAGACATTGACCGTTTGGGCCGCTTCATTCTCGCCTAAGTCTACAGCATGGGCCATTAGGACTTCATCTCGGCTCATTTCATCAATATAGATTTCTTGACGCTCGTGAATTTCCTTCAAGAGTGCCCGTAATGGAGGGCTAAACAAATCTGCCACTGCATACTTCATCTGCAAGGCTACCTGCTCAATTTGGTCATAGGTCGGCTGGTCAGTATCGAAGGTCTGCTGCGCCACCTCAGTCTGAGCATCATAGTCGGTTGCGTGGAGCAACTGGTTAGCAAGGTCTTGCAGCGAGTATCCTTGATTGACGCTGGCTAATCGCGCTCTGTCGTTGTCAGAAAATCGACGGGTTGACATCCGCGCTAAACGTCCCGCCAAGGTCAGGAACGTATCATCATCAGTATTTCCCGCTGCCAAATCATCCAGCAAGGCAGAGAGTGAAACCGATGGCCTGCGCTCCAATGTCAAGGTCTCGGTTTTCGGAATATCTATGACGCCAACAGCATCGACAATCAGGAAGAAGTCTTTTTCAAAAGCATCAGGCGAGACAATTCGCAAATCGTTGACATCAATTACCCGTGTCCCCCGCCCTTGCATCTGCTCATAGAGACCTGCTGAACGCACTGCCCGCATAAAGAGCAAGATTTCGATAGGCTTGATGTCCGTACCTGTTGCAATCATGTCTACTGTTACTACAATACGTGGGTTGTGTTGGGTGCGAAACTCCACAATCAGGTCATCAGGTTTGACACCTGTTACCCGATAGGTAATCTTTTTGCAAAAATCATTTCCTCTGTCAAATTCTTCTCGCACAATTCGCACAATATCTTCAGCATGGCTATCGTCTTTAGCAAAAATGAGCGTTTTCGGAACATACGCTCGGTTGGGAAACATCTCCGGCAAAGTATGGTCACGGAAGGTTCGAATCACTGTGCGAATTTGGCTAGGCGATACCACTTTCATATCAAGCTCGTTGGCATCGTAGTCCAAATCATTATCAAGCAATTCCATCCGTCGTTCACGGGTACGTTTATCGAGTTTGGGAATGTAGGTCTCACCATCAGCCTCGATTGTGCTGCCGTCCTGTGTAATGCGCGTGCGAATCACATACAACCGACTGCCAACATTAACTCCATCAGCAATTGCACGAGCGCGGGTGTATTCCATCACCAAGTTTTGATTAAAGAAACCAAAAGTTTGCATAGATGGGGTGGCCGTCAAGCCGATAATATGAGCGTCAAAATACTCCAGCACCTGTCGCCACAAGTTGTAAATTGAGCGGTGACATTCATCTACCACGATAATGTCAAAAAACTCGATAGGAACAGCAGGGTTATAAACCACCTCACGGGGATCACCTGTCGTCAAAGCCGAGTTATCAAACATGGAGGTTTCTTCATCTTCTATATCGAAGTCTGGGTCATTTCTAAGCATCGAATAGAGACGCTGCACGGTTGTGATTACCACTTTGGCAACCGAGTCAAGTCCATTGGACTGCAAAAGCTGAACATTATAGAGTTCGGTAAATTTTCGCCCATCATCAGGAGTTTCAAAGTTGTGAAACTCTTTTTTCGCTTGTTTGCCGAGGTTACGACGATCAACGAGAAACAGAACACGCTGGACTCTACCATATCGAAGCATCCGGTAAATGAAATTGACCGCAGCAAAGGTCTTGCCAGCGCCAGTTGCCATCTGAATAAGCGCTCGCGGACGGTCTTGAGCTATTGACACCTCAAGGTTGCGTATAGCTTCAACCTGAGCATTCCACAGATTATTTTCTATCAATGGCGGATATTCGCGGAAACGGCGACGGGTAGTGCCTTCATTGCGTTGGTGTTGTCCAAGCCAGTCAGCAAGCGTTTCGGGTCGATGAAAAGCAAATATTCGCCGACTACGCGGTACTGGGTCAAGCAGATTGGTGAAAAACGTCTCTACTCCGGTGCTTTCATAGAGAAACGGCAAAGGACGAATAGGGGCTGGCAGTTTTTCAGGGATCCCATGACTATATTTGGCGGTCTGAGCCTCAACCCCTGCGAGGGAAAAACCCTTCCTTTTCGCCTCGATAGCGCCTATAAGTTGACGATTAATGTATAGGCCATAATCGGCATCACCCGTTGTTAGGTGTAGTTCTCTGACTGCAACACCTATCCCCGCACCTAGGTGCATTTCATCGGGGTTTTGGATAATCCACCCAGCTTGCTTGAGTAAAGCATCAATATCCCTACGTGCCCTATCTTCGGGGCCAAGCACCATCTATACAAATCCTTTGGCAAACAGATGAAAAGCATTAATTGTGTTTAGATATATTATTTTGCCCTGATATGAAGAATTCTTCAAATAAGTCGTGCCTCCAAATTGGTCACAAAAAAACCTATGGAAGCCAGATTGTCTTCGAGTTCAGATTTGCCAACAACCCTGTCACATTGGCCCGTGTTCGGACTTGGTTTTCCCCTTGTTCCATTGAATGACATTTTAACATGACATTTTCATAAAACGATTGACATGTCACGTCATTCGCCTTAAAATGAGTAATATACGTCAACGGTATGAGGGAGTAGTACATGCCTGACGGCGATGTTGTTTATCATGTCATAGGGCGACAATTTGGTGGTGCATACAATGCACTTTGTGAAAGTTTTTATACCCATGAGCAAGTTGCAGCGAAAATCAGCAAAGCCCTTCGCAAGATGCTCAAACACTATGGTAATCCTCCAATTCAACTGGTGATGCGTACAGTTACCGAGGTTTCTGATGCTCTCATGAATGGACTATCAATTGATGTGGAACAAGAGGGCTACTTAATTGACCAATTAGCCCGTGAATTGATGGGACATCGCCGAGCCACGCCACTTGCCGTTGATGCCTGCAAATGGTGCGTTATAGAGGCCATACATGGGAATAGCGATGCTATATCCGAGGTGGTAGTTGTTCGTGAATACATCAATCGAGTAATCGATGCTGATTTTTTTGAGCATCTTCCATTACTCAATCACCACAACGACATTTCTCCGGAAGCAATTGAGAAGCGCCTGCGTCAAGTACGTCCGTACCTTGATCGTGAAATTGAACACATGGTTGCTCAAATTGTAAGGTTAGGGTGTGTGGATTCCTTGAAAAAACGGCGGCAGAAACGTGTCGCCAAGCTTGATTTCAGCGAGATGGATATTGCAATGCCAGAAGACTGGCAAGGTAGCGCCGAGTAAATGCCGCAACCACATGTTACCTTCGATTTTGATGGAATTTCCGATCGGTTGAAGTACAGCAAACTGCATGTCATTAACCATGCGAATGATCGAAAATTTGAGCTTCGGGTTTCCGTTGATGATAAGGCATTTCTCAATCTACGGGGATTGCTATTGGATGCCCCCATTGCAGATTTGATTGACCTCGCTGTGGCAATTCATGAGGCAGATCGCTGGACGCAACGCGATCATGATTTCCCCAGTGTAATTCATGTGCGTCTACCAATACGATGCCTTGAGACGTTCAACACCCCTGAGTTGCACGCACATCTCCAGCAGACGCTATACTCGTTTACAGGAGACTTATGGACGTTCGAGTTTATCCGTTTTCCGGAGCAGAGGCGATTCGCAGAATTACAACGACCGCTTTGGAAAACGTCAAATGAAGGCGTCCATACTGAGGTTGCACTTTGGAGCGGTGGACTTGATGCAATGGCAGGTCTGTGTAATCGCATTAATCAAAAAAGTGCAGAACGGTTTCTTCTCTTTGGAGCAGGTGGTAATTCGTCTATCAGAGGTATTCAAAAATCCGTCTTTAGTCGTTTGGAAAAACGTCTTGGTGTAGATATGCGGCTTATGCAAGTACATATCTATCAAAGTGGGTCGAGACAAAAAGGCTTGCAGCGTGATAGGAAACTTCGGGCGCGTGGAATGGTCTTTATGTTACTAGGTGCGGCCTATGCAGCTTTAGAAGACCAAGATGCGCTTGCAGCTTATGAAAATGGCCCCGGTGCCCTCAACTTGCCCTATCGTGCATCTGAGGTTGGTTTGGATCACGCACGATCAGTACATCCACTATCCCTTGATGCCATCAGTCATTTGGTATCAATGATTTTGGGTAAGCAATTTAGGGTTCATAATCCTTTCCTCTGGTGGACGAAAGCAGAGATGTGTCGGGTGCTAGATAAAATGAAAGTGACTGACATCGCATGGGAAACTATCTCATGTGATCGCCCGCATCGAAAGAGTGTGACGCAGTGTGGCAGATGTTCATCATGTCTTTTGCGACGCGAAAGTTTTCTCGCATCAGAAACAGAAGATCATACCCCATACTTGATAGACTTAGAAGTTGGCCTAGAGCGTGACGATTTGCTTCGTACTAGCCACTTGCCACACATGATGCACCAAGCCGACTCATTGCGCCAGATCGTGTATAGCGAGAACGCATGGGAGATACTCGCCCGTAAACACCCATCACGGTTGGCTGATATTGTGTATCGACTTTCTCGAGGTGGCGTTGACTCCGAACATGACTTGACGGAAAAAATAATATCCGTACTTGCCCGTTATGCGGACGAATGGCATGTACCAGTTGTACAAGATACATTTGCGACGGAGATTAAGGCCATTCGTCGTATTCCGAAGCGCACGAAACATCAAAAGACTGTTTCGATAAAGGAATAAACAATGAATGATGCAGAGAAGATAATCAACTTACTAGATGCACAAGCGCTTGGGCGCAAACTTCGCCTAGCACGCGAGAAGCGCGGGCTGACGCAAGAAGAAGCAGCCCAAATTATCAATGTTGGGCGTACAACGATGATTAACATTGAAAAGGGCGATCGCAGAGTCCGTCCGGAAGAGTTAGTACAACTTGCTATTGAGTATGGGCGAGATGTGAGTGAGTTTGTTGAAGAAATTCGCTATGAGCACCTTTATACGCAACCGCAATTTCGCGGGCCAGAACAGTATGAAAATGAGGGTGATGCGGAAATTGAGCAGTGGATTGAGGAATTAAAAGACCTCGCATATAGCTACTATGAGATTGAGCAGTTACTTGATGCTCCATTAGTGAAGAAATATCCTGCTGAGTATGAAATAGGCAGACTCAAAGCAGAGGAACTAGGCGAGAGTATTGCGCTTGAAGAGCGACAACGTTTAGGGCTTGGCGATAAACCCATTCCTGTTCTGCGTACCTTGCTTGAGCAAGAAGTGGGATTGCGTATCTACTATCTGCCTTTAAGACCGTCGAAATATTCAGCAATTTATGTATATAGCGACCACATTGGCGGATGTATTGCAGTCAATAATCAGCATCCAGAGGAAAGAGCCAGAATGTCCCTTGCCCATGACTATGGACACTTTCTTACCTCTCGATACAAACCAACTCTGTACAACATTGAGGGCTATCACTCGCGTCGCTCTGAGAATGAAAAAATCGCCGATCAATTCGCGGTTCATTTTCTGATGCCAACGACGGGGATCATGAGAAGATTTACTGATATTCGCAAGGCGAAAGGAAAAGTAACGCCCTATGATCTTGTCGAGATGGCGCACTATTTTGGAGTATCCTTTGAAGCGTTGTCATATCGATTGGAAGGTCTCAAGTTGATCCCCTCTGGAATGTTAGATCATCTCAATGACGAAGGTTTCAAAGTGCGTGATGTACAACGTCGTCTTGGTCTTGAGCAACTTCCAGCTTCACGTCAACGCCTCCCGTTGCGTCATCAACTTCTTGCTGTTGAGGCATTAGATCAGGGAGTAATCAGCGAGAATCAACTTGCTGATTTGTTTGAGGTTGATCTCTTAGAAGCTCGAGAGATTTTTTCCACGTTGCGTGGACAAAGACTCTCCTTTGACTAGTTGATGAAATAAATTAAGGAGAGTGCTGTTTGGACGATGCGCCTTTCATTCGTCATGAATACATCATCTTAGATGCTAGTAGCGTTATCAATCTCTATGCAACGGGATACATGCCAGAAATCATTCGAAGCCTACTTGCTCGATGTGCTGTGAGCGATTATGTGAAAGAGAGGGAAGCACAAGCTGTCTATGGAGAGCCAGACAAAAATGGGAAACGCGAACGAATTCCTATAGACTGGGATATGTTAATAGATGAGGGCATACTCGAGATATGCTCAATCAACTCGCCTTCCGTATCCAACACTATCATTGTGCTTGCAAGCGACGGCATTCGGGGAATGGGAGAGAAAATCTCAGGCGCAATTGCTTTCAAGAATGATTGGGGAATTGTCCTTGATGACCACAGCGCCACCTCAAAATTGGCGGCTCGAATGCCGCATATTCAGATGCTAACAACCCTTGATCTCCTCCAATACTGGGTGAACTCTATGACTATCTCAGACGAAATTCTTATGGCAGCGCTAATAAACCTAAGAGTGCGCGGAAACTATATTGTTCCAAGGAATCATCATCTATATGAGTGGGTTGCCGTGTATGTAGATGATGAATAGATCTTTGATGGGTACCCATCAATCTCTATTGCCTTTATAATGTATCTCATCAATAATTGAAGAATGAAGAATTTTGGAAAGAAAAATTTGCGATCCAGCAAACATCGTTGTAAGATATGATTCAAAATACAACAATTTACATAAAATACGCCCTAGATATATCTATAGAGGTGAGGACGCTCAGTCCCAATGCTCCAGCAATTAAAGCACTTAGATAATAGGCAAAAGTCATGAATAGAAAAGAGTTGATTGACCGTGTTCAGTTTCTTGCTGGATTATCATTTTTTGCGATCATCCTTATTAGTTTATGGTTGTTTTTTAGGGCAAACTATTCTCTTTCGATTTTGCTGATGATTGTCAGTGTCATTTTACTTATTTTTATAAGTGTCGCCTATTTTTTGCGATTTGACATTATTGCTGACCTGCAGGATAGGAATGTTTATTCAAATAGCAGGCTTTGGCTTTCCATGTTATTGCAAGCAAGCCTCATGTCATTTGTGTCATTTGAAATTTTAGGTAGCCTGAAGGAAAACATTTCGCCAGAATTGTCTGTTCTACTCCACTGGATAGTAGTACCCTGTAGTGAACCCCTGAGATTGGACACAAAAATGCGCTATCATATTTTAGCATCAGTTAAGATAACGGTGCTACCCATTGTGCCTCACATTCGCTAGGTGCGAGATACTCCAAGGCAGAATGAATACGTTTGTATGTATAGACATCTTCTAGGAAACGCCCGATGGACCGGTAAGCATGATGAAAATTCTCGTATTCCGATAAATTGATGGGTACCCCGTAAAAGAAGACAAACTTGAACTAATTGGTTAAATCGGCTGGCTACTCACCGCCTACATCACGCCGGACGATTCAGGATAACTGAGCCTAGCTCTTATTCATGCAGGCAGCACAATGCGGTTGCCCCCTACCGACGTAACCGGTCAATACACAAGCGTCTGCTACCGCACAAAAAAGCCTCAATGCCTGACTGACCCAGACCAAGATTTACTACTATTTCAATGCTAGAAAGGGTGAGAGAATATGAAAGGGATTGGAGTCGCCTCCTCAGCAGCAAGCCATCTATTGGCTGCAAAAGGATCAATTCACAAAACCTAGCCTTCTTGTCGAGGGCGTCGCGGCTTTTTGGTATTCTTTCCCTTATTAATCGCCCAAACAAAGCTGACCAGACCTACATTAAGGACGGTCAACCCCATTGGCGACCAATGGGTAATATCAAAAAGTGGCACACACACGGTCATGCGGCTCCTTTCTGCTACTTGATATTGCTAGACCCGTTACGGCCTAGTGCGAGGAGGCGCTCCATCCCTATTTTTTAGTATTGATGAGATGTGCTGTTTTCGCAAATCTTTTGGGTGCCGATTGACCACCATATTGGCTCAGGATGGCGGAGAGTGTGCTTTGGCTCCACATTTCCTGTTGATGTATGGACAAGCGCTTGGCCTTGGACGCACAGCGGCACCACCCACCGTGCCAAGCGTTCTTCGAGTTCAGTCAACCGTGTGCGGCATGTCTCGGGGTCGAGTTTATCGACCTTGTTCAACGCCACTACCACCACCAAGTCCAAGGAGTGTAACCGCGTAATGCAACTAAAATCGGCTTTACCATAGGTGGCCTCGACATCGGGCAAATAGATCGCTTTAACTTTACTTGTACGAGTTGTTTATGGTCTAAGTCATTGTTACTCAAAAAACTGAGGATAAACTACCACAAAGTTGTCGAGTACCTGAGAAAAATGAGCTATAGGCTATAATAGGGTAAAAAGCGAGAGGTAAAATGCCATGACAACCGTAGAGGTGAAGTTACGGCTTCCCAATGATATGCTGGCCTACCTGCAACGCGAGACGCGGGAGCGCAATATGCCTCTAGATGATGTGGTGAGCAACATGCTGACAGAATACTTTGATGAACCGACCCATGAAGAACTGTTGGCGGGCTTGCAGCAATCGCTGATTGAGGTGTTAGCAGGCAATGTTCGTCCTGCTAGAGAGTTTTTAGCGGAACTCCAGCCCTCTACAGATGATGAAAGCGATGAACGCTTATGACAGATACCACCCGACAGGCTCCAACCTTAGACATGCTCCGTGCCCGTCGTACTGAAATCCTTGCGCTGGCGGAGCGTTACGGCGCATATAACCTGCGTGTCTTTGGCAGTGTCGCACGCGGAGATGCCAAGCTTGATAGCGATGTCGATTTGCTGGTGAACTTCCACGAAGGCGCAAGTCTGTTTGAGCTTTCTGGCTTCTGGCAGGATTTACAGGATTTGCTCGGTGTGGGCGTAGATATTGTCGAAGACCATACGGGACTGCGGGAGCGTTTCCGTCGGCGGATCATGAAGGATGTTACCACTTTATGAAGAAAACAAGCCGCGATCATTTGGAAGATATCCAGCATGAATTAACTCTTGTAATGCAGTTCATACAGGAAGGCAAAAACGCATTTTTGCAGGATGCGCGTACCCAGTATGCGGTTATGATGGCGTATGCACGGATTGGTGAAATAGTCAAACAAATCCCCGATGAAGTACTAGCGAGGCAGGCACAAATGGAATGGCGCGAGATTAAGGGCTTTCGTGATGTGCTGATTCATCGCTATTTTGATGTTAACATGCTGCGGGTGTGGGAAGCGGTGGAAAAACTACCCGTTTTACAAATGGCTGTTGAAACGCTGCTGGACACCCTGCCCACCGATGACGAAAGCGACGATACACCATGAGCTAAAGGCTTCACGGCTACAAAATTACTGATTGCTGAGGTAACATGCAGTTTGCTTTGCGATAACAATGTAGATGGTCAACGATGTGAACTAATCGGTGACATCGACCGCCCGAGCTAATCGGCTACATCGTGCCGCTTGGCAACGGATTTTTTTCGTAGACGCTGCGCGGCGATGAGCAATTGCCACTCGGACTGAGCTTCCTTAGCCATCATGTCAAAATAAAGGTCAAAGTCAATAGGTTCACCCGCCAAACCCTTGACGGGCAGGGACTTCAGTCCAGTACCCGCAAGGCGACAAGTAAAGCAGCGTTGAAGGGCATCAAGGGTCAGCACGGCATAGCGTCCGGCGAGGGCACGACTGACATAGTAAGATTGTCGTCCAATGGTAACGGTGCCATTGGCACGCACCCGACGTTTGTAGGGATGGTGATGAAACTGCATGAGCCAATGGTCGGGGTCAACAATGGTTGGTAAACGTGGAATACCTAATAAGCTGGGGAAAGCGACATAGGGTGGTTGGTTGCGGCAGGCGGTGCCTTGGTGAGGACGGTCGGTATTGTAGAACATCTGGAAGGCCTCGACTGCGATTTGGGTCTCATCGACGGTGGTGGGACAGCTCACCCGCAAGCACTCTTGTTTAAGGGTGCGATGAACGCGCTCAACATAGGGTTTGCGGTCGGGGCGATGGGGCGGGCAAATCTCTAAACGAATGCCCAAACTCAACACAAAACGCATCAAGGCTGAGAGGTAGCCTTCGGCGCTCCAACTGCCCACGAAGCGTGGGTCGCGGTCGATGACGAGTACCCGTGGTAGCCCTTGACGAAAGAAGATGCTGGCGAGACTGGTGAGGGCCGTGGCTTGGTTGAAGTCGCCGCGGGCTTGGCTATCCACCAAAATCGATGTGCTGCGATCCACAATATTGAGAACTTCAATGCGATGTTGCTGTTTGTCATTAACGGTGGGTGGAATGCCGGGTACATCCGTGAAGTCAATTTCCCAGACTTCCATCGGGTCGGGTCGTACCATTTCCTCATGTGGCGGAGGCGCTGGCTCACGCACAATCTGTTGATGCTCATCAAGGATGCGCGATATCGTGCTCGTCGAGGTCGGCACATCATAGCCTGCCGCCTTGAGGTCTTCGCGCTGGTGCAGATGGTACAGAATTGTCTTTGACCCCACTACCCGATGGTACTGTCGTGGTAGCGTATTCCGCAGTTCGATGACCACTTCGACTACCGCAGGCTCCACATGGCGAGGTGGCGTATGTCGGCTCCGCGACTGGCTGTGAAGTACCTCCTCATCCTCGACCCTTGTTCCTGCCAACCGTTTGCGCCATTTCCGCACCCATCGCTCCGACCGTCCACTGATGGCACACAGTTCCGCTACGCTTGGTTGGGGGTCTTGATTCAACAGGTCGCGTAGACGAGCGCGTTCCACTATCCACGCCTCTTCCATCTCTTACCTCGTCCCGTTTTTCCTGCCAGTATATCCCCCTTTTTCCGGCACGATGTAGCCGATTAGCTCGGGCGGTCGATGTCACCGATTAGTTCAGTTCAATATGCTATAATGCCAACATATGATGATTTGTACGCCACCACCACTTGAGGGGCGGGAATAGCGCCACATTGTACACAGTATTGCCCGAAACCCGTCGCTCCCGTAGGCCTATAGTAAAAAACTATAAGATAACAAATCCTCAAAATCACTTGGGGATTTTTGTGTTTTATAGGCTGTTGTCATTTTGTTCGCGGGAGCGAATTTCTAATGAAAAAGACGCTATTCATTCCCCAAACCCGCATCACGGGCACGAATAGCAGCCTGCACACGATCCGCCACTTGCAGTTTACTAAAGATATTGGATACATGATTGCGGACTGTTTTTATGCTCAGATTCAACTTGGCTGCAATGTCGGCATTCGAAGCCCCCTGCGCGATGAGGGTCAAAATTTCACGCTCTCGGGCGGTGAGTTCAGGAAAAATCTCTGTGCCTGATGGCTTCAGATTCGCAAAATACTGCATGAGTCGTTCCGCAATTTCAGGACTGAAGAGACATTCGCCATTAGCGACAGCACTCACAGCACGTAACAGAACACTCTGATCGGCACCCTTTAGCACATAACCGCGTGCGCCAACACGCATGGCAGCAAAAACTGAGGCATCGTCTTGAAACATCGTTAGCATAATAATCCCTATATGGGGATGCAGACGGAGAATACGGCGAGTGGCTTCAATGCCGTTCCCCTCTGGCATCTGGAGATCCATCAGAATCACATCTGGCTGTAGCGTGTCAGCTTTGTCTAGTGTTTCCTGCCCACTGGCTGTTTCACCAACTACATCAATATCCGGTACAGATGCTAGTAGTGCATGTAGCCCTTCTCGGAACAAGGTATGATCATCCGCTATCAGGACTCGGATGGGTTCCATGATTCTCCCTCATGATAACTGTCTGTCATCAATGGTAACTGTACCATAACACAAGTACCTTGTCTGGGATGTGCGCTAAATACACACGTTCCGCCTAGTTCTTCTGTTCGCTCACGCATAGAAATCATCCCGACGCCAAGTTGTAGATGAGTGGGGATTCCGCACCCATCGTCGCTGATTTCTAGACATAGATTCTCACCATAGGACAGACGGACCCAACAGTGTTGAGCATAAGCATGCTGGTTGACGTTGTGAATCGCTTCAAGTGTGATGCGGTAAGCTGCAACTTCTACCGCTGCTGCTAAAGTGGGCAGCGTTTCGGGTGCCTCCAATGTGATATGCAATCCGTGTGTGTAGTTCGCGGCGATATGTTCCTGTAGCGCCCCAACTAGTCCGAGTTGATCAAGCGTTGGTGGACGTAGGTTATGAGCGATACGGCGAATGTCAGCTAGAACCGTCTGAATTTGTGCTTTGAGTTCGGCAATCATGGCCTGTGCGCGTTCAGAATCATGACCAATCAGGTTAGCACTTGCGTCTAGCTTAAATGACATGGCAGCCAGTGTGGGGCCGAGTCCATCGTGCAAATCACGGCGCAGGCGGCGGCGCTCTTCCTCACGGGCTGTGACCAAACGCTCACGGGAACGCTGTAAATCCTGAGTCAAGCGCACATTAAAGGCAGCAACTCCCGTTTGACGGGCGATGGTTTCGAGCAACTGTCGGTCAGCCAGCGAGAACGGCTCACCGCGAGTACGTGGTGCGACTCGAAGCTGCCCTATCATTTCGGATTGGTACACAAGCGGGAGAATGTCCATGTCATGGTCTGGTTTGCGTGTCCATGTAGAAGAGCGCACATATTCAGCCGTAACCGTGAACTGCTCATTCTCTTTCAGTGCAATGGCGGCATAGGGAAGTTTGAGCGCCTCAGCCACACCCTCTACAATCGTAGGTAGCACAACCTGTGCCGTGACGACGGCTTCAAGGCGAGCAGATAAGCGGGCTAATACAGCATAGGGGTCATCTCGCTCACCGAACATGAGGCGGTTCACATCCTGTTGAAGGTGTTGCCGCAGGGGTTGAAAGGACATTGCAACTATACCCGTAGCAAAGAGGGACAGAGGCAGACTCCCGCGATTCTGGAACAGGCTTCCTAAAGAGCCAACAATCAGCACATACATACCCAAAATGAGAGTGGTTAACGAGCCATAGACCAAGGTGCGATTAATCACGATGTCGATATCCCACAGTCGGTAGCGCAAAATAGCGATTCCAGTAGCAACGACAATGCCTGCAATCGTAAAATCTGTGGCGATAATCGACGCTTCTTCGCTGAGTGGATTGTCCGGCCAGAGCAACCAAGGAATACTGCCCACGATATTCCCCACAATAACCATCACCCCCGCAAAGGCGATCCACTTAAGCTGCACGTGTGCTATTCCAACAGTGTGTCGAAACCGGAGAATGATTGACGCAATCGATCCCACTATACCCACTACAAGCAACGGGGTAGCGATGACCATCAACGCCGTCAAAAACCCCGCACTACCAGTAATTCCGAAAGGGTTAACTTCAGTGTGCCCTAATTCTTCTAGCGGACGAGGGTAAAAGGCCACCACAGTAATAATCATGACGATTCCCAGACCAGCAGCCCAAGCAACTGGACGCCATCTCGTAGTTGGGAGTTGCCCATCGGGAAATAGCAGCAGCAGAAACGTAATTGGCAACAATACATTAGGAATCCAAACCCAAATGGTCAGCCATTGGGCAAGTTCGCCTCCGGGTAAAGTCATGATGTGTTGATCGTACACACTGTAGCCCACTGACAACATGTTGAGAGCGCTGAGGAATCCAGTAACACAAAACATCCACCCGATGAGGTTGCGGGGATAACGAGTTGCAACAAGCGTGCCAGCAACACCATAAGCGACTGTAAGTAGTGGTGTGAAAAACTGGTGCGGGAATGGTGTTAGATGATTCTCAGCGGCGCTGAGTGCGAGGATACTCATTGCCAAACCTATCGTTACTAGTGCAACGGAAATCAGTGTGATAGACCAAGCTAGGTGGCGGGCCGTTTGGTTGCTCATCATTGTGTCATCCATGAACCTTCTGGCGTTTTCACTTCATCTCTATGTTAGCACCAAAAAGGGCAACCTAGCTTGCTACGAGCAGCGTAATTCCAATGATGAGTGGGGCCATATGATGGAGTACCGGAAAGTAGATGTCACGTGGGCTGAGGATGAGTAGCATTATCAGCCAGCCTAAGTTCCAGATAATGGTTATCCACCCCACCCAATCCGCTACAAGCTCAGTTTGAAGCAAGGATACGCCAAGAAGGGCCTGAGCCAAGAAGGCAATGACAACATAGAATACTACTTGTGGGTAGGCCCACTCATGGGTGCCAAGGAATGACGTTTCGGCAATTACAACGACCGCTGCACCTAACCCATACATCACAACGCCCAACCGTGCTACGCCAGAATCTCCGGCTTGTTGTAATAGATCTTCCAGCAGCACCAGACCGAGAACCGTCGCCAGTAGTGCAAGGATAACGAAACCTCGTTCCCAAAGCAGATAACGTGGAGTTTGCGCGATGGGCCATGTCCATATAGCACGACCTGTGTATAAAATGCCGCCTACGGTAAACACCACGAAACCAAGAATCATCAGATAAGCTGCGCTCTGACGCTCGGATAATAGTTCACTCATTATTGTTCTCGCTTTCGTCTTGTATTGATGCGGCAATATGGGAGATAGTGTGTGCCTACCTCCCACATTGCCAGTTTAGAGCCAACGGAAGGCTATTCGCTTGCTGTAATGGAGTCACCTGCCATATCAGTCAATTGATCAAAACGCACGACTGCACCAGACCCCGGTGCGCCTAAGCCGTTGATGGTTACGAAGGCATTCCCCTCTGAATCGAATGTTATACTCGTCGGAAAAGACAGTCCACTGACTAAGACTTCCGAAGCATCGCCCTCGTGAATGCGAACTATTGAGCCAGCATCGGGAAGGGGGCCTTGCTCGGTAAACATCCCAAATTGAACCGCGTATAATTCCCCATCCGGCCCGTGCTGCAAATCGGTAAGCATCGTCAATCCTGTTGCATAGTCGCTGATCTCGCCGTCTGGTGTAACCAGCAGCACTTTGGCCGAGCCGGGGATAAAGGGAAACCCACTCAGCAACGAGACATAGGTGTTGCCATCCTCATCGAAGGCCACTGCCGTCGGGACAGGGTCAGTTTCCATTGCATTGTTACGCGCTGGGTTAGGCATAGTGATGGGAAGTCCCTCGAAGGTCGCCACATGCTCAATCTCACCTGAGTCTGGGTTGACACGCATTAACGTATTGGCACCAGCATCGGCAATCCAGAGCCAACCGTCTGGCCCAACTGTGATTCCGTAAGGATGGGTTTCGATGACCATGCCATCAAGGTTATGGTCATTTTCATAGGCCCACATATCTGCCACTTGGGTGATAGTGTTGTCCTCTATCTGAACAACAGTTCCCGTAAGATTGGGCGCATCACCAACACCACCTGTCCAGCCGCCACTGGTTACATATAACTCACCATCGAGCCAAGTCAGGCGTGCCCCGCCAACCATCTCCATATCTGATGCAGCTATAGAGGGCAGCACTGCCACTTCCGTCTGTTCGCCATCCGGCTCTACCATCACAATCCGTGCGGTTGTCCCCATGTGGGTTGTAAAGGGTTGACCAGTTTCCATTGAGATGTACTGGATATCTTCTTCACCCCCCAAACCACTTTCAATCACCCAAAGATTGCCTTCATCGTCAATGGTGATACCCTGTGGGCCGTTGAAGCCGCTGGCAACGATTGTTCCGCCTCCGCCATCTTGTGTCGGCGGGTCGGCCATCACTAGGTTAGGAAAAAGCAAGAGGATAACGATTGCTAGAACGAGTGCCCGGTATTGCATTGGAAGCTCCTATTGAATCTCATACCGTCTCTATGTATTACAGATTACTTGAGGAGATGTCCTGCTGTCATGAGACCCAAAACCCGATTAGCTCCGGGAAGAATGCCCATAGAGGTCAGGAAGAAGATCGTGGTACCGGAAGACCCACATTTGATCCTATCCCAGAATGTCAGTACCCTGTGAACTCATCGCTCCCACCCTGCCGCTTGGCAAAGTTTATTGTAGACACCGCGAGGCGAAGAGCAATTTCTTTAGAACCCCCCTCTGCCTTTATATTAATTGGAGCAAGTCCCCTGAATAGTCGATAGAGGCTGAGGAGGTGGCACGAACATCTCACTGTCGCACCACCTGTATGACGCTAACTTTTGCTGCGTACCAGTACGACACCCGTCCAGATGTACCAAGCGATGATGCCTAACCCGAAGATTGCGCCCATATCAGCCAACGGCGGTACCAGTGTGATGATCCCCGCGGCACCAACCAGCAACCCAGCCAAGTTGAGCGCCTTTGGCAACCCACCACGCAACGCAGCCAAACTCACCAATAATACCCACAGCCCGCCGACAATCTCATTACCACCACCGATACCTTTGTACACGCTGTCAATGGTCGTCCAAACGGTACCTGCTTGGGTGGGGTCAGTTGCATACAGGTCGATAACGGCTGTTGCGCCGACATTGGCGACCATGCCGCTGGCGATTACCAGCCCAGACCAAATCAATCCGAGTGCAGCAGCAATCTGCGCGATGCCGGGGGCGATGGATTTCAAACGCTCGACCATCGCCAATGTCAAGACTGCTTGCATGATACCGAACAACACATAAATCACGAGGTTCCAGACATAGAATGTGGTTTGGTTGTCGCGCAGAAACTCGACAGTTTCGACGGAGTTGAGTTCGCCAGTGGTCAATGGCTCGAATGTGGTCACGAACAGGGCAAAGCCGAATAAGAATGTGAAGGCAGCGATGATTCCTGCTAATCCACCTATCTTGAATAGGCTGACAGGTTGATTCTCGGTACGGGTGAAGGTGTTCGTTGGTGTCTGTGCAATGGCGGTCATAATCTTGTCTCCTTGAGTTTTGAATGTTTTATGATGGATAAGACAGGTAGCGTTTTATGCTGAAGGCTGGTAATACACGATTCGTGAGGTGAATTTGACGATTCCTTCCATTAGAGTAGTTCCCAGCAATCAATGGCTTGCAGACTTATTCGCCGTCTACACGATTGACGGCCAGCAATTCCAGACCACTATCGCGTACAGTACGCAACAGCCCATGTAGTGCCGATTGATCGGCTAGTGTTCCAGTAAGGTGAGTTTCGCCCTCCTCGGTGAAGGTCATGGTCATGCCCTCGAAGCGGGTGGCCCACTGTTCGCTCAGATGGCCTTTGATCCGGATGGTGTAGGTTCCTTGTTCCTCGTTCATCAGTCACCTTGTCTGCCTATCTCCTTCTTGGTTGTTTTGTTGATTCTGATAAGAGCATATGATATGACGTGATGAGTAGTCATCGTCACATGTGATGATTGATGTGATGATCTATAGAAAGGGGCTTTACAGCAGGGCGAGTTCTTGCGCCCGTCGGACAGCAGCCCGACGATTGTTAACGTCTAGCTTGCTGTAGATGCTGCGGGTGTGAGTCCGCATGGTGCTGAGGGACACAACCAGTTGGCGAGCGATTTCCGGCCCGCTAAGGTCTGTATGCAATAAACGCAGTACATCCAGTTCGCGGTCACTTAGGGGGTCAATCAATGCTTGTGCTGCGGGTGGGGGTGGTGTCGGAGCATCGAAAGCAGCCAGCAACTGGTGTACATAATTTGGCATGATGACCTGTGCTTCCGCCTCGCGCAGCAGGTCGGCTATGGGTTGGCCTCCATCTACGAACAAACGGATATAGCTTTCCGGTTCCGCCAACACGAGCGCCTGATGCAGCGCATTCAAGGCAAGAGGTATCTCATGCTGTGCAGTGTACATCAATGCTCGAAGGATGAAGACCTCGATAACATGCGCGATTCGCCCACTGTCATGGGTTGTCGCATACAATCGATCCAACAGGTTATGCGTTGAGGTTCGCAGAATGTCTGAAGGTTGCGCTTGATACAATGCAATCTGTAGAAGCGTGAATGTCAAATACTCGTACTCGCGCAGATACGTGATGTCGCCATCTGGCGATAATCCCTGCTGGCGTGCCCAGCGTTGGGCTACATCTAGTTTGCCTTGTCGAATCCACACACGGGCTTTGAGGGCATGGATAGAGTGATTGAGAAACACAGGTGTTGGTACCAACTGTTGTTCGGCTTCATGAAGTAGCTGGAGCGCCGTTGCAAAATCTCCTTGTGCGATTTCTAGTTGGGCCTGTGTTGCATATAACCGTGATTGCCAGTTGGGACGTATAATACCTTGTTCGCCTAGCTCCTCCGCAGCAAGGAGGTTTTCCTCAGCCAGAACCAGTTGATTCCGCATCAGATATACATCGGCAATGCCGCGATAGAGGTCTTCTAGCCCGATGACGGATGGGTTACCTTGTCGTGCTAAAAACTGAAAGGCGTTGTTATAGGCGTGGTACGCGTCGTGGAGCCGACCAAGCGTGATTCGAATATCGCCGATGATGAATACCAATTCGGTAGCATCCATGATGTTTCCGGCGGCTTCCATGTATGCCGTAAAATCACTGAATGTCTGATCGGCTTTGATAAGATCACCATTGGCTAACTGCGCCAAACCATGCAGTACCAAACCTCGTCCATAATTAGGATGGTCATGATGTCGATTAAGGCGAAGGGATTGTGCTGCAAATTGTACAGCAGTCTGTATGTCGCCCATCGTTAGGGCGCGATAGCCTCGCGCATGACAAATTGATGCAGGAAGCTCCTCGAACAGCCTCTGGTCAATGACTGCCATCTGCTTATGCTGTTCACTTGGCGCATCAAGCCAACGCTCGGCTCGCTGAAACCAAATTTCAGCCATGTCAAGATCACCATGCAGCAATTTGACCCACCCATAACCGAGACAAAGAATCGGGTGATTCAGTACAACTGCTTCTGGTAAGCGGCTCGCCCATTCAAACCATTGACCGGACTGATAGTTTTCATCCATTTTAGGCCAGATTGTCTCAATAAGGTCAGCTGCTTGCTTGAAATCGTTTGCTAGTAATGCGTGTTCTATGGCTTCCTGTAGCTGACCCTGTTTAACATACCAATCACTTGCCCAACGGTGCAGCACCGGGATATGCTCAGGATATTCGTTGTTTAGGGCGTTGTACAGGGCATCCCCAAATAGGTGATGATAGCGATACCAACCGCGTTCATCGTCTAAAGCGATAACGAATAGATTGCTGCGTTCCAATACTTCCAATACCTTCTGGCTATCGTTTCGTTGGGTGACCGCATCACACAGTGAACCGTTCATTTGGCCGAGTATCGACGTATACAGCAGAAACTCGCGCATGGTTTCCGATTGGCGATGTAGCACTTCTTCCAATAGATAATCGACAATGAAACGGTGACTGCCTGTGAACGCTTGGATGAAATCCGTCGCATCGGTGCGTCCCTGTAGGGAGAGCGCCGCCAGTTGCAATCCAGCGACCCAGCCTTCGGTACGCTTTTCGAGTGCATCAATATCCTGTGCGGAAAGCGTGAGACCCATCGCATGATTGAGAAATTCTGCGGCTTCATCCACTGTAAAGCGTAAGTCCGCAACTCGCAACTCGGTCAATTGATCACGGACTCGCAGCCGTGAAAGCGGAAGTTGAGGGTCTTCACGGGTGATGATGACCAGATGCATTTGTGCTGGCAGGTGTTCCAACAAGAATCTCAGCGCGTCATCAATCTCTGGCGATTCCAGTAGATGATAGTCATCTAGCACTAACCAGAAATCATCAGGGATAACCGCTATTTCGTTAAGAAGGGATGTCAACACGGCTTCTATTGAGGATTGTTGCCCCGCTTGCAGCACCTCGCTTGCCAGTTGCCCAATGTCCGCATCAATCCTCTGAATAGCTGCAATGATATACCTTAGAAACCGTGCTGAATCATTATCACGTCCATCCAGCGATAGCCATGCTGTGGGATAATTGCTTTGGGCAATCCATGTACTGGCGACGGTTGTTTTGCCGAAGCCTGCTGGTGCGGAGATTAAGGTGAGCTTACGGTATAGCCCTGCATTGAGATAGTCTATCAAGCGGGAACGTTGCACTAAATCTGGTCGCAACAGCGGCATTTGTAGCTTAGAGGACAGGATTGACATGGGTATACTCACATTTGCAGCTAGGACTATTGTTGCGGCGAATTAACTCCTAACACCGTTGTTTTTTCCAATAATAAACCTGTAAAACAAGACAGCCGCCTGAAAACTGCTGACTGTGGAGGTAATACGCAGTTTGTCCTGCAACGACAAGTTAAAGATTCCTCATGGTGAGCTTATAATACCAGAAAATGATGTTGATCATGCCACCACAGCTTGAGGGGCAGGAATAGCGCCACATGGTATAGAGTAATGGTTAATATGGGAACCTTAGCTCTGCAACCACCGCATTTGATATGGGTGCAATATATGCTGACCAGATGCCACCGTCTCTCCAGTCAACAAGTCATGCGCCTGCCCCGGTAGATAAGGGTGCAGGTCAATGGTCTGGGATTGCGCGGTGACGTTATACAAGGCAATCACCTGCTGGGAGTCGGTCTGGCGCTCAATAGCTAACACGCCTTCATTGTTCAAATCAAGCGCACGCTGACTTGCATTGGGATGAAAGGCTGGTTGGGCAGTACGTGTCGCTAGTAGGTGTTGATAGCCATCAAATACACGACTTCTGAAACTAGTGACATCATCTAATGCACGCTCAACCTCATCAAGCAACAGTTTCTCACGATTGATAGTGCGGTTATGTCCTGTTTTCGATACCCCAACATGATAATTCCGTGACCCTAGCAGGCTATGGATATAAATGGCAGGTATCCCCGCTAATGTCATCGCAATAGCTTGCGACATCAGAAAGCGCTTGACCTGAATGCCCAATGGCTCGCTAGGATGCGTTAGGGCATCCACATAGGTGATATTGAGTTCATAGGGGCTTTCCGTGCCATCGGGATTCGATCGGTACGATACCCGCCCGCCATGCGCCTCGACCCGCTCAATCAGTGCCTGCAATTCGGCAGGTGTCAGAATCCCCTCAACGGGACGCAACCCGATTCCATCATGTGAAGCTGTGAAATTGAAGAAGGTGGTGCGGGCGGAAGGAGTCTCTAACGAGTTGATCCATTCTCGGATTTTGTCGGCATTACCCGCCAGCAGTGTATGAAATACCAACGGTGGCAAGGTGAAATTATAGACCAGTTGAGCCTCATGATAACCATCACCAAAATAGGACACATTCTCAGCATGAGGCACATTGGTTTCAGTGATAATGATGGTGTTGGGAGCTACCTCATCCAGTACATGTCGCATCAATTGAATAATCCAGTGTACCTGCTCACGATGAATACAATTGGTGCCGGTTTCTTTCCAAATATAGGCGATAGCGTCCAGTCGGATGATGCGTGCCCCCCGCTCAATATACGACAACACCACATCTAACACCCTAAACAGCATGTTCGGATCGGCATAGTTCAAATCAACTTGATCCGCGCTAAATGTTGTCCATACATGAGCCGTTAAGCCATCGGCTTTTCGGAAAGGGGTCAGTAGCGGCAAGGTGCGTGGACGGGTAACCGTGCTTAAATCCGTGTCAGGCGGCACCTCAATGAAAGCATTGGCGAACTGGGCATCCCCTGCTAGATAACGCTTAAACCACTCACTTTGAGCCGACATGTGGTTGATAACAGCATCAAACATCAGGTCAAAGTCAGACCTCAATTGTGTGATGTGATTCCATGTACCTAGTTGGGAATCAACCGTGTGGTAATCAATCACCGAGAAACCATCATCCGATGAGTAGGGATAGAAGGGCAGGATGTGAATAGCAGATATGGTTCCCCGCAAACACTGTGCCGCAAATTGATGGAGGGTATGCAATGGCGCTTGGCCGCTATCTTGCAATGTGTCGCCATAGGTGATGAGTACCACATCCCGCTGCGAAAACAACGGCGTGCTGGTCTCTGGATGTAGCCTTGTCCGCGCAATCTCTAGCCGTTTCTGTAGTTGCTCATAGACTGGTGTAGACTGCTCGGCTCCATATAGCTTCTGCAATAGGTCAAGGAGTTGGTCAGTCATGGGTCAAATTATACAACGCTTTCTGCAACGTTGTTCGCAAAACTTGGAAGGAGAAGTGGCGTAATCCCACCTCATAGTTGTGATCGATCATTTCTTGGCGCAGCTTAGGGTCATCAATGAGTTGACGCGTCTGAGTAATCACCTCATTGGTCAGGTCATGATAGAACTCAACAGCCTTTACCCCACATGATTGGATGTCAGCAACATAAACGGGGTAGCGATGCACCACCAGTGGCTTCCTGAAGTAAAGTGTTTCAATTAAGGCGTTGCCAAAACCCTCATACACGCTGGGATAGGTGATGAAGTGTGCATGGGGATAGATGTCCCACAACGTGAAGACTCTCTGCCCATTGGCTTCACCGCGCACACCCCCCACCTGATCACCAATGAATTGATAACGGATGCCAGCACGGTCGGCCTCCTCACGCAGCCAACTGCCATACTGGGTGGGTTCGTCATATTCATAGCCCGTGATAATCAAAATCAGACGCGGGTCGTTGAGTTTACGCATCAACTCGATTGATTTTTCGATGGCCTTACGTCGAATGACCCGTGTAGGCTGCAACACAATTAAATCGTCATCACTGAGTCCGATAGCCTCCCGAAAGGATAGGGCATAGGCGTCCGGTGCAGGCGGTGGATTCTCGAAGTCGAATACATTGGGCAAGAAGACGGCCTCAATCCCACGCCATGCCTTCAACCGCCGTTGCATCACGGTGCTGATGACCATGTGGTGGGCAGTTTCGAGACGGGGCGGGAAGGCACTGTCCAGAATATCTTGAATGCCGTTGTTGATAAAGTGTTCGCGCTCCCAATAAAAATCGTGATGGTGAAACAGCGTCTTGATACGGCGGCGTTTGATGGTTTCTTCAATGGCGATGCCAAGCGGAATCTGGAGTGGGATGCACGAGGCATTTTGTGGCACCAGCACATCAATCTTGTAGGCGTCAATGAAGGCTTCTAGCTTTTCACGAATCATGTCGGCGCGAGCATAAATCTGCCGATAGACTTCAGGGCCGGGGGCTGGATTCGTAAAGACTTCCTCATAAATTGCCCTAGCAGTTGGATCAAAGAAGTGCATTTCCGGTACCAGATGGCCGGGTTTGGCGTCATCGCCCAGTTCGCCCGCGCAATAGAAACAGTCGTGTCCCATTTCCTCCAACACGCTCACGAGCTTGGCGGTTTCTAAGCTGACCCCATCAACGCCCGCCAGCCGAGTCGAGATAAATCCTATGTTCATGGTTGTTTCTCCAAGTCTAAACAAGCCAGCGCAGCATTGGGCCATAAAAACCAGTGCCGCGAAACAACTTCGAAAGACTCCGCGTGATAGGCTTCGGGTAAAGCACCATCCCACTGCGCGGCTTGTGCCAAGTGTTGCCGAGCTTCCTGCGCCTTGTGTGCGTCGCCAATCGTCTCCGCCACTACCAACGCTTGAATGTCACCCAAAGGCCAAGGCGCAGGTGTATGCACTGACCCCAACCGTCCGTCATAGGTACCGCCCTTGTTACGCTCCGAGAATGCAAAGGCAACGGTGGCACGCCACACGGCATCATCAGTCGTGACCATACCCCAATTGGGTGCCAGTGCCAACGGCATATCATTGGCATCATGATAAAAATGATAGCGGCCCTGCCCATCGGCGGCATAAGCATACAGGCGGGTGCCGTCATGCTCGGCGATGAAATAGCCGTCAATCGCGGCGCGGAGGCCCTCAACCAATGGGGTGAATTGCGCCATACCGACCTCTGCCAGTTTACGGAGGGTGTGCCACGCCAGCACATGGCTGGAAAAATGATAGGGCAGCGCGATAGGGTCATCGGCGGGGGTTTCGTCGGTAGGAAATAACCACGCATGTGTGGCCTTGCGTGCTATAAGTGCCTCGATGATGGGCGCGATATGTTCATATAACCGTTGCCAAGTTACTTGGTCGTCGGTGAAAGCTACATACTCGGTGAGTTCCAACAATGGGAAAAGCTGTTGGTCTAGTTGAAAGCCACGATCTTTGATGTGCCCGTTGGCGAGATAGGCCCGCCCCCATAACCCATTATGGCGTTCAGCGATTTCAAAAAGCCAGATAAGATGCCGTCGCACGATCTCCAGTGCTTCGGGTGTTGCTCGCAACAACAACGCCTTCGCCATGTAATAGGCATCACGGTTCCACGATAGTGGCAACAGCATGTGGTCGGTCAGAATACAGATTCCAGCATCAACGGGCACGCATAGCATCAAGCCATAGGCCAGCGCCCGCCGTAACAAAAGTGATGGGGGTAAGTCGTGCCAGCGTGTACGCCACTCCACCAGCAGTTGCTCTAAGAAAAGGTTCGGAGCAGTCTGGGCGAGTTGTTGGGCATGGGCGCAGGCCTGTTCAGGCGTGGTACCCCAAGCGAAGACAAGTGTATGCAATGGCCCCGTCATGTCAACCATTAGTGGCTTGGTGCTTTGCTGTGACCATGACGCCATCGGCAGGCCAGCAATCGCCACCGCCTGACCGAGTATGGGGTTATGAATGACCAATATGCCTTCGCTGGCGGTAGCCTCCATCGTCAGGGCGGGCATGGGCAATGGCCCCCCTTCAGTTAGTTGGGTATAGGCACAGCGTTGCAGCATCAACTGTCCCTGCCAATGCACGATTGGAGATTCACCCTCGGCCCGCCACCATTGGATAGCACCATTGCCAACGGCGAAAGTCGATACCGATACCTTGCTCCCATCCGCCAGCGAAAATTCGAGGTGGGGGATGGCATTTTCAAGCAGAAAGGCGCGACGCTGAGTGATCGGTTGGATAAAGCGAGGGCCAAAGCCTTGTAGCGCTGCCAGCCCAGCACGATAAGCCCGCACCACATCGGGTTGATAGCGGGCGCTTTCTGGGAAAGGCGAGGCCGTTGTCAGCGTGGCATAACCATATTCAGCATGATAGGTATTGAGGGCAATCAATCGCCCATCTTGGTCGATGCTGCCCGTAACCTGACCATTCCCGAAGTCAAGTGGCTTATACCCCGCTGCTGGATTCAATGCGTTCATCATTCTCAGTGACTTTTTATCGGCTTACAATCTTTTCAAGATCGATGGGTAGCGCTTGACCACTGTCACGATTCATCCAGCGAATCTTGTCAATCGGGAAGCGAATCCAGATTTGTTTGCCCGCTACCACTGGAAAGGTTGGGTGAGTCGAAACTTTGATGACGTTGTTGTGCATTCGGATGGTCAACAGGTTCTGAGACCCCAACGGCTCGACCACTTCGACGGTAACGCCCAATGTATCAGGAGCAGGAGCGTCTAGCGCTTCCATACTTTCAGCGCGGATGCCCGCCAATACCACTTGCCCTTCATAGAGCCGCAAGGCATCGTGCAAGTAGTTAGGGGGTGATAGGGTGAACTCGCCGATTTTGACTTGCAATTGACCGTTGTCGCGTTGGATTTGTGCCTCTAAGAAGTTCATAGGTGGCGTGCCGATGAACCCACCGACAAATTGGGTGGCAGGAAAATCATAGATGCGTGTGGGTGAATCGAATTGCAGGATTTCGCCATCACGCATAACAGCGATACGGTCGCCCATGCTCATGGCCTCAATTTGGTCGTGGGTGACATAGATGGTGGTCGCCCCAACCTTCGCCAACAAGGACTTGAGTTCGGCCCGCATTTCCAGCCGTAACAGCGCATCGAGGTTACTGAGTGGTTCGTCCATCAACAGCACTTCAGATTGCATAGCGATGGCGCGGGCCACCGCCACCCGTTGACGTTGACCGCCACTCATCTGTGATGGATAGCGGTTGAGTAGATTTTCGATGTGCAGCAAACGGGCCGCCTCTTGAACACGCTCCTCGATTTGCGCCTTGGAGACACGCTGCATTCGCAACCCAAACGCGATGTTGTTATACACTTTCATGTGCGGGAAAATGGCATAGCTCTGAAACACCATCGACAGCTTGCGGTCTTTGGGTGATAGATAGGTCACGTCACGATCCCCTATCATAATCTTGCCGCTATCAACAATCCCCAATCCGGCCACTGCCCGCAACAACGTCGTTTTGCCACACCCACTAGGGCCGACCAGCACCACAAATTCTTGGTCGTTAACCGTCAAACTGACATTGTTGACAGCGACGAAATCCCCAAAGGTTTTATACGCATTTTCAATAACGATTCGTGCCATAACGATTTTCCCCTATTTGGTGATTTGCCCCCACATGTTGAAGAGGTAGCGGCGGATGAAGAAGAT
This sequence comes from Anaerolineales bacterium, assembly GCA_020634155.1. Taxonomy (GTDB): domain Bacteria; phylum Chloroflexota; class Anaerolineae; order Aggregatilineales; family J027; genus J027. The sequence goes on from JACKCI010000002.1 coordinate 163,807, forward strand.
GAAGATTAACGACGGCACCAGCATGAAGAACCCACCCGCAAACTTGGTCGTCTCTGATGCTTTGTCAAGCGAATAGAGAATCTCGGCAGGTAGGGTGCGATTGTCCAGAGTCAACAAGATAGCCGCAAAGACCTCATTCCATGACATCACAAAGGTGAAAATAGCTGAGGCCGCGATGCCGGGCAGGGCCAGTGGAAAGACTACCCGCAAGAAAGCCTCAAACGGGGAACAGCCGAAGACCTTGGCGGCTTCTTCTAGCTCACGCGGGATACTGGCAAACACGCTCGAAATCACTAGAATCGTAGTCGGTAAGGTGAGCGCGGTGTGCATCAGAGCAACGGCCCACACGGTATCATTTAATCCCCAGTTGACGAAGGTCACGGCCAGCGGCACCGCCAGAATCACTACCGGAAAGGCCCGCACCGCCAACACTCCCAGCCGCACCGCGTTTCGACCCCGAAACACATAACGCGAGATGGCATAGCCTGTGGGTGTGGCAATCAGCGTTGACCAAAATAGAGTCAAGAAGGCCACCACAATACTATTGCGTGTCGATTCTAAGATACCATCCACTTCCAAAAAGAATTTCATGGTCTCGACTGAGAAGGGTATCGGCGCGAAGTGCTTGGGATAGCTATATACTGCTTCGGTTGTGCTGAAGGCCATCGTCCCAATGAGCCAGATAGGGAGCAAAATCCACAACGCCACCAGCACTGCCAGCACATAGACACTGCCCCGCCGCACCCGACGTTGCAGGATGGCACGGCGTTGGGCGCTATCGAGTTGCCACAGGGGTGGTCGCTTTGGAACGACGGTTTTGGGTTGGTCAGTGACGACACTCATCGCTTCATACTCTCCTCTTGCGAGCGCACCGCCCGCAGATAGACCATCGAAATCCCTAGCGACAGCACCATGATGAATGTCGCATAGGCGGCTGCCATGTTGGGGTTATTCATCCTCGCGGGGTCATACCATCGATAGGTCTCGTTGGCTAAAACCGTTATGACCTCGCCGCCAGTGATGGCTACCACCACCGCGAATACTTGGAAGGCCAAAATGGTACGCAGAATTAGGGCCACTTGTAGACTCGGTTTGAGCATAGGCAAAACGATATGCCATAGGCGTTGCCATAGATTAGCGCCGAACAACTCGCCTGCTTCTAGATAATCACGCGGGATGGCTTGCAAGCCAGACACCACAATCACCATCACAATCGAGGTGGCCCGCCACACTTCTGCGAGGACGATAATGGTTATCATCCACTCTTCTTTGCCAATTCCGATGAACGTAAATTGTTTTTCAATCAGGCCCATCTGCTCTAGAAACGAGTTGAGGAAACCGCTTTGGGTGAAGATGCTATACCACACCAAGCCTGCCGCTAAATCCGATACTCCAAGCGGAATTGTGTAAATATATAGAAAAATCGAATTACCTTTAATTTGAGCCTGCAAAATCAAGGCCATGATGATAGCCAACACAAATTGTATCGGCAGAATCAGCATCATGAGGATGACAGTGGTACGGATGGCTTTCTCGAAACGCGCATCGTTAAACATGCGCTTGAAGAAATTTAGCGTGAATTCACCTGACCCCGAACCTCTAGCCCCTCTTGCCAAGTTATCGCCTTCTTTGATTTTGAAATCTTCAGCGCTGAACATGGTGGGGGTGCCGCTAGGGACAACTTGCTCGGCTGGTAAATAGCCCCACATCGTATTTTTGCTATCCGACACCAAGAACCACATGATGGTATCGTCATTGTCAGATGCTAATATGGGCTTCCAGACATTTAATTGTGTATAGACTGGTAATTGATAAGCAATCTCGGCGCTATCGGTGGGCGCACCATATAGCGGTAATGTTTGGTTGGGAAAGGTCTCCGCAGGGTCGATATAAGCCAATCCAATCTGACGGGGGTTAGGGCGCAAGGTTGGCATAATTGCCGATTGTGGAATCCAGCCTGTAGTTGCACTGGGTAAATCGACGCCATCTAGTGCTTGCGTATAGCGGGCCTCGATATGATACCAATATTGAGGGCGGGTGCGGTCGTTATTCGCTAACACAACAAACTCAACGGTGTAGTCATCAATAGTCACTATGCTATCGGTGTGCATATGGGCCAGCACCGCACTTTCGGCGGATGGACTGGCATAGACCGTAAAGCGATTATTTTCTGTCGGTTGGAGGAATGCCCCAGTCGGTTGCTGTAGTGCGAGGTCTCTGGGCCTAAACGGAGTAAAATAGGGGCGCACATACTCAGCGGGTATCCAGCCAATGGCCTTCAAGCGTGTATCGGAAATCTGAAACCAATCCAGAGTCTCGCTGTTTGACTGGCTTTCGCCGCGCCACACATTGATACGTGTATCAACGGGGATGGCTCCGGTACTTTTGCTGGTCAGGTCAGGAGACTCGTAGACGGGTAGCGCCTCCACATCCGAGGCTCTGAGGATGCCGTCTTGGGAAATATCGGGGAAATCGCCTTCGCCCTTCGCCCCGCGAAGGTTTTCGACAAAGACCCATCCTTCCACCTCCTCACCTGCCTCGTCGATGCTGCGAACATAGTACCAATAGTCATCATCGTAGCGCCCGCTGGGGGTTTCATTGAAGACGAGGCTATAGTCCAGCAACGTGACTTCGGTATTGAGCGCTACCTTGCCCGTGACTTCGCTTGTATCGTCGGCCTCGGCGTACAATTCCATGATCTGGCTCTCACGTTCAAAAGCCATCCGCACCGCGCCCAGCATCGGCCACCCGAAAAAAAGGAACAGGTAAAACATGGAGGGAAAAACGAGCAAATAGGGTGCCAAATTTACCTTGTGGGTTTGCATTACGGCTCCTTTATCCAAGACCCAAAATGTCTAAACAAACGGGGAAAGGAATGAGGTTGCCCCGCTCCCTTTCCCCGCATTCTTTGAGCGACAAGTAGGCTCCTACTTCAATTGGCAGGGGCCTTCGCTGGGGGCGTCAGGCGGCCAGCAAGGCGCGCCAGCGTCATTCATCAAGGTTTGGAGGAGTTCGCCTTGTTCGGCTAACACAGCGGCAATGTCGTCACCGTCTACCAAAATGCGGAACAAGGTGTCCTTGTAGATTTGGCTGAACGGCCCGCCATAGTCACCGAGACCGACTGGCAACAAGGCCGGGATGGCATCTTCCGCATTGGCTTGCGCGTTCACAGCGGCTTCTTCGATTTGAACGTAGGTGGGCATTTCACTGGTATCAACACCACCCGTGACGGGGAAGAAGCCCAAGTCAGCCAACACGCGGCCTTGGGTATTGGGGTCCATCAAGAATCGAATCGCGTCTTCGGCCCCATCAGGATTCGAGGAGGTATAAGGAATACCAAGACCAACCAACACAGGCATGAACCCACGACCCGCTGGGCCAGCAGGTGCAGCAAACGCCACAAAGTTATCGGGTTGTTGTTCAAAAGCATCCTTGAGACGGGCGGTGTGGTCAAAGGCCACCCAGACTTCACCCGCCAACAATGGCTCTTGCATAAACTCGTAGGTAATCGACTGTTCGTTGACGTGGGGCCATAGTTCGTCACGGAAGAATGTCCACATCTCGACAGCTTCTTCGGTCTTAAACCCTGTCACCATACCACCAGTAAAGGACGGATAGAGATAGCCTTGCAGGAAACGGTGAATCAGACCACCGACAGGCAGACCCAGCAATTTCTTGCCTTCGCCTGCTTCCATGTTAGCAGCCCATTGTGCTAGTTGCTCCCATGTAATGTAGAGTTGGCTGGGATTTTCAGGGTCATATGCCACATCTTCAGGCAGATATTGCATGGCCTCTACATTGGCAGCCATGACATAGGTGGCTTGCATCCAAGGGATGTAATATTGGTAGTTGTCCGACCCCATCTTGCCGAGTTCAACAAAAGCGCTAGGCAACTCTAAGTCGGCTTCCAGTTCTTCCAAGAGCGGGGTTAGGTCAAGCAGCATGTCTTCTTGTACCATCGTGGGGAAGGTACCGTGAAGGGCACCAACCAAGTCACCTTGGCTTTCTTCGGTTTCGGCGGCCACCCGCAACTTATCGAGCAGTGGGCCTTCTTCCAAACCACTATACTCAATGGTCACCCCTTCGGCGTCGTTCATAATATTCTGGGCTTTCTCGGCTTCTTCTACAATGTTGAACTGGGTAGAAAGAAACGTGACACTGTTGTCTTGAGCCAATGCTGGACCCAGAAGGGTCATCACAAAGGTAAGTGCCAGAGCGAGGGTGATAAACGAACGTATCTTCTTCATTTTCTTTTTGCTCCTTATTCATGCTATCAATTGAACTAAAGGTTCTAAATTGGTGGACATGAGATGTGTGATTTTTCTAGAGCATCCTCCTTCGTTTAGGTGGTCTGACGGATAACCAGCGTAGTGGGTAGCAACACTTGTTGTTCTTTAGGGGGCTGGTTTTGAATGATCTGTATGAGCATCTGGATAAGACGCTCTCCGATCTCGAAAATAGGTTGGCGGATAGTGGTTAGTGGGGGGGTGGCGATTCCCGCCGAGACAATATCGTCAAAGCCTATGACGGCAATGTCCTTGCCCACTGTCAAGCCACGCTCCCGAATGGCTTCCATCGTGCCGAGCGCCATGTGGTCATTACAAGCCACAATAGCCGTAATTGCAGGAAAATTTGCTAGAAGATAGTGGGTTTGTTCGTAACCACCGCTATGTTCTAGATTGCCTGTTACAACATATTCGTCACGATAAGGGATGTTGGCATCATCCAGACCCAGACAATAGCCAAGCAGCCGATATGCGGTATAGGCCATCTCTTGAGGCGGCAAAATCAAGGCAATATGACGATGCCCGCGCTCTGTCAGGTGGATAACGGCCTTCCGCACTCCGTCTTGGCTATCCACATCAATATATGGAAAATCGGAAACCTCGTCAGGAGCTAGTCGCCCCGATACTACATAAGGCAACCCGATACTTTCTAGATAGGTGATGCGTGGATCATTCTGTCGGGTACGGGCCACTACCATGCCGTCAACACGATTTCCGCCAGCAATCCGCCGATAGGCGGCTAATTCTTCATTGTCGGGGAGTTGGGTACTGATAAGGACATCATTGTGATATTGTGCGGCAGCGTGACCAATGCCCATTAGCAACTGACTAAAGAACCCATCCGAAAATGTATCTTCAGGGATGATGAAACCGATGGTGTGAGTTTGTTGTTGGCGAAGTTGACGGGCAACGAGGTTGGGTTCATAGCCAATCTGGTTGGCGATTTCGATGATTCGTTGTCGGGTTTTGGGGCTGACATCACTGTAGCCACCAAGTGCCCGCGAAATGGTGGTGATGGAAAAACCAGAAAGCTGTGCAATATCTTTTAAGGTGGCTGGCATTCGTGATTTCTTTTTAGTAAATCAAATCCGAAACGTTTTGGATTTTACCATATCTTAATCCAAAACGTTTTGGATGTCAACTTTCCCAACATAGGGTATCTTTGTGGTCGGGACTTGATAGCTAGTGTGAACTTGCCCAATAACGCCCCATGCAATCAAAGGAGTAACCCTCATAACTCTCAAAATTGCCATTGCTCCCAATGCATTCAGAGGCAGCCTTTCGGCCTTAGATGCTGCTCAAGGAATTGCACTAGGGTTGGCTGCCAGCCAACTCAATTGTGAAGTTGTCTTTATGCCGCTGGCGGATGGTGGTGATGGTACTTTGGCGGTGTGGCTCAACAGTCAACCTGAAGGCCACTGGGTAACCCGCAGGGTGTCTGGCCCGCGTGGACAGCATGTTGAGGCTGCGTTTGGTCTATCAGGGCAGACAGCTCTGATTGAGATGGCGCGTGCTTCTGGTATCGAACTTATCACCCCCACTCTACGAGACCCGCTATTCACAACTACTTTTGGTACTGGTGAGTTAATCGGGGCGGCCATCGACGCGGGAGCTACTGAGATTTTGGTGGGGGTTGGCGGCAGTGCCACCGTAGATGGCGGCGCAGGATGTCTGCAAGCATTAGGGGCACGTTTGCTGGATACTGAGGGAAACGACGTTCCACACGGTGGCGGTGGACTGGCACATCTCGCTCACATAGATGTTACGCCACTCACCCAACGGTTGGAGGGGGTTACCATCAAAGTGCTGTGTGATGTCGATAATCCATTGCTGGGAGAACGCGGCGCAGGACCTGTTTTTGGGCCACAAAAAGGTGCCAATGCTGAGGCTGTCAAGACCTTGGCTGCTAATTTGGCTCATTATGCCGACATCCTCAAACACGATGTAGGTGTGGACATAGGTGATATGCCGAGGACGGGTGCAGCGGGTGGACTTAGTGCTGGGTTGATGGCGGTGGCTAGGGCCGAATTGGTGTCCGGAATTGAGACCATAATCATCGCTTGTGGGTACGATGTGCGTTTGGCGGTGGGTGACATTGCGCTGGTTATTACGGGCGAAGGCAAGCTAGACGACCAGAGCGAAGGGGGCAAGGCACCCGTGGGCATGGCACTCGCTGCTCATGCCTATAATATTCCTGTGGTAGCGTTGGCTGGTACCCTTGATGCCAGTGCAACTAATCTGCAACGCTGGCACATCGCAAGCGCCCAGAGCATTATCCGCCATCCTTGTACATTGGATAACGCATTGAAGCATGCTGACGAATGGTTGATTGAGGCGGCCACTCAGTTGGGCAATGTTTTGGCGCTGGGGCAGGGTTTGAGTCTTTTCAAAGCCTAATGACTTCTGCGAGGGTAATTGATGGTATCCGTAGAGTTATCTGGTTTTTGAATTTCAATTATAAGTCTAAGATAATTTATATATTAACATTATATGAAATATAATATAAATTATCGTTTCGCAATTTGTAGAATTCTTACGGCTCAGGTAGACTTAGATTGTTTGGTGGTCATGTGATTGCTACTCTCCTTACGAATCACCATTGATCCCGGTAAGCTGTAAAACAATTACAAACTATTACTTACGTATCCACAGATGTCAGACCGATTCAAACAAGTTAAGCTTATTCTTTCCTACAAGCCAGCATGGTTTCAACATCATTGACCTTCAAGAGGCCCAATTGTGGCTCAATACATGTTCGGAAACATGCTATAATTGCGAATGGAATAAGGCACAATTGAGATGACTCACTTCATTGATGAATACAGGTATTGCCAAAAGAAAGCTTGGTAAAATAGACTCGTCAACTGGTTACCCAGAATCTTAAAGCAGTGAAAGAACACTAATGCCCCAGACCATAAGAATCGATTTAATCTGGCAATCAGAAAAATATCCACCACCTGAATGGCCTCTTGGTGAGGTATTCACAGTCAACGCGGATACCCAATCGTTGTACAACGTTGTCCGTGAAAAATCACAAGCCAGTAGCGCCCAATTCTGGCTGTTTTGGGATAGCCGCTTGGGCAACCCCGACACAGCAGTTATAGCCGAAATAGCAACTACCCCCGGTGATGTGTGGCATGCTGGGTTGAAATTAGGGACCAGTGGGCTTCCAACATGGATCAACTTTGTAGTTCCAACATGGATGTTAAACCGTGATCCAGATAATGACATTGTTTCGACATCGTGGCGCGTTTCTCTAGCAGCGTGTTTAGTACGAACTGAAGTGTTGATCAAAATGGGAGGCGTCCATAAGGAATTTGTGTCTTTAGCGGGTGCTGCACTGGAGATGGGGCATCGTTATATTTCTCAGGGTGTATATGTACGTCATATTCCAGCGATGATAGCCAAGAGTTCATTCATTGAGTCAATAAAATTGCCCTTATATGATGAATTGTTATTTATTCATTTACGTTTTAGTCGCCTACAATTTTGGTGGAGCATATTTCGCGCTGTATTAATTGGTAACTCGTCCTTAGTTTCAATCCTACGAGCATGGCGCAAAATCAATGTTCCATCCCAGCCAGATCGAGACTTGATTTACAATCGTTCGGCGCTCTTGGAAAATCCCCATAGGTTAGAAGATGCCCGCGTGACTGTCTTGATTCCGACACTTGAGCGCTATCCATATCTGCGTGTTGTGCTTGACCAACTGCGTCGCCAGACTATTAAACCATTGGAGATTGTTGTCGTTGACCAAACTCCGCTTGAAGAACGGGATATGGCACTTGCAGAGGAATTCAAAGATCTGCCTTTAAACTTAATCCATTTGGATTATGCAGGCCAATCAACTGCACGCAATGTTGGGTTACAAGCATCGAAAGGGGACTATATCCTTTTTATAGATGACGATGATGAGATACAAAACAATCTCATTGAGTTACATCTGAAAAACATTCATCAATCTCTTGCACCAGTTTCATCTGGCTATGCGGTTGAGCCAGAGTCGGGTCCTGCACCGTATGAATTTACTTATGCGAGAATTAGTGATGTTTTTCCGACGAACAATACCTTGATTCGCCGCGAGGTTCTACAAAGCTCTGGCCTTTTTGACCTCGCCTATGATAAAGGACAACAGGCTGATGGCGATCTCGGTATGAGAATTTATTTAAACGGCACTTTAATGAGTTATAACCCAACTATTGAGGTCTTGCACCATCATGCACCACGTGGTGGATTACGTACCCATAAAGCCCGTGTTATTACCGCTGGACTGAGCCGTCAGAAGGTAATGCTGCGACGTTTACCACACCAAACTGAAATATACCTATCTTTGCGTTATTTTGATGCACACCAAGTCAGGGAATACTTGTGGCTCAAAGTTCGGGGAACCTTTGCAATTCACAGTGGATTGCCTCGAAAAATCGCAAAATTGGTTATCGGGCTTTTGATTCTACCCAACACCTTATGGAAAATGCGGCAGAGATATAAAGCTGCAACACAAATGTTTGAGGTCTATCCACAAATTGATTATCTAAAATAGGCCTTATGAACCGTTAGCGTGCTGGGGTAAACTTTAGGGCAGAACTGCTGCTTGTCTCCGCATTTAATGGTCAATTTATTGAGATTTTAACAATAACTTGTTTTCAACAATCTATTTTCTACTAACCATCGGAAATTCAGATGCCCAACCTTCTTCTACTTTCTAGCGAATTCCCACCCGGTCCGGGAGGTATCGGAACCCATGCTTATGAACTTGCACGGAATTTAACCCATTTCGGTTGGACTATTACCGTTGTCACTCGGCAGGATTATGTTACTGCGGCTGAAATCGATTATTTTAATTCTCAACTATCTTTTCCTGTTTATACACTCCAAGAACAAGCATCTTTCTTGCATGAATGGTTTTATAGATGGCGCAGCATAGCCAGCAAACTAACCGATGCCGATGTTGTGGTTGTATCAGGAGAGCGAATGGTATGGTTAACCGCTGCACTAACCAAACGCTATCGATTACCATGGGTTGCAATTGGTCATGGGACAGAATTGGGGGCGCGGCCATTTCCTTATGGAATTGTTACAAGATGGGCATTTCAAAATGCCTCAGCCGTTATATGTGTAAGTCAATATACATCTAGCCAGATGCATGAACGAGGTATTTATCCAAAAGAAAATCATATAATTCCTAATGGAGCAAATGCTGAACGCTTTGGTACTATTGCTAAAGAGAAACTCCTAGCTTTCAAAGAACAGCACCATTTGTTGAACAAAAATTTGTTGGTCACAGTTGGGCATGTATCCGAGCGCAAAGGGCAAGATATTGTTATTCGAGCTTTGCCCTATATATTAAAGCAATTTCCAGATATTCATTACCTGATTATTGGCTTGCCGACTAAGCAAGCAAACTATATGCAACTTGCACGAGACCTCAATGTCGAATCTCATGTACACTTCTTGGGGCGAGTCAATGATGAGGATTTGGTATATTATCTTAATGCCAGTGATTTATTCATTATGACAAGCCGCTATACAGCTCAAGGCGACTTTGAAGGTTATGGTATTGCTGTTATTGAAGCAGCCTTATGTGGAAAACCCGCAATCATTAGTCGGGATTCCGGTCTAATGGAGGCGATCATTGATGGGAAAACAGGACTAAGTGTACCCCCTGAGTCACCACAGGCTCTAGCTGAAGCGGTGATCTCATTGATGGCAAATCCCTCGCAACTTGCTCAGTTTGGCCGAGATGCTCAAGAACGTGCCGCTAATGAACAGACATGGTCTCAGATTGTTCGACAGTATGACCTAATTTTGCGTGGAATGATAGCCCAATAGCAATGCATCTGTTGATTGTCTCACACACCGAGCACTATCTAAAGAATGGCATGGTAGTTGGATGGGGACCGACTATCCGTGAAATTAACCACTTAGCCAAGCTATTTGACCAAGTTACTCATGTTGCTTTTCTATACCATAATGAAGCGCCCATCAGTTCATTGCCTTATGCACCCAATGTTAAATTTGTCACTTTACGTCCTTCCGGTGGCGTCACGCTTCTCGATAAGCTAAGGGTGATATTTTCAATACCGGCCTATATACGGACTATATTAAAAGAACTGAATGCTGTGGATGTTGTGCATATCCGCTGCCCAGCCAACATTTCGCTCATTGCCATTATCTTGTTCGCTTTGTTGCGAAAACCACGGAAGCGGTGGGTCAAATATGCGGGTGATTGGGTTAGTTCTAATGCTGCTTGGTCTTATCGCTTTCAACGCTGGTGGTTGCGACAAAACCTAACCAGAGCAGTTGTCACCATTAATGGCGAATGGGCAAATACCCCAAAACATATCCAGTCTTTTTACAATCCAAGTTTGACGGCTGATGATATCCAAGTCGGCCATCAACTCTTAGAGACGAAGCACCTCACATCTCCAATCCGTCTGATTTTCGTTGGTCGGGTTGAGCAAGAAAAAGGTATAGGGCGAGCGCTTCAAATCGTCTCTCTGTTGTCCCCAACAACCGAGGTACACTTTGACATAATAGGAGATGGCAAAGACCGAGCAACATTTGAGCAACAGTCCAGAGATTTGGAAATCGATCATCTCCTCACATTCCACGGACATTTACCAATCACCGAACTTGGACAATACTATACAAGGGCACATTTCCTGCTACTCCCCACCAACGCAAGCGAAGGATGGCCTAAAGTGATAAGTGAAGGTATGGCCTATGGAGTAGTCCCTCTTATTGGAAGTGTGAGCAGTATTCCTCAATACATCTCAACATTTGGTACTGGATGTGCTATCGATCCGCTGGACTTAGGGCAGTTTGTGCAAGCAATTCAATGGTACCAAGCTCATCCTGATGAGTGGAAGTTGCAGGCGCAAAATGGGGTGCAGGCCGCCCGATTCTTCACTTATGAATATTACCTAGAGGCTGTCCGTATGCTACTTAACATTGATTCTAGCCAATTTCCCCGTTTTCCAGAACCGAATGAGAAGAACCCATGATTTCCCAAAAGTTGTCTATCATACAGCCACAGTTTCTGGATAAAGTAACCAGCAATGGGTTTGTATTGTTCCTGTTGATTGGTTTTCATATCGGCCTTGGGGTTATGAATACCAGCGTTTACCTGTTATCCACCTATGTTGCCTATGCAACTATAGGTATAACTTTTGTTTTGGCGTTTTTATCAAATAGAAACCTGATGTACGCAGCGGCCTATGTATCTGGTGCTGAGATCTACTGGCGAATGACGCAGGCCGATATTTTCTGGGAATCTGGGAAATATACGATTGCTTTTGCCTTTCTCATTGCCCTCTCGTCACGGAAATCTATCAAGATTCCGCCATTCAGTTTCTTGTTCTTTATCGCTCTAATCCCGGCGTTTTTAGGGATTGGTTCTAATTTCTCGATAAGTACCCTTCGGGATCAGGTCAGCTTCTACGGGTCTGGACCTGCTACGCTATTTATAGCATCCGTCTATTTCTTCCAAATCAAGCTCAATAGACAAGACCTTGTGAAGATGCTGTTTGCTTATATATTACCGTTGTTAACCATCGCCACTTATGCCTTGTTGGGTATCTTGAGTACAGACGTCGTTTGGGTAGATGCCTCCAATTTTTCAGCCTCTGGTGGGTTTGGCCCCAATCAGGTTTCAACTGTACTGGGTTTGGGCATGTTGAGTACAGTATTCCTTGTGCTGTTGACTGAAATACCCAAGCACCAAAAAATCGTTATTGCTCTCATTGGGTTATGGTTGACAATACAAACCCTGTTTACATTTTCACGCGGGGGCTTTTATGCAGCAGTTGCGTCAGGTGTCGTATTTGGGGTTCTTCTGTTCAGAAAATCGCCTAGATTGCTACTTCCTATTTTATTCTGGAGCACGCTTTTCTTTGGTATTCTCATGTATCTCATTATTCCTCAACTGGATAAAACTACCGACAACCAACTATCAGGTCGCTTGCAAGATACCAGCTCAACAGGACGTATTGAAGTTGCAACGGCGGAAATACAGGCTTTTATAGATAATCCACTTGGTGGTGGGGCTGGCTCTGCCAACGCAATTCGTGGGAAAAGTATTCAACATAGCAGCCTTGCTTCCCATAATGAATATACTCGACTACTCGCTGAACATGGAATTCTAGGTTTTTTTGCACTCCTCTGTTTGATGGGTGGGCTTTATGTGAATTTCAGAAACTTTGAACACTCGCTAATCATTCAAGCAATAATGGGAGCATTGATAACTTGGGCTTTATTGACATTAGGGCATTCGGCTTTCCGTATTGCCGCACCAGCCTATGCTATCGGCCTTACGTTTGCTTCTTACGAAGATAGGGAAGAGGTAACGGAAGCAGACTAGGCATGATTGATTTATAGTGATGAAGGAACAAGGTTGTGAAGGTGCGCCATACACACCCCTATAGGATTCCCCCAGCCAGTAAATGCTTTACGAGAAGGCCCTGTTTCGCTGAGAGTATAAAGTGATTTGGGTCAATAGAATTGGCGTATAGAGTAAAAGAAAAGCCGCACAGGAGCGGTCAAAAGAAAGCAGAGTCACCAGCCACACAACCCACGCATGACCAGCCACCAGTGCAGCATCGGAACGCATATCCGAAACCGTATTGCCCAAAAGGTCAAGTATCCTTGTGGCACCGAACTGTATTTTCACAAACCGACGGCCTAGTTTGCAGCCGCTAACGTCCGCCGAATCTGGTCAAGGTGGGCATCACAATGGTCAGCATAAATTCGCAGAATGTCGGCAATGGACATCTCGCCATTTTCTGCATGGAACCCACTCCGTGACCAGTCTTCTTCCGCCAAACTCTCAAAGAGTTCCACCCAGCGCTTATGCAGACCATGTAGAATCATCAAAGAAGTCTCAATGCGATCGGATTGAGCTTCAGGCGTTAATGCCCATGCATCTTGGTTGTAGGGCTTTAAGGTTGGATGGTTTTCGGTTAAGATGAGCTTCATACGGATATAGCTATTCATATGTGAATCCGCCAAATGATGCACATTTTGGGCCACCGTCCACTCTCCGCTTAGATAAGGTGTGGTCAATTGCTCATCACTTAGCCCTTTGAGCAGTGTATCAAGTTGGGATGGGAAATTGCGAATTTTCTCAATTAGGGTGTTGCGGTTGGATGTTGTCATGTGTTCTCCTCTCTTCACCTGTCTCTCATTCTTAATTGTAGCCGAAGATGTGTAGAGTTGTGCTTTTGATTGCATCCCGCACATGGTACAATACGAAGGTGAGGGATATAGATGACGGATCGAAGCACAACAACAGCGTCCACCAAACGAAAAGCGCGAGCATCTGATAAACCCCAAACCCAATTGAAACCCATGAAGTCATCTCCACCTACTGCTTTTGAACGACTGCGAGCATTACTGCATGACCCCGAAGCCATGCAGCGTTTACATGAGCGGTTGCCGAGTTGGGCGGATGAGGTAGGCGGGTTTGCGTTTATCATTATTGGTGTCTTGACCTTTTCGGCTTTGTTTAACCCAGCCGGAGAAATTGCCGCGCCTTTAGCAACTGGCCTCCAAAAAGCCTTTGGCGTTGGGGCCTATGTGGTCGCCCTGACCGTAGTGGTTATTGGGGTTATGCTCCTTCTTACTAAGGCCGGTATCCGATTTCGCTTCAATTGGTTGCGCCTACTTGGTCTTGAAATTGCCTTTATCAGCCTTGAGGGGTTGTTTCATCTCCTTAGCTTTAGCGCAGAAGTCCGTGCCCTTGCCCGTGAAGGCAAAGGTGGGGGGTATGTTGGTTGGGCGGTGAGTAGCCTTTTTGCTCAATTTATCGGAGAATGGGGCGCTATTACGCTCTTGGCTATCCTTTTTCTGTTCAGCTTTGGGTTGTTTTGGGGTATCCAGCGCCGTGATATTCGACGGGCATTGTTAGGTGCCAGCACCCAACTTCAGCGTTTTGCCAATCGTGTACAGTCTATGGGGCAAACCCCAACAGTACCATCTATTGAATCGGCTCAAACACTCCTTACGCCCGCCAGACCAACCGCACCATTTACTACAGAGCCACCCCTAACAGGGTCCGTCGCGGTATTTACACAGCCAATAAGCGAACCTGAAGCGCCTAAAACCCCTGCGCCGCCACCTGAACCTGCGGCACCACCGCCACCGACTATCAATATAGCATCCACCAAGCCTGCATCACCGCAACCGCAACCAGTTGCACCATCATCCACGCCTGCGCCGAAAACACCACCACCGCCGCCCCAGCCCGCAGCTATTGAAGCACCACGGCCCACGCGTATCAATATCAATGGCGTTGAAACGATGGTACCACCGCGTCCGACAGAGCTACCGGGAGTTGCTCACCAGCCTGCTCCCTCAGTGGTAGAGGCACGTCCAGCGCCAGCTACACCATCACCCTCACCAGCGGTGCCACCACGCCGTCCAGCACCAACGGTAACGGAAGCTCCCATGCCCACTACAAATGACCTTCTGGCTGAGATAACGGATGACGAGGAAGTTGATGCTCCATCTGTGCCCCAATTCACCACTTTGGTGATTAATGGGCAAGTTGTCCAAACACCGCTTGCCCCAACAGATCGCCCTGCTATTCCGCTGGTTGCAGATGGTCGAAAGCCCAAACCGAATAGCAAGCGCCGCCATTTTGTGGTGGATGGCTATCATGACAAGATAAAAATAGGCAAGCGGCCTAAAATTTTGCCTCCGCTGGAACTGTTGACCTATAGCGAATTGAAGCTACCCAGCGAAGATGAAGTCAATCTCAACGCCCAAATTATTGAAAATACCATGCTGGAGTTTGAGATTGACGCGGATGTGATTGATGTGCGGGTTGGGCCTGCTGTGACCCAATATGCAGTCTCACCCATCAAAGAAATTATTGATGACAACGGGGAGACCATCATCATCCGCACCCGTGTCAGCAAGATAGCTGCCCTTTCCAATGACCTTGCATTGGCCCTTTCAACCAAGACTTTGCGTATTGAGGCCCCTGTCCCCGGCCACTCCTATGTGGGGATTGAAGTTCCCAACCGCGAGCCGAGTGTTGTCGCGCTGCGATCTGTTTTGGAATCAGAAGTCTATTATAACGATCGCAAGAAGCCACTTGCCGTGCCACTCGGACGTGACGTTTCGGGTGAGCCAATTGTGATTGACCTTGCCACTATGCCCCACCTACTGATTGCAGGTACGACGGGTTCGGGTAAGTCTATCTGCTTGCGTTCTATGTTGGCTTCACTGGTTATGAGTAACTCCCCTGATGAAGTACGATTGGTGGTACTTGACCCTAAGATGGTCGAGCTAGTGCAATTTAATGGCCTCCCTCACCTCATTGGTCCTGTTGAAACCGATACCGAGCGTATTATTGGCGTGCTACGTTGGGCTACCCGTGAGATGGATAGGCGTTATAAGCTGTTGGAGGTTGAGAAGGCCCGCAACATCACTGCTTACAATGAATTGCTAGGACGACGACGACGGCACGAACACATGCCCTATATTGTCATCGTGGTCGATGAAATTGGTGACCTAATGATGATGCGCCCTGATGAAACTGAGAAGATGCTGACCCGTCTCGCGCAGAAGGCACGGGCAGCGGGTATGCACCTTGTGGTTGCCACCCAACGCCCCAGTGTTGATGTCATCACGGGTTTGATTAAGGCTAACTTTCCTGCGCGTATTTCCTTCGCAGTCGCAGCAGGTGTGGACTCGCGGGTCATTTTGGACACGGTTGGGGCTGAGACATTGGTAGGTAAAGGTGACATGCTCTTCCTTGGCCCTGATGCTGCTGGCCCTAAGCGTCTGCAAGGGTGTTTTGTCTCTGACTATGAGATTGATACCTTGGTCGATTATTGGAAAGATTGGCACCAAGGCGAGATTGATGCGGGCAATATCGAGAAACCGGGTATCCCCCCTTGGGAGCAAGCCCTGACCCGCCTTGAATCCCTCAATGAGATGGACCCTGTGCTAGAGGAAGCCCTCAGCTTGGTGGTAGCCGAAGGTAAGGCTTCGGTATCCTTAATCCAGCGGCGTTTAGGGGTCGGGTATCCCCGTGCCGCCCGCCTGATGGATTCGCTGCATGAACTGGGTATTATTGGCAGCCCGCAAGCAGGTGGCAAAACCCGCGAAGTCTTGGTCAAATCAGTAGAAGAAGCACGCCGCATGGTACAAAACAATCGGCGCAAGAACCTATACTAACTAAGGTTGGGCGAATATGAGCAATGAGAAAGACATCAAGCAGTATGCCAAGATTAGCCAAAAAATGGATAAGCGCTTTAATAAGCGCAAGAAGAAAAACGGCAAACTGCAATCGCTAGGGGTACTCCAAGGGCATACCCCGACCGGGCGCGGTACAATTTTACAAGGTCAAAACGCTGCTTTATCCCTCAAATTCTTGACACCGCATATTTTGCAAGTCCGCTTGCGGCCTGACCGCCAATTTCATGAGCCTTTTTCCTATGCCATTAATCCCGCCTTTGAACCTGAATCTCTATCCGTAACCATCTCCGAAGATACCCAACATGTCCTTGTTGGAGCGGGTGGCATGGCCTGTTTGGTTGACCGCCTCAATTGTGGCCTCAAGTTGGTGTTACTCAATGGTCAAGAGGTCAGCCATGATGTTGGGATGGTCTGGGATAACGAAAATGTGACATGGACGCGCCAACTGCCGGCGGATGAACACTGCTATGGTCTCGGTCAACACGCCGAACATCTTGATCTACGCGGCAAGCAATTCCAACTCTGGAACTTTGACCCTATTGGCTATCATCGTGGCACTGACCCCGTCTATTATTCCATTCCCTTTTATATGGGGGTGACACCCAAATATGCCCTCGGTGTGCTATGGGATAATCCCGCCAAAGGCATGGTCAACCTCGGTGCCACCACGCCCACCCAAATGAGTTTTAGTGCCGAGACGGGCGAATTGCGTTTTTATCTGATTGCTGATGAAACAGCGGAATTGGTACTCAAACGCTATTTTCAATTGACAGGTGCGCCACCCTTGCCGCCCTTGTGGGCCTTTGGTTACCAACAATCACGTTGGAGCTATACGCCGTCGAGCCGCTTCCGTGAACTAGCAACGGAGTTCCGCAAGCGCAAAATCCCCTGCGACGTGCTGCACTTTGACATCGACTATATGGACGGCTACCGCGTTTTTACCTATGACCGCAAGACCTTTGGCGATTTACCGCAATTGCTCAAGGACTTGAAGAAAGATGGCTTTAAGTCAGTTGCCATTCTTGACCCCGGTGTGAAAGAAGACCCTGAGTATAGCGCCTTTCAGAGTGGTCTCGCCGCCAAAGCCTTCTATACCTATCCCGATGACACCACTTTTATTGCACCAGTATGGGCGGGGTCGTCGGCCTTTCCCGATTTCACCAAACCTAACGCACGGCAATGGTGGGCTGGGCAAGTCACAGATTTTCTAAAACTGGACTTTGACGGCATCTGGAATGACATGAATGAGCCAACAGTATTCATGCCCAAAGGCACAGTAGGTACTATCCCTGAATATATTTTGTCGGATTGTGATGGCAGCCCTTCACCTCAATTGGCGGGCGGGCACAATATGTATGGTATGTTGATGGCTCGCTCAACCCGCGAAGGGATGGTAAAGGCGCGTCCGGATAAACGTCCCTTTGTTCTGACCCGTTGCGGTTATGCAGGCGCTCAACGCTATACCTATTCATGGACGGGCGATAATGTCTCAACATGGGATCACCTGCGTCTCTCAATTAGCATGGTGATGAATCTCGGCTTGTCGGGTATGACCTACACAGGGCCAGATGTCGGGGGCTTTATGGAAGCATCCGAGCCAGAGATGTATGCCCGTTGGGTTCAACTAGCCTGCCTATTTCCCTTCTTCCGTACCCATACCGCCAGTGGCACCCCGCCCCAAGAGCCTTGGAGTTTTGGGCCAGAGGTCGAGAACATCGCCCGCACCTATATCAATCTGCGCTATCGGCTACTACCTTATCTCTATTCGACCTTTGCCCAATCGGCGGGTGAGGGCAAGCCGATGATTCGCCCCACCTTCCTCTATGACCCCAGTGACACCAACCTCTACACCCAAGATGATGTGTTTATGGTGGGCGATTCGCTTTTGGTGGCTCCCATACTGGACAAAGGAGCAACCGAGCGCGAGTTTTATCTGCCGCGTGGAGTTTGGTATGACTTCTGGACGAATAAGCTGATTGACGGCTCGCGCAAGATTACTGTCAGCGCCCCATTGGATAAGATGCCGATTTTTGCCAAAGCGGGCAAGGTTATCCCAATGTACGAAGAGCAGCAGTACGTTGGCGAAAAGAAGATTGAGGAACTGCACCTGCGAGCTTATGCCGCCGCAGGCGAAACATCACACTATGAGGATAGTGGTGAGGGGATGGCCTATTTCCAAGGGGATTATCGCTGGCTCTATTTCACGCTTTCCTTCCAACCCGGTGGACAGTTTGCGGTTGAATGGCGTACCGCAGGCGCACATCAACCCTCCTACAATAAAGTCCGCCTAGAGATTATCGGTATCTCATTAGAACCGGAGCAAGTTTTGGTCGATGACCAACCCGCCGCGCTATGGTTCTTTGAGAATGGTGTGGTGGAAGTCCTGACCAGTCCTTTCAAGTCGGTGCGTTTGGTGGGTAAGAGCAACCCCGCCGCCGCCAAGACCGTTGCCAGCCGCAAGAAACGCTAATTCAAAATACCCCATCTGCTAAACAGAACCCGCGTATACTCGACCCAATACGCGGGTTATTCACACATCCTCAATTTAGGGGTCAATCGCCTCGAAGTCTGTGAACAAGAAATGGTCATAGTAGTAGTGTATCCACAGGAAACACAGGATACTGCTATAGTAGGCCGCATCAAAGTGGGCATTGGTGTGGGCATTCTCAGGGTCAACCAGCATCGCCATGATGTAGATAACAGCCCCTAGCGCCACCGAAACCCCGACCATCGACATACTCACCAAATACAGCTTGCGGGAGTCGTTACCCTCTGCCAAGCGGTTAATAATGGGGGCCTCGCTCTCTAGCTCCCCGCGTTGTTGGCGAATTTTCAGGATAAAGAACGTCAGCGCCAGATATTGAAGCGAGTGCCATGTGTTCATACCCTGAAAAGCTGTATCTAGATTGGGCAGGGCTGGCACAAAGAAGGAGACGACTACCGTTAAGATAATAAAAACGGTCTTGGGCCAATTGACATACCCCCCGCGTATCTCAGCAGCCGTCTTGACAATATAGGCCAGCAGCGCCGCCCCAAAAACCACCGACATCAGGATAAAGAACCATAGTTGTTGAAAGAAAACTGGAATGACGGCCATCAGGTCATTGGTGCCAATCTCGAAATTACCTTGGCTGATTTTGTAACCGGAAACAGGCATCATACATGTCAAAATCAGAGCATAGTCAATCATGCGTGAGGGCGTGGAAAGTAGCTTGGATAGCTGGAGGGGTTGGTTAATCCCTTTTTTCTGGGCCTCGCGGTGGTTATACAACTCCACAATATAAGTGGCTTGGTGTAGCACATGAATTAACGCCCAAAAGAAGAAAATCCCCAAGAGCAACGTCAGATTGAGAAAAGCCAGCGATAAGACCACCACCGGAATAATCAGTGCCGACCGTATCAGCATGGGATAGCGCCCCACAAACTGGCGGTCAAAGTTGGTACGCATGAAGGTCGCGTACATATGCGGCCCGCCCACCAAGACCGCCACCACCCCATTGACGGCATTGCGGCTAATGTCTTCATTGACACCGAGTTGTACCCCTAGAATATAAAAAATATAGGGGAATGGTACCAATAGCACACTAAATGTGATAAAGATTAAATCCCAGCGACGATCACGGAGCCAGAGGCTTTTCGGCTCCATCCGCAACGGGGCCATACTCATCGCGCTGACACTCATCGTTTCCCTCACCTTGTGTCTAAAGTTTGCGCCTATGCCTCACAGTGTACCGCAAGAGGCTACTTTTTTTCAAAGCGTCCCCTTGGTACTCATGTGTCACCTACCGCTGTATCTCGACTACTACGCCATCCTCTGCCCATGGATACAACTGTTCAACATTGGTGTTACTGACCAGAATACAGCCATAGGTGACAGGTGTACCCAGATTGTTTGTCCAGAGCAGTTGGCTGCTCCCGCGTGTTGGAAAGCCATGAAATCCATTCATGAAATCCGAGGTCGGGACCGGACGATATACCCCCATAAAATAGGGCATCCACAAGTTCCAATTGGCAGCATAGGCGTTGGTCTCATGCGATTGGATTTGAAAAACCCCGGGTGCGGTTGGGCTGGACGAAATGCCTGTACTCACCACCCATTCCCATTTTAGCTGGTCGTTCTCATAGGCCCACATGCGCTGTTGACTGATGCTAACCACAATCCGCTTGTTATAGACAATTGGTAGGGGGAGCATCACATCTGGTGAGGGGATAGTAATGGTCTGCCCTACGCTAAGGGCATCGCCCACACCGGGGTTAGCCTGCTGTATCCAAGGATAGGGAATGCCATAGTCATAAGCAATGCTGGAAAAAGTCTCGCCCGCTTGGATAGCATGTTGGCGCTCATGATGATAGACCCGCAAGAAGGCGCTGGTTGTATTGGCTTCGACGGCCTCCTGTACGGCTTGAACGCCCTCATTGACTTCAATATAGCGGTCAGGGGGTAGCGAGGCGGCCCGCCCTGCTAGATAGTCACCGAGGCCCGTCGGCTCTAAGGTTAAAGCCAATCCCGTTGGGCTACTCGCATCCGGAGCCGCTACCAGCCATTGGCTCCACGACTCTGGCCCCAATGACCAATCGAAACGCTCATTGCTCACAGGGTCAAGCGCTTGGATGGTCAACGGATTAGCCAGTAGTTGCGTTGCTTGCGCCACCATTGACGAGGAATCGGTCACGGTGGGGTAGGCATCAGTCATCACCAATTCGATAATGCCATCCGCTAATACCGCTGAGGCATTTTGATAAAGGGTGGCAAGGGTCGCCTCCACATCCAGTTGGCGGCCTGTTTGGGGTGGGGTGGCCTGCACCTGCCCATTGACCAACTGCACGCCCGCATTGATAGGTGGTGTCTCTAATTGTGGTGCAAGTGCCTCTAAGCCTTCGCGGGTGACGATAAGGTCAACGTTGAGGACGGGCGCAACATCGACATGACCGAGTATGGCTTGGAAAAAACTCCCCTCAGCGCGACCTTGGTCTTGGGCTGCCGCCGCAGTAGCCGGAGCATCCAGCCATATGCCTAAATCGGCGGCACTCACGCGCCATTCGCGCTCCCCATCCTGCACGATAACGCCATCGTACCATTGCTGCTCAAGAGCCGCTGTTGCTTCGCTTGCAGACTTGCCGCCGAGGTCAACACCGAAGGCGCTTACTCCCGGTAATATAGCGTTGCCAGAATAGAGCAAGCCCATGCCCGCCACCACTGCGAGACACGCCAAGCTACTCCCCACCACCAGCGCAAGGATACCCAGTATCCACCCATTCAATCCGCCTGTTTTCTTCTTGGCGGGCGCTTGGGGTCGAGATTGAGCTTGCGGGCGTGGTGGTGCCTGTTGGGGAATCGGCGGGGGAGCGACAGGCGACGGAATCACGGGCGGGGGATAATGGGGCCGTGCGCTCGATGATTGAGCGCGGTTGGGCATGGTTTGTTGTTGTTCAACTTGGTGTTTTTGGGTAAGGTCGGGTTTCACCACTTGACTTCCTATGCTTGTGTTTCTTTATTATAGTAATGCAACTGGTTTAAATGAAGTGAACGATTAAATGATGATAGAGCAACCCCCACACGACGCACAGGCTACGGGCCAGCCCCATTGGGGATTTATGGTTGGTGGTTTGGTGGTTATTGTGCTGGCCTTGAGCGCGATTGGTGCCATGACACTGGCGGCTATTGTCGAAAATGATGACGAAGCACAGCCAACCCCCAACCAAACGCAGGCACCACCAAGCGCCACCGCCTTTGTGATTGTCGGTATGATAGACGTTCCAACCACCACCGAGGTTCCACCGACCTTAACGCCGATTCCGCCTAGCCCAACGGTGGGTAGTGCCACCATGACCTTCACCTTTGCGCCACCTTCCCCATTGCCAGCCACCATGACACCCTCCGCCACCCGCACCCCTAGCCTCACCGCCACTTTTACTGCTTCCCATACACCAACCGACACACCCACGCCAAGCGATACCCCGACCATCACGCCAACCGCTACTAATACCACCACCCCCCAGCCGCCAACCTTGACCTCTACTCCTTCGCACACCCCCACAGCTACCCTGACCGCCACACCCGTTGGCCCAACGGTTGCCTATCCGAATGGGCGTCCGGTACGCTTTTTCTATGATGAGTACAGCTTTTATATGTGGAATGTCCACAGCCAGCAGATTGCCGTGTCGGCTATCTCCTTTGAAGGGCTAGACTCGAATGGGGAACCGACTACTAATCGCATGAGTGGTGAACTGTGGGCACAGTTTTATGGGTATATTGAGAGTACCAAATGCACCGCGATTGAGTTAACGGCTGCCCCGGGGTGGTTGCATCCAAGCCAATGTTGGGATTACAACGCCATCCTGACCCCACAGCAATCCTCCCGCGTCGTGTTCTGGACGTTTGGCAGTCAAGGCAACCAGCAATTTCGGGTGCTATGGAATGAGGTGGAGGTGGCCCGTTGTGAAGTTAACGCGGGCAAGTGTTTGGTCTATCTACCATAAAGGGGCAATCATGAAACGTTACGGACATCTGCTGGACAACTGGCAAGCGGCCAAGGCTGAAATGTGGGACATCCTAACCCAATGTGCGCGGGAAGGGCGTACCATCACCTATAGCGAACTCTCGGCTCTCATTCAATCCGCCCATTTGCCGCCCTATAGCTATGGCATGTCGGGCATGTTGACCGAGATTAGCCAGCGATGCACGGACATGGGCAAGACGACCCTCGCCACTTTGGTGGTGCGAAAATCAGATGGGCGGCCCGGTGGGGGCTACTTTGGCGGTATCCCCACCGATGATATTGAAGCCTATTGGCAAGCTCAATTTGCACGGGTCTGCCAAGAATGGGCAGAGCAAGCCTAGCCATTTATTGCAAGCCGCGAGTCAATGACCATTCGCGCCCGAAGACCCATGCTGCGAACCATATCGCCCCCGCGCTATAGAGCAAGCTGGTCACAAAATTAACAACCAGACCAACCATTGGTAGGTTGCCACTGAACAGGTCACGGATGCCAATGACGGTACCAAACAGGGGTAAGCCATAAAGAACATCAGCAACATCCGGCGGGAGGCTGAAAATAGTCAAAAGGATGGTAGCGGGCAGGCCAAGCTGCACCAGCGCCATAAAGAGATTGGCCTCACGGTAATTGGCGGCATAGGCACACCACGCCATCACCAACGCATTGAGCATAATCGTGAAGGGGACAATCATCACCATCAACACAGCAATCAAGCCAAGGATGTCTACCCCGCCTTCCAGTACACTCGAAAACATCTCAGTGGTGGAGGCCTCACTGGTCAGTTCTGGGCTGGCGGCACTCAGGCCATTGAGCAAAACACCTTCTGATAACCACAAGCTCATGACCATCATAGAGGCAATAAAGACCACCGTCATCTTACCCAGCACGACGCTAATGCGGTTAACAGGTGTGACCAAGATATTCTCAATTGTTTGGCGCTCTTTTTCGCCGACGGTGCTATCCAAAATCAATCCCATACCTCCACCAAGCAGCCATGAGGTCACTGCCAATGGCAAGAAGATGGTAGCGGCAATGCCATTCCCGCCGCCGCTATCCCCCTCTTCATCACCACTAGAGGTAATGACACTCCCGCCCACCGACCGCTTGGCAGTACCAATGCTAATGGGGGTCAGCCATGCCTCGGTAATGCCTTTGGCCTCAAGGCGTTGGTCAAGAATAGCATCGCTATAGTCTTGAATAACACTCCGTACTGCTGCCTCAGCAATAAACGTCACTACCGCGTTATCTTTGGTGATAAGTTTTAGGTTGGCTGTTGCCCCTTGGTTGAGTTGGATCTGAAAATCATCGGGTATCGAGACGATAATGGCGGCTTCGCCAAACGGGTCTTCAGCGGGGTTGGAGGGAGCTTCTACGAGGTAAACACCATCCGAATCTTCAAAATAGGCTACCAAATCTGGCGCGGCGGCGGCATTCTCAATATAGAGCGGCACCCCATCTTGGGCGATACGCACCGCTTGGGTGCCGATGAACAGCCCTGCACATAGCGCAATGCCCGGTAGGATAATCGGTGGGGCAAAGAGCCAAAACAGCGCACGACGATCGCGGAATAGCTCGCGTAGTTCTTTACGGAAGACAATCCAGAAGTTATGGCGAAAGGTATTCATTCGGTTTGATGCTTCTTTCTCTTGTCAGCGGCTTCGCGCTCTGCTTCGGCCAATAGCGCCTCACGCCCTACTATCTGGACAAAGGCGGACTCGAGGCTGTCGGCTTTGTATTTCTCTACCAATTCATCAGGGGTACCTGATTCCAAAATCTCGCCCCGATGCACAATCGCCACACGGTCACACAGGCGCTCAACCTCATCCATGTGATGGGTACTCAATATCACACAACGCCCCTCAGCCTGAAAGCGGCGGATAATCTCCCGCACGGCACGGGTACTGACCACATCTAAGCCTTGGGTGGGTTCGTCCAGAATGACATTCGACGGGTTATGCACCAAGGCCATGCCCAACACCACCTTGCGAACCATCCCGCGTGAGAAGCCCTTAGCACGACGGTCAGCAAAATCACCCATGCCCAAAATATCAATGAGATGGTCGATCTGCTGTTCAAGGTCAGTGCCGTCCAGTTGATGGAGATTGCCGATATAGCGCAGATGTTCGCGGGTGGTCAGATTGGCATAAAGACCCGCGCTCTCGACCAAAATGCCTAATTTGCGGCGCACCTCATTCGGTTGTTGGCGGATGTCGGCTCCGTCCACTGTTGCAGTACCAGCCGTCGGTGTTACCACCGTAGACAACATGCGGAGGGTGGTGGTTTTGCCTGCCCCATTCGGGCCAAGCAAGCCAAAGACCTCACCTTGGTTGGCGCGGAAGGTTACATCTTTGACGGCCTGAAAGTCCTTGAAGGTTTTAGCGAGTTGTACAGCTTCTATCATGAATGCGCTCCCCTAAACCGTCATTGTACAGAAAGCGCACGGACGCTGTAAAGCATGACCTAAGTACGGTTATAGAGGCGTGCCCGCACCCGTTCATGCAGCAACTCATGGGTTAAAGTCCATCCCCATGCGCTTTTGAGGTCAGGCCGCTTGTGCGGGGTAAGGACGAGAAGCTGAGGGCTATTCTGGCTCAAGTGATAGCTGAGAGCAGGTAGCCACGACTCAGCGATAAGGTGCATGGCAAAACTACACACGATTAAACTGTACTGACGGCCTGTCAATGACCCTTGGGCGATGTCTTCAAAAGTGAAGGTCTCAGCGGTTTGTCCGGTGCGCTCCTGATAAGCTGCGGCGGTATAGGGGTCAATGCCGGATACTTGCCCGCAGGTCGGCAAGGCACGCAAGGCCAATGTCACCTCTCCGCTACCACATGCCAAATCTAAAACATGGCTGATGTCGAGACCCCATGCCACCACGCTGGTCTGGACAAGGTGCCGGACAATCGGCTCATGGGGGTTGCGGTAGGTGGCCCCGTGTTGCTCATAAAAGGCATCAACGCCGTGTGCTTGGTATTCGCCCCGTATCGAGTTGCTCATAATATGCTATTATAGCAACCAATTCATGCCATACATGATTTTGACTGTGATGTTGGAGGAAAAAATGGGTTTATTATCAGGCAAAAATGCCCTGATTTTTGGAGTCGCCAATAAGGATTCCATTGCATGGGGCATCACCAAGGCCTTTCATCGTGAAGGCGCGACCCTAGGCATTAGTTATGCGCTTGAAAAATTAGAACGCCGTGTCCAGCCACTAGCAGAGGAGTTGGACATTGATTTTGTCGAGCGCTGTAACGCCAATGATGACACCGAAATTGATGCTTTATTTGCCAAGGCCAAAGACCGTTTTGGTACCGTTGATATTATGGTGCATGCCATTGCCTATGCCGAGCGCGAAGACCTCGACGGTTTGTTTGTCGATACCTCTCGCAAGGGTTTCAGCCTTGCTCTCGAAACCTCGGCTTATAGCCTAGTGGCTCTCTCGCAACGGGCCGCTAAATTGATGCCCAATGGGGGGAGCATCATGACCCTGTCCTATTATGGGGCAGAGAAGGTCATGCCCCATTACAATGTGATGGGAGTCGCTAAGGCAGCGTTAGAGGCTTCGGTGCGTTATTTGGCCTTTGACCTTGGCCCCAGCCAAATCCGTGTGAATGCCATCAGCGCTGGACCAATTAAGACCCTCTCAGCGTCGGGGATTGCGGGCTTTCGTCGGATGTCAGCGTATGCCGCCGACTCCTCACCTTTACGCACACTGGTCACCCAAGATGATGTGGGTAATATGGCGGTCTGGCTTGGCTCTGACTGGGCCACCATGGTCACAGGTGAGACGATATATATCGACGCGGGTTATCATGCTCTAGGGCTACATGCCCCCGTTGATGAACTCTAGCAAGCAGCCCCTTCATTCCTCTGAAGGGGCTTTTTCTACGATTACCTGACGCTGCTTGACAACCTCTATCCACCCTCGCCATAATTTGGCTTATGCAACGATGGATGCTTTTCACACTTATTGTCATTTTAGGTCTAGGGAACCTACCCGCGCCACCGGCTCTTGCCCAAGGTAACCGCTTTGACAACCTTGCCGATTGTGATTTTGAGCGCCCTATCCCTGAGTTGGAAGTCGGGGCAGTGGTCTACAATTGGAACACGGGCGCAGGCTGCACCGAGTCACTTGATACCGCTTTCCCTATGGCAAGCGTTGGCAAAATCTTTGTGGCTGCCACCCTTTATCGTGAAATCTACGAGGGCCGCCTGAGCTTTGACCAGACCCTGACCTTTAGCGCAGATTACTACACAGGTGGGGGCAATGCTTGTCTGACCCGCAGCAATATCGGACAGACCTTCGACATCGGCTATTTGGGCAACATCATGATTATGTGTAGCGATAATAGCGCCACATGGATGCTGATGGATTTGCTGGGCTGGCAGAATGTCAACAACTACATCACCAGTCTAGGCATTGATGGCCTTGGCACCATCATCCCTTATAGCGAGGTGGATCGCCTCAAGTTGACGCTGTTGGATAGCCAATGGGCCAATGTGCCACGCCATCTGGCTTCGCAATTCATCCGTGAGCGCCGCACCGCTGAACTGGTGCCAACTTACTTCAACCGCGCTCCCTCCTACTCCCAAAGCGAACTCAAACGAGCCAATGCTGAGTATGTGGCTCGCTATGACTACAACACCGCCACCCCACGCGCCATTGCCACCTACTTCAATCGCCTGCGTGAAGACATCCGCTCAGACGACTCCCTCCGCGCCACTATTGCCCAATGGCTGTTTAATACCATGCTCCTGACACAGCGGGTCTATAGCACCCAATATCTACCGGGGCGGGTCTATGTGGGCAGCAAGAATGGCTTTGATGTTGGCTATCGGGCCGAGGTCAGCATCACCTTGGATGATTTTGAAGATTATGTGCCAGAGACCCTAACCGTGATTGTCGTCAAGCACCGCAACATTGACTCATCATCAGTCTCTAATCGCCTCAGCCAAGGGCCGACGGTGGATTTTTTGCAGCTTGCAGGGAAAACAATCGCCCAAGTGCTGTATCCCAACGACGACGGCACCCAGATTCCCTTAGTCAAGGCTGACCCGCGTGTATCACGGGTGGTTGCCAATACCCGCGATAAGCTTATTGGCTGTTGGAATACCTTTACCAGCAATGATAATACCGCCCAACTCTATCAATGTTGGCAAGGGGTATCCTTTGTAGCCGCCATCGATAGCGGGGATTGGATGGGGGTTGGGGTGGTACTACATAATCTTGAACAACAGGATGCACGTGTGACCATCATCTATACTGACCCCAATAACATCCCCCATGCGTACCAGTTACATCGCTTCTGGACCGACTCAACAGCCGTCTCATGGTTTGAGCAGGTCGAAGCGCGTGGCTCATGGCGTTTGGATGTCTATTTCAACCTCCAACCCGTCTTTAGTCAAATTTTCATCGTGCGCTAAATCTCAATACCCCCCGAATCCGTCGGCTGTGGTGTGTTGGTTGGACGTGGTGTAGGGGTAATTGTTGGCGTGCGCGGGTCTTGGGTCGGGGCCAGCGTGGTTGGCTCACGGCTTGGGGTTGGGGTGCGGGTAACTGTCGGCAATGGTTCTGGACTGTTGGTGGCTGTCGGGGTTGGATTTAGAGCCTTTAAGACCGATTCGTGCATGTAGCTAATTTCTGGCAAGATGTCGTCCGGCTCCAGCAACACTTGATACCACTCTTCAGGCCGCACATACTCCTCACCGAAAGCTCGCCCAATAACACACACACTGGCATCGGGGTCGAGATAGGTCACTGTATCACAATCCGTGGAGGGACAAGAGCGCACCCACACCGCTTGTTGACCGCGCACGGTGAAGTATTCACAATCAGGGATGGGGGTTGGTGTCGGGAAGCGCACCAAAGTAGGCTGATTAAAGAAAAACTCGGCAGTTGCGGAGGCCTCCGCGACTTCGGTACGCTGACTAATGCGGTTTTGGGTATTGCTTTCATCCACCCAATCGCGGAAGCCCGTCCAAAGCAGGTAGCCCCCAAAGACCAGCACAATAGCAATAAGGCTAACAGTCAGTGGTTTTGGCCCTTGAGAGGTTCGGTACATAGCGTATCACTCCTTTCGGGTCGATTTGCCCCCCCGAAAAGATCGCCCGGTATTCTGAGACTATTTTACCTGAAAAACGGTCAGGTTAGAGGTAGAAAAGGGTTCGACAGCCACCTGTTGCTGTACATAAGGTAACACCGCTTCAGACAAGACAATAGTCCCCACAGGCGCTAAATTGCTTAAGTGATGGGCAAGGGTGCCAAGAATACCTGCACCGCTATGGACACCAGCCCTGACCCCACCCAAGGTATCACGTAGTTCTTGAAGCATCTGAATAGCTTTGACCGAGGCTACGACAGGGAAAAAGCCAATCATTCCCGATTGACTAACAGTCTCGATTTGGCCCCCATAGCGTTGGACAAGGGCCGCTGCTGTCTGTGAATCCCCGCTTTGCCAATTAGCAAAAAATACGGTGCGGGTGTGAGAGACTTCCAGTTGATAGAGCCGCACAAGCGACCTGACCCGTGCCAACACCAAGACGGCATTAAAGGGCTTGACCAGAAAATCATCAGCCCCTGCCTCCAGTGCTTGGCGCATGTCTTCCTCATTTTCGCGCCCTGAAACGACCATCACAGGCGAGAAGGCTGTCAAGACCTGCGATTTCAACTGTTGGCAGACCTCAAAGCCGTTCATGCCCGGCATATTCAAATCGAGAATCACAAGGATAGGCGGGCGATCGGTGGCAATCTCAATGGCTTTCGGGCCGCTATTGACCGCGACGACCTCATAATCTGCCCCTTGCAGGTAGGCTTCGAGGATTTCGCGGTTCATCCAGTCATCATCAACAACGAGTATGTAGTCCATAGGTCAAAATAGAGACGCCCTCCCACCTGCGAGAGATAAGAGGGCGTTGTTGAATGAACGAAACTAGCGTGCGCCCTGCTGAATGGCGAGCTTAACTTCGCCAATGGCACGGGTCACTTCGATTTCACGCGGGCAGGCTGGCGTACAGTTGAAGATAGTACGGCAACGCCACACGCCATCGGGTTCAGCCAAAATATTCAAGCGCTGGTTGGTGGCACCATCGCGGCTGTCAAAGATAAAGCGGTGGGCATTGACAATCGCGGCGGGGCCAACATACTGACCGCTGGCCCAAAAGCTGGGACAACTGGTGGTACAGCACGCGCACAAAATACATTTGGTGGTGTCATCAAAACGGGCGCGGTCAGCTTGAGATTGATACCGCTCACGACCATTAGATGGCACAGGGGTGGCTGGCACGAAGTAGGGCATCACTGAGCGATAATGCTCAAAAAAGGCCTCAAAATCGGTTACAAGGTCTTTGATAACCTTCAAGCCCAAAATCGGCTCGATTTGAATAACTTTGCTGGCATCAATGGCCTGAAGCAAAGTGGTACAAGCTAGTCGATTTCTACCATTAATCCGCATGGCATCCGACCCGCACACGCCATGAGCACATGAACGGCGCAAGGTCAGGGTGCCATCTTGCTCCCACTTGACCCGATTCAGCAATTCCAAAACGCTATCAGTTGGCTCAACATCCGTTAAGGTGTACTCGCCCCAATATGGCTTTTGGTCTTTTTCGGGGTTGAACCGACGTATCCGCAGCTTAACTTCCATTAAGACATCGCTCCTTTAGTACACACGTTCCTTGGGTTCATGACCCAAAGACAAATCAACAGGGCGGTCATAGGCAATGCGTAGGCCATCCCCTTCAGGATAAACCATCGTATGGGCTAGATAATTCACATCGTCGCGCTTGGGGTAATCTTCACGGCTATGTGCGCCGCGGCTCTCTTTACGCTCCAACGCACAGGCCGCGGTAACTTCTGCTATGTCCAGCAAACAACCCAGTTCCCACGCTTCCAGCAAGTCGGTGTTGAAGCGGCGGCCTTGGTCATCTACCGCCAAGTCGTTGCGATAGTCTTCCTTAAGTTGACGAATGGTCTCCAGCGCTTCGGCCATCATGTCTTCTTGGCGGAAGACGCCGACCTTGTCCATCATCTCAGACCGCAGCTTCTTGCGGATGTCATAAGGGCGTTGTTTGCCTTTGCTGGAACGAATGCGCTCTAGCTCGGCCTCAATTGCACCTGCTGGGTTATCTGGCAACGGCACGAAATCAGCATGGCGGCAATAATCAGCCATCTGTTGACCCGCTTTGCGTCCGAACACAATTAAGTCAGTGAGGCTGTTGGTGCCGAGACGGTTAGCCCCATGCACGCTTACACAGGCCACTTCACCCGCCGCATAGAGGCCGGGGATAACCGTTTCCTTGCCATCACGAATGACTTGAGCATGGATGTTGGTGGGGATACCACCCATTGCATAGTGGGCAGTGGGGGCAATCGGGATAGGCGACTCAACGGGGTCAACGCCTGCGTAAATCTTGCAGAAGTCCATAATGTCCGGAAGCTTGGCTCGTACATAGTCGGCATCAATCCGCCGGCTCTCACCTGCCTCAGCCAGATAGCGGTTAACGGTTTCAGGGCGGACATCCATATAGACGTATTCCTTGCCCTTAATCCCGCGTTTCTCACGGACTTCGAGATAAATGGCACGGCTCACCACGTCACGGCTGGCAAGGTCTTTGATGGTCGGGGCATAGCGCTCCATAAAACGCTCGCCGCGGTCATTAATCAAGACACCACCTTCACCGCGCACACCTTCAGTAATCAACACACCAAGGGGATAGAGACCCGTGGGATGGAATTGGAAGAACTCCATATCTTGCAAGGGGAGGCCGTTGCGCCAAAACATGGCGGGGCCGTCACCCGTCAAGGTATGGGCATTACTGGTGGTTGACCACATGCGGCCCCAGCCACCTGTTGCAAAGGTAATGGCTTTGGCATGGAAGATATGCAATTCGCCTGTGTCAATGGATACTGCCACAACACCCGCTGGACGGTCACCATTCATGATGAGGTCAACCGCATGGAATTCGTCAAAGAAATTCACATTTTCTTTAATGCAGTTTTGGTACAGGGTCTGCAAAATCATGTGTCCCGTGCGGTCAGCCGAGTGACAAGCCCGCCGGACGGGTTTCTTAGTCTCATTATTGGTATGCCCGCCGAAGCGCCGTTGTGAAATGGTGCCGTCGTCGTTACGGTCAAAGGGCAAGCCCATCCATTCCAGTTCGATAACAGCTTCGATGGCTTCTTGAGCCAACACCTTGGCAGCGTTCTGGTCACTGAGGTAGTCCCCGCCTTTGACGGTATCGAAGGCGTGCCATTCCCAACGGTCTTCTTCGAGGTTACCTAATGAGGCTCCGATACCACCTTGGGCGGTTCCGGTGTGGCTACGGGTGGGATACAGCTTACTAATGACGGCTGTTCGTGCGCCGCGACTGGCATAGAGCGCGGCCATCATGCCAGCGCCGCCCGCCCCCACGACCACTGCGTCAAATTGATGAATGTGCATACAATACTCCTTCAACCACCGAGCCAAGTATTAAACGTTTGGGAAATACCTGCTTTGTCGATTGCGATATTGAAAGCAGTTTCCTCGACCCCAGCTAAGAGTGCGCCCATGCCGAGAATAATCAGGGCTGCACCGCCAAAAACAACCACCCAATTGAAGGCACGATTCACAATCGGGTTATGGAAGTAATCATTCACGACATAACGCAGGCCGTTGAAGCCGTGAACCACGACTAAGGCCAGCAATAAGCCATCATAGACACGCCAAATCGCTACACCAGCAACCAGATGATCCCATCGCTCTCCAACGAATTCAACGGCAAGGCCCGTATCGTTGGTGGCGGAGGTACCGATAACAGTTGCATCAGCGGCGGTGATGTCGAACACACCAGAGATGACGTGCATCATCGCCAAATGTCCGAAAACCAGTGGCACAATCAAGAAACCGGAAATCCGCATGAACGTCCAGAGCCATGCGTCAATTTGGCTGGCACGCTTGGGGGCTTTCTTTTCATCACCCGCAACCAGCGAGTAGAGGAAAGACAAAACCAGCGCCACCAAAACAATGACGATGAACCCGATCAAAAATTGCGATTGGGTGTTAAGAATATCACCAAGGCTGGCAAACTCTGGGTCATCGCCCCAGAAATTTGCAACGTGGGTTGCCATCATCCCCCAAACAGGAACAATGATGACAGCAGTGGCAACAAATACATAAGTAGCGGCTTTTTGTTGTAAATGCCAGAGATGCGGACGGTAATCTAAGAAGATGATGCGAAGGCCATTCATCGCATGGTAAATAATCGCTGCCACAAGGGCAAACTCGCCCAAGGTAAACAGCGGGCTTTGATACTCGTTAATGGCATCCGCATACAGTTCTGGGTAGAAGGCCGCCCATGACGTATCGATTACATGTAAAGCTAAAAATAAGACGATCCCAAGACCGGACAAGCGATGGAAAACCCAACTCCATTGCCCGATTTTACCGCGATACCGTAGGGTCTCGGTAATCGTCGTGACGAGCGTCGCCATATATCCTCCAATCCAGTAAAAGATTAGCGCGATTATAACACCCTGCTCTCGTATTTCGCAAAGGGGCAGGATAGTGGTACAATCGGGGGGACAGGACGGATGTTCGGGAATGACCAATGACTATTAACACACGCCGTAAAATCATACGTAGACATTTTGTTGAAGCCATTGAAAGCTTTGAGCAAGGCGCGATTAGCAGCCGTGGTCTTGCTAAGTGGGTCGAGCAATCCACTACCCAAGATGAGATGAATGTCATCAATGATGAGCTATTAAGTCACACATTTTGGGTTGCCCGTCACCTGCTCCACCGTCCAGCATGCTGGGCACCCAGCCTTGATGAGTTGGCTTACCTCTATCGCTGCTTGTTGGGTGAAGAAGAATTTGCTCAAGATGTGGCCGAAAGTTTCCGCCAATGAGCAACAAGAAACTCAACTCTATGCGCTTCTTAGAGCGCGAAGGGGTGGCCTATGAAGTCATCGAATTCGATGATTCTATCCATAGCGCCGAGGGGGTTGCCGAGTTTGCCGGGGTGCCATCTTCAATGGTCTATAAGACGCTGGTGGTTATGCCAGAGGGAAGTAATCGCCCTGTACTGGTCTTGACCAGTGGTGACCGCACACTCGACCTCAAAAAAGTCGCCCAAGGCACGGGCCATAAGAAAGTGCGGATGGCTGCCCATCAGGAGGCTGAAAAGCTAACGGGCCTCAAGGTTGGCGGGATTTCAGCATTGGCCCTTACCGCCAAGAACTGGCCCGTCTATATCGACCAACCCGTCACCGAACTCGAATACATGCTGGTTAGCGCCGGACAACGCGGCGTCAACCTCAAAATCAGCGTTCAAGACTTTATCCGCGTCATCAAGGCACAGGTCATCAGCGCGACCTAATAACCTTTACCACCCCAGCACCCGCTGAAGTTCCTCAATCACATTATAGATAATCGGACACAGCCCGACTCCGCCTAAGACTTCCTCTGTTGTCCAGCGAAAATCAGGGGTGAAGACCGGATAGAGGCGGCAACTGTCGGGGCGGTGAGGGTAGACGCTGCACAGCTTCCCGTCCAAAAAACGGCAGGGCTTATCACGCAACATTCCCCACTCGTCATCAGCATGGGCGCGTTCATAGTCGATAATGTCATCAAGAGGAATGATGGTGGATAAGCGCTGGGCGTCACTGGGTGTGACGTAGACATCCAAGGAACGGCAACAGTTCGCACATTGGGTGCAATCAATGGCATTGACAATCGGAGCAGCAATGCTTTCTACTAGTGCATCTAACTCGGCATCACTCCGCTCATCCAATTCAGCATAATAACGAAAGGCGGCATAATCATCCGCCCTTCGCTTGGCTTCCTCGGCTATGAACCCCAAATCGGTTTGGTACACGTTCAAGCCTCTTTAGGGGTCGTGCCGTTGGCCTCTTTTTCACGGACAGCAGCCATATCAGTGGCCGATTCTTGGACAACCCCTTGGGTTTCGGGGGTTGCTTTTGTTTCGAGTGCCTCATCCACAATCTTCAAGATGGCAGCACTGTCTTCTATGGCTTTTGCCTCACCATTCGATTCTGATGCTGGAAGGGCCGCAGTTGCATCAGATGATTTAGCCGCCTCCACTTCAGTCTTGGCGTCTAGTGTAGCTGCTTCTGGTTCAGGTGTGATGGTGGTCACTCCATCCGATTCAGCTTTAGGTGATGTCAATATAGGTTCTTTAAGCAGCGTATCGTAGACCTTCACCAATAAAGAGACGGCTTTTGTGGGCTGTGTATCACCTGCGGTGGTTGTTTCGCGTAATGCTTCTAAGTTGAGGGTCTCGGTCTTGAGTACATTGCGGATTTCCTCTACTCGGTTCTCAGTAGCCTTGTCTTCGAGTAGTTGGTAAATCACAGCAAGAGCGTCCTCGGCTCTTTCGATTTGCTCACGGGGTGGCGTCTCAGTAGGTAAAGTGATATTGGTCTTTTCCGACATCAGGAGCTTATAGATGCGGTCAATGGGTTTCTCATTGCTCCCTTTAGCTGCTTCAGTTTTTGACCTCTCAGCCTCAATCACCTTGGGTGGTTCAATCTTGGGCTTGTCGGTTTGGACACCTGCCAAGGGTAACATCACGGCAAAGGCTTGGTGTCCGGTGCGGGTATTGTGCTGCAACCCCAGCCGAGAATGGTTGATTTCAAAGAAATCTTCAGCGGCATGGAACTCGGTAGCAACCACGCGGGTTTTAGGGTCACTCGCTGGCAGTCGTTGTAAAACTTCTTGGCGGCTTTCGTATGGCTTGCCACTGGCAGGTGTAAAAACAACTCGTACCCAAACACCTTCTAAGGGCGGGGTAGCTTCACTCAACATGATGTGGCTGAGTTCGCCAATGGACTCAGCAAGGCTAATCAGCAAGCCAATTCCTTCAAAAAAGGTATCAGGATAGACCAACACCGCCCGCAAAGTCTCGTTTTTAATGATAGCGTGGCGGCTCAAGAATTCACTGAACCAGCCGGGTAGCTTGGTTAGGCTAACCGCTTGACGGGCATTTTCATCGAGTTTTTGCCCGTTTTTCCATTGAACAAGGGTTGACCATGCCCGCAAGATATTAGTCTGCTGGGGCAGGTCAAGGTCAAGCAAGCGTTGGGCAAGGTATTGACGGATAAAGGCGATGCTTTCCCAATGCAGGGTTTTGTAATCCATAATTCATAGCTCCTTAAACCTGTTCCACAGTGGTCGGCTGGTGCCAACCACCGGGGCGGACAGGCATAACAGGAATTTCAGCAATGCTAAGGGTTTGGGGTGGAGTCACCAGCACACTCAACGATGCCCGATGCGCGGGAGCCGGTAAGTGCCACCCCCGAAAGCGGCTCGTTTGGGTGGTGTCATGTAGGTTGGTCTGGGTGTAGCTACTGAGTGGGTTCAGGGCTACGATGGTAGAACGTTTGCCAATGCGTGGGATATTAAACAAGAGTTCTCCTAGTCGGCCTGTATCCTCTAAGCGGAGGTCGATATTGTTCATTTTCAGAAAGTCGCGGGCGCTTTGCAACTCAAAGGCGGTAATTTGATAACGCCAATGTCCATTGGGTTTATAGAGCAACTCATCAAGGCTCTGCGGCGGTTTAGGAAGCGAGCGCTGGCGCATAAAACGCACCCGAAATTGAATATGCTGGGGTAGGTAGTCCAACGCAATGCGAACCGCCGCCCCCTGTGAAGCCGCCACACTATGCAAAAGCAGCAGGGTTTCTTGGAGAGTTTGCTGATTGCCTTGAATAAAGGTGTTGGGGTTTGTCCGTAACCCCGGAACAAGACGCAAAGAGGTGGTGAGCCAATCTAATAGATGCTGTAAGCGGAAAGGGTGAACCGTTTTTTCGGGTAGTGGACTGCCTGTCTTATATTGAATGAGCCATGACCACGCCATTGTAATATCCAAGGCTTGCTCCACCTTGGACTTAGCACGTTCCCGCCACCAACCGGGAGGATTGCCGCTTTCTTCTGGCAGATCCGCTACGGTCAGGGCTGCCAAGCCCGCGTTCAATACATCGGCCATACGGTGAGCAATCAAAAAATTAATCTCATTCAGTGTCCCCCAATCTGGCGTGGGGAGTATCTTTGAATCGGGTTGTGGTATCGTCATGGTTCGGTTTGGTTTGACCTTAAAAGCAAAGATGCGAGCATTGCGGCTCGCATCTCGGCGTGGGTGACAGGTGTTGTCGGTTACACTAGACAAACTCAACTTCAAAAGGCGCTGCGTTGTATTCACGAATGGTGGCAAGGGCATCATGGAATAGTGCAATCAGGTTGCTGTCTGGCCCTTTGTAACGGCGCAAGGTTTGAATAGCGCAGAGGTCGCAGCCCCGCATAGCCCGAAAGCTATCCGTCTCGCACTCAACACACCCATTCAAACGCACCATCATCAACATAAAAGCTAAAGATTCTTCATGAGTTTCGGGTAAATTAATAACATGATCGACTAATGCTTGCCATTCGGGGCCGCGCATCTTCCGGAGCGCGGGGATGGCCTTGCGCGGAAACATGATTTCGTTTTTGGTGTACATGTTCTGCCGTTCCTTCGGTGCTGTTGTACTCATAGCTTACTTGTTCTATGAAAAATCTCGAACACAACCACAGTACCAAATGTCGTTATAGTTTTGTTTGTTACAAATTTGTTTGTTGATAGTTAGAAAACTGTTTGACGCTTGATAGAGCTATTTGATGCGATTTTAGGGCAAATTTCAGGTGTGAGGCGTCAATCTTCAGGGTTTATGTAAAGTATCATTATGGGAAGAGCTTGGTTTGTATGTCACTGGGACTACTCAACCACCTGAATTGAGGACAAAACCCGTTCAATGGTGACACGGTAACGTGGGTAAGCTTTATCTCGCACAGTGAGATGCCATTCCGCCAATGTTGTGGCATCAATGGGGATGTGCAGGACAAAAATATCCTCCGTTTCTTGCGAAAGCGGACTTTGCCCGCGATAGTGAACCACGAAGATACAGTAGTCGGGGTTGGTCTCGCGTACCTCGGTGCCGACGATATTGTTTTGGAGTGTGCGCTGTAATTGGCTTTCTTGTTCCTCTGCATATACCCGCATTCCGGCGCAGGCTGTATCGCCAATAGAAGCCACCCGAATCCATTGCAGACGCAAAGGGTTGTTTTGGTCGCGGTCTATCGCAGCTAAGTCGGTCTCAATCACGGTCAGAGGGGGCTGCACAGTCCCTGTCGCTTCAACGGTGATGGCGGTCACATCCACCGCGATGGTATCCCACACGGTGAGTTCAGGCCAACGCGCATTAATGGCTTGGCGGGTGTTTTGCCATACGGGGTCATTGCGGTCGGCTACCAACCACGATTGAGGGACATCGACACGGAAGGTGTGGTCATTGGTGGTAATCGAAAGGGTACGGATAGTAGGTATTGATGCTTTTTGGCGCTCATCTGCCGCTTGGCGAATAATCAGCGCGGCGGCTAACCCTGCCATACTGAGAATAATCAACACCATTAAGCGCAAGCGTCTGCGCCGTCGGTTGGGGATTGGCTGTGCTTGGGCTATCGGTATCGGTTCCAAAATAGGTATTGGGGCGGAGTCCGTCATCGGTGGAGGATAGAGCTGATAGGGTGCCGATTGGAGGGCGTGTTGCATTTGGCTGGCAATCGGATGGGTTGGACTGAGCAGCAATGCTTGGGTGACACAGTGGCGGTATTCTTGCATATCGGGCGTGAGGTGTGCTAACCAGAGCCACACCTCTGGGTTAGCAGCAGTGGTGGGGTGCTGGGCCGCCCGCCGCAACAATTCAAGGGCCTCGGCGCGACGCCCACTTTGGGCCAGTTGAATACCAGTCTGTGCGTGTTCCATGCCTCTACTATGCGCCCTTTAGTATCTTTGTACATGACGATTACTCAACGATTGCGTCTCCATTATACAGCCACTGGCAAAACCCATGAGTTTGGGCAACAATAGGGCCAAATTTTGTGACCACACCCAAGGGGGGAATCAGCAATGCCAGATGATATTCGCACCACACAAGAAATGGTTGGTGATTTTTTTGGGGGCATGATTAGCCTCGGCGCTCGTGGCGTGGATGGCCTCATTATTGCACGGGCTATCGCACGGTTGCTCATTCGCAAAGGTATCCTGAGTGAAGCTGAATTGTTGGAAACCATGCGCGAGATTGCCACCCAAGAAATCGAAAAGGCGGACACCTTATTTGTCATGGAGGCTTTTAAGGAAATCCTCAATCGGCTGGATAGCCCCAAAGAAGCCTAATACATGCCGGGGTTAGCCTGTTCGCGTTGAAGCCGCTTCAACATCTCTAAGAGGATTTGCTGCCAGCCCTCACTCTCGACATCCGGCACCAACCAGACAGCGGTTCGGCTAACCCGCGCTTGTTCCCCCAAATAGTCTTGCAGGCTTGTACGGTCAATACTGCCTAGATAGGGCAAGCGGATTTGGACACGTCCCTTGTCAGTTGAAATGGCGGTTGCGCCTGCCTGCTGCCCCAACAACTTCACCCGCATTTGATAGAGCAACCCTTGAATAGCCAGTGGCAGCTTCCCAAAGCGGTCTTTGAGTTCAGCATCTAAACCATCTAAATCCTGCTCGGTCTTGATACTTGCCAAGCGCCGATAGAGTTGCAGGCGCAAGGCCATATCGTCTAAAAAGTCGGTCGGGATATAGGCGGGTACAGGCAAGTCAATTGTGACAGGGGTGCGGGTATCGACTTGCTCTTCAGTCTCGGCAGGCTGGGGTTTTTGGGGCTTCTTGCCACTTAAACGCAACACCGCGTCGGAGAGGAGTTGGGTGTAGAGCGTAAAGCCCACCGCATCAATATAGCCGCTTTGTTGCACACCGAGCAGGTCACCCGTGCCGCGAATCTCCAAGTCCCGCATAGCGATTGACATGCCGACGCCCAATTGCGTGTACTC
Source organism: Anaerolineales bacterium (assembly GCA_020634155.1). Lineage (GTDB taxonomy): Bacteria > Chloroflexota > Anaerolineae > Aggregatilineales > J027 > J027. Next base: position 203,659 of record JACKCI010000002.1, read on the forward strand.
GCTGATGGTCTCAAGACGGGCGCGGGCATCTGGTGTCAAGGGGTGGTGACGAGGGTGGAAGAAATAGACGTAGCTTTGTTGAGCGCTGCGCCCCACCCGTCCCCGTAGTTGATAGAGTTGGGAGAGGCCAAAGCGGTCGGCGCGGTCAATGATGATGGTGTTGGCGTTGGGGATGTCGATGCCGTTTTCGATGATGGTAGTGGAGACCAGCACATCTTTTTCGCCCTCGGCAAAGGCTTTCATGATACGCTCTAGTTGGTGTTCTTCCATTTGTCCGTGTCCAACCGCAAAGGTTGCCTCTGGCACGAGCCGTCGCAGGCGGTCAGCAATGGTATAGATGGTCTGGACGCGGTTGTGTACAAAGAAAACCTGCCCCCCTCGGTCAGTCTCGCGGAGGATGGCTTGGCGGATGAGTTTGTCATCATAGGCCCCGACATGGGTCAATGGTGCGAGGCGTTCTTCGGGCGCGGTCTGAATCAGGCTAATATCGCGCAGACCCGTTAAGCCCATGTAGAGGGTACGCGGAATCGGTGTGGCGGTCATCGTCAGCACATCGACCTCCGTCCGCATTTTCTTGAGGCGCTCTTTATGGGTGACGCCAAAGCGCTGTTCCTCGTCAATCACCAGCAAACCCAAGTTATGAAAGCTTACATCCTCTTGGAGCATGCGGTGGGTACCAATCAGAATATCAACCTTGCCTTGGGCAGTATCGGTGATAATCTCACGTTGCTCGGCGGGACTACGGAAGCGCGATAGCATCTGCACCTTAATCGGGAAGGCTACCAGCCGTTGCGAGAAGGTGTTGTAGTGCTGTTGAGCCAGTACCGTTGTCGGTACCAGCACCGCCACCTGCTTGCCATCCATCACCGCTTTAAAGGCCGCCCGCAAGGCCACCTCGGTCTTGCCATAACCTGCGTCCCCACAAATCAAGCGATCCATTGGAGTGGGACTCTCCATATCAGCCTTAATCTCGCGCAAGGCTTGGAGTTGGTCGGGGGTCTCTACAAACGGGAACGAGGCTTCGAGTTCATGCTGCCAAGGGCTATCGGGGCTATAGGCATGGCCTTCTATCACATTCCGCGCCGCATACAAGGCCAGCAATTCCTCAGCGACTTCCTCAACGGCTTCCTTGGTGCGTGATTTGGTCTTGTTCCATTCTTGATTGCCTAAGCGGTTGAGGGTTGGCGGGCGGTTCTGCATCCCCACATAGCGCGTCAGACGGTCGGCCTGATGGATGGGGACATAGAGAATATCATTGCCGCCATACTCCAGCAGCAGATACTCGCGCTCGGTGTTCTGTAGGTGGCGCTTCTGGATGCCGCGAAAGATGCCGATGCCAAAATCGACATGCACCACATAATCACCTTCGGTCAAGTCTGCGAAATAGGTTTCGGGGGCTACCGTCCGCTTCTGGATATGGCGGCGCGGCTCAGGGCGTTTCCAACCAAATATCTCGGCATCAGTCAAGACATGCACACGGCGCTTATCGGTATTCTCAAAGAGCCAACCCTCACTAAGTTCGCCTTCTACAAAGCTAATGGCGGGCAAGTCGGCAAGGGTGTCGATATTGTCGTAGGGGTGAATCACCTCGTCCCCGTGTTCGCTCCACAATTCTGCGAGCCGTTGAGCTTGGCGGGTGATGACAATGCTTTGCTCGGCATGGTAGCCCGCCAAGTAGTCAAGGAACATCCGCAATTGACCCCCAAAGCGTGGGCCGGGGCTGAAGAGGTCGCCCAGAGTTGGCACCTCGTCAGCAATCGGGTTGGCGAAGGGGGTATCGGGCTGTCCCAAATGAAGCGGGGTACGCGATAGCAAATGGTCGCTGATGTCATCCCATGTGTGATAGGCAACAGGGGCCGACTCCGGCAATTGCTCGGCAGCCATGCGGTCTTGGCGCTGTTCAAGAGCTTGGCCTTCTAGCTCGGCTACTGTGTCTTGTAGCTCTGACCAATTCTCGACAATGACCAGCGTTTGTTCTGGTAGATAATCGAGCAGACTAGCCGCATTCTTATAAAGAAAGGGCAAATAGAACTCCGGACAAATGACGCCATGACTACCGTTATCTTCCGGATGCCGCCATGTGGTCTCGCGCAGCTTTTTGGGAAGGGCTTCGCGGGCCGGGGTAATGGCAAAGGTCTGGATATTGGCAACAGAGCGTTGGGTACTGGGGTCAAACGTCCGCAGGCTATCAATTTCATCACCCCAGAACTCAATCCGCACGGGTAGCTCTAAGGCAGGCGGGAACACATCAAGGATACCCCCGCGACGGCTAAAGGTACCCGGAATTGTCACGACTGAGGTAGGTTCATAGCCAATATCAAACCATTGGGTCAATAGCTCATCAAGGTTCTTGACCTGTTGGCGCACATGAAATTGACGCGACCCCACCCGAAAATCACGGACAGGGAGGGTCTTTTGCATCAGGGCATAGGCCGACGAGACGATAATGGGCGGGGTCTCACTCGGCAACTCGGCCCCATCACGGGCGCGGATGGGTGGCACCAAGGCCGCCAGTGTCTGCAAGCGGGCACGGATGGTGGTTGAAGTCCAAGGGGCGTGTTCATAAAAAAGTGTCGAGGGTTCTTGAAAGCGTAACACTCGCGCCTTGGGTAACCACGCCAAAATCTGCTGCGAAAAATCGTAGGCACGCTCTACCCGTGCTGTAACCACAAGGGTCGGAATCGACAAGGCTTGTGCTAAGGCGGCTACAACAAAAGGCCGCGCCGAGCGGATAACCCCTTGGTCGGGGGCCGCTTCCGTATTGTGTAGCCGTTCCGCAACATGCTGAAACGGCACGGTTGAAGACAAAGCGTCGAGTAGACCTGTTAGATACATAATGGGTGACTTAGGGGTGCTTTATTGTTCGTCGGGCTTGGGTTGGGTTTGCGATTTAGCGAAACGGGTAGCTACCTCTTCGGCAGTGCCGTTATAGCGATTCATAGCGATTTCTACGCCCTCTTGTAACCATGCCTCAATGGCTTTCAAGGCGCGGTCAATAACCTCTTGGGCGATCGGTTGTTCCTCAGTATCGAAGCGGCGTAGCACATAAGCGGCTGGCTCCATCTTAGCAGGGGGGCGTCCAATGCCAAGGCGCATCTGGGCAAAATCTTGAGTTCCCAGCGCCCGCATAATATCCTTGAGGCCATTTTGACCACCTGCCCCGCCTTTGGGCCGCAAGCGTAAGGTGCCGAGCGGAATATCAAGGTGGTCAGCGACAACCAGTAGTTGCTCAATAGGGATTTGGAAAAAGTTCATTAAGCCTTGAACCGACCCCCCACTGGCATTCATATAGGTTTGAGGCTTGGCAAGCATCACACGCCGTTCAGCAATCAGGCCGTCAGCATATTTGGCATTGGATTTTTTCTGGTCAAATTTGAGGCCATAGGCAGCAGCTAAGGCATCCACCACCTGAAAACCGATATTGTGGCGGGTGCCTTCGTATTCTTTGCCGGGGTTGCCAAGACCTACAATCAAATACCGCATCTTATCGCCTTCGCTCTTGGTCTAGTTCACTGCGTATTTGCCACATCAACTGGCGGGTGACAGGCCGTAGCCGCGCCCGTAACCACAGATAGCCCAACAACAGCGTAAAGAACCCAAAGGCCAAGGTGCTGCCAAAACAAAAGGCCCCTTGGAGCCGCCCAAAGTTGAGCGTAGTGCTATTGGTGGAGGTGGCAGAACGACTATTATTATCCGTTTGGATGCGAGATTCAATAGTGGGGCGTGGGGTGTTGGTGGGTGGTTGCTCAATTGGGGAGGTGGGGGAAGGCCCCGGTGTAGGCGGTGTAAAGCCATCACTGGTGTCAATCGTTGGCAAGGGGGTGGGGGCAGTGTTAATCAAGGTCAGATTGCTGACAATCAACTCCACGGGTGCGATGTCTGGTAAATTAAGAAAAACCCGTAGGCGAATTTGATAGAGACCATCGCTAATCCCCAAGCCGACTGTATCCCAAATACCAAGGGTGCCTTCGGTAACTTGCTGAGTGACACGGCTGCCAATCGGAAGCCATATCTCGGTCGGGTCAGTGAGGTTATCATATTCCAGTTCATAGCCCACAAAAGCACTAGGGTGTCCTGCGCTACCACTAATGACCACTTGCCCCGAAATGGTCTGAAAGGGTACTGGAGAAGTAATGACCACAATGGTATCTTGGACACCGGGTGGCTCTTGAGCATGGGCAGGGAGAGCCAAGAGTAAGAGGCTGCATAAGAGCAAAACATATTTTTTCATGCTTCGCTGATTCCTTTACGATTGGATTGCTTTTGTACACGCTTCATGGTATAGTCTAACGGAAATCAAGGCCTTTATCAGCATACAATTATTTTTGAATTTGATGAGTGGCGAGCGTGCTCGTCTTTAACCCATACACCTAAAAGGAGCGCGTCAAGATGGCAAGATCACGAACCGAACTGATGGTAGATCGCTTGCGCGACCTCGCGTCAGGGACGCCGGATGTTGAAGCATCGGCAGTGGTAAGTGTCGATGGCTTGATTATGGCCTCGGCTCTACCTGCCAATGTGGAAGAAGACCGCGTGTCTGCGATGTCGGCGGCGCTACTGTCATTGGGTGAACGTATTGCAAGCGAACTCGGACGTGGTGTCCTAGAGCAAGTTTATATTAAAGGTACCAAGGGCTATGTAATGCTGACCTCTGTTGGTGAAGAAGCAGTGTTAACGATCCTTGTTCGTGATAAAGCAAAACTAGGGCTTATCTTCCTTGACATGCGTCGCGCAGCCGAAGATTTGAAGAATCTGGTCTAGTTTTACAATACCGTAGTTTATTAACTCAATAGGTAAGCGTGGTTTTGCCATGCTTCATTTTGTTTGATGCTGATCGGCGGGGAGAACCACTCTCCGCCGCGATTTGGTTTGTTTAAGGAGCCAGCTATGCCCCGCTATATTTTCTGCACGGGTGGTGTGGTGAGTTCAGTGGGCAAAGGGGTAACCGCGGCGGCGATTGGGCGCATCTTGAAGGCGCGTGGCCTCAAGGTGATGATTCAAAAGCTCGACCCCTACCTCAATGTAGACCCCGGCACCATGAGTCCCTACCAACACGGGGAAGTCTTTGTAACCAGCGATGGGGCGGAGACTGACCTTGACCTCGGCCACTATGAACGCTTCACCGATGAAAACCTCGATCGCAACTGTAATGTCACCACTGGTCAAATCTACAATGAAGTGATTGCCAAAGAACGGCGCGGAGATTACCTCGGCGGCACTATTCAGGTCGTTCCTCATATCACCAACGAAATTAAACGCCGTGTCCAGATGATTACCCAGCAGCATGATGTCGATGTTCTGTTAATTGAGGTCGGTGGCACGGTAGGTGATATTGAAGGCCAGCCCTTTCTTGAGGCCATCCGCCAACTCCGCATTGATGTTGGGCGTGAACAATCAATGTATATTCATGTCACCTTCTTGCCCTATATTGGTGCGACGGGTGAACTCAAGACCAAACCGACTCAGCACAGCGTCCGTGAGTTGCGGAGTTTGGGTATTCAACCCCAAGTCATCATTACCCGCTCAGACTACCCCGTCACCGATGACCTGTGCCGCAAAATCGCCCTATTCTGCGATGTTGATCGTGAAGCCGTGATTCCCCTAGAAACGACCGACAACCTCTACAAGGTGCCAATTATTCTAGAGGATGCAGGCCTTGGTGATTATATTACCAAGCGCCTTGGCCTACCCACCAACAAGCCCGCCCTCAAAGAATGGCGGCAGATGATTAAGCGCATGCAGCAGGCCGAGAAACCCGTCAAGATTGCGATTGTCGGCAAGTATGTGGAGTTGCACGACGCCTATATGAGCGTTAAAGAGGCTCTTTTGCATGCCGCTACCCACAATGATGCCAAGGTTGAGATTGAATGGCTGCACTCCTCCGAACTCGAAAAGGGGCGTGGCTTTGATGTCCTTGAGAGTGTCAATGGCATTGTGGTGCCGGGAGGCTTTGGGGAGCGTGGCATTGAGGGCAAGATTATGGCAGCCCGCTTTGCCCGTGAGCATCAAATCCCATACTTGGGCTTGTGCTTGGGGATGCAGGTCATGTGTATCGAATTTGCCCGCAACGTCCTCGGCCTCGAAGATGCCAATAGCTCTGAATTTGAGATGCACACGGAGCATCCGGTCATTACCCTCATGCCTGACCAACATGGTATCCTCAATCTAGGCGGTACCATGCGGCTAGGAGTCTATCCCTGTGAACTCAAGACGGGTACAGTAGCCGCTAAAGCCTATCAGCAAGAGCGTGTTGATGAGCGTCACCGCCACCGTTTTGAGTTCAACAATGACTACCGTGAGCGATTTGAAGCGGCGGGTATGGTCTTTAGCGGTCTCAGTCCAGACGCTCATTTGGTCGAGATTGCCGAAGTTGGTGGACATCCCTTTATGCTGGGCAGCCAATTTCATCCTGAGTTTTTGAGCCGACCTAACCGCGCCCATCCGCTATTTGCCGAATTTGTGCGGGCCGCGCTTCAGTATCACCCGAAAGGAGATAGCCCTGATGGGAGTTGATGACTATATATGGGCCATGCCCAAGGTCGAATTGCATCTCCACCTTGAAGGGTCGATTCGCCCTGAGATTTTATTGGAATTGGCAGACCGTCATGGGGTAGAGTTGCCTGTCAAAAGCCTTGAAGATGTCCAGCGTTGGTATATCTTCCGTGACTTTGACCATTTTGTGCAAATCTATATCAACATCGTCAAGGTCTTGCTAAATCCGGATGATTTTAGCTTGATTACCTATGACCTCGGACGCACCCTCGCCGCTCAAAACGTGCGCTATGCAGAGGTAACATGGACACCAAGCCTGCATGTTAACAAACCGGGGATGAGTTTTGAACACCTGCTGGATGGCATTAACCATGGACTTGACCTTGCGCGACAGGCGTTTGGCATTGATATGCGCTGGATTCCGGACATCGCCCGCAATCTGGATGCCAAAATCGCGGTGAAGCTGGCGAAGTGGATTTCGTCGCCCTATGCCCAAGCGAATGGGGTGGTCGCGCTAGGCCTTGGCGGTCAAGAGGTCGGTTATCCGCCAGAGCTATTTGAGGACGCCTTTACCCTTGCACGTCAAAATGGCCTGCCCGGTAACCCTCATGCAGGCGAGATGATGGGGCCAGAGAGTATTTGGGGGTCGTTGCGAAACCTGCAGGCGGTACGTATCGGGCATGGGGTACGTGCCATCGAAGACCCCGAACTTGTTGACTATTTAGTTGAGCATCAAGTCCCCATTGAGGTTAACCCGACTAGCAATCTATGCCTTGGGGTTTATCCCAACTATGGGGCGCATCCCATCAAGACCTTGTTTGATGCAGGGGTGCTGGTCACGCTCAATTCGGACGACCCACCCATGTTCAACACCACCATCAACGACGAATACTACCACGCCTATTATGACTGCGGTCTTAGCCTTGATGAGCTAGAGACCATAGCCCTCAACGCCGTCAAGGTAACCTATTTACCTGACCACCAAAAAGCAAAAATGTTGACGCAATTTGAGGCTGAATATCGGCATTTGCGGCGGGTACATGGCCTTAATGAGAGGTAGACGATGAGCGACCAGTGGCTCGAATACTTCTGGGGCGAAATCCTCAGCCGTGATACGCAACGCATCCAAGCGACTTTTGCCAGCATTGAAGCCGCTGATGAACGTCAAGCAATCTTGGCTCACCTCTGCAAGATGGCAACCGAAGCGGGTTGGGCAGAGCCACAGCGCGTCTCTGCCCAAGCAGCGCTCGATGCCTTAAATCATGCTTGTGGCTGATCCGAGTTGCTTTTCACATGAATGACTTTGGGTTCAGCAGACCGCACCTTTGGTAAGGTGATTTTCAAAACATGGTGCTTCAGTTCAGCCGTTGTTTGGTCGGGGTCAACCACATAGGGTAAAGCCACCCGTCGCTGAAACCGCCCATAACGTCGTTCCCGTTTGAGGTAAACGTCCTCTGGATAGTCTAGCTCTGGCTGCGTTTCACCGCTGATGGTGAGGATGTCGTTATTGATAGAGACATCCAGTTTTTCTGGAATAATCCCCACCAACGGCACTGTCACCACAATCAAACTGGCCTCAGTATCAATGATATCAATGGGTATTGAGAATGACCCACCCAACGAAAACGTATCCTCTAGCACTCGATTAATCGACTGCCGCATATGACCAAAATCGAAACTCTTGTTGGACACAGCACGCCTCCTTATCTAGCAACCTATACGCGCCACGAGGCTACGGGTTGCAGCGGCGGTGCTTAACCCTCAATGAGCGAAATAATCTGTAAGAGGACTTGCCGCACGCTCGATTTAGACGTCGAGTTGCAGGGCATAATTGTTACGTAGTCCGCCGCTTGGGTGCCCCGTCGCACATCAAATTGACTGGCGGCTCCCGGTAAGTCAGCTTTGTTGGCAACCACCAGATAAGGCACATTATGAATGTTCGAGAAAGTCTGAATCAACTCATTGGCCTCTGGGAACGACGGGGAGTCGGTGCTGTCCACCAATACTAGAAAAGCGTGCATCTCACGGGCAAGAATATCCCACATAAAGCTGAAGCGGGTTTGACCGGGTGTCCCATTGAGGTGTAACACATGCTCATCGAGCGTCACTCGTCCGTAGTCCATCGCTACGGTGGTCTCTGCCTTGATTCCACGATCTTCGGTGGTGATTTTGCGCTCGGTACTCACTACTGGAATATCGGAAATCGTCTTGATAAATGTGGTCTTACCCGAACTAAAAGGCCCTGTTACGATGATTTTGTAAATCATTTCACCCTTCAATCTGCCTGATTTTTACGGAAATCGACAAATCGGTATCCAACCCCGCGTTCCGTCAAAATATAACGGGGATTGGAGGGGTCATCTTCGATTTTGTCACGGAGATAATTGACATAAAGGCGAACATAGTGCGCCTCGTCACGGTATTCATAACCCCAAACTTTGGCTAATAACTGCTCATGTGGAACGGTCCACCCAGCATTCTCAATCAAGTGGTATAACAGGCGATACTCGGTGGGGCGTAGCTTGACACGTTCCCCATGCACAATAACCTCGCGCTGGTTAAAATCCACACTAAGGTTATCATCCACTTTGAGGATGGCTTGCTGAGGAGCCGAGGGCATCTCGGCCCTTCGCAACACAGCCCGCACGCGGCTCGATAGCTCACGGGCGCTAAAGGGCTTGGTCACATAGTCATCTGCACCAAGCTCTAACCCCTTCACCTTGTCATCTTCTTGCCCCAAGGCAGTCAGCAAGATAACTGGGGTGGTTGAAAACTCGCGCAACATTCGCAAGACTTCAAAGCCATCGGGTGGGGGCATCATCACGTCCAGAATCACGAGGTCGGGCAATTGGGTGCGAATCATGTTCAACGCGGTTATCCCGTCATGCGCCTCCAAAACCTGAAAACCCTCGATTTGCAGGTTCATCCGTACAAATTCTGTCATCCGTGCTTCGTCATCAACCACCAAAATGCGCTTAAATTCACGCGGGGTTGAGCGAGGTAGTTGGGGTGTACTCATCGCTTAGTCCCTGAATGGAGTAAAGACTTCCTCTTCCTCACCAGTGGGCATGACTTCAATGTAGTTAATACGCCACCACGGGAGTAAGATGGTCGTCACTTCATCCAACAACATCCGCAAATCTTTACCATCACGTTGTCGTGGATTATTGATCAATACATAGCTGCTTTTGGGGTCGGGCATCTCATCGACCTCGCCCACAAAAGGTTCACCATCATTGATATGGATGTAAAGATTATACATAGACACCTCATTCGGTTATTTAAAGTAAATACGAGCAACCAATTTTCCAAAACGGATTTCATCCCCATCTTGGACCACCCGTGGTTGCTGAGGGATTAGGCGTTGTCCGTTGAGATATGTGCCGTTGACGCTATTCATATCCACCAAATTCAGCGCGTCCTCAGTACGTAAAAAGCAGGCATGGACTCGTGAGACCCCTTTTTCAACAGCGTTGAATGGGCCAAGGTCAATATCAGGGAAAACACCTGTTTGGCGGTCGAGACGCCCAACCACAATACGATCTTTGTTTTCGATAATCAATTGACTGGTGCCAGTCGCAATCCGTAACATGACGGTTGCATCCGCACGAAAACGGGTTGTCCCCCAAAAAGGCTTCGGTGTAGTAGAGACGCCACCAGTCTGCACCAAGGTGCGGGTTGCCACGCTTGGGCTATCTTGCAAAGGGTTGCCGCATTCTTGGCAAAATAATTCCCCTTCGCGGTTATGAGAGCTACAAAATGAACAGATAATCATAGATTGTGCCTTACTTTGGCGGTGCCAACAACAGTCGAGTTCCAAATTTCAAAGTCTTCCGCCCCATTTCAGAAAAGGCTTTGGTTTGCACAATCCGGTGGGCTTCGGCTTGAGCCATTTCTGCGAGTTCGTCATGCCCCATAGCTAGTAGGCGAGTGGCGAGATTCTGCAAACGACGGGTAGCTTCAGCAACCTGCCCTTGAGTAATCGCTTGCTCAGTTTTTTGCTGCATCCGATACAGGGTTAGCTTACCCAACGCATCAAGCATAACCGCTGGTGGGTCTTCGGGTTGTGGTTTAAGTTGAACTTCAATGGACTGATCGCTAATGGTTCGATGCTCTAGTCGGTCACCTCCGCCTAAAATATCGCCCATCACGTCAAGGCGTGCCACTGTGCGGAATCCCTCTGGCATATTACCCGGCATCAAGAATTGCAGCAGCACCCGCAAAGGGCGATAGCTGCCAAGGGTGCCAAGCTGGATGGGTTGGTCGGAGGGGTTCATTGGCTGGGCATTGGGCGCTAGGCGAAATACTGATTCCAACTGCACATCAGCATCTGGTGCAACAGTTAGCTGCAGACGTTCTGCAAACGCCTCTCCCAAGGTGCGGACACGGTCTTCCAAGAAGCGCACCACCGCGCTCGGTGAGTTGATATACGCTGAGGCCCCACCAGTTTTGGAGACAAGTTCATCTAAAAACTCGTCATTCCATTCATCGCCAATCCCCATAGCGCTAATACCGATTCCGATTTCACGGGCTTGGTCAGCAAGTTCAAGGCATTGCTGCTCATCACCATAGGTCTTGCCGTCTGTAATCAGAATGAGATGATTAACCATGTTGCGGTTATAATGCCACCGTACTTGGTCAAATGCTTCATTCAGCCCATGAAAGATCTCAGTTCCCCCTTTGGGGGTAATGGTATTAATCAGGGCGCGAATATGGCTTGGCTCACTGACAGGCTCGCTCTTGAGCAAAAGATCAGCACGGTCGCTGAAAGAGACAATACATAAGCGGTCTCCTGAGCCGAGTTGATCAAGGACTTGCTTGGCAGCCGTCTTCACGCGCTCCATCCGTACCCCCTGCATAGAGGCACTGCGATCAAGCACCAACCCCAAATTAACATTCCGCTTTTGGGCTTTCCCGGCCAACTCGCCCGCAGCATGCACCTCAAGCAGTAAGTAGAAAACCTGTGGCTCCTCAAAGATTGGAAGTACCCGACGGCTGGGAATAGCCGTTGAGGTGAAAACATCAATGTCAGGTGCTAACGGGCCTTGGGAACCTCCACGTTTCGCAATAATCTCATAGGCTAAATTGATGTCCCGAAAGATGAGACTAGCGCCGGGGTTATGATTGGTGTCAGGATGAAATCGTTTAGCCGCAACGCGATAAGCTGTTTGGACATCCTTGGAATTTGCTTGTGGCGATACCCCTAATAGGACATAGGGGTTAAAGGTCTGGTTGCTACTCATCACTTCTTTCCCGGAACGCGAATAATGACCACTGTGATATTATCGGTGCCGCCGCGTTCATTCGCAAGATTAACAAGTGCTTCACAGGCACTTTGGGTGTTATCTTGGTGGGTTATGACAATCTGCTTAAGTTCTTCTTTGGTTACCAGATTCCAAAGGCCATCACTGCAAATCAACAGGTAACTGGCAGGCGGTAAATGGCGCGTAATCGCATCGACATCCAAATTATCGCTTTGCCCAATAGCTCGATAGAGAACGTTGCGTTGTGGATGGTCAATCGCATCTTCGGGCGTCAATTGGTCAAGTTCAATCAACCGTTGTACCAAAGAGTGGTCGCGGGTAGCCTGTTCGATACCATCAGCCGTAATGATATAGGCGCGGCTATCTCCTACATGGGCAATATAAGCCAAGTTGCCCATCACCGCCGCGGCTGTTGCAGTAGTCCCCCCATCGGGTACCCGTTCTGCGACGACATCGTTGGCCTTCTGCACGGCATTGCGTAAGACCTCAATAATCGTGGGGCGATCAGCATCTCCACCCGTCTCGCCATTCAGCATTGGAACAAAGATGTCCTTGGTAACATACTTGGCAATGACATGCGTGGTCATTGCGGAGGCCTTCTCACCATCCTCGTGGCCCCCCATCCCATCTGCCACAATAAACAAGCCGAAGTTGGGGTCTTGGTCGTTACCTGTCATGGACAGTGTCATAGACAACATAGAGTCTTGATTGTTGTCACGGATTTGACCAACATCGCTGAATTGACCATAGTTAAGACGCGCCCCCTCAGACGGCGTTAAAACCGTTTCGAGCGGGGGCAATTGGCGAGTACGCCCTTCCGATGCCATCAAATCCTCCAGTTGGGGGTCAAGCGGCGCAGTTGGCGCTCCACCGGGAGACGTGACAACGGGGTCACTGGGTGTTTCAGGTGTTTCTTGCGGAGTTACGGGTTGCTCACCCGTTGGTTGTAATCCTAGAATGCGGCGCAGTAAATCCATACCTAATTCTCCACTAGGCTTTAAGCGCGTATAAATGATGGTCGGTTGAACCGATGTAAACAACGCCGTCGGCTACACAGGGAGAACCAGACACAGGGCCGCCTGTGGTGTACGTCCAACGTTCTCTACCTTTCCTAATATCAATGCTGTAAACCTTGCCATCGACTCCGCCAATATAAATGGCCCCGTCCGAATAGACAGGCGAGGAAATGACTTGATTACCAGTTTCAAACTTCCATCGTTCACGCCCACTGCCAATATCTAAAGCATAAACATAACCATCTGCCGAACCGAAGATGACCAGTTCATCAACGACAATGGGAGAAGAGATAATCGGTTTGCCAGTACGGAAACGCCATACACTCCAGCCATTCTTGATGTCCACAGCATACATGTGATAGTCAAAAGAGCCAAAGAAAACGAGGCCGCCATGAATAACCGGCATCGACATGACACTTCGCTTGGTCTTAAAGCGCCATTTCAATTGACCGCTGAGGTCAAGGCCGTACACATCCCCGCTTTCAGTGCCGAAAATAATCAAGTCGTCTGTTACCAGTGGTGAGCAACGGATGGGAACACCCGCATCATACTTCCATGCCGAGCGTCCGGTATTAATCCGCAAAGCATAAAGGTTGCCGTCGTCGCTCCCCACAAACACATGCCCGTGCTTGATGGTTGGTGAAGAGCGGACGGGGCCATGTGCCGTCATTTTCCAGTTAACACGCCCGCTCCGAATGTCAATCGCATAGAGGTTATAGTCATCTGAGCCAATGACCACAACCTGCTCTTGGGGAGAGATTGCTGGTGTAGTACCAATCCCCCCATCAGTAGGAAACTTCCAGCGCAATTGCCCATTCTCAGCATTAATCGCCCATAGGTTGGTGTCATATGAGCCAACAAAGACCACACCGCTATAGTAGGCCGGCGAAGAACGAATCTCCTCCTCTACTTTGAACTTCCAACGGGTATCAATGCTGGTCTCTTGTTGCCCCCACTCATCTGGCTCATCAAGGGTAATCCCCTCCATCGGGAGTGTTACAGCGGGAGCGCCACCACGTAGTATGGACTCCAAGATAGGCTTGATTTCAGCAATGGATTGGAAGCGCTGGTCAGGGTCAAAAGCCAAGGCCTTCATCACAATAGCTTCTAATTGAGGTGGAACCAATGGATTTGCTTCTCGGATGGGGCGATCCGCAAAAGTAAAGGGTGGCTCAAGGCGGGGGTCATGTCCCGTCAAGATATGGTGTAAGGTAGCTCCAAAGCCAAAAATATCGCTCTGCGGAGCCGCCATCCCTTTGTATTGTTCCGGGGCCGAGTACCCTTCAGTGCCGATCATGGTACCTTTTTCGCCAGATTGAAAGGTACGGGCGATACCAAAGTCAATCAGCCGCAACCGCCCATGATTATCAATCATGATATTGGCGGGCTTCATATCGCGGAAGATAATGATGGGGTCGTGGCTATGTAGATAGCTCAAGACATCACAGAGGTCAATTGACCACTTCAAAACCATATCTATTGGGATTGGCTCGGTAACAGTGTTGAGGATTGTCTCCAAGTCCTTCCCGTTGATGTATTCCATGACCAAATAGGCCCGGTCTTTATGGGTAAAATAATCATGGATGGTCGGAATAGCCGGATGGCTGAGGGCGGCGAGAAGATTGGCCTCGCGCTCGAAGTTCTTTAGGCTGATGCTACGCAGATTCGGGTCTTGAGAGAGGTTCAGCATTTCTTTGACAGCGACAAAACGCTCGGCGCTTGGGAATTGGAGGTCGCGGGCTTGATAAACCGACCCCATACCCCCAACACCTAGCACGCCTGTAATGCGATACCGTTTCATCAATACCGAGTTCAGTTGCAGCGCACCATCAACCCCAAGGAGTTCCTTTTTGGGTTCACTGGCGAATTGCTTGGTATCGACCATGAGATAAGACCTTTAAACTTGGATGGGAATAATAACGATAAAACTTCCCGATTATATACGGATTATACCATTCCTACCCAAAAATCATAATCAATTGCTCCACCCTTCGCAATGTTGACCGAATCTATCACGCCCGTTAAAATGCGAATCGTAGACAGCCAATCAGATAGGATTAAAAATCATGGGCGGGTATGAACGTAACATCACAACCATTGAAACATACATCCGCGCACTCAACAATCTTGATGCTGAGGCGTATGTGGGTTTGTTTACCCCTGATTGTGTAGTGCTAGACCCTTATGGTGTTCAAGAGTACACAGGTGAGGAGGGGTTAAGGCAATTCTTTAAAGGGATGACCAAGACATGGCGGTTTTTTGAAATGCGGATTGATAACATGTTTGGCGGCGGCGAAGACCGTGTGGCCGTCCGTTGGTCGGTTAGTGCCACAGCCCAAAACAAGCGCTCGGCTGAGTTTAGCGGTATTAGTATTTTTGTGTTTAACAGTGGCAAAATCGCTCGGCTAGAGGCTTATTGGAATCAGAAAATTATGCTCACCCAGATTCAAGATTAGCTTATGCAAATCATCTATACAGCCCACTTGCACGCCCAGTTCGAGTGGATGCCCCACATTTTTACGCAAATCCGCCAGCTTCGGGAGTCTCCATCGCTATTGCTGGATTTAGGCGGGGTGAGTTCCCCTGAGAACTGGGTATGCCAAGCGACTGAAAACCGTGCCGCGTACATCATTCTAGATGCAATGGGCTATCATGTCGCTTATGCTGATGGGCTAACGACTAGCGCGATTATCGGCCTACAGCCCCAAGTCCAAGTCCGTCTGCTGGATAATAGCATCTTTTACCGCTGGACATGGCGCGAGTGGTCGCTTAATGTTGGCCCCACTGCGCCAGCGCCGAGCGTGACATGGGCTATTGAATCCTCAAATTATCAACCGCAAGCAGGGCGGTTGGTTTTGGAACCGCGTGCCAACCACCTTGGCCTGCTGCGTGTACAATGGCCGGATATGACTATCTTGAAATCGAGCTACATTCCTTTTGATTTATCCACTCCCCCTGACCCAACCATTACCGCTGCGATAGAATTTGTCGAGCGGGAGGCGCGTTTTTATGAACAAAAACAGAGAGGGGATTCACCCCATGAATCTTGATGACTTGTGCAAGGCTTTAGACAGCTATTTTGAGATTGAGCGCTTTGTTGAGAACGATTGGGCTGAGTTGATTAGCGAGGCAGAACGCGGCGCACTGCTGCGTTTCCTGCGTCCAGAGTTTGCCAACGGCCCTTGGAACGGCTTGATGCTCAACAACCCCGCCAGCACGGAAACTATTGATCGGGTCTATTTGGCGGTGTTCCCCAGCCAAGATATTCTCGACACCATTATTGCAATGGAAGTGGAACGGGGGGCACCCGGTGCATTGCTGTTTACTCATCACCCCTTGGCTTATAGTGAACGGGCAGCTAGTTTTAGTCCTATCGCCACCGTTCAACTTGAGGAACTCCATGAGCATCATATCAGCCTCTATTCATGCCATGCTCCGCTCGATTGCCACCCCGAGACCAGCACCGCCTCAGCACTTGCTGAAGCCCTTGGCCTTGAGGACACCAAACGCTTTGCCAAATACTATGGGGGCTATGCGGGCATACACGGCAAACTGACGGGGATGGACTTTCAAACCTTTGCTGAGTTAGTGGCTGAAGTCTGTGAACTACCCCAACTGCGCTATGACCAAGTCCGCAATAATGGGCGGATTGTGGAGCATATTGCGATTGTTCCCGGTGGTGGGGGCGATATTGAGGTCTTGGGCGAGGCAGCAGTTCTAGGGGCAGATACCTTTATGACGGGTCAATGGTGGCTATTTGGTGATAGTCCGTTTGCCGTCAACGAGCGTGTTCGTATGACTTCCTATTTGACAGCTTTCAAGCCCAATTTGGTGGGTGCGTCACACTACAGCACCGAGTTTGTTGTCCTACGTGACCAGATGCCGGATTGGTTCCGCCAGCACAATCTCGATACCATCCTTATTCGTCAGGAAGACCCTTGGCAGTAGCCCGTGAACGTTGGCACATCCAAGGCCAGCACCTGCCCGCCAATCTGGAGCCGTAGCAGGTTATTTTGTAGGCCCGCCCATACTGTTGCCCGGCTATCACCCCAAACACTGATTTGGCTGGTTAAGATGCCCGTTTGCGTATCAAAGCCAAGGATAGTACCGCGTTGGGAGACCAGAGTCACAGCACAGCGATTGGCTTGAATTAAGACTGGGTTCGAGAGGCCATAATAATCAACTTGACTGAGGTCGGTGTACCACAGAATGTCGCCTTGTAGCGAGAAGGCTATTAAGCGGCTAGGGCCTTCTATTCCCCACGCAATAATCTGCCCATTGTACGCATCAAGTATCAGTGTGGCGTCACTGCGATTGACCGATAGCCCCTCGCGGATAGTTGACCACTCCCCTTGAGGCGAGATATAGACCAAATCGCCTTGGTTCCGCACAATGAAGCCTCCGTCGGGACTCGGCACCAAATCAACACCCTGTTTCATCTCATAGTGCTGCACCAATTGGCCGCCAGTGCCAATCAACAAGAGCCGCCCATCGACTAGAATCGCCGCCAATTGGTTGGTTACCGCATAGTCGAGGATACCCGCATCGTGGTAAGTCTGGAGGAGATTGCGCTCACTATCAAAGACCATAAAGGTACTATCGTCGCCCACAATAATGCGGTTACCAAACACAATCGGCCCGACTGTCATGCGTTCAAGCCCTGTCACCCATTGGTCCATCAAGCCCGCTTGGGCATTCCATAGCAAGATGCGCCCATCTGCCGTCCCCATCAGCAGCAGGTCGCTATTCAACTCTGCCAAGCCGACAGGCTGCACCGACTCCGCCAACCCATAGTTATACAGGAGCCGTCCATTGGCATCTACAATGCTCATAAAGAATCCGTCAATGGTCACAAGGCTTCCATCTGTCCGCAACACAGGCGGCAAGAGCGGGCCTTGGTCGCTGGTAAACCCAAAATGCCAGCGATGGGCGGGGTGGAGCCAGCCCTTCCAGTTATCGATAAATTGATGGGGGTTGTACCAGCCAAAGAGTCGGGGGTCTACGCTGGCATAACCGGGGCCGGGGGTAAAGGGGTCGAAGTTGCGAATCTCAAAATGGAGGTGCGGGGCTGGGCGCGGGTCGCCAATGGTGCCGACAATATCGCCTTTGCTGACACAACTGCCGCGTTGCACAAATTTGATGTCATCGGTTTCTTCCATGTGTCCATAGAGCGAATAATACACCGAACCATCCGCAAATTGGTGCTGGATAATCACGACACCCTTATCTGCACCCCATCCAGTTGGGCTGGAATAGGTCACACGCCCCGGCCCAATCGCATAAACAGGCTGCCCTAGAGATGAACCACCCGTCCGCACCCAATCATCGCCCGCGTGTAACTGCCCATCATAGCGCTGGTTGCCACGTCCAAAGGGTTGAATCAGTTGAAATTCAAAGCGGTCGAGGGGGTAGTCGAGCAGATCGGGCGAGTCAATCACACCGCAGGCTTGTTGGGCGGTGGTAGGGGTTGCAGGTGGAAGGGCTAGAACGATTAAGGTTATCAGTAGAATGGGGATACTTAAACGCATGCGGATGCTCCTCTGCTCCATTTTAGAACAAAAGCAGCGGGACAAACCACAACATCCCCCCTGCGATTGTCTGACAAACCCACGCCGCTGCTAATCCATTGCGATAACGGACATAGCTATACATGAAATTTTGCAGGCCGAACAAAATCCCAATCATGGTGGCAACGCCGGGGGCATCGCTGAGTTCCATGTGGGGGAAATAAAACAAAACCGTCCAGACGGTCGCCAAAATTGCCGTCAAAAACAGGTTTCGGAATTGCTGCATGGCTCCCCGAAAGAAAAGTGAATCGGTAGCGGGCTGCACAAAGACTACTGCCATAAAGACCCATGTTTGCATGACCTCGGTTGGCACATTGTCTACCACAAACATGCGGGTAATGATGCTTTTGAAGGCCGAACCAAAGAGCAAGATAAAAGGCAGGCTCATCCCCAAGCCGAAATAGGCTCCAGTGCGAATATCCTCGGCAGTCGTTTCGGTCATGCGTTCACCACTGCCCAGCGCATATGCCAACAGCCCCGCGCCCCCCATCAGCATCCACAAGATGACGTAGCGAATAACCCCTTCCATGGGGGTAATGCCGATGCTGACCGCAATTAGAATCATGAGGATAAACACGGGGTCGGCCTCGCGTTGGCGCAACCGACGACGCTCATACTCGGCAACACGCTCGGCTTCAGCATCGTCTTCATCCTCATCTCGAAGGATGCTAACGTGGGGGGCGCGGTCTTCTAGGGCACGCTGAACAGCAGCTTCGGCCTCACGGGTAGATGGCGGGGGAACTTTTGGTTCAGCAGCCCCTTCATTCTCCTCGCGGGGCCACGCCATCTCATCACGGGTCATGCCAAAAGCTCCCGAATGCGTTGGACGACGTGCTCAACATGCGCCGTCTTAATCCAGTAGTGGGTCACAAAGCGCAATTTCTGCCCGCCATAGGCACTACCAATCACGATGCCCTCCGCTGCCAGTGCCACGCCTAAATCATCGGCACTGATGGGGGCCGCATCGTTCAACTCAAAGTAGATGATATTGGTCTTGATGGTGCTGGCATCTAGGGTGATGGCGGGGATGCTGGCAAGTCCTTCCGCCAATAGACGGGCGTTGGCATGGTCTTCGCGCAGGCGCTCGGTCATTTCCTCAAGGGCGACAATGCCTGCTGCTGCCAAGATACCTGCTTGACGCAAGGCACCACCCAGCGCTTTACGAATGCGACGGGCGCGGTAGATGAACTCATGGCTACCGACAATTACCGATCCAACAGGCGCACAGAGGCCCTTGGATAAGCAGAAGGTCACACTATCCGCCGCTTGAGTCAAACGGTCAACAGGGACATCCAACGCCGCTGCTGCGTTAAAAATGCGTGCGCCGTCGATATGGAACTTAAGGCCATACCGATGCGCCAACTCACCAACAGTATCGGTATATTCCACCGAGAGGGGTTGACCACCTGCGCCGTTGTGGGTGTTTTCGATGCAGACGAGGCCTGTACGCGGGTAGTGAGGATCATCAGGGCGAATGGCGTCTTCAATGTCAGCAAGGGCAAGGGTGCCATCGGGTTGAACGGCAAGGGGCCATGTATGCACTCCGCCAAGGGTGGCTGGATTGCCTGCCTCATTGACGAAAATATGGCTACTGCGCCCAGCAATGATTTCATCCCCGCGCCCACAGTGTGCCAAAATGGAGGTGACATTGCCCATTGTGCCACTCGTCACGAATAGAGCAGCCTCTTTGCCAAAACAGGCAGCGGCCATCGCTTCGAGACGGTTGATGGTGGGGTCTTCACCATAAACATCATCGCCCACCGGAGCCGTCGCCATTGCGTGACGCATCGCCTCGGTGGGCCATGTTACGGTATCACTGCGGAGGTCGATCGTATTCATGCCGCTGCGATAAATATCGCTAGTACCGCTTCACAATGCTGCGGTAGGCAGTCGGTTGCCGTTCTTGAATCATTTGGAATTGCTCACGGTTCTTGCGAACATCATCCAAGTCAATACGGGCAACGGCATAGCCTTCGGGGATGGTCACCTTTTCCTCGGCCTTCTTTTCAGGCTTTTCAGCAGGCTTGTCCGCCTTGTCCTTATCCGCATCATCAGATTTCTCGGCTTTGGCTTCGGTGGGCTTTTCCTTCTTCTCGGCAGCGCTGACCGTAGCATGAATCTTACCACGCGGGCCGATGATGATACTCTCACCGCCAAAGCTGAGGGTCACGTCTTCACCAACACGGTTAGAGGCCGCCAAGAAAACAGCGTTTTCATAGGCCCGCGCCCGAACATAGGTACGGTATTCCTCCATATAGGTGGTTTCCCAGTTTGCCATCACGCACAAAATATCGGCACCCTCAAGGGCAAGGCTGCGCGAGACTTCGGGGAAGGCCAAATCCCAGCCAAGCATCAAGCCGATATTGCCCGCTTCGGTTTCAAAAACGGGGAAACGGAACCCTTCGCGGAAGGCCATTCGCTCTTCACCACGTAGGTGGACTTTGTTGTAGGTGCCAACCAATTCGCCATCGGGGCCAACCAACACGGCTGAATTGTAGATGACGCTTTCGACCTTTTCCTTGGTCACCAACCCGAAGGCGATGTACACGCCGTATTCGGCAGCACGTTGGGCCATCAGATTAATGGCGGGGCCGGGAACACGCTGGGCAACTTCAGTGAAGCGCACCCCAAGTTCATAACCACTGGTCGCCAGTTCTGGAAAAACAATTAAATCGACCTTTTGTTGCGAGGCAATTTTGGAGACGAACTCCGACATTTTCACAAGATTATCTTCAGGTTCACCCAACTTGGGTTGAAACTGCACAGTTGCAATGGTAACTTCGCGCATGTGAACTCCACATTTGAACTACTCAGACGGGCTATTTTATCGCTTTTTGAATCTCTAAGTCAAGCGGTCTAGACAGGCAAGCCACGTTTTGCTACAATGCAGGCCGATTAGCACTATAGGGAGATTATCCGGTGGCAAACCACAAATCTGCATTAAAACGAATCCGAAGCTCGGAAGCCAAGCGTCTCCGCAATCGCGCCTACCGGTCACAGACACGGACACAGGTCAAGAAGGCCCGTGTAGCCGTTGCGAGCGGTCAGGTAGAAGACGCAGTTGCCCAAACCCATGAAGCTATCCGGCAATTGGATAAAGCGGCAACCAAAGGCATCTTGCACAAACGCAATGCTGCCCGTCGTAAGAGCCGCTTGATGGCAAAACTGAACCAACTGCAATCCCAATAAAAAGCGTTTTCATGATGAGGATGCCCTAGCCCCACCAAAAACAGTGGGGTTTTTTGGCATCTAGGCCTTTTTCAAACCCAGCACTTGATAGCAAACCACAACCTTATGGTCGCCGCGCAATTGACGCTCAGTTCGCTCGGCCTCAAATAAATGCGACACCATATGATAGGTGGGTTCACTGATAATAATTTCCCCCTGTGCAGCAACCTCTTGAAGTTTCTTGGCTAATGTAAGGGCATCACCCAAAATCGTAAATTCCTTACGGCTAGGGCTGCCGACATTGCCTAGCACCGCCCAATCGGTATGCACCCCAATTCCATACTCAAGCCGATGTTCTTTGGGTAGGACTTCATGCAGGGCGCGGACATCTTTCATCATCGCCAATGCTGCCCGCACGGCCCGCTCGGCATGGTTTTCATGGGGATTAAGTTGGGTGTTAAACAGCCCCAAAACCGCATCCCCCATGTATTTATCAATGATACCTTCCAGTAATTGGATAGCTTCGCTACTGGTGGTTAGATACCTGTTGATAACCTCAAACACCACTTCGGGCGGGAGATGCTCGCTAAAGGTCGTAAAACCACGCACATCGCAGGAGATAACCGTGATTTCACGCTCCTCACCACTCAACCCAAGGCTGTCGATACTTTCAATATTCTTGACCATTTGGGTGGGGAGATAGGTATGCACCACCTTGAGGGTTTCATCCCGTTGGCGGATTTCAGTCAAGTCATCGACCACCACCGCCACACCGAGAGTCTGCTGAGTATCATCTTTGAGTGGGCTAAGTTTTAGGCTCAGGTTGCGTGGCCCGCGCTGCGGTATCACCGAGTTGACATCAATCATCTCTTGAGAGCCTTCGACTTGAACCGCCCGCACTAAATCACCGAACCCCTCGTACATACCCGGTAGTACATCCAAAAGGGTCTTGCCCACGCTCTCCTCATAACTGCCTGCCAAAATCGCGGCTGCTACTGGGCTATAGGTCGCCACTTGCCCGTCACGATCAGTGGTAATCACACCACTCGCAATCGAAGCAAAGATGCTGTCCAATAGCTGCTGTTTCTCGGTCACTTCTGCCAGCCGTGTGCGTACATCCTCGAAAAGTTGCGCGTTTTGAATAGCAATGGAGGCTTGGTTGGCAAAGGCCAGCAGCAGTTGGGCTTCTCGATCGGAAAACGGCACATCTTTAATGCGGTTATCGGCATAAAAAACACCAAAGACCTCGCCCCGTCGCAGCAAGGGCACACACACGATGCTCCGCAGGGCATGCTTCATCACACTTTCTTGAGAACGCCATTGTGAGTCTTCTTGGGCGTTGGTCGTCACTACTGGGATGCCAGTCTGAATGACCTGTTCAACAATGCCTTGGCTGATGGTCAGCTCACCATCTTCAATGGCCTCGCGCCCAATCTTGCGCCCAATCATAAACTCCATTTGACCTGTTTCGTCATCGCGCAACAAGATATAGCCACGCTCGGCATCGGTGAGGCCAATCACGGTATCCATCGCCCGCGCCAACACCTCATTAACTTCAAGTGTGGAGTTAATGAGGGCAGCGGTATGGGTCAGGGCACGGAGTTGAGCTAACTCCGTGTTCTCATCATCCATTTGGCTGGTGAGAGCATCCAGTTGAGTGGTAAGGCCTTGGGCCTCTTGCACCAAAGCATCTGGTAACCCTAGATTTCGCATTCGCAGTAGACGGGTCTGTTCGGCAAGTTTCTCGCTGATGTCATGCGTCATATAGTTCAAGCGCATCATGTCGGTCGAGAGGCTATCGAAGTGTTGGGTAACTAATGTCATGGTCTACAACCCCGCATCAAAAATTTCATAGACTTGTGTTGTTTGCCCGCGCCCCTTGACCAAGATAGCATCTAATTCGCGCACCCCAATCCATGTTTTATCAGTAAGGTAGGGTTGGCAAATTTCAAGGGTCTTGCGGCTGATGATGATTTGGCCCATGTCGGTGTTTTCTTGTAAGCGTTTAGCAAGATTGATCGTATCCCCAATGGCAGTAAATTCACGACGGCCCCGACTACCCACATTACCCATCGTCGCAATACCAGTATGGATGCCAATGCGATAATACACACGCTCGGTGGGTTCTTCACCCAAGGTGCCAAAGAGTTGCATGGTGCGGAAATCAGAAGCCATACGGAGCGCCGCTTGCAGGGCATCCCATGGATGGTTATCCGAGGGGTTGAGTTGAGAGTTGAAAATACTCATCACCTCATTGCCCATGTACTTATCAATCAAGCCCGCATGATGGTGAATAGCCTCAGAAGCAATAGTGTGGTAGGTGTTGAGCCATTCCATCAGGGCTTTCGGGCTAAGGCCACGCGGGAAGGTATCATAGGGTCGCACCTCAGCAAACATGACTGTCACCAACCGACGCTCTCCACCCAAAGCTAATTGCTCAATACTCTTGATATTATCAACCATCACAGGGGGGAGATATTTACGCACTGCGGCCAAGGTCTTGTCGCGGTGCTTGAGTTCGGTGAGGTCATCAATAACCAATACAACGCCTTGGGTTTGATTTTCGCCATCCTTCAAGGGCGAGATTTTGAGGGAGAGATTAAGGGGGCCGCGTTGGTCAACGCTGACCTCGGTCTCAATCATGGCGTTGGTGTCGTTTTGTAGCACATCAATCAATGTATCACGGATTTGGGGATAGATGGACGCTAAGACTTGCTCAAGCCACCTGCCAACGGCCTGTTCAATGGGTATCCCAAAGATAGAGGCAGCAGCCGCGTTATAGGTGGTGATGGTACCTGCACCGTCAGTGGTAATCACACCGCTGGCAATGGAGGCCAAGATATTATCCAGCAAGGCTTTGATTTCGGTAATCTCGGTTAGGGCATCTTTGAGTTGCTCGAAATATTGAGCGTTTTCAATGGCAATGGCGGCTTGATGGGCAAAGCCCGTTAACAGACGCTTTTCGCGGTTTGCAAACAGGCTAATAACGACACGGTTATCGCAGTAAATGGCCCCAATAACCTTATCACGGGCTTTCAGGGGTACACAAATGATGCTCCGCAACTTAAAGCCTGCAATACTCTCTTCTGCCATAAAACGGTCATCGTCAAGCGCATCATGGGTGATAACGGCTTCGCCCTGTTCAAGCACTTGTCGCAGCACCGTATCACTCAAAATGAGAGTCTCATCTTGATTTTGTTGGCGAATGACACGCGGTACCAATTGGTTAGTGGTGGGGTCAAGCAGCATAATGTAGCCGCGCTCGGCCCGTGTGAGTTGAATAACACGATTCATGGCCTCATCCAGCACGTTATCCAAGTCGAGGCTGGTATTGAGTAGCTCACTGGTATTGGCAAGGGCACGGAGTTGGGTGAGTTCAGTGTGAATCTCTTGAATGCGGTCGCCAAGTTTCTTGAGTTCTTTTTGAACGATCTGCAACTTATCGAGAGTACCCGCAGGAAGACCAACCCCTAAACGCCGCAGATTAGTCACCTGCTGCGATAGCTGGAGGGCAAGACGGCTAGAGACAGTGCTGAGTTGCTCAGTGATGGATTGAATTGCGTCCGGAGTAATCATTGTATCTGAGGTAGTAAACCTTCTGCCTCTCCTTTCAATCTGTTGAGTGATCGAGTTCCGCTAAGAGTTGACGCGCTTCCTCATGTTGTGGGTTAATTGCCAAAACATTTTGTAGGGCTACCCGTCGATCTTCTTCAGTTGCCACGACTTTTGCTAGACCAATCCAGACGGTGGTGCTGAAAGGATGAATATAGGCGGCATAGCGAAAGTAGAGGCAAGCCTCTGCCTCATCACCCGCCAAAATGGAGGCGCGGGCGGCTTGGCAGAGCTTGATAAATTTCTCACGTTCTTGCGATGTGAGATGCACATTGAGCATTAGGGTATCCAATCGTGCGGCACATCCACCCGCTCAGGGTTCTGGGTAACCGCAAACACCTCACCTGTTTCAAAATCATAGACATAAATGTCAAACTCGCCCCCGCTCCGGTCAGAGGCAAAGGCGATATAACGCCCATCAGGTGACCATATAGGTCGAATATCATGCGGGCCGAGGTCAATCAGCAAACGTGGGCCTTCAGGAGGCGTGTCAGTAGTCGGTTCAGGGCTTGGTGTGGCCGTTGGTTCCTCAGTGGGTGTCAACGTTACCTCGCCTTCAATAGGTGGTACGTCGGCTTCGTTGGTCGGCTCTTCCACGATGGGTGGGGTAAAGACGCTTGAAATCTCAGCCGCCGGAATAATCCAAATGTCGCTGGCATCGCTACCGGGGCCAAAGGCACTATAGACGATGTATTCACCATTCGGGCCACCCCAATCTGGTGCCGATTCGGTCAGAGCCGTGGTGTCGCTTGTCAGAAACTGAATACGACCAGTTTGAGTCTCAATCACACGCAAATCAGTGCCATTAACGCCTGTTTGGGTAGTATCAGCAGCATACACTAAAAAGCGCCCATCGGGTGACCACGACGGCCATTGTTCTTCAACCGCGTCACTGGTCAACTGCTGCAACAATAATGATGGTTCGTTGGCTGGTAAGGGCGTTCCTAGTTCATTAAATGTAGTGACGGCAGGAACCGCCGAAACTGGAATAAGGTAAATATCGTTTTGGAGCATCCCCGCCCCGCGCCCCACAAAGGCTACTATGTCACCAGTTGGTGACCAAGATGGTTGGGCTGGGAAGAAGATAATCGGGTTCGAGTTCCAATACTCTGTGATATTGCGGGAGTTGGTACCGTTGATGTTAGCAATTTGAATCGTGATTTCCCGCTGTCCGGTATTGAACTGCTCAAACACATAGCGGGAGCTACTATGTGATGCAGATGCCGCCCAACCGCGTGCTTGGTTCTCGGTTGCCGGATTTTGTAGCTGGGTACTGAATTCATAGGTGAATAGTGGCTGGTAGTTTTCGCTCCCTAGCTCATTCCCCGATGAAATAATCAGCCGTCCCGACAAATCAACTGACGCGGAAGGAAGCGTTGGCAAGGCTTCCGGTGGCGGTGAGGTTGGGGTATGGGTCGCAACAGGTGGCAATGTTGCCCGCGCAAAAGGGGTATTGGTGGGCGGTGTTAGCGCAATTTGTTCTGGATCAAGTGTATGGGTAGGGGTAGCGGTAATGCTGTCGGTTGCTGTGGTGTTGGCAACTGCTGCGTTATCTCCTGAATCTTTGTCCCCGCCGCCACCTAAAGATAGTACGGCAAAGATAGTGCAAAGGCCCAAAATAAGCGCTGCTCCCACCGCAATCGCAATCATAGACGAGCGACGGTCAAGACCGGGAATAATTACTTCTGGCACCGATGAGCCGCCACCCGTAGCCTTCGCTTCCAACTGATCGAGGAGTTCTTGCGCCTTTTTGTTGGCAGGATTAATCAAAACAACATTGCCGAGACAGGTACGACGTTCTTCATCTGTATCTACCACACTGGCTAACCAGAACCATGCCTGCTCGTTATATTGCTCTTTTTCAATGACCTGCTGAAGCAACTCGCGGGCAGTTGCATTATCGCGGTTTTTGGCTGCATTGATCCCCGCTGTTAATAATTTATTGAGTTCTGATTGATCGGTCACGTTTACCTACCTACTTGCACACCGAAACTCAAAATCGGAGGTTATCACTGGCTCTTGGTTAGGTGGAAGTTGATTAGTCCAAAGTGGTCGGGTGTCGTTGCTTTCGCCTGTGGTAATCATCCGCCACCCATCCCCATTGGGCGTCAAAATCCAGAGTTTGCTGGTTGGGTTACCGGGAGCAGAGGGGGGACCATCCACACGGTTGGAACTTATAACCAGCCATTGACCATCACGTGTCCAATTCGGCTCACGGTCTTGCCAGTCACCATCATTGACAGAAATCAATGTCTCTGCACTTCCATCATAGCGCATAAGATAGAGATCATTGTCGCCTCCGCGGTTGGAAATAAAAGCAATTTGTGAGCCATCGGGTGACCAACTTGGCGCGAAGCTGCTACCCGTTGCATTGGTCATCTGACACACAGGGTCACTGCCTAAGAAGGGCATCACAAAGATTTCGTATTCGCCAATACCCGCACGATCTGAGGCAAATGCAATGTATTGACCATCGGGCGACCAAGTGGGTTGACGGTCGTCATAGTCATTGTCGGTCAATGGAATAGGTTGCGGAATCTCACCTGTGCCAGATGTCGGCAATTCCACCGCGTAAATCTCAAAGTCACCATCTGCGGTTGAGGCAAAGACAATCGTCTGCCCATCGGGTGACCATGCCGCATAGCGGGTATATAACGCACCAAAGTTGGTCAAGGGAACCGCTGGCCCTCCAGCAGATGAAGCGCGATAGAGTTCTTGGAAGCCATCACGTTCCACCGTAAAGACCAAAACACGTCCATCGGGTGATAGTGCAGGGTCAAGTAGGTCGTAGCGGGTGGTACTCGTTACGGATTCAGGAGGTGCAACGACCTCAGTAGCTTCGGTTTCTGGTGCAGTGGTTTCGCCTTCCGGAGGAACCTCATCTTCAGGCGTAGGTTCAACTTCAGAGGGCGTTTCAGTCTCTATGACAGGCACCTGAAGCACAATTTCTTCTAATTCAGCGCCATTACCGCGCACCCTGAACAAGCGGGCAGGTTCACCTTGAGCAGTGTTGGACACAAAAATAACCTCATAACCACTTGGGTCATTAGGCGTAGGCGTGCCAGTCGCGGTAGGACGTGGTGTTGATGTAACCGTGGGAGCCATCGTAGGCGGCAAGCGATTGTCACGCGGTGTCAGTAACAGGGGGGAGGTCGGACGCGGGGTATTGCTGGGCGTAATCAGTGATTGGGCATAGGCAAAAGCGGTTTGGGTGGCTACCACATCAAATGTCGATGTTGGGGCTGTGCCTTCGCCATCTTCATCTTGCTGTTGAACAAACAAGAATATGGCTAATCCAATAAAAGCAATACCCAAGACTCCCATTAGAATCTGTGGAATATAGTTCTGTTGCTTGCGCCGCTTAGTCCATAAATCTTCGTCGCGCCTCGGACGGTCAACTGGACGTAACCAGTCACGGTTCTCCTCAAATCCCTCATCACGGCTTTCGCGGCGGGCCGCGGCACGCTCAAAAACGCTCGGTTGAGGGGCGGCTGTCTCAGGTGGGGCTGCTGCATAAATTTTCTCAAGAGCAGCACGGGCCTTATCGTTGTCGGGATTAATTTCTAGAACGCGCTCAAGATAGTCACGGCGGTCTTCGATACGGTCAGCAGACTGGGCCATCCAAAGCCAAGCAGATTCATTGCTGGAGTCAATGTCCAGTACCTGCCGAAAGTAGTTGCGGGCAATAATGCGGTTATTGTTACGGGCGGCTTCAATGCCGAGCCGCAGAAGCTCTCTAATCTCGTTCTGATCCAATTTGACACCCTTAGCTGATAACCAAAACGGCAATACAAGCAAGAACAGCGATTACAAGCACAATTGCCAAGCCGATTGTGCCATAATACAGGGCTTGGCTTTCGGCACTATTCCGCGCTTTCTTCATTTTGTCGAGCGCTTTTTTGGCGGCCTTGTTATTGGGGTTGAGTCGTAGCGCGGTTTTAAGGTAACGCTGACGGTCAACGGGGTCATCCGTTGCCGCTGCCATTAAGACCCATGCGCGGTCGTTGTGCTTGTCAGCATCCAACACCTGCTGGATTAAGACTCTGGCCCCGGGTTTATTCCCTTCTTTAAGCGAGGTTGTGGCGATTTGCAATAAATCTTCAAGGTTAGCCGTGCTATCGGTTTGGCTAAAGAAATCCATGATTCTTGGCCTCTCTGTTACTATCTCTGAGTAGTATAGCACAGCGTCAATTTTTAGCTTACTGCAACCACAAAGAGTAGGGGTAGGAAATTATAAACAAAATGGGCCATAA
Organism: Anaerolineales bacterium; assembly: GCA_020634155.1. GTDB lineage: Bacteria > Chloroflexota > Anaerolineae > Aggregatilineales > J027 > J027. The sequence goes on from JACKCI010000002.1 coordinate 233,031, forward strand.
TTGAAGCATAGAGATTATAGCGTTGGCGCAACCACCCAAAACCCAAGGCCACCACGAGGATAATCAGGGCTGCGGGGGTAAAGGTGTATTGCATGTGGATGAGCGTAAAAATCACCGCTGTCCAACGCAAGCCAAAGATTGGCTGCAAGGCTCCCCGAAAGGCAATTTCTTCACCCACTGCGGCGGTAAAGGCCACCCCCAACGCCAACCAAATGGTATTGATACTGTCACTGATGGCTTGGCTGGCCTCGCTCTGATTTTCAAAGGTCTCTTGCCCTGCCAACGCCAGCCAAATCCACGCCATAAAAATCTGTACAAAAATGAGAATAATGGCGCTTAACGCACCAATGGCAAGACTCTCAATGGTTAGGTGGCCTAGACCAAGCCGCTTGGCGATGCCTGACCATGAGCGTCGCGTAAATGCCCCAACGCCGACCAAGGGAATTGCCAGCATAGGGATAAAATTAAAAGCAAGGGTGAAGGCATCTATCGAAACATCGTCGGCATAGCCAGCAATTCCCCCTGCCATCACAAAAATGCCGAGCTGTAATCCGAAGATATAAACACTAAACACCAAAGCAAGGGTATGCACAGGATTGCGTGGGTCAAAACCCGTATAGATGCCTTTAGCTGTAGGTGCTTCAGGTTCCAAGGCTAAGGGTTGGGCTGGGCGAAAGATCTCACCATCCGACATCATCGGGGTATAGGCGAAAATGGCGTCAATATCATGTATTGGCTCTGTCTTTGCTTTTTGACCACGCGGAAAAGCGCCTGCTATCATTTGGCGAAACGGTAAGAAAAGCAAAAGAGAGGCCAAGATACCCGTCACCGCAAAGATGACGGCGGAGAGAGTAGGGGCATCGGTATTCGTGGCGTCACCAAAAGCGACAATCAACGCAAAAAGCATAATCAACCCGTTGAAGGCCCATAAAATGGCGTGAAGGAGCTTATTCAAGGTCGATTCGCGCACGGCAAGGTTGGCAAGAAACGTTAACCCAACCCCGATGCCCAGTGTGATGACAAAATTAAAGAGTGCTTCCATGTTTAGCGTCTCCCAAATACCCGCATTCCGTCTTCTTCATCGCGTATCAGCACGTCAGCCTCAAAACGTAGTGCCAAGCGTGTCATCCAAATATCCCCTATGGAGCCTGCTGCGTTCAAAGCGGCAATCATCCCTATCCATGCGCCGAGCATGGGGCCTGTGACCCAGCTAACGATCCATGCCATCGCCGCAATACCCACCAGCGGGGCCAGCGCCACCCCAATAAACTGATTACGCCAAAACAGGGCCGAGTCACTGGTCGCATAGGGCGTTAGCTTTGTCCATTTCATCCCATAACGCACGGGATGTCCATAGTATTGAATGGCTAGGCCATGCAGCCACTCATGCCCAACTATCATGCTGAGGACCATCACTAGAATCATCGTAAAGTCTATACGAGCAGGGTCATAGAGTACCGCAAACCCCGCCAGCGCCCGATGATAAAAGTAAAGCCATCCGAAAAAAATTGCTGCTGCGATAGCTAACACCCCAAGGGCGGCTAGATTTAGTGCCAGCAGAAGCCGCGCCTCCGTCAACCGCATATAGGTTTTTTCTTCATAAATGTCGGGTAGCTGGGTGACAAGGCGCGACATGGGGTTAGCGGGTAGTCCACACTGGATCGGGCGTAATATGGTCTTCAGGGCGTTTACCGGGGTCGCTGACATCCGAGTTGTGCATGGTCATCACGGGTTCCACTGCCATATCCTGCTCACACAAAATCTGACAAGACAAGCGCACCTTGCCATAAAGGTTATTGGGGTCTTGTTGAAGGCGCGTCTTTTCAGTTTCGGTCATCTTTTCTGGCTCACCAGCCGTAACCTTGACCCGACAGGTGGTACAACGGGCATAACCTCCGCAACGGTGCAGGATTGGAACGCCTGCATCTTCAATTGCCAGTACCAAGCGCTTATCAACAGGGACCTCAAATGTTTGGTCGCCAACTGTAATCTTTGCCATATATCTCTGCCTTCCTCTAGCGTTTAATATACCCATACTAATTCTCAAACGTGATGGTTTCCCCACCAATGATATAGACGGATTGAGGTTCACCGCTATCATCGGCAAGGGTCGCCGTTTCGCCCACTTCCCAAACTGGAACGTTCAGACCCCAATAGAGTGCGCCGGGAGTGTTTTGCCCGACCCGCGTGAAGATGCGGATGATTTGTTGGGGTTGTAGCTTAATATCAGGGAAGGTAAAGATGTTGCCATTCTCGTCTTCCAGCGTCCAATCAATCATATCAACAACAGCGTTGCTGGTATTGCGGATATCCAATTGCTCGGTGGTGACATCCCCAAAGTTTAGAACTTGCACAATCTCTAGCTCTGCTGAAATGGCGGTGGGGACGGGTGTGTTAGTGACCGTGAAGGTGCCAATAACAAAGGGGGTGCGGGTAATGGTCGGCGTAGGGGTAATGGTGGGTGGGGGTAAGCAATTGGGGCCGGGAATACGTAACTCTTGACCGGGAATCAGGCCCCGGCAAGCCGCGTCAATCTCGTTTAATTCGATGAGTTCGTCAATATCTATCCCGTAGTCGGTTGCAATCGCAGAACAGGTATCACCTGATTGCACCACATACAACTCGCAGCCGTCGGCTGAAACGGAAGCGGTGGTAGGCGCGGTCCCACTACTATCGCTAATTACCGGGCCGCTGCCTGCTGCTGAAGGCAAAGTCACGACACTAAAGAAGGTAGGGTTCAGGGTTGGGATGCCACCGGTATCAGGTACAAAGGGCGTGACGGGTACTTCAGTAGGGGCTTCATAACCAGCCGTCCCCGCTACTGCTTGCAGGGTGGCAATTTGCTGGGCTTGGGTGGTGGCTTGACGCTGAAGGGCAGTAATGGTTTGCAGGTCAGCTTCACGCGGAGCAGCTCCGGGGGTTGTGTTGGCGGCAATCACTTGCCCGGTTGCAGTCACAACCCGCACCCGTGTGCGGATAATCGGTTCTTGGTCTTGGGTTGCGTTCCAAATCAAAATGATGGTGATGACCACCGCCACCGAAACAATCAAGTTAATCAAGATAAAACCCGCTAATGCACGCCGTGTCATGTTCCACCCTTATAAGAATGTGTCTTTCGCTTGCGGCATATTAGCACACCCGCACGGGGCTGGCAATTTTGAATCAGGGGGCGTGGGGCAAGCGCCCCCTTTCATTGGTAACGATTAGGAGGCAGCGTGGATGGCTTCGCGGGCTTGGTTAGCTGCATCCCGAAACTGCTCATAATGCCCTATTTCGTGCCAGAGTGAGGACAAAAACGCAGCTTTGGCATTGAGGTTGGGTCGCCACTTGGCATCTTCGGGGAATTGGCGCAGGGTATCCAAGTGGGGTTCATCGGGCCATGTATCCAAATAGGCCAAGCGCATCCGTCGGCTTTCTTCGAGGCGGTGCAGGACTTGCTCACGGGTGGTATAGGTTTGCCAATCTGGTTCGTAGCGCAAACGTCCACCAATCTCGATGCCGCGTGCCAAGATGGAGCTAAATGCGGCCCCTTCTTCGCAACTGGCGCATACATGTAACACCAGATGAGCTAGGCTCCACCCCTTATATTGCTCCTCGTCGGTGGCATAAGGGTCATGAGCATGAGGGTCATAGGGGATAAATGTTAGTTCAGCGTCGGCAGCATCCCCGATAATCTCTAAAAGGGTATCAATTGAGGTGTGAGTAGCAGCTTTGAGGTCGTCGATACTAAAGCGTGCTGAAAAGTCGAGTAAGGAGATTTCCTTGTTCTTCACAGGTGTAAAGTCGATTTGCATTTTGGCTCCTACAGTGCTTGTACAGAATTAAGTTGCTGGGCCATTGTAACCACCAAGTGTCCAAGCTGTGCTAGTCGGTTTGCCCAATGGTTGTCGGTGACATGTCCCTCACGGTCAATTGCATTGTCTGCATCTGGAATCGCCACCATCAATGGCACCACCACCCCGCGCAAAGCATGTACCACATGGGTTAAGCCTGTCAGGGTGTTGGGGCCAGCCATGGTACCACTCGCGGTGGCTATCAATCCGACCACCTTGTTGTGCCAATAGGGGGTTGGCCCGCCTGATAAAAATTCGGCGTAGTCTAGCGCGTTCTTCGTCACCCCAGCCATGGTGCCATGATAGGCGGCGGTGCTGATGATGAGTCCGTCGGCGCGGCGCATCGCCTCTACCAATTGATGCACAGTGGGGCCATAATCTTCCCAAACTTTATGCGGATCCAACATGGGAAGTTGCAAATCAAACACACTGTAGAGTTCTGTCTGCGCTCCTGCGGCTGTCGCTGATTGCAAAGCATGTTCCAAAGCTGCGAGGTTACGTGAATGTGGACTAAGGGTACCACCAATACCGATAATCGTTGTCATCTTCCTATACTCCTAACGTAGTGATTCAGTGGGGCGTTTTGGATAACTCCAGCATTCTGGCTTCCCTGATGCAGGCAAGGGCCAATCGCTGACGGTTTCCACTTCAAAACAATGTCCAAAGGGGTCACGAAAATAGAGTTTGTCTTGTAAGAGCGTGTAGCGGATTTGGCGGCTGCTCAAAAACTCAGCAACCTCCCGTAGCGATGCACAGGCCAGCGTGAGGCGCATATTCCGCCCTGCTCGTGCTGTCCCCATGAAAATTCCGGGTAGCCACAGCAGAATGTCTTGCCCGCTTGGGAATCGTGCCCGCATGAAGGGCTGGCCCTGTTCCGGCACGGCTGCTAAATTTTGCAGTCCTAGCCAATCTCGATAAAATTCCAAAGCTTGGGCGCTATCCGTCACCAATAACGATGATTCGACAATAGCCTGTAGTGGGGCGATTTCGTTGCCAGCGAGGGGAGCGCGGCGTTGATGGGGCCACTGGCTCTCATTCCAGAACTCGATTAGGTTGCCGTCGGGGTCGTCCACGTAGTGACCGAAGCCCACCGAGTAAGTATTGCCGCCTGACTCTTGTATCTTTTGAGCATAGGCCGCTTCAGCCTGCGGGTCGATGGCAAACGCGACATGGCACAAGACGCCTGCTACACTGCCATCAGGGAAGACCTGCGGCTCAGTAAGCACCAGTTGTTGACCATCCACATCAAAAAAGGCCATATCGCGCTCAATGCGTACCAGCGGCAAGCGCATGATGTCACGGTAGAAATGAATAGCTCGCCCCAATTGGCGCACTTCTAACCAAATACGGCTAATTCCATAAACGGGAAGGGGTTGCGGTTCCATGATGCTGCTCCTTTGGACTATGGCTATTGTGTCAAAGGTCAGCGTAGGTAACCTCAAGAATGGGTACAGGATAGGGCCTGTACTTTAGAGCAGGAGGGCAAAGGGGGAAGCGTGTGCCTCCCCCTGAGTGTGGGCTAGTTACGGAGGGGTTTACCTGTTTGGAGCATGTGTTGGATACGCTCCATCGTCTTGGGATTCTGACAGAGTTCGACAAAGACCTCACGTTCAAGGTCGAGAATGTATTGCTCATCGACCCATTGTGGCTCTGACAAAGCACCGCCCGATAGGACATAGGCCAAGCGTTCCGCCACATGCACATCGTACTCGGTAGCATAGCCACTTTCACGTAATGACCACGCGCCGAGCTTGAGGGCAGCATAGACATCACGTCCAGCGGCCCAAATCTTGCCCATCTGTTGGGGTTTGTAGGTGGGGAGCAAGCGCAGAGCTTCAGCCTTGGCTTCGGCAATCAGATAATCGCGGTTCATGACGATGCGGTCATCAGCACGCAAGAAGCCCATCTCACGGGCTTGCATAGCACTTTCGGAGACCTTCGCCAGTGCGATTTGCTCAAATACCCGTTGGACATGGGGCAGCACATCGGCGTTGGGGCTGCTCTCCATAACGGGGTTGATGATGCGCTTCATCAATTCTTTGGTGCCTGTGCCTGCCGGAATGACACCCACACCAAACTCGACCAAGCCAATATAAGCCTCTGCATGAGCGACTGTTGCCGCACTTGCCATCGTTGTCTCCGCACCACCGCCGAGGGTCATGCCAAAGGGAGCCGTCACAACTGGGCCCGGGGCCGCCCGTAGCGCTTGCAAAGCATTTTGTAGCTCGCGGGTCATCTGGTCAACTTGCCCATAATCACCACTCATGGCCGCCATCACAACCATCATGAGGTTGGCACCCACGCTAAAATTCTCGCCCTGATTGCTGATGACCAAGCCCGCAAAGTCGCCCTTGTGCATGCGCTCAATGGCTTTATGCATCATCATGATGAAGTCAGCGTCAATGGTATTCATCTTGCTGTGGAATTCAAGCAAGGCAATATCATCGCCAAGGTCAATCAAGCTGGCACCCTCAAGGCGCTCCACTTCCTTGCCATGACTCCGCAGGTTATCCAAAATAATCACATCGGTTTCGTAATCAACATAGCCCGCGACGCTAGGGTCATAGTAACCCGTGACAATGCCCTTGTCATCACGGCGGTAGAAGGTGGGGTGTCCCGTCTCGACCATCTCGTATACCCAGCCAGCCACTCCATAGCCACTATCAGCAATACGGTCAAGGGTTTCGGCAACACCGACCGCATCCCAAATCTCGAAGGGGCCAGCTTCATGGGCAAAGCCCCACTTGTTTGCGTTGTCGATGTCCACCAAACTATCGGCAATCTCGCCCAATTTGTGGGAGGCATAGGCGAACAAACCCGCATGCAAGTTCCACAACAGGTGACCAGCACGATCGTCTTCATTGACCATGGCCTTGATGCGTTGACCGACGTCGGGGATATTGCGGTGCTTGCCAACACTCTCGAAGCGCACCTTGACGGGTTCCTCATATTCAAGCGTTTGCAGATTAAGAGGCATAAAAACCTTATCGCCCCCAGCCTTAACTGTCTTATAGAAGCCCTGTCCGCTCTTGCGACCGAGGAATTTGTTTTCCATCAGCCAGTTCATGACACGCTCACTGCCCTCATGCACCAAGACCTCGCGCCAAGGGTCATCGGGGATGGCTGCATACAGATTTTGGGCGACATAGTAATGTACATCATTGCCGACCAAGTCCAGCAAGCGGAAGGAGGCCGTCTTGGGATGTCCAATCAGTGGCCCCGTGATGGCGTCTACTTCTTCGATGGAGTAGCCATTATCCACCGCATAATTCATATTAAGGCTACCGACGATACTGATGAAGCGGTTGGCGATAAAGTTGGGCGTGTCTTTACAAATCACACACCCTTTGCCCAAGCGGTGGGTGCCAAAATTGACCATGAACTCCAAAAGGGCGGGGTCGGTTTCGGGATGCGGAATAATCTCTAGGAGTTTTAAGTAACGTGGTGGATTAAAGAAATGGGTACCCAAGAAATGGCTGCGGAAGTCATCGCTCAACCCTTCAGCAATGGCTTTAATGCTCAAGCCAGAGGTGTTGGTGGTGATAATTGTCCCCGGACGGCGGATGGCATCAATACGGCGCATCAGGTCTTGCTTGATGGGCAATTTTTCAATAATGACCTCAACCACCCAATCCACGTCCGCCAACAGTTCAAGGTCGTCTTCGGTATTGCCTGTTGTAAAGAGTTCAATATCACTGGCGCGGAAGAGTTGAGCAGGGCGTGATTTAGTCAGTGCCTTGAGGTTGCCATCAACAATAGCGTTACGCTTGGCGGGGGAATCGCCGGGTTGGGTACCGGGGGCCGGAATGTCCAGCAACACAACGGGGATACCCACCCCTGCCAATAATGCCGCGATGCCGCTGCCCATCGTACCCGAACCGATGACAGCCGCTTTGCGAATCTCATAACTCATGGGGTTTCTCCTGATTATTCAAATCTTCATTTGATTCTTTTCTGATTATAGCGAGAGTTCGCAAAATGTCGATTTTTAAGTAGAATCGGTAGTGTATCGTAATCGGTTGAAATGGAAAAAGACGTGAAATCCGAGTAAGGTTCTGGTTGAGAGACAAGAATCGAAACGGAGATCACGTCATGGTAAGGGTAAGCGGAAAAGAGAGTGGATGCAAGGATTTTGTAGAAAGGCTGGGTCAGGCGTTATTTGAGGAGATGGGGCGACAGTTCCAAACACAGCTAGATGCGGAAGTGGAGCAATGGCTGTATCGTAGCAGCCATCAGCGACGAAAACAGGTGAAGCAACAGCATAGCCGAGCGCAATGTGGATGCTGTGGGTCACGACGGGCCAGCGACTTTTCGCGCAATGGACATCGGCGGCGGCAGATGGTGACGACGCTGGGGGTCATGACCTTTTGGTTGCCACGGGTGGTGTGTAAGTGTGGGGGAAGTGTCCGCATTCCATTTAGCATAGTCAAGCCCTATCAACGCTTATGGGTAGATGTAATTGAACAGGTTGAGCGCTGGGCAGGATGGGGTGTAAGTTTGAGACGGATGCAAGCGGAGATTGGGGAAACAATGCAAACGCAGGTGGGCTTGCGTAAGCTCAATGAACTGGTACAGACCATACCCTACCTTGCTAACACCACCTTGAGCAGTGTACCGCCCGTTATCTTGCTAGACGCCATCTGGGTAACCTTACTGCAACCCACTGGCGAAGGCTATCAGGACACACACCAACGCCAGCGTACTCGCAAGCAACGGCACAAAGTGGCTGTGTTAGTTGCCTTGGGTGTCTGGCCCCAAAGTGGTCATTGGGAAGTCTTGGATTGGCAAATCGCATCTGGCGAAGACCAGCACGCTTGGGAAACTTTCTTGCTCGCTTTGGAGGAGCGCGGGGTCTATCGGGAACGCGGTGTACAACTTATTGTCCACGATGGAGGCAAAGGCTTGATTGCCGCCTTGACGTTAATCTATCCGCACATCCCTCACCAGCGCTGTCTCTTTCACAAACTACGCAATCTATGGCACGCCATTCGCATTGACGATGATACCCTCGACCGCCATGCCCGTCATGATGCCAAAATGACCATCTTTCAGCAGGTACGCGCCATTTATCGGGCCTCTACTGCATCCCTAGCGACGGCTCGACGCGATGCTTTTTGCAATGACTATCAGGCCACCCAACCCGATTTGGTCGCCACCTTACAGCGCGATTGGGCTGATACTATCACTTTTTACCGCCTCTTGGAGCGCTTTCCCTCTTGGCTTGTCACTACGCTCCGTACCACCAGCTTGCTGGAACGGGTTAACCGTCTCTTGCGTCGTCTCTTTCGTGCTGCCGGAGCCTTTCACTCTGTGTCGGGTTTATTGGCTGCCGTTTCTCGCGTCTTGTTACCCTACCGTGTTACTTAGATTTTCAACCGATATGGATACACTACCGTAGAATCCCATCCATGATAACGAAATTTAGGCACACCCTCATCGCCAGCTTGCCCCTTGTGGTCGCCATTCTGCTCTATGGCTATACCATCCGCCTGCCGCTTTTCCTCGATGACGGCCCCAATTTTTGGTTGGTCGAAAATTTGGATGGGTTCAGTCAATGGGGCGGTACCTCGGCTTTTCCCTATTACCGTCCAGTCGCTTTTTCACTCTGGAAATTCAGCGACACCCTGTTTGGTTATCACAATCCAGTCATGCTGCATTGGCTGAATATCGCCTGCTTTGGGTTGACAGGAGTTCTCATCCAACAATTAACCCAACGCTTGGCAGGGCAACGCCTAACAGGACTATTGGCGGGTCTGGGCTTTGTGATTTTCCCCTTTAGCTATCAAGGGGTGGCGTTGGTGAGTGGCCTCTTTCATATCACCTTGGCCCTTGGTGTGATGCTCTCGTTATGGGCGGCTATCTTATGGCTTGATGGGCGGGGTGGCAAGAGCATGCTGATCTTGTGTTGGGTAAGCGCTGTGCTGGGCATCTTCAGTCATGAGAACGGCCCCCTATTGGCTCCACTGGCAGTCGGCATTATCTGGGTTGCTTATCGTCCGCAGTGGAGCGAGTGGCGGCGTTATGCGCCCATTGTGGGGCCATTGGCGGGTATCGCAGGGGTATATACCCTGTTGTGGCTGATAGTACCGCGTGCTGAGAATACGGTCGCATTGAGCAAAGGGGTCGATGTGGCCTTTGCTGATTTGCTGCAAGGCTTGGCCTACCCTATCGTGGCGATTGTGGCTTGGTTCGTTGCCCGTGAGGATGTCACACCCCTTGCCATCATTGGGCTGGTCATAGGTACCGCCTTGCTTGGTGGAATGGCGACGTGGCGGGCACGAGGCGCGGGCGATGTCAGTCCGCAGGACTGGGGGAGGTCGCGCCGACTCAGTGCATGGGCTTTGCTTTGGTATGGCCTGAGCCTGCTCCCCTCAGTGTTATTGCTCGAACCCGCCTATATTCTCGGCTCCCCGCGTCTGATGCTGTTTGCCTCTATCGGTGGTAGCATCTTCTGGGCCATCGTTCTCACTCGCTACCGTTGGACACCCCTGCTTTTTATCCTGCCCTTAGCGGTTAGCCTCAGCTTCCTGTGGCCTCGCCGTGCTGATTACATCGAACTTGGACGCTATCAATGGCAGTTATTTGACCTTATCGAACAAGAACACCAACCCGACACCCGCTTCTTGATAGTCAACGGCCCCAACTATATACGCTCCAACGGTGAGACCTTTTTGCTAGGCTCCGAAGCCTCCATCCTCATGCTGGATGTTGTTGGCTATGACCAGCAAATTTGGCTCAATACAGGTCTTGAGTACCCCAGCCTTCAAGGGCGTGTCGATACGCTGTCACATGGGCAGGTCATCCAATATCAGGGCCAAAATTACACGCCCCATCAAGCCTTTACTGAAGGGCCACCCCTCTGGGAGCAATTGCACACCGCCGATGTGGTCATTACGACTTATTTTGATGGTATTTCATTCTGGCCTGTGATGGTCAAACGTCCGACTAGCGCTAACTCATCTGCCACACCCCTAGTCAGCTATCCTATTGAGGTCATCACCCTTTGGACCGCCGAGGTCACCTTGGATGACGACACCCTCACTGTCAGCACACGCTGGCAACTCACCGAGCCACTGCCTATCAAGCTATTTATCCATGTCGTGTGCAATGGGGCGCTAATTACCCAATCCGATGGCTATGTGTGGGGCAATCTCTACCCCTTCAGTCAATGGCAGGCGGGCGAGGCTCAAAGCGACACCCGTCAATTGCGCTTACCCGATAACACTGACCCTAGCTGCCTACAGGTTCTAGTTGGCCTGTATTGGGAAGCCACCGTCATGCGTTTAGAGCCACACGATGTTGTGACTGATGCCGCGTATCCTGATAACGCCATTCTAGTGATTGTGCATAACCCATAGTTGACAGACCGCCTGCGACTCTTGCATACTTAGAGGCATCAAAGGCAACGACGGAGACTAGTAAACAGGTCACGATTCGTTCACACCCAGAGAGCTGGGGTCATAGGCTGCAAACCCCACACTGAACCAATCCCCTGTTGAATTCCCTCCTGAGCCGACCACTGAAGGCCTATGCTGGGTAGGTGGCTCCGCAATCCTGCGTTATGGGGTCTAATGAGTGGTCTAGCACAGTGCTAGGCAATCTGGGTGGTACCACGGGCAAATCCGCGCTCGTCCCTGTATGTGGGGCGGGCGTTTTTTGTTTACCAATCAACAGAGGGGAGTCGTTGATGCAAGACCAACTCGAAAGCATTTATCAGCAAGCACTTCACGATATGGAGGGTGTGCGCGATGCTGAGGCCCTCCAAGCATGGGAATCGCAATACCTAGGGCGCAAGGGTCAACTCACGCTTATGCTGCGCCAAACCGGACAGCTACCGCCCGAAGCCCGTGCCGGCTTCGGCAAACGCGCCAACGAAATCAAAGAGGCCCTGCAAAGCCTGCATCTTGAGCGTGAAGAAGCCATCCGCCAAGCCGAACTCGCTCGTTCACTCGAAGAGGGCGCGATTGATGTGACCCTACCCGGACGGACTCAAGCAATGGGCGGCCTGCATCCCAGCACCCGTACCCTGCGCCGCATTCAGCAAATTTGGGCCGATATGGGCTTCCAAGTCTATCGCTCACGCGATGTCGAATTGGACGAGGTTAACTTCACCTTGCTCAACATGCCGCCGCACCATCCCGCCCGTGATATGCAAGACACCTTCTATACCACCCAGCCCGACATCATCTTGCGGACACATACATCAGGGGGGCAAATCCGTGCCATGCGTGAATTTGGCGAGGATGGCACCCAACCTATCCGCGTCATTTTGCCGGGCATGTGCTATCGCTACGAGCAAATCAGTACCCGTAGCGAGATTCAATTTCACCAAGTTGAAGGTTTAGCCATCGGCAAAGGCATCCGTATGTCCGACCTCAAAGGCACCATTACCGAGTTCGCCCGTCGGCTCTACGGTGAGCATGCCGATGTCCGCTTCCGCGCTTCCTATTTCCCCTTCACGGAACCCAGCATGGAGGTGGATGTGCAGTGCTTCTTGTGCGAAGGGCATGGTTGTTCGGTCTGCAAGCGCACAGGCTGGCTAGAGATTATGGGCTGTGGCATGGTGCATCCGGTGGTGCTGCAAAACGGCGGCTATGACCCCAACGAGTGGAGCGGCTTCGCTTTCGGGATGGGGCCAGAACGCATCACCATGCTCAAGAACGGCATTGAGGATATTCGCTATTTCTGGGGCAATGACCTGCGAATTTTAGAACAATTCTAACCAAGGGGGTATCTCATGTTAGCGGGGGTTAAAACCATTTATACACCCGACACCATTGAGGAGGCCACGCACTTACTCCTAGAGCAACAGACGCGGCCCTTGTACGGCGGTGTGGCCTTGCACCGCGAGTCACCGCATGATGTCATGGCGGTCGTTGATTTATCGCAACTCGGCCTAGAGCAACATCGCTCTTTCGATAAGGGCTTCTCGCTCGGCAGCATGATGACACTGGAGTCCGCCCGTCAAGCCTGCCTCTCGATGGCAAGCCGCTATGCCAACGCCAAGTTCTTGGCTGAAGTTCTGGGTGAGGAAGCACCCCTCAACTTGCGAAACACCATGACCATTGGTGATGTTTTGGTAGAACGGCGGCCCAATTCGGTGCTGCTGACGGCCTTGGTGCTGCTGGATGTCCAAGTCGATGCCAATGGTTGGCCGCGTTTCATCCATGCGTGGCTAGAAGCACCCGAAGTGGAAGTTCGCAATGCACTCATCACCGAAATTGCTTTAGAGCATGGTAGCCAGACCGGACGTTATGCCTTCGAGAAGGTGGCACGTACTCCAGCCGATATGCCGATTGTCGGGGCCATGAGCTACATTCAGCGTGGGGCCGATGGCACGATTGTCGATGCCCGCCTCGCCATGTGTGGCGTTGCCCCCTGTCCCATCCCGCTCCCCAGCGTGGATGAGGAACTCATCAATACCAACGGTGACCTTGAAACCGCCTTAGCCCAGTTGACCCTTAATCCCCCCGACAACCACTGGGGGAGCGCGGAGTATCGTTCCGCAATGGCACGGGTCTTGGCACGGCGGGTCTTATCCCAAATTTTATAAGGAGAACCCATGCGTCTACCCATTTCATGGTTGAAAGAATTTGTCGATTTACCCGCCGACCTTAGCGTTGAGGCCCTCGCCGAGCGCCTTACCACCGCAGGTCTTGAGGTTGGCAAAATCCATTATCTTGGCATTCCCCAAGGCGACCCGCGTTATGGCGTCCCCCCTAGCGACCACTTGGTGTGGGACCGAGAGCGCGTGATTTTGGGCGCGATCCAAGAGGTGAAGGCTCATCCCCAAGCTGACCGTCTGGTGTTGGCAGTAGTGGAATATGGTGCGGCTGAACCTGAAACAGTGGTGACAGGCGCGCCCAATCTGTTCCAATACCGCGACCAAGGGCCAATTGATCCACCTCTGTTGACTGCCTTCGCTTTAGAAGGGGCCGAACTCATCGACGGGCATGGGGATGGGGTGCAGCGCCTTATCTTGCAGGAGAAAGAACTGCGTGGTATTCCCAACCGTTGTATGGTCTGTTCTGAGATGGAATTGGGTCTTTCTGATGAGCATGAAGGTATCATGTTGCTCGATTATGAGACTTACCACCATATCGCGCCGGGAACGCCGCTGGCTGATGTCTTGGGCGATGCCATCTTAGAATTGGAACTCACTCCTAATCTCGCCCGCTGTTTTAGTATGTTAGGGGTGGCCCGTGAGGTAGCTGCACTCTATAACCTTGAGGTGCGTGAACCTGACTACAGCTTACCGCCCACCTCTGGCGAGTCGGTTGAGTCTGCCGCCGCTATCGACATCCGCGAACCCAGCCTGAATCCGCGCTTCACAGCGACCTTGCTGCGGAATGTGACCATCAAGCCCTCGCCTTGGTGGATGCAATGGCGCTTAAAACTCATCGGTCAACGCCCCATCAGCAATATCGTAGACGTGACCAACTATGTCATGTTCGAGATTGGGCAACCCACCCACGCCTTCGATTATGACATTTTGATGGAGCGGGCAGGCGGCAAACCGACCATCATCACTCGCCTCCCCGACGCTGGCGAAGAACTCAAAACCCTCGACGGCAAGAACCACAAACTTGACCCCGCTACTCTCTTAGTGGCAGATACCAAGGGCGCTTTGAGTTTGGCGGGCGTGATGGGTGGCTTAGAGTCGGAAGTCCAAGACCCTGACCCTGAAACAGGCTATGTTGGCACCACTACCGTGTTGCTAGAAGCAGCGGCTTGGAACTTCATCACCATCCGCAAGACCATGAGCAGCACCAAGCAACATAGCGAAGCTGCGGCTCGCTTCTCACGTGGGGTACATCCAGCCGTCGCGTTGAAAGGTGTCATGCGCGGGGCCAAGTTGATGTGTGAGGTCAGCGGCGCGACCTTAGCACCGGGAATCTTAGATGTTTATCCCAGTCCTGCGCCAACGGTAGTGGTCGATTTTCCTGTTAGTGAGGTTGAACGCTTGCTGGGCTTTCGTTTAGAGAAGACCGAGGTTATCAATCTACTCCACCGTCTGCAATTTGAGGTTGATGACCAAGGCGATATGCTGAAGGTGACCGTGCCTGATCATCGTCTTGATATTGATACAGGTGTTATCGGCAAAGCAGACATCGCCGAAGAAATTGCCCGTATCTATGGCTATGACAATATCCCCAACACCATCATGGACGATGTGCTGCCGCCCCAACGCAACAACGTCAGCCTTGATAATGAAGATAGAGTGCGCGATTTGCTGGTCGAAGCTGGTTTGCAAGAGGTCATCAATTACCGCTTCACCACGCCCGAACACGAAGCCCTGTTGACCCCAATGGGCCTGCCATCATCATGGGGCAGTTTCGACTATGTGCGCCTGCTCAACCCCATCAGCGCCGAGCGCACCGCCTTGCGCCATGCCATCTTGGGTAGCTTGTTAGACAATGCCGTTACCAATATGCACCATCATCCCAGCATCCGCATTTTCGAGGTCGGCAATGTCTATTATGCCAATCCCAATGGCCTACCCGATGAGCCGCGCCGCCTCGGTATTCTTATCACGGGGCCTCGCCATACGGGTTGGATGGGCGAAACCGACAGCGATAATGTCGATTTCTATGACCTGAAGGGTATCCTTGAGACCTTATTGGATGGCTTACACATCCCCGCCCGTGCCACCACCTATCGTGCTACTGAGCATAACAGCTTCCATCCGGGGCGAGTGGCTATGCTAAAAATCAACGATGAACCCGTCGGCGTCTTTGGGCAGGTGCATCCCTTGGTCTGTGATGCTTTCGGCTTAGGGTTGGACTTGCAGAAGCCTGTCTTGGCGGCTGAACTCGATCTTGACCGTGTGCTGGCCTATACCTCCGAGACCTTTGCTCTGCAACACATCCCCTTGCACCCGCCTGTGTATCGAGATGTGGCAGTGGTGGTGGATGAAGACCGCACCGCCGCTGAGATTGCTGATCTTATCTGGCAATCGGGTGGGGAGCTATTGCGCGAGGTACGCCTCTTCGATGTCTATCGTGGGCAACCTATTGCTGAAGGCCAAAAGTCGCTGGCCTATGCCTTGACGTTCCAAACCGACATTGAGACTTTGAATGACAAGGCGGTCAATCGCATTCAGAAGGATATTGTGAATCATCTAGAGGCACACGGAGCCAAGCTGCGGGCCTAGCCTCCACTGCGGGGATTAGCGGCGGGTGAGGTCATCCCGAAGGGATGGGCGAGGTCGCCGCCCCCGCACGCCAAGCGAAACAAATCCACTCCGCCGATGAACCACACAGGGTGTACCTACTATGGATATAAGGAGCCACTATGCACCTACACCACCATGTCAACATCGCCGCCAGCACCGTCGTCCGTGATGACAACGGTCATATCTTGATGCAAAAACGCGAAGATTTCCGTGTATGGACGATTCCCGGCGGAAAGTTAGATTATGACGAAACACTCGAACAGGCTGCCCACCGCGAAACCTTTGAGGAAACAGGTATTGAGATCGAATTGGATGGTCTTCAAGGAGTCTTTTATATCAACTGGTTTGGGCAGACTCACCTCTCTTTTGTCTACTACGGTCACCCTGTCGGCGGGCAGTTAACCACCAGCTTTGAAAGCGTCGATGTGCGTTACTTCGACCCCACTCACCTACCAGAGCGCGTTATTAGCAATACACGTGAACGCATCGCTTATGCCTTAGCAGGGCAGCACAACCTCCTCGCTGTGCAAACCCTCCCCACATGGCAACGGCTTCTGCTCCCAACCTTCTTCGGCCTTCGTAACCTCCGCAATCGCTATATCCTAAAGCGTCCAACACCTGACCCCTCTCCCTATGCCGTGCAGTTCAAGCACGGCGATAAATGCGCCAATGCCACTACTGGTGAAATTCCTTGGCGTGCCCTAGAGAATCAAATAAGTCGGCCCCTCCAGCATGTACACAGTGTTGAGACCGACCCCGACCAACGTTTAGTGGTGATTAGCGTTGATTAGTCGTATTGCCCAGCGGTATTGTGAGCATGGCGGATGGGTTCGGGGAGTCGATACTTGGTCGTGCAGCGCAATGCCAACTCCACCGCCGTATCCAGCGTGGCCTTATGCCCTACTGAGATAAACACAGGCTTGACCCGCGTGCGGGTGCGAACCACCATCCCAATTACATCGCCCTTATCAACCATCGGTGAATAACTCCCGCGCTCAGTGGTAGGATCGGTATAGGCCCCAATGAGCCATGTTTTGCCGCAGCCTAACGTTGGGCGGTCAAGCCATAGGCCGATATGAGCCGCAATCCCCAAACGACGCGGATGAGCAATCCCCTGCCCATCAAAAATATAGGCGTCGGGTTGGATAGTGAGTTTTTCATGGGCTTCTAGAATGACGGCCCCTTCTCGAAACGACAACAGCCCGCTGATATAAGGGAATGGCGTTGGCATCGTCGCTGTGACCGCCTCAACCACTTCTAAGTCGGGGTAGGTCAAGACAACGATGGCAGCACGGCTCACCTCATTCTTGACGCTGACATCCACCCCTGCCACATAGCGCATCGTCTCTAACGGGATGGGGGTTGTCGCATCGACCTGATGGGCCAGTTCTTTTTGCAGGGCTATCGCTTCGGTTGCTGAGAGCTTCCAGTCATGCGGTATTGGCATTATTCCCACCAGTTAATTGGGTTGGTCGCAAAATCAATATCGCTTAGGGTGTTGGCCGCTGTCGGTATCTGTGACAGCAAAAACGCTGCAAACACGGGCGGACGAATGTTATCAAAGCCCATACTGGTCGATTCCAGCAGTATCCCCTTGCGAATAAGCAAATAGGCAAAGGGGTTATAGACCCGCACATCAGTGCGTTGTTTGCGTTGCTGGGCACGTACCATCTCAAAGAGGATTTGCTGCTCTTGTTGGCTGAGGCTGCTCCAAATGGTCTTGCATTCGTCTTGAATAGCTTGGACATTCAACAACATATTCACCACTTCTGCATCGCTCATGTTATCCGCAAAACGTGGAGATTGTGCCCATGCCGTGAACGCTGCGCGAATCAAGCCTGCATGACCACCCGTCACCGCTAAGAACTGTTCACGCAAATTAGCAGGCGGTGGGGCTTGGTCACGCCGTGCCGAGAGTCGCTTGAAGGTCTGCTCGGTATCCGAGGGGCGATAGGGTAGCAAGAAATGACGTGAGGTGACAAATAGCTCATAAAACGGCTCATAATCCTTGTTCTTCTGCTGTGGAATCAGGAGCGGGATGATTTGGCGTGAGGTCGTCATATACAGCACACGGTCTTTGTACTGGTCACGCAGACTCCGCAGACTCTGGAAGAACCGCACGGGTAACTCGGCAATGAATTTCTCGAACTCATCGAAAATAAAGATGAGGCGGATAGGCCGATTAGCCCCAATGAAAATCCGTTGTACAAGGTCTTCGATATAACGATAGGCCAAGCTAAAGGTCAGATTTCCACCTTGGCTACTATCGGGCCACAGCCGATGATACATGCCCCACAATGAATCAGGAAAGGCGGGGTCATTGGGGTTGGTAATGTGCCGCACCAACTCATTTTCCATTACGGCCTTGAGCAAGCGAGAGGCCAATAATTCATAGCCGGGCCAACTCGATGGCTCTTTGGGGTCAAATAGGCTAGGGATAGGTTCAAGAAGACTATTGGCATCAAGATTGATGAAAACGCAATGGGATTGCTCGTGCCGTGCCTGATACAAGTAGTGGTCTTGCACATCACGACGTTGAATTTGGCGCACAAAATTCGATTTTCCGACGCTGCCGACACCAATAATCTCAATTGACTGTCCAGCATGGATATGCTCAAAAATGACTTCAAGGTCAGACCGACGAAAATCAACCGAGAGTTGCTTAGGGTTGGGAGGATTATACATAGTAACTCACCTATCCTTTCTCCAGCATTATAGTATAGTATCGGCAGGCGTAGATGAAAATTGAGGAGTGACGATGCAGGATTTAATCAACCGCCGCTTTCCAGTTTTGGATAAAGGCTTTGTTGAACTACAGGACATGATGGGCGATGACTTAGCGATTGTGAACGCCGCCCGTGTGTCATTTCTAGGCGAGAGCAAGGGCGAAGACCGTGACAAAAAACTACTTTTTTACTTATTGCGTCACGAACACACCAGCCCTTTTGAGATGGTCGAATTTAAATTTAGATTGCGGTGTCCGCTGATTGTTTGGTGGCAACTAGTACGGCATCGCACGGCCAATCTCAATCTACAAAGCGGACGCTATACCCCTTTTGAAGAAGATGATTTTTATGTACCGCAAATCTGGCGGCGTCAATCCGAATCGAATAAACAAGGTAGCGAAGGCCAAATCGACCCCAACGATGGGGATACCTTGACCCAAGCCTTGCTCCAACACTATGACCAAGGCTATAAGTTGTATAAGCAGGCACTACAAGCAGGGGTGGCTAAGGAACAGGCCCGCCTCTTTTTACCGGGGTTCTCGGTGTATTACACAGGCGTTTGGAAAATGGATGCCCATAATCTGATGCGGTTCATTCGGCTACGGGTAGCTGACGACGCCCAATGGGAAATCCGCCAGTATGCCAATGTCATTTTTGAGGTATTCAAGCAAGCCTTGCCTTGGACAGCCGAAGCCTTTGAGCAATATCAACTCAAGCGCGATTAATTAGCCCATAATCCGCACACGGCTGCCATCCGCAAGTTTTTCAACCTCAATCCGTACCGGAAAGGCGTCGCGCAGGTCGTCAATATGGGTGATGACTAAAATCAGGTCGAAGTCGTCTTGAATGGCGTTGATGGCTTCGACCAAGCGCTCCCGCCCAACATCATCTTGGGTACCGAATCCCTCATCAATAAACAGCGTCCGTAGTTGAGCGCCAGCCCGTCGTGCCAGCAACTGGCTAATCGCAATCCGCAGCGCAAAATTGACCCGAAAGGCCTCCCCACCGCTATACATCGAATAATCACGGGTGCCGAGTTCGTCTGCAATCCATATATCGAAGGTCTCAGAGACTCCACCGGACTTCTTCTCGCGTTGGGTATCAAAGCGCACTGTCAGCCGTCCCGCGCTCATGCGAGCCAATAGACGGTTGGTCGCAATCTCTAGCTCAGGGATAACCGACTCAATAATCATGGCAGGAATGCCGTTTTTGCTGAAGGCCATTTGCAGATGTTTATAGGTGTTTTGCTGCTCTTGGAGGTCATGGCTACGAGCCTCCAGTTCCTGATAGCGTTGGCGTTGGCCTTCTATGGCATGCAGACGTTGCTGGAGAGCCGTCCACTTTTCCAGAACTTGGCGCTCCACACTGCGGCGGTATGTCCATTCACTTTCGCGCCGCCGCCATTCCTCCATCTGCACATCCAACTCACTGATGCGCCCCTCAACGGCTCCCAATTGCTCAATCAAGGCATCCTTGGAGGCTTGATAACGGGCAAGGCGGGCGTGGGCCTCTTGGAGTGATTGCTCAATCATTGGCACTGCATCTAAGGCCCTTCTGAGGGCATTCGACTGGTCTTGATAACTGCGATAGATTTCAACAGTATCACGAATATTGTCATGCAGGTCGGGGTCATATTCGAGGCGGTTATATTCCTCTAGTGCGTCGGCTAATTGCTGGTGTAGTTCGTGGGCGAAATCATGATTATCAATGGTCTGGCGCAGGCTTTCGACATGTCCCGATAACTCATAGGCACGCCGTTGGGCATTATCTGAATCCGCGACTTGCTGCTCTAGGCTTCCCAATTGCCCCCGTAGGCCATTTAGTTCGGGCAAGCGCTTGGCAAGGATTTGGATGCTTTGCTCACGCTCTTGAATCTCAGCGCGGCCTTCCTGCATACGCTTCTGGTTGGCACGGTAACGGTCACCGCGTGCTTGCCCCTCTTGCTGGAACTCCTCTTGCAAGCGCTGGCGGTGGTTTTCATCAAGGGCTTGCCCGCAAAGGGGGCAGGTTGGGTCATCAATCAACTTGACCATATCCAAGCGCTGTTTAATGGAGTCCATTTCAGCTTTAAGGGCTTCATTCTCAGCCCGCAGCGCTGCATCCTCTTCGCGTAAATCAGCAATCTCTTGCAACAAAATATCGCGCCGCCGCTCGTCTTGCTCAAGCAGAACAATCTCCGCAAGAGTGTGTTCCATCCGCCCGCGCAATTCATCTCGGATGTCGGCCTGCTCTTGAGCATCTGCCATTAGGGTTTCAGATGAGGTAATTTCATGCTCAATGGCTTGTTGGACATCGTTAATCTGACGCTCTAGCTGATGGATGCGCTGCTCAACATCCCGTAAAACCCGCAATTGGTCGCCAAGGGCTTGGTTTTCTTCCTGCGCCTGCATGAGTTTGGCATAGCCTTCCTCAATGGCCTCGCGTTGCTCAAGAATGGCCTGAAACTCGTTGCGTTGGCGCTCATAGCGTTCAATCTCTGGCAAGGTACTGGCAAGCTCACGGTCACGCTCTCGAATCTGATACTCCAGTTGGTTGCGCTCACTATTGGCACCACTCAACTCACTCTGCACCCATGCCATCTCGCGCACACTTTCCTCAGCGGCTTGGGTTAATTCACGGGCCTCTTGCAATTGGGTCTCGGCTAGTGCGTATTCGTGACGGATGGCTGGCTCTTCAGCAATATCGCGTGCAATATCTTCAAGACGAGAGGTAATAGCGTTTAGTTCAGCTTGGATGTCCCGCAAGTAGTCTTTAGTCTGCTGTTCATAGGCTTCCCATAAGCCCAAATTCAATATCTCGCTGAGAATTTTCTTGCGATGAAACGGGGTCTGTACCGTGAAGGCATCCGCACGCCCTTGCTGCAAATAGGCCGAGTTAATAAAAGTCTCGTAATCAAGGCCGATCAATTCAACTAATTTATGCTCGGTTTGGCGCATGGAGGGTTCACTAATGACACGAAAGGTGTTCTCATCATCGACCCATCCAAGCAAATCCAATGACCCATTACTGGTTCGTCCGCCCCCTTTGCGTACAGCACCAAGTTTGCGCTGACGAATGACACGGTAGAGGGTGCCATCTTGCATAAAATCAAGCGTAACTGCCATATCCTCTTGCCCAATATGGATCAGTTCTTCGTCTGAGCGAGCGCGTGCCCTGCCCCATATTGCCCATGTAATCGCATCCAAAATAGACGACTTGCCTGCCCCATTGGGGCCACTCAAGCATGCCAAATGAATGCCCTCAAAATAAAGGACATCCGGCGAGCGATAGGCGAGAAAATTCTTCATTTCAAGGCGAATGGGTAGCATAATCAGTCCTGTTGCTGTTGTTGGATCAAAAGTTGTAGGCAGTCGGGACAAAGACAGCCTTGGTAATCCACGTCTTCATTGGCAAAACGACTGCCTGTCAAGGGAATTACAGCGGGCATGGTTGCACACCAACACGACTCTTGCCCTACCTCAAACCCGCAAGTAAAAATTTTGCCGCAACGGGGACAGGTTCTCATATTGTCTCCTTGTAGCCATCAGCCAAGTGCATGTAACCCCGATAGAGTCTAGGTGTCTTTGCCATCTCCATCAACCGTAACACGCTGCCCAGTGGCAAGCGACACTCCACACCAAGGGCATTCCATGAGTTCAAGTGCGGCTAATTTGCCACAGTTAGAGCATTTAATCTTTTCGACCTTGGGCTTCTCAATCTTTTCAATCCCAGTCACCTCAAATTCAATGGGGCCAATTTGAAAAGTCATACCAGCTTCAAGCGCATGGGTTTGGTTGTAGGCCAACTGGTCAAGTGCTTGGGCCGTTTGAATCGGAATCGGATTAACTTGACTCAAATTCCGTAGTTGGAAGCCACCGTTTGCCCCAAGAATGGTTGCATGTTGGCGGGAGACCGATGGATCAGGCAGCACAATATCGCATTCCAACCGCCGCCCAACAGTGACGGGACGGTTGCCAGTAATGGTGTAGGTATGGGATTTGCCATCCATCGACCAGCTTAATATGAGCTTGCTTTCTTCAGGCATTAGGGTATCCTCTTGATTTTGCTGGCTATCCTATAGCATTATAGTTCGTGACTGTGATTTTAAATTAGGATACCTTGATGCAACAAGCAATAACAGCCGCCAACCATCTTCATATCGAATTTGATACCCAAGCATGGCGCTTGGTCAGCCAAGAACTCGACAATCCGACCACCCTAGTTGAAGTAACTTCCAATGGCCTTGTAACGCATCCGGTCTTTCGGGCCGCCCGCTCCTTACCCAGCGCAACCATCACTCCCGGTCAGATCATGCGCGTGATGCTTGGTTGGGCACCAGAAAGCCGTGCATGGCGCTTGGGTCTTTTACTGATTGAAGGTGGCATGACCAAATTGGATACCACCCAAATGCAGTGGTGTGAACTGGCATCATGGCCGGAAGGTGTGTACAACGGGTTGATGGACGACGCCAAAACCGCAGGCCAGACCTTGGCCCGCTTGCTGAACCGTCCCTTCCATTTTGTTGAACCTCATAGTGAATCCCGCGTTCCCATTTTCTCTGGCCCACCCACCAAACCCAAAAACCCCGGCATTACCGATGCCCATTTGCGCCCTGCTGAAACCGCGGAAGACGACGAGAGTCCCGCAGTTGAGGCTGAAAGCGCTGCTACACCCGTACCCGTCGATATTCAACCTTTGCCTCTACCCATTCGCTTTGAGCAATGGCAACTGACTCGCAATGCAACAGGGTTGCGCTGGCAACGCACCAAACGTTGGTGGTGGATTCATAGCCTCCGTATTGCCTTGTTTACTTGTCTCGGTGGCCTATTCTTCCTGCTTGGCATTGGAAGCCGTACTCGCGGATTGGCTGAGACAGAACCCAGCGCTTTACCGACAATTGGCTTGGGTGTTGGGGTCTTAATGATTGTCCTCTTGTTGTATGCACTCTGGCAACTGATGAACGCCAGCGCGGTTGTGGTGGATAGTTTTAAGCGCGAAGTCTATAGCCAAGGGCTGCTATTTCCAGTCGTGCAATGGCGGTTACCCTTCGACCAAATTCAATATGTGCTGATTAGCCAGAGCGCCCCAAAGCCTCAAGGCCGTGCCAGACGGGATGCCCCTATGCGTATCTCCCAAGAGGTTTGGCTTCATGTCTATGATGGCACAGATTTTCACCAGTTGGTTGAGCTTGATGAGGTTGAAGGCGAGAGTGTCTATTGGGATACAGTGCGTACCCATAGCCATACCAATGTGCGGCGTGGATTGCACCTTGCAGAATACAATACCCCAGCCCACCATGCAGCCCAGCAAATTGCTGATATAATGGAAATTCCTGTCTATTTGGATTTGGTTTGATGGTGCTGTATGGGTTACTTTCGGGATGCAGAACAATCCCATCGATTTAGAAACCGTAGTATATTGCTCTTCATTATCCTCACCACATTGCCATTCTATATCGTTGGGGCCATTATGCTGGGGGTGGCTCCCAGTGATGAGAATGTACCGAGTGACCCAACTACTCTCCCGCCCCCAAATCAACGCACCAGTCTTGCCCCAACCGCAACGGCTACCATTACTGCTACCCTTAACCTAACCCAAACGTTAACACCACTGCCGCTACCAAATACGCCTTTCCAGTTCCGCACGCCGACTCGATTCCCAACACAAGTACCAGCGAGTTCAACACCTGCACCGTCGCTAACGTTGCCACCATCCCCAACCATCACACTCTCACCAACAGTGACATCTACTGCGACTGAAATCGGCAATCGCCCACCCGTGTTTGATGTACAACCAAGCAATATCAGCTTAGGGGTGGGGCAAACCCAAACCGTTAATTTGAGTTTTTCTGACCCTGATGGTAACCCTGTGAGCCTCACTGCCAGTTCGGCTAATGCAGCGGTAGCCTTCATCATCAGCTTTGGGCAAGCCTCATTTGATGTAGTTGGACAATCGGCAGGTACCGCAACCATCACCATTACCTTACAAGACCCAGCAGGCGCGACAGCTAATGCCAGTATTGTGGCAACCGTGACTGCCGCGAACAATCCGCCTGTATTCACATCAGAACCCCAAAATGTGACAGTGAACCAAGGCCAAACCAGTAACGTAGTGTTGATGTTTAGTGACCCTGATGGTGACACGGTGACTTTTACCGCCCAATCAGCGAACCCTGCTATTGCCAATGCGACACCGCTTGATGCGACCTCCTTTCAAATCAGTGGTGTAGCAGCCGGACAAACGACGGTTACGATTCAATTAAGCGACGGCAAAGGGGGAACTGCCCAACGGACAATTACCGTGACGGTCAATGCTGTACAAACCAATGACCCGCCACAATTTGATGTGGAGCCTCTACCTATAGCGGTATTGGTGGGTGACAGTGATATTGTCATTTTGGATGTGAGTGATCCCAATGGTGACCCCATTACCCTACAAGTGACACCTGCGGTTCAAGGGCTATTGGCAATCACGGTATTGGATGGCTCATCATTTACGGTACAAGGGTTGGCTGCCGGAAATACAACCGTCACCATTGTGCTGCGCGATGGCAAAAATGGCACCGCCCAGCGCACTGTACAAGCAACCATTACACAACCTTAAAGGACTCTATATGGATGCTAAAAAACTTAAAGAACACCTTATTGAACTGATTGAGATGCACGGCCCTTCGGGGCACGAGGAACCCATCCGCGCCTATCTGCGTGAGCAGTGGAGCGGGTTGGTCGAAGATTTTGAAGTGGATGGCCTCGGAAGCCTTGTAGGTATCAAGCGTGGCATTGGCCCCGAACCTCGCAAGCGTATTATGCTCTGTGCTCACATGGACGAGATTGGGCAGATTGTGACCGAGGTTAAGGATGGCTATCTACGCCTTGGCGATATTCATGGCACCGATAGTCGTATTACCCTCGCCAAGCCTGTTGTGGTTCTGGCGCGGGGTGGTGCTTTGAAGGGTGTGGTTGCTGTACCCCCGCCCCATATCACCCGCCAACAATCAGGTACCCCCGCTTATATTGACCATCGAGACCAGTGGGTAGACCTTGGCCTGCCTGCTGAAGAGGTAGCACGCTTGGTGCGGGTCGGTGATTTGGTGACGATGGACGCCCCCGCCGTCGAACTCATGGGCGATTTGATTGCAGGTAAGGCCATGGACGACCGCGCTTGTGTGGCCGCTGTAACCGCCTGTTTGCACTATCTCCAAGGGCGCACACATGAGTGGGATGTGGTCGCGGTAGCCTCCACCCAAGAAGAGATGGGCCTTTATGGAGCCAGAGCCGCTGCTTATCATGTCCATCCTGACTTAGCGATTGCGTTGGATGTCAGCTTTGCCGAGCAATCAGGCGTCAATGGTGATGATCATGTGAAACTTGGCGAAGGGCCACAACTGGCGATTGGGCCGAACCTCCATGATGGGGCGGTCAAGGGTGTCCTAGAGGCTGCCAAACGTCTTGAAATGAAGGTGCCGATTGAGGCCGCCCCGGGCATGACTGGAACGGACGCCGCCGCTATCCAAGTGAGCCATGAGGGTATCCCGACGGTGCTGCTCGAAGTCCCCATCCGCAATATGCACTCGCCAGTGGAGACCGTCAGCCTCAAGGATATTGACCGCGCTGGACGGCTGATGGCGGAGTTTATCACAGGCTTGACGCCGGATTATCTCGATACCATTGCGTGGAAACCAGAAGAAGATGAAGAGAACAAAAATGGAGACCAGTCATGAAGCTGCAAGACACACTGCTTAAAGAACTAACCGAAGCGGCGGGCGTGTCTGGAGCCGAAGACGAAGTCCGCAAGCTAATTTTGAATGAGATTAAAGACCATGTAAGCGACATCCGCATCGACTCAATGGGCAATATCCTTGCCGTGAAGAAGGGCACTGGAGCCAGCAGCCTACGGGTGATGCTGGCCGCCCACATGGATGAGGTTGGCTTCATGGTCACGGGCATTGATAACGATGGCCTGCTGCAAATTCGGGCCGTCGGCGGTGTCGATAACCGTATCTTGCCCGCCTTGCGTGTCCATGTCGGCAAGAAACGCCTACCCGGTGTTATCCAATGGAAGCCCATCCACCTCAGCTACCACGACCGCGATGTAAAGAAAATCGACAACTTGCGGGTGGATATTGGGGCAGGCAGCAAAGGTGCCGCCGAGGGCAAGGTCAGCATTGGCGACCGTGTGACCTTTGCCGCTGAGACAATTGAACTCAGTGAGACGGTCATTCGTGGTAAGGCCTTCGATGACCGAGCGGGTTGTGCGCGATTGATTGAACACTGCAAAGGTGAGCCATTTCCCTTTGATTTGCTGATAGCCTTCACCGTCCAAGAGGAAGTGGGGCTACGAGGGGCCTCGGTCTTGGGCGAGAGCCTCAAGCCGGATGTGGCGATTGTCCTCGAAAGCACCGCCTGCCATGAAGTGCCGCAAGATGAGAAGGAACCAGACATTACCACCGTCACCAAATTGGGGCATGGCCCAGCCATTAGCTATAAAGACAATAGCGCGATTGGGCATCCGGGGTTGGTTAGCCACTTCCGTACTACCGCTGAGAAACATGGCATCCCGCACCAATTCCGTTCTCCGCAGTACGCGGGCGGAACCGATGGCGGCGCTATCCATAAATCAATCGGCGGTATTCCAACGGTGGTGGTCTCGTTACCCTGCCGCTATTTGCATACCCCTTATTCAATTCTCAACCTAGAAGACTATGCCAACGGGGTACGCCTCGTCCATCACGCCTTAATGGAATTAGAACCTAAACATTTGGAGAGATAGCCGTGAAAGCATTGATTAAAAAATTAACCGAGGCTTGGGGGCCTTCCGGTTTTGAACATCATATCCGCGCCTTGATTGAGGAAGAGGTCAAAGACCTGTGCGATGAGATGAGCGTGGATAATATGGGTAGCCTTGTTTGCCGCGTGGGAACCAAGACCGATACCAATCTACGGGTGATGGTTGCCGCCCATATGGACGAAATCGGCGTGATGGTCTCGCACATTGACCGTGACGGCTATCTGCGCTTCAGCCCGCTTGGTGGCGTTTTCCACAACACCCTTGCGGGTAACCGCGTCCGTTTTGAAAATGGTGTAACGGGTGTGGTGGGTGTCGAGCATATGTGGGGCAAGCCACGTGAGTTGCCGACCCATGATGGCTTTTATATTGATGTCAGCGAAAGCTACGCAGACGGCAAGAACAAGAATGCTGACATCAAAGTGGGTGATGCTGCGGGTTTCTATCGTCAAATGGAAGAACGTGGTGACCGTGTCATCGCCAAGAGCATGGATGACCGCATCGGCTGTGTGGTGGCGATTGAGGCTATGCGGAAACTCAAAGAGACGGGCTGCGCTCATGAGGTTTTCTTTGTGTTCACGGTTCAAGAGGAAGTCGGGGTACGCGGGGCCGAGCCGGCTGCCTATCACGTTAACCCCGATTTGGGTATCGCGGTGGACATCTGCCCAACGGGTGACACCCCTAATGGTCACCAAATGGATGTTAAACTAGGTGCGGGGGCCGCTATCAAGGTCAAGGATGTCCGCCTCATCGTACCGCCCGCGGTTAAGAACCTGATGATTGATACCGCCGAGCAACACGGCATCCCCTACCAATTGGAAATTTTAAGCGCTGGCTCTACCGATGCTTCTGCGATTCAGCTTGCGCGATCAGGCGTCCCGTCGGGTTGTATCAGCATCCCGTGCCGCTATGCCCATACCGTTAGCGAGACGGTAGACATCAACGACGTGCAAGCTTGTGTAGATTTGTTAGCTGCCATGCTTGCCAACCCAATTGAAAGCGTCAAACCGCGCTAGACCCTATAGCCAGATTACCCAAGGCGGGTCACCCAATGGCTCGCCTTTTTTAATTAATCTCTAAAAAGGAGCCACTATGCATTTCTACCTTATTCGACATGGACAAAGCTATATCAACTTGCCTGATTGGGATGGCAATGACCTTGACCAAGTGCTGACTCCCTTGGGGCAACAACAAGTTGAGGCCGTTGGGAAGTGGCTGAGTGAAAATATCCAAGCCGAATACCTCTTTTCGAGTACCCTCAAACGTACCCGTGAAACGGCTGATGCTGTCAGTCGCTACACCGGACTGGATATTATCTATGATGACCGCATTCGGGAAATTGGCACCAATGGGCCAGATGGGGCAGCCCTATCCAATGAACGTCTTGAACGCTATATGGATAATCTGTGGGGCAGTCTACAACCCTATGATGCCGTTACACGACATGGCGAGAACTGGATGCAGTTTCGCTCACGGGTAGGGGCCTTTATTGAGGATAAGTTGCGGACACTGGCAACCCCAAACGATTCAACGCCCGAAACGACCAATAATCAGCGGGTACTGGTCGTCTGCCATGGCGGGGTTATTGAGGCCTTTTTTGAGTATGTTTTTGCCAAGGGGCCATGGAGTGTGGTCACCGTAACCAGCAACAACACCAGTATCACCCATCTCGAATATCGCCCTGTACCCAATCGTCCGGCATGGCGGCTCCATTATTCGAATCGGGTTGAACATCTCACCCCAGAACTGATTAGCTAGGCCGACAGGGCTATTCTAGCCACACTTCGACGCGCTCACCTGTTTCAAGGTCTTCAAACTCGACAATCTTGCCCGTTCGACCTTGCTCAACAGCTTGCTTGAGTTCTTCAATATCAATATCGGCATCAGAAGGGATGAAGCGTGCGCCCATCTTGAGGCCGATATTGACCAACCCCATCGGGATGCTGACATTCACCTTATTGCGTCCGTTGATGCTGTCTGTGATGCGTACCCGTAGCTGACGCGGCCCGCGCCCGCTGGGGGATGGACTGCTTTTAGGAGTGGCTTGACTCAGCGCACTCAACAGCCGATGGGCTTCCTCGGCGGTGATTTTGCCCTCTTGTAACATATTGAGAATACGAAGTCGCTCTTCTGAACTGACCATACCTTTAACCTCCATTTGTTTTACTCCTTCTCCATACAACAATTAACGATGTGAACTGCTACGTGATATAAACCAGCACGGAATCCTTATCATCATCTACCGCTACCAATAAGGGATTTTCGTCAGACAGGGTATCCCCCATCTGCTGCACCAATTGTCCAAGATTGAGGCTGCTCAAATCGACATCCGCACCCTTAAATTTGATATAGGGTTCCATAACAGACAATACCCATCCGGTAAATAGCACTGGAAAGGGCAGAGAAATGCGGATATGATGCCCATTTTCTTCACGGACGCGCACATGAATCCAATGTGAGGAACGGCTCCAGAAGCCGATAGCAGCCAAACCACCCCCTAATAGTACGAAGGGCGATAGGCAAACAAAAGCAAACATGCCCCCTATCCACGACATCAACAACCCAAACAAGCCAACAATGCCAAGCCCTGCGCCAAAAGGATAAACCCATAGCTCCTCTCGGTCAGGCAGGTCTTGATGGTCGCGGGGAAAGGTAATGATTTGATCATCATCGGGCGCGGTTAGTGGTTCGTCACCCAAGACCGCCAATAAGCGCTCGGCCTCATCGGGTTTGATGACGCCATCACGTAGCATATCTAGAATTTTGAGGCGTTCTTCTTGTTGTGACATCTTCCCCTCCTTATGGCACCCGCCATAGCATATGGGTTAGGTGGCGTTTAAGGTCAAATTGATAAGCGCGAAATGCTTCAGTAGCGGCTTCATCGTCGGCGGGGTGGTCGGTGGTGATACTGCGCCCAAAATCGGCCAAGAAGCGTAGACCATAATTCAACAAAGGCATTTCAAGCTGACCTTGGTAGTCAGGCCGCACCAACATATCAGCACGGCTATAGCGTGTCCCAAAACCAATGTCAAAGTCGAGGGTTGCCAGCAATTCGCCTTGCTCACGGATGACCCAACGCAGTTGACGGTTGGTCAACACCCCCTCAAACAGACGCCGCCAGAGCGTTTTGCGAAAGCGGGTGGGGCAGGTGGGGCGCAGCCAGCCCATCCCCCCCAACGAATCAGGCCGCAACTGCTCCGCAAGGGCCAATTGTTGACGCCACTCGCGCCCACGTCGCAGATTAATGGCGGGCGCGTTGGGCAAGGGCTTGGGCGTATCACGGTAGAGGTCACGCCGCCAGCGCTTAAAATTACGGAGCGCCACAAAACCTAATCGCTCGTAAAGGTGAATAGCAGGCTGATTATCGGCCTCAACCTGCAAGATTGCACCACCAGCCCCTTTGTTCTGGAGCCAGCTAAGGGTCGCATCCATCAAGCGGCGGGCAATCCCTTGGCGGCGAAAATCAGGATGCACTGCTACATTCACAATCGCCCATAGGTTATCATGCCCGGCCTCAAAGATAGAGGCATTGCCCACTAATTTGTCGGTGGGTGGGTCAATCCACACAAAGCCTTGCCCCATTGAGCGAATACCCGCATCCAGTGGAGCCAATAACGGCAATAGCGCCCCTAGCTTGCTGAGAGAGCGCATTTCTTGAACAGCAGCCTTACCGCTGGCGTCCATTGTGGCGGCAAAGCTCAGTTCAATTAAATCGGCAATTGCGCCGAGGTCTTGGTGTAGCCGCGCCCGACGCAATCCGCCTGTAAATGTAGTTGGAGTTGAGAGTGCCGATGCAGACAACCCTACTTCCCTTCTATGGTTTGCAAGAGCTTATCCGCTTCCTCCACCGTGATTTTGCCTTCTTCAACCATCTTGAGAATCAACATACGTTCTTGGCTGGTGGCGGGTTCCCATGTATCTGGATCAACGTCCCGACGGCGCTTGCTGAAGCGTTGTGCCCGTTCGGCATGACGATAGGCTCGCTCGGCTTGACGTTCCGCCATCCGCGCTACCCGCTCCGCATGATGTTGTACCGTTTCTTCGACATTCCGTCCGCGAAAACGACGTGATACCTGCTCTAGTGCTTGTTGGGTGGTGGCATCAATAAATTGACCTAACCCGCTGAGACTTTCATTGATTTTGCGGTTGAGTTCTTGCATTTGCTCGTCAAGGTTAACCTGAAAATCGAAGTTGAAGCCACTACCATAATTGGCTTGACTGGCTGTTAACGTGAAACTATCACCAGCACCAATATAGACATTGGGGCCACCGCTACCGAGGCGGATATGCTGCATATCACCATCCACCTCCACAACAGTTTCAAGGTCGCTATCATCAAGGTTGAGGTCAATACCATCTACCACATGGAAGGTTACCGCCGCATCCCGATTGACGATACCAACAACCGACCCTTCGGCCTCGAAGTGGTAGGTCTGTTCGGGTTGGAAGTCAATCCGAATCTCAAGGTCACCTTCAATATTCTTACAGATGCAGGCCCCGTCGATATTGCGGACTTCGAGGTCGCCTCCAACGCTATCGACAGTCAAATTACCTGCTATATGTTGAAGTTGAGCATCGCCCCCGATGTTGTT
This sequence comes from Anaerolineales bacterium, assembly GCA_020634155.1. Lineage (GTDB taxonomy): Bacteria > Chloroflexota > Anaerolineae > Aggregatilineales > J027 > J027. The sequence continues at coordinate 265,120 of JACKCI010000002.1, forward strand.
CACAGTCAGATAGCCCACAATATGCTTGGCAACAAAATCGCCTTGGGTATCTTTGATGGTGGCATTGCCCTCAATATGGCGCACAATCAAATCGCCGCTGATAGTGCCAATCATGAGCGAATTAGCAAGGTTGGTGATTTTAGCATCACCATCTACCTGATGAACCGTCACAACCGCTTGCTCCGTGATTTGAATATCACAATCATCATCGCAACGGACTTCAAGTGGGGCTTCCTTGGCAATAGTCAAAGTATCGCCTTCAATACGAAGACCATTGCCGCTATAGCCGCGTACCCGCAAATCACCACTGATAGAGTGGATGACCAATTCATCATTAAATTCGGTGCGTTCAATTTGAGCCATGATAGGTACCTCCCTTTAACCTTGCTTGCGTAGCAACTCAACCGCTTGATCGGGACTAATTGTGCCTGTTGACAAACGCTCTAAAACATCTAAACGGCTGGCTTCACGTTGGGCTTCTTCGGCTTCAGTTTCGGTTACAGGTTCATAGCCCATCGCCAGAATAATTTCATTAAGGCGGCTGCGGACAGTGGGGTAGGAAATGCCAAGCTCTTTTTCAACGCGGTTAATCTTGCCTTCGCAGCGCAAAAATACTTCGACAAATTCTAATTGATCGCTAGAAAGGGCAGCTAACCCACTCACCTCGAAACGGCCATCAATCCGAATGTCGCAATGCTCACAATGCAACTGTGTAACGGTGATTGGCTCCTCGCACAAGGGGCAACGGGTCGGTAAAGCGTGATACATGCTTTGTTCCTTCCGATTTTTATCAAAATTTTAAATCAAATCTTCTTGAAAGTCAATATTGATATTAAAAATCTTAAAGTAAACTAAAATAACCCATCAGGAGGTTGGCTCACATCGGGGCGTATCTTGGGGAAGAGGGCCGACCAACTAGGCAAAATAGCACGGTTGGGATGGGCTTCACGGTGTTGCACCAAGTCATGGATTTCTTCAGCTACTGTCCACGCCGCTTGTGGATAGGCCAGTTGCCGTGAAGCAGCGCTATATGATTCTAGTATATCAGGTGTGCTTTGTGTCCAGTCGTGCAGGCACTTGACCACCTCCGCAGGTGTAGGCGCATAGACCCCTGCTCCATTATCAGTGACACGGTTCACGTTGCCATTTTCTTGGCCGGGGATTTTGCCGCTGATAATCATGGGAAGCCCCATCACATTGGCCTCCGCAATAGTCGAGGGGCCAGCCTTGGTGATGAGGATGTCCGCCGCCGGCATCAAGGTTGCCATATTCACAAAGGGATAGATATGGGTGGGTTGATTCCATGTGCAGGCGTTGAGCTTTTGCTCAAGAGGTTGGTTACGGCCTGCTACAATCGCCAATTGAATATCAAGGCAAGCAGCATCAATCGCACGGGTCAATTCATAAACTGGCCCTGTTGCATCGCCCCCACTGACAAGTAACACACTCAAGCGGCGCGGTTCCCAACCCAGCCTTTGACGAGCCGTAAGTTTATCAGGGACATTTTCGACAAAGGTAGGGTGTACCGGAAGACCCGTTAAGCGCAGTTGGCCGGGGCGCATGTGCATTTTCAAGCCACGCTGATAGGCTTCAGGGGTTGGAACAAGACAGCGGTCAACATCGGGGTGATACCATGAGAAGGGCGTAGACACCAAATCGGTTACGACGGTGACAAAGGGCGGACGCTCTGGGGCGATATGCTTCAGCACCTTCATGCCAGCATGGTTAAATAGCGAGTGTACCGAAACCACTACATCGGCTGGGTTTTCTCGGAACAGGCGATGAATACCCCCCCGCCATGAAAGGTAGAACGCCAAGCGCAGGAGATTGCGCCACCGTTTGGGGCCATTGATAAGCATATATCCCAAGCCCCATGTAAAGCTACTTTTGGTGACCCAAAAGGGGTAGAGTTCAGGCATATGCCGAAAGGGGAATGGGGTGTAGTCTTTAAAGACATCCACCATGTTGTATTCGTATAGGTTGGGGTAACGCTGCTGCATAGCGGCTTGAATCGCGGTTGCAGTAGCGCGGTGCCCCCCCCCTGTATCAGACATTAAAAACAGCACGCGCTTCATGAGTCGAGCTTACGCTTAAAGGATTTTTCAAATTGTTTGCGAGGGATAAGTTGGCGGCGTCCACAACCTAGACACTGCAAGCCTATATCTGCCCCAACCCGATAGACACGCCATCGATTATCACCGCACGCATGTGGCTTGCGTAATTGCACCACATCTTCAAGGTCAACCTCAATTGGCATAAGGCTTTTGAATGAGAATTGCTGTTACATTGCCGTTGTCTCGTTCTTCAAATAAGGCGTCCAAGGCTTGGGTAGCGCTCTCCGGTGTGCCATAGTTGCTCAATACAGCGGCAATTTCCTCTGATGCAATTACTTGCCACACCCCAGAATTGCAAATCATGATTTTCGCATTAGCAGGTAGTTGATGGGTACTGAAGTCGATTTGAACATTGCCATAACCAACCATCTGGCGCAGTTCATCAGCCGTTGGAGTTGCACTACTATGGTCTTTGGTCAGTTGCTGGAGTTTGTCACCATTGGTGAGATAAGCACGGTTGTTGCCCGTATGGACTAGATAGAGTTGTCCATCAATAACAACCGCTGCGGTTAACGCCACCGCAGTGTTTCCAAGTTTGGTGGACAAGTAGTGGTCAGTATCTGTCACGGTTTTTGTAAAAGTATCTGCCAAGGGAGGTAGGTTAAGGTCTTGAGACAAAACTGGATAATAAAACTTTTGAATAACTTCATTTGCTATAGCACGGCTGACCATTGCCGCACCCTTCACAGCCATACTGGGGTTTTCGCTGTAGCCTTGAGTCAAGATAAACAGCCCGAAATCACGGCGCTGCCCATCACCAAAGCCAGCTGCGACGGTTGAGATAGCATGGGTATGCAGCGGGTCTGGCCCGTTGCCTTTGTGACTCAGTTGGGAAAAAATCAGGCGGTTTTTCAATTCTGACATGGGGTCTTCTTTCCGCTTCGGCTCAAGATATTTATGTTCAAGACTATAGCTCAAAATGCGCGTAATGAGAAGTACAGTTGCAGCCCTTCTGCATTTGTAGCACAATGGGGGGAGCGAAAACGAAGGTAAACAGGTACATGGATCAACCACAAGTTGTCTTCGACCCCGAAGCCGTCGAGCAGCTTGAACTCTCCGGTTTCTTGAGCGAGGTCGTCGCTCGGGTGCGGCAACGGGTTATCAAGCGTCAACGCGAAGTCCCAATAGCTGGATTAAAAGCACTCTCCGCCATGCAAAAACGCCCCTTGGATTTGGCTAGTGCATTGCGGCATGACCGGGGTTTGTCGCTTATCGTTGAGATTAAGCGGCGCTCTCATCATGGCAAGCTGTTGGTAGAGGGGCGCTATGAGCCGGATGAACTAGCACGGCTCTATGCTGGCTTGGGCTTGCAAGCAATTGCGGTAGCCACTGAACCACACTACTACGAAAGTGAGTTGCATCACCTGACCTATGTTTCCAAGGTGGTCAATATTCCGGTTTTACGGCAAGACTTTGTGTTTGACCGCTACCAAGTTTATGAATCGCGGGCGGCGGGTGCTGATGGGGTCATTTTGGTGGCAGCCCTGCTGGGCGAACATCGTTTATGGGACTTGGTTTCGTTGACGCAACGCCTCCGCATGACTGCAATCGTACAAGTCGAAACCGAAGAAGAACTCAGCCGCGCCCTTAAAACTGACCCGCGTGTGATTGGCATTAGCAATGTCGATTGGCGTACCCTTGAGGTGGATTTGACCAAGACCACCCGCCTCCGTAAGCAAATTCCTGACCATACAGTGGTGATTAGCATGGGCGGGATGCGTACCCCTGAAGACGTTGCTCTTGTTTATGAGGCAGGTGTGGATGCCATTATGGTTGGGGAGGTCATTCTACTTTCACCCGCCCCAACTGAGACTGTCCACCATCTTTATTCATTGATTGATAGCGACCCAACCAACCCAACTAAAGATTAACCTATGCGCCACTTGCTCATTTTTTCTGCCTTACTTCTACTGACCCTAGCCGCCTGCGAAACACCCCCTAACGCAGCAGTTGACGACAATGCGCCGATTCTATCCGGCGTAGGGGACATGCCTAAAGCACTGGCAACAGTCTGGCTCTCGCCAACGCCTGATGTCATCGAAGTTTTGCCCAGCGCCACCAGTGCCATCCCCACAGATCCACCCGAACCGCCTGAACCAACCGTAACCCCAACCCCTTATGTTGGCGTCTTTGTCGGCACGGCTATTGACGGTACACCCATCGGAGAGTCGGTCTCGCCCATTATTGTCAGTGGTAGTAGCGGCGTGGTGGGTATTCCTAGTGCGGGCGGTGTTACATCTGGCCTAAATCCAACAATCGGCGCGGCGGGTAATTGCTCAATTGCAGTGGCCCCATCCTTCTCAGCCGCTTATGCCCAAGTAGCAGGTCAATTGGGATGCGCCCGCGATGCTGGCTTCACCATAGTGTTGGTCTATCAGCCCTTTGAGCGTGGCAAGATGTTCTGGCGCGATACCCGTCAGATTTACGCCTTCCAAAGTGGCGGACAACTCACTATCACACCTGATTCATGGCAAGAGACCATGCCCGCCAGTGACCCCAATATGCAAGCCCCCGCTGGACTCTTACAGCCTGTTCGCGGCTTTGGCTATATTTGGCGTAACAACGAGCCACTTCGTAATAACATCGGGTGGGCCTCCCAAGTTGAGGCCTCTATCTCTGGATTCTGGCAAGAGTTTGAGCGCGGCGCGATGTTTGTCGGTGACAATGGTCTTATCTATGCCATCTTCCCATCAACAGGCAGCTACGCCGGGCCGCTATAAGCAAGGGAGGGAATTACTCCTCCCCTTGCCGCAAAACTTGATGCAGACTCATGCGCCGTAGGCCCAAGGTCACGTTGCCTAAGAGGATTAAGAAGCCGCCAATCAACGCCCCTACCAGCATCAGAAACTGGCTATAGGGCAAGCGCAAGGTCAATTGACCGGGAAGACCCATAAACGGCAATAGCAGGTAGGCCAAGCCAACCCCTGCCAAACTGCCAATCAGTATCCCCGGAATAATCAACACCAGTTGTTCCATCAACAGCAACCGCCAAATATGGTTGATATCCCAACCAAGAGAGCGTAGCACCCCAAAGCTGAAGGAACGCTGCTTGGCGGTTACTGCCAGATAAAAAGCAAAATTCATCAGGCTCAAGGGCAGGCTAATCCAAAAGCCCGCGAAAAAGAGACTAGCGACCGTGTTAGGAATAGGCTCGCGTAGGATTTCGCCATAGACATCCCATGCAAAGGTTACGTCCTCTACTGCTGGCAAAGCACGGAAGGCGTCTTTCTCCTCATCGGTCAATGCTTGTTGGTCAAGCGTGAGCCATGCTTGATTGACTTCAAGTGCAACTTGTTCATCAGAAAAGAGTTGATTGAAAACCCACCCCAGTGTCGAGCGCGGCATAATCATAAACTGGTCATAGCTGTTCATGGTCGGGAAACTCTCTAGGATGCCAACCACCTCAATTTCCACATAGGCATTACCTTGTTGTCCAAAGTCCAAGCCAATTCCACGCCTATCTCCAACCGCCAAGGGCGGGATAGTTGAATCGATGGCTTCTCCATATTCCCCACGGAAATTACGACTAAAGGCAGGTGAAATCACCACTGGAATGGCTGTCACCGGATGACTCGCTACCCGAAGACTGGGGACAGTCAGCGCGGTGCCGCGTGTGTTGGTGGTACTGACCGAATACTCGATCTGTAACGCCGTTGAGCCATCCCATTCTAGGCGTTCCGGTGTGGCCCCATAGATATTATCGCGGCGCGGGTCGGTCTCAACCCATTCGCCCACAAAAGGATAGGCGGCTTGGGCTGGCTCCCACTGGTGGTCGGTTTCGTAATCTTCAAAGGGTGTGGCTTGCCCTTGGCTGTCAATGGTCTGCCAATTGTCCAGATAAACGGTATGATTGAAGAAATTACGGTCACCTTGACTAGTTAGCATCCCAACTTGCCATAGATGATAAGGCGCACGTCCGGTAGTCGGAAGATCGCCTGTCAGCGTGAACCATACTTCAATGGGAGAGGCTTCTGATGGGTCTACCAATTGGACGGCATAGAGCAAGCCGCGTGCATCGTACAAGTAGGCCATCATACCCACCCGTATATCGCCACTACTGGCGTTTAGGGCTGGTGTTGACCACACATCGACACTCAAACGTTGGGCATCTGCGGGAAGTGCTAGTCCAACCATCTCAGTCTCCTGTAGGGATTGCAGCATGACATCATCAAATTCAGCAGGCTGTATTCCAAAGAGATGTACGGGGTTATCGGTGGTGGCATAGCGTGATTTTTGAGCCGCATACAAGACATGGCTATAGCGGGTCACGTGCGGCTGGCTTGCCCAAGGTGGATTGTTGAGGTCAACGACCTGTTGTGGGTCAAAGGTTAGCCGTATGCCGCCACCTGTCTCATTGGTCGCCACTTCCCATGCTCCCACTTGCTGGGTGCGATGCAGGCTCACACTGGTGATACCCACTGCCAAGGTACCAATCAAAAGCAGCACGAACTGACCATAGTGAGTGGTATTGCGCTCAACATTCCAGACTGCCATCGGCACGCCTAGACTACGGAGCCGATTCGCCACCAGCGCCAACCCACGCATAAGATAAGGGAATAGCCGCAGCCACAGCAAGATTGCGCCTGTCAATAACAATGTTGGGGCGAGGATGTTGAAGGGGTCACTTAAGCCATTTTGGGTTACGACGTTATCGGTTACCTCTTGGATAATGGCTGATGGAGCCGTGAATAAGTCACCCAAGAGATGCGCTAAGTCACCGCCCATTGTCCAGTACAGACGTACTGAGAACAACACTCCTAATCCGATAAACACACCATCCAGAAAGAAACGTGACCAAGCAGGTCGAGTCGCAGGGCGTGAGATGGCTTGTTTGGTCTCTAAAATGCTGATGCGCCTCGTCGCTGGATAGACCAACCCCAACACACAGGCAGCAGCAGCTACCACGCTCAAGATGTAGGAAATGGTGGGGATTGAAACGGTGCGAACCGCCTCAAAATGCTCATCGGAGGCTGTGTTAGAACCCACATAGCCGACCACCGTCAGCAATACCTTCGTCAACGCCACGCCCATAATCGCGGCGATGATACCCATCAGCAAGGCGGGGATAAATTGTAGTTGCACCAATTGGCTAAAACCGCTTCCCCGTGAACTCAACATACTCCACTCATGCTGTTGCGATTCAAGGGCAAGACGTGCCAAGGCTGCTAGATTGTAAAGCATCATCAGTAGCAACAGCATCGACAGCAGGATAATGGTATCTTGCACATCTTGGAAATGGCGCTCATGGCGGGTGAAGATTTGCAGCAGCCCGTTACTAAAGCTCAGGGGACGGCCTTGGTGCGACTCAAGGCGGGTGATGAGCGTGAGCATGCGCTGGCGAATATCAGGAGCATTAGTAGCTGTGATTTGGCTGGTATCAAGGTCAATATATTTGACATAGCTATTATAGGCCAGCAAAGGCAATACCGTGCTTTGATAGGCATCTGGATGTAGCACGAACCCCCAATCATAATAGGTGATGAAGCCGCGCATGACCTCCGCCCCCGTCAATAGCAAACGGTTGCTATCCCAGAACAAATCATTGGGGTCTTTTGGCTCCATGATGCCGACTACTATAAGTTGAACCGTCCCGCCTTGGCCCCCAATTGCATAGACAGTGCCTAGCTCTAAGCCGCGTTCTTCAGCAACGGTGGTGGTGACAGCAACCTCTTGGGGTGGGCTAATCGGCAAGCCGAAGTCATCAATCATCGGCTCACCTGTGGTATCAACTGCTTCAGGCCAGCGTCCATCTACCAGTGTCATCCAGTCACTGAGGTAGGGGCCAAAGGTGAAGGGCTGGACACACCCCGTAAACTCTAAGGCTTCTGGCGTTGGTGGAGGAGCCGCGCAGAGACTATCACCGGGGCTATCGGCATTATAGCCACCCCGTTGGTACTCCCACTCCGCCTCACGTAGGAATCCAATGCGTTCATCAAGAGTCTGATTAGCCCACTCATCATAGGCGACAGTGCTGGCAAGGATAAATTTGTCGTCGCGTGCCGAGGCATTATCCAGCAAATAGCGCAGCAATATCTCGTTGGCATAGTCCAGATAGAGTGGCCCTAGGGCAAAGAAAGCCGATACAAGGGACATGGCTGCCAACAACAATAGCCAGACTCGCCATTGTTGCCGCATCCGTTTACCAATAAATCGAAGAATCATCGACTACGCTCCATCGAACCCGCGATGGTTAATAAATGGGCGGGGGTTATGTCGTTGGCATCAATTGCCATAATCTCAAAAGCCATGCCATCCTGACGCCAGCGGATAATCTGAAAGTGTTGCCCCTCAATACATAAGCGTTCTAGGGGTATAAATGGTTCACTTCCAGCCTCCCATGTGCCAGTGGTATAGAGGACAGGGGTACCATCGGCAAGTTGTAGGGCCTCACGGGTCGAACTCTCCGGCCATGCACACCCAGAGAGCAAGCCTTGTTCTTGCTGTTTAAGGGGACGTTGGAAAATGAGCAACACAGGCGGTTCGAGGTCTTCAGGGATAACGGGTGTGCTATAGAATTGGCTAGGGTCATAGATGCCGTAGGGTTGCCAAACCACACCCATTCGATAGTCATAGAGCGTATTATAAGGATTATAGGGCCAAGGAATAAAGCGGATATGACGAGGTACGTAGACATCAAATTGGCTATAGGACTCCGCCGAGGCCTCCGCATAGCGCCATACCGGACGTAAATCTGCCCGTGCGGGAGAACTTTGGCTACGGCGTGCGGCATAATCCGGTGAGGTGAAGACCAAGTGATCTGCTATGTCAGCAAGTTCATCCGGTGCATAGCTGGCATTGAAAACCGCCACCTCGCGGGTCAGGCCGTTGGCTTGCCACCGCACCCACTGATAGGGAATCGGCTCGGCAAACATCTCTGGTGTCATGCGACTAAAGGGCGGCATACTGCCCAAGGTAAGCAAACGCGGTTCCCACAATCCCGCCTCATAATCTCCGGTATGTCCGCCAATAGATAACATTTCATGGGTATCAGGCGCGGCTTCGGGTCGGTCAAAAATGGGGACATTGGCAGACCCTTCGCTGATAAACACAAAGACCTCATCATCACGGTACTCATAGACCACGCTTTGATAATCATCATAGAAGGTAACGTTTTCGACCCATGCCTGCCACTCGTCAGGAATGCCCTGTGGCATCCCAATCAATTGCCCCGCATCAATCATGGTGTTATGGAGAACACCCTCGGCAAAGGCGCGAATATTGAGTAACCCATTGGCCCAATTGGCTGTTACCCGATAAACCTTGTTACCATCTTGCCATGCCAACTGTTGCCATTGCGGATTATTGACCCACACGCTTTGGTAATCAATGCGAACGACACTACCATAAGGCAAAAAGTTATCATCTTGGACAACCCCGCTCGGCATCGACACCACCTCAGATAGCTGCGATTGGGTTTCATAGGTACCCACCACATAGGCTCCAGTGGTTTCGCCAATTGCTACCTCCTCCACAACCGCGCTGGCTCCAATGGATGGCGGCTCATAGAGATTGGCGGGCGTCTGCTCAAAAGTCAGGAAGAAACTCCCGTTTAGGCCACGAATGGATGGCACTGTGTAGATTTGGATAACTGTCTCTGTATCCTCATTAAGGGCCAGACGGCTCAGAAAAATGCCATCAGTTTGGGGTACTGTAATGCTATAGGAGACCCGTGCTTGAGCCTCTTCTAATGAAAAGAGTTCAGCCTCACCAGTGGGGAATGGAGAGCCACGAAAGAAATCAAAGTTATCCTCGCCTACCATGACCTCGGCTTGTTGAACTTTAACATCGCTTGTATCCCGCTTAAAAAACTGGTTAAGGCTTTGGGCTAAAGAGGGAAAAGCCGTAAAGACAGCCAGAGTCACCGCAATAGTCATCATCACGGCGGCAGCCATGCGATATTGTGTCGGGAAAATGGCACGCCAAAACCACCTGCGTGGGGAATGACCTTGGATGGGTATGGTTGGTTTTTGCAGGCGTTGCAACAGATGTGCCTCAAGTTGCTCGTAAAATGACACATCGCTAGCGGGGGTTGCATCGTTAAGAAGCTGCTCAATGCGGTCGGTATGGGGTTCAAATTCATTCATGGATGAATAGCTCACTTTCGACATATTTATCATGCAATTCACGCAGCCCGCGGCTCAGATGCGAGGCAATGGTGCGCTCATCAAGGCCCAGAATCTGCGCGATTTCCTGATTGCGTAAGGCCCCAAAATACTTCAAAGTGATAATCTCTTGGCGACGGGGCGAGAGGGTGCTAATCAACTGGCTCAGGAGGGCAAAGCGTTCTTTTTTCATCAATTCGTGGTCGGGCGATAGATCGTTTTGGCTCATGGCAGGCAAGTCTTCAAGGGGGATGTATTGAGTGCGGTTTTGTTGGCGGTGAAACTGGCACACCATGTTATAGGCAATCCGAAACAGCCATGCCGCAAAGCTATGCTCGCCCCGATATTCAAAGTCCCTAATTTGCTCAACCACCACCAGAAAAATCTCGGATACAAGGTCTTCGGTGTCTTGTTTGCGCCGAACACGGTAGGCAATGTAAGCATATACCTTCGGGAAGTAATAGGCGTAGAGTTCCCGAAAGACGGTGGGGTCTGTTTTAATTTGCGCCAACAACCAGCGCTCGTACTCGGCTTGCAATGACCACCCCCCAGTTGTTCCTACTTAATAATGTTTTCTGAACAAAAAATACTGCATTTGCGTTTTAAAAAGGGTGTGATATATTATAATCAAATCGTGATTTGATTAATTTTATTAGGAGATTTCCCCCATGCATCGTGAAGCGTTAAGTGGTGTATCGTTTAATCTTACAGAAGAACAGCAAATGCTTCAGCAGACGGCGCGAGACTTTTCCCGCAAGGAAATCGCCCCTGTTGCCGAACACTATGACCGCACGGCTGAATTCCCTTGGGATGTCTTCCGCAAAGCCCAATCCTTGGGACTGACCACCCTCAACATCCCCGAAGAATATGGCGGTTTTGGTGCCAGTGTTTTTGAGGAATGTTTGGTTGGTGAAGAACTGGCATGGGGTTGCTCTGGTATGAGTACCGCCCTGACCATCAATAACCTAGCCTCGCTGCCCATCACTTTGGGGGGAACCGATGAGCAGAAAAAAGAGTGGTTAGGCCGCCTAGTGGATGGTCAATTGGCCGCCTATGGGGTCACTGAACCGGGAGCGGGTTCGGATGTGGTTGGGCTGCGGACACGTGCCGAGCTACGGGGGGATGTCTATGTTCTCAATGGTAGCAAGACCTTTATTTCCAATGCCAATGTTGCCGATTTCTTTACCGTCTTTGCCGTGACCGACCCCAACGCTGGGCATAAAGGCTTGTCCTGCTTTGTGGTGGAGCGCAAGAGTCCGGGGGTCTCCGTCAGCAAGCACTTTGACAAACTTGGTCAACGCTGTGCCGATACCGCAGAGATTACCTTTGAAGATGTTGAGGTGCCTGCCGCTAATCTGCTGGGTGGTAAACCGGGAATGGGCTTCTATCTGGCAATGAAAGTATTTGACCACAGCCGACCACCCGTTGCTGCGGGAGCCGTTGGGGTTGCCCAACGCGCCCTTGATGAAAGCGTCCGTTATGCCAAAGAGCGCGAGACCTTCGGCGTGCCGATTTACCAGCACCAAGCTATTGGTCATATGATTGCCGATATGGCAATGGGCGTAGAAGCCGCCCGCTTGTTGACATGGCGGGCCGCCACGATGGTCGATGAAGTTGGTAACAACACCAAATATGCCTCCTTCGCCAAGGCCTTTGCTGCCGATACTGCCATGAAGATAACGGTGGATGCGGTGCAAGTCTTCGGGGGCTACGGCTTCATGAAAGAATATCCTGTTGAAAAATTGATGCGCGATGTCAAAGTCTTCCAAATTTATGAGGGGACAAGCCAAATTCAGCGCAATGTTATCGTCCGCGAGTTGTTCCGCGGTTAGCCTTTCACGTTTCTCCCATCACACAGCGCGTCGTTGCCAGCAGGTAGCGGCGCGTTTGTGTTTTAGGGTAAGTTGCATAAGATAAACAGTAAGGAGGTGCGATGATGGCGTTGGTAGTTGGGATGATTGTTGGGTTGGCGGTCTTATTTATTGTCTTCGGGTTGCTCATCGAATGGCGTTCTACTAGCCGCATTATGACCGAAAGCGACCCTCCACTTGATTTTTTTGATGTTGAAGGTGTTTTACAGCCCACCCCACGTATCCATCACTTCCTAGGCAACATCCAAACCACTATCCGCACCCACCCCCACCGCAACATGGCTACCATTGAAACGGTGCTGTGGCTCCTGTTTGTTGTGCCGCTTATTGAGCATATGCTTGCGCCCTATCACGGTTTTGTTGCACGCATCGCATGGTTTTTGACAATAGGCCCGCATGAGGTTGGACATATCATCTGTATGCCCTTCGGCGCATTTTTATATGTTCTTGGTGGGTCGATATGGCAACTGTTATTCTGGGCGCTGTTGGCAGGCTACGAGCGCCTAAAGGGACGGACTATTCCTGCTCTCATGATGTTGATGGTGGTGGGGCATAGTTTCATTAATCTCTCAGTCTATATCCGTGACGCCCAAGAACGTGAATTGCCCTTGCTCTTTGGGCTAGGCAAAGACCACCACGACTGGGGCACACTTTTAGATTGGATGGGGTTACTGGCTTATGATGATTTCTTGGCAGGGGTAGCAGTTGTGATGGGGGTATTGGTGGTTCTCAGCACGATTGGCCTTGGTATTGCTTATACGTGGCGTCGTACTCCTAGCCACTAATGCCCAATACGTAAATCAGCCCTAGCTTATCGGTGAAGGCAATCCACTGGTCATTGGCTGACCATGTGGCAAAATATACATCGACCCCCGATGGCGCAATATTGGCCCGCTGAAGTTGCACCTCATTATTTTCTACGTTAGCTCGATCTAAGGTGCTGATATTCCACAAATAGAGGTCTGCGCCATGTGCGCCGTTCAACAATAGCCGTTCATCGGACGAGAGTTCAATGCCAGCAATATCGCGGCTCTGCTCTGGCAACTCAACAATGCGCTGACCAGATAGGGCATTCCAGAGAGATATATTTTGATTGCCGCCCTGCATAATAAGAATGGTGCCATCGGCGTTAAATTCTAAAGTTGAGGTAGCTGCATCTTCGGGTGTGGCAATGGTACGCACCAGTGTGTAATCTTCTAAACTCCACAGACGCACGCTATTTGGATAGGCTACGGCAAGTCGCTTACCATCAGGTGAAATGGCGAAACGCTCCGGTGGAAAATCTACTTTGGTGAACTCATGTACCATTGTTTGGGTGGCAACATCCCATACCCGCATCGCCCCCCCATCAGCAAGGCTTATCAGTTGTTGGCCGTTTGGGGTAAAAGCCATTTGTTCAACAGTAATAATGGGGTGGGCATCAATATAGCCTTTGCTGGTAAGAGGAACAAGATCAAAGAGGTAAATCCGCCCCTTTGTACCACCAACAGCCAATTGCCGCAAATCGTCACTTTGAACAACCGAGGAGATAAGGGCGTTTTGTGCGGTCAATGACGTCAAGGGCTGCTGTGCAAAGAAGTCCCATGCCTGAATTTGCAAGGTGCGGTTGTTGAGAGCAACGAGGGTTTCATTATTTGGCGTAAAATAGACCCAGCGTGTGACAAATTGATCAGCAGCAAACACCGCCCGTCCGCTGGCAAGGTTCCAAACTCGTAACCGTCCATCCCCCGGACTAGCCGATGCAAGATATGCGCTGTCTGGCGAAAACTTCAGTAGGTTAATGGTTGCCGCGTGGTCATCAAAACGCCCTAATAGGCGGATCTGAGGGGCATTTTCAAGGGTAAGGACTTGGCTAGATCGTTGCCAAGGGATAGGGCTGGGGGCTAGGGTTACCGAAGGTGTTGGAGTGGGATCAGACCCACAGGCTACCAACACTAGCAACAAGCTCAATAGACTGAGTAGTTTTTTCAAGGTCATGTCTCTAAGTGAAGTCACGCAATTGGCGAGAGCGACGCGGATGCCGGAGCCGACGCAATGCCTTACCCTCAATTTGGCGAATACGCTCACGGGTGAGGCCAAACTTCTGTCCTACCTCCTCCAGTGTGTAGCTTCGCCCATTGTGCAAGCCAAAGCGTAGCCGCAAAATACGCGCCTCACGGGGGGAGAGTGTACTCAACACCTCCTCCAGCTTCTCACGCAGCAAAGTCTGATAGGCGCTCTGGAGTGGGGTGGGCATGCTGTAGTCTTCAATGAAGTTGCCGAGTTCGTTTTCTTCATCTTCGCCCACCGGACGCTCTAGGCTAAGAGGCCGCCATGAGACCTTGAGCATCCATTGGACTTTGCGCGGTTCTAGGTCGAGGGCATTCGCAATTTCTTCAGGGGTTGGCTTGCGCCCATGCTGTTGTTCGAGTTCGCGGGCTGTTTTATAGAGATGGCGGATGCGATCTGACATATGGACAGGCACGCGGATAGTGCGGCCTTGGTCGGCTATAGCACGCGTGATGGTCTGGCGAATCCACCATGTGGCATAGGTGCTAAAGCGATAGCCGCGCTTATAATCAAACTTCTCAACAGCTTTCATCAAGCCGAGGTTGCCCTCTTGAATTAAGTCTAAGAACGGCACCCCGCGCCCCATATAACGCTTGGCGATGCTCACCACCAGACGGGTATTGGCTTTGATGAGGTGGTCGCGGGCATTGCGCCCATCTTCGACCAAAGCTTCTAATGCAGAACGCTGGTCAGTGTCGCTGTTGCCGTTGAGTAGACCGAGGATTTCACTGGCCTGCTGCCCCTGTTCTAAGCGCTTGGCAAGGTCAATTTCTTCCTCGGTAGTAAGGAGGGGAACCCGTGCCATTTCCTTGAGATAGAGACCTACCGTGTCATCGGAAGACACATCATCTAAATCAAGCTCGTCATCGAGGTCGTCCTCATCTTCGTCGTCAAACTCTTCAAAATCTAAGTCATCTAAATCATCGAGGTCGTCATCCACGTCCTCGTAAGCAAATAAAACCTCATCATCGAGGGGTTCTTCCTCATCGACGGGTGTTATCATTTCTTCTTCATCAAGGAAATCTTCAGAATCGACACGATCAAAAAGGTCGGACATCAGGCAGCTATCCTTGATTGATTAATCCTGTGAATTGTCGAGTTGGTTCCGCAACGATTTCAATATTTCAAAGCGTGGGTCAATTTCATCACCCATCCCAATATCACGCAAAACGTCATGAAAGGTTCGCTCACAAAACAAGCAGCGCTGGTCTTGGTCAACGGGTGTGGTCATTGGCACATGCAAGAGTGCCTCTTCACGCACCAAAGGAGCAAGGTCGATCACATTGTTGTCATCAATTTTGTATTCGGTGTTGAGATTATCGTTGGTGTCAAACACCTCTTGGACAGAGAATTCGACTGGCAGCCAAATATTGTCCACACAGCGTGAACACTCCGTCAAGACGCTTGTCTCTACCGTCCCTTGTACCAATACCCCACCATGTGCTTGTGATAGTTGTAATGTTGCGTAGAAATGGCCTAGCGTTAAATCTTCAGCGACTCGTAAGAGCGACGGCACTTCAATCGCTAATTCACGGGTAAACCCCACAGGTTGGGCCATAATAAAACCAACATTAACCCGTAGGACTTTAGCGTTTACATACTTCTCTGAAGACATCGTTCTTGGCCCCGTCTCCCCAAAGGAGTAGGGACCCCTCCTTTCATAAGGGAGACATAAAAAAAACGCAAACTGCATTTGCGTATATCCCCACTGACCCTTATTGTATGCGCTTGATTCTGCAATGTCAAGCAGTGTTAAACATTATTATCAAAAAAGTAATATAGGCATAGAGGTATGCCAAGCAATCGACATACCTCCACATGGGTCTGTTTAGTGCAAGCCTGCGTCTTCAAGAACGCGACGGGCAATGACCAAACGTTGAATTTGGCTGGTGCCTTCGCCAATGGTCATCAAGCGTTGGTCACGGTACATACGCTCAACAGGAAACTCTTGGCTATAGCCATAGGAGCCATGAATTTGGATAGAGTTAAAACATACGCGCTCGGCAACTTCTGATGCCATCAACTTGCCCATTGCCGCCTCCTTAACAAAAGGACGACCTTGGTCTTTAAGCCACGCTGCCCGCATGACCATCAACCGCGCCGCCTCAATCTCCAGCGCAGCGTCGGCAATCATCCATTGGATGGCTTGGTGCTGGGCGATAGGTTTGCCGAAAGCTTGACGGTCGGCGGCATATTGGATGGCAGCTTCAAAGGCAGCTTGGGCAATCCCGATGCTGATAGCTCCAATGGTGATACGTCCCCCATCAAGAGTCTCCATCGTTTGATGGAAGCCGCGCCCAATCGCGCCTAATGTATTTTCTTGGACAGGTACCCGCACATTGTCATAGGTGATTTGCTGGGTGGGCGAGCCTTTTAAGCCCATTTTCTTTTCAGGTGGATGCACGGTTACGCCCGCCATATCCGGCTCAACCAGCAACATGGAGAAGCCGCGTGTGCCTGCCTCCTTATCAGTGCGGGTTAGGGTGATAATGGCAGGGGCATAACCGGGGTTGGTAATCCATGCTTTGTGGCCGTTCAACACCCATGTATCCCCGTCTTGGTAAGCATTGGTCTTGACCCCACCCGCAAGGTCAGACCCCGCATCCGGCTCCGTAAGGGCCAACGCGCCAAGGTATTCGCCAGAGGTCAAGCGTGGCAGGTATTTCTCTTTTTGTTCCTTGCTGCCCCACTTCACAATCGGGAAACAGCCGAGACCATTATGAGCCGCAATAGATAGGGCTGTTGAGCCGCAAGCCCGCGCTACCTCTTCCAAAGCAAGGGCAGCACTGACAGTATCCATTGCCGCCCCACCGTATTCTTCCGGTACCTGCAAGCCTGTCAAGCCGAGGGCTGGCATTTTCTTAATCGCTTCCCAGCGCAGTTGTCCAGCGTGGTCAACCTCGGCGGCATAGGGGGCAAGTTCTTTCTCGCAAAAATCGCGCACAGCATCATGATACATGCGCTGTTCATTGTTCAAATCAAAATCCATCGTGCCAAGCTCCTCTTTTGAAAATACGAATGTTTATTTACGAAACTGGGTGGTCTTCCATGCGCTGAAACGGTCGCGCAATTTCAGCCGCTGATATTTGCCAGTGGTCGTGACTGGGATTTCGTCGCCAAAGATGACAACCTTGGGGCTTTTCTCAAAGGTCATGCGCTCACGACAATAATCGAGAATAGCTTCAGCGTTCAGGGTAGCATTATCCTCCAACACCACATAGGCCCCGACCTCCTCACCATAGTAGTCGTTCTCAAAAGCCACCGCGAGACCGACCTTGATGCCGGGAATCTCCAGCAGGACTTCCTCAATATCAAAGGGGCTGAACTTGACCCCTCCACGGTTAATCAGTTCTTTGATACGCCCTGTGATGAAGAAAAAGCGGCGGCCTTGGGCATCCTCTTGATAAAAGCCCTCATCTCCGCTGCGGAACCAACTAAATTTGAAGGTCTCACGGTTGGAATCGGGACGTTGATAGTAATATTTCATGACATTATGCCCGCGAATGCAAATCTCGCCCCGTTCACCTGCTGGAAGTTCTTGCCCACTACCAGTGGGGTCAAAAATCGCCATCTCATTGGGGGAAATGGGGCACCCAATACTGGGATAGCCGTAGTCTTGCATCCAGTGTTGGTGTTGCTCCCAACTCAGGTCAATCGGCAAGAAGCAACTATAGCAGGTCGTCTCGCTCAAGCCGTAGCCATGCAAAATCGGGAAGCCGAATTGGTTCTCAAAGCGCCGCGCCAGTTGCACTGCCAGCGTTCCGGCTCCACAGATGAGGTGCCGAAAATGGGAGAGGTCTTCGCGGTCAAGGTCGGTACCAAAGATACTTTCGCCTTTAAGGGCCTGCTCGTCGGCAAATTCGCAACTGAATTGGAGTAAGGTGGGAACTACACTCACCACATTGACCTTCTCTTTAGCAATGCGCTCCCAGAAGTGGCTGGAGCTATAGGCACGATTAAGCACGGTGCTGGCTCCCACCAACATGGGCGTGACCAAGGTCACAATGGTGCCGTTGACATGATGAATCGGCAACACCGCCATCATACGCTGATTGCCCGTGATGCCCTGCCATGAGGAAATGCCATAAGCGTCAACTAGCATATTGTATTGGGTGAGGACAACCCCTTTGGGTGGGCCAGTAGTGCCGCTGGTATAGACCAATAGGCTCTCATCATCAAGCGTCGTGTCGTCATTGGCATCAAGGCTGGTGGAGTGCCGTTCCAACAAACTTTGATAATGGGGGTAAGCTGCGTCGGGTTCACCACCAACTTGGATAATTTGGCGGATGTTGCTAACGCCTAGCCCTTCCTCGGTGCCATGAATAATCTGCTCGGCTCGTTCAAGGTATTCGCTACGGACAAGAGCAATCACGGCTTCACTATTGCGAAGGATATAGGCGATGCGTTGATCGTCTTCAGCCACATTTTGGGGAGCCACCATCGCGCCGATTTTCCAGCAGGCAAAATAGGTGATGACCGTATCGGTGTGATTATAGGCGATGGTACTCACACGGTCTCCACGCTGGACACCCAAGGCCAGCAGCAAATTAGCGGTCTGGTTGACACGGGCATTAAAGGCAGCATAGGTTAACTCATCGCGGTTGCCGTCCTTATCGTAGTGAATCAAAAAGACCTTATCGGGCGATTCCATTGCTCGGTTGTCCAGTAAATGACGGACATTGCGATAGGGAACAAGGCGGCTGTGAGGGGGACGCCCACGCAAGGTCTGTGCGTTGAGGATGTTTTGTTGGGTATCCACATCAACTGATTGACTCATGAAACAACTCCTCCAGCATAAATATTGGTGGAGATAGTTTAACATTGTATGCGGAGACGCCAAAAAATTTAAGAATCAAAAACCCCATAGGCTTTTGGATACCTATGGGGTCTATGCTTGGTAAAGTTAACAGACTAGAACGGTTTTGCATCGACCGCGAAACGAATGGCGGTGCGTTCCTGATCGTTAATCATAACATCCGTAAACACAGGGGTAATGCTAATATCCGTCTCCTCAGAGAGGTAGCTGCGGGCAATCGCTAATGCTTTGACTGCTTGATAAACAGCGCCAGCCCCAATCGCCTGCACTTCGACATGTGCGTGCTCCCGAATGACACCTGCAATAGCCCCTGCTACCGCAGTAGAACGCGAATTAGCCGCCACTTTAATAATGCTGGTTCCCGTCGATTCTTGTTGAGTGAGGTGTACATTCATCATAAGATTGTTTCGCGGTGCTGATTAGCGTACCGCTCCTTCCTTTGGCTATGGTGTTATTGAGTTAAACATCCCGTTCATAACAGTATACAAGCGCCTTTCTCTACCATAAAGCGGTTTTAATGGTTTAATGACGCTTGTCATGAGGTATATAGCCTAAAGTCACATTAGTGTATTCATGACTCTCGACTTATTGCATTAGGATGGGCCTTCCATGAGGTTATCGCTGATTCAGATAAATTTAACATTCGGGCCAAAATCACCAAAATCACCCCTATACCTAGGGGTTGGGGAGTGGTTCACCCCCAGATATGGTGCAGAACATACGGTCTATTTGTACATGAAAAATTCAAAGCTTAAAAAGTTCGGACTCGGCGGAAAATCTGTTGTGAGTCTGCGGAGAGTTTGTTAAAATTATTTTCACTTAGTGGAGTAACGAAACCAAATTTTTAAGATCAAACAACCGAATATCCGCGTTATTATCACCGAGAGATGCTGGTTCCACCCAACAAGTTGAGATGTTGCCCACCACGGTGTTCGCTACTCCTTAGACGTTAATCCGTTTACCGACAATTCGATGACATGATTCTGACCTTGCCGCGTGCAAGGGTAGGGACTTATTGTCTGTTTGATTTCAGCAATCGCCGGAAAGAGCAAGGCTATGAAACCGAAAGATGCTTGGCTCGCTACACAAGGCCAACTAGAGCTACAGCTAAACCGAGCGACCTACGATACGTGGATCCGCGACTGTCAGTTCGTCTCCTTTGAGGACGGTCTTTTTACATTCCAAGTGCGGAATGCCTATATTAAAGATTGGCTTGAGCAAAGGCTCCAACGCTCAATTCGCCATACTCTGTCCTCAATTATGCGGCAAACCGTTGAGGTTTGTTTTGTCGTGGGAAGCTCGGCACCTGTATGGGACTGGGGCAATGCCTCCCTCCCCTTGTTGCCCGAAACTGAGACGCCTTCCTATTCATTAACTGATGAGCCAATCACCTCATCCTACTCACCCTATGAGTCTCATTCGGAGTCGTATTCCTCTCCTGAATCGACATGGGAAGCTAATCTCAATCCCAGCTATAACTTTGAAAATTTTGTGGTGGGGCCAAGCAACCAAATGGCCCATGCTGCCGCTCAAGCGGTGAGCAATGACTCGCCCTATAACCCTTTGTTTGTATACGGGGACGTTGGGCTAGGCAAAACCCACTTATTGCATGCCATTGGCAATGCCGCTACGAGGCAAGGTCAACGGGTGCTATATATTACCTCTGAAGAGTTCACGAACCACTTGGTGGAATCCATCCGCAATAAACAGATGGCGGAGTTCCGTGACCATTACCGCACAGTGGATGTCTTATTGATTGATGATGTTCAATTTATCGCGGGCAAAGAAAGCACCCAAGAAGAATTTTTCCACACCTTTAACGCCCTTCATGACCAAAAGAAACAAGTAGTCATTGCTGCTGATCGGCGTCCAAATGACATCAGCGGCCTAGAAAAGCGCCTGCTCTCGCGCCTTGAATGGGGCCTATTGGTTGAGATCCAACCCCCATCCATTGAAACACGATTGGCGATTGTACGCGATAAGGCCGAAATGCAAGGTCATTATCTACCCACCGATGTGGCCCGTCTTATTGCCGAAACCACAACAGGCAATGTACGCAAACTAGAGGGTGCCCTAACCCAAGTGTTGGCTTATACTGCTTTGATGGGGGTTTCGCTGACACTTGAGATTGCCAAGCGGGTCTTGACTGAGCAGCGCGGCAGCCGCCAAACCCGCCGTCGGGATAAGGTCGCCGAGCAACGCCAACTGACTGCCGAGCAGGTCTTAGAAGAAGCGGCCAAGGCCCTTCAGCTATCACTCAAAGACCTCACAGGCAAGCGCCGCACCCAAGATGTGGCTGATGCCCGCCATGTGATTGCTTATGTGGTGCGAGAGGAGACCCAAGCCTCATGGCCGGAGATTGGGCGGCTACTGGGTGGACGGAACCATAGCACCATCGTCTATAGCTATAACAAGATTGCGGAACAGGTCGCCAATGACCCCGAATTCCAGCGCAAGATGATAGCTCTGCGCCAGCGCATCCGGGAATCCGCCAGTTAAGGGAGATAGGGGATAAGCGCTTGGTAGAGTCGTTGCTGGACTTCCTCGACACTGCCAAGCGCATCCACCACCAACCAGCGCTGTGGTTCAGCGGCAATCAATGCTTGATAGCCCCGATAGACCCGTTGATGAAAATCGAGCGCCAATGCATCGAGGCGATTCCACTCTTCGCCTTTATCGGCTCCCGCTTGGCGACGCGCCAACCCTTGGGCGGGGTCAATATCTAGGTAGATGGTCAAATCCGGCTTTAAGCCCTCGGTGGCAAAGTCAACAATCTGATGCAGACGCTCTAAATCCAACCCGCGCCCATAGCCCTGATAAGCTAAGGTCGAGTCGGCATAGCGGTCAGATAGCACAATATCGCCCGCCGCTAGACGGGGCTTAATGACCTCGGCTACCAATTGAGCGCGTGAGGCCACATACAAAAGCAACTCGGTATGGGGGTGCATGGCGGCATTTTTGAGGCTATGCAGCACATCACGAATTTGGTCACCGATGGGCGTCCCCCCCGGCTCCCTCACACAGGTGAGGCTATAACCGCGCTGCCGCAAAAATTCAACAAGATACTGATACTGAGTGGTCTTGCCGCTGCCATCCAAACCCTCAACGCTGATAAACATGCTTAACGTCCTAGCCAAGGGGCCGGATGTGGCACTGCTGTATACTCCACTATCACATAATCACTCCGCACATGGTTGTTGTACCAGATTGTAACTTCAGTGGTCGCTGTGCCAGTCTGGGGAGCCACCAAGCGCAGATGCAAACGCATGCGCTCATCCGCTGCTAGTATCGGGCGGCGTTGGCGTGCAAAGACATATTCCAGCCAAGGGGCGTGTTCTTCGGTGGTGCGATAGGCAGGTACCATCTCCACCACTTGTACATTATCTTCAACGCCAATGCTCACGATTTCTTGCTCATTGTCGCTGGTATTTTCCAGTGTAATCCAGACATCGAAGGGCTGACCAGCTATGACTATTTGAGTGGCATCAACATCGAGTTGCATCACCCGCGCCTCGGCTCCCAGATAGGCTAAGGCTCCACCCCCAAGTACCGCCAGCAGCACCACTGCCGCTCCGATTTGCCAAAGTTTTTTACGCATCGATTCATCCACACTAGTTTAGGAAAGGCCGTCGGGTAGGCCTACCCGACGGTTAATTCAATTCTTGACGTGAAATACGTACATACCGATTAGGCTCACTCCCATGACTATGGGAGGCGAGGTTTTCGGAGCGAATGAGTTCATGCTGACGACGGCGGATATGGGCCACTTGGGGCTTGAGGTCTACCGATTCTTCGCCTGCTCGAATCTTGCTCACTGCTTGACGGACATCTTCCAAGGCCACCTCAAAGGGGTCACGTTCCTTGGAATCTTCCAAGTGGAAAATATCAATCAAGAAATTCTCAACTTGCCCTTCGGTGTTGGCTCGTAAAACGTGGATGGGGATGTTGCGTCGCTCGGCATCCACGATCAGTTTTGGCCGCCGCCGATAGTAGTTTTTGGTTGTGACCAGTACATCGGCGTTGGTCATGTTCTCAACGATTTCAACGGACACCTTGAGCATAGACGCTGATTCAGAGATGCGACCATGCGGCACACCATAGGCATAGACCTGTATCGTGCGACTGGTACCATTCGCCGATGCTGATTCGGTGATTTCTTCTTTCTTACGCCGTGTCTTGCCATTGGGTGGCATCGGCTCTGCTTCTGTTACCACAAACTCATCATAGTCAATGGGCTGTTTAGTAGACCTTCCAGTTCCCCTTGAATGTTGGTTTTGTGGCCGTCGCATCATCGACTGTTCCAAGTCAGGCACCACTGTTTGTTTATGGATTGAGCCATGCTCATCACGAGAGCGCAACTCAGCCGGACGAGGATAACCACGCAGGTTGGCATCAACTGCCGCTGCTATGTCATCGTGAATGACCATTTGGTCGCGGGTCTGAATCTCAATCAACACCTCAAAGGTCGGTGGTGAACGGCGCTCCAGCACCGTCTTTTGGGTACGCCGCCGCCGTGCCTCCTCATCGGAAAGGGTGACAGCCTGAATCCCGCCCACAAGGTCAGACAGGGTTGGATTCCGGAGTAGGTTTTCAAGGGTATTACCGTGTGCCGTGCCAATCAATTGGACACCACGCTCGGCAATCGTGCGGGCCGCACGTGCTTCGAGTTCACGCCCAATTTCATCAATAACGATGACTTCGGGGTTGTGATTCTCAACTGCTTCAATCATGACTTCATGTTGTAGAGCAGGTTGAGCCACCTGCATCCGACGTGCCAAGCCAATCGCCGGGTGGGGGATGTCACCATCACCACCAATTTCATTGGAGGTATCGACAATCACCACCCGCTTACTGCGGTCAGCGAGGATACGCGCTGTCTCACGCAGCATAGTGGTTTTCCCGACTCCCGGTGCGCCCAAGATAAGCACACTCTTGCCGGATGTAATCAGATCTTCGATGATGTCGATGGTGCCATAGACCGCCCGCCCAACGCGGCAGGTCAACCCCACAACATCACCCGCCCGATTGCGGATAGCGCTAATCCGGTGCAAAGTGCGCTCAATTCCCCCACGATTATCCGCATCAAAGCCGCCCAAGCGCGAGACTACATAATCGATTTCTTCGCGGGTGGTTTCACTATTGCTGATAAATGGGTTCGCGCCGAAGTAACGAGCGCTCGGCACACGCCCTAAATCCATGACAACTTCGACAAGCTGATCGAGATTCCCGATATATTCCAGATTTTCGACCAAATAAGGTGGCAAAACGGCCATCAACTTGTCGATGTCATCGGTGATTCGATATTCCATAAATTACCTCTTGCCGCTATTCAAGCTGTCCGACCAATGAGCCTAGTAAGGTCTCAACGGCAACCGGCAGCCGTTCTGTCGATTTTTCAACACGAGCAACCGTGTATTTCACAAACAAGAGTTGTTGCTCATATAGGCTAAACCCCAACCGCTGCAAGGGTGAGCCGATCCATTCTTGATAGGAGCGGACACAGACATACAGAGGTAGGCGTTCTGCCTTTTGCCAGAGATGCAGGGCCTCGCCAAAAACCGCCTCGGTCTCATCAAAGACATCGGGATGAAGCAGTGGCTTGGCGACCAAGCCGCTTTTGCCCTCAATCACTGGTAAATATCCCAACACCCGTCCTTCAATCAACGCCTCAACCACAAGGCTAGGTGTGCCCGTCCGTCCCGCATCATAGAACTGGGGCGGGTCGGCGTGTTGCACCAGACCGGGGACAAGGTTGGCATAGAGACTATTTAATTGGGCTAAATCACGCGCTATCACCGGACGCACCTTGACCCGACGGGGTGCAGGTGCCGGGGTGATTTTGGCGGGCAAGCGCTGAAAGACCATTTGCCGTGCATAGACTGAAAACCCTGATTTGCGGAGAATTTCAAAGACCGCAAAGGCGGATTCAGGGACTTCAGCGGTGAGCGTCATCGCGCCGCGTTTACCAGCGGTCGCAATCATGCCATTGACCAACTGCATCCAAGGCAGATAGGACAACGCCTCATCGGGGACAGGAGCCAATGAAGCCATATGGGCATGGGTCTCGCCTGCTCGGTGCCGGATTTGCCCAATATACCCTTGTTCATTATCGCGTAAGATGAGTGTCGGAAACCCCATATCAGCCAGCGGAACAACGGTCAGTAAAGCAGCCTCTAGTGGATTCATGCCCCGCGTAAGCGCAGTAACGGTATCCATAGAAAGCTGACACGACGCCAACCGACGAACCAGCGCCAAATCCATTGGGGTAGGGGAAAAGGGGCGCACTTCTGTCACGTATGATCTGTTTTCTTAACCCTTCCTTGACTTTGCTTAAGCGCACCATCAGGCCTCATTGTATCACCGAATATCCTCCGTTGACAACTCAAAATTGCGGCTTGCTGTTGAATGATTTCTAAAGCTAAGGCATAATGAGACTAGCTATTTGTAAGTTCGTGTGACTGTAGGTTGTATTAAGCGTAACGCGACCATAACATTTGACGACTAACCGCCCGCAGATGGGCGTCTGAAACTGTGAGCGACAGAGTTGGATGTAGGTGAGAGGTGACCGTCTGAAATTAGAATTTTCAGCTTAATTGTATAGAGCCGATTTTTTGACAGCAGTTTCCTCTCCTGACAATTGACAGGTGCGTTGTGCTTTTGGCTTTGCAACCAAAGTCCTTAGTATGATTTTGGTTACCCAGAGTGAAAATAACGGCACTTGAGGCTCAAAAACATAACAAAGACCGCCTCAATGTCTATCTTGATGGCGAATTTGCCTTTGGGTTAGACATCAACACCGCCGCCCGCCTACGGATTGGGCAAATCCTCTCGGAAGCTGAAATCGCCGAACTACAAAAGACTGACGGGGTTGCTCGCGCCTTTGAACGGGCTGTGCGTTTTTTAGCCGCCCGTCCCCGTAGCGTGTATGAGGTTCGTCGCAAATTACAGGAAAAGCAAACCCCACCTTCAACCATCGACACTGTACTCGAACGGTTGACTGCTTTGGGGTATGTTGATGATCTGGCCTTTGCTCGAACATGGGTGGAGAACCGTCAAACGTTTCGCCCCCGTAGCACGGCTGCCTTACGAGCAGAATTAAAAGCCAAAGGTGTAGAAGAGGCCATTATCCGCCAAGTATTACATGAGGTCGA
The DNA here is from genome assembly GCA_020634155.1 of Anaerolineales bacterium. Lineage (GTDB taxonomy): Bacteria > Chloroflexota > Anaerolineae > Aggregatilineales > J027 > J027. Next base: position 291,223 of record JACKCI010000002.1, read on the forward strand.
TAATAGCGAGTCCGCGCTCCAATTGGCCCGCCAGCAGGTTGGCCGTTGGCGTGGAGAGGATTCCTATACACTGCGTCAGAAACTTAGCAGCTATCTTATCCGCCGTGGCTATGATTACGATACAGTACGCGCCGCGACGGACATCGTGATCGAGGAATTGGAGGAGTAATCATCATGGAGCTAGCAGCAGCATTCGGTGGTTTACTTGCTGGGCTAGTTGTCGGTGTTGCGGCTTTACTGGTTTATCAAAGTCAAAAAGCCGGTAATCAGATTCAACAAGCCCAAGAAGAAAGCAAGCGCATCCTTAGCGATACCCAAGCTGAAGCCAAGCAAATGGTCCTTGAAGCGAAAAATGAAAGCCTAAAGGTGCAGGAGGAAGGCGAGAAAAATCTACAAAAGCGACGCAATGAACTCGAAAATGAGGAGGAACGGCTCGTCAAACGACGCACCGACCTCGACCGTCGTTTAGACCGCCTCGAACAGCGCGAAAAAGACATTAATAAGCGCCAGAGCTTGCTGGATAAACGCAAGAATGAACAAGATAAGCAATGGGACGAGCGCAAAATCGAACTTGAACGCATCGCCCAGATGACCCGTGATGAAGCCCGTGAGGAGCTACTCACTGCGGTCGAAGAAGAGACCCGCCAAGACATGGTACGGCGTATTCGTGAAATCGAAACCGAAGCCAAACTCGAAGCTGATCGCCGCGCCCGCGACATCATCGCTTTGGCTATCCAACGCTTGGCCTCAGAGCATGTCAATGAGATCGCTGTTTCGGTTGTTCCGTTGCCATCCGATGATATGAAAGGCCGTATTATTGGACGGGCGGGCCGTAATATCCGTACCTTTGAACAAGCCACCGGAGTCGATGTCATTGTGGATGACACCCCCGAAGCCGTCACGATCTCCAGTTTTGACCCCGTGCGGCGTGAGATTGCCCGCCGTGCGCTCCAGAAGCTGGTGCTAGATGGTCGTATCCACCCCGCCCGCATCGAAAAGCTAGTTGAAGATACCCGCAAAGAGGTTGACCGTATCATCATCGAAGAAGGTGAACGGGCAGCCTATGAAGCGGGGGTTGCGGGCTTACATCTTGAAATCATCAAGGCCCTTGGCAAGCTCAAATTCCGTAGCAGCTACGGTCAAAATATGCACGCCCATGCCATTGAGACAGCCCATCTTGCAGGTATGATTGCCTCTGAGTTGGGTGCTGATGTGGACATTGCACGGGCTGGCGGGTTGCTGCATGACATCGGTAAGGCACTTGACCATGAAATTGAAGGGCCGCACGCCATTATTGGAGCCGAGTTCTGCTCGCGCTTCGGTATCAATGGCAAGGTCAAGAACTGCATTGAGAGCCATCATCATGAGATGACTCAAGAGTGCGTTGAAGCTTTGATTGTCGAGGCGGCTGACGCTATCTCGGGGGCACGTCCGGGTGCTCGTCGTGAAAGTCTGGATGCCTATATCCGTCGTGTGCGGATGCTGGAGGAACTTGCTAACTCCTTTGAAGGGGTTGAGCAATCCTTTGCCCTCCAAGCTGGACGTGAAGTTCGGATTATGGTGCGTCCTGATGAAATCGACGACATGACAGCCGTGCGTTTGGCCCGTGACATCTCCCGCAAGATTGAGGAGAATATGCAATACCCCGGTCAGATCAAAGTGACCTTGATTCGTGAAACACGGGCAGTAGATTACGCCCGCTAATTTGTAAGGGGCTTGGCTTGGCCTTGCCCCTGTTCTGCCTGTTGACACGCCTCTCTTGCCCTGCTATACTTCCGATGCTCGGAGGGATGGCCGAGTGGACGATGGCGGTGGTCTTGAAAACCATTGTGGCGGTCTCCGTCACCGGGGGTTCGAATCCCTCTCCCTCCGCCTTTTACAATTCCATATTGGGGAGATGCCAGAGTGGACGATTGGGGCCGCCTGCTAAGCGGTTAACCGGCTAAAAACCGGTTCGCAGGTTCGAATCCTGTTCTCCCCGCACTAGGCGCTGTTAAAGATTTTTAACAGCGTTTTTATTTTTTTACCAGAATTTTGCATAAAAAACATAAGCTTGTGCCATAGTATACTTGACGGGTATGGTGAATCTAGTTGACAATAGCATACGGCAACCGTTAACCACGAAGGATAGTCCGGTGTCGCAAGCCGACCAAAGCACAATCTTACAACGTATCCTTGAAACCAGCCGCCAGATGTCTGAAACCCGCGAGCTAGAGCCACTGTTGTTTTATGTCATGGATCAGGCACTGGAGTTGACCAATGGCGAACATGGCTATTTAGTCCTTATTGAAGGTAATAGCCTTGATTTTCGGGTTACACGTGGCACACCCTACGAAGGTGACAAGAGCGAGTCGCCCGTTAGCCATACCATTATTCGGCGTGTGGTCGAAAGCCGTGAACCAGTTCTTGAACACGATGCTATGAGTGGTAGCCAAGGGTTCACGAACAGTGTCTTTCGGCTCCAACTACGATCAGTCTTGTGTGTCCCTCTAATGGCTCAAGCCGAGCTATTGGGGGTTTTGTATATTGAGAACCGAAACATTGCAGGGGCGTTTACAGAAGCTGATGTGCCGCTAGTGATGATTTTCGCCAGCCAAGCAGCGGTTGCCATTCGCAATGCCCAACTGAACTATCAGCAAGATGTCCTGATGGCCCATCTCGAATCTATTGTGCAAGAACGCACGGCTGAACTCGATTTGGCGCGGCGTGAGGCCGAAGCGGGCTGGTTTGCCGCCCTCGAAGAAAATCGTCTCCGTACTGGAATGCTCGGCAATATCACCCATGACCTGCGCTCCCCGCTCAATGTGGTGGTTAACGCCTTAGAGTGGATGCGGATGGGGGAGTTTGGCGAGATTACTGCTGACCAAGAGGAGTGGATTGGGCGCTCGTTGAATGCTATTCAACAGGTATTGCGGCTCGTCAATGATATTTTCGATCTGTCTAAGATTGACCAAGGGAAGTTTGAACTATTCCCGCGTGTTGTGGAAATTGGCCCCCTTATGGAGCAAACGCTCGCTATTGCAGAAGGGGTCAAACGCAATACCGAAGTCGAGTTTCGTGCCGAAATAGCCCCTGACCTACCGCCTATTTGGGCAGACCCTGACCGTGTGCAGCAGATTTTGATTAATCTGTTTACCAACGCCTTCAAGTTCACCCAACAAGGAAGTGTCACGCTACGGGTTGACCGTCCTTATGCCTTGCATAGCGTCCTGTTTATGGTTATTGACACAGGCGATGGGATAGCGGAAGATGAGCAGACTCGCCTCTTTGACCGTTTTCAGCAAGCAGGTGACAAGGAAGACCGCAAGAAACGCGGTACAGGTCTGGGGTTAGCTATCTGCAAAGAAATTGTAGAACGACACGGGGGTGAGATATGGCTGGAAAGTCAACTCGGCAAAGGCACTACCTTTTATTTCACCTTGCCCATCGCAGAAGAATAAAAGAACGAAGGGCAAGTTTTTCACTCACCCTTTATCTCGTCAACGTCTAATTGAGATGGCCCTCAAGTTGTTTGACAATCTTGGCCTTGGGTTGGAAGCCCTGTACACGCAGGGCCGGCTCACCGTTCTTGAATAGAATCAGGGTTGGGATTGCCATCACCCCATATTGACGCAAAATAGACTGATGGGCATCCGCATCAAGTTTACCCACGCGCAGCCGTTCACCATAATCAGCCGCCAACTCGTCAACAATCGGCGCAATCATCTTACACGGACCGCACCACTCCGCCCAAAAATCGATTAAGACGGGTACCTCAGATTGTAGCACCTCGGTCTTGAAGTTTTCAGTTGTGACCTCAAAGGTAAGTTGACCTTCTTTATCCATTACAGTTCTTCCTTTAGGATGATGTTTGAGTTACGTGTATGCTAAAATTGATGGCAGCGCTTGTCAAGGAGTATGCAAAGCATGGATGTACCTTCGGCTGAAAATCTTACGGAACGCCAGCGGTTTTTGCTGAGTGTGTTGGTGCGCGAATATATCACCCATCCCGAACCCATTAGTTCAGGACGTTTGACGGCTGCCGCCAACCTCAACATCAGCAGTGCGACGGCTCGTAACGAAATGGCCGCCCTAGAAGAAAAAGGCTATATCCGGTCTCCACATACCTCATCGGGGCGTGTACCAACGGAGGAAGGGTATCGTTTCTTTGCCAAGCAACTCTTAGAAGATGTCACCTTACCCCCACCGCCTGTTGAGATGATTCGCTCCCAGTTTCAAGATGTCCCTCAAGAGGTTGATGCATGGTTACAAACAGCTACGGTCATCCTTGCTCAACAAACCCATGCTGCCGCCATTGTGACCGAACCCCGTATCTACACCAGCCATCGTTTTAAGCATATTCAGTTGATTGGGGTGCAGGGGCGGTTGGTGCTGATGGTTTTGGTGCTGAATAGTGGCTATGTGCATCAGCAGATGCTCGTCATGGCTGAACCCATCCCACAGCCGCAACTCTCCCAAGCCTCTGATGTCCTCAACCGAATTGCGATTGACCAGACCGCTAACGATGTCCGCGACGCTTGCCGCAACGCGACCACCCTTGTCCAAGAAATTGGCGATTTGGCTGCTGACGCCCTCCAGCAACTCGATGACCTCGGTGGACGCATTCGTTACCAAGCAGGTTTGAGTGAACTGCTGCCTGAACTGAAAGAGCAGTCTGCGAAACAGGCATTGCGTGTCTTAGAAGGTCATGTCGGGCTTGATCCTATCCTTGGCGAGATGGCGGATAAGGAAGTCGGTACGGTGCGGGTGGTGATTGCAGGCGAAGGGCGCTGGGAGGAATTAAGCCACCTCAGTATGGTGCTGGGGCGCTATGGCACTGGTTCCATGATGGGGGCCATTGGCGTCGTTGGCCCTACCCGCATGTCGTACCCTAAAGCAATTGCGTCAGTAGGCTATCTGGCTGAATACATCAGTGAGTTCCTATCGGAGGCTCAGGGCAATGCTGCCGAGGCCAGAGACGAGGATAGTGACGCCGAGGGCGAATAGGACTGGCGTACACTGAACCAGAGGCGGTTACTTGGGTCTAGGCGTGGATTAGCTCTGACGGCAAGGGCATAGCGCCCAATTTCTAGCTGCTTTGGCAAATGCCACACTCGACAGAAAGCCCCTTGAGGCTGATTTTTGACGGATTGATTGGCCCAGACTTGTCCCGACTCCGTATACATATAGAGCCAATAATCAACGCTCGATTCATCGGTATACAGTTGTCCACAAATACACAGGGTTTGGGTAGGTTCAAGTGCGCCTTGAAGGTTAACATGTGATGAGCCATCGCAGTCTTGGTCAGTAACACCTGTTAGCACCATGCGAAAGTCATCACCAGAGGGCTGTAGCAGTTCCCGCAGCCAAGGGGCCACCGCCCGATAGGAGACCCCACCGAGTAAAATCAGCAACAAAACAACCGATAAAATTGGACGAATATAGTTGCGGGAGGGGCGCTCTCGCAAGGAAAGGTCATCATGTTCATAGTCGCTGGTATATTGATCGTTGGGTTTGTGGTTGCTCATCTGATTTGGGTTTGGCAGCAGCCTGTTCCTTTGAGCTTGGGGCTGGTGGGATTAGGTGCCTTGAACAGTCTAGCGGGTTGGATTGCAGTGTGGTCAGGTTTTGCACCCGCTATACTGGTAGTGGGCATAGGTCTAGCCTCGGTCAGTCTTGGCATGGTTATCCATGATTACGCGACAGCCTCTACACCCCATTGGACTCAACACGCCATACGGGTTGGCATCTGCATCTTTCTACTCGGACTGCTCGTCCTCTAGGCTTTCGTTCTTCTTGGAAAGGGCCTCTAGCAACCATCCCAAGAACGCCTCGACATCGTGTACTCCACTGACAATTACATCTGAAGCGTTCCGTACTGCTTGCTCAATCTCATTACATTTTTCGGGTGGGTTGGCGACAACCCCAACATTGATGGCATCAAGGCCCGTGAGATCACGCAACTTACGAGCCATGAGCATAGCATCCACATCGGTTATATCATCCCCGATATAAATGACGCCATCCAATTCATGCTCACGTACCAATTCAGCAAGGGCGGTACCTTTATTAGCTTCAATAGGTGGCCGCACTTCATAGAGTGCCCGCCCTTTATTCATCGCTAACCCATGTTTGGTTACCACTTCCCGAACCAATGGCTCTAAGGTCTCGGCTGCTTTTTCAGGACGGGGGGTGAGCCGATAGTGGATAGAAGCCGTTGCATATTTGTCCTCAATCCACATGCCAATGGTAAGATGGGGGCGAATCTCATCAAGGGCAGCGGTTAATGCTTTGCGATATTGGCGCACATGTTCATTAAGAACCCGCCCACCATTATGCCAGCGCTCAAGGCCATGATTGCCGATATAGACCACGCCAGAGACCGCAATCCGTGCTTGGAGGTCACGGGCTGACCGTCCTGAAATCGCTGCCACAAGAGGTAACATCAACACAATGGTACCCATCAATTGGCGATTGCGAGGCGTTACCACAGCCGCCTCTGGCGTTTCAGCCAGATGGCTGATGGTACCATCCATGTCGGTGATGAGTCCTAAGCGTTTGGCAGCAAACACAGGCGCTAAAACACTATTGGTGGCAGCTTTCCAATGGGGAGCGGAAGATGTTTCTGTTTGCATAGTCAACCCGTCAATTGTCATAGAGAAAATAGCCAGATTATTGTGGAAAAAGCCTTAAATAAAACAAAAACTCTTGTTTATTGACAGGTCTGTTTTTCTAATAATAGAAGCAATCCCCATTCTTCGCAATAGTTTTTGGCAAAGAATGGGGAATTTTGCTTATTCGGTGGTTGTTTCAGGAGCCGGATTAACGGTGATGTCTAGCTGGGCAATGTTGTTAGCTTCATTCGACTCTGCAACCGAGTTATTTAAATCGACAAATATCGAGATTTGTTGGGTGCCGGGTGCGGTGAAGGTAATACTTTGATACGCGGCTTGGGCAACATTTAGGGTTCCACCGGGAACAAGGTTGGTCACGTCTTGAATAATCTCGCTTCCTCCCGGTAGCACAATCTGAACTTGGAAGGCCCCACTATTGCTGGCCCCGATGTTCTGAATTTGCAGGCTGTAGTCTTCAGTGGCTGTACCCGACGCATCCAAATTGACCACCACTGCCCCACCAATTGGCAACGCCACTAAATCGGCAGGTGCAGGCGAGGCTGAGGGAGCAGGGGTATTGGTTGGCGCTGGGGTTGCGGTGGCAGGCGGTGATTGCACAGGTACACTCGCACAACTACCAAGCAAGGTGACATACCCCGCGCTGACCCATCCTATTTGGGTGCTAGTCGTATCCCGCACCTGATACCAGCTATTGTCACCCAAACGGCCTAAAACCAAGGGTTCTTCATTAAGCGCAAAACGGTCAATAATATAGTCGGGGCTACTGGCATCGGGAATCGAGCGGAAGTTGAGGGCATCGGTATCGACCCGCGCCCGACAGGGGCCAAGGGTTGGCGCAACAGGTGTTAGAATAGTGCCAGAGCCAGATGAAGCGGCTGTGCCTGTTGGCAGCGTGCTACCAACCGTCAAGGCCATTGTCGCGGGTACACTCGCTACGCTACCACGCCATGCCACTACTTGCATACTGACATTGCCAATCCGTACAGGTGTCCATGTCAAATTGACGACCAGTGGGGTTGTGCCATTCGGGTCAGGTGAGGATTTTTGGTCTACAGTGCGGTCATTGACTTTAAGCTCAATACGAGTCACACCTTGTCCAGTCGGGTCTACTGCTTCAACTTCAATCGTGAGCGGTTGACCGACAGCACCCACTGTTGGGTTATTGCGGATGGCAACTGTCGGTGGCGTATTGCTACTGCTAAGGACGGAATCGCCTGTACTATCATCTTTGGTTAAGTTACAGGCTAGGGTTGCTACCAGCAATGCGACAACTACCCCTATTACCGCACGCGAAGATTGACCAAACATATTGCCTCCCAAGATTGGCTACATATCTTAGATTTTAAAGTCGATGCAGCAGAAGGGCAAGTCTTGGCTATCGACCCTATACAATGCCGTAGCGCTTTGCTATAATGTCACGCGCTATTCAGAAGCTAAAATTTGGACATTAACGATTATGGGAATTACCAAAGAAGATAAAGAAGCCATTGTCCGTGAATTTGGCATCCACGAATCGGATACCGGTTCGGCTCATGTCCAAATCGCGTTGCTCACCAATCGGATTCAGCATCTGACTGAACACCTCAAGATTCACATTCATGACGAACACAGCCGTCGTGGGCTGTTGCAATTGGTTGGTCAACGTCGGCGGCTCTTGCGTTATCTCAAGAAGAAAGACGTTGACGCCTATATGGATGTCACCAGCAGGTTGAAAATACGCCGCTAGTCCATCGAACTACGTCAATTAAACGCAGCATTAGGCGCACGCCCTTTGGGTTCCAACAGATAGGTGAGGGGCTTTGTGCGCCTTTTGTGTTATAGTCAACATCTAGGAGGATTAAAAAGAGCGTATGTCTAACCGTATGCCAGACGACCGTATTTACAGTGCGATGGTCGGTGACAAAGAGATTATTTTAAAAAGCGGCAAATTGGCGGAGCAAGCGGGTGGCGCGGTAGTCGCCCAGATGGGTGACACAATTGTATTCTGCTCCACAACCATGAGTCCCCATGCCCGCGAAGGCATTGACTTCCTGCCATTAAGCGTCGATTACGAAGAGCGGCTGTATGCCGTTGGGCGCATCCCCGGTTCATTTTTGCGCCGTGAAGGGCGTCCGAGCGAGCGTGGGATTTTGATTGCCCGTGTGACCGACCGCCCCCTACGGCCTTTGTTCCCCAAGGATTTGCGGAATGAAGTACAGGTCATCGTCATGTCGATGCAATATGACCAACTCAATGACATCGATATGTTGAGCATCATCGGCACCAGTGCAGCCCTTACCATCAGTGATGTGCCTTGGAATGGCCCGATTGGTGCTGCCCGTATTGGCCTTATTGACGGTCAGCTAGTGGTCAACCCCACTATCCCTGAAATGGCTGAGAGCAGCCTTGACCTGCGCGTGGCGGGTACCGCTGATGCCATTTTGATGGTGGAGTGTGCCGCTAAGAACGTCGATGAAGAGACCATGCTAGAGGCCCTCAAACTAGCCCACACCAGTATGCAAGATGTCATTGCCCTGCAAAACCGGATGCGCGAAGAAATCGGCAAGCCCAAGCGTGCCCCTGAAGTTATCGATGGGGATGAGGCGCTCAAGACCCATATCTTGGCCCAAGTCAGCAAAGACATTGCCGAGATTGTCGCTACCAAGACTGACCGCGATGACCGCAATGTAGCGATGGAAGACCTGCGAGAGCGCGTTGTAGCAGACAATATTGATGACGAACAAGAACAGACCTTGGTGGATAACACCGTCAAGCAAATCCGCGAGGCCATCTCTGAAGCGCTCAAGTATGAAGTGCGCCGTCGCATTGTTGAAGACCAAGTTCGCCCCGATGGTCGCGGCCCCACCGAGATTCGCCCCTTAGCGGCGGAAGTCGGCTTACTCAATCGTGTTCACGGCACAGGCTTGTTCATGCGTGGGCAAACCCAAGTGATGGGGACTTGCACCCTTGGCACCCCCCGTGACTCCCAATTGCTGGATGGTCTCTATCCTGAAGATAACAAGTCCTTCATGCTCCACTATAACTTCCCGCCTTACAGCACTGGCGAAACATGGATGCTGCGTGGCCCCAAACGCCGCGAAATTGGTCACGGTGCCTTAGCTGAAAACGCACTGCGGGCCATCATTCCGCCTGAAGGGGAGTTCCCCTATACCGTGCGAGTGGTCTGCGAAGTCATGTCATCCAACGGTAGTACCAGCATGGCATCGGTCTGTGCAGGCACCTTGGCCTTGATGGATGCAGGTGTGCCGATTCTAGCGCCTGTTGCGGGTATTGCAATGGGTCTCATCCGTGAGAAGGATAACTATATCGTCCTGACCGACATCCAAGGCATGGAAGACCACCTTGGCGATATGGACTTCAAGGTAGCGGGTACCCGCACAGGTATCACCGCCCTGCAAATGGACATCAAAATCGCAGGTATCCCCTACGATGTGTTGTCCCGCGCCTTGCGCCAAGCCTATGATGCCCGCATTCAAATTCTGGATGTCATGACCGAGACTCTGCCTGAACCGCGTACCGAACTCAGTCCCTATGCTCCGCGCATTGAGACTATCAAGATTGATCCCGAATACATTGGGGCGGTTATCGGTCCGGGTGGCAAGGTCATTCGCTCCATCCAAGACTCGACCAACACCGTCATCGAAATTGCCGAAGATGGTACCGTCTTCATCTCCAGTGTGGATGGGGCAGGTGCTGACCGCGCCCGCGAGATGGTCTTGGCCTTGGTCGAGGTTCCTGTGCCGGGCAATCTCTACACCGGACGCATCACCCGTATCGAAGATTATGGCGTGTATGTAGAAGTCTTGCCGGGTAAGGATGGCATGGTTCATATCAGCCAACTGAGCGATCAACGGGTCGAAGACATCCGCCAAGAGTTCAAGTTGGGCGATGAAATCATGGTTATGATTACCGACATCGACCCCAGCGGCAAGATTCGCCTAAGCCGTCAAGCCATCCTCGAAGGCTGGACGCTGGAAGAGGCCCGCCAAAATGACCCCATCCTTGCGGGTGGTGGTCGTGGTCGTAGTGGTGGCGGTGGCAACCGCGGCGGCGGTAATCGTGGCGGCGGTGGTGGCAACCGAGGTGGTGGCCCCCGTCGTGATGGTGGCGGTGGTGGTGGACCGCGCCGTGACAGTGGCGGCAATCGCGGCCCCCGACGCGACTAATAAGCGCACCGAGACGAAAAAGAGAGAGGTCAACCCGACCTCTTTTTTATTTTTTACAATCAAAAATTGAATGACGATTTGATTCTCGCTATAATCTAGCCATCGTGTAGAGGAAACGGAGAAAAATTATGCGCGAAGCTGTAATTGTAGCGGCATCTCGTACTGGCGTAGGCAAGGCCAAACGCGGTACCTCCCGTAATCTGCGGTCAGACGACATGGCGGCAGTCGTCATTCAAGATTTAATGGCTCAAACCGAAGGTAAATTGGATCCCGCCCTTATTGATGATGTTATTATTGGTTGTGCCATGCCTGAAGGCTCACAAGGCCTCAATTTTGCCCGTAGTATTGGTGTTTTAGCCGGACTGCCTGTTGAAATCTCAGCCCAAACAGTGAACCGTTTTTGCGCTAGTGGTCTGCAAACGATTGCCAGTGCTGCCGAGCGGATTATCGCCAACGGGGCTGATGTGATTATTGCGGGCGGTGCCGAGACCATGAGCCTTGTTCCTATGACGGGCTTCCGTATCAGCCCCAACCCCATCCTTGTCGATGAACACCCTGAAGTTTATATGAATATGGGCCTGACGGCAGAACGAGTCGCCAAGGAATATGGCGTCTCCCGTGAGGTTCAAGACGAGTTTGCCTACCATAGCCACCGCAAAGCCGCCGAAGCCACTGAAGCGGGCAAATTCCAAGCCCAAATCGTACCCGTTGAATTTACTGAAGTTGAATATATCAACGGGGAACGGATGGAGCGCCAGATGGTACTCGACCAAGACGAGCATCTGCGGGCTGATACCACTGTTGAAGGTCTCGCCAAACTCAAGCCTGTCTTTATGCAGGGCGGCTCGGTCACAGCGGGTAACTCCTCACCCCTCAGCGATGGTGCGGCGGGTGTAATTGTGATGGAAGCTGGTATGGCAGCTAAACTCGGTCTAACACCTTTGGCCCGCTTTGTGGGGTTCAATGTAGCGGGCGTGCGTCCCGAAGTGATGGGTATCGGCCCCATCCGTGCCGTGCCGCGGGTGCTAGAACGCACAGGTCTATCTATTCATGACCTTGACCTCATCGAACTCAATGAAGCGTTTGCCTCTCAATCTGTCGCCGTCATCCGTGAATTGGGCTTCAACCCCGATATTGTCAACGTCAACGGTGGCGCGATTGCCCTCGGTCATCCCCTTGGCTGCACAGGCTCCAAGTTGACCGTCCAACTTATTCATGAGATGAAGTTGCGTGGTAGCAAGTATGGCATGGTCACCATGTGCATTGGCGGTGGTCAAGGTGCGGCAGGCATCTTTGAGAATTTGAACTAGGCTTTAGCCAGCAGAAGTAGGCCATATCCTCACTTCTGCTGGTACCTAATCGGCTGAAAAATATCCATTTCAAGCGATTCCTTAGCTCTAGTTTGGCGCGGGAACCAAAAATAAATCGCGGGTATCCATGTGAAAACAAGGAGATGTCCACTCATCATGAGTCCTTGTTTAATCATTGAATCACGATGCTCCGCCTCCGACATTTCTACATAAGATGAATATCCATTGCTATATGACCGTAATACAGGAGTGTTTTTCAGCATCACAACCACTTCACCTAGATTGTGTGTACGAGCTTCCTCAATTGTAAAATAGATGGTTTTTCCATTGGCTGCTGTGGTCATAACATACTCGCCATCTAATGTTGTCGGTACAGGCTTTCCCACGCTAGTAAACCAGAAACCCATAAAATTTAACATCATAAGCCCGAATATGATGTGGGTCATATGCCGAATCCATTGTGGCATGGGTCTGAAAAAACGTTGCCAGTATTCCCGACGACCAGCACCCCGACACTCTCGGTTAACACCTGCTAAAAGCATAGCGGGGAATAAAATAAACGGCGTCACGAATCCTAGTACAATCCCAAGTGGGAAATATGGATGCAGATAGATTTTGAGCCACAGAAACACATAGTTCACTGCAATGAGAATGCAGACAGCAAATCCCCATAATCCCAGTACTCGTCGCATTGTTCACCTACCTCTCATAATCTTAATTCTAGGCGGGTTTGGCGACTTACTCATTGACTACCCCAATGATTGGGAGATGGGTTTGATATGAAAATCCCCCTTGTAGAGGGGGATTGGTACTTAGGATTTAGTGGGAATCTGAGCCGGAGGCCGCGCTAGGTCGAACAAATCTGTAGTGCGGGCATACTGGATACCCCCCAGACGGGCGACGGGCTGCACCTGCGCGGTGTCGATTTTGTAGTCGGGGATATAAGCCCGGTCAGCCACATGGAAATAAACGATTTCCCCGATAACCATGCTTCCTTGCCCCAACTGGTCGCCAATTTTCACGATTTGATAGAGCTTGCACTCCAAGTTAATCGGACTCTCGGCAAGGCGCGGCGGCTTGACCAAGACACTCGGCGCGGGGGTGAGGCCCGTCAGTTCAAACTCATTGACATCAGGCGGCAATTCGGTGCTGGTGATGTTCATGGCCTCGGTCAACGGCTCACTGACGATATTGATGACAAACTCGCCTGTTGCCTCGATATTGCGGAGGGTGTCTTTGGGCAGGGCGTTCTGGCTACGGATATTGGGACAGAACACCACCAAGGGCGGTTCCGGACAAACAGCGGTGAAAAAGCTAAACGGGGCTAGATTCAGTACCCCTTCAGGACTCATGCTGCTCACCCACGCAATGGGGCGCGGGGCAATGGCTCCCGTCATGAGTTTATAGCGGTCACGGTAGTCTAAATCAGATGCGCGAAATTCCATTGTTAGTGTTTTGCCACCCAACTCGTTGCATAATTCGGGTCTTCAAATTCTTGGGACTGCACTGTCACCTGCAAGGGGCGGAAGGTATCAATCATCACCGCCAATTCTTCGGTGCGTTCCTTGCCGATACTGGCCTCAACGGTGCCGGGGTGTGGACCATGTGGTAGGCCGGATGGGTGCAGCGTAAAGCTCCCGCGATGAATCCCCTTGCGGCTCATAAAATCACCCTCGACATAATACAACACCTCGTCGCTTTGGACGTTGGCATGATTGTAAGGGGCGGGGATTGCTAAGGGGTGGTAATCGAACAGGCGCGGTACAAAAGAGCAGACCACATAATTATGCCCTTCCCACGTTTGATGGACGGGCGGGGGTTGATGAACACGGCCTGTAATCGGCTCAAAATCCGCGATATTGAAGGCGAAGGGGTACAGATAGCCGTCCCAGCCAACCACATCTAAAGGGTGATGGTCAAGGATGTGGCGATGCAGTTCATCACGGGCCTTGACGCGCACCTCGAACTCGCCCAGTTCATCAATGGTCTCTAGCGCTTGGGGGGTGCGGAAGTCACGCTCACAGAAGGGGGCATGCTCCAAAAGTTGCCCAAAGTCGTTGCGGTAGCGCTTGGGGGTCAAGATAGGCGTAGGCGATTCGACGGTCAAAAAGCGGTGATTATCGCCTTTGAGGACGACCTGCCATGTCACATTGTAGGGGATGATGACATAATCACCGGGGCCAAAATCGAGATTGCCGAGATTCGAGCGCAGGGTGCCTTCCCCATCATGCACAAAGAACATCTCGTAGGCTTGCCCATTGCGGTAGAAATACGACATCGACTCGGTAGGCCGACTGACACCAATCAGCACATCGTTGTTACCGAGGAAGACGCGCCGCCCCGACACCATATCCCCGCCTGCTGGAAAATCCATCGTGACAAAATGACGATGGCGCAGGGGGCCGAAGTCAGCAAACTCAGGCCGCATATCCGCCAGCTTTTCGGCATGGAGCAGGCGTGTGGGGTCATAGTGATGGTAGGAGATAGACTGCATCCCTGAAAAACCTTCCAGCCCCATGACTTGCTCACGGTAGAGTTCACCGTTGGGCTTGCGGAACTGAATATGGCGTTTATGGGGGAGTTGACCTAGTGTGTGGTAAAACGGCATTCAACAGCCTCCTTGCTTGTGAATTTAAATGTAGTATCCCATGTTTTGCTTCAAAAATAAAAAAGCCGACGCTATTTTTCACGTCAGCTTCATTTGAGCGGGCAACGGGACTCGAACCCGTGACAACAGCTTGGAAGGCTGGTATGTTACCACTACACCATGCCCGCATCTCTACGTTAAATCCTACAGAGAAACGGGCGATTTTTCAAGAGACAAAAACAGGGGGCAGGTCGTTAGACCCACCCCCTTGTTGCTGTTTACGGGAAAGCTTGGTCGAAAGCGGCTAGGATTTGCAAGGCCGCCAGACCACGACGGTTGACGCCATAGGTCAATGAGGCATCACCATAATCCGCTGCACCCGCTGGGCTAACCGCATACACGCCAGAGGAAGCACCCTGCATCGTGTTATACAGGTTCCACAACGGCACATCTTGGTTGGGATTGCTGGTGCGCTCAGTAGCAGCTTGGACAATCGCCTCGTTATATTGAGCGAGGGTTGCCCCATCGAGTGTGCCATCGTTGGGCAGCGTCACCAACACGGGGATAGTCCCCATCGACAAGGCCGTATCGACCACTGCTTCCAACTGCGCCTTGAAGGTTGCAACGGGTGTACCGTTGATGCTGTTGGGCGCAAAACTGACGAAGACCACAACCGGATTGGTCAAGTGAATCTCGCAAGCCAACGGGGTCTCACCGGGGCTGCACAAACCGGGGTCGGCTTGGCTGGGGTCAAGCAAGGTCGCGGGTGTCCACGCCGTGCCAATCGCCACACTTTGGAAGGTGAAGTTGTAGGTCTTGGCAGTACCTTCCAAGAAGCCGTAGTTGCCAAGGTTGTAGTTACCCGCTGCAATCGGATCCATGAAGTTTGGCCCATTGAGCGAGTCATCACCGACTACCGAGAAGTTGGTCGCCAAGCGTCCCATGCTGAGGCCGTTGTTATACACGCCTTGCAGGTTGCCAACCAACGCCCCGATATTGGGGATTTCAGGGTAGACTGTCACATCAAAGGGCGGAGGAGCCACAGCACTGACCGTGACGGGGAAGCTCGTTGAATTCGTGCCACCCAAGCCGTCATCCACCAATACGGTGATGTTGGCTGACCCTTCGCCTGAGCAGGCCAGCGAGAGGCTATTGCCCGCTACACTGGCGCTGGCAACAGCGGGGTTATCCGATGAAGTGCTGACCGTAACAGGGTTCCCATCGGGGTCACCGTAGGTAATGCCAATCACTGGGGCGTCACCCACTTGGCAGGCTTGCCCACCGATGGGGTCAATCGTCGGGTTCTGGTTGGGGGGTGGGGCGGCACTGACCGTCACACCGAAGCTGGTTGAGGCTGAACCGCCGAGGCCGTCATCAACGCTCACGGTGATGTTGGCACCGCCTGCACTGAAGCAGCTAATCGTTAGGGTATTGCCTGCAACGCTGGCATTGGCAACGGCAGGATTGTCGGAGGTGGCAAAGGCCGTCACCGGATTGCCGTCGGGGTCGCCATAGGTAATATTAATGACCGGACTCTCGCCTTCTTGGCAGGCTTGCCCGCCGATGGGGTCAATGGTCGGGTTCTGGTTGGGTGGGGGAGCCGCGCTAACCGTCACACCGAAGCTGGTCGAGGCGGTACCACCGAGGCCGTCATCAACACTCACGGTGATATTGGCACCGCCCGCGCCGAAGCAGCTAATCGTTAGGGTATTGCCCGCAACACTGGCATTGGCAACCGCGGGATTGTCCGAGGTGGCAAAGGCCGTCACTGGATTGCCGTCGGGGTCGCCATAGGTGATGTTGATGACCGGACTCTCGCCTTCTTGGCAGGCTTGCCCGCCGATGGGGTCAATGGTCGGGTTCTGGTTGGGTGGGGGAGCCGCGCTAACGGTTACGCCGAAGCTGGTCATGGCGGTACCGCCCTTGCCATCATCCGCCACAAGGGTGATATTGGCGAGGCCCGCGCTCGAACAGTTCACCGTTAAGGTCGTTCCGGTAAGGCTGGCGTTAGCGGTACCGGGGCTGTCGGAATTGACAGTCACCGTCACGGTGTCACCATCAGGGTCGCCATAATTGATAGTCAAGGGGAAGACATCACCCTCTTGGCAGGTCTGCCCGCCGATGGGGTCAATGGTCGGATTTTGGTTGGGTGGTGGGGCCGCGCTAACACTAACCGCAAAGGTATCGCTGGCGGTACCGCCCTTGCCATCGCTGGCGTTGAGGCTAATCGTCGCCAAGCCCTCACCCGAACAGGCCACCGTTAAGGCATTGCCCACAAGTGAACCACTCGCTACACCTGCATTGTCGGAGGTGACATCCACCGTTACAGGGTCACCGTCGGGGTCGCTGTAGTTGACTACCAGATTGAGAGTATCCCCAACTTGGCAGGCTTGATCCGGCACATTGTCAATCACCGGATTTTGATTGACGGCACCCACATTGACATTGAAGGTTGCGGAGGCCGAGCCACCTTGTCCATCTTCTGCCAACAAGGTGATATTGGCACCACCCGCCGCCACGCAGTTAACGGTCAGGCTATTGCCTGCCACAGATGCGGTGGCTGCTGCTGGGTTATCGGAGGAGGGAGTCACGGACACAGGGTCACCATCGGGGTCACTATAGCTAATCGACAAGTTCAGAGTGTCGCCTGCTGAACAGGTTTGATCACCCGCTGCGCTGATGGTGGGGTTTTGGTTAGCAGCCGTGACGTTGACGCTAAAAGTCTTAGTAGCCGTCCCACCCCGTGCATCATTGATAGTGACGGTAATGGTAGCGCTACCCGTTGAAACGCCGTTCACGGTCAGTTCAAAGTCGGCGCTCTGGAAGACCGTCGCTATGCCTGCATTCGATGAATTGGCAAAGAGCGACATACTATCCCCATCAGGGTCGCTATAGCTCAAGCCAACCTTAACACTCTTAGCCACCTCAACCGCTTGGTCAGGGATGCTGTCAATGGTCGGGTTCTGATTGGGAACCGTCGCGGGGTTGACTTGGACATTGAAGGACGTAGTGGCACTTCCGCCGCGCCCATCACCAACCGCCACCGTAATACTGGTTGAGCCTTGGGCCACACCTGTGATGCTGAGGGTGTTGCTATCGACTTGCCCTGTCGTCACAAGGCTGGTATCGCCAGATGTGGAGGAGAAGGTCAAGCTATCGCCATCAGGGTCACTCATGGTTAGGTCGATGTTGAGAGTCTGCCCAACCTCAATAGTCTGGTTGCCAATGGCTGCAATCGTTGGCGATTGATTAGGAGCAGGTGGCGCGGTGACGGTCACACTGAAAATAGTGCTGGCGGTGGCTCCGCGTGCATCGCGCACCGTTACGGTCACATTCGATGAGCCTTCAGCGTTACCTGTAATGCGAAGCTTGTTGCCGCCAAGGTCGCTGACACCCACCACTGCGGGAGCGCTACTGGTCAGGGTGTAGGTGGTGGCATCCCCGTTGGGGTCAGAAATCGAGAGCGTCAGGTCTTTGAATTTACCTTGCTCTAAGGTCTGACCCGGAATAGCGCCAATCGACGGCGGGTCGTTGGTCGGCGCGGGTGGATTGACCACAACGGTAAAGGCTGCCGAGCGCGATTGCCCGCGTGCATCAGTCGCTGTGACGGTCACTGAGGTACTACCGGGGCTGAATCCGGCAATGTTGATGCTGGCGTTGTCGGTGCCCTTGCTGACGGTGGCAATTTGAGGAGCCGCGCTCGTTACCGTGAAAGTCACCGTATCTCCATCGGGGTCAGAGATACTGACGGGTACATTCAAAGTCGCGTTTTGGGTCAGCGTTTGGCCCGGAATTGGTGCGATATTGGGCGGATTGTTGGCGGTAGGTGGCTCCACAACCGTCGCTAGGAATGAAGTTTGGGCTTGCCCACCGCGTCCGTCAGTGACTCGAATGCGGATGGTAGCAACGCCAACACTAAGGCCCGTCACCGTAATCGCTTGCCCGTTGGGGCTGACGGCGGCGATGGCGGTGTTGTCACTGGTAGCGATAAAGGTAGTGGGGTCACCATCGGCATCATAGATACCCAAGGCGATGGTTGCCGATTGCCCGCGTTGGATGTTCAAGGGGGCGATAGGGCTAATCGTGGGCGAGGTATTTTGACCAGATGGCTGGGGTGCCGAAGTGTTGCGAACCCGTAGCCCTGTCACAATCACATTGGTTACCTCGCGGTTGCCTGTCAAGTACACATGCAGGCGCACTTGATAGGTGCCATCTTGGACAAGGGTCGTATTCCACGCGCCCAATGCATTGTTAATCACGGGTACTGTCACCGCTTGGGGAGTGATGGGGTACCAGAGATTGCTGGGGTTGGGGTCAGGGCCATATTCCAAAGCATATTGAATGAAATCGGGATGGCTGGCGCTCCCCGAAACAACCACATTCCCTGCGACTTCCTGACCCGTAATCGGATACACGATTTGCATGATTTCAGGATAACGGGATGGCACGGTCGGGGGTGCTGCTTGGGTCGGGAATCCAGCAAAACGGGTCGGTGTTGGCCCGCTGGTGGAAATGGGTAGCGTGGTGGGGGATGGCCCCGGCGTTACCGTTTCATTGGTACGCGGGGTTGCCGATGGAAACGAGGGCGCGGTGGGGCCACCACGTTCATCCTCATCGCCACTGGTTCGGCAAGCTCCGACCACCAAGGCCACCAACAGTAGTAGAACAACTACATGGTGTTTCTTGGATCGCATTTGCTTTCGCCTCTCTAGAAATAAGTCTTCTATAGTTGATTGTATGTCGCTTGCCAATCTCGCACAATGCGGCTGATCAGCGATTTCTATACTATTGCTGGCACGAGGCCCCTTCGATTGGGATCGGCGTCTCCGTACTCCAGACGAAGTTAATGGTATAGCCCTCCGCCAGAGGGTCAATAATCGTCGCAATGGCAGTACCCGCCTCGCGCTGTTTATTGAGGAGTTCGCTGCGGAATTCTTCGCTATCCAGCACATCAGGGATAGCCGTATCCTGTAACTTGCGGTGGATTTCGTCGCAGGTTCCCCAGCACGATTCATTGTGATATTGAATATCGGCGAGGAAGCACTCAACGGGTTGGGCAGGTGGTACTGTGACGGTGATGCTCTCAGCATCATTATCGACTACAATATCCTCAGCCGTGAAACCCGCCATATTGACGCCAATCGTGATATTAACCGTAGCGTTCATCTCGCCCGTGTGGGTAACACCCAATGAGCGATACTCGGCTGACCAGTTCTGGCGCGTTTCATATTTGCCTGTGTCCAACACAAAGCGGTTATGAATGCGCGTCCACAGCTCTTCTGAACCAAGAACCCGTACTTCCTCATCGGTATCACATAGCCCAGTGGCGCTACAAAACAATTCGCGTGAAGCATCCCACATCGTTCCCAAGGCTTTATCCCATCCATTGGTTAACCCTGCTGCAACAAACAACCCCACAAAAATGATCAGCGGGATTGCAATAATTCCTTGAATAAGCCGTTTGGCGCGTACCATATCCTCTACCTCCATGTTGGGAAAATTATACGGCAATGGACGGTGTTTTTCATAACGGCTATACTCCTATCATGCAACGCTTGATTCTTGTTCTACTTTACGTGGGTCTGGGTACACTCGTTGTGAATGCCCAAACACCGCTTCAGCAGATTGGTCTTGTGATTGTGGGAGCCGATGGGCAACCACGCACCTTTTGCCTTGCCATCAGCCAATCCCAACCGACGGGCTACGACCTGTTGGTTGCCAGTGGTCTAGAGATTAACGCCTCAATTGGGCCGATGGGTGCTGCTGTTTGTACCGTTGACCACGAAGGCTGCTTCTATCCAGCTGAATCGTGCTTCTGTAAATGCGTGGGGGGGCGTTGCTCCTATTGGGCCTACTATTTCCGCAATGAGGCCGGCGACTGGGTCTATAGCCCGATTGGTGCCTCAACCCATCAACCACAACATGGGGATGTCGAGATGTGGATATGGCGTACCCCCAACAACGAAGATGTCCCACTACCCGAATTGACATGGGACGTTATCTGCAAGGATGGCCCCATCAACACCCGCCCTGCAACCGCCGCCGAGCATAGCGCATCGGTGCCGATATGGGGCTATCTGATTTTTATCGCAGCCGCCCTAGCCGCAATTGGTGGAGTAATATGGCGACGACAACACAGCGACACACTGGACTCTTCCTCATAATAGTGGTCAACCTAATTGGGGTTGTGGCCTTTGCCGCGCCATTTTTCAGCCAAGCCCAAGCCCAAACCAGCGATGTGACCAATGTCCGCAGTGGCGAGAGTTTGTTGTTGATGTTGGTGCTGATGGCGGTCTGCTTGGTAGTATTGCTGGCTCAACTAGGGGCCAGCCTCAATACCAAGAGTATCGCTTTGATGGGGGTACTCTTGGCCGTCAATAGCGTGCTACGGCTGTTGGATTTGTTGGTGCCGATGCCGGGTGGGTTCTCGCCCATCTTTTTGTTGATTATCTTAATTGGCTATGCTTACGGCGCACAGCTCGGCTTTTTAATGGGCAGCCTAACGCTCTTTGCCTCGGCATTATTCACGGGTGGGGTTGGCCCTTGGCTTCCTTTCCAGATGTTCACGGCGGGCTGGATTGGCGTTTTAGCGGGCCTGCTCCCCCATCGTCTCCAGCGCTATCCTCATGTTGAGGTGTGGCTGCTGGCGGCCTTTGGTGCAGTGATGGGCATGGCCTATGGCTTTATCATCAATCTCTACTTTTGGCCTTTCTTTGCTGGAACAGCCGAGCAGAGTTGGCAAACGGGCCTCAGCCTAGGCGATAGCCTCAGCCGTTATTTGGTTTTTTATGGCATTACCAGCGCCGTATGGGATATATTTCGGGCTATCGGCAATTTCGTGTTGCTGATGGCATTGGGGCCAGCCTTGCTTCGAGCGTTGCGCCGTTTCCATGCACGCTTTTTCACGGAGATTGTGACAGTTTAGAGGGTTTATGCGACGATACACAAATTGGGGATTGGTTACAATCGGGGCAGTGTTGGCGATCTTGGCGATGACCTCTGCTGCATGGGTACCCGCGATTCAGCCCTACTTCATTGATGAAGCCGAAGTGACCACCGATTTTGAGTGTGCCGACTATTTATCGTCGGCAGAATGCGAGGTCATCATAGCCCTGCATGAGGATGCACCAGATAACGCCTTAGCACTTATGCAATTGATGGACCCCCGCAACGATGTTGAGGTGATTGATGATGATTTAGCGGTGGTTGCCGATGATATTCGGACTGAAATCGGTAGCTCTGATATGCCTGAAATCAGTGATATTAAACGTGGGGTGTTCAATCCGCCCCTCGATGCCATCCGCCGCGCTGAAGGGGTTGCCAAGATTGTCTCAATTACCTCTCTTGATTTGCAGACCGTCCGCTACCTCATCCGCCTTGAGGGGATTGGTGATGATATGTTTATGGTCACCCATGCCCCCAACATCCGTATCTATCTTAGCTCGCATCCTGATCCCGTAGATACTGAGGAGGCCTTTGGTGGAGATACCCTAGAGGTGGCACGGCTCAAAGGCAATCGGGGACGCCAGAACTATATCTTACTACCGGACTTTGACCAATCGAAGTATCAAAGCCTTGTGCTGTTTAGCCCTGAACTCGATATGATTTTTGGGGTGGTACCATTTGCTGATTTGGCAGGAACGCCATAAATGGATAAGAGGGAGAAAACAAAAACCCCCTTGAATGGGGGTTATTGAGCGGGCGACGAGATTCGAACTCGTGACCTTCTCCTTGGCAAGGAGACGCTATACCACTAAGCCACGCCCGCGTATCTTGATATTTGTATATTATCAAATTTTAATGGGTTGTCAAGGCAAATTTTGAAATTTTGACGATGTTATACCGTGAAGTTGAACGACGACTTTATTACCAGTGGGAGCGTGTTACCCGCCGACTCCGCACCATGTTTGTGGCCTCCCTACCGACCCTAGAATTACTAGGGGCCATCATCAAAGGAGTGCAGGTGCAGATTGTGGTGTCTGGGTTGCTTGGGGTGCTGTCGCTAGGTACGATAGGGTATATGGTCATTGAGGGTTGGACTATCGTAGATGCTTTGTACATGACCATGATTACCATCACGACAGTGGGCTTTGGTGAAGTGCATCCCCTGAGTGATATTGGGCGTATCTTCACAGTTATTGTTTTATTGCTCAGTTTAGGGATTGTCACTTATGGGGTGTCCAGCGCGGTTGAATATGTGGTTACAGGTCAGGTGCTGATGAAACTCAATGAGCGCCACAAACGTGAGCAGTTAAGCAAAATGCAGAACCATTTTATTGTGGTCGGTTTTGGGCGCGTTGGGCGCGAGGTCGCAGCGGCTTTTGCCCGTGAGAATGTGCCCTTCTTGGTAATTGATAGCAAGCCGGATGTGCTAGAATTTGCTCAAGAGTTGGGTTATTTGGCAATTGAAGGCAGTGCTACTGAAGACGAGACCTTGCTCAAAGCAGCCATAGACCGAGCGCGAGGGTTGGTCGCTTGTGCGGGCAATGATGCCACCAATGTCTATGCGGTGCTGACGGCGCGTGGCCTTAATGAAAAGTTACTGATTATCGCCCGCGCTATTGACGACCACTCCGAGTCGAAGATGCTACGGGCAGGGGCCAATCGTGTCATTTCTCCCTATGTTTTAAGCGGGCGGCGCATGGCAGATTTGGCGGTACGCCCTCATGTCGTTGACTTTCTTGATTTGACCTCAGCCTCATCTGAAATTGAGCAAGCTCTTGGCGAGGTTATCATTGAGGAAGGGTCGATTATCGTTAACCAAACGATCGGACAAGTAGACCTGCGACGCCGCACGGGAGCCAATATCCTCGCCTTATTTTTGCCTAATGGAGAGTGGGTGAGCAATCCAACCGCCTCCACCTTGCTTGAACCCAGTACCCGCTTGATTGTTTTGGGCAATAACGACCAACTCGAAGTTACCGCCGCTTTAGCCCGTAGCCTAACCGTCTTTAATCCCGAAGGTCAGGAGGACGAAACATGATGCAGATAGCATGCCATGCGTGGGCCTTTAATCATTTGCCTCTCGAAGAGGCCCTCGGCACGATTGCCCGCCTAGGCTTCCAAGCTGTTGACTTGGGTGTTGGTCCACATATCAATATCGATGAAGCCATCCGTGAACCCCTGCCAACCGCCCAACATATCCGTCTGTTGCTAGATGACTTTCACTTGCAATTGACGGACCTCTATGTGATGTTGCCACATATTAACGCCCCAGATGCAGAACGGCGTGAGCAGGAGATGGTACGCTTTGAGAGGCTGATTCCCTTTGTGGCTGAGTTGGGGACGCCGGGGATTACTATCTTGCCGGGGGTGGTTACTGAAGATGGCCCTGACCATGCCATTGCCCGCGCTATTCCCGCTCTGCAACGGATGGTCGATGCCGTTGAGGATACCGATTTTCGCTTATCAGTGGAAACACATATCAAGTCGGCAGCTTCTAGTCCGCAGCGGGCGATTGTACTGTTAGAAGCGGTACCGGGACTAAGCCTAACCTTGGATTTGGCGCATTTTATAGCCCAAAGTGTACCTTGGCCGATGATCCGCAATTTGTTTGAATATACGGCTCATATTCAGGTGCGGCAAGCAGCGGCCCGTGCGATACAATGCCGATTTGAAGATGGAGTACTGGATTTTGAGCAGCTAATTAAGGATTTAGCAGAGGCCGACTATCATGGAGCTTTATCCATTGAGTATCTGATCTCCAAGGAGCAAACCCTAGCCATTACCCATGAGATTGTCAAAACCCGCGATGCCTTGCGTCAAGCCCGCTATCAAGCTCTACACATCTGAGAGCATGTCGTTGGCACGTCGCTGAATATCCGCCAGATATTGCCCATGGAGGGGGTAACGGGTTAAGAGCAGAATACCTACCAACACCGCTGCAATTGGGGCAAAAGCAGTAAAAACGCGGATAGTGGTCTCAACTGCCGCTGGTTGGGTACTGAGGTTAGAATCGTAACCACTGATGGCGAGTAATTCGCCTAAAATCAGGCCAGCAAAGGCGGGTGGAAAGCGAAACATGAAGCCCAATATCCCGCGATACATTCCCTCGCGTCGGATTCCCGTCTGCACATAGTCCTCATCAATCAGTTCCGCAAAAAGCAGGTCAGGTCCCAACAGTAAAGCCCCCCCAACCCCAAGCCCTAAGACTGCCAACACCAAAACCGTCGTTATCAGGCTATTGGTGAATAAGATGGGCATGGCAAAAACAGCGGTGGCACTGAATGAAAGCAACAACGCCCGCCGTGTACCATAGCGCTTAAAGACACCTTGCCAAGCAAACAATGAGATGGTCGCAGCCACAATCAAGGCCCCCAACAATGCCGAGGTCTGCCCACCATCCAATTTGAGGACATATTCAGCATAAAAGGGCAAGGCTGCCACCAATACCGCCAAGATAAAGCGAAACACAAAATTAATCGCTAAGACCACCAAGAAAGTGCGATTACGGAAGGCTTGGCGAAACTGCTGCGGAATGGAGTCAGTCTTGGATTGAGCGTGAGCGGGGTTTTCTTGAATACCCCATAGCGAGAGGAAATAGAATAGACAGGCCAACGCCCCCCAAATAATCGCCAGACCTGTCCAGCCCAAGGCACTCTCATAGATAATAGGCGAGAGCGCCACCGCAATGCCGCCCCCCAGCCCAAAGCCGATGAACTGGCGTACCATTGAGCCAGCCGCCCGTGATTCGACATTATGAAACATCTCAGGAAAGAGGGCATCTTGATTAAGGGTGATGATGCTTTGCAGCATGTCATAAATGCTGATGATGACCAGAAAATAGACCATCACCGCCGTTGCCCCATGCTCATCGACGGTTAGGGGAGGCAGCCATACCAGTGCAAAGGCAATCGCCACTGGCAAGGCCAACAAGCGGATATAGAAGGTGCGCCGCCCAATTTTGGACTGGGTGTTGTCAGAGAGCCAGCCTGCAACGGGGTCATTAACGGCATTCCAGAAGCCAAAGGCAAACCAGCCGCGCCCTACCCATTGCGGTGGCAAGCCCACCTTATCGGTATAGAAAAACTGGATAAAGGCGTTAAAGGTGTTATAGGTGAGAAGGCCCGCCGCGTTGCCTAATGAATAGAGAACGACTTTCCAAAGCGGCAGGCCAGATTTAGACATGAGGTTCAACTAGTAAGTCTAGCTCAAACTCCCAACTAGATTGAGGCGCAAGGTTAATTCTCCACCAAGGCATGGCAACAAAGCCTTGATGTACCCGTTCAAAGCCACCTTCAGATAGGGTAATCGGTGCCAAAGGAAAGCGCCACAGCGTTGCGGGTTGGCTCATATTAACGCGTACCCCTAGGCTGCGGATTTTGCTGACGACTCGATACCATGCAACATCATGAATCTCGCCACTATCGCCCATACCATAGGTCTGATTGTTAGCGACTAGATAGCAATACTCACGGTTGTCGCCCCCATCAAAACCCATTGCTAATTCAACCCCAAAACGCCCGCTAATAGCCTGTGTGCTGTTGTTGGTGATGCGGTAGTGTACACCGACTGACGATGCATTGGGTGCCAACGTTAACGTCTTCTCAATTTGGGCAGGTAGATGCTCGCGGCCTTTCCAAATATAACCATCGCGGGTCAAGGTAATTTTGAGGCTGCTGGCAGATGATTGGTCGATTTCAACACGATAACCTTGGTTGACATAATCGCCTTGTTCAGGATACTGGGCCGTTTCAAAGCCATGCAGGGTAGTCTCATCACCTAAGAAGTGGTCAACCAACATCCCACGACGGTGCCAATCCACATAGATATAGTTCTCCAGTCCGCGCTCTTTAGCCCGCACTGGCTCACCCTCAAATTTATCGGGGTCGTCACCGGGAGTCATCAGCATATTGGTAGCAGCGGCCTCTTGAATTTGGGTATGATACCCTTCAGGGTAGCGGCTCATCACATTTAGGAGATTATAGGCCCCCGGACGGTGGTCAAATTCGGTAATCATGCCACCTTGCTTTGGCTCAACAACCAGCATCAATGGCCCATTGCCTGCCAGCACCTCATCATAGCTATCGGCATTGAAATCGACTTTCTCAGCCCATATGCCGCTGCGCTGGTCTATCAATGTCTCAGCTTTAATGATATTGCTAAAGTTGATGGAGCGAATATGGAAGAGATACACCCCACCAAACACGCCATGCCAATAACCCGCATTGCATTGCGAGGCCCATAGCGCATCAAGGGCTAAATCACGGTCATGGCTTGGCGGGAGGGCGTGGATTTTCTTACTCAGTGCCAAGCCGCGTTTTTGTATATGGTTGATTTCAGGATATTTTACAAGGAAGTTGCGCCAGAACCCGCCCCGTATAAAGCGCAATATCCGCTCAATTTCACCGCGTTTGTCGTTATCCCATTCGGGGATATTTTCAAGTTGAAGCTCGTAAGTCTCGCGCAAATCCCGCAGCAACCATGAGTCGGGTGCGGGCAAGGCCCACTCGCTCATTTCCATATACGTCGCGGTTGGCACATAGGCAATCCCTTGAGCACGATAGCGTTGCACATACTCAGCAGGGTGGATGGTTTCGAGCCAAGATTGGCTCTCCTCCAACTGGCTGAAGAAGTTATCAAGCCAACCTTCCTCCCAAACGCTGGGATAAGTATGGGGCCAGAGACCGAATTTTTCGCCATCTTCGCCAATAACCGCCCACAGCGGGGGTTTACCAACTTGGTTGTGGCTATCGTTCTGCTCACGAAGCCAATCCATGACCTCATGCACGGGACGCCAAGGCACCAGATAGCGCAACTTAGTGTGGGTCGGCACGAGTTTGAGGGTATGGCCTTGTTCTTCAGTGATAAAGTAGCCGAATAATTTCTCGCTGGGGATACCCGCCCATACAAAATGAGCATCATCAATGATGGTGTAGTCGATGCCTGCCTCGTTGATGGGCTTGCTGAGATGTGGCTCCCAAATGCGTTCGGCCAACCACATGCCACGTGGTTCGGCTCCAAAGAGGGTTTTTACAGATTCATTGAGTTTGCGGATTTGTCCGATTTTATCCGCATCTTGCAACATCGCCAGAATCGGCTCGTAGTAGGCACCCGAAAGAATTTCTAGCTGTCCACGTTGCACTTGGGCGGCCACTTGCGTCAAGTATTCTGGCTCATGGTCTTGGAGCCATTGTAAGAGCGGCCCAGTGAAGTGCATAGCAGCCTTGATAGTCGGGTGACGGTCAAGGCAATTGGTTAAGGGTTGATAAGCTTTTGCAAAAGCTTCTTCAAAAACAAAATTCAGATTGCCAACAGGCTGGTGGTTGTGGAAAACTAGGGATAGGTACATGCACAACTCCGGCAAATTTGCTGCAAGTATAACGCGAGACTATCCTAACACAAGCTGCCCGAAAAAGTTTTCATGTATTTCGACTAAATCGTAACTATTTTTCGGATCGGTGTTATTATGATAGCAAAACGAGTTAAAATTCGTTAACGAGGCATCGCTTAATGGAGCAACAGACCTTTTTCACCATTCTTAGCTTGAGCTATCTTATTGGCTCAATTCCAACCGCCTATATCATTGGGCGGCTGCATGGCATCAATATCTTTGAAGTTGGCAGTGGCAACATGGGAGCCAATAACACCGCCCGCGCCCTTGGCTTTAAGTGGGGTGTTTTAGTTTGGTTCCTTGATGGCACCAAGGGCCTGTCCGCGATGTTGCTTGCCCGCCAACTTGTACCGGCTGACCAAAATTCCGCTGCGATGATTCTGGCGGCAGTAGCGGCTGTTTTTGGACACAACTGGTCGTTCTTTGCGACGATGATAACAGGAACGGTGCGCGGAGGAAAAGGGGCTGCCACCGCCAGCGGCACATGGTTGCTGTTGGTTTCGCCAGTCATTATCGCGGTGGCTGTTATGCTATGGGCCATCATTGTGGCCGCCACACGCTATGTTTCTTTGGCGGTCTTGACGATTATTGCTGTTGTCTCAATGGTGATTGTGGCGACGGCCCTGATACGTGAAAGTGACCCGATTTACGTCGCCTATCTCTTGGTGCCAATTATGGTATTCTATCGGCACAAAACCAATATCCGCGCTATCCTCTCTGGTACAGAACGGCGCTTCGGTGACCGCGCCCAAACCTAGCCAACCCAAGCCCCCGTCCACACGGGGGTTTTTTAGTGCCTAAATGGTTTGATATTCCTCATAATGAACGGGGTTTGCATACTCCAGTGCAAGGATTTGCTTGCTGTTAGGCATATAGTAGACCAAAGCATATTCCCCTTCGGTAATCACATCATAGAGCTTATGCGGTACCGGAAACCACAACTCGCTCAAGCCCAGATAGGACTCGCGGCCTTGGTTGCGCTTTTCTTTCTTGAGAAAGCCCTCAGCATAGTAAGCCTCGCCTGCATCTAAATCAGCGTAGACTTGCCCGTACTGTTTGCGAAGGCCCACCCCAAAGCGCACAAAGCCCGATGCCCAGACCAGCGCCAAGATAATAACCACCAGTTGAATGACCGTATTGCCAAAAATCAGAGCTAGAATCACCAATGGCAGGGTTGTAATGCCCAATAGACAACCTATTGCCAGCCATACTGAGCGGATTTGCGCCCGTACTCGCAATTTTTGGCGCTCACTGATTTTGCCGGCACGGTTAGCCTCAAGGTCTTCAGGTTCAAGGTAGAGGGTCTCTTGCAAGACCGTGTTAAGCGTTTCGGTATTCGACATACATGACTTTCCTCTCTAGTCCCCATGTTACAATAGAATGGAACATTAAAGGAGTGTTTAATGGCTGACAAAACCGCTTATTTGACTGACCAAATCCACGATTTACAAGCCAATGGTTTATTCAATACCATCCGCACCATTGAGAGTGCGATGGGCGGGCGGATTGTCGTTGATGGACAACCCGTTATAAATTTCTGTGCCAATAACTATCTCGGCCTAGCCAATCATCCCCGTATGCTAGAAGCTGCTAAGGCCGCCATTGACCAATACGGCATCGGCCCCGGTGCGGTTCGTACCATTGCGGGCACGATGAGCCTCCACCGCCAGCTAGAGGAGCGTCTTGCCCATTTCAAGGGAGCCGAGGCAGTGATTACCCTCCAAAGTGGTTTCACGGCTAACCTTGCTACCATTCCAGCCTTGGTAGGTAAGGGTGATGCCATCTTTTCCGACCAACTCAACCACGCCAGCATCATTGACGGCTGTCGGTTAAGCCGCGCACAAATCATTGCCTATGCCCATAATGATGTCAAAGACCTGCGCGAGAAAATCAAAGAAGCAATGGCAAGTGGCTCTTACAACCGCTACTTGATAGTGACCGATGGTGTATTCAGTATGGATGGCGACATTGCCCCTCTTGCTGAAATCTATGAGGTCGCCAAAGAGTTCAATATCCTGCTGATGGTTGATGATGCTCATGGTGAAGGCGTGTTGGGTACGGGTGGACGCGGCATTGTTGACCACTTCCATCTACATGGCAAGGTCGATATTGAAGTCGGTACCATGAGCAAGGCCTTTGGTGTGGTCGGGGGTATCGTGGCGGGTAAACAGGTCATCATTGACTGGATTCGCCAACGCGGACGACCCTTCCTGTTCTCCAGCGCCATGACCGTACCCGATACCGCGGCTTGCCTTGAAGCGGTTGACCTCCTCGAAGAATCAACAGAACTGGTAGATCGTCTATGGGCCAATGCCAAACGCTTCAAGGAGGCTATGCAGCAACTCGGCTTTGACACAGGCCACTCCCAAACGCCGATTGTGCCCGTCATGCTCAAGGATGAAAAGCTGACCCAAACCTTCAGTCGTAAGCTGTTTGAAAATGGCGTCTTTGCGATGGCGATTGCCTACCCGACGGTAGCACTGGGTGCGGCCCGCATTCGCGTTATGAATACCGCCGCCCACAGTGATGCCGACATTGATGAAGCGCTTGGTATCTTTGAAAAAGTTGGTAAGGAATTGGGTGTCATCTAAAACAAAATCACCTCACCCATAATGAGTGAGGTGATGTGTTTCGCTATAGGGTAAGGCCTAGGGGGTTGCTTCCTCTTGGGCCTCTTCCAGTGGTTCCGGTGTCTTGGAAGTAAAGACCAACTCTGATTTTTCGGAGTCAAGGTCAACAAAGACAATGGTTTCAGGTTGGAATTCACCTGCCAGAATACCATCTGAGAGGCGGTCTTCCAGCATATTGGTAATCACGCGGCGCAGAGGACGTGCCCCATATTCGGGGTCATAGCCCTTTTCGCCCATATAGGCACGGGCCGTGTCGCTAGTCTCCAATTGTAGGTGGTGTTCCTTCATCAGGTCACGCACCTCATCTAACCGCAACTCCACAATTTGGTTGATTTCCTCTTTAGTCAGAGAACGGAAGACGATAGAGCCATCCAAGCGGTTGATAAACTCAGGCCGCAATTGCCGCCGTACCTCTTCCATCACCCGCCGTCGCATGTCGTCATAGGCTTTGGAGGCCTCAATATTTTCATCACGCTTGACATCAAAGCCAAGTCCTGTGCCACGCTTGATGACATCAGCGCCGAGGTTGCTGGTCATAACCACAATCGCATTGCGGAAATCCACTTGGCGACCGCGTGCGTCGGAGAGGTGACCCTCTTCCATAATTTGCAACAACATATTGAGCGCTTCGGGGTGAGCCTTCTCGATTTCATCGAAGACCACGATGCTATAGGGCCGACGCCGTACCGCTTCCGTAAGTTGTCCAGCATCTTCATAGCCGACATAGCCGGGAGGGGCACCCGTCAAGCGGGCTACGGTGTGGCGTTCCATAAACTCGCTCATATCGAGTTGAATGAGCGCGTCTTCGCTGCCAAAGAGGAACTCGGCAAGGGCTTTAGAAAGTTCGGTCTTACCGACACCCGTCGGGCCAAGGAACAAGAATGACCCTATCGGACGACGCGGGTCTTTAAGACCAGCCCGTGAACGACGCACAGCTTTGCTGATAGCGACAATGGCCTCATCTTGACCAATGATGCGCCGATGCAATTCCTCTTCCATGCGGAGGAGGCGGGCCGATTCTTCTTCGGCAATGGTGGTAACAGGGATGCCTGTCAACATACCAAGGACTTCAGCAATGTCTTCTGCCACAAGGCGCGGCTTGTTGGTGTCGGGATTCCAACTGGTGCGGAACCCTTCAAGCCGTTCATCGACCAACTGTAATTGACCACGCAATTCGGTCAAGCGTTGGGTATATTCTTCAGAAGGCATAGTCAGCGCCCCAATGTCATGCGATCGCTCAATTTCTTCGATGTCATCAATCAGATTGAAGCGTTCACTTTCAATTTGGCGATAACGGGTGCTGTCAGGACTCTTGTACATCCGTACCCGACTAGAGGCCTCATCCACAAGGTCAATCGCTTTGTCAGGCAAGAACCGATCGGGCAGATAACGCGCCGACAGGTTAGCCGCAGCTTCAATCGCCCCATCTGAGATTTCGAGGTCATGATGCTCCTCATAGGCACGGCGGATACCGCGCAAAATCTCGATGGTTTGTTCGATAGTCGGCTCTTCAACCAACACCTTTTGGAAACGGCGCTCAAGGGCGGCATCGTTTTCAATGTGTTTGCGGTATTCATCAAGAGTGGTGG
Organism: Anaerolineales bacterium; assembly: GCA_020634155.1. Taxonomy (GTDB): domain Bacteria; phylum Chloroflexota; class Anaerolineae; order Aggregatilineales; family J027; genus J027. The sequence continues at coordinate 323,452 of JACKCI010000002.1, forward strand.
CCCCGATACACTGGAGTTCACCCCGTGCAAGGGCGGGTTTCAGGATGTTAGCAGCATCGACACTGCTGCCTGCCGAGCCTGCCCCGACCAGCATGTGGACTTCATCGATAAACAAAATGCTATCAGATGATTTCAGTTCTTCAACAACACGCTTAAGTCGTTCTTCAAATTGACCACGATACATCGTTCCCGCCACAAGGCTACCGACATCGAGTTGTAGCACCCGCTTATTGAGCAGGGGGGCGGGGGCCTCACGATTGACGATACGCTGGGCCAGACCCTCCACAATGGCAGTCTTCCCAACACCGGGTTCACCAATGAGCGCAGGGTTATTCTTGGTGCGGCGGCTGAGGATTTGAATCACGCGCTCAATTTCCATATCCCGCCCAATTACCGGATCGAGTTTATTCTCTTCGGCAAGTAGAGTCAGGTCGGTGGCGAGTTGGTCAATTAATGGTGTGTTGCTTTTCTTCTCACGGGCGGCAGCGGAGCGACGTGACATCGACTCCGACCCCGAACTGCTGGGGGCGGTTGATGAGGATGTATCACGGCGTGAGGGTGTTTCCCGCTTGCCTTCAGGGTCTTCCTGCAAAATCCGACGGGTTTGACGACGGACATCTTCGGGGTTGATATTGAGGCGTTTGAGGACTTCAATCGCCACCCCATCTGTTTGACGAACCAGACCCAGTAACAGATGCTCAGTGCCAATGTAGTGATGCCCCAGACGACGGGCTTCATCGACAGCTAGTTCCAAGACCTTCTTGGTGCTTGGGGAGAGATCCATTTGCGTTGGGCCGGAGGTACGTTTAGAGCTTGTTAAGCGTTCAACCAATTCTTCCACGCGGCGAGGGTCAAGCCCAAGCTCGCTGAGAACACGCCCCGCCACACCACCTTCTTCCCGCATCAAACCGAGTAGCAGGTGTTCGGTGCCAATGTAGCTGTGCTGCATGCGCTCTGCTTCTTCTTGGGCAAGGCTCAACACACGGCGGGCACGCTGGGTGAACCGCTCCATCTTGTTTCCTTGACCTTGGTTGCGCTGGTCTGGCATAGTTTTGTCCTCCTCAGGTCACCAACCGAATTAATGAAATTCTATACCGAAAAACTGTGTGACACCGAGCAAATTTACCAAACTCATTATTCACTAACTCTCCTATCAGAAGGCGTGAACGTTTGGTTTCTTTCCTTCAAGGCTAGTCCTTGTCGGATAAGTTCCAGTCAATGTCCATGTACTCTTCAGAGTCCACCTGCTTGAGACTCAGCCCAAGGCGGCGTTGCTGGCGGTCAATTTTAATGATCCGCAGGGTCAACACATCGCCCTTGCTGACGACTTCACGAGGGTGGCGTACCCGATGTTCGGACAGTTCACTGACATGGATAAGACCTTCAATTTCAGGATGGTCAACCAACCGGGCAAAAGCCCCAAATTTGGTGAGTTTGGTAATCGATGCCTGAATCAGTTGGCCCTTTACATATTGATTTTCAACTTTGTTCCATGGGTCATCTTCAAGGCGACGCATACTCAGGCCAATCCGTCGATTAGGACGGTCAATGCTAATGACCTCTACCTCGACTTCTTGCCCGATTTTCAACATTTCGCTAGGGTGTGTGACATGTTGCCATGACATTTCGGTCAGATGTACAAGACCATCAGCACCACCAAGATTCACGAAAGCCCCAAAATCTGTCAAGCTGGTGACATATCCCTTGCGGTGGTCACCAACATTGAGTTCATCGAGCAAACGGGTTTTCTGTTGCTCACGGGCTTCGCGCACAGCAGCCAGTTCAGAGAGGATAAGGCGGTTGCGTGAACGCTTAAGTTCAACAACCTTGACATCAATCCCATCACCGAGCATGCTTCCCCAGCGTTCTTCAGGGCTATCTCCAGCAGCACGGTCACGGCGTTCTGGGCTAATCTGGCTAGCAGGCACAAACCCGCGCAAGCGCCCAAAGCGGACAATCAAGCCGCCCTTGTTATAACCCGCAACCTTACCGTTGTAGACCTTACGATTGTCAAGATATTCCTCGGCAGTCCGCCAATCACTTTCTTCGAGGGCGCGGCTAATCGAGAGGACAGGTTGACCGTTGGAGTTGGCAGGCGTCAGGACATACACCAGCACAGGCGTACCTTCATCAAGGTTTTGCAGGGTAGCTGGCGTCAACCGTTCTAACTCACGGCTGTTGATAATGCCTTCCCCATGCTCACCTAGATTAACGGCAATCTCTGTTGGTGAAGTCTTGATAACTGTTCCTTCGAGCAAGTCCCCCCGGCGTAGCCCTGTTTGGCTTACTGCGGTATCATCACCCTCTTCGTCTTCGTAAGATTCTTCACTGGCTCCCACGAAATCTGCTTCATCCTCAAGGGCATGAACTTCGGGTTCGTGATGGGGTGCCGGAAGATCAGCTTCGACGTTTTCTCCATGAAGGTTGGGATCTTCTAATTCATTTTCGGGGGTATCATGTTCAGCCATGGCCTTGTGTCTCCTCTACCTGTTTAGTCGCATCTGGAGTAGTCGGAGTTTCCAGATTAGTAGCCTTCGATTCGTCACTTCCGACCAGAGTATTCGGGGAGAAATGAGTTGATCTCCACTATATAAAAAGACTGCCATGAATTATACTATGGCGCTATTGAGAATTAAAGCCTCAAAACGCCCTTGTTCGTGCAAGATGCCTAGCAACCATAAAGACATTCATTGAACTTCAACTTTTCGACCCGTGAGTGGTTGACTTGCTTATATGACAGGGGTATAATGCCTCACAGCCTTCGCTGATTATTGGAAAGCGATCCAAGGAGCATAACTGGATGGCGCTGAAAGGGAACCTAGCGGTTTTTACAACGACCCAATTGCTCAACCTTATCAATTTATCCAAACGAAGCGGATCGCTGACTATCTTTGAAGGGGTAGAAACTGGCGAAAAGATGATGTTGGGAGATGGGCGTACCCAGATTGATAAGCTCGTCGCGGGGAAACCCCTTGCACGCCTTAATTTCCGTGAAGGCAAGCTGGTCTTTGCTGAAATGCAGAGCAAAGATGGGCATCTGGCAAGCATCCTGCAACGTTCGGGTAAATTGAATGAAGAGCAGTCTCGCTTGATTCGGCAACGGGCTGAGGCCCTAAAGATGTCGGACAAGGGCTTGGCACTGAGCCTCATCAATGCCAACTATGTCACCCAAAAAGATATTATCCAGAGCATCCAAAAACACACCGTCAGCATTGTCTTCGATTTGATGACATGGAAGCGGGAACCGTTTGAGTTCAAAGAGGGCGACCAAGCCCCCGCCTCACGGATTTTGGTACCCATTGATTTGCGGAACATTATTATTGAAGGCACTCGTATCCAGAACGAGCAGCTCGAACTCGAAAAAGAAATCCCGAACCTTGACATGGCCTTGCGTTTTGCCGAAGACCCCAGTAGCTTCAAGAATATCAAGCTGGGGGCCAATGAATGGCGAGTCGTGGGCTTTATCAACCCGAAAAACTCGATTCGCCAAATTGCCAAAGCGTGCAATATGACGGATACTGAAATTCGCCGGATTGTGTACGCATTGTTGCAAGCGGGTTTGGTGCAAATGGTTAAACCCCAAGTGGAAGCCAAGCGGCGGCCTGACATCCGCCACCCAGTCCCGCGCAATACACCTGACCGTGATGTTGTTAACCGTCTGATTACCAAAATCAAGACGATCAACAAAACGCCTTAATTCATCGGAATTATTTTATGAAAGAGCGAGAAAACGGCCATGCAAACAGTTAAAATGGTCATCACCGGTCCGTTTAGTTCGGGAAAGACGGAATTTATCAAGACCATCAGCGAGATTGATGTCGTTTCTACCGAGCGCTCAATTACGCCTGACTCGGTAGAATCCCAAGAAAAATCCGAAACCACGGTGGCGATGGACTTTGGTCGCATCACAGTTGATAACGACCTTGTGCTGTACCTGTTTGGCACACCGGGCCAACGCCGCTTTGACTTCATGTGGGAAATTCTTGCTGAAGGTATGCTTGGTTTTGTGGTGATGGTCGATAGCTCCAAACCGGAGACCTTCCGTGAGGCACGCAGTATTTTGGAGACCTTCCGCGCTTATGCCCCAACGCCTTATGTGGTTGCAGCCAACAAACAAGACCATGCCGACGCATGGAAACCGGAAGACCTGCGGATTGCCCTCCGCATTGAGGACGAAAACGTTAAGCTGCTACCCTGTATTGCGACGGACATTGAATATGTGCGGGAAGTCTTGCTAGAACTGCTGTACTCCATTCTTGAAGAGATGGACAGCAACTAGCACGTTACCGAGCGCCTAGAAACCCTATACTGCATTGAACATGAGGTCTTGTATGTTGGGTTGTTGCGAGGTCATATAGCGTGCCACTGCTCGTTACTGAACCACCGAATCCCGGTATTATCCATTATGAAACACATGGTCGTGGTCGGCCTGTGTTGTTTTTGCATGGTTGGCTTGGCTCATGGGCCTTGTGGCGTCAAACCATTGAAGAGCTAGGGCGTGAGTTCAAAACTTACTCTATCGACTTTTGGGGCTTTGGTGAAAGCCGCGCCGCCGCTGCTGAAAACAACCTCAAATCGTTCCAAGTCGATAGCTTTGTGGAGATGGTCACCCAGTTTATGGATAAACTGGGCATACCCAAAGCTGCGATTGTGGGGCATAGCATGGGGGGGACAGTTGCCCTCAGCATGGCAATTAAGCATCCAGACAAAGTGGTTAAGGCCTGTTGTATTGGTTCTCCAATCAACGGCAACTCCCTCAATCTCTTACTAAAGCTTTCGGGTGTACCCGCTTTTGCTTTTGTTGTGTGGCGGTCTCCACCTTTGCTCAAGCTCTTCCTGCGCCTCTATAGCCGCTTTATGGCAAAAGATGGCAAGAAAATGGCCCAGCTTATCAGCCGTGATGTGTCCTATATCACGATGGAGTCTTTCTTCCAGAGTATTGGGACTTTACGCTCAACCGATCTCACAGATGAGCTAACGCGTATCACGGTGCCAACGCTGGGTATCTATGGCAAACGGGATATTATTGTCAAACCCACCCAACGGCATGTCCTTGAGAAAGGCGTTCCCCATGCCCGCATCAATTACATCTTAGACGCAGGGCACTTCCCGATGCTCGATACACCGGATGAGTTTACTGAAAGCATTCGGTCTTTTCTCAAAACCAATTAAAACTGGTTATAATCTAGCCCAATCATTTCTCAACAGAAGGGCTACTCATGGTACACGTTTCAAACCATCCGCTGCTACGCCATAAGCTGACGGTGCTACGCGATACAACCACCAAACACCGCCAATTCCGCGAAGTCGTGAGTGAAATGGCGAAACTCCTTTGCTATGAAGCAACTGCTGATTTAGAGTATGAAGAAGTACCTGTTACCACCCCAATGGGGCAAGCGACGGGGCATCGCCTACTTGCTGATATTGGCTTGGTGCCAATTCTACGGGCTGGTCTCGGCATGGTCGAGGGGATGCTAGAAATGATACCGGGTTGCCAAGTTTGGCATCTGGGTCTCTATCGTGATGAAAAAACCCTCCGCCCTGTATCTTATTACAATAAATTGCCTGTTGAACCCACCGTCAACCTCTGTCTTATCCTTGACCCTATGTTAGCTACAGGTGGCTCGGCGATTGCCGCCGTTGATGTCCTCAAGAAGTGGGGGGTAACCCATATCAAATATGTCGGCTTAATCGGTGCGCCAGAAGGCATTGAAGCACTTTCGACCACTCACCCTGATGTGCCGATTTACCTTGCAGCCATTGATGAGCGACTGAATGATATTGGCTTCATTGTACCGGGTCTAGGCGACGCAGGTGATCGCCAGTTTGGAACAGGCTAACCTATATTTATGGCGCTGTATTTTGCAATCGTTTTCGGCGTCGCGTTTGGGCTGGCGGTTATCCTCACCCCAGTGATGATTCGGCTGAGTCATCGGTGGGGTTTTGTCCAGCTTCCCGGTGGGCGGCGTAAGCATTCCGGCCCAATGGGGCGCTTAGGTGGTGCCGCGATTGCGATCGCTTTTGTTGTAGCAGCCTTGGTCGCCCAATGGATGCCTGTTGAGCGCACCGATGACAAAGAGTTTGTTCGCCTCGCTGGACTACTCATCGGCGGGGTTTTCATCTTTATTGTTGGGATGATTGACGACAGGCGTGAACTGTCACCACTTGTTCAGTATATTGCTGAACTTATTGCTGGTGGTATTGCAGTGGCCTTCCTCATTTTTATTGAAAACTTCAATAATCCCCTAACTGGCTCCACTGTCGGTGGCTGGCCGCACTGGTTCACCATTGCCCTTACCTTATTTTGGATGGGGCTAATGATGAACACTGTCAACTGGCTGGATGGTTTAGACGGTCTAGCGGCGGGGGTAGTAGCGATTGCGGCCCTGATGATTTTCCTTCACGCCACCTTCAAACTCAAGCAGACCAGTGTGGGCCTTTTGCCGTTGGCTCTCTTTGGTGCCACTCTTGGCTTCCTCATCTTCAATTTCTATCCTGCCAAGATATTTATAGGCGGTGGGGCGCTCTTTTTGGGCTATACATTAGGGGCGCTGAGTATTATGGGGGGCGCTAAGATGGCAACCATCTTGCTCGTGATGGGGCTGCCTTTAACTGATGTCGCATGGCAGATTGTACGCCGTATCAGCCAAGGCAAAAATCCAATGCTGGGCGATCGGGGACATTTGCACTTTCGGCTTGTGGATATGGGATTATCTCACCGCACAATTGTACTAGGCTATTATGCTTTTTGTGCAGCCTTTGGAGGGATTGCCCTCGTCACGGCCAGCCGCTTGTTCAAACTCATTGCACTTTTGGTGATGGGGGGTATCCTGCTTGGCACGTTTGCGGTGGTTAGCCTCCATGCCAAGCAGCAACAAGTCTAGTCTAGTTCTGGCCTCAACATTTGAGGTTCGGGTGCTTGGCTCTCAAACACTCCATACACAGCTACCATTACAGCCCCCAATGCGAGGAATCCAACGGCAGTACCAAACATCGTCAGGAAGCGCATACCACTGACAATGGCGGTAATGATAAATGGGGTCATTGACCCTAGCATAGCGCAGGCCAGATAGTGGAAAATCTCAGCAAACAGCCCACCATAGAGTTTCTTCTCTTTTAGGGATTGTTGGCGCAAATAAAGGCCAATGACGGCCCCAAAAGCCATTCCAATTAAAACTGCGGTACTCCACATCGTTATTTTCCTTTAGAACAGGGTATAGATTAGCGGGCCACCCGCGCCTGTACTACCGAGAATAATCAAGATGGCGAAGAGAATCAGCAACACCACCATCGGAATCATCCACCACAGTTTGGCGGCCCATAGGTACCCCAACAACTCGCCTAATATACCCATACGGGCGAGAAAGTCTTTGACGGGGCTTTTCTTGGTTTTCGTTTGTTCGCTCATGATATGGCATCCTTACATTATGGCTTACGGACGAGATATGGCCCTAGAACCAACAAGTCAATCTCACTGGCGCTAAAGGTGTTATAAGCGTTTTCGGGGGTGGTAACAATCGGCTCTCCCCGTAGATTAAAGGACGTATTCAGCAAAACAGGCACACCGGTTCGCTTATAGAAAGCCTTGATGACATCATAGTAGCGTTGGTTCGTTTCACGGTCTACCCATTGTAAACGGCCTGTTCCGCCATGTGCGGTTGCCGGAATCTTGGCTTGCATTTCTGGCTTTATCGGGGCAACCATTAGCATATAACGTGGGCCAGTGTGCTTGGCAATTTCGGGGAACTCGAAGTATTCCTCAGCATGTTCCGCCATGATAACGGGCGCAAAGGGGCGGAACGGCTCACGGAACTTGATTTTGGCGTTGACGATTTCCTTCATTTCCTCACGGGTGGGGTCAGCCAAGATGCTACGGTTGCCCAATGCACGTGGCCCCCACTCAAAGCGGCCTTGGAACCAGCCAATAACCTTGCCTTGAGTAATTGCATCAGCAACAGTCTCAATTAAATCGTTATCATCCGCGAAGCTCTCGTACTGGATGCCTTTGGATTCAAGGAAGGCCCGAATCTCATCATCACTGTATTCAGAGCCATAGTAGGGGTGCGTCATCACATATTTGCGCGGCTGATTCATCACCATATGATAAGCCCACAACGCTGCACCAAGTGCCCCACCATCATCACCAGCAGCGGGTTGAATAAACAACTCCTCAAAGGGAGTCTCAAACAGAAGCCGATAATTGGCCTTGCTATTGAGCGCCACACCGCCCGCCATCACCAGATTCTTCATGCCAGTTTTGGCGTGGAGATGGTGCAAAATCTTAATTAGAATATCCTCAGTAACCTGTTGGATACTAGCAGCAACATCGGCATAATATTGGTTCTTCTCTGTTTCTGGCAGGCCTGCCTTCTCAGGATTGGTCTGCTCCGTGAAGAACTCGCTCTCAGCAACACGCGGCTCTCCAAACAGCTCAATGAATTTTCGACTAATGCTGCTTTTATGGGAGCGATGGAAAGCGAAATAGTCCATATTCAGCTTAAAGCTGCCATCGTCATCAACCGTAATGGTCTTATAGACTTTATCAACATACTTGGGGGTTCCATAAGGAGCCATACCCATGACCTTGTACTCGCCATTATTAACCTTAAAGCCCAGCCAAGCCGTAAATGCTGAATAAAGCAGACCAATCGAGTGTGGGAAGCGTTGCTCGGCAAAGAGGTTAATCTCATTGGGTACACTGCCATCGAATGACCCTTTGGCGGTACCGAGAGTGGTGGTTGTCCATTCACCGACACCATCAATTGTCAGTACAGCGGCTTCATTAAAAGGAGAAGCAAAAAAAGCACTGGCGGCATGGGCAAGGTGGTGGTCACAAAACAACACTTTGTCAGGCGAGACACCTGTATCGCGGAACAGGATATTCTTAATCCAGAGTTTTTGGTTGATCCATGTAGGGATGGCTTCACGCCAGTTTGCCCAACTTTGAGGGAAGGTCGCCAGTGCTGCTTGGAGAATGCGGACAAATTTGATCAGTGGTTTTTCATAGAACACCACATAATCGAGATCATCACCCGTGATACCAGCTTCCTTCAGGCAAAATTCAATGGCAAGATGCGGAAACCCACTATCATGCTTCTTACGTGAGAAGCGTTCTTCTTGAGCAGCAGCGATAACTTCTCCATCTTTGATGAGGGCGGCTGCCGCATCATGATAAAAACACGAAACACCTAGAATATACATAACTTACGATTGCCTCCGCGCATCATCAAGCGCCGTTGAAATCGGAGAACGGTTGCCCCATGTCGGTTTGGGGGTCTTGATATTGAGTGGGTCGGTAAAGAGACGCACACCCAACGCAAAAGGCACCAACACGGTGAAATAAAACAAGATGGTGATGGCACGGGCGTGGAAATCACCGACTTCGTGTTGGATGATTGTCCACCGCTTCCATGCGGTTTGCAGAACTTTGTTTTGCACACAAAACTCCTTAGTTAGTATCCAGAATTGACAACACAATTGGGAATACGACATCGGCTACGACTTGGTGTCCACCAGAGCCGAAATGGTCATCGACCTTACCAAAAAGGTCTTCGGCTCCCTGCGCTTTGGCTTGAAGCATGGCGGGGGTTGTATCAACGACTATCAACCCTCTAGCCTCTAGCGATGAGCGTAATATACGTTGCGGCTGCTCAAGGTCAATCGAATTTCGGTCAATGTTAAACGCTGTCGTATATTGCTCATACTCCCTTTCTTCAATCTGGTAAATGGAAGGGAGGATAATATAAATGGTCTCGATGCCTTGTGCTTCAGCTTCGGTTTGAATACTCTCAAAAATATCAGCAGTAACATCCCAATCGGGAGAATTTTGATAAGATTTCAACATTGCGTTGGGGAAATAGCGTGCTGTAAGACCCAGCCGCGCCAAAAAAGATTCATTGCTATGCTTCAAAAGAATATAAAGCTGCGAGTGTCGCTCTAAGCTATCGTTGATGGGATAAAATACTGATTCTTTCCATGCCCCAAACGACAACCCATCTGGTAGTCGAAAGTGATGGCGCTGACCGGGGGGGAGAGGCTCCATGTCAGTGATTTGTTCACTAACCACATCATTATCCACAAAGATAAATACCAAGACTGCTGCATAGGTTTGACGGGGTAGTTCATGGCGTACTATCCATCCGTAGTGGTTAGGACTGTAACCCGAAACGCCCGTGTTCACAATCTGAACATCCAGCCCTAATTGGGTACTGAGCGCATCTTCGAGAATTGCCGTAAACGTTTCGTCGTATTCAACTTGCAGCGCTTCTAAAAAGGAGTCTCCAACGGCTAGGATACGCATATCAGGTTCTTGGGTGCGGCGTTCCCCAATGCGATAGCCATTCTCGTCCGTAAGCAGTCGAACTGTCCGTTCCCCTGTATTTACCTTGGTATCTAGGTTAGCTTGGTGCTTGTAACCAATACCCTCATCTGAAGGTATCCATACATCAGGTCGGAGTACGATTAATTGCTGAGGAAAGAATAGACGCACCACGAATTCAAGCAAAACTAAAGTGACAAGGGTGGATATACCCAATAGAGCAAAACGCTCCAGCCATTTTTTGAGCTTGATTCGGATTGCTTTATGTGTCATCTAATCTCTTGAAACTTTCACCCAATTGCATTAGGCATCATTGTATGGCACATTGTCAAGGTGTCACAATAGACTTTTCCACCAAATAATCAAAGAGAATGTCTTTGGTGACCTCATGCCCCGTCGCGTTAAAATGCCCATCTTCTTGGATAAACATCAAATCATAGACACGTCCGCCTGCCGCTTCTGCATAGGCTTCATAGGCGGGACGGGTACGGATGAGGTCAGCCGGAAGACCATCTAGAATGTCCGCCAGCTTGTGGTCGGGCAAGTCAGGGTCCCAACCCCAACCATCGGTTAATTCTGGGAACCATCCTGCAACACTTTGAATCATTTCTTGCCCAATGAAGATGGAGACTACCGCGTAATCAGCACCTTGCCCATTCACCCGATTGGCGAATAGCTCCAAGCCCTTAGCAGTACGTGTCCACCCCTCAGCATAGCCTTCTGGCTCTGGTTCGGTAACGTAAATATAAAACTGAGGATGCACCCGCTCCATCACGCCACCGGGTGTGCGTATTTGCTGCGGTGGGTCGCCTAAATAGACGAACAACTTGGCTAGATTTGTTTTCTGTAACGGCTCAGATAAGGCATTATAAAGGGTGCGGGAACGATTCGGGGGCAAGGGCTGCTGGTTGGTATCGACCAATGTGACCGTATCACCCTCAAATAGATATTCATAGTTGGTGTTGTTGATGCCGGGCCAGAAGAATCGCGGATAGTTGTCTGAGACATCGTTGATATAAAACATACTGATGACTAAATCGGCGTCGTATTTATAGCCTTCTTTGTCGTAATAAATATATTCTTGGAGGGTTCCCCAGCCTGTGCGCCCCATGTTAACGACTTCATACCGCCGTTCCGGTGTGCTGTATTGGTCGAGTTCGGCTTGAAGAAGGGCATAGAAAGTCTGCTCATAATCGACCTGCACCGCTTCCACAAAGGAGTCCCCAATAATCAAGATGCGGTAGACGTTATCTGGTTTTTCGTAGTCAATTTCAGGTCCGCGTGAACCTTTGCTATTGAAATCGACCATATTATCAAAAACTTCTTGCCCATCGGCGGTATATAGCCAAACGTGCATAGTTGAATTCACGCGTGGGCCGTATCCAGTATAATGGCTCCAAGGTGCCTGACCGTTATCGACCGGAAAGGTTGCACCACCACCCGCGAGTTTGGGCGGACCAGCATCCGGCGTTGGTGTTGGTTCAGGGGTGGCGGTTGGAAGGTTCTCAAGGGTAGCAGAGGGTTCTACAGTAGCGGCTGGTTCTTCAGTTGGGTCATCGCGTCGCACAACGGGTGGCTTGGGAGCATCGGCTTCTTTACGGGCTTCAAGAATCGGCCCCGCCGCAAACTCTGCCATCCCTATTGCAACCATCACACCGAAAGCCATCATGCCCAGTTTAAGGCCCCATAGTGGTTGATCATAGACAAGGCTAATTGCCAGTAAAACGAGGATGGTACCCGCATATAAAGCCGCAATCGCAGTATTGGCATTCGCAGAATCTGAATAGATGAGCAAAGGAGTCAGGGCTATTGCACCAAAAATCAATACGCGCAACACATAGTCAGGAACTTTGGGCAATCGTTGCCACAGAGGGCGCTCAATGAGTGTCAACACCACCGCCACGCCAAGCATCCATGTCCACTGATTTTGAATCTGCAAAACGTCATTTATCCAATAGAAGGGATAAGCAATAATTGCCCCTATCAATAGCCTTGCAATTATGATGCTAAGTCGTTTTAGCACACCAACACCTCAATAATCCGAGCAACGATGGGCTAGTATAACGCAGAATTATGCGAAGAAAAGCCTACGTTTTGGCATTGGCAACCATACTTTTTTTCTTGTAAGATGTTTACGGTAGTAAAGGAGCCGCTATGTACTTCAAGCTATTTGTTCAAAATTTGGCTGAGACGGTAACCATACAGCAACTTCAAGAGACCTTGAGTCGGGCTGGGAACGTCATGGATGTACAGCGCCCCTTTGACGAAAAAGTGGGTAAACCTGCTCTCTTTGCGTTTGTTACAGTTGAGACTGAGGAAGAAGCAGAGACCGTTATTAAACGCTTTAATGGGGCCAAATTGGGTGGTCAGAAAATCAAGATTCAGCATTTCAAGCCACGTCCCCCCAAAGAAGACAGCGAACATGCCGCCGCCGATATGATTTCGCTCAAGTTAGGCGAGGTTGACCGTATCCCCCGCGCCCAAGTCCGTCGTATTGTTGAACTATGTGGAGAGGAATTCGCCAACCAGCTACTTGAAGATGCCACCAAACTCCATGAAGAAGGCCGTGTGATGACCCAAGATGGTACCCGTACCCGCACCTTGGGGGGGATCTTTTTCCGCTTGGCACGCGACCGTATGGAGCCGGAAGACCGTGAGAAGACCTTTCCCAGTTGGGCCGAGGTCAAACGCCGCCGCAAGGAGCGCAAACAACAGATTCGGGAAATCCAAGCCCAGCAGCAAAGTCAGCCAGAAGCGGCAACACCAGCACCATCGCCTGCAAAACCTGCCCAACCTAAATCTCACCCCTCTGCACGTGATGCAGGTGGCACTCGGTCTCCTCAAGCCAAAAGCGGGCCACGCCCATCACAAAATCATGAGGCAGCACGCCCAACGACTAGACCACCAGCCAAAGCCAAGCCAACACCGTCTGTCGTAATGCCATCTACACCTGCCGCACCAGAAATCAGCCGTGAAGGTGCTGCCGTTGAACTTGGTCAGTTGCGCCAACAGGAGGCACATATTAACCAGCTATTGGTTGATGTGCGGGCAGGCAAGGCACAAGGGAGCATGATGTCGATTTTGAAAGAGATGGCCGAAATTAAAGCCAAAATCAACGCCCTGATTAAGCAGTATCCTGATTTAACCTAACAGTAGTCTAATTGCCTTGGGGTAGGCTGTTCCCTGTGCTACAATCAAAGGTAAGCAAGGAGCGACCTATGGCTAATGTACGCCCCTCTCCCTTAGCGGGGCGTTGGTATCCCGCCGACGCTTCCCGCCTGACACAGATAATTGATGATTATTTAGGCGAACCCCAACCCACCCCTGACCATCTCTATGGGCTATTGGCTCCCCATGCGGGCTTGGTGTATTCCGGCCCAGTGGCAGGGCGGGCCTTTCGTTATACCATTGGGCTAAAGGTCGATACGGTGGTCATTGTGGCCCCGTCGCATCATGTTTTTCCCGCAGATTTGCTCTCTACCGCCCATACCCATTTTGAAACACCCTTGGGGCAGGTCACGATAGCTCATGATTTGCTACACACCATGATGCAACGAATCGAGCTATTGCAAGTCACCAAAGACCCTGAACATGCCGTTGAAATTGAATTGCCGTTCTTGCAGCGTACCCTTGGCGCATTTGAACTGTTGCCGCTCGTCATGCTCGACCAATCATGGGCAACGGCGCGGTTACTCGGTGAGACTCTCGCTGAAATCCTCACTGGACGCCAAGCCCTTTTGGTTGCCAGTTCTGACCTCTCGCATTTTTATCCCCAACAGCAAGCCAATATCTTTGATCAAGTAATCTTAGATGCAGTGGCAGCTTATGATCCCGCTGGTGTTATCCAAGCCGAACATGAAGCGCGTGGCTTCGCCTGTGGTCGGGGAGCCATTGCCGCCGTGATGGTCGCTGCCCAACGACTCGGGGCATCACAAGCCTCAGTTGTTAGCTATGCGACATCTGGCGATGCTACGGGCGATATGACACGGGTTGTCGGCTACGGGGCAGCCTTGTTCAATTAGCCATGTATGCCATTGTCGCGGTGCATCGCCCCGTCCGCCAAACGTTCCACTATGAGATTCCTGCTGCCCTGCTTGGTCGTCTCCAAGTGGGGCATTTGGTTGAGGTCGAGTTTGGGGTGGCACGACTCAGTGGGGTAGTGGTCGGCTTCGATACCCATAGCCCTGTCCTAAAAACCAAGCCTATCGTTGAACTTATTGACCCCAAGCCCGTGATTACCCCCTTACAGCTAGACGTTGCCCAATGGCTGGCGGATAATACCCTCACGCCGATTGGCTTGTGTATTTGGCTGATGCTCCCATCGGGCATTCAAAGCACCAGCACTCTACGCTATACCCTGCTAGACCCCGATGCGGTTCCCAATACCGCTAATCAAAAGCGGGTGCTGAGTCTGCTCAAGACACGTGGCCCTTTGCTGGCGACTCAACTTCAGCGGGCGCTACCCCGTGTCAATTGGCGCTCGGCAGTCACCTCTTTGCTACAACGCGGCGTACTTGAGCAAGAGATGATTATCCGACCCCCTAGCGTAAATCCCAAGACCGTAGAGACATTAGGACTGGCTATCCCTCCCCTTGCTATCCCCGCCATTGCCTCGCACCTTGGGCGTGAATCCAAGCGGGCTAATGTCCTAGAGGTGCTGCTGGCGGCTCCTGACCATCACCTTTCCCTTGAGGAAACGATGGCTCTTGCAGGTTGTAAATCTAGTCCTATTAAGGCAGTTGAGGACATGGGGTTAGTCAGTATCGAAAACCACATTGTGCAGCTTATCGTGGATAGCCCAACTGCTAAAGTCGCCATGATTGAGCTTCGTGGAAGCCAGCCAGAAATTGACCTTCTCTATTATCTGGCGGCGGCAGGTGAGGTGGTCGAGACGCGAGTCGCTATGCAGGCCACAGGCGTCAAAGATGCCAGCCTCAGCCGTCTTGCCGAAGACGGCATTATCTTGCTAGGCGAGACCGAAGTCTGGCGTGACCCACTAGCTGACCTTGTAACCATGCCCGATCTTGCTCCACCCCTGACCAGTGGACAACAGCAGGTATGGGATAGTATCCGTGCCTATATGGAGGGCATTCGGTGGGGGGAGTCCTCACCTGACCCATCCTCACCGCATGTCTTTTTGGTGCATGGGGTCACGGGTTCGGGAAAAACCGAGATTTATATGCGGGCTGTGCAACAAGCCTTAGCCCAAGGTCGTCAAGCTATTGTCCTAGTGCCAGAGATCGCCCTTACCGCCCAATTGGTGCAGCGCTTTGCAGCACGCTTCCCGCAGCAAATTGCCGTCGCCCATAGCAATCTTTCAGTCGGTGAGCGCTACGATACATGGCGTCGGGTGCGGGCGGGCGAGATACAAGTAGTCATCGGCGCACGCTCGGCCTTGTTTATGCCCTTGCCTGACCCCGGCCTTGTCATTCTAGATGAGGAACACGACGATAGCTATAAACAAGGGTCGCCCATCCTGCCACCCTTTTATCATGCACGTGATGTGGCAGTGGAGATGATGTGGCGCAATCGCGGCACGGTGATATTAGGGAGCGCCACGCCTGATACCACTACTTTCTACCATGCCGAGCGCGGCGATTATGTGCTGTTACGAATGCCCGACCGCGTGTTGGCCTATCGAGAGAAAATCAAGCGCCAGATTGCCCACCTTAATTTGCCCAGCGCCCGCTATATCCCGACTGATGCCGAGGAAGCCGTTAGTATTGAACTCCCTCCCGTTGAAGTGGTCGATATGCGCCAAGAACTGCGCGAGGGCAACCGTAGTATCTTCAGCCGCATCTTGCAAGACCACCTGCGCGAGGTACTAGTCAACGAGCAGCAAGCTATTCTCTTTCTTAATCGGCGCGGTACCGCTACCCATGTAATGTGCCGTGACTGTGGGCATGTGGTTGTGTGTAGCCGTTGCGATACGCCCTTGACCTATCATGCCCCGCGTGAGGCCCTCGTCTGCCATCATTGTGGCAAACGGCAGGCCAGCCCAACACGCTGTCCGGTCTGCAATGGGCAGCATATTCGCTACTTTGGGGCGGGTACCGAAAAGCTCAATCAGCTTCTAAAAGAGAGCTATCCCCAAGCGCGAGTCTTACGCTGGGATCAAGATACCGCTAAAGAGCGTGGCGCACATGAGCGCATCCTTAAGCAGTTCCTTGATCGCCAAGCCGATATTTTGGTCGGTACCCAGATGATTGCCAAGGGTCTTGATATTCCACTGGTGACACTGGTCGGGATTGTCTCAGCCGATACCAGCTTGGGCTTGCCCGATTATCGGGTGGGGGAGCGCACCTTTCAGTTGTTGACCCAAGTGGCCGGACGAGCCGGACGGGGTTTGCTCGGCGGGCGCGTGGTGCTACAGACCTACCAACCTGCCCATTATGCCATCCAAGCCGCTGCCACCCATGATTATGCCCAGTTTTATCAGCAGGAAATCGCGTTTCGGGAATTGACCCGCTACCCGCCCTTTGCACGGTTGGCACGGCTGCTCTTTCGAGACAATCAACAGACAGTGGTCATCCGTGAAGCGGAAGTGATGGCCGATACCTTGCGCCGTCGCCAGAGTCGAGGCGAGTTTCATGCCACCGAGGTGATTGGCCCTACACCGTGCTTCTTTATGCGTCAAGATGGGGTGTTCCGCTGGCAAATCTTGGTGCGAACGAGTGATCCAGTGGCCTTCTTCCGTGATATTGAGCTAGGGCCAAGCGCTATACTCGATATTGACCCCTTAGATTTACTATAGAGGATTATGATTGATGAAACCCATGCCAACACGCGCCAACCGCCCCCACATTATCGGACATCGTGGGGCGCAGGGCCTAGCCCCTGAAAACACCTTAAAAAGCTTTCAAACTGCCACTGACCTTGGGGCCGATGGTGTTGAGTTCGATGTACAACGGAGCGCCGATGGTCAACTGGTCATTTTTCATGATGACACCGTAGACCGCACGACCAACGGCACAGGTGTGCTGCGTCTCATGACCTTTGACGCTATTCGCCAGTTGGATGCAGGTGATGGGGAACAGGTGCCAACTCTCGATGAGGTACTCGACCTGTTTCGCACCAATGACCTTATCCTGCATGTCGAACTCAAAGATTGTTTTTTATTCCCAGATATTGAGCAGCAAGTGATTGAGCGGATCCGTGCCTTTGGCATGGTGGAACGTTGCCAGCTACGGTCATTTGAGCATGATGCCCTACACCGTGCCTATGCCATCGCCCCAGAGATTGCCTACTCCGAACTGTGGTTTGCCCAAATTCCAGTCACACCCTTTTTTAAGACGGTCAACGCTTATCATAGCCTCTATACGGCTGAGAATCTGCGTCAATTGCATGAGCAAGGCGTCAAGGCCACCGCATGGACAGTCAACGAGATTGAGACCGCCCAACATCTGCTCGACATCGGCATTGATGGCCTGACAACCGACTATCCTGACCGACTACTGCCCTTGATTAGCTGAGGTGGTGGCTTGGTTTTGGTGCTGGAGGGCCTCTTGGAGCAGGGTTTGGGGTGTATCCAGTCCACTGACAAATAGATAGCGCTTGGCACGGGTCACCCCCACATAAAAAACAACCCGTCCCAAAACCCCCGCCTCAAGGTGGTCGGTGTCTAGCATGAACACGATGGGGGCATCATAGCCTTTGGCATTGTAGAGGGTAGCGAGGGTTAATTGCCCCGGCACCAGTAGCGCCTCATCAATAAACTGTTGGTAATTACCACCCACCAAGCGCAGCGGAATCGGACTATGGGCCAATTGGGTCAGGCGTTGACTGAGGTAGCGGAATGAAGATGAGCGCGGCGCGAGGATGAGGATATGCTCAGGCCGCACATGCTCACCCTCCATCAGGGCCAGTATGGTATCTACCGCCCAGTCGAGTTGCTCAAAACGGCTGGTAAAGCTGCGAACAATGGGTGCAATCCCGCTACTTTCAGCATAACTAATCTGCCAGCCTTGCGCGGTCTCACTGACCAGTTGCTTTTGCTCAAGGCTATCGATATCCACAAAGCGGCGTGAGGCCACTCGTACCTTCTGTTTGGCATGGGTACCCATCAGCACATTCAAGCCCAACTCAATAATCTCGCGGCTGTTGCGATAGCATTGCTGCATAAAGGCCGCCCGTCCACCCGCCACATTCAGGCTGAGATTGCGCCATGTTGGGGGTGGATTGCCATAGAGGTTTTGGGCATCGTCATAAAAAATGGTGATGCTGCGCTCGCCAGTGGTCGGGTTCGGGCGTATCAGGTTATAGAGCAGACGGTATTCATCAGGATGGGCGTCTTGGCCCTCATCAATAAACAGACCATCAAAGCACAGGGGGTCAAAAATGGCGGGATAGGAGATACGCAAGGCTTCCAGTTGGTCGAGATGTTTACGGGCACGCTCGGCGGCCTGCTGATTACGATTCACATACTGAAAGAGCTTGTGGTTGCCAATGCGCTCCGCAAAGCTATACAGCAAGCGGTTGAGGTCGGTGATCATGACATTTTCAGGCAAATTGTCTTGACCCGTTAGTCCTTGATAGGCACGGCTGATACGCTCTTGGAGCAACGGCACCAATGAGCGATTGAAGCATAGCACCCCCAGCTTAGGGGGGGATTCGGGCGTATCCTCAAACAATGACAACTGGGCGCGTTGCTGCTGGTGTCGGTAGAGGGTGTGGGCCACTTGGTTGGCAAGAACAATGCTCTTGCCGGAACCTGCTACCCCGCGTACCAAGAAGGGCGCTCCCCACGTATCCATGCGTGAGAGGTGTTCCTGCTCGGCGGAGAGTTGCTTGTGGCTCTGCTCAATCTGATCAATCTCGGCCCCGATGCCTGTGCCAAGACCGCGTAGCAATTCACGGGGTTCATTGAGCACCGCCGAGTCACCAAACACGCGCTGAAATACACTGTCGGCTAAGGGCGGGTAGGGGTCGGGCATATTGACCACGCGCTGGCGGGTCTGCTGAATGAGTGTATTGATATGCTCTTTCAACAATTGTGGGTCTTCTAGGTGATGACGGAAGATGACTACCCGCCCATCCAGCGAGCGATGATAACCAAGGCGGTGCCATTCAGCAGCATCGATATTGGGCAAGGCTACCATGGCATGGAATAAGGGACGCGGGCCGGGTGGGGCGTATTGCTCAAAGGCATCTTTGATGGCGAACATACCGCGCTGTGCTTGGCGCAAGGGATTAACCAGTTCATCGCGCCCATGCCGTGCAATCTTGAGGTTGCCCGCCTCAATGCCTTGGATATAGCCAATGTCATAAGCCTTGCACTCAAAGACCACCAAGCCTACATCAGGGTGTACCAAAACCACATCGGGTGGGGGAACTTGGGAATCGAGCAAGGCTGGCTCAACGTACAAAAATCCACGCTGACTTTGACCATAGGCCGCCAAAATCGCTTGGAGCAACTGAATTTCAGCAATATCATAGATGTCTTGATGCCCCACCACCCGCAATGAGGCGTTTTGTACAGCCGTCTTTAGTTGTTGGTGAATATCCATAGCGGCTCTTTTCATATTCCTAGCTTATTATATATGAAAGCTAGAAAACGGTTATAATGGTTCGCAAAGGAGACATTATCTTCATGTCGAACTCGCCACGCGATACGCACCCATTGAAATCCAACCAACTCAAGGCACAAATCCCGCCAGAAAAAACAGAACTCCCCTCCGAGCCAGTCCGTTCGCCGTGGACAGTCAAGCTCTTTGCGCCAGAGCAATCCATCCCGATTCAGTTGGAGATTGATGATCGTGCGGTTATTGGTCGATCTGATCCCGATGGCAAATTCAAACCGGACATTGATTTGCTCGCCAATAACCAAGACGCTAAGGGTATCTCCCGACGCCATGCTGAAATCCGTGCGGGGCGTGACTTCCTTGTAATTATCGACATGAACAGCACCAATGGCACCCGCCTCAACGGATTCACCCTCCAGCCCCATGAACCCTATCGCTTACACAATGGCGATTCCCTTGAAATTGGTACCCTCAAGCTGCAAGTCCAAATCTCGATGATGCCCGTGCATGAAGGGGTTAAGGTCATTAAACGGGGGACAGGGCAGTTACGCCGTACCCCTGATGAAGATCGCTATGGTACCCGACGCCATGTGTTGGTGGTTGAGCATGATGAAAACACTGCTAGGGTCATCGTCGCCATGCTGCAATCGCTGGGTTATCGTGCCAGCAGCGTTGATAGCACGGGCGAGGCGATGCGCTTTATTGCGGCGGAATTACCTGATGGCGTGCTGGTAGACTTAGCCATGCCTGACCACCCCGGTACCGAGGTCTGCCGTATGATTAAAAAAGACCTCGGCAATGTGCATGTACCGATTTTTGTGGTCTCAGCCCAAACCGAGGAAGACATTATTAAAGAGGCTTTTGACGCAGGAGCCGATGTTTTTCTAGGCAAGCCAGTTGGGGCTGACGAACTGCTACAAGGCTTGGTGCGTTTTGTCGGCAACCCCATCATTACCCCTGAAGACTAGCGGGGTGCTTCCCAAGGTACATCGCCAACACCCGCCCGTGCGTTGGCGACCCGTGCCACCACAAACAACCAATCCGAGAGGCGATTGACATAAGGCTGCACCAAGGGGTTCAGGTCGGTCTCTTTCTGAAGCGCCACAATCCAACGCTCGGCGCGTCGGCACACAGTACGGGCTAAGTGCAAATGGGCCGCAGCGGAAGTGCCTCCCGGCAAGATAAATGACTTCAGTGGCTCTAGCTCGGTTTCAAACGCATCAATCTCCTGCTCAAGACGGCTGGTCATAGCTTCATCGACACGCACAATCCATTTGGCCTCGGCATCAAGAGGGGTGGCAAGGTCGGCCCCGACATGAAATAACTCGGCTTGGATGCGTCCCACGACTGTATCCAGCGCTGCATCCAACTGAGCCGCACGAGCCATCCCTAGCGTGCTATTCAGTTCGTCAATGGTGCCATAAGCATGTAGACGCAGGTGGTCTTTATCAACACGTCCGCCTGCGAACAAGCTGGTTTGTCCGGTATCACCCGTCTTGGTATAGATTTTCAAATTAGCTTCCTTTCTGTTCTAAACGCAACCACAGACAGCCATAGGGTTGCAAGGCCACTGTATACGGTGTTTCGTTGATGGGATGATAGGGGGTATCGGTCAAGATGTCTTTGGGTTGACTCCCCTGATAGTCGTTAACCTCTCTTAGCATTGCGGTCTGGGCGTGGTCGGAGAGATTGGCTAAGACGACAACCGGGGCAGTATCTTCTAGGCGGCGCTCAAAGGCAAAGATGGCCTCGTTGCCAGCATCCAAGACCCGAAACTGCCCACGTCCAAAGATGGGGGCTTGCTTCCGTACCGCGATTTGGTGCTTCAAAGCATGGAATAGCGAGTCGGGGTTGCCTTGTTGGGTCGCCACATTGACCTTGCGATAGCTGAATCCATCGTCATCAATCACGGGTAGGTAGGTCGTCTCAGCAGTTGAGAAACCCGCATTCAGGCTATCATCCCACTGCATCGGTGTTCGCACCCCATTGCGGTCAAAGAGGTCGATGTTGTCTCCCATGCCAATTTCATCACCATAATACAAAATTGGCGACCCCGGCAAGGCAAAGAGGATGGCATGCAGCAGTAAAATCCTTCGGGGGTCATTTTCCAATAGGGGAGCCAAGCGCCTCCGAATGCCGAGATTGAGTTTCATCTTGGGGTCAGGGGCGTATTCTTGCCACATCCATTCACGCTGCTCATGCGTGACCATCTCAAGCGTTAACTCATCATGGTTCCGCAAGAAAAGACACCACTGGGTGTGAGGCGGAATGGGCGGGGTTTTCTCTAGAATGTTGATAATCTCGCGGTTACTACCTTGACGCACCCCCATAAACAAGCGCGGCATCATCGGGAAGTGGAAAGCCATGTCAAATTCATCTTCCAGATAGGGGATGAGGTCTTCGGGCCACTGGTTGGCCTCAGCCAGTAGAATACAATCTGGATATTCGACTTTGACCAACGTCCGCATCTCTTTGAGATACTCATGGGTCTCTCTGAGGTTCTCACAATTGGTGCCTTCACGCTCAAAGAGATACGGCACCGCATCTACCCGAAAGCCATCAATGCCCATATCCAGCCAGAAGCGCATGGTATCCAACATTTCTTGGCGGACTTCGGGGTTATCAAAATTCAAGTCAGGCTGTTCACTATAAAAGCGGTGCCAATAATAGGCCTCGGTGGTGGTGTCATACGTCCAATTGGAAGACAGCGAATCAACAAAGATGACCCGTGCCTCCTTATAGCGAAAATCGGTTGGACTCCAAACATACCAATCGCGTTTGGGGTTATCTTTAGACGCACGTGACTCCACAAACCAAGGATGCTGGTCGGAGGTGTGGTTAATCACAAAATCAATAATGACCCGAATCCCGCGAGCATGCAGGGCATCAAGGGCATGCTTAAAATCCTCAAGGGTACCATAGAGGGGAGCTACATTGCGGTAATCACTGATGTCATAACCATCATCACGCAATGGAGAAGGATAGAAAGGCATCAGCCATACACAATCCACGCCCAACTCTGCTAAATAATCCACCTTTTGGGATAACCCAATAAAATCGCCATGTCCGTCGCCATTCCCATCAGCAAAAGCACGGACATTCAATTCGTAAAAAATCGCGTCTTTATACCACATGAGCTAAACCTCATCAAAATGAACATACATTGAACCACACCATTATCTTCGCTATACTCGCCATTTGAGGAGGACAGACCATTGAAATACTACCAAAGAGACTTATGGGTGATGTTATCCCCCTATCTGGTGGGAACCCTGCTGTTGGTGGCGCTGCCAGCCTCTGTAACACTCTACTTGGCATTTCATCAATATGATGCACTCAGCAAACCTGTATGGTTTGGCACCACTAATTTTATCTCAATGTTCCGCGATGATGTATTCGTGATTTCACTTCGCAATTCAGCGATGTTTGCACTGCTCTCAGTACCGCTTCGGGTGTTGGGTGCCTTGTTACTCGCGTTGCTGTTAAGCCAACGACGGCGCGGGGTAGGTTTCTATCGTGTAGCAGTCTATCTGCCCACCATTATCCCCGATGTAGCCTATGCCCTCATTTGGCTGTGGATTTTCAACCCTGTTTATGGACCGCTCAACAAAGCCTTGGCTGTCTTTGGTATTGATGGCCCGGCATGGTTGGTCAACCGCGAGACGGCCCTGCTTGCTATTGTAATTATGTTTTTATTTCAAATTGGTGAAGGTTTTATTGTCTTGCTGGCAAGCCTGCAAGGGGTGCCGCATGATTATTATGAAGCGGCTCAAGTTGATGGAGCCAGCGCGTGGCAACGCTTCCGCCTGATTACCTTTCCCTTGATACGGCCTTGGCTGGTTCTGCTAATGCTGCGTGATATTATTCTAAGCACGCAAAGCACCTTTACACCAGCCTTTATCATGACAGGAGGCGACCCTTACTATGCTACGATGTTCTTGCCCCTTGTGATTTATGAGGAAGCCTATGACCGCTTCCGCTTTGGCTTGGCCTCCGCCATGATGGTTTTCATGTTTCTTGTTTTGACAGGCTTGCTTATGATGGTTTATCTGGTGGTGCGGGGATGGGGCTACGACGATGAGCAGTAACCGCGCCCTCCTGCGAAACATCATCCACCGTCCCGAAATCATGCCCTTGGCCGAACTAAGCCAGCATCCTGATGCCGAAGTACGCCACGCGATAATGGTCAGCCTAGGCCAACAGCGCCTCCGTGAAAATATACCGTTGCTACTGGCAGCCTTGCACGATGCGAGTGAATTGGTGCGAGCCAGTGCCGCCCGTGCCCTTGGCAAAATTGCCGATACCCAAGCCATCCCGCCCCTCATCCAGACCTTGCAAGACCCCGCCCCCCTCGTGCGAGCTAGTGCTGCTCAAGCACTTGGTGCCTATGGTGACCCGCGTTGTGTGCCAATCGTGGGTAATCTACTCAAAGATACCGCCGTATGTTGGGAAGACCGATCAGAGCGCGTGTGTGATATTGCCGCCGCCATCATGCAATGGCAGTATGCTGCGCTGAGTGTCCCTGATTTGCCGAGGTTTGACGAGGTGCTGCGCCAACTTGATGAAGTTATCGCCACCTCGCCCATACCCACCGAAACACGCCTCCAGCCGCCAGTTGTGACACCACCCCCACTACCACTTATCAGTCACTCACAGGTCACGCCTGCACCGTCAATGGCAACTGTTACAGCACCCGCTGAAGTCTCAATGGATGAAATTGCCGACCTGTGGCGTAAAGGCTTCAATACCGTTTTTTATCACGCAATTGCTATCATGGTGTCAGCCCTGTTTTTGGTAATGTTTGTATGGTTTTTCTCGATGTCGCTCCGCCCACCCGCTACACCACCATCCCCCCGCATTGAATGGATACCCCCCAACGCCACTCTCTCCAACTATGAGCGTATATTTGACATCTTGCCGATGCGTGACTATATCATCAATTCCATCAAAGTCGTGTTGGTGGCGGTGCCTTTAACTATCCTCTTTGCTTCATGGGCAGGCTTGGCAATGGCGTTGATGGGGCGCTGGCTTCGGGGGTTGTTAGTGACCTTTTCCATCCTGCTGCTGATGGTACCGATTACCGCGCTATGGCTGCCGCGCTACTTGATATTCACTCAACTGGGGCTAGTTGATTCGCTATGGTCGTTAATTGTGCCGGCCTTTATGGGGTCCAGTCCCCTCTATGTCTTGCTCTTCTTCTGGAGCTTCCGACGACTCCCCCGCGAACTCTATGAAGCAGCACAACTAGATGGAGCCTCGCCCTTTACGCTGTGGTTTCGTGTTGCCATGCCCTTGGTGCGCCCCATGACCATTACTGTTGGCGTGTTGGCCTTCATTTTGTATTGGAGCGATTTTATAAATCCGCTCTTGTACCTTAAAACCGAAGAGGTCTATACTATACCAGTGGGCCTTAGAACATTGCAACAGCTTGACAAGACCAACTGGCCTATTCTCATGGCAGCCTCAGTTGTGATGACCATACCCCTTGTTGTGTCTTTCTTGTTGGTGCAGCGTTATATCTGGCCTGAACGCTATTTGCTCGTTTCTAAAGAACAGCGGAGGTAAACGCAAGTGTTCAAAAGAAAGATTGCAAGTATTTTATTAATTGTGATGGTGGTCAGCGTTTTGTCAGCCACCCAATTGGTAGGGGCAGCATCGAATTCCACCCAAGAAGCCGATAGCCTGAATAGACCCTCCCAACAAGACGCCACCGTTTCCTTTATGGTTTCAGGTGACCCCGCCGAAAAAGCAGCCTATGAAACCTTGGTCGCTGAATTCGAGAAGGTTCATCCCGAAATCGACATCGAACTGATTCATGTTGCTGATGACAAAGATTTCCGCACCCGTTTGGGCAACGACTTTGCGGCTGGCACGCCACCCGATGTCTTTTTAATTAACTTCCGTCGCTATGGCCCCTTTGTTGCCAAAGACCAAATTGAACCCGTTGGTCCCTATCTGGAACAAAGCGAAGTCATCCACCCTGAAGACTTCTACCCGATTGCTATTGAAGCCTTCACATGGACAGATGGCACCATTATGTGCATCCCTCAAAATATCTCCAACTTGGTCGTGTACTATAACCAAGACTTGTTTGATGCTGCTGGTGTGGCCTATCCTAGCAACGACTGGACATGGGAAGATTTCTTGACTGCGGCTGAAGCCCTGACCCTCGACACTGACGGCGACGGCACCATTGACCAATATGGTGTTGGTATTGAGCCATCCATCATCCGCTTGGCCCCCTTTGTATGGCAAAATGGTGGTCAGGTTGTCACTGGCGGCAACACTGATCCGACAGGCCTCGCCTTGGATTTGCCCGAGGCACGTGAAGCCCTTGAGTGGTTTGTTGCTCTCCAGACTGAGCATCATGTGGTGCCCGATGCTGAAGCCGAAGCCGCTGAAGAAAGCGAAAGCCGCTTCATCAATGGTCATACCGCCATGTTCTTCAACAGCCGTCGTGGTGTCCCTACCTATCGTGAAATCGAAGGTTTCGCGTGGGATGTTGCACCCCTGCCCGTTGGCAAGGAACGCGCCAGTATTCTGCACTCCGACGCCTACTGCATGGCTTCGGCAACCGAGAACAAAGATGCCGCATGGACATTCATTGAATATGCCAACTCTGAAATTGGTCAAACCGTGATTGCGGGTACAGGCCGTACTGTCCCCTCGTTGATTTCGGTCGCTGAATCAGATGCCTTCCTTGACCCCATGGAACGCCCCGCCAACAGCCAAGTTTATTTGGATGCTGCTGAATACTTGCGGATTGTTCCCACCAGCCCAACATGGATTGACATTGAGGGTAAGGTCAACGCAGAGCTTGAACAAGCCTTCTATGGCAATATCTCTATTGATGAATTTTTGGACAACGCCAATGAACGTACCGCTGGGTACTTCAGTGGAGCGGAAATCGACTGATGCACTGTCCGAAACGGTAGTCGTGTTGCTGCCAATGCTTTGACAGTAGCATGAAAAGAGAGGAGCGTCACATCTGGCGTTGCTCTCTTTTTCATTTAGAGCAAGTCGTCGATATCCTCAAGCAAGGCTTCCTCATCTTCATCATCAAAGGGAAGGGGAACATGTTTCTTTTGCTCTACGGCTTGGGGTTGAGCCACAACACTGGGTAGCTCTTGATGCACCCGCACTTGGCCCGGTTTACCCCCTTTGATTTTGCGAACATGCCGTCGCTCGGCCACCATCACCAATACCTTGCCGTCGGCACGTTTCTTGCTGTAATAGGCAGCATGGGCCGCCGCTTGTTCAATAACAGCTTGGGGGACAGGTTTGGCTTGGGTTTTGATTATCACATGGGAGCCGGGGGCTTCACGGGCATGTAACCACAGGTCATAGGGTTCGCTGTCACGTAGCAATTGCTCATTTTGGCGGGCATTGCGGCCTACAAAAATGACAAAACCATGACTATTGACTTTATAAGGGGCTGATTTACCGCCCTTGGGTTGGGCGTAGTGCTTGCCGCGCCAATAGCCGTTCTTTTGCAGGGTATCCTGTACCTCGCCAATATCCTCCCAATTTTCCGCAAAGCTCAAGTCCATTTCGAGTTGGTCAAGGTAAGCGACTTCGTTTTGTGTCTCTTCGATATGAGCGGGCAACTGCTCATGAGCGCGCTTCTTCTTTTCATAGCGCTCAAAGTAGTGCTGGGCATTCTCTAGGGCGGTCAGTTCGGGGTTGAGTTTAATCACCAACGGCTCGCCCTCGACCTCGTATTGAGCAATGAGGGTTTCCTGCTTAGGTTCCATCGTATATTGATAGGCTAAGATTAATTCACCCGCTTGGCGCATGAAGTTGACCTCGGACATATCCGCCAACTCATGCTCCAATGATTTAAGTTTACGCTGGAGCCGTGAACGGGCGTTGTTAATTTGCTCTAGGATAGGCTTGCGTGCCGCAGCATAGGCATTCGGCCCACTCAAGCGCCCTATAAAAGCCTCAATCGCAGCACTGACCGTTGTGGTACCCTCCCATTTGCCTGCATGGGTAATCGGCAAAACCGAAACCGCCTGCGCCACACCATGCTCATCGGTCATAATTCCCGGCTCCCATATACTACCTCGCAACAAGCGTGGCATGAAGGACTCCATGGCAGCATAGAGTTGGAAGGGGTTGGCCTTGCCCGCCAGCAAATCGAGACGCTTATAGGCACGGAAGACCACCTCCTTCGCCATCAATGGGCTAAAGGCCAGCAGTTCATGAACCAGTACCGACCATAGCTGTTTAGTAGCGTTGCGCCGAAAGAGGCTTTCGAGGGTGTGGGGTGTAAGCTTGCCGGGGTCAAGCTTGCCCTCAATCGGTGGGGGTGGTACATACTCATGACGCGGCAACGATACCCGATAGCGATTCTCTTGTGGCCCCACCCGTCGCGCACAATCTAAGATAATGCCATCTTCGACTAAGAGCAGATTGGCACGGCGGGCAATCATTTCGATGATAACCTGTAGCTGCTCCTCCTCATTGGCAAAATCAAAAATCAGAATGCGCTCCCAAGGGGGCTGGGTGACTTGCATCACACGCATACCTTCGACCCGACGGCGAAGAAGCAAGCCTAATGGGGAGGGGGTTTGTACACCCCGCCGCAATTTCGTAGATGTAATCAAAGCACGCGGGTATTGTTGATTGGCATTCAACAATAGGTAGTGGCGTTCTTGATTGGCATAGATTTCAAAGCCAAAAGCATCCCGCTCGATTTCAACGGTATCTTGAATGCGCCCACCGACAAGCCGTTGGTTAAACTCATTCGCAAGAGCCATTGTGGTAAAGGTATCAATCGTCATGGGGTCTTCCTCGCAATTGGTGTTTTAAGAAAGCCAGTGATACAATGCCCGTTAGTGTAAACCATGTCAAGGACGACTTCATGCTGATTGCTGTCGGTTCGACCAATCCGGTCAAATATCAAGCCACTGAGCGGGTCTTGGGGGGTTGTTATCCCAACGCCCAGTTTATCACAGTAGCCGTTGAGTCCGGTGTGGCAGTCCAGCCATGGGGAGATGTCGAAACACGGCGCGGTGCGTATAATCGTGCTAAGGCCGTTCTCGAAGCCACTCATGCCGATATGGGCGTTGGCTTAGAGGGTGGATTGCAGGAAACTGAGTTTGGCATTATGACGTGTGCATGGTGTGTGATTGTTGATTCAACTGGACGTATGGGGGTTGGTGGTAGTGCCTGTGTCCAGTTACCCCGTGAAGTTGCTGAAGCTGTCCAAGCAGGCGCGGAACTGGGAGTGGCAATGGATCAATGGTCGGGCCAACACAATACCAAACAAGGTCTGGGAGCCATTGGCATTTTGACCAATGGTTTATTAACACGCCAAGAAGCATATGAACCTTTAATTAAACTGGCTTTATCTCCGTTTCAAAGGGGGCAGTAATGACACGACGATTGGGTATAGTGCTGATTTTTGTGATTGTCTTGCTTGCAGCTTGTAATAATAGCGATGATAACGACGGGGGTGAGCCGTTTGTCCAGCCTGCCCGCCCCAATATTTTGATCGAGAATGCTGGGGTTACCGTAGGCGGTCAAGTCACCAATATCTGTTGGCCGCGTGGCGAAGGTAATATCCAATGTGAGCCGAGTTTTGACACTACGCTCCCCGCTGACACGCTAATTGTGAGCCGTGAGGATACTGTCGCGGTAGCCCTTGGAGATAGTATACAGCCTGATGAACTGGTGGTTTTCAGCCGCGATGCCGACGGTGATCCACTCTTTAGCCAAACCTTCCGTGCAGGTGAGGCCGCTCAATTCCCAGTGGCATCTCTACAAGATGGCGAAAACCTGCTAGAAATCACTGCTTACTATTATAACCTTGCTGGCTCCGAGGCAGTTGTGAGTAGTCTATTCTCAGTTGAGGTTGGGGCTGCCGTCGCAGTGGATAGCACACCAACCGAAGCCCCATCACCCATCCCAACCGAAACTATTGATGAAACACCCGTAACTGAGGCATCGGAGACACCTGTTAACGAAACCGAAACCCCTCCAGCCGTAGCTTCACCAGAAGCCCCAGAGGTGATAGATGAGACCCCGGTCGTAGAAGAATCCGAAACACCTGTTGATGAGACTGAAACGCCTGTCGTGGTGGCCTCTCCCGAAGCGACAGAAGTCATCGACGAGACACCCGTGGTAGAAGAATCCGAAACACCTGTTGATGAGACTGAAACGCCCGTCGTGGTGGCCTCTCCCGAAGCGACCGAGGTTATTGACGAGACGCCAGTGGTGGGAGAGTCCGAGACCCCTGTTGACGAGACCGAAACGCCAACGGTGGTGGCCTCACCTGAAGCAACTGAGGTCATCGACGAGACACCCGTGGTAGAAGAATCCGAGACCCCTGTTGACGAGACTGAAACGCCCGTCGTGGTGGCCTCTCCCGAAGCGACCGAGGTTATTGATGAGACCGAAACGCCAACCGCCGAAGGCTCATCTGCAACACCCACGGTGATGCCTAGCCCAACGCCCACATTACCACCAACTACAGTAGTACCCTCAGCGACACCTACTTTTGCACCGTCGCTGACACCAACCGTGACTCCTTCTGAGACATTGATACCCTCAGCGACCCCCACCGAACCCCAGCCGACCTCAGAGGCTGAGGTATTCTTTGGTGAGGTCCCGCCCTTGCAATTGGTGGTCACGGGACGTGAGTATTTGCCGATTGGCTATACCTATTGTGAGCCAAACGCAAGTAACCAAGTGGTCTGTATCAGCCAACCCACCGAATCAACGCGACGGGTACGCCTTTTCCGCCAAAGCGGTGCTATGTCCATTCAAATTGACAGCGAGGAGCGACCCGAAACGGTTGAATATCGCATTGTCGATGCCACTACTTTACGGCCTTTGGCGCGGGGTGAGCGAGATGGCGCAAATGTCTTGTTGCTGAGTTTCACGTTAGCTCCCGGTGACTATTTACTGTCCGTTGAGGTGACATGGCCGGCCTCTAGCGGTACCTACTATTTCCGATTGCAGGTGCAAGGTTAACATCCTATAATTCGTAAATGTCGGTGTTGTCGTAGTATAGGGAGAAATAGTTAAGATGGTTGCTGAGGTACAGCGCCATGATTTGCCACCTACACCGCCGCCTGATGAAGGCTATTGGGCGGCTTTGTTAGAGGAGGCAGAACTGGCGATGGGGGGATTACCGAAAGAACAATCGAACTTGGACGAAGAAGTATTCTTTGGTCTACACGGTCAGACCTCGCGTGCTGCTGGTACCCATGCAGATTGGGAGCAGGTTGAGCAGGTCTATCAAACCGATACCGTCGTTGAACTGAAAGTGATTGGCTATAACCGTGGCGGTTTGCTGGTGGAATGGAGCAGTCTGCATGGTTTTGTGCCAGCCAGTCAACTCCTTGACGCAGATTCAACAGCCGGAGAAAATATCCAGCGACATAACCACCTTTCAGCCTATATTGGCTCTTTGTTGCGCTTACGTATTATCGAGTTAGATCGCGTCAATAGCCGCTTGATTCTCTCTGAGCGAGCAGCCGTTGTGCCTCCCGGTACCCGTGACGACATCTTAACAACCCTTAAACCCGGTGATACTTGCACTGGGCTTGTCACCAATTTATGCCACTTTGGGGTCTTTATTGACCTCGGTGGGGTTGAGGGCCTCATTCATATCAGCGAACTCAGTTGGGGGCGGGTACGTCATCCATCTGATATTCTGGAACGCGGCCAAACCATCACGGCTCATGTGTTGGACGTGAATGCAGAAGAGGGGCGTATTGCCCTGAGCCTGAAACGCCTTCAACCTGATCCTTGGAAAACCGTCGAGCAACGCTATGCCGTCGGTCAGCAGGTGTCTGGAATTGTGACCCATGTAGTCGATTTTGGGGCCTTCGTGTGTGTCGAAGAGGGGCTAGAGGGGCTTATCCACATTTCAGAACTTGCCGAGGGACAATTCTTGCATCCGTATAATGTCGTCTCAGAAGGCGACTCGGTAACTGCTCGCATCTTACATATTGATGGACAAGGCCGTCGTCTCGGTCTCAGTTTACGCCAGTAGATGCTAACCCCCTTTTACATATAGAAGGGGGTTATGCTTTATCTCAAATATGCAACATAAGATTTTGTCTAGATATTGTCTAAACTTACCTAAAGCCTACCAATGGTTTTGCGGATTTCGCTGATACCAGTAGACTGTGGGGTAGGGGAAAGTTTGATGGTTCAGATAAAGCGTTGAAATCAACACTTTTGTACATCCCCAAACGACAAAATAAACGATGGCAAATCTCCCATATTCACAGGAAAATTTGTCATCACTCATTGTTTTCGATTTAGCAGGAGCTTAGTTTATGCAAGGTAAACGTCTAAATCGGCAGACCATTGCAGCACTCGTTGTTGCAGGGGTGTTGTTGATCGGCGGCGTTCTTATCTTCGGCGATTCGCTGGGGATAACAGGAACGTCTGGCGATACACCAACACCGGAGGCCAAAATCGTCGATACTGACGGTGATGGCATCCCTGACGGTGAGGATCAATGCCCCGACGTTGCCAACGACGGGGTCGGTGATCCTTGTAATCCCGATGAGGACGGCGACGGCGTAAAAGACGCTGATGACGCCTGTCCTACTACGCCCAATGATGGTGTAGGCGACCCCTGTAATCCTGATGAAGACGGCGATGGCGTGTTGGATTCAGAAGATGCCTGTCCAAATAGTCCAAATGATGGTGTAGGCGACCCCTGCAACCATGATGAAGACGGGGACGGTGTTGAGGACGGGGATGATGCCTGCCCGAATAGCCCGAATGATGGTGTAGGCGACCCCTGCAACCACGACGAAGATGGCGACGGCTTCAATGATGATGCTGATCGTTGCCCCACCGAAGCTGGCACCGATGCTGGGTGTCCTGCTGTTGAGCGTCCCGTAGACAGCGACGGCGATGGTATTCCTGATGCCGACGATGCTTGCCCCAACGACGCCAATCATGACACAGTGGGTGACCCCTGTAACCATGATGAAGACGGCGATGGCTTCGATGATGCCAGCGATCAATGTCCCACTGAAGCTGGCGCAGACAATGGTTGTCCCGCTGTTGAGCCTCCCCCCGCTGTAGACAGCGATGGTGATGGTATCAACGATGCTGATGACCAATGCCCCGAAGAAGCTGGTGTAGCTGAGAACAACGGCTGCCCTGCTGTAGAGCCATCCATTACCGATAGCGATGGTGACGGTATCGCCGATGCTGATGACCGCTGCCCCGAAGAAGCTGGCGTAGCTGAGAATAATGGCTGCCCCCAAGCGGTAGTTCAAGAAACCGACGCTGATGGCGATGGTATTCCTGACGCCGAAGATGTCTGCCCCAACGACGCCAATCATGATGCAGTGGGTGACCCCTGTAACCATGATGAAGACGGTGATGGCTTCGCAGATGATGTTGATGAGTGCCCGACTGTAGCAGGCCCCAATAATGGCTGCCCGCGCACTGGCCCCTCTGGTCCAGAAGTTGAAAGCCCATCAGTTGGTGCGGCCTTTAATGCGTTTATCAACCAAGATGGTACTGTTCAATTTACTGACCGCAGCACTGGCCCAGTGCAATCATGGGCATGGGAATTTGGCGACGGTGGCATCTCCAATGCCCAAAACCCGACCCACTTCTATGCCAATCCCGGCACCTACACCGTGCGCTTGACGGTCACCGATACCGAAGGCCTAACCTCCACGGCTGCCTCTAACCTGACCATTAGCGAAGAACAAGCCCAACCAATGGTTTGCCGCTTCGACTACACAGTTTTGGATGAAGGCCCCCCCGCGATTGTCCGTTTCGATAACCAAAGCAGCAATGTTGCGACTTATCAATGGACATTTGGTGACGGCTCTAGCTCAAGCGATGAAGGCCCGCACACCATCACCTATCCAATTGGTGAATATGATATTCTCTTGGTGTGTACGGACTCCGACGGTGCCTCAATTAATGCCACTGGTCATATTTCAGCGACCGAGAGCGGCGTTAATCAACCTTTGACCGCTGTCTTCGTGGCAGCCCCCACACGTGGCCCGGCCTCGGCTGGCGAGCCATTCGCGGTGACCTTCACCGATGACAGCAGCAGCGATGCGGGCGACCCCATCGTGGGTTGGTCATGGAATTTCGGCAACGGCCAAACCGCTACTGGTCAAGGCCCGCACACGATTGAATACTCAACCGTTGGCACCTTCACCATTACCTTGACCGTGACGACTCAAAGTGGCGCGTCAGCCTCCACCTCTGGCTCAATCGAGACCTTTGAACCGATTGCGGCCCCCGACCCCGACATTGATGCCAACCCTGTCCAAGGTGACGCCCCATTGACAACCAGCATTACTGGTACCAACAGTGGCGGCCCCATTACCACATGGACATGGAGCTTTGGCGCGGGTGCCAGCCCTGCTAATGCTACAGGTCAAGGCCCGCACAGCGTCACCTATGCCAATCCCGGCACCTACACAGTGACCTTGGAAGTTGAAGGCCCCGGCGGTTCTGGCTTTGTGACCCAACAAATTGTTGTGACCGAACCCGGCGCAACCGTTGAGTCCATCTATAGCTACGGCACCCCCACCTTTAACCCCAATGGCACCGTTGACCTCTGCTTCACCAACCAGAGCTTGGGTTCAATCGCCCAAAATATCTGGAACTTTGGCGATGGCACAGGCGACATTACCGACAATAACACGCAGGTCTGCCACACCTTCCCCGATGAAGGTAGCTACCAAGTGCGCTTGTTGGTCATTGGTACCAACCCTGCCGAGACCTCTGACTCCGTTCAACTCGTTCCGTTGTTCCAAGGTGTTCCGGCTCCTGTGGCCCACTTCACCTCCAACGCCACGACCATCCAAGTTGGTGGTACGGTGCAATTCACCGACACTAGCACGGGTATCATCACTGGCTGGCAATGGGACTTCGAGAATGATGGCACTTGGGACTCTACCCAACAAAATCCGAGCAAGCAGTTCAACGTTGGCGGTGTTTATCCTGTCAAGTTGCGCGTGACTGGCCCCGGTGGTTCGGCTGAAGCCCAAGAAGTGACCATTACCGTGACCTATCCAGCGGCAAGCTGTACCTTCAGTGCGGCTGGTAGTGTCAGCCTTGGTACAGTGAGTAACTACAGTGCCAGCGTTGGCAACCTGTATGACCGCACCGTGACCTCCTACGAATGGTCGGTTATCAACCGCGATACCAATCAGCCCTTCAACGGAACGGGTAGCAGCCAAAACTTCAGCGTGACATGGAGCGAGGGCGGCAACTTCCAAGTGAAGCTGATTGTTAACATCAGCGATGGTACAAGCTGCCAGAAGACCCGTAATGTAACGGTCAACGTTCCAAGTCTGGTCTGCTCCAATATCAGCGGCCCAACCCTGATTCTGCCCGGTGCCAACCAAGAGTATACGGTCACCGTTTCTGGCGTAATCAGCGAATCCGATGTCGTTTATCAATGGTTGCTGGATGGCTCCCCAGTGGGGACAGGCCTTTCCTACAGCCAAGTATGGGCGGCAGGCACCTACACCTTAACCTTCCGTGCCACTGAAGGCGCTCGTAGCTGCGAGAAGAATATCACCGTTGTCGTGAACAACGAACTCGTCTGCGGTGAACTCAATGGCGACTTCACGGTTATCCCCGGCGAGTCCATTACCTACAGCGTGAATCCGGGCGGCTTGCAAGGCCGTACCCCAACCTACGCATGGACGGTTGATGGTAGCCCCGTCGGTGGCAATAACAGCAGCTATACCCACACATGGCCCGCCGAAGGCACCTTTGCCATTGCGGTAACAGTCTCCACTGATGACGGCGCAAGCTGTACTGCAAGTGGCACTGTAACCGTTGAATGGCCCGATGTCACCTGTACCTTCGATGGTGATACCAGCCTTTACGTCGGTGACTCAGAGACCTATCTGCTCAACCTGAGCGGTGTGGCGGGTCGTACCGTTGCGTATAACTGGCAACTGAGCGATGCCAATGGTGTGATTGCCAGCGGTACCAGTAGTTCCTTCCCCTATACCTTTACAACGGCAGGGACTTACACCCTCACGTATACGGTAACTGTTGACGGCGAACCCACTGACTGCGGTGGCGAAGTCCAGATTACCGTTACCCAACCGAACTTCACCTGCGATTTCTCACGTGGTAGCAGCCCAGTTAGCCCCGGTACAACTCGTACTATGACGGTTGGCTCTGGTCAACTCGGTGGCTTGAACAACCGTACCGTGACCTCCTACCAATGGACAGTCGTAAACCGTAGCACGAGTGCAAACTACACGAGTGCCAGTGGTAACCCCTTCACCTTTACATGGAATGACCCCGGTAATTACCGTGTGACGGTGTTGATTACCCTTGACGACGGCTCCACCTGCGAGAAGTCAAAGAACTTTGACGTTAGCACCCCTACCCTAAGCTGCGGTAGCATCTCTGGCCCATCGGCACTAATCCCCGGTACCACCCAAGGTTACACGGGTAGCGTCTCCGGTGTGGTCTACTCCAGTGAAGCCGTTTACGAATGGCTCATCAATGGCACTGTCGTTCAATCCATTACAGGCAACTACGACACTGGACGGGTCTTCAGCCAAACATGGGCTGCGGGCACCTATACCCTCAAGTGGCGTGTCACCGACTTTGGACGTAGCTGCGAGAAGAGCAAGACTATCACCGTCAGTGGTGACCTGACTTGTAACTTCAGCGGCGACCTGCAACTGGTTCCCGGTGAGCAAGGCTACTACAGTGTGTCGGTGAATGGCTTGCAAGGCCGTACCCCAACCTACACATGGACAGTTGACGGCACCCCAGTTGGTAGCAACAGCAACAACTTGAGCTACAGCTTTGATGCCGAAGGCACCTATGTGGTGGCTGTAACGGTCTCAACAGGCGATGGCTATGACTGTACTGGTCAAGGCACTGTTACGGTTGAATGGCCGACACTCAATTGCGATATTTTCTTGACCGCTGATGCACCCGGTTCCGACTTCATCATCGGTTCCGATGTTGATGGCCTTGCGGGCCGCACGCCCACCTATGAATGGCTCATCAACGGCACTCCAGCGGGTAGCGGTGAAAGCCTGACCGTGCCTTGGGCACCCGGCTCCTATACCATCACCTTCCGCGTTTCGGCTGAAGGCAGCACTGCCTGCGAAACGACCATTACCTTCGATATGGAATGGCCCGAAGTTACCTGTCAACTCATCGGCGACAATACCTTCTTTGTTGGCGATGCGGGCGACTTCTCACTGGATGTTGATGGCGATGCAGGCCGTACCCTGACCTATCAATGGACGTTGACAGCCCCCAGTGGCGCTCAACAAACGGGTAACGGCGCGGACTTCGCCCCCACCTTTGATGAAGCGGGTAGCTACACGCTCTCGTGGGTCTTGTTGGTTGATGGTCAAGCCGCAGATGGCTGTAGCAATAGCACAACCATCACGGTTGACGCCCCCAGTTTCCAATGCGTTCGCATTGAGGCCGTTGGCGACAACTCCGAAGGCGAGTACACGGGCACCCCACGTAATGTCGGCAGCAACTACACCTACCGCGCCCACGTGGACAACCCTGCTAACTTGCCACTGACCTTTAGCTGGCAACAATCGTCAGGCGGCACCGCCACAGGTAATCCTGTTTCGCTGTCATGGCCGGACGCAGGCACATTTACGCTTGGCGTCACGATTTCTGCCCCCGAAGGCGTTGGCCTTGAGCCATGCTCAATGTCCATCAATATCCTGTCGGGTTGGTTGGATGTGGACTTCAGCCGCACCCCCAGCACCGTGCAAGCGGGTGAGGAAGTCTGCTTTGACAACCGTAGCACCCACAATGGCACCACGACCCCTGTCTACACATGGGACTTCGGCACCGCCCTCAACAGCACTGGTTCACAAACCAGCAGCGCTGAGGAACCCGGCTGCTTGAGCTTCGATGAACCCGGTAGCTACAATGTCAACTTGGTTGGCAACCTCAATGGCTTGCAGGACGAACAAACCCGTACTGTGACCGTGACCGCCCGCCAAGAAATCTTTGCCGAAGCCAATCCTGAAGTGGCCTTGGTCAACCAAACCATTACCTTCACAGCGACAGGCACCAACCTGCTCGACAACCCGAACTATCGCTGGGAACTGCCCGGTGTCCCCACCTTGCAACCCGGCCAATCGGTCCAATTCGCCTTTAGCGTCCCCGGCACCTACACCGCCAAGGTTTATGGCGATGGTAGCCTCGGCACCGTTGAAGCGACTGTGAATGTAACCGTTGCTCAATCGAGCTTTATCCGTGCGGCCTTCAACCCCAGCCGTTGGTCAGCCGTTGCCCCTGCTGAAATCTGCTACACCGATGCCAGCGAAGGCGACAACATCATCCAATGGGAATGGGACTTGGACGGCGACGGTTCCTTTGAAATCACCAATGGTGATAACAGTGTCGTCTGCCGCAACTACGATGTCGCAGGTGTGTGGAATATCCGCTTGCGTGTGACGAATGCCTTTGGCCTAAGCGCCAGCGCGACCAACATCGTGCGGACCTTCACACCCGGCGGTGGCGGTGGTTCGATTGGCGTGAATTACCAACCCGAAGGTCTGGTCTGCTTCTCCAGCATTCTGGACGAAGGCTTCGAGATTGTGAACTGGGACTTCGGTGATGGTTCACCGCCAAGCACCGAATTGGCTCCTTGCCACACCTATGTGGAAGGCACCTATCAGGTCGTCTTGACGGTAACCGATGGTCAATTGACCTATCCGATTGTCCGTACCATTACCGTACAGGTTATTCCATCCAGCGAACTGCCCAACATTGTTGTTGAAGGCGTCTGCGTGGAAGACCAACCCGGCGTTGCTCCCTTCGTGCGCTTCACCATCACCAACATTGGTGGTGATATGACCGAAGACGATGAGTACACCATCCGTGACAACGTGACCAACGAAATCTTGCAACAAGGTACCTTCCGGTTGCTCGAAGGCGCTGCTCCGATTGTCATTGAGTTGGCGAACCCCAATGGTGCAACCCTGACGACCCGTGATAGCCAAGCCTCCGCGTCTCAAGACCGCTGCGTGGAACCACCTGACATCAGCGTGGATGGCCTCTGCTATGAAGGTCAAGACGGTACTGGCGTTGCCTTCACCATCACCAACGATGGTGGCCCGATGTTCACTGATGGCTCATGGTCAGCAGTGGATGAGAATGACCAATCCGTCAGCAATGGCACCTACAATATCGGTGAAAACGGTAGTGAGACCATCACCGTCTTATTTGGGCCTGATAACTACAGTCAAGACCGTCGCATCAAGTTGATTGTGACCGACGGCGTTGGCAATACAGTCGAAACTGGCTACATCGG
Source organism: Anaerolineales bacterium (assembly GCA_020634155.1). Lineage (GTDB taxonomy): Bacteria > Chloroflexota > Anaerolineae > Aggregatilineales > J027 > J027. The sequence continues at coordinate 362,573 of JACKCI010000002.1, forward strand.
CCCATGCCTAGCCCCACCTGATTTGACCCTTAGCGGTCAATGCGATGCGGGAATCTCCAACAGCGCGACCTTCACCATCAGCAATGGCGGCGGTCCACTCTTCGGCGGCACCTACAGTGTCTGGCGTGGTACGGAAGCCAATCCATTTGGCACCCAAGTTATCTCTGACACCAACTTCGACCTCCTGCCCAACCAATCGTTGGATGTGACGGCGACCTTCGATGCCAATAACATGAATCCAGAACGTCGTTTGACGATTGTGCTTATTGTTGGCAACTCGGCAGAACAACTCAGCACTGGCCCATGCTTGCCACCACCTGACATCAGTCTAGATTATGTCTGCGTGGAAGACGGCAACTTTGCCCGCGTCACTATCACCAATGATGGCGGCCCAGTTCAAGGCCCCTACAACTACACCATCACCTATGAAGATGGTGAGGTTGTCACTGGTCAAATCGAAGTACCGGCCCTTGGCACTGCGACGGTTGACCTGAGCAACGAACACGGCACTGCCACCTTCTTCATCAATGAAGAAGAAATCGAGATCGAAGTCGAGAACTGCTATGAGCCAGAACCACGCCTTGAGTATGTCTGCGTGGAAGACGGCAACTTCGCCCGCGTCACAGTCTATAACGATGGTGGAACTATCATCGGTGACGATTGGACATGGGAAGTCGCCTATGAAGACGGCACTGTCGATAGCGGCACCGTCCGTCCCGACGCTGATAGCTCAGTAGACATCGACCTCAGCAACGAACACGGTTCAGCGATCTTCACCCTTAACGGTGATGAAGACCTGAGCGTCGAAATCGAGACCTGCTATGAACCTGCCCCACGCGTAGATTATGTCTGCGTGGAAGACGGCAACTTCGCCCGCGTCACCGTCTACAACGATGGTGGTGCATTGGTCAACGAAGAATGGTCATGGTCGGTTAACTATCAAGACGGCTCCACCGACAGCGGCACTGTCGCTCCTCCGGCTGGTGGCTCAGTAGACATTGACCTCAGCAACGAACATGGTACGGCTACCTTCACGCTCACTTATGGTGAGGGTCAAGGTGATACGATTGTGGTGGATGTTGAGAACTGTTATCCGCCCGAACCACGCCTTGAGTACGTCTGCGTGGAAGACGGCAACTTCGCCCGTGTCACCATCTTCAACGATGGCGGCCCGATGGTCAGCCCTGCTGAATGGGACTGGGAAGTCGTCTATGAAGACGGTTCAACCAACAGCGGTAGTGTCACCGTTCCGGCTGGCGGCAGCGTTGATGTTGACCTCAGCAATGAACACGGCACCGCGACCTTTGACCTCATCACAGGCGAAGGCCCCGAAGATACCTTGACCGTTGAGGTCGAGAACTGCGATGAACCCGCGCCACGCCTTGAGTATGTCTGCGTGGAAGACGGCAACTTCGCCCGTGTCACCGTCTACAACGATGGTGGAACAATTGTTGGTGACGATTGGACATGGGAAGTCGTCTATGAAGACGGCACCACTGACAGCGGCACCATCCGTCCTGAAGCTGGCGGCGAAGATGAAATCGACCTCAGCAACGAACACGGTTCAGCGACCTTCACGCTCAACGGCGATGAAGAACTGAGCATCGAAATCGAAACCTGCTACGAGCCTGAACCACGCGTTGAGTACGTCTGCGTGGAAGATGGCAGTTTCGCCCGTGTCACCGTTTACAATGATGGCGGCCCCATCATCGGCGACGACTGGACATGGGAAGTCGTTTATGAAGACGGCACCATCAATAGCGGCTCTGTCCGTCCTGAAGCTGGTGGCTCAGTTGACATTGACCTCAGCAACGAACACGGTACAGCATTCTTCACGCTCAACCAGAATGAGACACTGAGCCTCGAAATCGAGAACTGCTACGAGCCAGAACCGCGTGTGGATTATCAATGCGTCGAAGACTACCCCGTTGTGACTGTTTACAACGATGGTGGCCCGATGATTGAACCCGCCGAATGGACATGGGAAGTTGTCTACCAAGACGGCACCATCGACAACGGCAGCGTTACCGTTCCGGCTGAAAGCAGCGTCAATATCCCGTTGAGCAACGAGCATGGCACCGCCATCTTTACCCTCAATCAAGACGAATCTCTGATGGTCGAGATTGAGAACTGCTGGCCGCCTGAGCCACGCCTCACCTACGAATGTACCGAAGAAGGCACCAGCGTCACCGTCTACAACGACGGCGGCCCGATGATCGAACCTGCTGAATGGACATGGGAAGTTAGCTACGAAGACGGCACGACCGATGGTGGCACCATCACCGTTGCGGCTGGCAGTAGCGAGACCATCCCGCTCAGTAACGAACACGGTACGGCGACCTTCACCTTGACCTATGGCCCAGACTTGACCAAGGTTGTCGAAATCGAGAACTGTAACGAACCGCAACCGCGCCTCGATTACGTCTGTATCGAAGACGGCAACTTCGCCCGCGTCACGGTCTACAATGATGGCGGCCCCATCATTGGCGACGACTGGGCATGGTCAGTGGTCTATGAAGATGGCACCACCGATAGCGGCACTGTCCGCCCCGATGCTGAAAGCAGCGTTGATGTTGACCTCAGCAACGAACATGGCACGGCAGCCTTCACCTTGACTGTTGGCGACCAAGAGCCGCTGACGATTGAGGTTCAGAACTGCTGGCCGCCCGAACCCCAATTGGATTATGTATGCACGGAAGCCGAAGTTGGCGAAGCCCCAGTGGTCACTATCACCAACAACGGCGGCCCGATGATTAATCCTGCTGAATGGTCATGGACAGTCGAGTATGAAGACGGCACCACCGACAGTGGCACTGTGAGCATCCCGGCTGGCGAAAGCACCACCGTAAACCTCAGCAACGAACACGGCGAAGCGACCTTCACCCTCGACACAGGCGACGAGGAACCCCTCACGCTTGACATTGAGAACTGCTGGCCGCCCGAACCTGACCTTGAATATCAATGTACCGAGGAAGCCCCAGTAGTGACCGTTTACAACAACGGTGGCCCGCTGGTCAACCCCGCCGAATGGTCATGGTCAGTTGAATATCAAGACGGCACCACCGACAGCGGCACTATCACGGTTCCGGCTGGCGAAACAGTGACCGTTCCTCTCAGCAACGAACACGGTAGCGCCACCTTCACCCTCGACACAGGCGACGAGGAACCCCTCACGCTTGAAATCGAGAACTGCTGGCCGCCCGAACCCGCCCTTGACCACCAATGCGTTGGCGAAGACTCCGTTGTAACGGTCTTCAACAACGGTGGCCCAATGGTCGATGGGGACTGGTCATGGTCAGTTGTGTACGAAGACGGCACCACCGATGGTGGCACCATCAGCGTTCCCGCCGAAGGTAGCAAAACCATTACCCTCAGCAGTGAACACGGCACCGCCACCTTCACGCTCACCACTGGTGAAGGCGAAGGTGACACACTCACCATCGAAGTCCCGAACTGCTGGCCGCCCGAACCACGTATCGACTACACCTGTATCGAAGACGGCAACTTCGCTCGCGTCACCATCTACAACGATGGCGGCCCGATGATTAACCCCGCCGAATGGTCATGGTCAGTCGCTTACCAAGACGGTTCTAACGACAGTGGCACCGTTACCGTTCCGGCTGAGAGCAGCGTTGATGTTGACCTCAGTAACGAACACGGCACCGCCACCTTCACGTTGGCTGGCACCGAACAAACGCTCGTCATTGAAGTCCAAAACTGCTGGCCGCCTGCACCACGCGCTGATTACGTCTGCGTGGAAGATGGCAACTTCGCCCGCGTCACGGTCTACAATGACGGTGGCCCAATGATTGACCTCGAATGGGCATGGACAGTTGAATACCAAGACGGCACCACCGACAGCGGCACCGTCGTCGTTCCGGCTGGAGGCAGCGTTGATGTTGACCTCAGCAACGAACACGGCACCGCCACCTTCACCCTCCAAGGTGAGGAATCGATTGTCGTCGAGGTTGAGAACTGCTGGCCGCCCGCACCACGCGCTGATTACGTCTGCGTGGAAGATGGCAACTTCGCCCGCGTCACCGTTTACAACGACGGTGGCCCAATGATTGACCTCGAATGGGCATGGTCGGTCGTCTACCAAGACGGCACCACCGACAGCGGCACCGTCGTTGTTCCGGCTGAAGGCAGCGTTGATGTTGACCTCAGCAACGAACACGGCACCGCCACCTTCACGCTCGATGGTGAAGAACCCATCGTCGTTGAGGTTGAGAACTGCTGGCCGCCTGTCCTCCGTACCGATGGCCTCTGCTCCGAAATCTATCCCGTCATCACCGTTTACAACGATGGTGGCCCGATGATTGAGCCTGCCGAAGTCGCCTACCGCGTAGACTATGAAGACGGCACCTTCGAAGAAGGCACTGTTAGCGTCGCCGCCGAGGGTAGCGTTACGCTCACCTTCAGCAACGAACACGGTGCGCTGACCTTCACGCTCTTCACTGGTGGCGAAGGCGAAAGCCTGACGGTTGACTTGGAAAACTGCTGGCCTGCTGACATCAGCATCGACGGCTTGTGCGTCGAATACGGCCCAGTGGTGACCATTACCAACAATGGTGGCCCGATGCTCGAAGGTATGACCTACACCATCGAATACGAATACGGCAGCAGCACCATCACGTTGCCCTTCCAACTCGGTGGTCTGGAGACCCTCGTCCTCGATGACCTCCGTAATGACCTCGGTATTGTGACCGTCACGGTTGACGACCTCAGCATCAGTGTCTCGGTTGAACGTTGCGAAGAACCTGCACTCACCCTCATCGGTGCTTGCTACGAACTCGCTAATGCGGCCTTCCGTGTCACCAATGAAGCGGTGTCGCCTGCTGGTGATATGCTCACGCCTGAGATTTACACAATTGTTGACCATGATGGTAACGTCGTCCAAGAAGGCGAGATCCAATTGGCACATGGTGAAAGCATCGAAATTATCCACTCGGGTAACTACGGTGACATCACCTTCAGCGTGTCGCATCTGGACCAAACCTTGACGCTCTCAACCATCTGCTACACGCCAGAGGAAACGCCAACCCCGACACCCACCGACACCCCCGAACCCGAGGATGTCTGCGGTGAGACAGGTACTGGCCCCGATGGCTTCCCCATTCCGGATATGAACCCGGCTGATTGTAACGATGTCACGCTCGACCGCGAGCCATGGACACCCGTCACGGTTGGCGCTGGTATCTGCCCAGACTGGATCGTCTATCACACCAACCAGACTGGAGACTGGGAAGTCTTCCGCCTCGGTGGTGATGAGCACTTCCCCAACGCCAGCGAGAACCTGTCGCAAGGCGAAGGCGACCGCGTGTACGATGTGGCCCCCAGCCGCTCACCTGATGGCGAATGGATTACCTTTGCCAGTACCCGTGACGGCAACTGGGAAATCTACATCGCGCCTGTCAACAACGCGCCCGACAGTCCGTACATTACCCAACGTCTGACCTACAACACCAAGGCACTCGACATCGATCCCGTCTGGTCGCCCGGTGGTGCGTTTGACGCTGGCAGCCTGATCGTCTACGAGTCGGCCCGCGATGGCAACTGGGAACTCTACATGCTGGATGTCCGTACTGGTGTGGAAACACGCTTGACTGACCATCCCGGTAGTGATCTCAACGCCTTCTGGCATCCTGATGGCAGCAAGTTGCTGTACCAAAGCGACCGTGACGGCTTCTGGCAAATCTACGAGTTGGATCTGACCCAAATCGATCCTGAGACGGGTACCTACAAGATTACCCGCCTGAGCGATGGGACTGGCGACGACCACGATGCGATGTACTCCAACAAGGGTGACCAAATCGTGTTCCGCTCCTACCGCGATGGCGACAACAGTGTTATCTACGTGATGAACGCCGATGGCACCAACGTTACCCGCATCAGCGATGTGGCAGGCGATGCCACCAACGCCGTGTGGTCACCCGATGACCAGATTGTTGCCTACCAAAGCGATTTGGACGGTGATCTGGACATCTATGCCACCGAAGTTGGGGCCGATAACCAACCCGGTCAAACGCGGTTGATTACCGACAACGACATCCCCGACTACGCGCCGACGTGGTTCTGCGACTCGACACAGGTGGTCTTCACCTCGGACATCGACAGCACGGAAGAATTGGTGAATTCCAACATCTTCAACACCAACGCGCTGCCGATTGACGCGCCCGCCATCAAGGTGGACGAAGAGGCCAACCGCATGACGACCTCGCTGGACTTCGACCAGTATCCGCAAAACAGCCCCGCGGAGGAGAATGCGAGCCGTCAGAACTCGCTTCCCACCCCGCCAAAGAACCGCTAAACCGTTCTAACTGACGGTACATGGGTCGCTCTCCACGTGAGGGCGGCCCTTTTTTGTTATAATGGCTCTCGTAGTAAAGGAGAGGTGCCTGTGATAATCCGACTTGTGGTACTCGTGATATTGATACTGGTGATGGTTGGCACGGCTGGGGCGCAAGACCCCGCCTATACCATCGACTATGGGGACTCGGTAACCGAGGACTTGATTGACGCTGAAAATGGTGACCGTTGGTATTTTGAGGGCAAAGAGGGCGATATTGTCGCCATTACTCTCGAAAGCGAAGACTTTGACACGGTGCTGGAGTTGCGTTCTTTAGAGGACGATACCCTGCTAGTCGAGAACGACGATGCGGACACCGACACCGATAATTCCGCTATCCTGCCGTATGAGTTGGCAGCGGATGGCTATTATGTCATCGTTGTGCGCGATTACGCGGGCGAGTCTGATGAAGCCTATACCCTGACCCTCAATCAACTTGAACTGAGCGCGGCAGGTGGCGAGACCCCTTATCTGGATGAGACCATCCTCGTCAAACTAGGTGAGACTACCGAGGCCAATACATGGCAATTTGAGGGCAAGACGGGCGAGGTCATTGAAATTATGGCCGAGAGTGACGCCTTTGACTCGTTTATTTCGATTATTCGCCCCAATGGTCGCCCCTTTATCGAAAACGATGACGCCGACGGCCTGAATGCGGGGCTATCCTTCCTGCGCTTGCGTGAAGATGGCCTTTATACTCTAACCATCAGTGTGGCAGGCGAAGAAGAACTGACAGACTATGCTGGAGCGCTCTATTTCTTCACACTACAGAGCTATCCGGTGAATGGCGAACTGGTCATAGGGGAGGCCGTTGAGGGTGAGTTGCCGCTGGATGGGGCTTCGGTCTGGGTCTATGAAGGGGCTAAAAATAGCGCCATCACGGTTGAAGTGACCAGCAGCGTCTTTGACCCTTATGTGCGAATCTACAATGAAGATGCTGAACTTATCGCTGAAGATGATGACAGCAGCAGCACCTACAAGGGGTCGCTTGCCACCGCAACATTGGAAGATGATGGCATGTATGTCATTGTCGTTTCCAGCGCTTTTGGCGAGGAAGAGGGAGCTTATACACTCGTCTTGAATGCCGCCGAATAGGTACAATATAAGCCGCTCATGTTTGGGCGGCTTTTTTATTGGTTTCTTCGTTGTAGGAGATTCTATCCTATGTCGGTTCAATCGCGTCCTTACGACCCCGCGTCGGATTTCCAACGGGTGCGCGACTTTCTTATTCACACCTATCAATTGACCCACATGCCCTATAACTGGCTGATTGAGCGCTGGGACTATTGCAAGCACTTCATCACCAAGTTCATTGGTTCTGGTACCCAACACTGGGAGGCCGAGATTCGCCTCTGGGAAAATGCAGCGGGTGATATAGTCGGCGTAGTCAACCATGAAGGGCGGCTCGGTGAAGCCTTTTTGCAGATACACCCTGACTATCGCCACCTTGAAGCTGAGATGATTGCGTGGGCAGAAGAAAATATCTACGAAACCGTAGACAACCATCGGCAACTTAGCGTATGGATATTTGGTGATGACAGCCACCGCACCGAAGTGCTACAGGGGCGGGGCTATGAACATGTCGGCATTTCCCGCAAGTTTGTGCGCTCCTTGCAAGACCCTATTCCTGCTGCACCACTCCCCAATGGCTACACCCTGCGCTCGCTGCGCCCAGATGACGACCTTGCCAAGCGCTGCTATGTGATGGGGCGGGCCTTTGGCTCCGAGCCGCTACCCGTTGAAATTTATCAGATGTTGCAGCAAGCACAAGGTTATCGACTGGAGCGTGACCTGATTGTCGAGGCCCCCGATGGTAACTTTGCGGCCTTTACGTTGGTTTGGTATGAACCCATCAGCAAAATCGGGATGTATGAACCCGTCGGCACCGACCCCAATTATCAGCGCCAAGGCTTAGGCCGCGCTCTGCTGGTTGCAGGCTTCCAATTGCTGCGCGGCCTTGGGGCCACCCATGTTTATGTGGGAACAGGCACCGCCATCCCTGCCAATCGTTTATACGAATCGACGGGGTTTGACCTGTGCCTGACCGAATATCTCTGGCGTAAGACCTTATAGCGGCTATTCTGCAAAAATGTGTTCGCCCCGATGCAAACGCTGGGCAATCTGGAACGTCTGCCCTTGAGCGCGAGCCGTTGGGGCATGGGCCGCCAGATAGCGTGCCGCCGCAACCAAGACATGCGTCCCCATCTCGGTGTCACGCAAGCGATGATATTGCTTAAAGGCAGACTCTATCATCTGAATGGTATGGAAGTTGCGGTCTTCACGCAGCAGCAGGCCGCCGAGGGTTGCCAACAATGGCTCTGGTGCGCCTCCGCTACTGAGATATTGCGCCACCAACGCCCCTGCTGGATTGACCTGCTGCTGGCGGTCTAATAAGTCCGTCAACGCATCGAGCAGGCTCAACGGGTCGTCTACCATGCCTTTGGGTTGGGGTAAGGGGGTTGCCGGGATATTCAGGAAGCGGTCAAGGTAGAGGCTCATGGCGGCATCAAAGACTCCCCGCAGCAATTCGACTGATGGCGCACGGCGTAACCCTTGTTCAATGGCATTGGCAAAGGTGAAGGTATGCAAGGCTGTATCCCAATCCCCAAACTCGTTGCTAGTATGGAAATGGGCAATCCGACGAGCGGCAGCATACGAAACCCATTCGGATAACTCAACCCACCCACAGCCACTCCGCAAGGCATCCAGCATGGTATCGGCAATGTCATAGGGGTTTTGTCCCAGCAGAATATCGACTAAGGTCGGGCCACCCTGCCAAGGCTGGTCGGTGCTAATCGGTTGGGTGGGCAATTGCTCAAAGGTGCTTTCAAGGATAGCGACAAGGTCGGTGGGGTTGCGCCAAGCGTTATCCTCCTCCATGCGGTCAGCCGTTGCATAATCGTGTACCAGACTCGGCAATACCACCTCGGCATAGTCCCAGCCTGCCATATCGAGCGCTTCAAGGGCCTTATTGGTGAAGTCTGCCGGATGTCCGGTGCGGATGTAGCGGTGGTCGGTCACGGCGGCAAAGAGCATGTCCGCCACTTGACGCGGCGTAGCCCCAGCTTGTATGGCTGAGATGATGCAGCGCTCGGCACCCTCGGCATCACGCACCTCAATAAATTCACGGAACCAGCGCCGCAAGGCTTGTATATCGCCGCTGCTATTGGGTAGGGGACGGATAGGGAAGCGTGGCGGGACATTACTGGTATCATTTGCCACTGCAATCAGGCCGTTGTAGAGCGCACGGGGGCGGTCAGTTTCATGCAAATAGGGGAGCATGTTCATCATACAGGTGTGGATAGTCAGGCCCGCCGCCCAACCTGTATCCCGATAGCGTGTGCCAAACTCAAGGCCGATGCGGAACGGCTCAACGGGGTCAGACAACACCAACACGGCCTTGCCAATGACCAATGGCAAATTGCGCTCTAGGCCGACCTGTAGGCGTTCCCGTTGATGCTCAAGAATGTCGCGGCTTTCGCCCAAATCGAGATAGACCTCTCCATTGCGGATTTCAACCGGAAAGGCTCGCACATCATCAGCCCATTGGTCAAAGGTGCCGCCACTTGCTAAATCAAAGCGGGCATGATGCCAATGGCAGGTTAAGATGCCATCGCGCACCGTGCCTTTATTGAGGGGAAAGCCCATGTGGGGACAGCGATTATCAACTGCCAACACCCGATTGCCTTGCTGGGCAAAGAGGGCGATGGTATGGCCCTCAATATGGATAACCTTACAGCCCGTGGCTTGGACTTCGCTAAGGGTAGCAACGGACACGTAGGAAGCAGCTTGAACAGTCATACGATGTTTTCCTCCATAGTTTTAGCATGGCATGAAGTGGCCTGTCTCGCACGCGTCGATGGGTCAGCCCCGGCCCTGTACGAAAGTATTAGAACCGTATTAGATGAGTTGACAAAAGAAATGAAGGCCGCTATGGTAAAGACAAAATATCAATAGGGGAGCTTGGGTTAGCCGGGCTGAGAGGGTATCCATCGACGATACCGACCCTTGAACCTGAACCGGGTAATGCCGGCGGAGGAAGTTGGTCTATGACTCAGCATATCCAAGCCACTCCCCGTAAGGAGTGGTTTTTTGATGAATAAAGCCATTGTGGTTGCCAACGGCACCCTTGAAATGGGTGTTGCGGTGGAATTGGTGTTGGCAGTTGCCGCTGAAGCTTATGTCATAGGGGCGGACGGTGGGGCGATGATTGCCCGCGACCTTGGCCTGATGCCACATCTGGTTATTGGCGACTTTGATTCGATTTCCCCCGCTGATTTAGAAGCCTTTGCCGAGCAGGGCATCACTACCCAGCGCTATCCCGCCGCCAAAGATGAAACCGATTTGGAACTGGCATTGCTTGCAGCAGTTGAGCGCGGTGCGACGTGGATTCGCATTTTAGCTGCTCTCGGCAACCGTCTTGATCAAAGTCTCGCCAACATCTACTTGCTGTCCTTGCCACAACTTAAAGGGCGGGATGTACGCTTGGTGGCAGGCAAGCAAACGGCATGGTTAGCCGAAGCGGGTCAGCATTACCTCTCCGGTCAGGTCGGGGACACAATATCCCTATTGCCCTTTGGTGGCCCTTGTCACCATATCCGCACCCACGACTTAGCTTATCCCCTAGCGGATGAATCGTTAACGCTTGGCCCAGCGCGTGGCATTAGCAATGTCATCACTGGCCCCCATCCGATGGTTGAATTTACTGATGGTGTGTTGCTGGTGGTGCATACGGTTGGGCGAGCCTAATCAAAAGGAGACAAGATGCGTATAATAACGGTCAGTGTTCAGGTGTTGCCGATGACGGCTGACCCTTACCCAGTGGTCGATGCTGCCATTGCCGCTATCCAATCAACAGGCATTAAGCACATAGTCACACCAATGGAAACGGTCTTAGAGGGAAGTTGGGAGGCTTGTATGGAAGCCGCCCGCGCTGCCCATGAAGCCTGCTTTAGCAACGGCGTACAAAAGGCTGTGACCATCATTAAGGTGGCCGATGATGTCAGCACTGGCTCCACCATTGACGATAAACTCGCCAAGTATCGCCCATGATACGCAGGGTCGTTGAAATCACCCGTAGCCTTGCGCTGGTTGTGGTACTGGGCTTGACTCTACTATTCCTAACGGGTGGCCTGTCTCAACTCTATGTTGAATGGCAGACCTTCAATCAAGGCGACCTTGAGGGCTTGGTACCGAGTGTGGCGGAAGTCCGCGCCGCGTGGGATATCCACCATGAGACCCTACGTGAGCAGCATATCCCCTCCACACTATGGGTCGCCTTAACGGGTCTCAGTATCGGCATTGGAGTCGGGCTGTTCTTGGCCGCCATCATGGACTTGGTGCCACTTTTGCGCTGGGTGCTATACCCCATACTGGTGATTTCACAGACCATTCCCATTTTTGCGATAGCGGTGCTGCTGATTTTGGTCTTTGGCTTCGGCTTCGGCCCCAAGATTGTGGTGGTGGCGCTCTTCTCGTTTTTCCCTGTGACGGTCAATACCCTGAGCGGCCTCCAGAGTACCGACCCTCTCTATACCAAGCTCTTACGCTCAATGGGGGCCAACCCGCTCCAAACATGGTGGAAGGTGCGCTTACCGAATGCCATGCCGTCGTTTTTTAGCGGGGTCCGGATTGCGGCGACCTATAGCGTGGTGGGGGCTGTGATTGGTGAATATGTTGGGTCGGGGGCGGGCTTAGGCAAGTTTCTGCAACGCTCGTATCAGTCATTCAAGACCGACCAAGTGTTTTTGGCCGTGGCGATTATCGCCATTCTGAGCGTACTGCTCGTCATTCTCGCTACATTGATTGAAATTTTGGCGCTCCGATGGCGTTATATCGGAAGGAGATTTTTACCCATGAAATTCTGGCCTTTACTACTGGTGATTGTATTGGTGGCATTTCCCGTGAGTGCTTTGGCGCAAGATGGAGGTACCTCACCCGACCCGCTCGGTGGGGCCACTGAGTTCCCCCGCCTCGACGAGCGTACCACTGTAACCCTGATGCTAGACTGGACACCCAATACCAACCACATCGGTTTTTACGCCGCCCAAGCCTTGGGCTATTACGATGACGCGAATCTCGACGTCAATATCATCGAACCGAGTGATTTGCTGGTGGAGCAGGCCCTTGATGCTGAAATCGTTGAATTTGGCATCGGCTTCCAAGAATTTTCGACAGCCGCCATGCTGGATGGAGCCAAGATTGTCTCGGTGGCAGCTATTATCCAGAACAACACCTCTGGCTTTGTCACCATTGCTGACGACCACTCCCTGACACGTCCGTCGGACTTGGCTCCCTTGACCTATGGCGGCTTTGGTTTTGCCGACTTGGAGAATGCCATCCTACGTCAACTGCTGACTTGCGATGACGCCACATGGGATGAGGCCAATTATCTCGATATTGGATTTGCTGACGCCATTGAGTTGATGAAGCGCAACCGCATCGACAGCGCATGGATTTTCTACGGCTGGCAAGGTATCAATGCCGAGGTCTCAGGCCTCAATCTGGATGTGGTGATGTTACAGGACTATGGTGATTGCATCCCCAATTATTACACACCCATCTTATTGACCTCCCAAGCCATGATTGATGAGCAGCCAGAGGTGGTCAATGCTTTTGTGCAAGCGACGGCACGCGGTTATGCCTATGCCATCCAGCAGCCTGACGACGCGGCGGACATTTTACTTGACGCCGTGCCTGAACTCGATAGCGAGTTGGTCAAGACCAGTGCGACATGGTTAAGTACCCAATATCAAGCCGACGCGCCACGTTGGGGTCAACAGGACTCGGCTGTCTGGCAAGGTTTTACCGATTTTCTCTATGAGCATGGCATCATCAGCGTAGCTTTTGACACCAGCACCGTCTTCACCAACGATTTTCTACCCGGCACTGTCGAGGACTAGCCATGACCCAACTCGAACTCACCCATATCACCCAGTCCTATCGAGAGGCGGGTAGCCGTTTGCTGGCTATTCAAGATGTGAGTTTGTCGGTAGCGGCAGGTGAGTTCGTGACCATTATCGGCCCTAGCGGTTGTGGTAAGAGTACCCTTTTGGAGGTTATCGCCGGGTTGCAACAGCCCGATAGCGGCACCATCATCCTAAAAGGTGAATCCCTCAGCAATCGCTTGGGCCGCACTGCCTATATGCCTCAGCAAGACGCGCTATTGCCTTGGCGTACTGTCCTTAATAATGTCATCTTAGGCCAAGAGGTCGGGCGGGGTCATCGTCGTCAAGCCAAGCAACGAGCACAAGAATTACTCCCACTCTTTGGACTAGAAGGCTTTGCACATTCCTTCCCTACACAGTTATCTGGCGGGATGCGCCAACGGGCAGCCTTGTTGCGGACGTTTTTAATGGGTAAAGATATTCTGCTTTTGGATGAGCCGTTTGGCGCTCTAGACGCCATTACCCGCCATGAACTTCAAGCATGGTTGTTGCAGGTTTGGGGACACTTTGGCTATACCATCGTCTTTGTCACCCATGATGTTGAGGAGGCCATCACTCTCAGTGACCGTGTTATTGTGCTGAGTACCCGTCCGGGGCATGTAGTAATGGAGGTCGCGGTGCCGTTTGCTCGCCCGCGTGATGCGGATGCGATGCGCTATTCACCGGAGATGACGGCCCTTGAGACCCAGCTTTATCAGGCATTGCGGCATCGGTAACCCAGTGATAAACCCCGTTATCACCTGACTAAAAGTTGGGACACACTAGGCGCAGGGCGCATTCCAAGTTTGTAGTCATGATAACGGCCACTTATCATCTGCCGAAGGGCGCGAAGCGAGGTCTCCGTGTTTTCGATAGTAATATATTATATTACAGAAACACGGTAACCCAGTGATAAGCATTCTTATCACGAGTAATTGTGGGAACAGGTAGACGCTAGGTGGCGTTTTCAGGGCGTTTGACTTACCCTTTCGGCAGATTTGCTCTAAAAATGGTAGAATCGCCTTGATTAAATCTGATAGCAGACGTGGTTAGAACAGCATGAAGAAACTGATTATTTTGCTCATCTTTTGTAGTGGTGTGTTGCCTGTGTGGGCAGCCCCTTTGCGACAGGCTCCCCCTATCCCGATTCAATACGGGCAAACGGTAACTGGTACCATCAGCGACGACCAACAAATTGTCAGCTATGTGTTTGATGCGGTGGGTGGTGACCAAATCACAGCAACCCTCATCTCCACCAGTGGCAACCTTGACCCTCTGTTGAACCTGACAAATTTCAATGGCACCCTACTCGCAACCGATGATAATAGCGGGGCCAATGGCAATGCCCAAATCACCTATGTCATTCCTGCGAATGGTGCCTATTTGCTGAATGTGACACGCTCACCTGCTGGGGAAGGTAATACCATTGGGGATTTCACGCTGACTCTCAACAAGGGTGCTATCCCAACCAGTACCCCTCAACCGATTGTGCCAACCAATACCCCGTCAGCTATCGAAACAACACCAGAAGTAACACTGGTAACCCCCCGCAGCCAGCGCCTCCAGCAACTAGAGGTAGGGGCAACGGTACAAGGAACACTTGGCGGAGAGAATAACTTTAACCTCTATTGGTTTGAAGGCCGGGGCGGGCAAGCCATCCAAGTGACCAGTGAACCGACTGCTGATTTCCAACCCCTGTTTGTGCTATACCGTAGCGATTTCAGTGAAATCTTCCGTAGCCAACCCGCCCAGACGCTGGCAACAGCCCTACCCAGTGATAGCGTGTACTTCCTTGCAGCGGCAACCATCCAATCGGGAGTTGGGGGTGATTATGTCTTTACCTTGACGACCACCAGTACCAGTAATGTCACCACGCCTGTCGCTAGTAGCAGCGGGAGTGGGGATGGGCTAGTCTATGGCGAGACCGTAACAGGCACTATTTCCAACGCCAATCCTTTGGTGCGCTATCGGTTCCGAGGCGAGGCGGGTGATACCGTGACCATTACCCAATCGGCGGTCAGTGGTGACCTCGATAGTTATGTGTTGTTGGTAGATACCAGCGGCAATGTGGTAGCCCAAGATGATAACAGTGCTGGAAATAACAACGCAACGCTCACCACAAGCCTTCCTACCAGCGCGGAGTATTTTGTAATTGCTACCCGTCGCGGTCAAGACCAAGGCATCACAGCAGGCGACTTTATACTCGAACTCGCTTCGGACGCGCCGCCCCGTAGCTTGCCCACTTCACGACCTAACCCACCAACCGACTATGCCGACTTCCCTGAAATTAACTATGGCGAAACGGTAGCTGAGGATATTGGCGACGCCATCTATCTCCATGCCTATGTCTTTTACGGTGGCGCGGGAGATACAGTGGTTATCTCAATGGAAGGAGCCGACGGCCTCGATTCATTGTTGTATTTGTTGGATGATGAGCGCATCCCCCTTGCTGAAAGCGATGACATCAGCGACACCAACAAAGATTCGCAGATTACCTATACCCTGCCCTATGAAGGCTACTATGGTATTATCGCCACTCGGTTCGAGCAAGAAAACGGCACCTCTCAAGGCCGCTTTGAACTTTCCTTGGCGCTGAGTACAGGTGATACTACTGACGATGGTAGCCCCTTGCGTGTAGACCCGCCGCCCGCTGAACGCATTGTGGCTGGCACTTCACCAACAGGTACCTTTGACCCACTACAGTTTGCCACAACATACACCTTCTCGGTTGCGGCGGGTACCCTGATTGATTTCGCGGTCACAGCCGACGAGAACACAGTCTCAACGGTGATTTTGGCAAATAGCCGACTAGAGTTTGTGACAGCTTCTAACAATGGCATCTTGTTGGCAGTCAGCGCTCCGGATAGCGGAGACTACTATGTTATTGTTGCGCCTCAAGCTGGCCCTGCCGCCAACATCGGGGTGGGATATTCGATTGTGCTGAATGCTCAAGGCGAGGGCGGGGATGAAGGCAGCGCTATCCCTATCAGCTATGGCTCAACCGTGCGCGGCACCATCAGTGAAGCCCAATCCGAGGTGCAATATGTTTTCCAAGGGCGAGAGGGTGATTATGTCGAGGTGTTGATGGAGGCCGAGGTCGCTGCCAACCCCCTAGACACTTTCTTGATTTTGCAGGATGCCAGTGGCAATACCCTCGCGCAGAATGACGACATACAAGATGGCGTTGTCCGCAATTCCTATCTGACGGCCCAATTGCCCACCGATGGAGAATATACCATTGTGGCGACTCGTTATTCAGGCGACACAGGGCCATTAACAACTGGAGCCTTCAATCTTAGCCTCAACTACCAAGACCCAGCCTATGCTGGCGTAGACCGTCAGGCCGATTTGATTGAGTATGGCGATACAGTTACGGATGAATTGACCGACACCGCCTATCTGCAATTTTACTATTTTGATGGCCGGCAAACTGACACCGTGATTATCCAAGTAACCACTACCGACGGCGACCTTGATGCGGTACTCTACCTCTATGCGTTGAGTTCGACAGGCGACCCCATTTTGCTCGAAGCCAACGATGATAGCCCCTTGGGCAACACCCGTGACCCTTATATCGAATATACCTTACCTCGTAGCGGGGGCTATATGATTGCCGTCACACGCTATGCTGATGAAGATGCTGAACCGACCAGTGGCTCCTATCGCTTAACGTTGCAGCAGGCTAATGCCGATGAGTAAGCGTTGGCTGCTCCTGTTGCTCTTGATGCTGCCATTCGCAGCCGTCCATGCTTCCCCACCACAGCAGGGTGGGGATCGGCTTACCTTCGGGCAAACGGTGAATGGTGTCATTGATAACAGCGAGTTTCGCCAACTCTATCTCTTTAGCGGCAACGCAGGGCAGACCATTGTCATTACCATGACTCGCCAGACGGGAGATTTAGATGCCTATCTGGTCTTGTTGCAAGTTGATGGTACGCTTTTAGCCACCAATGATGATGATGGAAGCAACCCCGATGCCGCCATCCGTTCCTATCAACTTCCGATGGATGGTGACTATATTATAGTAGCCACTCGCTTCGGACATGAACACGGCACCACCACTGGTTCCTATAACTTGACGCTGCAAAATCTGGGGGCGGTTGCGATTGCGGAGACGGATACCCGTCTCGGTTATGGGGACACCGTATGGGGTGAACTGACCAACCAACGTACCGAGATTATCTATTATTTTGAGGGACAGCGTGGGCAGGTCGTTAACATCGCCATGAAGCGCACCTCTGGCAACCTTGACCCCTTGATTGACCTCTTTGATGGCAACCGTCAATTTCTCATTTCAGGCGATGACGACCCAACCTCGACCTTTCCTTTCAACGCGGGGATTGTCAACTATACCTTGCCGCGTGATGATATTTACTTTGTGCGAGCCACACGCTATGGTTGGGCCAGCGGCACCACCGTCGGCACCTACCTATTGAGTTTAGAGCAAGTTCCAGTGGATGCCCTCGGCACTCGCCCCACCAATGCCCGTTATGTGCGCTACGGGGAACTCATTGAGGCCACCATTAGTGAGGAAGTGCCAGCCCGTTTCTTTCAATTTGAAGCGACTCGTGGGGATATTATCTCAGTTGCGGTGACCCAAGCGACGGGTGATTTATTGCCGTCTGTCAGTTTGCTGACGACTGACCTCAACCGCATGACAGGCAATACAGGAGGGCGGGAAGCCAAAAGTGTGCGTTTGCCAGCCGTCACGATTGGCGAAACAGGCATTTACTATCTGTCCATTTCGCGGTTTGAGGGCTTTGAGGGCAAGACAGCGGGTACCTTTACCCTTGAACTCAAACAACTCGAAGGTCTTGACCCACCCGCTGGCATTGAATTGCTGTATGGGGGAGAGGTTGTTGGTGATCTTGATGATGAGGGATATGCTGATAACTATGTATTTTTAGGTGCGGAAGGCGACGTGATTACCCTCCGTATGCAACGCCTTGAGGGTAACCTCGACCCATTACTAACCCTCCGTAGTAGCAATGGCAAGCAGTTGATTGCCAATGATGACGAGAGCGAAACCAGCCAAAACGCACTGATTAGCAGTTTTACCCTCCCCAAAGATGATATTTATCAGATTGAAGCCTCGCGCTATCAACGGATTGAAGGCGAGACCAGCGGTACCTACTCGCTTACCTTGCAGCTTGAAAACTAACGCTTGTCACCACCTAATGAAACGGGTACTATCGGGGCATTACTCGGTATTGAAAGAGCATTGAATGTCCTTCTCCTATAGTGATGCACTCGACACGCTTTACAGCTTTATCAATTACGAACTCAAGCGCCAAGACCGCTATTCACCGGATGTTATGACCTTAGAGCGCCCGTTGCGGCTGTTGGAGTTGATGGGCAATCCCCACCAGCGCTATCCAACCGTACATCTCACAGGCACCAAAGGCAAAGGCTCAGTTGGAGCCATGACGGCTGCGATTTTGCAGGCCAGTGGCTACAAGGTCGGCTTGTATTCCTCCCCGCATTTGCAAGATTTTCGTGAGCGCTTTCAAATCAATCAGCAAATGGTTAGCCAAGAAGATGTCGCTCAGATTGTCTATGACCTCAAGCCCCTCTTTGAAGCAGTAGAGGAATTGACATGGTTTGAAGTGACCACCGCGCTGGCCTTTGAATACTTTGCACGGCAAGGGGTTGATATTGCGGTCATTGAAGTCGGGCTAGGTGGGCGTTTGGATGCGACCAATGTGGTGCGTCCAGTGGTGTCGATTATCACCAGCCTTAGTTATGACCACACCCACCTGTTGGGTAATTCTCTGGCGTCGATTGCCGCCGAGAAGGGCGGTATCATCAAGCATGGGGTACCGCTCGTGAGCGCTCCCCAAGACCTTGAGGCATTGGAAGTATTGGAGCGCATCTGCCAAGAACGCCAAGCCCCGATGACCCTTGTGGGGCGTGAATGGCCCTATACCAGTTATCCGGTTGAACTTACTGGACAACGGGTGGTTGCCAATGGTATTGAGTACCGCACCCCACTTATTGGTCAACACCAAGCCATCAATACTGCCGTCGTGACTGCCGCTATTGAGCATGTGCGCCAAGCCGGAATTGCCGTACCTGAGACAGCGGCTCATGAAGGGCTGGCAAGTGTGAGTTGGCCCGGACGCCTTGAAATTGTCCAGCAGAATCCCGCGCTGGTTTTTGATGCCGCGCATAACCGCGCCTCAGCTCGTTGCTTGCGTGAGGCTCTCCAATCCTTATTTGGTGAGCGTCCCCTCACGCTGGTCTTTGGGGCCAAGGGGGATAAGGATATTGTGGGGATGATGGATGAACTGTTGCCTTATGTCGATCATCTGGTGATTACCCAAGCCATCGATTCCCGTGCGGAAGGAACCGATACCCTTGTCGCTATTGCCCATCAGACTGGCTACACTGGCCCTATCACGGTTCAACCTGTGGTTGGGGAGGCGGTGCAGTTTGCACTAGCGAATACCAAGGGGATGGTATGCGTTACAGGGTCGCTTTATGTAGTGGGTGAAGCCCGCACCGTACTTGGTTTGCAGCCGGGTAAGGCCATCCGGTCAACGATTTCTGATTAAACCGTGCGACGACTAGCCTATTTCATTGCATTGTTGGCGGTAACATCGTTGGCCTGTAACCTAACACGCCACCCGATTGAGCCGACACCGATACCGCCAACCCAAACCCCTGATGCCACAGGTACTGCTCTAGCCGAGCAACCGACGCTCACCCCTACCAGTAGCCCAACCCCATCACCTACCGCCACTTTGACGGTCACGCCTAGCCCAACCTTAACGTTGACGCCTTCTATTACCCCAACGCCGCGCCCGACTTCAACGCCGTACCCCACTGTCGTGTTGCAACCTAATGTCACCAACTTTGTGGCAGTACCCGCCAGTATTCAAGGTGGGCTGGATGTGGCGTGGGTAGCCTTCACTGTCACTGAAAATCAGACGACCCCTGAAGATACCGAGACCGTTATTCCGAAGTTGGCTGTCTATTTAGCCCATCCCTCGAATGGCACCTTGGCGCGGGTGATTGAATTGCCAGAAGATGCGCGGGTGTATTGGTCGCCGACGGGGCTACACTTGGCCTATGTACTGCGGGAAGGTGAGGGACATGGCCTTTACCTGCTGGATATTCAGTCGGGGCGGGTTATGAAGATTCATGATGGTAATAGCCTCCAGCCGCGTGGCATCAATGGCAACCAGCCTGTATGGTCACCTAATGGCACCCGTTTGGCCTTTGTGCTGCCCAACGACTATGCCACTGACATCTATGTTATTAACGCTGATGGCACAGGACTGACCAACCTAACGAATGACTCTAGTTATGATTTCTGGCCGGCATGGTCTACGGATAGCCTCAAGCTGGCCTTTGTCTCCGACCGTGTACAATGCCCCACATGGCAACCTAACCGCGCCGATACGTGCGATCACCCTGACGCCACGCCGCCCCAAACGGGCAATCTCTTTGTGTATCGCTTTGATACACGCCGCGTAGAGCAAATTACCGAAACTATCATCAACGCCCCACCGGAATGGATTACCGAGGACTTGGTGAATGTCTCAGAGGGGAGCCTTGACCCCTTCTCAGATGTCAGTATTTTGTGGGTCTTTGATGTTGGGCTAGGGGCGACATGGCGTCTCTCGCCTAATGACGGGGCGCTTTATTCTCAACCTGCGTGGACATACGATGGCACTAAATTGCTTTATCATCGGGTCACTGACCAAGATGCTACGCTGGTCATGGCGGATTGGTATGGCAATGTAATCGCCAGCCAAACCAGTTATGAGTTTGTGCGTTTTGGCGTGAAAGCCACATGGTCACCCGATGGGCGTTATGTGGCGGTAGGGGGCAGCAGTGGGCAATGTCCGTATGGCTTGCTGGTCTTCGATGCCAATTTTGTACTGGCGGCAGAGCCATCTGAGACGTTATTGGCCTGTGACCCTAGCTATGACCCGACGGGTACCTATGTGCTGTTTAATGGCATCCTTGTGGCCCGTGGCACCGATGGACGGCGCGATATTTACTCGGCTGACCTTGTGGGTGGTGCCACTCGCAACCTAACCCGCACCATTGAGGGCTTTATCCAAGTACAGGGGTGGGTTGGCCCAACCTTTAGAAACTAGCCTGAATCAAAAACGGAGAGGGGTGGCCTCTCCGTTAAAAGTGTCTAACACACTCAGTTAGTCAGCTTGGGTTTCCATTGCCAACGCAAGGTTGACGTCCACCCGTATCCCCGGCCCCATCGTAGTGGTGACCACACAGCGGCGCAGATACTGGCCCTTGGCACCTGTTGGCTTGGCACGACGCAGCGAGTCCATAAAGGCCGCCATGTTCTCCACCAGCTTCTCAGCCTCAAAGCCAATCTTGCCAATCGGGACATGGACATTGCCCGTCTTATCATTACGATAAGCGACACGACCAGCCCGCACTTCTTGAATCGCTTGGGGGATGTCTTCGGGTTGGACAACGGTGCCAGACTTGGGGTTCGGCATCAAGCCGCGCTTACCCATGACACGCCCTAACCGACCGATCTTCCGCATCATCGAAGGAATAGCAATCGCCGCGTCAAATTCCAACCAGCCGTCTTTCTCAATACGGTTGATAATCTCGTCGGTGGCGATAATATCTACCCCAGCTTGTTCGGCGATTTGCACGGCTTCACCTTCAACAAAGGCCAACACGCGCACGGTCTTGCCCAAGCCATTGGGGAGCAAGACGGTAGTACGGACTTGTTGGTCACTGTGGCGGGGGTCAATCCCTAGGCGGGTATGGACTTCAACCGTCTCATTAAATTTGGTGAAGGAGATTTCCTTGAGCAGCGCAATCGCTTCTTCAGGGGTATATTGCTTGTCGCGGTCAATTTTTTCGGCTGCCGCTAAGTATTTCTTGCCGTGTTTCATAATTACCTCCGGTGGTACCAACGAGCCAGTGGCTCTCCCACACGTTCAACTAAGAGTAAAAACTAGAGTTCGACTTCAACGCCCATGCTACGGGCCGTGCCAGCAACTTGGAGCATCGCGCCTTCCATATCAACCGCATTGAGGTCTTCCATCTTAATCTCAGCGATTTTCTGGACTTGGGCACGGGTCAACTTGCCGACCTTATCACGATTCGGCACACTAGACCCCTTTTCCACACCCGCTTCTTTACGGATCAAAAAGGCAGTGGGGGGACTCTTGAGACGGAACTTAAAGGAGCCATCGCTAAAGATGGTAATTTCCGCCGGAATGATTTCGCCAATCCGTGTGCTGGTCTTGGCATTATAGTCCTTACAAAAGGCCATCAGGTTGATGCCATGTTGGGCCAAAGCTGGACCAACGGGGGGAGCAGGGTTGGCTTTGCCTGCGGGCAATTGCAAGGTAACAACTGCTTTGATTTTCTTCGCCATTTGCTAATTCCTTTGATGAGTTTAGACTTTCTCAACTTGCAAAAAGTCGAGTTCAACGGGCGTATCCCGCCCGAAAAACGACACCATAACCCGCACCTTGGACTTTTCCATGTCGATTTCGCCCACGGTGCCAATGAACTCATTAAACGGCCCATCAATGATCCGTACCTTTTGCCCAGTCTTAAAGGTGACTTTAATCTTGGGCGATTCGGATTCCATGCGCCGCATAATCTGGGCTACTTCTTCCTTGCGGAGTGGGGTGGGGTCATTACCCATACCCACAAATCCGGTTACTCCCGGTGTGTTGCGAACTACATACCACGAGTCTTCGTCCATTCGCATCTGAACAAGGATATAACCGGGGAACACACGGCGTTCTACCGTGCGACGTTTGCCCTCTTTAACTTCGATTTCTTCTTCGGTGGGGACAACCACATCAAAAATCTTATCCTGCATCCCCATCGTCTCAATACGCTGCTCAATGGCATGACAGACTTTGTACTCTTGACCGGAATAGCAATGAACGACATACCAGTGTTTGTCGTCATCGTCTTCTGTGCCATCGTCAGTCTTGGTGTTCAACACAGCGACAATCGTATCTTCAACTGGTGTGGACGGTTGATCGTCATCATCAAAATCGACGGGATCAAGATCGAAATCGAGTTCGTCATCGTGCTGTTTGTTCACCACAATGCCCTTTCTAACACTAATGGGCGATTAGAACGGGGAGTAATCCTCCCGCTGGAAGATAGCAAACCAACTAAAGGTTCCACCCACAACAACCGCCGCTGCCGCCACCAACAAGAAGATTGTTTCATCTTCCAAGGCTTGGCGAAACCACCACCCCAAAAACACATCTAATAGACCGAGCGTAATTGAAAACACAACCGTCACCGCCAACACCAACCGCGTGAGCCGAATAGTGTCTTCGCGGGTGGGCCATGTGACTTTCCGCATCTCTGCGGCTGAAGCCCTGAAGTAGTTGACAAGGCTACCAACAAGGGGTATCCGCTCGATCAATGGCGTTGATTTGGCAAGTGCTTGGTCACGCCGCGGCGTGGCCCGACCTTTTTTCTCGGTCGTTGCGTTGGCTTCAACCAATTGACCACGTTTGCGCTGACGGCGGGCAAAACTATCGGATGTGGAAGCTACTTCTGGCTCATCATCAATGAGTTCTTCTTCAAGTTCTTCAAAATCGTCTTCAGCGTAATCGTCTACATCACGAGTGGTAATTTTAGCCACAATGAATGCTCCTTACCTTAATTTTAAACACCGTCCAAGCGGACGGTGTCACAAAAACGCTCGACAGGGGAGACAGGACTCGAACCTACAACCTACGGTTTTGGAGACCGTTGCTCTGCCAATTGAGCTACTCCCCTATGATTTAAGTGGGGGGATTACTCCCCCCCGATGAGTAGCAATTCTACTCAATAATCTCGGTAATGATACCCGCACCGACGGTCAAGCCGCCTTCACGGATAGCGAACTTCGAGCCTTGCTCAAGGGCGATGGGCTTGGTGAGTTCGACAATGAGGTTCACATTGTCACCGGGAAGCACCATCTCAACGCCTTCGGGCAGTTCGACCACACCCGTTACGTCCACGGTACGGATGTAGAATTGGGGACGGTAGCCTGTGAAGAAGGCCTTGTGACGCCCACCCTCGTCCTTACGCAAGACGTAAACTTCGCTCTTGAACTTGGTGTGGGGGGTGATGGACTTGGGTTTCGCCAACACCATACCGCGTGAGACATCGGTGCGCTCAATACCACGCAACAACACACCCGCGTTGTCACCCGCTTGGGCTTGGTCGAGTTCCTTGTGGAACATCTCGATACCCGTCACGACGGTGGTGCGGATTTCTTCTTCCAGACCCACGATGTCGATGGATTCACCCTTCTTGATGAAACCACGATCCACACGGCCCGTCACCACCGTACCACGCCCCTTGATGGTGAACACGTCTTCCACCGACATCAGGAAGGGCTTGTCGATGTCACGGGTGGGGGTCGGGATCCATTCGTCTACCACTTCCATCAGTTTCAGGATAGGAGCATAGACGGGCAGGCTGATGTCTTCGGGTGCTTCCAAGGCTTGCAAGGCGCTCCCGCGGACAATCGGCGTGTCTTCGGGGAACCCATAGCTCGCCAGCAGTTCCGCCATCTCCAACTCGACCAGTTCCAGCAGTTCCTCGTCGTCCATTTGGTCAACTTTGTTGAGGAACACCACCATCGCTGGCACTTCCACTTGGCGGGCCAACAGCACGTGCTCGCGGGTTTGGGGCATCGGGCCATCAGGCGCACTCACCACCAAAATCGCACCGTCCATCTGCGCCGCACCCGTAATCATGTTCTTGATGTAGTCACGGTGGCCGGGGCAGTCTACGTGGGCATAGTGCCGTCCGTCGGTTTCATACTCCACGTGCCGAATGTTGATCGTAATGCCGCGAGCCTTCTCTTCGGGCGCGTTGTCGATTTCATCATAGGCCATGAACTTCGCCATGGCTTTCATCCCAAGCGTCTTGGTGATTGCGGCGGTCAACGTCGTCTTGCCATGGTCTACGTGACCGATGGTGCCAATGTTGACGTGCGGTTTCTTCCGTTCAAACTGGGCCATTGTTGTACTGACCGTCTCCTTATACCAAAATTTGCGTCGAGATATGGTTCTTAGACATTAAAATAGCCTACGATGGGACTTGAACCCATGACCTCCTTCTTACCAAGAAGGTGCTCTGCCAACTGAGCTACGTAGGCATGGTTTAGAACCAGTGGGCCGAGCAGGACTCGAACCTGCGAAGGCTTCCGCCAGCGGATTTACAGTCCGCCCCCTTTGCCACTCGGGACATCGACCCAAGACCAAGCCGACGATGGGACTCGAACCCATAACCAGACGTTTACAAAACGCCTACTCTGCCAATTGAGCTACGTCGGCCAGTAAGCAGCATTCTACTGGAGGCCATTCTACTTTGTCAATGGTTGTATCCCGTTAACTAGGATAGAATGTGGCCTAACAAAGTATTGGCGAGAAGGTTGGTTATGCGTGCCGGAGTAAAACCCCAGCGTCCCTTTGGCGTCAAGATGTTAATAGTGTTACAGATTCTCAACGCCGTTGTCATCTTGGCCCTCATTATCTTTGTGAATCTGAATGAAGTCAAGCGTGAACTTGAAGGAATTGACCTCGACCAGATCAATCAAAGCCTTGCCATTGATGGTGTCTATGCTGTTCTTGGGCTAATCATCGCCTATGGGCTGTATCGCTTGCGTTACTGGGCATGGATTGCCATCATTTTGTGGGCAGGAACCCGTATGCTCAATAGTTTATCGCTCTACATCGAAGGTGAACCCAACTATCTAGTGATGTTGCGCGATGTTCTGATTGTGTTTTACATGAATCAACGTGATGTTCAGCAAGTCTTTATAGGGGGTAGGCATGGATGATTTGCGATTGCTGCGGGAGTATGAACCCATCATTCATTTTACCCAAGGTGAGCTATTCTTTCCGTGTGCTGTTGAGGATTACGTAGCCCAATGCAACTTATGGTTGCGCCCCCCCCAAGGCAAGCCACAGCGCCTTGTTCCTGTTGGTGAATTAACCCTCGATAAACTGGCTGAATACGAGACCGTACCCCCTGACCACACTCTGTTTATGCGTTTTGTCCAAGAGCCACTTGATGGAGTCACCTATCAACGCTGGCGACGCCGTAAAGACCGTCCGCGTTTCCATGCACCGGGGCGTCTAGCGCGGGTCGGATTGGTAGCGCGTATTGCGGACTCGGCTTTTGACTTAACGCTGTTGGTGCGTGGCAAGGTACCCGGTGGTACAGCCGCCGCTGCCGAGGTGCAATATCGTCAGATGCCACCGCGCTATATCTATTATGGGCGGGTAGTGCGCGAAGGTGGCTATATCATTCTGCACTATCTCTATTTCTACACTATGAACAACTGGCGCTCCGGCTTTTTTGGGGTTAATGACCATGAGGCTGACTGGGAGCAAGTGCTGGTCTATCTAGAAGACAACGGCGAAGCGCCACCAACACCCGCATGGGTGGCCTATGCTGCCCATGATTATTCGGGGGATGACCTGCGGCGGCGTTGGGATGACCACACCGATTTAACGCTTGTTGGCAATCACCCTGTTGTCTATGCTGGAGCGGGTTCACATGCCAGCTATTTTATGGCGGGCGAATACCTTGCCAATGTTGAACTCAAATTCTTAGAACCCCTCAATCGGGCTACGAGTGTCTTCCAGACCATTTGGACGAAGCTGCTCGGTCAGAGTGTCCATACCAACATGGCATCCCACCAACAGGGTATTTTCAGTTTGCCGTTTATTGATTATGCGCGTGGGGATGGCCTGAAAATTGGCCCCAACCAAGACGTAGAATGGACACCTATCCTTATTTCGGATAAACAAGGCTGGGTTGACGATTATCGCGGCTTATGGGGCCTCGATAGCCGCGACCCACTCAAGGGCGAGAATGCGCCTAGTGGTCCCAAGTACAACCGTGATGGCACGGTGCGGCAGTCATGGCATAACCCCCTCGGCTGGGCA
Organism: Anaerolineales bacterium; assembly: GCA_020634155.1. Lineage (GTDB taxonomy): Bacteria > Chloroflexota > Anaerolineae > Aggregatilineales > J027 > J027. Next base: position 389,770 of record JACKCI010000002.1, read on the forward strand.
GGTCTGCATAAAGTTCCGCCGACTCGCGTGTCGGTACCAGTTCTGTATCGCACCATGATTGATATGCAAGAGGAACTGGACGCGACCAAAGAGAAAATCGAGCATAAACGTATCGCCTTGGCAGAGTTGGAGTTAAAGCTACAGGCCCTGCAACAATCAGAACACCTTGCACCCCTCAGCATAGCTCAACAGGAGCGCTTACAGGAAACCGAGGCTGACATCAACAAACTCTACAAGCGCCAAGCGGAACTTATTGATACCCTAAAAGCCAGCCAACGCTATGTTGAGGATTTGCAAGCAGGGCGGCGTAGCGACCCCCAAAGCCATATCACCCACAAGCACCTCCCCCAAACCGAGACCGATATTCAAAGCAATCGTATCATTGAGGCATGGGCAGCGTTGAGTATCGGCTTGGTACTCATTGGAGCAGCGCTGGTAGTCATTGCTGACCCTGAGCGCTGGATACCGAGCTTGGCTTTTCTCGGCGGTACCTTAGTGGTCATCGAAGCCTTGTTTCGCAAGCGTCTGCATCTGCTTTTGCTCAATGTAACGCTCGTCTTGGCGATCATCACGGCGGGGGTATTGGTCTATGAATTTTTTTGGCAACTGTTGGCGCTGGGCATGATTGGCATTGCGTTGATGATTATCAGCAGTAATTTTCGGGAATTGCAGGGGCGTTAATTGTCAGACAGGGGGACAGGTGCGACCTATCCCCCTATGCTGATAGCAGAAGAGCTTAGGATTTAATACGAGATTTGACCAGCATCCGGAAAACATCAGATTCAGTCAGGATACCAACCAGCTTGCCCGCGTCATCAACCACGGGTAAGCCACTGACTTTCTTCTCTAGCATGATTTGGGCAGCATCTAGGATAGCCGCGTCCGCACCAATCGTCATGGGGTTTCGGGTCATCACCTTGTTAATGGTGAGTTGTGCCCAGAGGTAGTTTAGCTCCCAAATGCTCAAGGTAGTGGCGTCGGAGGGACTAGCCTCACGAATATCGCCAATGGTCACTATGCCTACCAACTTGCCATGATGATCGACCACTGGTAAACGCCGAATCTTGCGCTCTTTCATCATCTGATGGGCTTCACTAATCGGTGTTTCAGGGGTAACTGTCTGGACTGGACTCGTCATCCATTCGCTAACCTTGATATCTTCGAGCATAAGCAAGCGACTCCTTCATTCTATATTATAAAGATACCATTTAGATTGTTTAAAACCCTATTATCAATGGCCTCATTGCGAATTACAAACGACAGCATTTTAGGCTATTTTGCCTATAATTATTCGGTAGACAGGAGAGTCTAACCATGTCTCGAATACTTGCCTTCATAATCATTCTACTGATGGTGAGCCTTGCAGTGACCCGTCAACCAACCTTTAGTCAAAACGACACGCCGCCTGCTTTCCAACTCTTGATATTGGATGCCAGTTGGGGAACATTAAGCATGGGCTATGACCCCGACCCTGCTTTTGAGCGACTCCAAGAACATCTTGCCATGACGCAATCACCGCCTTTATTTGTTCTTGAACTGGACGACATCGCTAGCTACCACTGGAATTGGCAATCCATCACGCTCACCGAGGCCGCCACCCAGCGCCTTGCTGAGAACCTACCCGCCCGCCACGCCAACCCCGATGTGCAGCGTCTCATTGACCTCAAAGAGAGCCTCGGTTGGGGCAACCCATTTGAATCGGCGCTCTATATCCAAGCTTTTGTGGTACTGGTCGATGGTGACTTTCTCTATGGCGGTATTTTCCTCGACCCCATGTCGCAAATGGCAATTAATTATCCCGTTATCCGTATTGAGATTGTGGAGGGTCAGGCCGTCTTCAACATCCTACCGACGCATATTCCCTTTGTCAGCTATGACCCCGTACCCCGTGAATCGACACCGCTTGATGAAGCCTATACACCCGTCATGGAGGGTGATCATCAACAAGCACCTGATTTTTTTGATAGTGCTGTTGATGGATGGGCAACCAGCGAAAACTCGGTCTATTTTCGGGCCTTTATTCGCAATGAACGGCTATTTGAAGTTCTAGAAGCGGCAGAAAAATTGACGGGTGAACCTGAAGAATAGGCCACCCGTCAACATCAAGGTACGGGGTTAATTAGGCGAACATCGTCGCCGACTGTTCGATGTATTCAAGGCTTTGGTGACGGAAGTAGGTGTTGTACAACTCAGCGTAGTGTCCACCTTGGGCCAATAGCTGGTCGTGGCTACCTTCTTCGATAATCTCACCCTTGCTGAGAACGATGATGCGGTCAGCATTCTTGACCGTCGAGAGCCGATGAGCGACCACAATCGAGGTGCGATGTTGCAGGGCAATGTCCAAGCCTTCTTGAATGAGCGCCTCGGTCAAGGGGTCAATGCTGGCGGTGGCTTCATCCAAGATAAAGATGGAGGGGTCTTGTAACACTACCCGCGCCAAGGCTACCAATTGCCGTTGGCCCATTGAAAGGTTACTGCCACGTTCCCCAACTTCCGTTCTAAGGCCATTGGGTAAGGTAGCAATCCAGTCTCCGTGTCCAATTTCATTAGCCACCGCAACCACTTGCTCATCGGTGGCTTCGGGTTTGCCATAGCGGATATTGTCCAGCACAGTGCCATCGAACAAGAATGGTGATTGGGTCACAATCCCCAAATGCTGACGATAGGCCGAGAGGTCAAACTTGCGGATGTCTTGCCCATCAATCAAAATGCGCCCACTCTGGAACTCATAGAAGCGGGCAATGAGCTTGGTGATGCTCGACTTACCCGAACCGGTATGCCCAACCAGCGCTAGTGTCTCCCCCGATTGAATGGTCAGGGAAAAGTTTTGTAGCACAGGTTCACCCGCTTTGTAGTGAAAGTTAACGCGCTCAAACATGATTTCGCCTTGAATGTGTTCAGGCTTGCGGTTATCGGTCTGCACTACATTTGCCTCGGCATCAATTAAAGCAAAGACGCGCTCACCCGCCGCCAGCCCTAGCTGAAACTGGCTCCAAAACGAGGCAATACTGGTCAGTGGGAACCAAAACAGAGCAATCCCTTGCAGGAACAGGTACCAGTCTCCAGTGGAGAGTGTACCCGCTTCAACCTTCAGACCGCCAAAGTACAGCAGGGAAGCGGTGCCAAAACCTGCAATGATATTCAAGATGGGGAAAATGCTGCTAAATACATAGCCTGTCCGCAGATTGATGCGGAAGGAACGACGGTTGACATCCGTAAACTCGTTATAAACCGCGTGTTCTTGGCGGAAGGTCTTGGCGACACCAATCCCGCTGACCGTTTCTTGAATATGGGAACTGACCTCAGCGAGGATGCGGCGTGATTGTGTCACCGTAAAGCGGGCTATCTTGCGGAAAGCCAGCGCCGTGAACACCACAAAAGGCGCAAGGGCCACCGTTATTAAGGTCAACTGCACATTGACCGTGAAGAGATAGCCAATCAGGATGAAGACCAGCAGAATCTGGCTCATCAAGTCCATGGTGAGGTTGACCACTTGCGCGAAGGCTTGGGTATCGGAGGTCACACGGCTGACAATCTTGCCAGATGGGTATTGGTCATAAAACGAGAGGTCGCGCTTTACCACCGCATCAAAGGCATCTTCGCGCATTTTCAGCACCACATTGCCCACCGAGACCGACCCCATCCAACGCCGAATGGCATTGAACAGCCATCCCAGCGCCCCCAAGATGGCAAGGATAATCGCCACCTCAAGAATGTAGTTACGAGTGGTCTTCTCCTGCAACGTGTCGAGGGTGCTGGCAATGAAAATCGGAAGCGCCGTATATAGAACCGAGGAGAGGAAAATCGTTATCGCAACGAAAATCATCCGATTCTTTTCTGGCTGAAAATACTTGATGATACGCTCAACGAGTACGTTGTCTTGGTATTTACGATCGTATTCTTCGGCATCAAGGCCGTCCATGATAAAGCCCATAGTGGCCTAGTCTCCTGCTAGCGCTTGCGGTTGTTGGACTTCTAAAGGCGGAAGGGCCGCGTCATAACGGGCAAAGATACGGCGGTAGTGCGGTGAGATGCGTAGTAGCTCCTCATGCTTGCCTGCCGCGACAATCTGCCCCCGCTCCAGCACAATAATATGGTCAGCCCAGCGAATCTGGGAGAGCCGATGGGTAATGAGCAGGGTGGTGCGCCCTTGCTGGATACGGCGCAGGGCACGTTGAATCTCATCCTCGGTGGCACTGTCAATCGCGCTGGTCGAGTCGTCCAGAATCAAGATGCGCGGGTTATTGAGGAAGGCACGGGCCAGTGCAATACGTTGGCGTTGCCCACCCGACAGCGTAACCCCGCGCTCCCCAATCTTGGACTTGTAACCATCATTGAAGGATAGAATAAAGTCATGGGCTTGGGCAGCCTTGGCCGCTTCCTCAATTTTCTCTTGAGGGGTATCGGGTGCGCCAAAGGCGATATTCTCACCCACTGTCCGTGAAAAGAGGAAGATGTCTTGCTCAATCTTGGCAATCTGCGAGCGCAACGAGGCCATATTCCACTCGCGCACATCAATGCCATCAATCAGGATACGGCCTGAGCGCACGTCATAGGTGCGGTTCACCAACTGGGTGAGGGTACTTTTGCCGGAGCCTGTTTGTCCGACGATGGCAACTGTCTCGCCCGGCTTGACCTCAAAGGAGATATTATCGACCACCGTTTGCTTCTCAGAATAGCCGAAGCTGACGTTTTCAAACACAATATGCCCGTGCAATTCGCCTGTGTGCCCGCCCGTGTTCTCGTCCAATTCGGTCTCGGTGTTGATAATGCTCAGGATACGCTCGGCGCTAGTATAGCCCATCTGCAAGAGCGAAATGGCAAACAGCGAGAGAAAGGTCGGGAAACGCAAAATGTTCATGAGCAGCATCAAGGAAATCAATTCACCCAACACAATCTCACCACTGCGATAGAGCAGCGCCCCTTGCAAGAAAGCTGCCCCTAGCGCCACTGCATAGAACAGCATTGGCAAATACATGGCTTCAATCTGGCCTTGGCGCACAAAGTAGTTGCGGTACTTGCGGGCGTTCTCATAGAACTTCTTACGCTCGGCAGGCTCTTGGGAACTGGCCTTGACAACCTCAATACCTGAGATGGACTCCTCAAGGCGGGCATTCATCACCCCATATTGCGACCGTTGACGGGCCACCACGGGATTCAACCGCTTGTTATAGCGCACGGCGGTGATGAAATAAGTCACCACAAATAGCACCGGAACAGCCAACAACCGCACATCAAGGGTAGCGATATAGGTCATCGGTACAACAAAGCCAAGGATAATCTCGAACATAAACATCACGCCCGGATTAATCATGGCATTCAACTGGCGTACATCGTCAGTGGCGCGGGCCATAATATCTCCAACCCGCTGGCGGTCATGGAAGGTCTGGCTTTTACCAAGTAAGCTGATATAGAGGTCTTCACGGCTGTTGGCCTCAAGGCGTTGGGCGATGGTTTCGATAGCAAGGCTCCCAATCAAGGCAGCAAGGCCATCTAAAACCAGTAAACCCAGCACCAGCAGAGCGCCTATGAGCAAGGCATCCTTGGCATCGGGGTCGGTGAGTTTTTCGGCGGTACGACCAATCACCATCGACGCACTGGAGTACGACGTATAGGAAACCATATAGAGAATGGCTGTAACCAACGCGAAATACTTGTAGCGACCCACATGAGAGAGTAACCAACGGAGGGTACTCACACGACTATATGGATAAGCATTTGCGACGGTAAACTCGCGTTTTGTGGACACAATGCCCCCTTCGTGGCCTTTTATGAACCTTTGTCAACGCTTGTTGAACTTGTCTAGTGTAGTACAGGGACTGTTATTTGTCAAAGCAAAAACAGATGTTCTATTATACCATGTTTTGCGCTTTATCGGTAAGATTAAGGCATGTCTACAATCAAATCTCGCACCACTCAACGACGATGGCTGCTTGGCTATCTACGCCCCTACCGCTGGCGCTTGGTTTTTGCGCTGGTGATGCAGGGCGGTAATGCCGGAATCGGCTTGGCCTTTCCTGCCTTGATTCAATCCATTGTCGATACCGTTATCAATGAGCAAGACGCTGCCAGCCTCAATAAAATCACCCTTTTCGCATTTGCGGGTCTTATGGTCTTTACCTTATCCGCCATCGCGGGGTTGTACCATATCAACTACATTGGCGAACATGTTGTTATCGACATCCGTAAACAACTGTATAGCCATCTGCATACCCTGTCGATGGGCTTTTTTGCCGAACAACGCATCGGGGAGTTGGTCAGCCGCTTGTCCAATGACGTGGCCCGCATCCGTCAAACTATCACCGACAACGCCGTAGATGCTCTACAATACACAGTGGCAATGGTCGGTGCCTTGCTGATTATGCTATGGGTCAATCTGCAATTGACGCTCTTTGTGCTGGCGGTGCTGCCTATTGTGATGGGAATCGGGCTATTCTTAGGTTATTTTTCGCTGAAGGACAGCGCCAAAGTCCAACTTGAAGTGGCGGCCTCGACCATCATCGCCAATGAGGGCATCCAGAACATCCGCGAAGTCAAAAGCTTTGTGCGTTCCGATTATGAAGTTCAACGCTATGTCAAGGCCCTTGAGCGCTCCTTTAGCCATGTCCTCGGTTTGGTATGGGTGCGGGCGGTGCTGCGACCCATCATGCGTCTTATTTTCTACACTGGTACCCTCGCCATCCTGTGGTATAGCGCCCGTGAGGTATTGGCGGGACGGCTGACAGGGGGCGAGTTAGTGGCCTTCTTGTTGTATATGGTGGTCATTGGTCAATCTATTGCCCAAGTCAGCCACGCCTATACCCAAATTCAAGAGACCTTGGGAGCCACTGAGCGCATCTTTGAACTTCTCAGCACTCAACCCCTTATCCAAGACCAACCCAATGCCCAAGCTCTACCTGTAGTGGCAGGTAAAATCAGCTTTGAAGGTGTTGGTTTTCGCTATGAGGAGAATCAGCGGGTACTCCGCGACATCAACTTAGAGATTGAGGCGGGTGAGATTATCGCGCTGGTCGGGCCAAGTGGTGCGGGTAAAAGTACCCTTTTTAACCTCATCCCGCGTTTTTATGATGTGTCAGAAGGGGTGTTGAAACTTGATGATGTGGATGTCAAGACCGTGACTCAAGCCAGCCTCCGTGCCCAAGTGGGCATTGTGCCACAGGAATCATTGCTCTTTGGTGGCACCATCCATGAGAATATCCTGTATGGGCGCTTGGATGCCACCGAAAATGAGATGATAGCTGCTGCCCAAGCCGCGAATGCCCATGACTTTGTGACTCAATTACCCGATGGTTATGAGACAGTGGTGGGTGAGCGCGGGGTACGCCTCAGTGGGGGCCAACGCCAACGGGTCGCCATTGCCCGCGCTATCCTCAAAGACCCACGTATTCTCCTATTAGACGAGGCCACCGCCAGCCTTGACAATGAAAGCGAACACTTGGTGCAAGCTGCCCTTGAGCGCTTGATGCAAAACCGCACCACTGTGATTATCGCCCACCGCTTGAGTACAGTGCGGATTGCTCATCGTATTGCCGTGCTGGATCAAGGGCGCATGATTGAACTTGGCACCCATGCCGAATTAATGGCTTTGGGTGGCCTCTATGCCAAACTGTATGACATGCAATTTCGCCAACAAGACTTGTTCGGAGACTAGAAAGGACGCTATCCATGCTGCTAGACCCGAAAGCGCTTTATCGACGTTGCGACCATACCCAATTCACGTTTCAGGACACCCGCGAAATTCCTCCCCAGCAAACCATCTACGGGCAAGACCGAGGCACTACCGCTATCGCCTTTGGGATTGACATTGACCACCCCGGCTACAACATCTATGTGCTGGGGCCATCGGGTTCAGGGCGTCTAACCGCTGTGCAGCACTTTATCGACCAGCACGCCCAAAAATCCCCCACACCGGACGATTGGTGCTATGTCTATAATTTTCAGCAGCCTCACAAGCCCAAAGCCATCCGCTTGCCCGCTGGCTATGGACGCCCCTTCAAGGACGACCTCGCCAGTTTGATTGCCACGTTACAGATTGAGATTGCCGAGATATTTGAAAGTGACGTTTACCTCAAGGCCCAAGCCCAACTCCGTGAGCAATTTGAGAATGAGAGCCAGCGCATTCTCTCACAAGTGCAACAAGTCGCGGCCCAGAAATCGTTTAACCTGCAATCCACGCCTCAAGGCGCGATTGTCATGATTCCTATCCGCGATGGCAAACCCATCCCGCCTGAGACATTCGCCGCCTTGCCAGAAGAGGTACAGGCTGAAATCACCGCGGGACGCCGTGAACTTGAAGAGGCCATTGATAGCGCCTTCCGTACTACCCGCGACCTCGGCAAGCAGACCGATGCGTCGATTGAGGAACTGCGGCGCGACATGGCAAGCCAAATTGTTGAGGCTCACATGGTGAGCATCTTGAAAAAATATGATGTCAGCGGCTCGGTTATCGGTCACTTATGGGCGGTCAAGGCGGACATCCTCAATTCTTTGGACGAGTTCGAGGGGATGGAGGAAGATGACCACCCGCCTACACCCCGCATGGAACCCCAACGCCCGCCTGAAGCCTATTTTGAGCGCTATGCTGTCAATGTCTTTGTCGAAAATGAGCCAAAGAGCGGTGCCCCCGTTATCCTGCTGGATTTGCCGACCTATCAAAACCTGATTGGGCGCGTTGAATATGAAGTCGAGTATGGGATGCTCTCTACCAACTTCACGCAAATCACCAACGGCGCACTACACCGTGCCAATGGCGGTTTTTTGATATTGCGGGCGGGCGATGTCTTCACCCAACCTTTAGCATGGGAAGCCCTCAAACTGACCTTGATTAGCGGGCAGGTCGTGATTGAGGACTCGCAGGCACGCGGCATGTCAGTAGCAACCGCCCAACACCTCGAACCCGAACCCATCCCGATTAAGCTTAAGGTGGTGTTGGTGGGCAATCCCGACTTGTACTATATTCTTTATGAGCATGAAGAGGACTTCCGTGACCTGTTTCGTGTCAAAGCCGACTTTGTGGACGCTATGCAGCGCACCCATGAAAACGAGGTGCATTATGCGAACTTTATTGCGACCATTTGCCATCAAGAAAAGTTGCTACACTTTGATGCCGAGGCCGTCGGACGTGTTATCGACTATGGTAGTTGGATGGTCTCTGACCAAAACAAGCTCTCCGCCACCTTTGGGCAAATCACCCCTCTCATTTATGAAAGCGTCTTTTTCGCCAAGCGCGATCAGCAGCCCATCGTGACCGCCGCCGCTGTAGACCGTGCCTTAGCTGCCCGCATCTATCGCAATAACGAGAGCGAAGAACTCAGCCTAGAGCGTATCACCGACGGCACTATTTTTATTGATACGGCAGGCGAGGTGGTGGGACAGGTCAACGGTTTGGTGGTGATGAGCCTTGGTGACCATATCTTCGGCTTGCCCAGTCGCTTAACGGCGCGGGTTTTTATGGGGCGCAAAGACGTAGTGCAGATTGACCGCGAAGCCCGCATGACTGGGCCAATTCATGACAAGGGACTGTTGATATTGCAGGGGTACCTCGGCGGACGCTACGCCCATGACTACCCCTTGACGCTGAGTGCCAGCATCACCTTTGAGCAAAGTTATGGCGGGGTTGAAGGCGACTCGGCCTCCAGCACCGAATTGTACGCCTTGTTGTCGGCTCTTTCGCAATTTCCCATCCGCCAAGACATCGCGGTCACGGGAAGTGTCAATCAGCGTGGGCAGATACAGCCCGTTGGGGGTGTCACCCAAAAGATTGAGGGTTTCTTCAAAGTCTGCCAAGCGCGGGGCCTGACGGGGAGCCAAGGTGTGATTATTCCCAAGAGTAATATTACCCACCTGATGCTAAATCAAGACGTTATTCAAGCGGTGGGGCAAGAGCAATTCCATATCTATGCTATTGAAACAGTGGATGAGGGAATTGCTTTGTTAACAGGTCGCAGCGCCGAGGAGATTCACCGCAAGGTGGATAATCGGTTGCACCAATTTGCTGAGATGCTGGCAACGTATGAGGGGCGCGGCTAGGTGCTTTGGAGACGGTTGCTGCATTTAATCAGCATATGGCTCGCTTCTATTCGAATGCAAATCGGGGCGCTGGCGGGTGTTTATGGGGCAGGTGTTTCCGTCTATGTGGGGCTGCATTATCTGGTTGGGGAGCGCTGGGCTATCATCGCCTTAATGAATGATGGCGCTCATTGGCTGACCTTGGGGGCGATAGTGTGTCTTCCGTTGGTGCTGTTAGCCCCGACCTATCGTTGGTTATGGTTCGCCTATACAATGCCCGCGGTGATTGCTTTTGTGGGATGGTACGGCCCGCTGTTCATGCCTGATCCGCAATCCAAAACAGATCAACGCTTGACTGTCATGACATGGAACATTGCCCAATTGGGTGTTACCAGTCTTCATGAGAAAGCTTGGACAATCGCGGTTACTTCCGAAGCCGACATCATTGGCCTGCAAGAATACAATTACGCACAGTTTGCCGAGACCATTCAAGCGGATTATCCCTATACCGCTTATTCAGACAGTCTTGGTATCTGGAGTCGGTATCCAATCGTGGACTACAAGGTGATAGATTCCAACGGTGAACGCTCAATTAGCCTGCAAGCTACGGTTGATGTTAATGGATTCTTGATAAGCGTCTACATCTTTCACCCCCCACGAGCACAGGTTGACCTCCGCAATTTGCGCTATAACGACTCGGCTCTTGAACAAGCGGTACCCCGTCTGGTGCGCCAAATACAACAAGACCCCCATCCGGTTATTGTATTGTGTGATTGTAACTTCTCAGAGGTCTCTACTTATCATAGTGACCTTGAGGCGGTAGTGCATGATAGCTGGCAAGCCCAAGGCTTCGGTTTTGGTCTGACGGCTCCCTTCAACCGCCGCTTGTGGCCGATTGTGCGGAGCGATTATATCTGGTATTCCGATGATTGGGTTACGCTTGAGGTTAAAGTCATGCCCGATAGCACCTCTGACCATTTGCCAGTGCGGGCAATCTTGGGTTTTGATACTCCCTGAATAACACACAGGGCTTGTCGTGTTAGGACAAACCCTGTGATGATCGAGTTGGAGGGAGTAGGTAACGCTAGATTGGGGTTATTATTCAAGCGCTCCGACGGATTCAAGCATATCTAAAGTAGTTTCGAGGTCGGAGAGGTCACTCAAATCAAAATCAGGTTGTACATATTCATCCAAGGGGTACAGACCCTCTGGCAAAACGAAATCGCTAAAGACCAATAGTGGATACTCATAGGTGTTATCTACAAAGTATTGCTGGCCTCGAATAGACAAAAGATAGAGAACGAAGCGCTGGGCTAAAACACTATTTTCTGAGCTATTGAGGATCGCTACCCCCGCCACATTAATCATTGAGCCGATGTCGCCTGCTGGGAAGAAGTAGTTGGCAATCGGGGCGTCTGGCGTCTCAGCCAGCTTGCGGTAAGCATAGTAGTGATTGACAAAGCCTACCTCAATTTCACCTGTTGCAACGGCTTCAACGACGGCGGTGTTGTTGGCATAGACTAGCGGTTCATTGGCGATAATACCCTCTAACCATGCCTCGGCTTCTTCATCGCTGGTGGTTACCCGCAACGCCGTGACAAAGGCTTGAAATGAGGCATTGGTGGGTGCCCATCCGATGCGCCCTGACCATTGCGGGTCGGTGAAATCAGCAATGGAATCGGGAAGGTCTTCAGGGGTTAAGCTGTCGGTATTATAGACCACCACACGGGCGCGTCCGGTAACGCCTACCCATAGTCCATCTGGTGACTGAAAGCGGGGGTCTACCAAATCCAGCACATCCGATGGCAGTTCGGTCAATAAGCCATGATCTGCCAGCAGACCAAGCGCTCCGGCATCTTGAGCAAAGAATACATCCGCAGGGCTATTCTCACCTTCCTCAAGCAGTTGGATAGCAAGGTCGGCGGTATCTCCATAGCGAACTTCCACGTTAATGCGGGTATCTAATTCAAATTGTTCAAGCAAGGGGCTAACGAGATTTTCATTGCGCCCAGAGTAAATGACTAAAGTTGGAGCATCTTGGGCAGTAGCCTGTTGGGGGGCGGTGGGTAGAGCAATCATCACCAAAGCAAGGGCAATACTCAATCCCAATAAACGCTTAATCATCTTGCCTCCTCAAATGCGTTATAGTGTATAGCAGCATCTTAGCGTGGCGCATAACCCTAGTCTATGGCGAGCGTTAAGTCCAAAATTGACTCTTGGAAGTCAATCAAGCACACCCATCAAACTTTGAACTTTACTGGAGTAAAACAATCATGCTGTACAGTGAATATATTACTACTGCGGAGAAAGACCCCCTAAGCGTTGACTTTGCGCTCTTACGACAATTGTATGTTCAAAGTGAAGACTACCGTCCGACCAGTCATTTCACTTATTCCAAGCTCCAAGGCAATACCAACAGTTGCAAATCCTTTGAGGAAGTGGAAAGTTTTTGCAAGCGGGTACTCACCAGCAACCCAATGGACATTGAAGCACGGATGTTGCTTGAGTTTGCCTATGACCAGATGGAGCAATATGACCTTGCTTCGCATCATCATGGCTTTGTGGGGGGAATGCTCGATGCTATCTTTGCATCTGGTGATGGCAAGGCAGTTGCCACCGCGTGGCAAGTGATTGCAGTCGCTGAAGAATATACGATTTTGAGTGTGATGGGGCTAAAGATGCGCCAGCAATCACTAGTTGCGGTTGATGATCACTTTTACGACATTTTGACCTGTGTTTCACGCCATGATCAAAGCACGGCCCCTGTAGAAATCTGCTTTGACATCACCCATCCCTATTTGTATCTACAAAACATGCTGGGATGATTGCCGTCAGTACACTACACGAGCTAAGTCAGCGCCAGAATCAACTGGTCTGGCTGGAAACGAATTGGCCTATTGCCTTATTCATGGTAGGGGGGCAAGTCTATGCGGTCGATGCCCACTGTACCCATCAAGAGGCGTGGCTACATGAGGGCGATGTCAATGCTGATACCTGCGAGGTCAGTTGTCCATTGCATCAGGCCCGCTTTAATCTACAAACAGGCAAGGCCACACATGGGCCAGCCGCTGCCCCGTTGATGGTTTACCCAACTCAAGTAGACTCTGCAGGAACCATTTATATTGAGCCAATTACCCCTTGGTGGCGCTAACCCAATTTAGCGATTTCGTCGTCTATCCGCTTTAGGGCACGGCGGATTTGCTTGGCGCTTTCCTGCATACTGATGTTGATATAAGGGAAAGCCACCCACACATTCATCACCCCAAAAAGCGTACCCGTTAGAATACGGAAGAAGGGCTGAGTCTCACGGGGTTCCCATAGGCTAAAGGGGGGATAGCCCAATAGTTGGCTAAATCCATCAAGGCCAATCGGAGCTAGGCCGAGCATGACATACAGCCATAAGGGAGCCGGACGGATACGCCTCCGAAATAGACCATAGAAAATGCCCGCAACAACCATCGCGGCGTAAATCGCAATGTCGCGTTGGCAGAGCGCCATCTTGTAGCCAAAGACTTCATCGCCTTGAAAGGAACGGGCCGCAAATTGAAGGGTACGTGACCACTCCCCATACTCGGCGGTAGAAAATTCCCCACTAAATTCGTTTTCTTTGGCCCGCTGCTTGAGATAGACCTCCTCAAAGGCCTTTGATTTAGCAGCCTCCTCTTCAAAGGTAATGAGGTTCGTACCTGTCTCAGCACGGGGATAAACGGTCTGGTCACCAAAGAGGAAAATTGAGCGGAAGGCGAATTGATGGCACATGAAGCTATAGGTAGTGTAGATACCATTAGCGGGGCCATTGAGTCCCGCTTTCATCAAAAATGGGGCGGAAATTGGCAACCCGACGTAGATACCCAAGATAAGGACAGCCACCACCCACCAATTCTCCAGCAACCGCATTTGAAAGCGCTTGCGTCGAATTAGCTTCAAATTTTGCTGGGTTAATTTTTCCTTCAAAATGGCGTTGGTCATTCGATTTCCTTTATGTTGCGCTCCAAGGTTTCCCTTGAGATAGCCCCTTCAACAACGCGGTAAACATAGCCGTCTTGGTCAATAAAAATAGTGGTGGGCAAGCCCCGCACCCGATAGACCGCCTGCAATTCCCCATAGGCATCAATCACAATGGGAAACTGAATATCACGGTCTTCAATCCATGCTTGTACAGTGGCTTCTTCTTCGCCCGCATTGATGCCCACCAGCATAACCTCATGCTCGGCATAGGCCTGCTGCAACAGGGGCATCTCGGTGATACACGGTAGACACCATGTCGCCCAAAAATTAAGGATAACTGGACGACCTGCCTCAATACTAAGGGGTTCACCTTCAATGGTCAATGCTCGAAAGGGCTGAAGGGTATCAACGGCGGTGGGATGAGTGGGGAGGCCCGCCTGCCATAAAAGCCAAACGGCGGCGAGAGCAAATGCCATGGCCCCCACCGCCGCAATGATGCGTGGTCGTGTCATGAGTTAGCCAATAATCGCCAAGGTTTCATTGGTCACTGGCTCGAAGGCTTCTAGTGCATCAAATAAATCGGATGAGGTTAATGGCCCCGTATGCACAAGGCGGATGATGCCATTGCCATCAATCAAGTAGCTGGTGGGATATTGCGCTACGCGATATTGACGATTAACTGCACCTGCGGTATCAAGCCCAACAGGGAAGTTGAGGCCAAATTCATCAACAAAACCCTGTACTTGATCAGCCGACTCTTGAAAATCAATCGCCAAGACGACAAAGCCGCGATGATTGACCAAGCCATAAACTTGATTAATGTCGGGCATTTCTGCACGGCACGGCCCGCACCATGTCGCCCAAAAATTGACCAACACCGCTTGGCCCTCAAAGTCCTTGAGCGATACGATGTCGCCATTCAGGGTTTCGATGGTAAAGTCTGGGGCGCGATTGCCAACACTCAAGCCGACTTCGATGTCATCGGAATTACCCTCTAAGGGAAAGATATACAGCGAGACTTTTTCTGCATTAACAGCAGCAATATAACGGTCGGTCAATTTCTCGTAGCCGTCACCAATACACTCAGTATAGTCACCAGAGCCGATGCGCCCGTCAATGACGCCAACCGTACACTCCTCTAGGCGGAACGAGAAGTCGGCTAGTTCACCATCAGCCGCTAGTTGGGCGCTCAAACTGGTGAGGCTTCCCGATAAAATCAGGACGCCAATAAGAATCAGCAACGCCCCGCTGAAGCGCTCAATCAGGCCCATATTGCGCTTGAGGCGTGTCATCAATGCCGTCGATTGGTTGAAGGCTAGTGCGGTAAGCAGGAAGGGAATCCCCAAGCCCAGCGAGTAAGCGGTTAATAGCGAGGCCGCAGGCAATAACGACCCCGACCCTGCCGCTGCATCATTCGCCAAGGCTAAGACTGCGCCATACACCGGGCCGATACACGGTGTCCAGCCTGCTGAGAAAACAATCCCTAGCCCCAACGACCCCATATAGCCACTATTCTTGCGTTGCTGCAAATCGACTTGGCGACGGGTATCGCTAATCAGAGCAATTTGTATGCTCATAAAGGCTTGGTTCCAGAAGTTGGCAAGGCTGGTGGCGTTTTGGAGGGGATTACGGAATAAAGCCGCCAATAGCAACAGGAAAATCAACGCCCAGACCAGTGATTGCAAGCCCTCTGCACCAAAGGCCCAAAAGAAGTAACCCAACAACACGACGACCATCAGCAGCGTAAACAGCAAGGGTGTGGTGCTATTTTCTTCCTCTTCCCATGCGTCGGTTACGCGCAGCACAAAGCGGAAGATGGGGTCAAGCGCTTTCATGATATACAGGCCAAACAAAATCACGGCCACCCCGCCCAAACGTGTCAGCAAGGTTGGGATGTCGATGCCGATAGTATCAAGGAACGACGCGGCAGCAGCCGTCAGCAACCCAAAGCCGACGAAGAAAATAGTAAACCCCAGCACAAAAAAGACACCATGCAAGAAGGTGCCGAACTTGTGACGATTGGCTTTACCTGCTTCGGCGGTTGCCATACCCCCCATGTACCCGACATAGGCTGGCACCAAGGGCAGCACACACGGCGAAATAAACGAGACAAGTCCCGCGATAAAAGCTAATCCTATATTGAGATTTTCAATTTCCATTGCAGTACCTCTACCCTAGAGAGACGGTCATCTGGTGGATTATCTTACCAGTTCCGCGCCGTTTTGAATCAAAAGATAAAGGGTTCGGGCAACCAAAAGAGGCAATTCGATACAGTTGTCATCGCAAGGGGTGGCATTTGTCCCGAACTGGTTATGATGGCAGACCCCATGCAGGTGAACACTGCCAAAATCTAAATACCAAGGTTCGCCATGCTGTGTTGCGGGTTGCTTCTGCACCAAACGCCCACCTGCTGGCAACTGGCGAGGGGTACGGCAGGCAGCCCTAAGTATGCGCTTCTGATGGGCAAATACCTCCATCATGCCCTGACCTATCCGCAATTGGGTAGCTGGCCCTTGTTCGCTGGACATCGGCGCGGCTTGCACATGCTCGGCCTGTAGCCAGCCGTTGCTGACTTGCAGCCATTGTGCCCCCTTATCGTCTTGCAAAGCCCGCTGCACCTCAACCACCTGCCCATGCTCAAGCCGTTCACGCAAGGGGGCATCACCCGCACAATAGGCGCGAACTACCACCACTGGTGCAACCACCTCGGCCCATGCCGGAAAACTGGTTAGGGTAGTGGCCGGGTCAGGAGTCAACATCGGTTGAAACGCGGTGACGGGTGCATAGCCTTGTCCAACCCGCAGCCAGTCTGCGTTATGGATGCTGACCCGATGCACACTATCGGGCCAGAGGGTGGTTAGGCGAGTAGCATTTAGCTGAGGGCGTTCTAGTACAGCAACGCGCCCTAACGCCCGCCCTTGCAACGCGGTGGGGGTCTCCAGCCAACGCAATTGGGTGCTGAGTCCGGTGAGGCCCATGAATTGGAGGAATTGCCGTCGTGATACGTTTGTCATGTCTGTTCCCCTTGAGCGATGCGGGCGAGTGCGAGGGCAGCCCCAATGAGCAACCCCGCCAGCCCCCATTTCGGCCCGCGACTCACTATACCGTACATCACGCTCGTAGGGAAATCAGGGTAGAGGTGCGAGTGCTGCACATTCTTAAACAACATCAGCATAAAGGTGGTGAAGGTCGTCAGAAGGCCTGTCAACCCACCGCCTACGATGTAAGCAGGTATCCAAAATCGCGCCGTGTAACTACGCCCACCCAGCCGATAGAAGGCGCTGAAGATGACGATAATAAGCGCCAAGCCCAAACCGAGCAGACTGGTCAGCAGCACATGGGCGCTCTCGGTGGTCAGCCAAACCAGCAACACCACCCCATAAAAAATAGCAAGGTAGCGGTGCTGGTCGCCAAAGGCGGGCAGGGTCAGCCTAAAGATATTGGTCATGACTGACATCGTAGCGCTTGATTTGCAACTCCCCTACCAAATAGTTGGGGATGCGTTGGCTAAACTCGCGCATGTGGTCGGTTTGGAAGTGTTGGGCCAAGGCCTCTAGGCTGTCCCATTCCTCGAAGATGAAAAACTCGGTGGCCTCATAGGGATTCTGGTAAATCTGATAGCTGATGCAGCCCGCCTCGGCTTGGGTGGCATCAATCATGGTTTGCATAACAGCCAGTGCTTCGGCTTGGGTGCCTGCTTTGATGGTGGCCTTGCCTGCCACAATAATCATACCTGTCCTCCGTGTAAGAGTATTTGAATCATGCGGGTAAATTCCGCAGCAAAATCAATGCTAAAGAGGGCCATATCGGGCCGCTCATGGACTTGGCGCACGGCGGCGGGCGGGTTAGCGAGTTGGTGCAAGCCAATCAACACCGCATAGATTTGCAGCAACAGCCGCACCCCAACCCCCGCTGCTAGTTCTAACCGCTCTTCAAGTAACGCGCTTGTTTGCAGCAAGTGGTCGCGTAGGGTGGTTTTGAGCATCAAGGCGGTGTCATAGTCGATATTTTGCTCCAACACCACATTCAGCAGCGCCAGTAACTGCACCAGCATCGGGCGCTCCACAAGGGAGGCACATATTAAGTGAGCGATTGCACCAACCTCGCCTGTTGCCACTGTGAGTTGAGCATCCAAGTCCTCAAACCACAGCGCCACCTGTTGGGCTTGGATATGGGCGAATAGCTCCTCTTTGGTCTTGAAATAGAGATACACTGTCCCCTTGGCGATTCCGGCGTGGCGGGCAACGGTGGCAATCGTTACCGCATCATAGGGTTGGGTCTGAAACAGTTCCCACGCCGCATCAAGGATGTCTTGGCGACGGCGCTCTTTTTGTTGGTCACTTCTGGCTCGCATGGATACCTAATTGCTTCATTTCGTATTCAAGGGTCTCGCTTAAGCCTTCCCGCAGGGGGCGCGGATTATAGCCCAGTTCGCGCTTGGCTTTGGCATTGTCTCCAATATACGTGACACCCGCCGTGACAAGCAAGCCTTCCCGCGTATAGCTGGAGGGAACGGGCAAGATTTTCTCAAGCACACCCATCAGGGCAGCGGTAGCCTTCAGCATGGCGGGGGCGGGGTGTAGTTTGGGGGCGGGGATACCCGTGATGTCCTCAGCAATCGCCATCGCTTCAATCAAGGTATGGACGGGGCCAGCAATGATATAGTCCTCACCGACGCGCCCTTTTTCCATCGCTAGGATATGTCCGCGTGCAATATCCTCAACATGCGCCCATGCAAAGGCGGTTTTCTGCGGAGTTGCAGGCAAGCGCCGTTTCAAAAATTGGACAAGGGCATCATGGGCAGGACTGGTATCCCCCGGCCCATAGACCAACCCCGGTTGGACAATCACCAAGGGCAAGCCTTGCTCCATCATTGGATCCGCCACCCGGTAATGGGCTTCCCACTTGGTGCGGTCATATTCGGTGAGCCAAGGCCCATCATGGCGATAGGTCTCATCAACGACTTGGCCCTTAGTATCCGAGAACACCGCAAGGGTACTGGTATACACGCCCTTGGGAATGTTGAGTTCGCGCATGAGTTCGAGGACATTGCGGGTGCCATCGACATTGATGCCTTGGCCTTCGGCGGCATCTTTAGTGCCAATTTTGTACCAGCCCGCGATGTGAAAGACGCCATCGGTACCTGTCATGCCCTCACGCATACTCTCTTTATCAATGATGTCGCCCTTGACCAATTGCACACCCAGTTTGGCAAGGTGGTCAGCTTTGGCGGGGTTACGCACCACCGCAATAACTTCATGCCCACCCTCAATCAACTGGCGAGCGACCACCCCGCCGATAAACCCCGTTGCTCCTGTGACAAAATACTTCATTGCGTGATTTCCTTTGCTCTCATCTTTAACTGACCACAAGTCAGTTACATGATAAATGACCCTTGGTCAGTTGTCAAGCGATGGCTGTAATTTCAGGCCAAACTCGCATATAATAAGCGGAACGGAAAGGGAGCTTATGTCGGTCACTTACGATAAACTCGCCGCAATTAGTCTATTTCAAGATATGCCTCAAGAGACCTTGGCAGCCTTGGCGGGCCATTGCCGCCTTATCAATCTCTCCGCGGGGGCGGTCTTGTTTCATCAAGGCGACACCTCGCATACCCTGTATGTGATTGAAGCAGGCGAATTGCACCTTGTTCGTGAATATGAGGATGGCGAAAAAGTCTTACTAGCGGTCATGCACCAGCATGATGTTGTAGGCGACCTCTCCATGATTAGTAATCTACCGCGTACCGCGAGCGGGGTAGCCGCCCGTGATACAATACTCATTGCGCTTGACCGCGACATCTTCTTTGAATATCTAGGGCAGTACCCGACGATTGCGGTACAGGCACTGGTGCAACTCAGCAGCCGCCTACGTCAGATGACCCTAACCCTGCGTGAATTAGCAGCTACTGACGCACCCGCCCGCCTTGCCAGCCTGATACTTTTCTTGGCTGAAGAGAATGGACGCATCAAGACAGGCTTAATCAGTACCAACTTCCGCTTTCGACGCATTGCGCGGTCAGTTGGCGTTGAGGTCGAATGGCTCCAAACCCAACTCCGCCAATGGTCAGACGAGGGTTATATCGGCATTGATGGACGACGTTTCTTGTTACACGACCCCTCACACCTAATTGATATTGCAGGATGGACTTAACAATGCCTACCAGTGCTACGGTTTCGGCTCCCGGCAAGCTTTTCTTATTGGGTGAACATGCGGTTGTCTACAATGGCAGTTGCTTGGTCACAGCGGTCGATTCGCGGCTATGGTTGACCCTCACCGCCGATGAATCGAGTACTAGCCCTACCTTGACCATTAACGCGCCAGATGTTGGATTAGCCAACTGGACATGCCCCCTCAAAGAGTCGTTTTTCCGCCCCGCCTATCAAGGGCCAAGTTCATTTATTGAAAGCAGTATCGCGGTTTTCCATCGACGTTACCCCTTCCATGCCAACCTGAAAATTGAGACCCGCAGCGACTTTGGGGCCAATCTTGGCCTTGGTAGCTCCTCAGCAACCGTGGCGGCGACTCTCTATGCCTTGTCGGTGGTGTTCAACGCGGATTTGTCACCTGAGCAGCTTTTTGCGATGGGGGTCGAGGCTATCCAAAATGTGCAAAAACTGGGGTCAGGGGCTGACTTAGCGGCAGCTATTTATGGCGGCACCATCTACTACCTCAATCACTATCCGCGCCAAATCACTCCCCTTAAGATTGATAGCTTACCTTTGATGGTGGTTTATAGTGGTGAGAAAGCTGGCACCGTCAGCTATGTGCGGAAGGTGGCTGAACTCGAAGAAAACTGGCCCAATGTCATTAGCTCGGTGATTGAAACCATGTTCACGGTAGTGGACAGCGGGCGGGAGCGCTTGCTGGCTCATGATTGGGTAGGTCTAGGCCAATTGATGAATATCCAGCATGGTCTGCTCCATGCCTTGGGGGTTGATACCCTTTCCCTTGCCGAGATTGTCTTTGCTGCCCGTCGATCAGGTGCGCTGGGTGCCAAGTTGAGCGGGGCAGGCGGGGGTGATTGCGCCATCATTTTGGTGGATGACGCCCACCGTGCCGAGGTACGTACTGCCCTCCAGCACAAGAAAATCCTTGATGTGCAAGCCAATGCACCGGGTGTCCGCACCGAAAAACGTGACTAAGCCAAGCCCGTCATTTGAGCGCTAATTGTCCATAAGCGTTCAGCAATCGCGCTATTTTGGGATTTTTCGGCCGCCTCTGCCTGTCGTTGATTGACAAAATAGCCGCCTGTAACACCCTCAACCGCTGGGGATGTTGCCAGATAAATTGAGGTGCGTGCGCCCGCTTCGGGGGTATCACCACTCATAGCTGTGCCATAATCGCGCATCAGTTGAGTCTGAATCACTCCCGGATGCAGGCAGTTAACCGTCACACCCGTTCCCGCCAAACGCTGGGCCAAGGCCATCGTAAAATAGACATTCGCCAGCTTGGTCATGCCGTAGACCTTGCGCGGTTCATAGTGCTGCTCAGATTGCAAGTCCTCGAAATTGAGGGTGGCCCATGAATGCACTTGGGAGGACACATTGATGATACGAGCAGGTGTACTGGCTTTGAGGGTATCAAGCAATAAGTGCGTCAGCAGAAAATAGGCCAGATGGTTGACGGCAAATTGTAGCTCGTAGCCATCCACTGTGACTTGGCGCGTTGCACTGATGACACCCGCGTTGTTGATGAGTACATGCAAGGCTGAAAATCGCGCCTGAAAATCCTCTGCCAAACGTCGAATCGCGGCTTGTGAGGCTAGGTCAGCAATGAGCAAATGCAGGTTGGGGTTACGGGTGGCTTGTTGTATCTCATTGAGGGTAGCCTGTCCACGCTCGACACTACGGGCTACCATGACCACCGTTGCGCCTTGTTGCGCCAGTCCTAACGCGGTAGCTTTGCCGATGCCCGCACTAGCTCCCGTCACGAGGCAGATGCGATTCTGCATTGAGTTGTTGTCCATGTCCATTTCCTTTGGGTCGAATATGTCGGAAGCCCGCGCCATAAGCCACATGCCCTTGCCCAATGACAAGAAAAGCAGTTGGGTCAACCTCTAGTACCATGTTACGCAGTTCCCGTACCTCAGAGCGTGCCATTGTGACATACAATACTTGGAATTCTTGTTTAGTGTACATGCCTTGGGCTTGCCACCCTGTCGCGCTGCGTTGCAAGCGCTGGATAATGACATCAGCGACCGCTTGGGGCTGCTTGGTAATAATCACGGCTGTCCGCACCACGCTCGGCCCTTCCAGTATATAGTCCGTCGCCAACCCACTAATAAACAGCGCCAAGGTCGCGTACATGGCAGGCTCCCAACCATAGACAAAACCTGCCGCCCCTACCACAAACATATCAAGGTAGAGGAAGGTCGAACTCATCGGGATTCCGGTGCGGCGTTGGAGCATAACCGCCAGCGTGGAGGTGCCACCAAAAGTGCCGCCAGAGCGATAGACCAGCCCGCTCGATACCCCACCCAATACCCCACCAAAAATAGCATTGAGCAACACATCATCGCTAACCCCTTCAGTGGGCAAAATGGGTACGAGGACATCCAGCATGACAGCGTAGGTGATGACAATAAAGGCCGTCGCTGCCACACTACGCCAACCACCGGGCAGTACCCGTGCTGCTACAATTTGAATCGGGATATTGAGGACAATAATCATGACCCCAATCGGTGTGCCAATCAATTCATTGAGCAAGACCGAGATACCCGTCACCCCCGTTGGTGTAACATTGACAGGCGTCATGAAGACCATCACCGAAATCGACCCCAAAAAGATGCCCAAAACCATAAAGATGTAGCGAGTGAGGAGGTCTTGCCAGTTGATGGATGCGAGTTGAAACTTAAAATGCTTTGTTGTCATTCCCCCTTGGCTTTCTGAATCGCGTTGTCGTCGGCTGCGGTGTTATTATCGGACAAAGATGGTGGGCTATTGGTCACGCTGACATCCCGAAAGCGCCACACTATAGGTCAGCTCAAGGCCACCATCGGTAGTACGTTGCACGTAGCGCTGGCCCGCCCCCCAGTTATCGGTGGCATAGAAACTAAAGGTATCTTCCGCCACAATGTCCTCGCTGGTGAAGGTGTCATTAAAGCCATTGATGGTGGCCTCAAGCGTGCTATCTATAAAATCGCCTACAATGCCTAGATTGGCACGGGCGGCATTGCCCAGCAGAAGCGCTGTTGGGCCGATGTTGATGCCATTTATCCGGAAGCGCTCGTCAATATCGACTGCCAACACGTAAAGCTGTAGCTCATCGGCAGCCTGCACAGTGAGCATGAAGTCATCGAAGCGCACCGAATCGCCGCGCTCTAGGTTGCGGTAGCCCTTGCTGGGGTAGACGCGCTCGGCACCCTCGACCCCATTGCCAAGGGCCACGACCATTTGTACTTCCATATCATTCTCAAAAACGCCATCACCCATGTCTGCCAAGACCTTGTACTCATAGACCTTGACATGCACAAAGCACCCTTCGACAGGATGGGGTTCTGGCACGTTGAGCGTACCCGTCTCGCGCCCCGTAGCATAGGCGGTGAGGATTTGAATTACCATGATGAGCCACCAAGGCCAAGACTCCATCGGGATATACCTTTCTACTTGTCGCGGGTGATGGCAAACCCGCTCATAAACTGCTTCTGGAGCAGGATAAAGATAATCACGGGCGGGATAGAAGCGACCACCCCCGCCGCCATCAACAAGCCAAAATCGGAGGTACCACTCAAGCCGGCGGCATTACGGACACCTACCTGAATCATCTGGTCTTGGGTATCGGTGATTAAGACTATCGGCCAGATATATTGGTGCCACATATAGATAAACTGAATGACCGCCATAGCCCCAATGATATTCCATGACATGGGCAACAAAATCAAGACAAGAAAACGCAACGGCCCTGCGCCATCAATTTGGGCCGCTTCGACCAACTCGCGGGGGATGTTGCTAAAGTGCTGGCGGAATAGGAAGGCCCCAATTGCGCTGCCAAGGAAGGGCAGGGTTAAGGCAAGGCGGGGGTTGGTCTTGCGCCAGCCCAAATCTGCCACCAAGTCGAACAACGGCACCAAGATAATCTCGGTGGGCATCAGTAGGGTCAGCAAAATAGCAAAGAACAGAAACCACTTGCCGGGAAATTTGAAATAGACAAAGGCCAAACCCGCCAGCATCCCCGTTGCCGTTTTGCCAATGACCACCACTAGGGACACTATCACGGTATTGACCAGCATCTTGTCAAAATCGCGGTTCACAAAGAGCAGGCGTACATTCTCGGTAAAGTCGCCACCGGGCGGGAATAGCTTGGGTGGGTTCATCAATAGCGCATCAGGTGCCGTCAAAGTGGATACTTGTAGGGCATAGATGGCAGGCAGGGCCATCACAAAGCAGATAATGATGAGCGCGATATGGGTACCCCATCGGGTCTTGGTTTTCATCGGTCTAGCCTCCATAGGTCACCCGCCGTTCCACATAACGGAATTGGAGCAAGGTAATGCCCGCCACCAACAAGAACAAAATCACTGCCTGTGCTGAGGCCTCACCGACCCGTGCGTTGGGTTCAAAGGCCCCTTGATAGACTTCGTAAATCAAGACGTTGGTCGCCCCACCGTTAATGCCCGCAGGCCCCAGCACTGGCCCGCCTTCGGTGAGGACATCAATAATGGCATACACGTTATAGAAGGAATAGGTCACATTAGCGACCAGCAAGAAAAAGCTAAACGGGGACAACAGCGGGAAGGTGATGCGGGCAAAGCGCTGAACACGGTTAGCCCCGTCAATGGCTGCTGCCTCTAATAAATCGGGTGGGATATTCTGCAAGCCCGCCACATAAAACAGCACATTAAATCCCAAGGCATTCCAGACTGCTGCCGCTACAATAACCCAAGGTGCGAGGTCTTTATCCGTCAACCAGTTGGGCTGAATATCAAATAGGCCACTCAAGGCCCAGTTGATAATCCCCGCATCCCCTTGGCGGAACATATTAAGGAAGATGACACCCATCACTACGGGTGAGATAGCATAAGGCCAAATCAACAACGTGCGGTAGATGTTGGCCCCGCGTATTTTCTGTGACGCCAGCACCGCAATCCCCAAGGCCAGCACCATGGTAATGACCACAATCGCCACTGTCATCCAGAGCGTGGTGGAAAAGCTATTCTTATAGACGGTGCTTTCGCTGAGGTCGATATAGTTCTGGAGACAATACTCAATCTGGCGCGGGTTGCCGCGTCGCAGGCGCTTGGTGGATTGAGTCAAAATCTGCACCGAGGGGTAATACAGGAAAATAAACAAGAAAAAGACTGTCGGCAACAACAGCACATAAGGATAAATGCGATTGCGGAAATACCCCACTGTTTC
Source organism: Anaerolineales bacterium (assembly GCA_020634155.1). Lineage (GTDB taxonomy): Bacteria > Chloroflexota > Anaerolineae > Aggregatilineales > J027 > J027. The sequence goes on from JACKCI010000002.1 coordinate 415,083, forward strand.
GGTGGTGCGCTGCTGAACCCGTCGGTTGCTCATCAGCGTCCAAATGGGCACCAACACAAAAAGGGTGCTAAAGGCGGTAATCACCACCCCCATTCGATATTGCAGGTCGCTTTCTAAAGCGGGGTCATACGAGCAATGCTTGAGGGGGTAGAGCAGCACTTGTCCGCCAATCGCCCCCGCCACCGCACCAATACCTACCCCAAGGCCCAACGCAACAAGGGCCTGCGGCTCGACCAGACGGCGGAGGGTACGCAGGTGCAAAAATTGGCGGGTGCTGGTATCGCGTACCACTGAGGCCACCACCAGCACCACCAGCCCTATACCAAGTGCAGTCCAGAAGCCCGTTACCTTAAAATAATAGACTCCGATGCCACTGAGCAACCCAGCCCATGTCGCCGCTGGGCCGATGGTGGGCCATTGTAGCCAGCCGCGCATGGTCACATTAAACAGGGCCGTCGTCAGCGCTCCAACGCCTGCCCCAACCAGTAACGAGCGCTGCATTTGAGCAGCCGGAACAGCTTTGAAATAGGTGTAAATGTCTTCAATAAAATCTGGACTTGATTGGAGGGCATTCCAAACAAAATCAAATAAGGCTTCTATTCCACCCCACTCAACCCAAATAAAATAGCTCATAAAGGCAAGCCCAAACAGCAAAAACCCTGTCTGGGCGGTTCGTTCTTCGCGTAAATAGCGCATCTTACACGTTCCCTAACTTAACCTAGCGATAAAAATAGGGGCGGGAAGCTCCCAACCCCTATTGCATCCCCTCTAGCAGGTCTTACTCAGCATAGAAGAAGTTATAGTCCTCAATTTCGAGATCCGCCAATTGGTCTGCCGCCGCCAACGCATCTTCAGGCGAGACTCCTTGGTCAATCATAGATTGGACAGCCTCGGCCAAGATATTGCGGATTTCCAGACTGGGGCCGACAATCGTTCCGGCGGTGGCTGGAATAGCTTGGGTACCCAGCAATTGTTGAACGGTGATGTAGTAATTGGGGTTTTCTTCCCAAAAGCCTGACGCTTCGATGCTATCAATACTGCTTTGGCGATTGGGGAAGTAACCCGTCGCTTCATGCCAACGGGCGATATTCTCGGTGTTGGTCATAAAGAAGACAAATTCACGGGCGGCTTCGGTCTCTGCATCCGAATGCCCTGCCGTAATCCACAAGCTGGCTCCACCATTGACGGTGCCATTGGTGGCGTTTTCATCAGGAATGGGCAAGGGTGCTACGCCGAGGTCATATTTCAAAACACCCGCGTAGTGCTGGAAGTTGCTTAGGCCTGCGGTGCTGTTGATGTGCATGGCAAAACGACGGGTGATAAAGGCTCCACCTTCGCCATTATAATCCGCCAGTTTGCCTGTATAGGCATAGTAGCCATTATCGGCGAGCGTATTCCACCACTCAAAGACGCGCAACATCTCTGGACTATTGAAGAAGACCTCTTCGGGACGACCTGTATGTCCATTTTCATTATCCGCCAAGAGAGCGCCTTGCATGGCGACCCAGTTCTCAGGGAACCATGCTGTAAGAGGCCAGTTGATGCAGCCGGATAGACCCAAGTCAGCCGCCATCAAAGCTTCGCAAGTCGCCAAGACCTCATCAAAGGTATGGGGTGGGTTATTGGGGTCAAGACCCGCAGCCTCAAACATGGTTTTGTTGTAGTACAGCAAGGGGTTAGAGGAGTTCCAAGGCAGGCTCCACAGCTTACTATCAACGGTGTAGAACTCGCGCACGACGGGCAGAATATCATCAAAGGTGGCTTTTTGCTCGTCGGTGGCAATATCCTCAATTGCTAAGAATTTCTCCGAATCAACGGCAAAACGCGTCGCGGATTCATCCAATTGCACGACATGGGGGGCGTCGTTTTGGTCAGCCGCCAAGAGGGTAGTGGTCAAGACTTCATCATAGCTGGTGGTGATAGCTTGGGCCGTAACCACAATATTACTGTGGGAGGCATTAAATTCGTTGATCAACTCCGCGACTACTTGCCCGCGAATATCATTCTCATCCGTGAAAATGTGGACAAAGCTAATCTCGATTTTGTCTTGGGCTTGGGTGGTCGGTAAGCTCGGCACCAAGCTCAACACAAGCAGAATGGTCGTTAATAAAAGGGCTAACTTTCTCACAGGGCAACTCCTTATACAATCTCTTAGATACAATAATCGCACATTGGCATTGTGGCAAACTAAATTTTCTTGGTAATCCACTGAAACTGATAGGGTGCTAGGGTTTGGGTTGGGGCGACCTCACTTATGAGGTCTACCACATTCAAACTCAGGCCCACAATCGCCAATAAACGCTCATCAACAGTTTGAGGCTGTTCGCTAAAATTCGCAATTACCAACACCCGCTGCCCATGCTCTCGCATATAAGCGAAGACATGCGGGTTGTCGGTCGGGATAAACCGTGTGTGCTGTCCACCCAAGGCTGGCAATGATTTACGGAGTTGGATGAGCCGCCGCAATCCTTGGTAAATCCGTCCTTCGGTGGTGTTGGCATCATGGCGTTTTTCCATGCGTTCCCAATCGGTCGTAGGGCGGTGCATCCAGCGATTATCAGCGGCCTTAGCAGGGTCATTTTCATAGCTGTAGTCGTTGAGGGTGCCGATTTCATCATTGAGGTAGAGCAACGGTAATCCACCCATGCTCATGATGATGCTATGAATGAGCAAGATACGCCGCACCGCAACCGCAATCTCGTTGGGGTCATCATGTTCAAGTGCTGATTCGAGGCCGCACAAGGAGGCCGCTGTGCCGCTAATGCGGGCATCCCCTGAAACGGGGTTGTAGTTAAACGGCAAGCCGCGTGCAAAGCTCCCCTCAAAACGCCCCGTATAAAAGGCATTCAAGAATTGGCGGTGGTCATAGCCATGAATGCCCAGTTCGCCTGCGTCCTCATCAGCAAAGCCCCATCCAATATCATCATGGCACCGTACATAATTGACCCATGCACAGTCGGGATGGATGGTAAAGCGCTTCTCCATCGCATGATAGAGCATGTTCACTTTGCGGGTAGCGAGGGCATCCCATAGCAAGACCATCAATAAGGGATGATAGGAGATACGGCACTCTTTCCCCGCCCCAAAATAGCGCACCACTTCATCGGGATGCACAATCGCCTCGGACTTAAATTCAAGGGCCGGAGCCACCACCTGCGCCAGTGCATACATAGCTTGAATAAGGGTATGGGCTTGGGGCAAATTCTCGCAACTGGTGCCGAGTTCCTTCCATGTAAAGGCCACCGCATCAAAGCGCAAGACCTCAATCCCGACATTGGCTAAAAAGAGCAATTCGCCTAGCATCTCACGGAACACGTTGGGGTTGCGATAGTTCAAATCCCATTGAAAACTATTGAAGGTTGTCCAGACCCATCGCTCAATCTGCGGCATATAAGTAAAGCTTCCCGGTGCTTGGTCGGGGAATATCTCACGCAGATAGGGTTCATATTGGTCGGGTAGGGTGCGGTCAGGGAACATATAGTAGTAATCTTGGTAATTTTCATCCCCCGCCAAGGCCTTGAGCGCCCATTCATGCTCATCCGAGGTGTGGTTATAGACAAAATCAATCACCAAGCTGATTCCTTTGGCACGCAGGGCGCTCGCAAGGTCGGCAAGTTGGGGGGTGGTACCAAGTCGCGGGTCAACCTCACGATAGCTACTGATGGCATAACCCCCATCACTATTGGCTTCGGGACTACGAAAAAGAGGCATCAGGTGTAAGTAGGTAATGCCCAATTCCTCGAAATAGGGTATTTTATCAGCGATGCCAGCCAAATCACCCGCGAATAAATCGACATAACACATGGCCCCCACCATCTGCTCTGATTGGAACCAGTGGCGGTCAGCCTCGCGTTGTTGGTCTAGTGCCTTCAATTCAGAACTGCGAGCCACATAATAACTCATGGCGGTTATCAAGATTTGCTCAAGATGATAGAAAAAATCGTACTGGCTGCCGTATAGGGTCATAAGCGAGGACAGAATTATTGGCGTTTGGGTTTGCAGTCGTTCAAAAAACAGCACTTGTTCAGAGGGGGACAAGGATGCTAGATAGGGGGTTAAACGAGGGATCAGGCGTGTAAGGGTTAACTCGGCCTGTTGGTGCAGCCAATCTTTTGCCATAAAAGCCTCCGAAAGCGAATAACGCATTTTCGTGCTATTATCCCCAATGTTGGCGTCTTCGTCCAACCGTGTTAAGTTTTTTTTAACGACATTTTCTTGCTAGATTACTGTGATGCCGTAAAATCACCTCGATTATGTAGCGAATTGCATGGGGAGCATGATGACAGCCAGAAACCAACCTTCTGCCGAGCCGGGAAGGGCAAGGCGGCATATCAGGGAAACCCTGATGGCTTATTTCTTAATTTTTCCAGCCACATTTGTTACCTTTGTTTTTGGTGTCTATCCGGTGGTCTCAGGCTTATGGGAAAGCCTCAAAGCTGGACGCCCAATTACCAACCAATATGTTGGCCTTGACCAATATATACGGTCAATAGGTAGCCTTGTTTATGTAGCGATTGTGCTGCTAGTCGTGGTGTTCCTCTATCAAGCCTACCTAGCATGGGAACGCCTGCGTAAGCATCAAAGCGATACACCGACAGACCCCCTTTGGTGGTTCTTGATACCAGCCTTTATCACCGCGTTTGGTACGTTTATGCTGATGTATCTTTCTATCACCAAAGGCTACACCTACGAACTCATATCGGGTATATCGATCATGTGGGCTGCGGTGGTTATCATCGTTGTGGGTGTCATCCTCTATTATGTCATAAGTCAACGGACGCTCGGCAATAAAGCTCCTTATATCATCAATACGTGGTTGATGATGTTTTTGATGATTATCGCTGTTTTGATGGTGCATTACAGCTATATCGAAATGAAAGGCGACGTAGAAGATGCCCGCCTGATTGCCGCCCAAGTCCTTACAACCAATGTCGGCAACGCCGCCCCTCTACGCTCAATTGATCAAGTTGAATATGCTGACGTCGAATTGGCTGAGGCTGTGCCTGTTCAAGCCAAAATCGGGGATGAGGTCTATGAAACCACGCTGGCACCCGATGCTTACCGCCAGATTGAGGTTGAGCAACTGAGTGGAGCTACCTTTAACCTCAGTAACAACCAGCGCATACAAGTGGTACTCCCCTTAGTACGGGGCTTTGGCTTAGAGCCTGCTCAGTATCAAGCGGAAGGGAGTCTTGTCCTTGAGCGTTCGGCAGGCCAAATTGGGGGTGGAGCGGCTACCCTTGAGGTGCCAGTGGTGATTGAGGACAGCGACATCATCGCGCCCTATGATATTTACGTAACAGGCCAAGTCGGTGTCGCCGTCATCGCCCGTAGCGCCTATACCGTACCGATCGAAAACCCTTTCTTGGCTACCATTGCTGTAGCGATTTTATTGGGCTTGATTTATGTCATTGGCTATCTTCGTCGGTCTATCAACACAGATGCAAACCGTGTCCGACTGTTTGAGCGGCTAGGGCTGGTACGCTTGGTGGCATGGCTTGGCATCTTTGGGCTAGTAATTTACATCACGTCACAAGTCTTGCTCTACCGTGACACAGCTATTGCTATGCAACGGCTCACCCTAGAGCAGTTCCGTATCGCCTATGAATATGTTAATGGAACGCCACCTGCGGGTACCTTGACCCCTGACCGTGTTGCCCAACAATTGATGTTCTTCCCCCAAGTCGTCTCAATTGCGGCGGGTGCGTTGTTGATTGCGATGGCCTACATCATTTGGAATGAAGCAGCCAAAAAAGACACGACCAAGGCTATGTCAGGCAATATACTTTTTGCTATTTTGCTGATGGTCGGTGGGTGGTTGTGCATTAGTGAATTGCCATCCACTATTATGATGGCGGGCACTGACGCGATTGCGGCCCGTGATGCCTTGTTGCGGACGGCAATGTATAGCCTTGGCACCGTACCCGCCCAGTTGGCTATCGGAATGCTATTGGCTTATTTGATGTTCTATGAGGTCACCACTGGCAAGAGCATCTTCCGCCTCATTTACTTTATGCCCTATATTACCCCACAGGTTGCCACCGCGACCGTCTTCACCGTGATTTTCTCGCTACGACCTGAAGGGTTAGCCAATCAATTTTTGAGCCTAATAGGGGTCTCGCCTCAACTCTGGGTACAGGAGGGCGATGGCGTTATCCGCATCATTTACCAAGAGATTTTCAAAGGTGACCCTTCCCATGTTCCCGCTTTCTTCCAAGGCCCTAGCCTTGCGTTGGCAACTGTCATCCTATTCAATATTTGGGTGTATACAGGTTACAATGCGGTCATTTTCCTTGCAGGCTTTGGCTCAATTCCCGGTGAATTGTATGAAGCAGCCCGTGTAGATGGGGCTGGGCGCTGGGCGGCCTTCCGGCATATCACCTTCCCCTTGTTATCGCCTGTGACGTTCTTTTTGAGCATGTTGTCCATCATCGGCACCTTCAAGGCCTTTAGTAGCGTTTATGTTTTGCGGGAGGGCAACAATAATTATGCTGATACCCTTACTGTTCAAATCTTTGTGACCTTGTTCAGAGACAACAATCGGGGTTATGCGGCGTCGCTGGCCTTCGTGTTATTTGGGGTGATTATGATTTTGACCTTGGTGCAAAATCGACTTTCAAAGGATCGGGTTTTCTATGGCTAAAGCACTATCAACACGACCACAAGCGGCAGCACGCCCTGAGCTACATCTGCCAGTCTTTCGGATACTGGTCTATGTGTTCTTGACCCTTGGCGCGATTTTGTTTGTGTCTCCTTTTGTGTGGATGATAACCACCTCCATGATGACCCCCGGAGAGATTGCCGCCCGCAAGTTTATTCCGGGTGGCAAATTGGCGGGGCTTGACCCTGTAACTGAAGTCGATTGGGAGCGCCCTTTACGTGAATTCTTGCCGCCCCGTATCGAAGCCGAATTTCGCGGCAATCATTTTGAACTTGCGTATATGGCGCATGCTGAGGGTGGCACAGTTAACGTTTGGATTGATGGGCAAGTGCTAGGGGTGGTGGATACCTATTCGGATACAACCGAAACCCGTACATTTGCCATTGACGCCTATCCCGATGTGCCAACTTTTAGCCTCAACCAAAGTGTGCAACTTGCTGACACACAACACCAAGTTGAACTTGAGTACACAAGTGAGCAAAGTCGTGGAGCAGTCGTGTGGATGCTAGGGGCCACCGCCAGCCGTCCTGATGGCACAGAAACTACACTCAATGTTACGGATTTTGATTTGCCGTATGGGGAGTGGAAGATTCAGGATGATGGTAGTATTGCCGCTACTGCTCGTGGCTTTCCGACGTATTTGCAGCGCTGCTGCCGAGATTTGATTGGGCGGTCAAGTCGCCTCCAGTCCATGCCTTTGGGTGAATTCATCCGCTTAGAGCGTCCGAGCGGTTCACACTCCACCTTCACCACCGATTTTATCCCCTTGGGCCTGAATACCACCCTCGGCTTCAGTGAGCGTTATGTAGTCACCGGTAGCCTCTCCCACTATGTCAAGGTCTGGGGTGATTCCAACTTCTCAGAATATTTCGTCAACTCGACCATCATCAGCATCCTGACGGTCATTGTTCAAACGCTTTTCTCGATTATGGCAGCCTACGCCTTTGCACGGATGCAGTTTCCGGGGCGTGACCTCGTTTTCATCATCTTCCTGATGACGTTGTTTGTACCAGCGATGGTGATTATCATTCCCAACTTGCTGACGGTCACCATGCTCGACCGTTGGTCAGTTCGCACCCTCGGCCCGATATTCGATAGCATTGGCGATATTACAGGCACAATCCCGCTGCTCGGACGCCCCAATGCCGCCAGTGCGAAATGGCTCGACAACTGGCCTGCCTTGGTGTGGCCTTTTGCCGCCAGTACCTTTAGTGTATTTCTACTACGCCAATTTTTTATCCAAATTCCCAGCGAGTTATGGGATGCAGCTCAAATTGATGGGGCAGGCCATCTCCTATTTTTGTTCCGTATTGTCGTCCCCATCTCAAAAGCAGCCATCACAACGGTGGTGCTGTTCACTTTCATCGGCACATGGGACGCGCTCGAATGGCCTATTTTGGTAACCACATCCGATAGTTGGAGACCCATCGCCTATGGTTTGTATAACTTCCGCAACAGCGAGGGCAACGATCCGCAGTTGCTCATGGCGGCATCTATGATTGCCTTGTTGCCGATTGTCGTTGTTTACCTATTGGCCCAACGCCAATTCACCGAAGGCATTGCCACAACAGGTCTGAAGGGCTAGTTTACCAATTAAAACACTAAAGCCGCTGGGTTGTCTCAGCGGCCTTTTTGTTTCTAACGGTATGAACTACTCGCGGTTACCAAACATCTTGCGTCCAGCACCAAAAACATCCGAACTGAGACGAATCCCCGCTTCGGCAAAGCGCTCGGCAAACTTGGGCCGCAAACCAGTCGGTTCTAGTTGACCACCACCTTCGGTGCTAGGAGCCGCTCCGGTATGCCCCGGTGTCTTATAGACAAATGCATCTTGCAAGACCACATTTTCACCCTCCATCCCTTGGATTTCAGTGATTTGGATGATTTTGCGGCTGCCATCCTTCAAACGCGATTGCTGCACAAATAAATCAACGGCACTGGCGAGTTGAGCGCGGACGACCATTAGGGGCAAGTCCATGCCCGCCATCAAGCACAGCGTTTCCAAACGGGCCACCGCATCACGCGGGCTATTGGCGTGTACGGTTGTGAGCGAGCCATCATGTCCAGTGTTCATGGCTTGGAGCATATCAAGCGCGGCCCCATCACGGATTTCGCCAACGACAATGCGGTCAGGACGCATCCGCAATGAGCCTTTCACAAGGTCACGGATGGTAAGGCGGCCATCTTCTTTGGTGCCGGGAATAGGTGGGGCTGTCTCGAGACGCACCACATGGCGCTGCATGAGTTGAAGTTCAGCCGAGTCCTCAATGGTGATAATACGCTCGGTATCAGGAATAAAGCTACTCAAAACATTGAGCAGCGTGGTTTTACCAGAGCCAGTTCCCCCTGAAACCACGATATTCAAGTGAACTTGGACGCATGCTTGTAAAAACTTAGCGACTTCCTCAGTAAAGGAGCCAAAGTTCACCAAGTCTTGCCACGTGAGTTGTTTCTCAGGGAACTTACGGATGGTGATGGTGGTACCCTGTAGAGCCGAGGGCGGCATAATCAAATGGACACGGCTCCCATCGGGTAGGCGGGCATCAACCATCGGGTTGGTACGACTGAAATCACGCTGGAGAGGGCGGACAATCCGGTGGGCTGTCCAAAGTACATGTTCTTCATCATCAAAGACTATTTCAGTCTCGGTAAGCCGCCCCTTACGCTCGGCAAAAATAATTTCAGGGCCATTCACCATAATCTCGCTAATGCTACGGTCTTGCACTAAAGACTCAATAGCTCCAAAGCCCAGCAAGTCGTTTATCAGCGCCTCTTCTAATTCCGCCGCTTCGTCTGGGGGTAGTTGAATTTGGGCGCGTTCTAACAGGGTGCGAAGGCGGTCTTTAATAATTTGGCGATGTTCGGGTACAGTTGCTTTCATTTGGTCGAATTCGTCGGGGGTTGCCAGTAGCTTTGACCGCAACTTCTTGCGAAGATCAGCAACCCGTGCGGTGGTGCGTTTCTTGCCTTGGTGGGCCGCAACGGGTGGCATAGATGAAGGAGGCTCAGTGGGTTTAGCCTCCTCAAACATAGACACATCAAACGGCGAATCGTCGGATTGCTGGCCCCGTCCTTTTTTAGGGGGGCCAGACAGCTTAGAGAGTCTGCTTCCCATAGTATATGCGCTCCTTTAATAAAGAGTCTATGCAGAATTAAGCGTTATGGCAAGCAGTTGGTCAAAATTCACCAAATCATGATACTTTATAGGCGGTTTTGGCATCTTCCATATAAGAACGAGTACCGCTGGTACCATCCGGCAAAACTACCCCAGCCTTGATACGGGTTTCCATCAATTGCCCGTCGCGCAGTTCATGCACGGCGTCTGATTCCTGCATCACTTGGGGGTCATGGCTCACAATCACCACCGTGATGCCCCGCTCCTCCACCAAGCGCCGCAACAAGTCCAAGATACGGCGTCCGGTGCGGGTATCGAGTTGACCTGTTGGCTCGTCAGCCAGAATCAGACGGGGATGGGCTGCTAAAGCGCGTGCAATTGCTACCCGTTGCTGTTCACCACCCGAAAGCTCATAGGGGCGGTGCTTCATACGCTCGGCTAAACCAACCCATTCAAGGGCCTCCGCAACTTGGCGGTCACGGTCTTTGGGTGGTGTGCCACGCATCCGCAAGGGGATGCTAACATTTTCAGCCGCACTAAGGAGGGGCATTAACCCAAAACTTTGGAAAACAAACCCAATCTCATGGAGCCGCATCTTAAGGCGTTCTTGTTCACTCAGAGCCGCCAAACGCCGCCCCAAGATGTGGATTTCGCCCTCGGTCGGTTCATCCAACCCTGCCACCAGATTGAGCAGGGTGGTTTTACCAGAGCCAGAACGCCCGACAATGGCCGTCATGAATTGAGGCCAAATATCAATGCTCACATTATTGACCGCATGAATGTCCTCGCCTTCGAGGTGATAGATGCGGTGGAGATTGCTCATGCTAATGATTGGCTCAACGCCGCTAGAGAATTGCATCGGGGTCTGTCTCCTTAGAGTTGCTCAACAGGTTCATTATGTTCATGGTTCTGTGGGAAGACCTCCACACGGTCAGCCTTCAAGCGTAGCCGTACACGGTCTTCCATATCGAGGGCATCAATATAGGCTTCCGGCAATTGCAGGCGTCCGGCGCGGTCAAGGATAGCATATTCTTCGTCAGAGACCAGCACATCCCCGTCACGCTTACGCAGAATTTCAGTGCTGGTGCGGCCATCGCGCATACCCACCACACGGTCAACGTTGTTCGCCACAAAGGTATCGTGGGTTACAATAATGATGGTCACTTCAAACTCATCACGGAGTTGGCGCATAACCTTGAAAATGGTATCAGCAGCTTCGCTATCGACCTCACCCGTCGGCTCGTCGGCCAGCAAAAGGCGTGGACGGTTTGCCATTGCCACTGCAATCGCCACCCGTTGTTGCTCACCACCCGATAGGCGGTCTGGACGGTGATCCATACGCGATGCCAGACCAACTCGCTCCAGCAAATCGACAGCCCGTGAACGCCGTTCCCGCCGCGAGACTCCATTCAGGGCCATCGGCAACTCGACATTTTCACGCGCTGATAGATACGGCAAGAGATTGCGGGCTGTTTGTTGCCACACAAAACCTACCTCCCTCCGCCGATAAAGGGTTTGGTCACGGCGATTCATCTCCAGCAGGTTATAGTTACCCACACTGATTTGACCAGCGGTAGGGGTATCCAACCCGCCGAGGATATTCATGAGGCTGGACTTGCCCGACCCCGAAGGGCCGATAAGCGCCATCATTTCGCCCGCCTCAACCACCAGATCAAGGCCTTGCAATGCCACGACCTCTAGATCGGCGATTTTATAGATTTTGACGAGATTATCACATTCAATAAAGGTACTCATCGTGTTCCCCTTCGTTATTCTTCGCCCAATCTCAGGACTTGGTTGACACTCATCCGCCGCAGCCAGAGCGCCGTGAAGATGAGCAAAATAGAAAAGCCAATGATTAGCGTTAAATTCAAGCCAATAAGGTCAAGCAGTGGCACCCGCAAGGTAGCTGACCCGACCAGTGACAAGAAAGGCAGCAGTAAATAGGCCAACCCTGCTCCTAGTAAACTCCCAATCGCAAGGGCAGGCGTGACCAAGGTAATCTGCTCAATCAACAACATTTGCCAGATGTTATTGGCATTCCAGCCGAGTGAACGCAAAACCCCAAAGGTAAAGGAGCGTTGCTTGGCGGTCACTGCGATATAGAAGGCAAAGTCCAGCAAACTCAGGATTAAGCTTACCCAAAATCCAGCGAATAAGATACCCGCAACGGCACTAGGCAACGGCTCGCGCAAGATAGCCCCGAACACGTCCCATGCGTAGTTCACGCCCGTGACACTTGGTACGGCCTCAAGCTGCTCTTTGAGTTCATTACTGGGGCGGCGGTTCTCTAATTCAAGCCACACCCTATTGACATCCGCGATGTTACTTAATGAGGGTGCGCCGAGTAAGCCTTGGTTGAGCAGCAACTTAGCAGCATCCAATGGCAGAATGATAAAGTTGCGTTGGGCGGCATCCTCGTCGCTGAGAGTTGGAAAGGTGTCAATAATGTCCGTTACCGTTAATCCAAAGCTGATACGCCCCGATGGGAGGTCGATGACAATATCACGGCTATCACCTGTTTCAAGGTTGGGGGTACGACTATTGACCATTGCGGCTCGGAAATCCACCGCAAAAGCTGAGGACACTACCGCAGGCACACGGTCAAGCGTCTGCAAATTGACGCCAATGCTCGGTTCATTGCTGCGGCTTACACTGCGGACGACTTGATAATCAACCCGTAAGGCGCGGTCACCATCAAAGACAGGTTCGCCGCTGGTGTTGCTGACAAATTGAACGTTATCTGCTGCAATCTGGCGCACATCATAGCCGTACCAAGCTCCAACATAGGGCAAGGGGGCAACAGCGGATTGCCATAGCGCAGGGTCATCTTGGCTTTCGATAGGGGTAGCGGTGCCGTTGCTATCGATAGCCTGCCAATAATCCAGATAGAGGGTGTGGCTAAAGTTGGTCAAATCGGCTTGTTGGGCATCAATGCCTACCCGCCACAAGCGATAGGGTGCCTTGCCCACCGTTGGGATCCGCCCTGAGAAGCTGATCCAGCGCTCTGGGGCTGTGGGGGGCCGACTAATGGTGGGGGTCTCTTGCCCACTGCTGGTGGCATCGGTTTCGCTAACGACTGCTACTTGAGAGAGTACCACGGTGATGGGTACCCCATCAGCATCTTGAATATAGGCCTTGAGTCGAATACTGGGTTCAGGCAGAGCATCGTTACCAATGGAGGTAGACCACACCTGAACTTGTAGTTCGGCAACATCAAAGGGCAATTCAATCCCCGTGCGTGTTATGGGGTCGCCATCTAAGGACTCGATTAATTCAGCATAGTCAGGGAAAGCCTCACGAAAACGCTCAACATCAACTCCGACGACATTCACGGCACCAACTTGGTCACGGAAGGGGATACCCCGCTGCACCAACAAGGGTGCAACACCGCTCACCTCATCAAACCGCTCCCAGTGGGTATCCTCAAATCCTCCAAGGCGGCTATCGATACTGACATTAACCGTTCCGCCAGTATCTTGACGAGCCTTGTTCCAGCCCCCCACATCGCGGGTTGCTGAAAGTCCAAGGCTGGCAGTGCCAAGGGCAAGGGTACCAATGAGCAGCAGCACCAATTGGGCGTAGTGGCCGGGGTCACGCTCAACATTCCAGACCGCCAACGGCGTTGCCAAGCGCGAACTACGAGAGGTCAAGCGTGAGACAAAACGCATCAGCATGGGGAACAAACGTAGCCAAAATAGGGCGATACCTGTCAAAATGAGGGCTGGAGCCAGCAAATTGAAGGGGTCGGTTAATCCGCTGGTTTCAGAGGCACGGTCAGCGATGAACTTCACCACTTGGTCAGGGGCCTCAATCAGGTCGCGGAGCAAGGTGCCTAGGGCTTTATCCCCGCTCACAATCCAGTATAGACGGAACAACAGCACAGTTCCCAACAAGACAAAGGTCAAGTCCACCATATAACGCGCCCACGCAGGACTGGTAGGGGGACGGGAAGCGGCTTGCTTCAGCAGCAAAAGACTGCGACGACTGGCCCCTATCGAAGGCAGACTCAGCACCGTGACACAGGCGAGTGCTGCGGCAAGGCTCAAATAAATTGAGATGCTGGGGAGCGCGATAGTCCCTAAATTAACGCCATCAAGCGCAGCTGCTAACGGCCCAACCCGCTCCATAAAGAGCATGAATCCACGACTCAACAACGGCCCAAGTACGAAGGCTATCACGCTCAACGCTAACACCGTGATGGCCTGTAATTTGAGCAATTGGAAGGTGCTGCCCCCACGCGAGGTGATGGTACTCCATTCTTTGCCTTGTTGCTGCAAGACCAGTGTTACAGTGGTAATGAGGTGATAGAGCATCATAATCAGAATCGCTGCCGAGAGCAGGATAATTGGCCCTTCGGCATTAGCGACCCGCTTGTCATAGCCACCCAATATATCGGTTAGGGCTGTTGCCAAGCTGACTGAACGCTGACCTACACTCAAACGGGCAGGTAAGGCCGCCAAGGTTGCGTTGTAATCTTGGGCATTGGTGCTGTCGATGACCGTTTCATCGACATTGAGCCGCCAAATGTAATTGGTGGATACCCCCAGCGGTAAAGCACGCACAACCCAATCATCATAAGCCGCAGGTTCAAAAGCCATCCCGAAGTCATAGCGCAGGGTACCAAGATTGTCGATTTCGACATTGGCCCCTTGCACAAACATCAAATTACCTTCCCAAAAGCGGTCGCTCGGATTCTCAATATGCACAATCCCAACGACCTCAACCCGACTAACCGCCCCATTACCCGTTGCATCAAAGTATCCAATATAGAAGCGGGAACCCACCTCAAGGTTGGCTTCTTCGGCTACAGTATCAGTGATAATGGCTTCAACTTCGCTCCGGTTATAGAGACCTAGTTGGAGTTCTTGTTGTTGCTCGTCGGTAAAGCCTGTGGCATTGACCATATCAGGCGTTGCTTTGCGGACAGGCAAGCGTCCTTCAACTAGAGTTACCTTGCCCGTGAGGTCATCAAAAGCAAAGGGTTGATAGCAATGGGCGGTGGGGCCAGCCGACCCCGGTGGTACACCCAAGGTATAGTCAAAACCACAAACCGCTGTACCTGCAATACCACCCACGCCTGATTGGTTGGAGGATACGGTTGGGGGTGAGTAGCTGGCTCGCTTATACCGCGTGATATCAACCAACAACGACCCCAATTCATCTTCAAGGATACCTTGATCTTCGGCGGTCAAGGGCGCGTCACTGTTCACCAGCAACCGCAATTCATCAGGGCTGGCATTGCCAAGGATGTAGCGGAGATCGGCCTCCGTTACCGTGCGGATAAACAATGGCCCCAAGGCAAAGAAGCCTGTGATTAAGCTCACGGCGAATAACAGAATGGATAGTAAGCGCCATTCTCGCCGGATGCGTTTAAAAATCATTGCGAAAGTCATAGAATGTTCCGCCTATTCGTCGCCTAAACGTAAAGTCCGCGACAGCGATAACTGCCGCACAATACCAACTGAAACAATAAACACGCCGATCACGACGAGACCCATAACCAGCCAGAAATTCGCCACTGCACCCCATTCCGTCTGAGTGATGAAGGGTGGTACGACACCTTCGCCGGTTGTTCCCAATGCAAGGGTGGGGACAACAAAGACACTCAATAGGAAGCCGAGGATTGAACCCAATACACCAGCAATCCCGACCACGACAATCTGCTCCACCACAAGGCTGCGGACAACCCGCGATGAAGACAAGCCAAGGGCACGCAGCACCCCAAACTCGCCCCGTCGGGCCTGTGCGGTCAATGCGGTGTAGGTCACGAGGCCTACAATACTCAAGGCCAAGCTAATCAGGAAGGCCAAGAACATCAAGCCTAATAACCCAAGCGCCAAGGGGTCAGTTTCGAGTTTGTCATAGACTTGAGCAAAGGTTTCTTCATCAGAGCGCACCACGCCTGCCCCTTCGACACCCGTCAAGTCATTCATTACCTCGGTAACAGCATCAAGGCCTTCAATGTCGTCTTGCAACTCAAGCCAAACCTCGTTAGGGTAGAATTGCGAGGCGGGCCGTTCATTAAGCCAATACATCAACTCGCGTACATCGACTACTACAAAGGGGCGTTGTTCGTTATAGAGGCTGGGGAAATATTCTGTATCAATATAGGGCAAAACCGTGACATTAGCGCCCGCTACATTGTAAAGGATGAAGGGCTGCGGCTCTGGGATAATCTCCTCACCTGTCTCCTCATCTGTATACGGTGCGGGAATCTCAAGGCTGTTGATGTCTACCATCGTTTGGCTTACCACTGCCCACATAGGGGGTGGACTGGGATAGTTGAGATTAATCCCCACCTTAGTACGGAGGGCGTCTTGATTGAAGACCACATAAATCGCGTCATCATGTAGGTTATCGAAAGCAGTTGCGGGTTGGATGGTACCTTGGGAGGTAGCCCCAGAGTCGTATACAAAACGCCAACTGCCTTCTTGCAAAATGGGGAAGGGTTCAGCAACACCTGTGCCATCAATGAGCTTCAGGTCGGCCAATACCATTCGGATATTTGCCTCGCCTCCAGTGTTATTGCTACGGTGTTCCCAATAGATAGACACCAAGCGCAAACGGCCTTGCGGCACATAGGCCAATTTAGTGAGATCAGCTTCGTAGTACACCCAACCATTAGAAATATGCGCGGCGGCCCCAAAACCGGGAGCGTCTGTCAGTGTGCCGCGTAGATACTCAATGCGTTTCTGTTCAAAAGGCAGCAACATCCATGCCCCTGCATCGTCCTGCAACCGAATACCTAAACGCACCCGCTGGGTTAAACGCTGCAAGTCAGGGCCAAAAGCCCCGCCAAATGTACCGCCCGTATCAAGTCGCGCCCATACACCGATTTTGCTGGGTTGGCTGGGTAGATATTGCCCTACAACAGCCAGATTGAGATCAGTATCGGCAGGATAGGGTACTCGGATATTACCAAGGTCGGGCCGCCAGTCTTCAAGGGCTACCCCTCCAAAGGTGCTGGAGTCGATACCAATGATTTCACCACTGCGATACGGGGAATTCCCCGTGCGGCTAATGAGGTTAATCCGTCCCCGATAAGCCACACTCGCGGCTTGGACTTCATCCACACTGCTATAGTATTCAGCAGGTCGTACCCGATCAACATTGAGGCTTGTATCGCGTTCCATCATACGGACATCAGTGCCCACCTGATAGTGTGCTTGGTCGGTCTGGCTACGGCTCACGGTAGCGCGGAAGGAGGTGGCAAACCAGCCAATCCCGACCGCCAAGGCCAGCAAAAAAGTGATGCGCCCATAGTGAATGGGTTCACGGCTAAGTTGCCACGTGGACAGCACTTCTAGCACCCCACGCCGACGATTGCTAAGGACGGCTAATCCATGCGTTACCAATGGGAACAGGCGTAAGGCAATACTACCCAGCCCTAAGAAGAGCAGCGCGGGAGCCAATACCAGCAAGGGGTCGATTTTTTGCTCTGTACCGCTACTTTCCAGCAAGGGGGTATCGCGGTCAATCAACAAAAAGAGGGCGATGAGTCCTACCGAGGCTAACACCACATCGAGGTAGTATTTTTGCCACCATGCCATCTTCCCGCTGCGTGAGGCCACCCCACCTGCTTGAATCAAGGGTAGGCGCAGCACAGGCACCAGTGTCAAAGTTAGGGCTACAAAAGTAATGGTAGCGGCAAAGGTACTATAGATAAACACGCTGTTGGTCAGTGGCAGGGGAAATTCTTCGGTATTGGCGATAGTGGGGCCAAGCGCCAAGAGCAGTTGTTGGGTTAAAAATGGTGCTGTCACTGCCCCAAAGACACAAATCATCAAGGCCTCAATACCACGCAACGCCAGAATATGACCATCAAAAGCTCCACGACTTTGGAGCATCGCAATCTCACGTCGCTCGCCACGCCGCACGAGGGCTGCTGTAACAATCAAGAAGAAGATAACGAGGGCACCCACCTCTAATAAGAGCAAGGTGAAGGGAACAGCGTTGGTATCCTGCTTTTTGGCATAATCTTGCATAATCCCGTTGTCAACATCAGTACGGGTCTGGCTGTAGTCAATCAAACGGGTGTGGTAATCATATTGGAGGTCAGTATCAGCGCGGCTATCTGCAAAAGGAAGTTGCTGCACAATCTCCGTGCGGTCATTGACGAAAGCCGTATAGAGTGAGGTCTCAAATTCATGGAGTGCAGTACGTGCTTCATCAATCCGTGAATAAGGCAATTCGTCATGGTTAAACAAGATTCGCCAGCCATAGGTCAAGGGCGTTTGTGGCACATAATCTTGCATCACTTGAATAACGGTTGCTTCATCAACGAACATGCGGAACTCCGCAGGCCAACTCCCTTGGACAACCGCTAAGGGGGTATCATCATCCCCACGCACTGCCATCCAATAGGCTGATGTCTCATCTTGGGGAGCGACAATCGCACTAATAGAAACCGTAAACGGTTGGCTGCTTTCCCATGCTCCGGGATTGAGGTTCCCATCACGAGACAAGCGCTGGTCAACAATCAAAATATCTCCCGCGCTTAGGCCAAACTCATTCGAGGCTGTGAGGCTGATGGCAACATTGAAATCCACCCCCTCTGGCAAAGTAGCGCGGCTCGGCAGCGTACCTTGGACCACCCGCACCTCACGCTCCCAGTTATCCATTGCTATCAAACTGGCACGGGCGTTTTGAGTGGTGTTAAAAAGCTGGAGAGGGTCTTCTTCGGTCAACAACACGCCCATTTTGTCGGTTTCAGTAAACCGTACAATACGCCCATTGCGGAGCCAGCCTTCCAGCCGATCCGCCTCAAGGTAGTGCTGTGCTGTTGCTTGGACAATGGTTTCATTGAGAAGAATTGCTGCCGTTTGCATATCGGCAATGGAAGCAAAATCAGAGGGGCGTAATGAAATCCGTAAACGGGCATTAACATCATGGGCAGGCTCTTGCTCAAAGCGTTGAATCATCCCCACTTGAGCAATCGCTGTGGTATACAGTGGCACCAAGGCTCCAATACCAGCCCCTAGAATCACCCCAATAATAATCGTCACCAGTGAACGCCACTTGGCAAAGAGGCGAGCCACAGCCAAGCGGGGTGCCCAACTGATGAAGTTAAAGGTTGTAGAAAAGACAGGTCGTACATAGCGTTCCGCTATTGACAACAAAAAAGGTGGCATAGGCTATTTCTCTCATTTTTCCTAGGATTATGAACTCGCGCAGCCCACCGCGCCTATCCTATGATGGTATAGTGTTCAAAGGGGGTACGGGTTCAAAATTGCCAATTGTCCATTAAATTCCTGTAATGTTTCCTGACTATTCGCCTTGACATAGCAGAGATGTTATACTCTTTTGGCTTGTTGTAAAAGGATGATTCGGTAGCCCCGATGAATAGCTAGTTTTGGAGTAATGTACTATGTCAGACGCAGGTAAAGGTTTAGCAGGCGTTGTTGTTGCTGATACAACAAAAAGTAAGGTCGATGGCGAAAATGGTCATCTCTATTATGTAGGTTACACCATTGAAGACCTCGCCGCGAATGCGACCTTCGAAGAAACCACCTTCTTGCTATGGAACAACCGGTTGCCTAGCCAAGCAGAACTCAGTGAATTTTCCGATACCGTCAAGGCAGAAATGGAAGTCCCTGCTGCCATCATTGATGTGATGAAGAGCCTCCCCAGCAATGCTCACCCGATGGGGGTTTTACGGACAGCAGTCTCCATGCTCGGTAATTACGACCCCGAAGCCGACGATAACAGCATGGACGCCAATCACCGCAAGGCGTTGCGTCTTCTTGCCAAGATGCCCACGTTGACGGCAGCATGGGCGCGTATCCGCAAGGGCCAAGAACCCGTTGCCCCCCGTAAAGACCTCGGTCTCGCGGCCAATTTCATGTATATGTTGAATGACCGTGAACCCACTGAAACCGAAATCCAAGCGATTAATGTCTATTTGGTGCTGTTGGCGGATCATGGCTTCAACGCCAGCACCTTCACTTCTCGCGTGGTCACCAGCACCGATGGCGACATATACAGCGCGGTGGCTGCGGCTATCGGTTCATTGAAGGGGCCAAAGCACGGTGGTGCCAACGAAGCTGCCATGAAGATGTTTATGGAAATTGGCGACCCTGCCAAGGTTGACGAGTTCTTCACCAAGCGCGTGAAAGGTGAAGGCTACAAGATTATGGGTATTGGTCACCGTGTGTACAAGGCCCCCGATCCTCGTGGTGGTATCTTGCATGTTCATGCCAAAGCTTTGGCTGAAAGCACGGGTAATGCGGCATGGTATGAAGTCGCTAAACGTCTCGAAGACCTCGCCCGTGCCGATGAATACTTCATTGAACGCAAACTCTACGCCAACGTAGACTACTATAGCTCCATTGTTCTCTACACCGTTGGGATTGAGCCAGACATGATGACCTGCCTGTTTGCGATGTCGCGTATTGCAGGTTGGGCCGCCCATATTATCGAGCAATGGGGAGACAACCGTCTGATTCGCCCCAAGGCCAACTACACTGGCGAAATCAACGTACCTTGGGTACCCCTCGAAGAACGCTAAACCACTACAGCATCATTGGGATAACTGCATAAAACAAAACCCCTCTCAACCACTGAGAGGGGTTTTTGCTGATATGATTGTGTGGTGGCGCTATTTCAGTAACAGAGCTTGCAGGGCAGGGCGTGGCTCGGCGTAACCAAAGGTGAATCCTTCTGCCAACAAGCGGCTAGGCACAACCCGCTGACCATCCAGCACCAAGGTCGCCATTTCGCCCAACAGCATTTTAAGGGCAAAACTGGGGGCGGGCAGCATCGCGGGGCGGTTCAAGACCTTGCCCATGTGATGGACAAATTCGCCATTGGTCACCGGATGGGGAGCGCTCAAGTTATAGACTCCACTGGCTTGCTCATTCTCAATCAAGTAGCGGATAGCCTTCACCTCGTCCTGCATATGAATCCAAGGGAACCACTGTTCACCGCTCCCCAATGGGCCACCAATAAAGAACTTCATAGGCGTGAGCAAGCGTGGGAAGGCCCCCCCATCGAGACTTAGCACCACGCCTGTGCGGATAACGACCCGTCGGATACCATTGGCCTCCACACTGGCAGTCGAAGCCTCCCATTGCTGGCACACATCAGCGAGGAAATTATGCCCTGCTGCCGAGTCTTCGGTAATCTCCTCGTCACCACGCGGGCCATAATAACCCACCGCCGAGGCTTGAATCACAACCTTGGGCTGGTGGTGCGCTTCTGCTACCGCCTCACTAACCGCTTGCCCCGCATTAACACGGCTATTGAGAATGGCCTCTTTGCGCTCATCCGTCCAGCGTCCATCGCCAATGCTGGCCCCTGCCAAGTTGACGATGGCGGTATTGGCATCGACCAAATCTAGCCAGCCTACGGATGAGACGCCATCCCATTTTTTGACGGGTATTCCCTCTGGCCCCTTAGCCTTATCAGGGTTGCGGCTTAGAATGATGACTTCATGACCGCCAGATTTAAGCTCGGTGGCAAGATTCTGCCCAATTAATCCGGTTCCACCTGTAATAATGACCCGCATATTGCCTCCTCGTATAGGTTAATCGTGGGTGAGACGTTGAGTGTTCGTCTGGTTTTCGTCAAGTTAACTCAGGCATACTAAATGGACATGGAGGTGACCGATGCCAACAGCACCGTGTTTTTATGTAAAAGATGGTAATCAGGTCGTAGGCCAAATTGATCTAAACAGTTTTCCTTTTGTGATTGGGCGTGCCCGTGAATGCGACTATGTGATTGATGCTCATGATATATCACGTCAACATGCCCAACTGACCTTTGACCATCAACAGGTGATTTTGCGTGATCTTGGCAGCACCAACGGCACATTTTTAAATGATGAGCGCATTATTCCCAACCGTAATTACCGCCTGCGGGCCAATGATGTCGTCCGTTTTGCCACCAGTACCCCGCTCATTTTTGATGACCCATCCACCACAGCCCAGTTAAATGTGGAAAATGCCATCAATGAGGGATTGCGCCTTGATGATGCCACCGCCCAAGCTTATGTACGCGGGCAGTTGGTTGAGCCACCCCTTAGCCCTAGCCAGATTTTACTGCTGCAACTCATCATCTGCAACGAGGGCATTGTCGTCAGCCGCGACGACATCCGCCAGCATGTCTGGGGCGGTGACCAGCGCGTAACCGACCAAGCCATTGACGCCCTTATTAGTCGGCTCCGCAAACGCCTTGCCGAAATTGACCCTGACCACGAGTATCTAATCACGCGACGCGGCTTTGGTTTGGTGTTTCGCAACCGCCGTCCATCCCTCGCTAACAGCTAATCGTGGGCTGAGGGTTGAGGAGCCGTCAAGTACGGGTTGTTCATGTACGCTACTATAAAAGCATCGTGATGGTTAATTGCCCCCCTAACCATCCGGTTGCTCCCAATTCGCTGAACCCCTTGCCAGAGGGGTTTAGTCATTTATAATACAATCACTGGATTAACCAAACTTTAGTGTTCACTGATGTCTGTATTAACTATTCAAACCCTCAGTAAGTATTTTGGCGCGGATGAGGTCTTCTCTGACGTATCCGTTCAGATTCCCGATGGTGCCAAGGTCGCCTTGGTTGGGCCAAATGGGGCAGGCAAAACCACTCTGCTCAATATCATCGTCGGGCTGGATGTCCCCACCCAAGGCGAAGTGGCCCGTAAGCGTGGATTGACGGTTGGCTTCTTACCCCAACGTCCTGTAATTGAAGGCAATCGTACTGTATGGGACGAAATGCTCACAGCCTTCACTGATTTGCTGGAGCAGCAACAGCGCCTCCACGATTTAGAACACGCTTTGGCTGACCCGACCCTTGTCGATGAGCATGACGCCATTTTGGAGCGCTATGGAAAACTCCAAGAGACCTTTGATATTGCGGGTGGTTATACCTTTGAGCTAGAGATTAAGCGCGTTCTTCAAGGGCTTGGCTTCAAAGAGCGTGAGTTCCAACGCCCCATCAATCTATTATCAGGGGGGCAGGTGACTCGTGCTTTATTAGCACGGTTGCTGCTCGAAAAGCCTGAACTGCTTATCCTAGACGAACCCACCAACCACCTCGATATTAACGCGGTGGAGTGGCTAGAAGGGTATCTCAAAGCATGGGAAGGCGCGGTTTTGATGGTCAGTCATGACCGCTATTTTATGGATCGGGTGGTCGATACCATCTGGGAACTCGATTTCAATGAATTGACGACCTATCGTGGCAATTACAGCCACTATGTGCGCCAACGCGAAGAGCGCAATGAACGGCTCATGAAAGAATATGAGTCACAACAGGCCTTTATTGAAAAAGAGCAAGACTATATCCGCCGCAACATCGCCGGACAAAACACCGCCCAAGCCAAAGGCCGTCTTAAACGCCTAGAGCGCCTCTTGGGTAGTGATGACAAAATCCGCAAACCGCGCACCCGCGCTAAGTTGTATGTCCGTTTGGATGAAACCAAGGCGGGCCGCACGGGTAATGAGGTATTGCGAACCAAGGAACTCATTATTGGCTACCCTGATGACCGCCGCCCCTTGTTCACTGTGCCGGATATTTTGCTGCTACGCGGTGAGGTGGCGGCTGTGATTGGCCCTAATGGGGTCGGTAAATCGACCTTTCTCAAGACCATCCTTGACCAACTCGAACCTTTAGAGGGTCAATATAATTGGGGGTCAAATGTCCAAATTGGCTATTTCGCCCAAGCCCATGAAGGTCTCAACGACGACAAGAGCATCCTCGATGAACTACTAGATGTCGAGAATCTCGGTCTCGCCAAAGCCCGCAACTATCTGGCAGCCTATCTCTTTCGTGGGGAGGATGTCTACCGCAAAGTTAGCACCCTTTCGGGTGGGGAGCGCGGGCGGCTGGCCTTAGCCAAGTTATCTCTGGCAGGGGCCAATGTCCTGCTGCTAGACGAGCCAACCAACCACCTCGACATTCCGGCTCAAGAGGTGCTGCAAAACGTCTTGGCCGATTACACAGGTACCATCCTGCTTGTTAGCCATGACCGCTATTTGATTGATGCGCTGGCTTCGCAAATTTGGGCGATTGCGCCGGGCGAGATGGCGGTCTTTGAAGGGCCGTATCAGGAATATCTAACACAGCGGGCTACAGGCGAACTCAATACCAAAGAGAAAGTGGCAGCCCCCACCCAAGCTAAATCTGCCGAGCGACATCCCAGCGGCCTCAATCCCTATCAGTTGGAAAAACGTCTCGCAGAACTAGAGGCTACTATCCATCGTCTAGAGGCTAAGGTCGAGACTTTGACCGATGCAATTGGAGAAGCAAGCGCGGCGGGCAAGGTAGCACAAGTGGCGGAATTAGGACGCGAGTATACTGAAATTGAGGCCTTGTTGAACGCGACCCTCGCAGAATGGGAGCGCCTTGCTTGATATTCCTAGCACAGCAAGTTAAAATTCAATCGGGATTTATAAACTTTTTTGGAGGAAAACGCTGTGGGGCATTGGAAAGATAAGTACGTCATCGGCATTACTGGCAACATTGCCACAGGCAAAAGCTTAGTCCGCAAGATGCTCCAGCATCTTGGGGCATACACGGTTGACGCCGACGGATTGGCCCACCAAGTGATGGCTCCCAATGCTCCGGCTTATCGTCCGATCGTCGAGTGGTTTGGTAAATGGGTTGTGGGGCAAGATGGGCGCATTGACCGTGAGCGTCTTGGCTCAGTCGCTTTCTCGCATCCCATCGCGCTTAAACGCCTCGAAGACATCACCCATCCTATCATTGGGCAGGCTATCGATACCCTCATTACCCGCGCCAAACACAAGATTGTGGTTGTTGAGGCCATCAAGCTGCTCGAAGGTGACCTTGCGTCTAAGGTAGATGCTATTTGGGTGGTTGATTCAACACCCGAAAAGCAACTAGAGCGCTTGATGCAAACGCGGGGCATGACTCAACTCGAAGCCCGCAAACGCATCACCGTGCAGAATCCCCAGTCAGAAAAACTGGACGCCGCCAAGGTAGTCATCCATAACAATGGTGACCCTAGCGAGACCTTTGAACAGGTCAAATCGGCGTGGGATCGAATCACAGGCGCGACACCTGCTTCTCAAACCACCGACACGATTCGGATGGTGGTGGTCAATCCTCAAGCGGGAACAACCGCTACCCGCAAGCGTGAGTTGAAGGAAATCAAGATCAAGCGTCCCAAGCCCAGCGATTTCGACGCCATAGCCCGCCTCATCAACACCACCAAGAACAAGAACCTCTCCAAGGCTGACATTATGATTAGCTATAGTGAGACGTCCTATCTGGTGGCAGAGAGCGCCAATGACATTGTGGGCTTGATTGGCTTTGTGGTAGAAAACCTCATCACCCAATCAAGTGAGATTGCTATCCCCCATGATGTACCGATTGAATCGGTGCTATCTGAACTCATTAAGGAAATGGAAGAGGCTGCCGACGCCCTCCAAAGCGAGGTATCCTTCATTTATCTTCACGCTAAGGACTCGCAAGAGGTCATTGGCTTCTTAACCAGCAAATTAGGCTATAACCTATTAGAGCGCGTCGAGGATATTAAATTCCCAGCATGGCGCGAGGCGTTGCGTTCACGGCCCGAAGGCACCTCTATTCTGGTCAAGCAACTCCGTGAAGACCGTATCTTAACACCATTCTAGACACAAGCGAGGTTTGTGTGGAACGCTTGAAGGACATGCCCGTCATTGGGCAACTCATCAAATTATTGGATAAATACCCACGTCTTTCGGCGTGGATTGTCTTGTCAGTAGGCATGATTGGCCTATTGATCTATGAAGCCCGCGACGTTGACCTCTCGGTTACCAATTGGCTGGCCCTGATTGTGGCCTCGGTACTGGTCGCGGGCCTGTGTATTTGGATTATCAGTTGGGAAGACGAAGAAGAAGTCGCTGAGGCCATCGCTAAAAAGCGTGCTACTGGCGAAATGCCCGCTGTCAAACCCAACAACGGCGACAACTAATAAATATACTGCTCTTCAAGTTCTTCCCGCAGGCGCAAATAACTATCATAGCGCTCTGGATGAATAGCCGCGCTTTCAACCGCCGCCACAACCGCACAATTCGGTTCGTGGCGGTGTGAACAATCGGCAAATTTGCATTGGCTGATATAAGGCCGCATCTCAATAAAATAGCTGTCCAATTCATGGGGTTCAATATCCCAAGGCGCAATTGAGCGAATGCCGGGTGTATCGGCTACATAGCCCCCATCTTTGAACTGAATCAATTGGCTGAAGCGCGTGGTATGGCGGCCCTTGGTGGTTGCATCACTGACCTCACTGGTTTCAAGATGCAAGCCGTCTTGTAACACGTTCAGCAGGCTACTTTTACCTACTCCCGATGGGCCAGTAAAAACGGAAACACGGTTGGGGTCGCCAATCAGGACTTGACGTAGGGCATCAAGGCCTGCACCAGTCATGGCGCTGACATACAAAACCGTATAGCCGATAGTTTCATAGACGCCGAACTTCTGTTGCAGCTTGGCGGGTGCAAGCAAATCGGCTTTATTGACACAAATTACAATAGAGGGAATTTCAGCTTTTTCGGCACTGACCAAGTAACGGTCAAGGGTGCGAGTATTGGGCGTGGGCTTGCTGGCGGCTAGGACAAAAACGGCTTGATCTGTGTTAGCAAGGATTATCTGTTCACTTTCGGCAGAGGTTCCCACACTGATACCGGGTTCTACCCGTGAGAGGACATGCTGACGGTCTTCGACGCCCACAATCATCCCTTTGTTGGCGTCCGCCACTTCAATAGTCACAAAATCATTGAGAGCTACGAGGTCGCTCCGTTGGGCCTCATCTTTGTGGACGGCCCGCTGGGCATCAATCTTGAGCTTACCGCTGATTTGACAAACCACTTCTCCTTCATCCGTTTGCACGGTAAAGAAACCGCTTTGAGTACGAATCACACGACCTTTTGGCAAATTGGAAGTCCTCCATTGAATTGACAACACGAATTAATTGTAGCACAGGAGATGTGATATAATCGGGGACAGGAAATAACCAAAGGCTGCAAAAGGGGAGAGGTTCATTGGCTGAGAAACCTCAAATTCTAATAGTAGAAGATGATCTTGATTTATCAGAGATGCTCAACGCCTATTTTAGTGTCCAAGGCTACGAGGTTATCACAGCAGCGTGGGGTGAAGATGCGGTTCGCTTGAGCCAAGAGAAAGACCCCGATCTAGTGGTACTCGACATTCGCCTACCTGATATTGATGGCTATGAAGTGTGCCGCCGCATTCGCTTAAACCGCCGCACCCAACACACCCCCATTATCTTTTTAACTGAGAAGCGGGACCGCGTAGACAAATTGCAGGGTCTAGAATTAGGCGTGGTGGACTATATCACCAAACCCTTCGATATTCAGGAGTTGCGCTTACGGGTTCGCAATGCCCTCAACCGCGCCGAGATGCAATATCCGGTCAACCCCATTACGGGTATGCAAGAAGAGATGCTGATTGAAGAGGAACTCCAACGCATGCTCTACGATGATACCCGTGCCGATTGGTGTGTGTTGCTGGTAACCATTGACGGGCTAGAGGACTTCCGCGAGGCCTATGGCTTTGTGGCGTCGGATGATGTGCTGCGAGCCGTCAGTCTGATGCTCAATAACACTGTACGCGAGGTCGGCACCAACAATGACCTCATTGGACACCTTGGCCCCCAAGATTTTGTGATTATCACCAACCAAGAACGCATCACCACCATTCGGGAACGTATCTTGGCCCGTCTCCAGCAATCCATGGAGTATTTCTACCCCCTGCGTGACCGTGACAAGGCCCGCCAAGCAATGAGCGAGAAACGCCTTAAACTGATGCTGGGGAGTGTGGCATCTAGTGATGACCCACCTTTCTATGATGTCGAGACGCTTAAACAGCGCCTTTATGAATCAAGTTCAATTCCTCGCAACAACTCGGAACCGAACTAGAAAATCGGGGGGCTTATCCCCGATTTTTTTATTGTTGTGCAACACGCAGTTATTTTTTGCGTATAGATGGATGGATCTAAGGAAACCAAACGGATTTGGCAGACGTGTCAGCGGAACAAGACTTAATCCAGCAAGCACTGGCGGGCGATGTAGATGCCTTTGGTGAACTGGTGCGGTTATATGAGCAACCAGTCTTTAACCTTACCTATCGAATGCTGGGTGATGGTCAGGAAGCCGAAGACGCCGCCCAAGAAGCCTTTATTCGGGCCTACTCCAACCTTCGCAGCTATGATACTAGCCGTTCTTTCAAAACATGGTTGTTTTCGATTGCCTCTAATCATTGTATTGACCGATTACGCAAGCGACGCCTAACGTGGGTATCTATCGACGAGCCATTACCGCCCCATCCGGCTTTGGTCAGTGACCAATTTGACCCAGAGCGCAGCCTTGTGAACCAAGAACGCAGTCAATTGGTGCAGGCCATGTTAAGCGATTTAGCCCCAGATTATCGCGCCGCAGTGATTATGCGCTACTGGTATGATATGTCGTATGCAGATATTGCGAGTGCGCTAGAGACCACCGAAAGCGCCATCAAAAGTCGGTTGTTTCGAGCGCGGCAGATGTTAGCGGACAAACTCGATACACGGATACTGGCGGAAAGTGAAAGAAACTGATGTCTCGATTAGAGTATCAACCCAATCGTGAAGACGAGAATGAGGATTTATTCTTAAACGAAGAGCAGGAGCAAGACGCCGAACAACGCCTTGCCGCCCATGATGACCGTCGCTTGCAACAGGTGGAGCAGATGCTCCGTCAAGCGCCGTTGCTCTCCGTTCCGATAGGCTTTGCTGATCGGGTACTAGCGGCACTCAAGGGTCAAGATAAAAGCAGCCCTGATTATCAAAATGGCCTCGGTATTGTCTTGGGCATTTTTCTGGCGGCGCTGCTGGCTGTCCCTCTTTTTGGCACCCCCATCTACTTGATAGGGCGTGCTATTGCCAGTGGAGAGGGGATACAAAGCACCTTTGAAGAGGTTGCCGCCACCTTAGCCAGCGTGTGGGATTGGCTGGTCGCGGTTCCTCTCAGTTCAGGCTTTCTCTTGCCCTTTATCATCGGTGCCTTGATTGGCTTCGGGCTGCTCTCCGGCTATATCTTTTGGTTTGTCCGTAGCACCCTCAAAGGCGAGAATTAAATATCGAGCAAAACCATCACATCGAGCTGGTAGGCCACATACAACGACCACATAAACTGCTTGAGGTCGCGGATAGAATGGTCATCAGCAGCAGTGGTGGGCTGCAAAAACGGGAACTGCTCATTAAAGGTTGTCATATCCAGTTCGCGCTTCATCAACCCCATTAACACATCCGGCCCGATATTGTCACGCGGAATTGCATTAAAAAACAGCAACAGCATAATGCCATGGGCGGGCTGAATCGGCCCTAACTGAAAGCTCATCTCAAACAGAACATCGGTGGTGACATCTAGTTGTGTATAGCGGCGGGCAAGGGTGTCTGGATTATCAAAGAATACCCCTACTTGGTCACGTAGTTGACGGGCTGCTGCTCCGGTATAGCCGAATTCTTTAATACTGCGATGGAACATCAAGAATAATACGGGGTCGGTGGCATCAGGAAGTTGATGTAGCAACCACATCTCGGCATTATTGGAAATAGGATAGTTGATATACCCCACACAACCATAGGGCTTGCCCGTGAGATTGGCAGGGCAGCCGCTACAATGCGGGGCCAATTCATCTAGAATCTCCGCCTCTTGCATGACGGTTTGCACATCAAGGATTTTGCTCTCCTCGCGGCCATCTGCAGCACGATAGACCACCTCAAATCCAGCTTGGTCTGTGCTACCTTGTTCCTTGTAAATCTCCAGCACATGGCGGGCGCGTTCACGGTTTTTCAAGCGCCCCAGCAACCCTTCTGTGCTAAGTTCCTGCTTCGGTAAGCAGGGATAGTTCACAATGGTATCAATACCCACGCTTTATGCTCCTAGTTCGTGGTGTGAAATCCACGTGCGTTCTGGTGTTATGGTTACTAAACTAAACCCTCCCGGTGCCGTGACATCCAGTCGGTCAACTGGATAGACATCGGGAAAGATAAATTGACTAAAGGCCGCCGATGCACTGCTGCACAGTATTCCTTGACGGAAGGTGGTGCTTGGCACATGAATATGCCCAAAAAACACCCCCTGAATATGGTCACGGTGGGAGGCCAGCGCAGCAAAGAGGGCATCATGATTTTCGATAGTCATGTGCTGGTCAAGCCAAGGGTTATCGGTCATGGTTGGTAAATGATGGACGACAACCACCACTGGTTGGCCCGCTGCGGCTTCTAGCTGTTGGGTGAGCCATTGTAGCTGGCTTGCTTCAAGATAGCCGCGTGGCTGCACCAGTCCGAAACTGTCGAGGACGATAAACTGGACGCCTTTTTGTGCAAACGTGTAATCAATTCGCCCACTCCCTTGGGGTAGGTTCGGTAGCACTCGGCGCATGGTGTCTGGCTCGTCATGGTTGCCGCGTGCAAAGTAGATGGGATAGCGGAGTTCCCGCAAAATTTCCCACGCCAGTTCATAAGCCACGGGGTCAGGGTCATAGGTCACATCACCTGTGTGCAAGATAAAATCCGGCTCAAATGGCAAGCGGTGATTAAGATAGTCCACCAACCGACGGGCTTCTACCGCTGGTGAATACCCATACAAAATGTAATCAGGGGTGGTGCCAATATGGGTATCTGAGATATGGATAAAGCGCAAGATAGACATCAAAAAACGCCCCTTACTCCAAATGCCAATCAGTGTAAAGGGCGTTGGGTGGGCTGTCAACGCCTATGGCTCAACTGTGACACCGCGCCAAAAGGCCACATAGCCAGTGATATTCTTGGCGGCTTCCTTCGGGGTGCGATAAATCCATGCTGCATTGGTGTTGGTCTGACCGTTGACCTCCAGATGATAGTAATTGGCGGTGCCTTTCCAAGAACAAATGCTGGTGTGGTCACTATCCCGAAAATAGTCCATATTCAGCGATTCGGGTGGGAAGTAATGGTTCCCTTCGACCATTTCAGTTGCGTCACTTTCGGCCAGTACAACACCGTTCCAAATTGCTTTGGGCATGGCTCTTATCTCTCCTTATTGTATATAGTGGTTGCGCGTTTGTTTTGAGGCTACCCGAAAAGTAAATCTTACGCGCTGCGGATTAGGGTATAATGAGTAGGGTAAATAAGGAGCGGAATGATGTCATTCTTTAGTGGTGGTCGGCGTCATAGCCAACCGACATCCCCCAATCAACAACAGCCAGAACCCAGTAGCCCCAGTAGTAACAAAGGCACACACCCGATTCGGCAACCCGTTGGCTTTGAGACCGTGTTGGGCGCGAACTCAACCTTACGCGGTGACCTTAAGAGCCAAGCAAATGTGAGACTCGACGGTACCTTTGAAGGAAATTTGGAAATCGAAGGGAATGTGTTGGTCGGCGAAACGGGTAAAGTCACCGCCGACATCAACGCTAAAAATGTTGTGATAGCTGGTGCAGTTCGTGGCAATGTTAGTGGCAACAAAGTGCAACTCTTACGCACCAGCCGTGTTTGGGGAGATATTAGTGCAGCAGCCATTACAACGGAGGAAGGGGCCTTTATTGATGGCAAAATTACCATGATACGCCATGACGCCTCTCTCCAGAGTTTTGAAATATCATCCCTACCAAAGGGAACCAGCAAATCTGACGAAGATGATGATAACGACGATGATATTGAGGTTGTGGTTGGAGAAGCTGTTGAGGATGATTAGCTCAACAGCTTTTCCAAAGCCTCAGCCTTCCAAGCTAGTTCCATCACAATTTGAGGGTTGGACTCTGATTGCAAAACCTCTTGGATGGTATCAAGTTCATGTTGAATTACATCGGGAGATTGAGCCATAAACAACCAACGCCATATCCACAAAAAGCTGGCACGTTTATTCTGAACAAGGGGTTCGTCTATTAGACTCTCTAGAAATTGGTATAGTTGAATGGATAGCATTATCCTCTCCTTAATCACTGTTATGATTATATAATAAAATTAAATTCAATGCTAGGAGTATACTTTGAAATTCGATGCCACGATTGTTCCTGATGATTTAAATCGAGTGCCAGAACTGGCAAAAGCCATAGAACAAGCAGGGTTTAAAGGGCTATGGGTACCAGAAACGAGCCATAATCCTTTCTTATCCTTGTCACTCACTTCTTACAGCACCGCTCAACTCGAATTTGGTACAGCCATAGCGGTAGCCTTTGCCCGTAGCCCGATGGTCACCGCTCAAATCGCATGGGACTTAGCCGCCCAGAGTGGAGGACGTTTCTTGCTTGGTTTGGGAACCCAGATTAAGCCCCATATTACCAAGCGCTTCGGTATGGAATGGGGCAGCCCCGGCCCACGTCTGCGCGATTACTTGCTGGCAATGAAAGCCATCTTCCGCACGTGGCAATTTGGTGAGCCACTGCGCTATCGGGGAGAGTTCTATACCCACACCCTGATGACGCCCTTCTTTCAGCCTGCCCCACTCAAGAATTTCAACATCCCGATTTATATCGCTGGGGTTAATCAATATCTGAGTCAGTTGGCAGGCGAGCTGTGTGACGGCTTCCATGTCCATCCTCTGCACACCGCCAGCTATATCCGTGACGCGCTTATCCCCAATATCGAGGCTGGAGCAGCCAAGGCCAACCGCAGCCGTGACGATGTGGCCCTCACCTGTGCTATTTTTGTCGTCACGGGAGCCACCAAAGATGAGGTCGAACTGGATAAGGTGATGGTCAAATCCCAAATTGCCTTCTATGCCAGCACCCCTAGCTATCGCCCCGTGCTGGAACATCACGGCATTGGTGACCTACAAGACCGCCTTGCTGAGATGACACGCCAAGGTCGCTGGACAGACATGCACGAACTCATTAGCGATGAGATGCTGGAAGACTTTGCCGTTGTTGCCGACCACCATGACCTGCCCTATAAAGTTAAAGAGCGCTATACTGGGCTGTTGGATCGCGTAGGCTACTATATGCCTTATGAAACAGGCAGCCGCGAGGAAATGTGGCAAGCCTCCTTAGCGGGTTTCGCTGAATAAGAAAGGGACATGATGACGACACCTTTAACCTATGCTGAAGCCAACTTCAGCCGTTTTGTTGACGAACTCGTTGACCTTATCAAAATCAAAAGTATCAGCAGCATTGCCGAGCATAAAGGCGATGTACGGAAGGCCGCCGAATGGGTTTTGGCTCATTTGCAAAACCTTGGCGTGCAACGGGCGCAACTGTTTGAAACCGATGGTCATCCAATTGTGTACGGGGAATGGCTCGGCGCGGGGGATGCCCCCACCGTGTTGGTCTATGGGCATTATGATGTCCAACCCGCCCTCAAGGAAGATGGCTGGAAAACCGCCGACCCCTTTGTCCCTGAAACCATTGACGGCAATCTCATCGCCCGTGGAGCCACCGACGACAAAGGTCAGTTCTTCATCCACCTCAAAACCTTTGAGGCGATGATGCAAGCAACAGGTGGCTTCCCTGTGAATATCAAATTCCTGATTGAAGGGGAGGAGGAGGTCAGTTCTACCAACCTCGAAAAATTCATCGAAGGTCACAAAGACCTGCTCAAAGCCGATGTTGCCATCATCTCTGATACCAGCATGTTCGCGCCGGGAGTACCTGCCATCTGCTATGGCTTACGCGGCTATACCTTGCTGCAAGTCGAGGTCACTGGCCCCAAAGATGACCTACACTCTGGTACCTATGGCGGGAGTGTCCATAACCCCATTCAGGCCTTGGCTGAACTGATAACCACCATGCACGACACCGAGGGCCATGTCACCCTGCCCGGCTTCTATGATGATGTCCGTATCCTCAGCGACAATGAGCGTGCCGTCCTTGCTGAAATCCCCTATACCGAGGATGTGTGGCGAGGTGAAACAGGCGCTCCCCAGCCTTGGGGTGAACCCGAATTCACCATCTATGAACGCACCAGTGTACGGCCCACTCTTGAATTGATTAGCATTGACGGGGGCGAGATTAAGGGCATCAAGAATATCGTACCCAAGTCGGCCCGCGCTCGGATTAGTTGTCGGTTGGTACCTTACCAGAAACCAGAGCATGTGGCTGAGGTCGTCAAGCGCTATGTTGAGGCCCACATCCCGCCCACGGTCAAGATTGAGGTCAAAGCTCTCGCGGCTGGCTCACCAGCAGTCTTGGTTAACCGCGACTCCGAGGCCATGCAGGTGGCAATTGATGCTTACGAACAGGTCTTTGGCAAGAAACCCCTGTTTATATTGGGTGGTGGCTCGATACCTGTCGTCACCGACTTCCAAGAGCGGTTGGGTCTGCCCACCATTTTGATGGGCTTTGGCTTGCCCGACGACAACCTGCACGCTCCCAACGAGAAGATGGCCCTTGAGCAAATCCGCTTGGGTATCCAAACGATGGTGACGTTCTACAGCATCTTGCCGGAGCGCTTGGCATGAGTTCGCCCGCCATCCAGCGTGCGTTAATGGCTGTCCGCCACCCCTATTTTGCATGGGTAATTGGTGGGGTGGTGGCCTGCCTTGCTTTCTTAATCATGGTCAGCTTTGCGGCGGTGAGTTGGGTCGGCAATGAGACCAGTTCAGTGACCGCCCTGAGTATCTGGTTAGGCGATAATCAGGGCTTTGGTGATGTCCGCTTCATTGACCGCTTTTTGATTTTGATACCCCTTGCTGCTATCGCCCTCATCACTATAGCTGTTCTAATCATCCTTCAGCGTCTTCCAACTGACCAAGGCTTAGTGAGTTTGGTCGCAGTGTCGCTGTTTTTGCTGATATTTCCCTATATATGGAAGGGCATCAGCACCAATGAATGGCGCAAGGATTTGCCCGAAGGGGTTGACATTAGCGCTTTGACTGACCTCTATAACACTGTTCCCCATACTGTCTTTAGTTTTCTAGCGGTAGTAGTCAGTGTTATTGGAATGGTGCTGTACTTCGCTGACCAACATGGCCTTTTGCCGACTTTTGCACCCAATGACCGTGTATCTGAACCGCCACCGAGTGACGAATCGGAATGACTCAAACCTATTTCTTGCCGGGAGTACATGACCCCGCCCCTAAGCTTTTTCAAAATGGAACCCACCGTGCGCTCGACCCTACTGAAACCCTCAAGCGGGTTGGGCGCTTAATGCCTGTGATGGGGATTACCCGCATTGCCAACATCACCTATTTAGATACCATCGGCGTACCTGTGGTGATGGTGATACGCCCCAACTCACGTTCTCTAGCGGTCTCCCAAGGCAAGGGCTTGACTCTAGAGGCCGCCAAAGCATCGGGCCTGATGGAGTCGGTCGAGTCCTACCATGCCGAACACGTCAATTTACCACTCAAGCTGACCAGCTATGAGGAGTTGCGTTATACCGAGCGTGTGATTGATGTCAGTGGCTTGCCCTTCCATAAGGGAGGTGTTTTTACCCCAACCACCCGTCTGCTCTGGGTTGAGGGCCATGACATGCTCAATGATCGGCGGGTATGGGTGCCTTACGAATTGGTGCATACCGATTACACCCTGCCCATGCCATCGGGGAGCGGCTGCTTTTGTCCAAGCTCCAACGGCTTGGCGTCCGGCAACCATGTTTTAGAAGCCACCAGCCATGCCATGTGCGAACTGATTGAGCGCGACGCCACCAGCCTTTGGAATCTACTGGATGATGACCGACGCGAGGCCACCCGTGTTGACCTCAGCACCGTTGATGACTTGGCCTGTCTTGATGTATTAGAGAAATTCGACCAAGCCGAGATTGATGTCGGGGTGTGGGATATGACCTCCGATGTGGGCTTGCCAACCTTCCGCTGCCAAATCACTGACCGCACCGATGCCGCTTTTCGGCGTATGTACTCGGCATCGGGCATGGGTACCCACTCCACCCGCCGCATTGCCTTGCTGCGTGCCCTGACCGAAGCCGCCCAATCACGCTTGACCATGATTTCCGGCTCACGCGATGACCTCTTCCGTAATCAGTACGAAATCTCGCGCAATCGGGATGTTCTCAAGGATGTGCGCGAGGTGGTATTGGGCAATGGGGGCGGGCGTGATTTCCGCCAGCTTCCCAACTTTGAGGGCGAAACCCTCGCCGATGATGTCGGGCATGAATTGGCGTCTCTGCAAAGTATCGGCGTCCAAGAAGTAGTGGCGGTAAATCTAACCCATCCGCTGTTCCGTGTCCCCGTGATGCGCGTGATTGCTACTGGCCTAGAGGGGTCTGACCACTCACCGGGATACGCACCGGGTAAACGCGCCCAACAACGCAAGACAGGTCTACTATGAGCCAAGTCTACATTTTTACTGGCCCCTCCCTTACACCTGATGAAGCCCGTAGCATCTTGCCAGACGCGGTCTATTTGCCACCCGTCACCCAAGGTGATGTCTACCGCGCCGCCCTTCATCACCCGCAGGTTATCGGCATTATTGATGGCTATTTTGAGCATGTACCGTCGGTTTGGCACAAAGAGATTTTGTGGGCTATGCAAGAGGGCATTCATGTCTTGGGAGCCGCTAGTATGGGGGCATTGCGGGCTGCCGAGCTAGACGCTTTTGGCATGGTCGGCATCGGCTGGATATATGAGGCTTATCGCACCAACCACATTGAGGATGATGACGAGGTAGCGGTGGCCCATACGGACGCCAGCGAAGGCTACAAAGCACTCTCAACGGCACTGGTTGATATACGCCAAACCCTGAGTCGGGCGGTGGCGGAGGGGGTGGTGAGTGCTGCTACTCAAGCTGCTTTGTTGGACATTGCCAAGGGTGTTTTTTATCCCAAGCGCCTCTACCCAACGGTGCTAACCATGGCCCAAGCGCAAGGTATCGCATCCCAAGAGCTAGAGGCCTTGCGCCAATGGTTGCCTGCCAACACGGTGCATCAAAAACGCTTGGATGCCCTTGCCATGGTGCAGCATATCCGTGACCACCTAACAGCCAAACCTGACCCCAAACAAGTCACCTACAAATTTGAGCATACTGATATGTGGGACACCGCCGCCCGTGAAGCAGGAGTGCTATCCCTTGAACATCAGCAGGCCGTGTTCATTGATGCCCTGCTCGAAGAACTCCGTATAGGAGGCATGGCGCAATATCAAAAGCAACGCCAAGCGGCCCTGTCGCGTTTTCTCGGCTTGATTGAGGCCCGCTGGCAAGGGGTGGTGGTCTCTGCTGATTATCTACAATCCACCGAGGCCCAATTCCGTGCCAAGTACCAGCTACACGATGAGGCGCAGTTGACAGCATGGCTCCAAGCCAACCACCTCTCGTCAGCCGATTTTCAGCGCTTGATGGAAGACGAAGCCCGCCTGCGTTGGGTTTATACGGTGGCCCAACCCGATATTGAGCAACATCTATCTGACCAACTGCGGTCTACCAATCACTATGCCGAGTTGGTCAGTCGCGCCCGTGATAAGCAGCAGCGCTTGGTAGTGTTTGGCCTTGATAATCCCGCCTTTGATGAGGTGGGCATTACCGAAGATGCCCTCTTGCACTGGTATTTTGTCGAGCAGCTAGGCCAAGCTATCCCTAACAAGTTAGCCGAGTACGCCCGTCAGTTGGGCTTTGAGCATGAACACGCCTTTAAACGCAGCGTCTTGCGAGAGTATTGTTACCAGCGAGGCCAAGCGTGAAACTCAACATCACAGTTGACGTACAGGCCTATCGTGCTAGGAAGCTGTCGGTAACGATTGCCTGCTATGACATGGTAGTGGACTTATGTCTGGAAGCCTTCAATATGGGCAATGGCGTTAGGATTGACGACCTCCACGCCACCGATATGCTGGGGCAACCCCTTGCGGTGTCGATTAATGACCGCACCCTACAAATCGCTGCCCCTAACTATCACCTGCGCTACATCGTCATAACCGATTATGAGCAGTGCGTGGGCTTTGATTTAGACCGCGTGGTGACCTACCCCTTTATCGATGAAGCTGAGATATTCTTCGGCACAGGTATCATTGCCCAGCCTATAGACATATCGCGTCATGCCGATAACGTAGCCATTAGCTTTGCGGTGGTTAATGTGCCGAATGGGTGGGGTATCTATACCAATCTCATCGAACCGTCTATCGATGCAGGTCAACTGGACGGCTTCTTTGTCTATAGTGCGCCCAACCTCCAGCCAACACGCTTTCAAGTGCAAGGCCAGCAGATGGCGATTGATTTTCATTATCTGGTGCAAAATGGGCATGAGGTACCGCTTGCCGCCAGTGAGGTCATTGAGTTTGTAGAACGCTATCTGTCATGGCTAGAGGCCAATCTTGCTCCCTATCGCCAGCTATCCGACATCCGTATCTTGTTTTTGCAAGCGCCTCCTGACTTTGCGGCACGTACCAACCAGCGGGCAGGGGTCACAGGCGAAAATGTGCAGCATGGCATTGTAGCCTATGGCCCAGCCGATGATACCTATTGGCAAGAGCGCTTTGGTTATAGCGGCTATCGCTTTTTTCTATTGGACGGACTGGCCCATGAAATCATGCACTTCTATACCACGACGGCATGGCAAGGACGCTATAAGTCGGTGCTGGTGGCGGGCGAGAACTGCCCACCTGCCGATGCCCGTCTCATTGGAGAGGCACTGAATCTCTATTTCAGTCGTCAGTTCGTCTACGACTATGTGGGGGAGCCGCGTCGCTTCTATACCGAGGCCATCGCCTACTATCTGAATCTGCCCCCAACTCGCAAAAATCCATTTCTTGATTTGTTGTTGCTGGATATGGCGTTGCAGGAACAGGGGCAATCCCTCCTTACAGTGTTTCAGGCAATGCTCGCACGCCCGCCGATTATCTATGAATCAGCACGCATCTTGACCGACAAATTACCGGAATCACTGCGGGCAAGTATCCTCGACTCGGCTATTCCTGATTACCGCCATGAGGTGGGGCAGGTCTTATCCAAGTTGGGTTATCAGGTCATCACTACACCCACAGGGCGGGTAGGTGTGTTATAATCGCGCCCTGAAGCGAAAGGCTATTTATGGCTCTTAGACCCCTTGTTGAATGTGTGCCGAATTTTAGCGAAGGCCGCCGCGCCGATGTCATTGATGCTATCGTCCAGACCCTGCGACGGACAGGTGCGGTGCATGTCTTGGATGTCAGCAGCGACCCCGACCATAACCGCACGGTGGTAACGATGGTTGGTGCGCCCGATGAAGTGGAACGGGCCATGTTTGCGGGCATTCGCACAGCAGCCGAACTGATTAATATGGAAGAACATAGCGGGGAGCATCCGCGCTTTGGTGCCACCGATGTTGTCCCTTTTATCCCCATCCGCGATGTGACGATGGCGGAGTGTGTGGCGATGGCGCAACGTTTGGGGGAGCGCGTTGGCACGGAATTGCGGATTCCGGTTTTCCTCTATGAGGCCGCCGCCTCTAACCCAGAGCGTGAGAATCTTGCCAAAATTCGCAACACCAAATTCCAGTATGAGCAACTCAAAGCGGCTATCGAAACCGACGCCGAGCGTATGCCGGACTATGGCCCGGCTCAGGTGGGGTCAGCCGGTGCCACCATTATCGGTGCCCGCCCACCGCTGATTGCCTTTAATGTCTACTTGACCACCGATAACGTTGAAATCGCCACCAAAATCGCCAAGGCCGTCCGTCAATCCAATGGTGGTATGGCTTTTGTTAAAGGGGCAGGCTTCTTGGTCGATGGCAAGGCCCAAGTCAGCATGAACTTGACCGACTATCGCAAGACGCCCATCTTCCGCGTGGTGGAGCTAGTTCGACGTGAGGCCCAGCGCTATGGGGTTGGCATCTTATCCAGCGAACTTATCGGGCTTGCCCCCCAAGAGGCCTTTATTGATAGCGCCCAGTGGTATCTGCAACTGGACGGCTTCAAAGCTGAACAACTGCTGGAGACCCGTATCTTGCAGGCCGAGGCCGATGCTGCGGCTTCACCCTTGGCCCGTGATGAGCCTCCCGTACCCGAAGACGCCACCAGTCATGTTCCGACGGTTGAGGCGGCTTTTGTAGATTCAGTGGCAGCGGCAACCCCCACGCCGGGCGGTGGCTCAGTAGCAGCCTTTGCGGGGGCATTAGGAGCCGCTTTAACGCAGATGGTGGCGGGTCTCACCGTTGGCAAGAAGCGCTATGCTGAGGTCGAAGACCAAATGCAGGCCACCCTTGCCGCCGCCTCTGATTTGCGCGAAAAATTGTTAGCGGCGGTCGCCCAAGATGCCCAAGCCTTTACAGATTTGATGACGGCCTTCAAGTTGCCTCAAGATGACCCTAGCCGTGACGCCACCATCCTCACCAAGACCCTAGGGGCTGCCGAAGTGCCGCATACCGTATGTGGTTACGGCTTAGAGGCGTTGCGCTTGGCGGAAGTGGCGGCGCGGCTTGGCAATAAGAATGCGGCTACCGATGCAGCAGTAGGGGCGTTGATGATAGTGGCCGCCATTGAAGGCGCGGCTCTCAATGTGCGCGTCAATCTGGTAGACTTAGCTGACCACCCCCGCGCACAGGAATTGCAGCAGTCGGTGGTGTCGATGATTGAGCAAACCTATCAATTGCGGGTGCAAATCATCGACCATGCAGAAACACGGGCAGGATTAAAAGGATAAGGTATCGGATGAGTCGGCTGTCTTTATGGGTTATCGTGATATTGGCAATAGCTGGGATTGTGGCTTGCGGTGTAGCCGAGGCTGAACCTGCCGCCCCCCAAACGGACGCGCCACCGCCCTTGGTGCGGGCTATCTTTGTGCAAACGACCCCCAGTGCTACACCTCAGCCCACCACTGATGCCCCAACCACTGAAGCTACGCCGACTCTAGACATTACCGCCACGCCAACTATCACTCCCAACCCGACATGGATTGCCGACCCTATCAAAGCCATTCGGGGCGACCATTTCTGGCTGGCGCGGCCTTTCCTTGCCATCAATGGCATCCGCGATTATGCCGAGCGAGCCTATCCCTATGGCACCACCGCTCTCGGTCTGCAACCCCATCATGGCATGGACATCCCTAACCCCTATGGCACCACCGTGCGAGCGGTTGCCAATGGGACAGTGTTCTATGCCGGGGATGACCTCAATGATATTGTGTTTGGCCCCCAAACCAATTTCTACGGTAATGTGGTCGTGATTGAGCATCACATGGAAATCCCCAATTCGGGCGGAATTATGCTCGACTTCTACACACTCTACGGACATCTGTCGGCGTTTTATGTGCGGGCGGGTGACCCCGTTGAGCAATTCCAAGAGATTGGCGCGGTTGGACAAGAAGGGGTGGCGATTGGCCCCCACTTGCACCTCGAAGTCCGTATCGGAGACCCTTACGACTATAACGCAACGTATAATCCCAGCCTATGGGTGCAGCCTTGGTCGGGTTATGGGGTCTTGGCGGGGCGTGTGCTGCTCAAAGATAGCACCTATGTCCCTGATGTTGAGGTTGAGGTCATATCCCAAGATACGCAACGCACCTATAGCACCGTGACCTATCACTATGATCAAGTCAATGGCGACCCTTGGTTCCATGAAAATTTCGTTATTGAAGATTTACCAGCGGGTCGCTATGACGTTAGGGTAAAATACCTAGGGCGGATTGCCTACCAAACGACGGTTGATGTACTGTCGGAACGGACGGCCCTAATTAACGCTATTATCGAATGAGATTATGAGATTATTGCGATGGAAGAACGCGACGTTGTTTTAGAAGTTCAAGATGTAACCAAACGCTTCCCCGGCGTTATCGCCAACCAAGATGTCAACCTCAAGTTGCATCGGGGCGAGATTCTGGCCCTGTTGGGCGAGAATGGCGCAGGCAAGAGTACCTTAATGAATATCATCTATGGCCTTTATCATCAGGATGAGGGTCAAGTCTTTTTGAAGGGCCAAGAGGTGCGCTTTGCCAGCCCGCGTGAAGCCATTCATAGTGGCATTGGTATGGTGCATCAGCACTTCCAACTGGTTGAGGTCATGAATGTGGCTGAGAATGTGGTGCTGGGTGAAGAAAAAGACCCGCCCAACTGGCGCTCGGCTTTCTCGGTACTGTTTAGCCTAATCCTAGGCATTTTCACCATCAGCCTGATTGTCAATAACGGCAATCCACTGGTCTATAGCACCTTCACTATGGCGGGCTTGGCCGTCGCGCTCCCTATGCTCATTACCCGTTTGCTTGCACGCCGCTTAGGGTTAGAGTCGATCCGCTTCTGGCTCACCTTCGTCTTTCAAGTAGCGGTGCTGGTTGGGCTGACCTACTCGGCAGTGGTCAAAGATACGCCCGCCGAGGACATTGCCCTAACGCTAGTTGGTGCCAGCATCTTTGCCACCTTGGGCTATGCTATCCCCTATATTTTGCAAGACAACCCTCTACAAGAGACTATTCATCAACGCTTTGGGCAAGCCTTAGCTGTGCCAATCAACCTTGCGGTGACCTTAACCGGCTTGGCTCTCAGCCAGATGGTGCTGGTTGCTGTCTTGTGGTTGCTACCCAACACTGAGGGGAATGTCCAGACCACCATCGAGTTTCTAGCAAGACTGCTCCTCGGTGTTATAGTAGCGGCAGTCGTAGCAGTGGCCTTAGCATGGCTATTGACATGGATTTTCGGCTATTGGAAGCAAACGGTTGCCATCCTCCGCACCCTATGGGGTTTTGCGTGGCGGGTTGGCTTAATTCTCATTGCCCTTTGGATAGGCGGACAGAGCCGCACTATCAGCCGTATGGGCATTATTGCCGGCATCCTTCAGCACGATGTCCCCTATACCATTGATAATGGTGACGTCGGGGCGACAGGTACCCGTGAAATCGAAATCAACTGGCGGCGCATTGAGCGTGAAGGCGACTCTGACCAGCAATTACAGGCCATCCTAGCTGAGATTGATGGAGCCTTCTACCGCGATGAAACCTTTGAAGCAGGTAATGGCCTAGCTGTGCATGTCAAAGGCTATTGGGGTGTTAGCCAAGGCTGGCGCAACGCAGTAGATAACGTGCCGCCAGTGGTGCGCGATGTAGTGGT
The DNA here is from genome assembly GCA_020634155.1 of Anaerolineales bacterium. GTDB lineage: Bacteria > Chloroflexota > Anaerolineae > Aggregatilineales > J027 > J027. The sequence continues at coordinate 457,737 of JACKCI010000002.1, forward strand.
AGCGGGCCTGTTGATTCTATTTGCGGTCTATGGCTTGCAGACATGGCGTGGAGAGCAACTCTTTCCCGGTAAGTTATCCATTATCAGTCTAGGGCTGATGGCCGCCCTCGGCTTTATCTTTGTGGGGGGTATCTGGGAGACCTCCGAGCATATCGACGACGGCCCGCGTGCTTTACTCACAGCCCTAGGCTTAGTGGCGGTGGTTGCCACTTATCTGCGTGTGGTGAACACCCGCCAGCGTGACCCCAACCGCATTCGCCCAATTACCCCGCCCGATACCGTCATTGATGCGTTAACCGACCTGTTCTATACCGTCTTCAGCGTGCGCGATACCCATGCCGCCGCCGAGCGCGTGCGTGACCTCTCGCGTCAATACGGCCTTGAGGTTGACCCCCATGCTATCATCGAAAAACTGCCCGTTGGCTTGCAACAGCGTGTTGAGATTATCAAGGCCCTGTATCGCAAGGCCGATATTCTGATTTTGGATGAACCAACCGCCGTCTTGACCCCTCAAGAGGGCCAAGAACTGTTTAAGATTATGCGCGAATTGGCGGCCCAAGGTGTTTCCATCATTTTCATCACCCATAAACTCAAAGAGGTCTTTGAAGTCGCCACCAATATCGTGGTCATGCGCGGTGGCAAGGTCGTCGGCACTACTACCCCGGCTGAAGCCACCCGCGAATCCTTGGCGGCTATGATGGTTGGGCGCAGTGTATTGCTGGTGGTGGACAAGACCGAGGCCAAGCCCGAAGGCAAGGTACTCGATGTCGAAAACCTGACCGCCTATGATGACCGCGGTGCGTTGGCACTCAATGGTGTCTCCCTTGAGGTTCATGCAGGCGAGGTCTTGGGGGTTGCAGGCGTGCAAGGCAACGGACAGAGCGAACTGGTCGAGGTGTTAACTGGCTTGCGTCCTATGGAGGCTGGGGCTGTCGAATTACTCGGTCAAGAACTCAAGCCCAAGCGCCACCCCGATGCGACCTTTGCCCCACGCTTCTGGGCGGTGGTGATTGATGCGGTGCTGGTGGCCTTTTTCACCGCGATTGTCAGCTACTTTACATCTTACTTCGGTGGGGACGGTCAACTCGCCAAACTCTGGTCGGGCTTCGAGAATCCGCTGACCGATTTCAAGATGCTCTCGGCGCAAACGCTGCTTGTCTTTGTGCTGCTGGATGCCGTCTATACCCTCTTTGCATGGCAACTTGGCGGGGCGACTTTCGGCAAGTTGGCGATGGGGTTGCGGATTGTTGACCGCAATACTGACGGTCAACCTAATTTTGCCGTTTTGCTGCAACGCTATCTGTCCCAAACCGTGACGCGCATTGTAGCCCCCATCCTCTATCCAGTGTTGAAGTTAACAACAGTCAATACTGAGGCCTTGCACTGGTATGACCGCCTGCCGACTATCAATTGCCGCGTGGAGCATCTGGCTCTAATTAGCCCGCGCTTGATTAAAGACCTGCGCTCTAGCCATGTGCCAGAAGACCGCCTCCGCTTTGGCTTGGTCAAGCCCTATACGGTGCAGGAAAACCTTATCTTGAATGATTATTATGAGGCTCCCCATGCCAAGGCCCCCTCACGGACGCAACTCCCCATGCTAGGGGCCGCCTATGTTGCCTTGAGTGGGGCTATCTTCGCTATCTTTGGTTATTTCTGGCTGTATTGGTGGAATACCTCGTTATGGGATAGCCTCCTAAGCAGCTATGGGGTGCCGGATACCCCCGAAGCCCGCACCGTGCCGATTGGGGTGGGCATGAGCAGCCTGCAACGCAACTACCTCAATGACCCGATGCTGCTTTCATTGATTATCCTTGTGCTAATGACCGTGCTTTTGGCGGGGGTTGCCTATGTTCTGGCGCGGTTGATTGTGCGCTTCCTTGCCGCCCCGTTGAGCTTCTTCCCGGCACTAGGTGTTATCGCGGGTAGTTTTGCCCTCTATAACTTGCTGGATGCACTGCTAGAAGATAACCTCAATAGCCTTGCACTCAGCCCCATCTCGGCCTTGATTGCTGCCGTTGATGTCAGCTTCACACCAGAGATTAATCATACTCTCTTGGCGGGCTTGGCCTTGGTAGTGTTGATGATTGGCGGGGTTATCTATCAATGGCTGACAGCCGAGCATGACCCCCTCAATGACCTTGGCAAGCGCGGCTTCATTCTCGATTCAGAGGCCAGCCTTGAATACAGCAAGCGCCTGATTGAACAATACGACATCCGCACCCCTTCAGCGCTCACGACAGGTGGAGCCTTATCGGGCGGCAATCAGCAAAAATTGGTAGTGGCGCGTGAGTTTAGCCGCGAACCGCGTCTGTTGATTGCCTCGCAGCCGACACGCGGTATTGATGTTGGCTCAATTGAGTTTATTCACCAACGCATCATCAAACAGCGCGACCAAGGGGCTGCTGTGCTGTTGGTGTCAGCCGAACTGGATGAGATTATGTCCCTTTCTGACCGTATTGCGGTCATGTATAAGGGCCAGATTATTAAAGTAGTCAAGGCAGGCGAGGCCACCCGCGAGGAGCTTGGCTTGCTGATGGCTGGTATTACCCATTAAGGATGAATCTCATGGATTATCGTTATCTTGGCAAGACAGGTCTTAAAGTTAGTGAATTGTGCATGGGAGCGATGACCTTCGGGCGTGAGGCTGACCAAGCCGACAGCTTCACTATGCTCAATACCTTTGTGGAGGCAGGCGGCAATTTCATCGACACCGCCGATGTCTATACCAACGGGGCCAGCGAAGAAGTCGTCGGCAATTGGTTGACCCACACCCACCGCGACGACTACATTATTGCCACCAAGGTGCGCTTTGCGATGGGCGAGGGCGTCAATGATGTTGGTTTGAGCCGCAAGCACGTCCTACACGGCGTTGAACAAAGCCTGCGTCGGCTCCAAACTGATTACATTGACCTCTATCAAGTCCACTGTTGGGATCAAGGGACACCGATTGAGGAAACGCTCTCGACCCTCAATCAATTGGTGCAACAGGGCAAGGTGCGCTACATTGGCGTCAGCAATTTCAAGGCTTATCAGATTCAAAAGGCTATCGACATCAGCCGCTACAACGGATGGGAAGCCTTCACCTGCTTGCAACCCCTCTATAATCTGCTCGACCGTTCACTGGAATGGGAGATTGTCGAACTGTGTATCAATGAGGGCCTCGGCATTATCCCTTGGAGTCCCCTGCGCGGGGGCTGGCTGTCGGGCAAATATACACGCGGCATGGAATTACCCACCGACGACTCGCGTATCGCTAAGGCTTCTCAACATGGCTGGTCAGAAAACTGGGACGCTTATAACAACGAGCGCACATGGGCCGTACTCGATACATTGCACGACATCGCCAAGGAAGTTGGTAAATCGGTTGCCCAAGTCGCCCTCAATTGGGTCAAAGACCGTCCGGGTGTGACATCGCCCATCATTGGCGCTCGTAATCTCAAGCAGCTACGGGACAATCTCGGCTCGACAGGCTGGACACTCAGCGCCGATCAGCGTCAACGCTTGGATGCTGTCAGTGAACTAACCCCGCCCTATCCCTATGATTTCATCAGGGCACAAATGGGCAACCGCTAGTCGCTACCCATACGGGTTTATATGGTGGCGCTAACTGCCATATAAATCCGTCTCATCCTCAAAATTCAGCAAATCCGCCATCAACAATGCCCCTTCATTCTCACGTGGGAGTTTGGAGAGGTAGTGCTGCGTCACGGCAATACTGGAATGGCGCAACAAGCGCGAGATGGTCTCGACTGGCACGCCGCTCAATTCCAAGTTACCCGCCACTGAACGCCGCAGGTCATGGGGAGCCACCCGCCCCAAGTTGGCATAGAGCGCGGCCTCCTTCACGATTCGCCAAATCGCATCCACTGACAGACCCGACGCGCCCACCCGCCCACTCTTATAAATGCGGCGGATGAGATGGCTATCTGGTGGAGCATCACCCACATATTGCCGCCAGTTCTCAATGGCCCGCAAAACGACTGGTGGCACATCGACCAAGGCTGCCTTGCTGCCCTTGCCATGCACCAATAGCACCGGACGCCCCGCTTGGGTGTGGAAGTCCTGCCACAGCACATTGGTCAACTCTTCACGGCGGAGAGCCATAATGCACAGCATCCGAATCAAGACGCTATTCCGCACCCGTTGGGCGGGGGTGTTGCCAATCGCTTCTGCCGAGCGCATCAACTCGCGCACCTGTTCCACCGATAGCCAGCGCCCTTGGCGTTGACCTGATTCGGCTTTCGGCACCTTGACATTGGACATGCCCGCTGAGGTGTAATCATCAAGGATACCCGCTTCGGCAAGGAGGGAGGCAAGGGTCACAATCGAGGCCCGCGCTTGATTAAGGGCTTGCTTGCCTTGGTCTTCATTCAGCAAGCGCCCCAACCATGCCCGAAAAACCGAAGGTGTCATCGTAGGCAGCAGCTTGTCTAAGGGTAAGTTTTCTAGCCGAGTACGACGGGCCTGCCCAACTGTGCGCTCAAGTCCCGTTAAATCCGCCAAATAGCGGTCAATCCAACGGGCATAGGCACGCAGGGTATGGGCGCTGGCGGCCTGTCCGCGTAGCACAGCGCTGAGGTTAAAGCGGTTGGGGGTGGTAATGTCGGTTGGGGCGGAGTTGGATAAAGCTTTGTTAATCGGCATGTTCTCAAGATTCTTGTGCTATGCTTATGATTACCTTATTTTAGCGCAACTTGCATCGAAGGTTAGGCAGATGAACGCACAAACAGTTCTCGAATTTATGGAAGAAGTCGGTAAGCTTAAAGTCTTGCCGCGCACTGGCTGGTTATTGCGGGGCCTCCAAGCCGATGCCGAAAGCATTGCCGAGCATTGTTTTCGCATGAGCCTGCTCTCGATGGTCATTGCTGACTTGCTGGTGCAAGAAGGTCAGACGGTTAATGTCGAGAAGGTAATGCGGATTGCCCTGTTGCATGATGTGGCTGAGGCTAAAATTAGCGACATCCCCTATCCGGCTATGGCCTATATCCCTGAAGATGTCAAAGAAGCGGGCGAGCGTGAAGCTATCCGTGATATGACACGCGGCTTTGGGGCATTGGGCGAGACCTACACCGCCCTGTGGCGTGAATTTGAGGAGTCGTCTACCCTTGAGGGGCGCATTGTGCGGGCGGCGGATAAGCTGGAGTTGATGATTCAAGCCTACGAATATCAAAAGATAGGCTATCAGTCGTTGGGTGATTTCTGGACGAACATGGCGAACTTCAAAGGATTTGCCGAGCATCCCATCATGCAACAGATTATGGATTTGCTAGTGGAGCGTCGCCAGCAGCTATCGAGCAACAGCAAATAAAAAAGCGACCCGCCGAGGGGGCGAAGTCGCCTTTTTGTCAATCAATCTATAACTTAGCCAGTCACTGGCAGGGTGGTAACATCGTAGTCGGTGGCAATAAACTCAGCCGATACCCAACCAGCTTGCCCTTCGTAGCGGGCATGTAACCATGCACCATCTTCGGTACGCCCAAACAGCAACACTTCAGCACCCTCTGGCAATTGGGTGATGATGTTGTTCTTGTCGCTGGAATCGGGAGCAGAACGGAAGTTCAAGCGCAATTCGGTGGGGGCACCAACCGCATAGGCACGCGGTGAGCTGACCGACAATCGTGAGGAAAAGACCCAGCCTTCGGCACCGTGATAAACCACATACGACCACAGACCATCTTCACTTTTGAAGAGGCGGCTAACAGTCTCACCACTCGCAATGGTGGTTACCACATCTGAACTAATGTCAGTTGAGGTGCGGACAGCAACTTCAGAGCGTGAGCTGGTGGTAGCCGTATCTTGCAGATACTCGGTGGCATAGGCCGCATCGGTACCAAGACGCAGGTTGCGGGCAAACACCCAACCAACATTATGACCCGTGCTGACATAGGCCCATACATCGTCAATCAACAGAACAAGTGCATGGCTACCGGGAGCTAGGGTCTCAACAACGTCGCCACTGATGTCTTGGCTGCTACGAACTGCCAAATCGCTGCGGGTACCAACGGTGGCATCAAGGTACAGGTTCGCGGGTGAAATGTCCATATCAGCAGCAAAAGCATAACCAGAAAGGTCGCCATAGCGAACCATTGCCCAGTTGCCTTCAACTTCAAAGACTTCAACCAATTCACCATGCTCAACAACACCAACTAAGTCGGCTGCAATGTTGGCTTCAGCACGAATCGCCATTGCATCAGCCGTTACTACCCCTTGCAAGGTTGCCACGCCGTCTTGCGCCTGCGCCACACCCGGCACCATCGCCGCTACTAACAAGGCGATCAAGACAACAACACTCCAAGATCGTTTCATGGAAAGAATTCTCCTTGTTTTTTAAAGTGTAAACTTCGCCTGTATCAAGTATACCGCAGTATAACGCAAACCTGCCAACAACAGTAGTGGCAAAGAATAGTAGATGGCTGATGCTTGGCAAGGTGTCATCTCAAGGGTAAGCTAAGAACAAGAATTGGAGGGTTAGCATGAGACAAGGAAATCACCACCCAAAGCGTCAAGGCTGGGTGTTTACCATTATCACTGTTGGTTTACCGGGGTTGGCCTTTGTGTTGGCATTATTGGCGGTATGGCTATGGTTCACCGAAACCAGTGAAAAGGGCGGCAATGAACTTCCGGTTAGCAGTGAAGCCCAAACGCTCGAACAAGCCGAACTAGTTTTAGAGCGTGCTAACGACGCGGTCAACTCAGCGGAGTTGATTTTGTCCTTTCTCGAAGGGGCCTCGGTGGTGATTGCAATTGCCATTGCATCAGCAGCAGTGGTTGGCTTGAGCAGCCTGAGCGAGCTACGTGACAGCGTGGCCGAGACCGAAGAAGAACTATTACAGCGCGTGGAGGATGCCGAGGCACGGTTGGTCGCCCGTGAGCGCCAGTTGGCAAATATGGAAGACCTCTTGGCCGAGGCTCAAACCCGTATTGACCAACTTATTGAGGACCGTCTACAACGGGTCTATGCTGAAACCGAAAGCGCCCGTCGTCAAGCGGCAGCACTAGCCCGTCATGCCCTCGCGGAACAACTGATGCGAGAGAAGAATATCGACGCCGCCCTCAAAGCTTGTGAGGAAGCCGCTCGTCTTGACCCTGACAACCATGCCAATAATTATCTGTATGGAATGCTACTTATTGAAAAAGGGCAATACAAAACGGCTATTGAGCGTCTTGAACATGCTCTTGAAATCGCTCCAGATTTTGTACCTGCTATTGCTGCCCTTGGCCTTGCCAATCGGCGCGAGGGTGACCAGATTGATAACCGCCACCAACGCAATGAGCGCTACAATGTCGCTGAAGCTCGTTTGCTAGAGGCCATGTCCAAAGACCCGGCTCTGATAACCCAAGATGGAGAATCTTATTACGGCACGCTAGGCAGTCTCTATCGACGCCAAGAACGCATTGACGACGCCCTTGATAGCTATCGCCGTGCTAGTGAGATTACACCCCGCCGTTCCTATCCCTTTGTTAACCTTGCCATGCTCTATATGGAAAAGGGACAAGAGCAACTCCGTGACCAGAATCTGCTCATTGCCGAGCGTAATGCCCTCCGTCGTTTGGATGATACTCCCACCGATTATTGGGCTTTGTATGATTTGGCCTTGATACACCTCATCCGAGGCAATGAAGACCAAGCCGTCCGCCACTTCAAAGAGGCATTTGAGGTTACACCCAACTCTGTGAGTGTTTACTACAGTGTGGTCGCTCGTCTCCTCTTTTTGGAGACTATCGACCCAACAATGACAGGCTTACAGCGTGTCACTGAAATGGTCGATACGCAGATTCAACGAACTAGTACCCGCTAACGCTAAAGGAGGAACCTATATATGCGTCGCCTATTGATAACCCTGTTGCTAGGGATTTACCTATTTGTTTGGCGTCCTAAAATGCTACGGTCAGGAGCGACCCAAGAAGAACTTAACCGCCCTTATGAGCATGATGCGTTAGTGCCAAAGCCCAATCTATGGGCCACCCGTGCCATTGATATTGCGGCCCCCCCCGATGTGGTATGGCTATGGTTGGCCCAAATGGGGCGCGAACGCACGGGTTTTTATGGGCTTGACCGTTTTGATAACTGGAATATCCCTAGCGCGACTTATATCCGCCATGATTTACCCCCGCTTGAAGTCAACGCTCTGCTAGACAATAACCTGAAAGTGTTGGACTTTCTTCCCCACCAATTCTTGCTGTTCGGCGGATTTGCAATGCCCAATGACTGGGGTGGCACTACAGACATCACTTTCCTGTATCACATCGCATCCCTTGGCGATGGGCAAAGTCGATTATTGATTCGGATGCGGGGTTATTCGGACGGCTGGCGAGGGTGGCTCTATAATCGTATGTTCGAAATCTTAGATTATTTCACGACCTCTGCTCAATTACGCGGTATCAAAGCACGGGCAGAGATGAGCCAGTACGCTTATCCCAGTATTGAGCTAATGGGCGTGACACCAATCCGCAATCCCCATTTAAACTAAGCCTATGCTATAATAGGCAGGATTAAGCGGAGTTAAGGGTAAAGCATCGGTGCAACGGATTGAACAGGACCAAAACGCGCCAATCTATTATCAATTTGACCAATGGCTACAGACCCCACTCCAACATGGGATATTTACCCGTCATGGGGGAGTGAGTCACGGGCCGTGGGATTCGCTTAACGTTGGTGGAACCGTTGGCGATGAGGTGACCGCTGTCCTCGAAAACGGACGGCGGATTTTAGCCACCTTTGGATTTAATGAGAAACAGAGCTGCACGGTGTGGCAAGTGCATGGGGTGGATACAGTAGTAGCCAATGGCCCTATGCCCCAGCGTAAATGGTTGACCCGCGCTGATGGTATGATTACCAACAAGGTAGGTATGGCCTTAACGATGCGCTTTGCCGACTGCACACCTATTATGCTCTATGACCCTGAGCATCATGCCGTTGGGATTGTACATGCGGGGTGGCGTGGCACAGTTGATGGAGCCATAACCAGTGCAGTGCAAGCCATGAAGTTGGCTTATGATACCCGTCCTGACCTCCTCCAAGCCGCGATTGGCCCCAGCATTGGCCCTGACCGCTATCAAGTTGGGGAAGAGGTTGTGGCTGCGGTACAGAATCGTTTTGGCACGACGGACGGTTTGATTAAACGGGCGGACGATGGGAGTGCCTATTTTAATTTGTGGGAAGCCAATCGGCGCTTGTTAGCCGCGTCTGGTGTCGCTCAAATTGAGGTGGCGGGCATTTGCACGGCTACCTATACCGATGAATTTTATTCGCATCGTGCCGAAAAAGGAAAAACAGGCCGTTTTGGTGCTGTGATTGCACTATGTTAGTTGAAAACTTTGCTAGGGTGCAGACTGAAATTGCCGCCGCGTGTCAGCGTGCGGGGCGTGATGCAAGATCGGTCACCCTAGTGGCTGTCTCGAAACTACATTCACCACAGGCGATGCTGATGGCCTACCAAGCTGGCGTGCGTCACTTCGGAGAAAACCGTGTTGAGGAAGCTGCTCCCAAAAAAGCGGCCTTTCTTGACTTGTTGCCGAAAGATGCACCACCACCGACATGGCACATGATTGGACATATCCAAAGCCGCAAGGCTCAGGCTGTCATCGAGACTTTTGATGTCATTCATGCGGTGGATAGCTGGCGCTTGGCAGAACGCATTGACCGCTTGGCCGCTGACCACAACGCTCGACCAACCATCATGCTACAAATCAATATTTCGGGTGAGGAAAGTAAGGCAGGTCTAGGCGCTGACCAATGGGAAACCAGCCCAACACAGCGTCAAACTTTGTGGGAAGTAGTGGAATCCATTAGCCACTTGACAGCGATACACGCCATTGGCTTAATGACAATGGCTCCCTATGTGGCTGAACCCGAAGCCACCCGCCCTGTTTTCGCGGGGTTGCGGTGCTTGCGGGATGCCTTAGCGGTTGATTTCCCAACTATGACATGGGATGCTCTCAGTATGGGCATGACCAATGATTATCCAGTTGCTATCGAAGAAGGTGCCACCCATGTGCGGATTGGACGCGCAATATTTGGTGAGACGGAAAAGGGGTACTGATGGGTGAGTTGATTTTAGTCTTAGCACAGTTATACTCTTTAGTTATCTTGATGCGGGTGCTGATGAGTTGGGTGAATATTGACCCCTACAGCCCGATTGCTAAATTTCTGTATGATGTTACGGAGCCAGTTATGGCACCGGCCCGCAATCTGCTCCCGCCTGCTGGCGGATTTGACTTTAGCCCGATAATTGTGATTATTGGCATCCAATTGATTGCATCAGTTATCGCGGCGGCATTCACATCGGCTGGTTTATAAGCGAGTTTGAGAAAAAGGAAGGCAAAAGGCTATGGCACGTAAATTTGAGATTACCGAGGCGCACAGTGGTGCGGCGTTTACGGTACGGGTCGTTACCCGCGCCAGCACGACCGAGATTGCCGGAGTACAAGAGGATGGTGCCTTAAAAATCCGCTTGACTGAATCCCACACTGACGGTGCGGCTGATTCCCAACTGATTGACTTCTTGGCCCACAAATTAGGAGTTGGCACAACCCAAATTGAAATCGTGGCAGGTGAAAATGCCCGTGACAAACTCATCTCAGTAGAAGGGATTATGCCAGCCGAAGTTGAGGAGCGGTTGCTGTCTTAGTGGGGTATTGGGGAAGGTCTGCTTCCCCGCCCCTTAAAAGTCTGAAATCCCGTGTTCTGCAAGATCAATATTCATATCTTGTAAAGCAATTGCTGCAGCCCGTCGCACATCAGGGCTTGGGTCATTTTTTAAGGTAGCAATCAGTATTTCTGCTGCTTGTGGGTCACCAAGCTCACCAAGGGCACGAGCTGCATTGAAGCGCATACTTGGAATAACATGCCGCAATTGGGCAATGAGGTAGTCCAATTTATTCGATGTGGTCATCGAGAATAATCCCCCATGAAGTTTTTACTTCATTACTCACTATAACGGATATTAAGGGCAAAGGCAATCGGTTTAAAGAACTTTCAGGGCGATTTGACCAATACTTAGTATTGGGGATTAGCGAAGGGCAAGGGTGATAGTAGCTGTCACCCTTGCCTATTTTTGAGGGGGAATTAACCGTTATCTTCTAGCAGGTCACGATTATTCAGAGGTTGAGTTGGGCGGGCATTCAGTTCAAAGATTTGAGCAAAAGCCTCAATCTGTTCGGCGGATAACACAATTGGCTCGGTCAACACCAACCAGCGCACACCTTGGGTACAGGGCGGGGTGGTCAACGAACCCGAATAGGTATAGAAAGCCGCATTTTCTGGCAACAGGTCAGCGGCGTTAATCTCACCCATCGCTTCAGGGTCACTCTTTTCCGCAGGTAAATGCTCAAAGATTGGGGCATAGGCTTCATTGTCTTCCTCACCCTCAACCAACAAGATACCCACGACTGCTAAGTTACCCGCGGCATCTTTATGCACAAAGTGAATTTCCATCGCGGCAGGTTCGCCATTAATGGTGTGTTCGCTGGGGTGGTGGAAGTGGAATTGGGCCAAGTTATAGGTGGTTTCGTTATAGGTGATGCTGCTGCCCGCATCATACTCCACTTGGATAGTATGCCCATTGTTATGGATGTTCATGGCGCTGGGGCTATAGTCGAAACTGATGTCCGAGAGATTGAGTGCGGTGGCATCGGCAATATCAATCGGCGATTGTGCCCGCCCAGTGCCACAGGTCTCATAACCATCAAGCTCACCCCAATGGTCGGGGCCTTCGGGTCCTTCATATTCCCAATGGGGCTTGGCATCATCTTGCCCGCTTGCCACTGCCCAAATAATAACGGCATTAAACAAAACAACAACTAAAACAATGCCAATGATGCGTCGCGTTTTCATGATACTCCTTTAGATATGCTGTTGTAGTAAAGAAATGGAATGTATTCTTGTATTGTAGAGCATAAAACCGAAATTCAACTCAATTTATACAAACTTGGGCGAATTTTTACGAAATTGGCGATCCCAGCATAAAAATCATATTAGAAATTTAGCACTCTCCCTGTAAGACTGCTAAAAAATCCTTGACCCTCCCCTCAAAACTTGGTATATTTTGAGTTGGATTTAGCACTCTACTATAGAGACTGCTAATCATCACACAGAAACTGATTCGCATACAGACGACTGTAGGAGATAGAACGAGGAGATGACCGTGAAACTCCGACCTTTAGCTGATCGCGTGATTGTCGAACCAAACGAGCGTGAAGAAACTTTCGCGGGTGGTCAATTGGTGCTGCCCGACACCGCCAAGGAAAAGCCCCAACAAGGTACCGTACTGGCTGTCGGTCCGGGCCGCCGTGATGATGATGGCGACTATATCAAGTTGGATGTCAACGAAGGCGATACCGTCCTCTTTGCTAAGTACGCAGGTACCGAAGTGAAGATTGACGGCAAGAAAATCTTGATTCTGAAAGAAAGCGATATTCTCGCGGTAGTTGAGAACTAGGAACTAGGGAGGAATTTAACGAATCATGGCGAAACAACTGGTTTTTAATGAGGATGCCCGTCGCCGTCTGAAGACTGGTATTGATACTCTGGCAAACGCCGTCAGCACCACCCTCGGCCCCAAGGGTCGTAATGTGGCCTTGGACAAAAAATTCGGTGCCCCAACCGTAACCCACGACGGTGTGACCGTTGCCAAAGAGATTGAACTCGAAGACCCCTATGAGAATATGGGCGCTCAACTGCTCAAAGAAGCCGCAACCAAGACCAACGACATCGCCGGTGATGGTACCACTACCGCCACTGTCTTGGCTCAAGCGATTGTCAATGAGGGCCTGAAGAATATCGCCGCTGGTGCCAACCCCATGCTACTCAAGCGTGGTATCGAAGAAGCCACCCGCCGTGTCGTTGACTTCATCCGCAATATGGCGGTCGAAATCAATACCAAAGAAGAAATCGCCTCGGTTGCTGCCAACTCTGCCCAAGACCGTAGCATTGGTGAGTTGATTGCTGATGTGATGGACAAGGTCGGCAAGAACGGCGTGATTACCGTTGAAGAAAGCCGTAGCCTCGAATTCGAGACCGAGTTCGTTGAGGGTATGCAATTCGATCGTGGGTATATCAGCCCCTACTTCGTCAATCATCCAGAGTCGATGGAAGCCGTCATTGACGAGGCCTATATCCTCATTCATGACAAGAAAATCAGCGCCGCCACCGACCTCGTCCCTGTTTTGGAGCAACTCTTCAAAATTGGCAAGCGTGATGTCGTCATCATCGCCGAAGACGTTGACGGTGAAGCCTTGGCAACCCTCGTGCTGAACAAGCTACGCGGAATGCTCAATGTCTTGGCAATCAAGGCCCCCGGCTTTGGTGACCGCCGTAAGGCTATGCTCCGTGACATCGCTGTGTTGACTGGCGCAACTGTTATCACCGAAGAGATGGGCCGCAAGCTCGACTCGGCTACCGTTGATGACTTGGGTCGCGCCCGCAAGATTGTCGCCACCAAAGATGAAACCGTTGTGATTGACGGCTATGGTGACGAAGCCGAAATCAAGGGTCGCATCGAGGAAATTAAGGTCGAGATTGAGAAAAGCACCAGCGACTATGACCGCGAGAAGCTCCAAGAGCGCTTGGCGAAACTTAGCGGTGGTGTCGCCGTTATCCGTGTCGGTGCCGCCACTGAAGTTGAACTCAAAGAGAAGAAACACCGCGTTGAAGATGCCTTGAGCGCCACCCGCGCTGCGGTTGAAGAAGGTATCGTCCCCGGTGGTGGTGTAGCCTTGGTTAACGCCATTGGCTCCTTGGACGATGTGACCTTGGCGTACCCCGATGAAAACACAGGTGTGGCTATCCTTCGCAAGGCGCTAGAGACACCACTCAAGAAGATTGCCGCTAATGCTGGTCAAGATGGCGCTGTGATTATCAGCGATGTCCGTCGCCAACAAGAGCAAACTGGCAACCTCCGCATCGGCTTTAACGTCATGAGCGGTGAGTACGTTGATATGATTACCGAAGGTATCCTCGATCCGGTCAAGGTGACTCGTGGCGCGTTGGAAAATGCTGCCAGTATCGCCGCTATGATTTTGACCACCGAAGCCCTCATTACCGATGTACCCGAAGAGGACAAGGCCCCAGCCATGCCTCCCGGTGGCATGGATTACTAATCCTACACCTCAGTATGCTAAAACAAAGGGTCAAGGCGCAGGTCTTGGCCCTTTTGCTTTAGATCTCTCCGCGTGCTGCCCGCAAAGCCAAAAATTCCGCAATAATCGCTTCTAGTTGCTCCGATGTGGTGAAATGTGACCAACGCCCTTCAGGATACCAAACCAGATTCGGCCCTTGCCCACAGCGGTCGAGGCAATTGGCGACCTCCCAACGCACCGTGCGCGTCGAGCGAAAGTCATCCGGCTCACCTAGTGCCTCAACCAAACGCTGATAGAGGGGATTAACCGCGCCAGTGGCATTGCAATGCTTGGTACTGATACACAGAATGAGGCGTATTTTTTCAGGTGGGGATGGCATAGGCTATACTTAATCTGCGAAACTTTTGATAAGGACAATAACTGATGGCACACATGGCACAACGAGTAGCGGGTTTTGGCACCACCATTTTTAGCGAAATCAATGAACTAGCGGCCCAGCACAATGCGGTCAATTTAGGGCAGGGCAAGCCTGATTTTGAGGGGCCAGCCTCTATTATACAAGCCACCAGCGAGGCCCTCCACGCAGGTATCTATAACCAATACTCGCCCGGCAATGGCATCCCCCAACTGCGCCAAGCCATTGCCGACCACGAAGCCGCTTTCTATGGTCTGTCGATTGACCCTGCCCGTCAAATCACGATTACGGTAGGAGCCACCGAAGCGATTGCCGCCGCCATCCTCGGCCTGACTGACCCCGGTGATGAGGTCATCATTTTTGAGCCATTTTATGATAGTTATGTGCCGTGTATTTTGATGGCGGGAGGGGTGCCGCGCTACTGCCCCTTGCGCCCGCCCACATGGGATTTTGACCCCGATGAACTCCGCAGCCTGTTTAACGACAAGACCCGCGCCATCATCATCAACACGCCGCATAATCCGACGGGCAAGGTCTATAGCCACGCTGAACTGAGCTTAATAGCCGACCTCTGTCAGCAATATAATGTAACCGCCATCACCGATGAAGTCTATGAACATATCATTTTTGATGACGCCCGCCATATCACCCTCAGTCAATTGCCCGGCATGTTCGAGCGCACCCTTAAAATGAGCAGCATTGGCAAAAGTTTCAGCGTCACGGGCTGGAAAATCGGTTGGGTGATTGGCCCTAGCGAGTTGGTGACAGGAGTGCAGCGTGCCCGCCAATTTATGAGCTTTGCCGTCGCCCATCCTCTGCAATTCGGGGCCGCCCATGCGTTGACTCTCCCGATGAGCTACTATGAGGAGTTGCAAACGCTGTATCAGGCCAAGCGCGACCAGATGGTGCAGATGCTCAACGCGGCGGGGTTAAAGGCCGCCACCCCCAAGGGCAGCTACTTTGTGATGGCGGATTTTAGCGCAGTCTTCGAGGGGGATGATGTGGCTTTTGCTAAGTGGCTGACGGCAGAGGTGGGGGTGGCCTGTATCCCGCCGACGTTCTTTTATAGTCCGACCAATAAGCATATTGTATCCAAGCAGGCGCGGTTTGCGTTCTGCAAATCGGATGCGGTGCTGGCGCTGGCGGCGGAGCGGCTGAACTCGATACCTAAGAACTAGAGCTATCCTCGTCGAAATGGAATCCCAATTGCAATGAGGGTTTTATTAATTTTTCGGTGTGATACCTGCACTCAACAACTTCTTATACTTTGCGAGACCAAACACTTGGCACAAGTCAAACAATTGGACGTCCTTTTGGAATAGCAACAACCAAGATCAAACGCTGGCACTGTCTCTTTAGGTTTTTAGAATGCTGGTTAAATCGCTTGTGTCAGAATCAAATCTCATCATTTGACGCTCTTCTCTATCCTGCAATAGTTTATTCAGAGTGTCAGATTACGTTCCGACTATTTCATTTACAGCCGTCAACGATTGCATTCAGGCCTTGGTTCTACCTGTCAGGGTTCTTATGTAGCCTAAGTTATTGCTACTCTAAAAAACTGGGGTAGACCAGTTGGGCATATTTGCAAAGCTCACAAATCGGGCGATGTTCCCACATAATACTCGCGTTCCTCTTGGGCAAGTTCGGCTAAAAACCAGCGGTCTTTGTCGGTTAACGGTGCTGTTTGGAGCAAATCAGGACGACGCTGCCATGTCCGACGCAGGCTCTGCTGACGTCGCCATTTTTCGACGGCTTGGTGATTGCCGCTTGTTAAAACCTCTGGGATGCTCAAGCCGCGAAATTCGGGTGGGCGCGTATATTGAGGGTATTCGAGCAAGCCCGTTGCATGGGAGTCGTCCTCAGCCCCCCATTGCGCCCCTAAGACACCCGGCACCAAACGTGAGATAGCATCGACCATGACCATTGCTGCCAGTTCACCGCCCGTCAGTACAAAATCGCCGATGCTGATTTCATCGGTAATAGCAAGCTGGATAACCCGCTCATCGACACCTTCATAGCGCCCACAAACAATGAGGATGCGTGAGTATTGAGCCAGTTCTTTAGCGACGGCTTGGGTAAAAGTACGACCTTGGGCGCTGGTCAAAATTACGGGACAATCATCCTCACCCCGCACACTTTCAATCGCGCTGACCAATGGCTCCACCTTCATTACCATGCCACCTCCACCGCCAGCGGGTGGCTCGTCTGTAGTTTTATGTTTATCCGTCGTATAATCACGGATGTCATGATAATGTACCTGTATCAAGTCATTGTCTTGCGCCCGTTTGAGGATGCTTTCAGTCATCGGGCCTTCAAACATAGCTGGAAATAGAGTTAGAATATCAAAACGCATCGGACACTCTCCCGATCCTCATTATAATGCTTGTTTAGGAGGGGCATATGATAGATTTATTGATTTGTAATGCAGGCCAATTGTGTACCATTCCCACCCATGATAGCGGCCCTCAGCGCGGTCATGCTTTGGGCGATTTAGGCATTATCCCCAATGGGGCCGTCGCTATCCATGATGGGCAGATTCTGACTGTCGGTGCTAGTGATGATTTGCAAGCCAACTATGATGCCGCTACCGTCATTGATGCCCAAGGGTGCTTGGTTACCCCCGGCTTGATTGACCCGCATACCCATGCAATTTGGGGAGGCAATCGTGCTGATGAATTCGAGCGCCGTATTGCGGGCACCACCTATCAACAGATTATGGCTGAGGGCGGCGGTATTCGAGCAACCATGCGGGCGACCCGCGAGGCCGATTTAACCACCCTTATCGAAGCCGCCAAGCCCCGTCTGCTCTCCATGATGCAAAATGGAGCCACCACCATTGAAGTCAAAACGGGCTATGGCTTGGAAACCCGTGCCGAGTTGAACATGCTCAATGCTATCGCCGTGTTGGATACCGAGTTACCCATTGACTTAGTTCCGACCTTTTTAGGTGCCCATGCTATCCCCCCTGAATATGATGGGCGTGCTGATGCTTATGTCGATTTGATTGTACAAGAAATGATTCCAGCGGTTGCAACTTGGAAGACTGACCACTGGCCCGGCCCTTTATTCTGCGATGTGTTTTGCGAAACGGGAGCGTTTAGCCTTGAGCAGACTCACCGTATCTTTGAAGCGGCCCTTGCAGCGGGCTTTGACCTCAAAATTCATAGTGACGAATTTGATGCCCTTGGTGGTACCCGTCTCGCGGTTGAGATGGGAGCGGTTTCGGCTGACCACTTGGTTGCCACAACCCCTGAAGAAATTGACCTCCTTGGACACTCAAACACGATTGCAGTCTCTATGCCTCCCACACCATTTGGCCTTGGTCATCATCATTACACCTCTGCTCAGGCGATGCTGGATGCGGGTGTAGCCTTGGCAATTGCTACCGACTGCAATCCGGGGACAGCGTGGTGTGAAAGTATGCAGATGGTCTTTGCACTGGCTACCCGTTACCTGCGTTTGACCCAAGGCCAAGCCCTTGCCAGCGCTACGGTCAACGCCGCTTTTGCGATCAACTATGGAGGACAGCGTGGCACGCTTGCACCGGAAGCTATTGGTGATGTTGTTATCTGGCAAGTGGATGACTACCGACAGTTGGGGTATCGCTTTGGCAGTAATTTGGTGCAACAGGTGATTAAACGAGGGCAGGTGATATGGACAGCTTAAATGAGATGTTTCCATGGGGATTAACTGGGGCACAGACCAGTATCTTGTGTCTGGGCGGTTTCTTGATTCTCGGTGGTTGGGTCATGTTGCGGAATATGGCATCGGCTGCCAAGTCAGCCTGTATGATGGTGTTAGCGTTGGTTATGGCTTGTGTCTTCTTGGCAACCGTTGCCTTTTATTTGACAAACGCAAGTTAGATGCCGAGTAATTCCTGCAAAATAGGCAGTGCAGCGCGTAATGCCCGTCCCCGATGCCCCATAAGATTTTTTTCATCGGTAGTCAGTTCTGCCATGCTCTTACCGTTGGGCAGTAAAAATACGGGGTCATAGCCAAATCCATTGATTCCGCGTGGTTTGGTCAAAATCCAGCCCTCCACCGAGCCGCGCACGATCTGAATCGGTTGGTGAGGGGCGGCAATCGCTACCGTACACACAAAACGCGCTGTCCGTCGATCAGAGGGAACGCCCTTCAGGTTGTCCAACAGCAATTCATAGCGAGCCTCGGCGGTCTTAAGGCCCCCATAGCGGGCTGAATAAACCCCCGGCTCCCCATTGAGGTAATCTACCACTAGACCTGAATCATCGGCAAGGGTAAGCATTTTTGAGGCTTGGTAATACGCATCGGCTTTAAGACGAGCATTTTGCTCAAAGGTGGTGCCTGTTTCTTCAACTTCCATATCCCCTAGCCCAATATCGGCAAGGGATAACCATTTGATATGTTTGAGGTCGGTCAATAAGTCATGATATTCTTGGACTTTGTGTGGATTCTGGGTGGCAATTAATATGGCATTAGTCATCATCATTTTTCTCGCAATATTTACGCAAACCTTAGCGGGTTTTGGCTTGGCGCTTGTGTCAATGCCACTGCTGATCTTGATTATGGATATTCAAACGGCAACCCCGCTAGTGGCACTGGTGGCGGTCACTGCTGAAATTGTACTGCTATTTCGCTATCGGCAACATATTGGCTTTCGGACGGTTTGGCGATTATCTGCTGCCTCATTGATTGGTATACCCCTAGGCGTAATTGGCCTAAGCAAAATCGACTCAACAATTATCCTCACTGGGCTTGGCGTTGTGATAACGGGATACGCCCTTTATGCACTTTTCAACTTGCGTTTACCCAAAGTTGAACATCCGCGCTGGGCGTTTGGCTTCGGCTTTGTTGCAGGGTTATTGAGTGGGGCCTATAACACATCAGGGCCACCTGTGGTGATTTATGGTAACTGTCGGCGGTGGCAACCCCAAGAATTTAAGGCCAACCTACAAGGCTTCTTTTTGCTCAACAGCTTCATGGTCATTACTTCTCACACCTTGACTGGGCATTTCACCGCCGAGGTTGTTCACTACTACTTCATGGCTTTGCCTGCGGTGATTGCGGCGCTGGTGACGGGTCTGTATCTCGATCGCTTCATCAACCCGCAATGGTTCCGTAAACTCATCTTGGTGCTATTGGTTTTTCTGGGCTTGCGGCTAATTTTATAAGGCCATTTGCAGCCGACGCGGAATGATAAAGCTGAAGGTAGTACCCATATCGGGGGCGCTTTCCACCCAAATCTTGCCACCATGTGCCTCTACAAAGCCACGTGCAATCGCCAGCCCCAAACCAGCCCCGCGATGGCCTGTTGCATCTTTGCTGCGTGAACGCTCTCCACGATAGAAACTCTCAAAAATGCGCGGGAGTTCGGTGGGTGCAATGCTGGCACCTGTGTTGTGTACATCAACCCGCACGCTATCCTCAGCTTGGCGGGCAATGAGGGTTATCTTGCCTTCGGGGGGGGTATAAACAATGGCGTTATGGACGAGGTTATAGAGTACCCGCTGAATTTTATCGGGGGCCATATACACAGGGTCAACATCCTCAACCTCACCCATCAGCGCAATATGGTGTTGGGCAGCTTGGGCGCTCATCACACCCAGCGTATCTGAGATAAGGTCACGCAAAGAGGCATTTTCGAGCATGAGTTTGATGTGCCCGGTATCCAATTGAGCCAACTCGAACAGGTCATCAATGAGGCGGTTGAGGTGTTCAATCTCATTATTGGCATTGCGTAGATAGCGGTCAACCGTTTCAGCATCAGAGACCACCCCATCCATCATAGCCTCAATCATGACGCGAATCGAAGCTAGGGGCGTGCGGAGGTCATGGGAGACCCATGCGATTAAATCACGCCGCGCCTGCTCCAGCATCTGCTTTTGGGCGTCAATTTCTTGCAAGGAGTGGGCCATGCTGTTAAAGGCTTGGGCGAGTTGGGCGAGTTCGTCATTGCCCTTAATCTCAATTCGGGTACTCAGATCCCCATGCGCTAGGCGTTCAGTTGCCTTTGCCAACTCACGGATGCTATCGGTAATGGCGCTGGCGATAAAGAAGCCAAAGGTGATAGCAATCACGCCTGCAAAGACCAACAAGGCCGTCGTCAGCAGGAGGTCATGGGCGCTAATGAACATGAGTTGGGCGGTAACCCACACATTGAGGAAAACCAGTAGCACGGTTAGCACAATCGTCACCAACAACGACCAGCGCAGGCTGCTAAACCAGCTTACCAACCCCAAGCGATACATGATATAAGCCACCGAGATGGTCAAAATACCCGTGCTGGTCATGAATCCGGCTAGTAGGCGTACATCTTGTGAAGGTGGATTAAGGGTCGGGATAATGAATAGCATAGCGGCCAGCAACGCTAGAAAGACGCTGATAATCATAAGCAGAAGGGGGTGGCGTTTCATGATTCAACCTCACGTGGGTTCAAATTTATAGCCGACTCCCCAAACCGTCTGAATATAGGTAGGGTGGCCTGCATCTGGCTCAATCTTTTCCCGTAAGCGCCGCACATGTACTGTGACCGTGCTTTCATCCCCATAAAATTCATAGCCCCAGATTTGGTCAAGGAGTTGGGCACGGCTAAAGACTTGGTGGGGGTGCCGTACCAAAAACCACAGCAGTTCAAATTCCTTGGCCGTCAACGATACCCCTTCGCCTTGAATGGTCACGGAGCGCGTGCGGGGGTCAATGCTGAGGTTAGCAAAACTTACGGGTTTTTCAGATGTGGTGGCAGTGACACTCGCACGACGCAGCACCGCTTTGACCCGCCCAACCAATTCACGTGGGCTAAACGGCTTAACCACATAATCATCAGCCCCGACTTCGAAGCCCGCTACACGATCAACCTCGGTCTTGCGGGCGGTGAGCATAATAATGGGGATGTCGCCATCAACGGCAAGGGCGGCATACTGGGCCGGATTACGCAGAGAGCGTGCAATTGAAAAACCATCAACACCCGGTAGCATAATGTCTAAAATCAACAAGTCGGGGCGCTCAGTACGGAGGAGGGCAAGGGCTTGGTTGCCATTGTCCGCTTCAATGACCTTAAAGCCCTCTAGCTCTAGGTATTTGCGAACCACCTCGCGGATGGTCGCCTCATCATCAACAACTAGAATCGTCGGTTGGTTCATGCCCTCTATTATACAGGCGAGTTGCTTACAAAAAGATTACACTCCAGCAAAATCTGGCTACACTTATGCATATGAGAATCATACTGGTCATCCTCTTTAGTTCACTCATTGTTGCTATGCTCTGGACTGGCACAGCTATCCAAGCGACACAGGTAGCATCACCGACTCCCGCCCATGCCACCGCAACGCTGTTGCCCAATAGTCTTGGGCCAGATGGCTATCCCTTTAACATCAATCCTTTGACGGGTCTCTCTGTTGAAGACCTCAGTGTGCTGGAGCGCCGCCCCTTAGCTATCAAAATCAGCAATGCGCCAGCCATTGTACGCCCTCAAACGGGTCTTAGTTATGCTGATTTGGTCTATGAGCATTATGTTGAAGGTTATCTGACACGTTTCACGGCTATCTTCTATTCTCAAACGCCGCCCTTTGTTGGGTCAGTGCGGAGTGCGCGTATTATTGATTTGCAGATTCCGTTGATGTACAAATCCCTCTTTGCTTATTCAGGAGCGAATGGGCCGATTAATTTGCGCTTATATGGGAGCCAGTTTGCCGACCGTATCTTTGAGGCAACCCCTCTTGGGCAGCCATTCTTCTATCGTGACCCCACCATTGAGGCCCCCCATAATCTATTTGCGGTGCCAAGTGAAATTTGGGCATTGGCAACAGCACGAGATGTCAATACCCGTCCGACCCTAACAGGTATGGTGTTTGGTGAAGGTGTCCCGCCCCATGCGTTGAGTGCTGCCCGCTTAATTAGCATTGATTACGGTCCGTCCACTGCTTCATGGATTTATGATACAGAGGCAGGTCTCTATCAGCGCTATGAGAATGGGGAATTGCAGGTTGATGCCCTTAATAACACTTCCATTCAAGCCGCCAACGTGGTAATGATTTGGGCACACCATCAACCTGATGTAACGGTCTTGGCGTCCGAATGGGAGGGTGTGAAGGAGTTCTCAATTGAGGTGCAAATTTGGACACTTGGCCCCGCGATTCTGTTTCGGGATGGCAAACGCTATGATGGCCTGTGGCATCGTTGGTCGGATGATGCCATGTTGACCTTATGGCGGGATGACACGATGACAGAACGCCTCTATCTCAAGCCGGGGGTCACATGGTTTCAGGTAGTGCCCTTAGATTTTGATGGGGTGGTGGTTTATGCCCAAGTCAGTCGATAAGCCGTGTTCTGTCCCCTTGCGGGTGGTGGTCATCTATCTGGGATACAGGTCACCCTGCACCTCTAGCGACCTACCCGAGGCTGATAACGGGACGGGCCGCCCCTCGCCTCTGCTTGGTCTTGCTGCCGATGGGGTTTACCGAGCCGCTGTTGTTACCAACAACGCTGGTGCGCTCTTACCGCACCCTTTCACCCTCACCCTACCGAAGTAAGGCACTGTCCTCTCTGTGGCACTTTCCGTCGGGTCACCCCGCCTAGCTCTTCACTAGCATCGTACCCTATGCAGCACGGACTTTCCTCGCCTTTTGAGCGCGACCACCTGACCAACTTGGGCATCTGTCATTTTATCACAAGAAGTTGATAGTTTCGCCCCCTGTTACATTCGCTATAATTGAAGACAAGACGCATCAGAAAGGGTTTTCACGCTCATGGCTCGTTGGGGCTTGCGGTGGATTTTTTGTTGGTTGAGTGTACTGGTTACGGCTTGCAGCCAGATTGCCTCACCTACCCCTGCCCCTAAAACAGAGAACCGCACACCCTTGCAAGGCTTTACACCGCCACCAACGGCTTCTCCGACTGAGCCGCTGCGCCCCTCTTATACCGTCACCCCCCTTGGCACTATGACCCGTCCTGTATCGGATGTGGCCTTAGATAGTCCGGTATGTTACGAGTCTGTTTTGCAGAGTTTGACATGCCTCGGTTGGGTGCAAAATGTGGGCACCATCCCCCTCACCGATTTGTTGATTAACATTTATCTTCTTTCAGCCCAAGGGTATCCGCTTGCCACCATCCAAGCGACTTCTCCGTTGGCTGTTGTTTATCCTGATACAGGGGTTCCCTATCGAGCCGTGTTTTCCCAAATTCCCTCCGAAGCATGGATAGCCTATGCGGATCTGCAAAATGCCCGTCTGGTAACGGATACTGCTTTGCCGGAATTTCCGTTAACGGTTGTCAATTTGCAGACGATATGGGATGAGGCTGCCTATGCGGTGAGCGGACAACTCATCAATGAGGCGGACACATCGGCAAGTCAAGCACGGATAGTGGTGACAATCCGGGACATCAACCAAAGTATCACAGGTTTTCGTACCCTCGATTTACTTGCCGAAAATGAAATACTGCATCCTGACGAAAGCCTTGCGTTTGATTTACAAGTCGCCCCTCTTAACCAGCAAGAGGGTCAAGATATCCTCGTCGTCGCTCAAGGGTTTATTTTAAATTAGGATTGAGTAAAGGCTTGGTATAATGCTTCCCATTCGAGCAAGCTCAATGTTTCGGCACGTCGGCTTGGCTCAATGCCCGCTTGGATCAAAATCGGCTCCAGTGCGGTAGCTTTAATACCTAATCCCCCTGCAAGGGCATTCTTGAGTTGTTTACGCTTCTGGCTAAATCCTGCCCGCACGATGTGGAAAAAACGCGGAATATCGGGTACGTGGGGATTAGGTTCAGGGTGTAAGTCGATGCGGATGACGGCGGATTCGACATCGGGGCGCGGCCAAAATACCGCCGGATTGAGCGTCATCACCCATTGGGGTATTCCATAGAATTGCACACTCACGCTCAATAAACTCATATCCCCCGGTTTGGCAAGAATGCGCTCGGCTACTTCTTTTTGTACCGTCAGCACCAAGCGACGAGGTGGGTTGGCGTGTTCAAACAGCTTGCGGATAATGGCGCTGGTGATGTAGTAGGGCAGGTTAGCGACCACATAATAAGGCGCATCTCCTAGCAAAGCGCCAAGGTCAATCTTGAGGAAATCTCCCCACTGAATCTCGACATGCGAAAAGGCCTGTAGTTGGCGTTCTAAAACGGGTTGTAAGCGGGTATCTGTTTCGATACAGATGACACGTGCAGCTTGTTCGGCCAGCAGGACGGTCAAGGCTCCTGTGCCGGGGCCGATTTCTAGCACCGTCATATCTGGCGGCAAATTAGCGCTTTCGACAATACGGGCAAGGGTGTTGGGGTCATGCAAAAAATTCTGACCGAGGCTTTTTTTAGGGGCAATCTCAAAAGCATCGAGGAGTTGCTTGGGGCTAGTAGACATAGGGCCTCATTCTTGGGCAGTACCATATTGAATAATCTCAGGAATTGGCACAGTAATCAACCAGCGGTGGGTCTCAATACGGCTGACCACTTGGGCGTTCTCGCGGCGGATACGGTACCATGTTTCCTGTAAACCAGCCACCCCCGCTTGTACAATGGTTCTTTCACCATAGGCTGAGGTGGGGTCGGTGCGGATGATGATTGGGTAGGGGATGTTGGCCTGCTCAATTTCAACCTGCTCCGTGACTCTTACCACTTCAATGTTCATATTGGGCTGAAAGCGGCTATCTTCGGAGGGGATTGAATAATCTTCACCGCTTAAGGCTAGACCCAAAGTGTTTAGGACATCCTGCACCGTTTCAGCACGGACACGAGTATCTACCACTTGCCCATCAACGGTAATCAGTACCGGATTGGAGCGTAGAATGCGGATACTGTTTTGATTAATCAGTGCAGCATGAGGGGGTGGCACAATCGTATCTGCCAGATAGAGCGCGACTTGGTATTCATCCAGCAAGTCTCCAACAGTAGCGGCGGTGGTGTAGCCCTCTGCTAACAAACTATCATTATCATAGATGCGAAAATACTTGGCGCGGATGACCCTTATATAGCTTGGGGGGCGTGTGTAGGAAGGCATATATTGGGGGTTAACCAAGCGATAGTCAATATACAACTGGTCATTGGGTTGTAGTATAACCCCCTGCTCGGTGAGGATTTCGAGTGGGTGTTGTTGATGGGTATAAACCCGCCGCACATCCCCATTAATCTCTAGAGCCAACTGATGCGCCTTGATAATTACAATGGTCATGCCCTCTTTAACGCGGGTATCAAGCGACGGTTCAACCCAATCAGCTTCATCAAGGGTAATCGATTGGTGTTCTAAAACCTCAGCCACAGTGTTGGCGTCAGAATGGATTTGCCGAATAGAGCCATTAACTTCAAGTGTGATTTGCTTTTGCTGTTGGAGGGTGTAAATCCCATAACCAACCAGTACAACAATGGCAAGCACAACTATGATGGCAAATCGCGGGAAATGAGGTGCTGGGGTAGGAACACGCAGTGCAGTCATGATACTAGCTGGAAGCTCAGACAGGAACCCCTACGACACCCAGTAAACTCCTTATGGCTGCTGCCGCTAGGCCCTGACCAGGTTCGAAGGTCCTGCCGCGTAGGACCCATCTGAGCGTTGTGTATCGTAGCGAAAGAAAGACGGCTTGTCAAGCTATCGTGTTCGCCGTCTCCATTCCTCTTTGATTTCAATATCTGCGATGGTTGGGGCATCCAAAAACTCTCGCAACAAGCGTGTAAAGGTGGTGGTATCTTCCAGCATCGGGAAATGGCGAATATCAGGCAGGGTAATGACCCGAAAGTCATCACGCCCCTCCAACTTTTGGAGTAACGCTTTGTCTGGCATTTGGATAAAGGTATCACTGCTACCATAGACGGCTAAAGTAGGTGCCTTGCTGTCTTGCAAGTTATGGAATGGGTTATGCTCGCTGAGGGATTGAATGCTGGTTAAGAAGGCCTCGTCATCGGCTTTCTCAACTTCACCTTTCATTTTCTCATAATCGGCTGATGATGTATCCATGTGACGGCTCAGTATCATACCCGGCTTGGTCTTGCCAACATGCGTCATTAACGGATTAACCGCCACGTTAGTAGCTGTACTGGTCTTTGGGGTCGAAGGTGAAGGGGGCACCGCTGGCGTGCTGGGTGTCGATGCAGGTGCCGCTGATGGCGTTGGCTGGGCGGGTGGCGTCGTAGGTGCGGGAACCGTTGTTGTGGTACTGGTGGCGGGCTTGGAGTCAGAGGGTGTTGTGGTTGATGGTGGCGCAGGTGGCATTGGCACTGAACCCGACATTGGTATTGCAGGCGGGGGTGGCTCTGGTGTTGAGGTATAGCCCTTGGAAAGCGCTAAACGCAACCGCTCGCGTTCTTCAGGAGAAACTTTGACAATTGTTGGTGCATCTGTATCGGGCGGAGATTCGGGAGTTTCTTCAATACGAGGGCGGCGTGGGGTATCGAACAAAGGTAGGCCAATTGCCATCATCCGATGCACCACATCTGTACACCCCGGTTTGACCGAGAATTGAGTGGCAACAACCGCACCCAAGCCATGTCCAATAAACACTGCTTTGGGGATACCCATCCGCTCAATGAATTTTTCGAGGAGTTCGACCTGCCCCTCAATTCCGTAGTAAAACTTGTTTTTCCCTGAATCGCCAAAACCCCACAGGTCTACGGCATACGTGCGGTATTTCATACTCAATTGCTGCATGGTCGGAATCCAATAGCGCCATGAGCCAAGCCAGCTATGGAGCAATATAACCGGACGACCCCGCCCTAGTACCTCGTAATGCAGCAAATCCCCGTTAATTGTAATGGCACTCATTCAAACGCCTTACTCAATATTAAACTTAGCGAGAATTTCGTTGATGCGTTGAGTAAGCTGTTCCGGCGCAAAAGGCTTCAAGATATACTCATAGGCTCCGGCATCAAGGCCTGTATCAATTTCAGAGTCTTGTCCTTTAGCCGAAAGAAAGACCACCGGAATATGTTTAACCGCATCAATTTCTTTGATGGCGCGGCAGGCTTCATACCCTGTCATGCGCGGCATCCGCACATCCATCATGATTAAATCAGGCATGACATCTGGGGCAAGCTCAACGGCCTCAGCGCCATTGGTGGCCTTAATGACCTGATGCCCTGCAAACATCAAGGTGAATTCAATTAAGTCACGAATATCACGTTCATCTTCTGCTATTAATATTCGAGCCATGCTTTACTCCACTAGGCTGCTATCTGTGGCAACCGGAATTTTGATAAAGAAGGTTGTTCCGCTGCCCATCTCACTTTCAAACCAAATCTCCCCTTTGTGCATGTTGACTAGCTCTTTCACAATTGCCAAGCCTAGCCCAGTGCCGGGAGTATCCATCACAACCTCGCTATACTCGTCTCCGCGGAAGAAGCGCTCAAAGATGCGTGGGCGGATGTTTTCGGGAATGCCGATGCCTGTATCTTGTACAGTCAACACCACCATCTGCTGATCCTCTAAGAGTTTGGCCCCAACGGTAATGGTGCCATCCGCAAAGGTATAGTTGAAGGCGTTATCAGCAATATTTTGCAATACTTGTACGATTTTATCAAAGTCCGCATAAATTGGGGGTAGCTTTTCTGGCACATCCACCCGAATCTCTAACGGCTTGTTGGCATCACGGATACGACCTGATAGATGGGCGCATACCGTTTGGATAACCTCATTGACATCTACTGGAGTAAAGCGCAAGGGCATTTGGCCTTGGTCGATACGCGAGACTTCGAGGAGGTCATTCACCAAAATACTGAGACGGTCAGCATTTTGCTTGATGGTTTGCAAGAAGCGCTGCTGGGCTTCACTCATCTCACCCGCTGCACCGAGGAGCAGCAAGTCTGCATAACCCTTGATGCTGGTCATCGGGGTGCGGAGTTCATGCGAAACCGTTGCCACGAATTCGCTCTTGAGGCGGTCAATCTCAGCCTCACGGGTAATGTCACGGAAGACCGACACAGTGCCGAGGAATTGGTCGCCCATGTTCACAGGCGAAAGCCGGACGTTGATGACTCGGCCATCATCCAAGTTCAGTGTCAATTCGATGTAGTCATCGTATTGATACTGTGTGGGGTCTGCCATCCATTGCTCAATGAAATCCATCCAGCCACTGGCTCGCCCGCCATAAATACCCGTTAATTCGCGGATATGGCGGTTCAGCACTTGGTCACTCGGGAGGTTCAAAATACGCTCGGCAGTGCTGTTGAAAACGCGGATAATCCCGCGCTCATTGGCATACATCACGCCGTCCGCCACCGAGTTCAAAATAGCCGTGTTCTTGGTGGCTTCCACTTGCTCTTGGCGCAAGATAGCCCCCAAACGCTCGGCTTGGTCACGGATGAGGCTATACAGTTCAGCGCTGTTCATGGAGTTCGCCAACTGGCTGGCGGCAGCGGTCACAAGGCGCAGATGGTCGTCGTTGAAGACATCGGCCTTCTCGCTGTAGAACATAATCACACCGCGAACATCATCACCGCTTTCCAAGAGAGTTGCAACCGCAGAACGTGGCTGGCGGTCACGGTTGGTAATGGCAATCCAACGCGGGTCATTTTGCACATTAGGGATAACGACCCCTTGACGGTTCTGGATAATCCACCCCGCTAGGCCCTCATTCTGGCGCAATTGCAGGCGTTCGCTCTCGTCGTTGACATCCATGCCGCGTTGGGCAATCATGTACAACTGGTCAGAGATGTCGTCAATAGCGAGGATAATGCCTTGGGTAGCGCCAATCGCGTGCGAAACCACCTCTAGGGTACGGTTCAACACACGGTCAAGATCAAGTGTGGCTGCTGCGATTTCAGAGGCGATGTCATACAGGGTACTGATGCGCTGACGTTCTTGCTCCAACTGTTGGGTGCGGTCAGTGACGCGGGTTTCCAACTCTTGGGCAAACTCACGGGTTTGGCGGAACAAAGTAGCGTTTTGGATAGCGACTGCCAATTGAGCGCTAATGGTACTCAGAACCCGTTGGTCATCATAGTCGAATTGGCGCGGGTTTTCATCATCACGCAGGGCCAGCACGCCGATAAATTCATCACCAGCCATCATCGGTACCCCAAGGAACGACTTGGCATTGGGGAACATCGGCTCAGTAATACCAATACCGTGACGGGCCTGTTCGAAGGCACTCCCCGCCAACAATAAGGGGGCTTGGCGTTGCAAGATATAGCCTAGTTCATCGGTAGACTTGGGTTGATAAGCGGGTATCTCCAAGTCCTCGTGCATCCCAATGGCTACCGGAAAGCTCATACGGTCGTTGTCTTTGTCATACAAGGCCACATAGATATACTGGGCCTCGGTCAAGACAGGGAGTTGCATCCGCACTTGGCCTAACAACTCGTCCAACACCACTGTGCTAGACACCGCCTTGGACAAGTCATTGATGATGTATAGCTCTTCAATTTGGGTGCGGGTCTCGCCTTGTAGCCGAGCATTTTCAATAGCAACAGCGGCTTGGTTGGCAAGGGTTGTCACCAATCGGATTTGGTTTTGGTCAAAGTAGCGGGCGCGGTCATAGACATCAATTTGCACCAGACCGATGGATACTTCGTTGATGACTAGCGGCACCAGTAGGCGATGGGCTACACCTTTAGCTTGCATATGGGCACGCTCGGCATCATGGGCCTCGTCATCATAGCGTAGCGGCATAACCCGTTGGCTGCGGAGTACCAACAGCCGTGAGGGGAAGTCATTAAGGTCATAAATTTGGCCGCGCCCACTGGGGTCGCTATCATCCATGACCAGTGAACTCTTGGTCTCATGCACCCGTAGGACATTTTCGACCTGATCCCACTGCATCACCTCTGACCAGTCCGCACGGAGGGCAATGAGCATTTGGGTCGCCACACGGCGCATAACATCATCAACATCCAAAGCGCCTGCTGTGACCTGCCCGGCCTCAAAGAGGGTTTCAAGTTGATAGGTACGTTGCACCGATTGCTCATAGAGGCTGGCATTTTGTACCGCAATGGCGGCTTGGTTGGTCAAGGTTTGGGCAAGGTCAACTTGGTCACTATTAAATTTATAGCCCCGTCCGCCGACCACATCAAAGCGCATGATACCAATCACGGAACCACTCATAACCAAGGGGACGAACAAGGTACTCTTGACATCATCCCGCCGCAACATACGCTGAACATCATCCCGCAAAGGCGAGTCATCAATATTCTCGACCGCCATTGGGAGCAGGGTGTTGCGGATACGCCCAATCACATCAGACGAGTTGGCGGGGAAGGCCAGATGTGGCTCAATATCACTACGCGGATATTCAATCATGACCCGACACATGCCGTCATCAGGGTTAATCTGAATAGCCGCCGCTTCCTCAACGCCAAGGGCGATAGCTGTCTCACGCAGGGTAATTTCCAAGATGTTCTCAATATCCAGTGAGTGCGAGAGCAACACAGACACTCGGTTGAGGAGTGTGAGGCGTTCTGTCTGACGGTTGAGTTGCTCGGCGCGGTCTTGGGTCTCCGCAAAGAGATTGGCGTTGTTAAAAGCGACGGCGGCTTGGTTCGCAAAAGCCAATGCCAGTTGCTCATGGTGTGGACGGTAGAAGAAGGGCTGGCGCTTTTCAAGTTGTAGCACGCCGATAATCTCATTTTTAGAGATGAGCGGTGCGCCAAGAAAGTTTTTATAGACACGCGCCTCACCATAAGGGAAGCGGGTATCGTTGGAGGTGTCGCCGATATTGACAACTTGGCGTTGGTCGGCCATTTCTTTAAAGAGCAGACTGTCTTCAATTTCAACTCGTAGCCCGATCAGTTCTCTCGCTGAGGCGGTGCCGGGGTCATCAAAGCCCCGTGCAGCTAAGATTTGCAGCGACCCCTCATTATTGGGGTCAATTAACCACAGTGCCACACCGTCATAGGGGATAACGGTATCGAGCGCATCCAAAACCACCTCAATCACTTGGTCGGGTTGAAGGGTCTCCGTCATTTGGCTTGAAACGTTGGTCAGCGCCGAGAGTTGTTCAGCGCGATTGCTGAGGTCGGCTTCCAACATAGCGCGTTGGGTGATATCTTCCACCAGCAACACAACACCCGTGATGCGCTCCCCTTGGCGCAAGGGGTAGGTATAGAAGTTGCGAATCAGGAGGTTGCCTTCGTTGTCCACGTCTTGGACATCGAATTGATGCAGTTCCTTGCCTGTCCGCAATACTTCCTTCAAGGAATGCTCAAGGAAGTCCTTAAACTCAGGACGATAGGCAAAGAGGGGCCGCCCGACGGCATTGGCATCCCAGCGATAGTGGTCAACCATGTAGGCGTTAATTAGTTGCAGGTTAAGCTGATCATCCAACACCACAATACCTTGTTGGATGGACTGCACCACCGCTTGGTTAAACCCACGACTTTCATCCAAAGAGGAGAACAAACGCGAGTTTTGAATGGAGACCGCCGAGAGGTTCGCCATACGTTCAATCAGCGTGAGGGTATGCTCCTCGGTAAAGCGGAAGGACTGGTCAAGCGCACTGCCAAGGTGCATGATACCGATGGCTTCACCACCCGCAATCATCGGCACCATCAAGACTGAGCGCTCACCTTCCGATGACCATGTTTGCAAATCGCTGTATATCTCAGTCGATTCGGTACGCACAAGGTCGAAGGTGTGGGTTTTCTTCTCCTGCAACGCAACTCCAAGCGCTGACCCTTGTACTGGCACCGGGTTATCGGGGAAGACGTGTAGCTTGCCGTCGGGCGTTAGCTCCACACGGGTCAGTTCAAAGTTGACGGGCGGGTTGCCTTGGGGTAAGGCAAGGTGCATACGGGTGAAGACCACAAAAGGCTGGAGACCCATCGACAAGGCCCGAATAATCTCGGTTTGGTCGAGGGTCGAGGCCATAGCCTCCATCAGTTCATTCAAGCGCTGTTCAGTTTCAGCTTGGCGTACCGTTTCATTATAGAGACGGGTACTTTCAATAGCCGCTGCTGCTTGCAGACCAAATAGCTCAATTGGTTGCAGGCTGCTCTCCGTGGGGCGCTTGCCATCTATTGGGTCATCTAACAACACCAAGCCGATAATGCGCTTTTGGTCATGGCCCATCAGTGGCAGATAGAGCTTGTCTTGGGGGTGCCATAGGTCTTCAGGGACGTTGGTCGGTTGCGGTGGTTGACCACCCCAGATGTTGCGTTGCACCCAAGGGGCGTTATAGCGTAAATAGTAAGCACTCCCTAGCTTCAGTTCATGGAAGCCAAGGTCATTGAAGCGGTCTTGCCAGATTTTGCCGGGGAGCAAGCGGTTATGAAGTTGTTGAACCTCATCCTCAGTATAGCCAGAGGTGATAAGGGCTGTTGTCTCAAAATGCTCATTGCGGAGCGTGATTTGAACTTTTTGCCAGCCACCTGCCACCATACCATCCGCAACTGCTTGCAAGCGTGTAGACATGGTGCCAGCGCGTTGAATCTCGCTGGATACCAAGTGCAATTGCGCCAAACGGTCGCGTTCATGGCGGGCAGATTCGGCCTCTTTCTGAACGGTCTCAACCAAACGGAAGTTTTCAATAATGAAGGCCGCCTGAGAGGCAAACACCTCTAGCAGTTCAATAATCTCAATATCTGGTCGTTTCCCGTCATAGGGGTCATCAACCGAGATGGTGCCAATGATGTCCCCCGAAGACGCCAAAATGGGGACAATTAAAAGATCTTCGCTATTCCAATTGCGTGGCCCCGAACTGTCTAAATAAGTATTGACATAGGGTTCCATCACATTGTTGAATTGGGCGCTCCACTCTTCCCGCAGTTCTGATGGGAAGAAGTAGGAGTTGCTGATTTTCCAGCGATCCCCTTCAAGCATTTTGGTGAGGTCACTATAGGGGCGGGCGAGTTCGTTGGCGTTGACATTAACCTCAATTGGCAATCCTGCTTGTGCAATCACGCGGAACAGGTTATCACGCTCATCCAGATTGCGAATCAAGACTTTCGTAAAGCGCACTGTCTCGCTGATGGCATGGGCCACCTCTTGCATCAATTCACCAAGGCTGGCTCCTTCACGCAACATCTGACTGAAGGCAAAGATTTGTTGTACCTGCTGGGCACGCCGACGCAAACGCTCATTCACCCGCACTTGGTCTTGATAGCGGCGGGCATTACTAACTGCAATTGAAGCCTGTTGCCCCAAGCGGTCAATGAAGCTAACTGTTTCCTTACTAAAGCTATGCGGCTTCTTAGTATAGATGTGGATTAAGCCGACAATGTACTCGCCAAAGCGGATGGGCTGTACGATGGCAGAACGAGCATCCGGCGGCACAGCTTCAAAGTCCGACCCGAAGTAATCCTCGACAATGGCTGTCGTGTTGGTGTCAAGGACATGCTGTTCAACAGAAGCCAAACGCTGGTGGATGTTCTCGCCAAAGAGAGGCTGAGTTGAGAGACGGGTCTCAATATCGTTGGCAGTAGGTGCTTCGGTTTCAGGGTTAAAGAGTACCACACTCACATCATCGGCTTGGGTGGTACGCATGGCCTCACCGCGAATGACCTCTAGGATGCGGTCAAGGAGCAAGGTCTGATTCAGTTCGCGGCTGATGCGGTCAAGGGCCTGTTGCTCTTGAACAAGAGTCTGCAAGTCGGCATCGGTGCTGGCATAGAGGCGGGTGCGCTCAATAGCAGCAGCAATTTGGGCCGCAATTGCCAGCAACAAGCGCTCATCATGTTGGCTAAAGCTTCCCCGTTTCTTGTTACCAACCCCTAACTCACCAACTGCCCGTTGATTAATGACCAACGGCACAATAATGGTGTTCTGGATACCAAGTTTGTTTGCTAAATCTCGATAGACAGGCAACACCCGTTTATCACGTTCTAGATTGCTGCTGCGGAAGGGCCGCCGTGACATAACAGGGCTTTGATTGAACCCACCACTATAAATATCAATGGTCATGGGGCTGTCCATCTGCACCCCGTAGGCTGTCTCGGGGCGATAAACCAATTGGCCCTTGCTGGGTTCAAGGAAAGCAATTGCAGCAGTCTGAGCGCCCATAATCTCAGCGATTTCAGCAATAACCTCGTTAACGATTTCATCAATCGTTAGACGGCTGGCGACCTTCTCTGCAATACGACGCAGACCATCCGTCTCATTGGTCAAGCGCTGCACATCCCCATAAAGCTGAATGTTGTCAATCAGCACCGAGGCTTGGCTGGCAGAGATGCTTAACACTCGCCCATCGTTAGGGGTGAAGTCTTCGCCTTTGTTGGCAACTTGTAAGAAGGCTTTTTGCTCACCACCAATGGTTAGCGGAATGAGCATAACACGGCGCATCCCGACCATACTGGCAAGTTGGGCAAAACTCAGTGCGCCGGGCCAGTTTTCGTGACCAAGTTCATTGCTATACCAGTAGTCATGGCTGTCCAAGAGTTTGTCAAAAATAGAGCCGCGCACCACGGGTACTTGGTAGAACTGGATGCTTTCATCATCGACTCCATAGAAGGGCGATTGAGCAGTCAGTACCGCGATTTTATCGTCAGAAGGGCTTTTAACGGGTTCATAGAACAAGAACCCGCACATCTCAACCTCAAGTAGTTGGGCGACCCGTTCAGTTATTTGGGTGAAAATCGCTTGGGTATCGCTGCTGGAGCGGGCCGCATGGGTCATTTCTTCGAGGTTGGCAAGCTCGGCAATATAGCGGCGTTCACGCTCATACAAATTGGCGTTTTCGACCACGATGGTGGCTTGAGCCGAGAAAATACTCAATAGACGCATATCGTCTTCGTTGAATTTGCCACCATCGCGCTTATTGGCAATCAAGACCGCGCCGATACGGTTGCTGCCAATGCTCATTGGGACAAGGGCGGCGGTGCGTAAAACCAAGGCTTCGGTCAGGCCACGCATATTGAGGGCGCTGACCATATCATCTTGCAGAACGCTGTTGCTATACCACCAAGGTGATTCTTGCCACAGTTGATAAGCGGTACTGCCATGTGGAACAGGGATACGAAAGAGGGAAATAACGGAATCAGGCGCACCATAGAAAGGAAGCTGACTCACCAAGGTTTGGGCGTCAGGGTCATAAAGCAGCAACCCGCACAAATCAACGTGCATCAAGCTGGCAAGACGTTCATGCAAAATCTGATAGAGTTCATAGGCTTCGGTCTGGTCACTCATGGTCTGGGCAATGCTTTGCAGACCCGTGAGTTGTAAGAGGCGGTTGGCTTGGTCAGTGGCAAGGCGGGCGTTTTCGATAGCGACAGCCGCTTGGCCTGCAATCGTCTCCAACAGCGCTAAATCTTCATGGTCGAAGGCGTAGCGCTCTTGGCTGACCAATTCAAGGGTACCAATAAAGCGGTCATTAACCAGCAACGGCAAGCCAATATAACTTAAGAAGGGGAAGTTCTCACCCTTGGGGCGCACATCACTGCGGACTTCCACATCACCCAACAAGAGGGGTTGATGGTAGCGGGCAATCCAGCCAGTATAACCTTCTTCGCTGTCATATTGATAGTTGCCATTAGAGCCACTGGAGCCGTTGCGTTGCCGATAACGGTTGCCGACACTCCCCACTGGACGAAGCACATTCAGTGTCTGATCCCAAAGGGTAACTTCACCACCATCAAAACGAATCACACGCCCCACCGCGCTAAGGATGGTATTCATTGTTTGGGTCAAATCAAGACCGCTCGTAATGGCCGAGCTAATTTCTTGAATGACCATCAGGGCACGGTTGCTGTCCAGTTGGTCTGGCTCTGTTTCGGCGGTCAGTTCACGCAAAACAACCACCATCCGCCGCCCTTCGATGGTGGGGATGGTGTGCGAAACGGCCTCAACTTGGCGTGCGCCAACCCGTAAGGTCGCCCGCCCCTCATCCGCGAACAAATCGTGGAATAAATCAGGGGGATGAATACGGTTGGCTAAAATACTCAAGTTGGCATCAGCACCATTGAGGTTGAACCATTCACGGATGCGACCATTGATATAAATCAAGTGGCCGCGCCCTTCCGCAACGATGATGCCGTCCTTGTTATTAAGCAAGTTTATCGGAACAATGCGTTTGGGGTCGTGGGTTCGCATCCGTGTACGACTATTGAGCAATTGATAGATAAAAGCCCATAGCCAAATGAGGAATATGACCCCCACGCCAACCAGCATAAGCTCAAAGTTCATGGGTAGCACCCGCCTCGGGTCTTACAAATACCCTACCACGACGTTTCAATGGGTTCGAGATCACCTGCACCTGTGGCCCCGCGCCGCCGATCTTCGGCAGCCAACTCAGTAATTTCACGAATATCAGCAAATTGATGGGTCTTGTTAGATACGGACCCGACCGATAAAGTCATCAAGGGAATCTCACGGTCATCACGGAGCATATGCCCCCGTTCCCGGTCAATAAAGGAATAGTGCTGTTGCACGTTTTGGTTGAAGCGTTCAACCAATTTTTCCTCAAAAGCCTCTGAACGCTCTGAGTAAGTGATGATGACAAAGTTGTTGCTACCGGGGTGCCCCAAAAAGTCGTTGGGGGTACCCAGTTCATCAACAATTTCACCCATAATCAGGGCCGAAAAGCGTTGTACTTCTGTCCCGGCGACGAAACCATAAACTTCCTTGAAGTCATCAAAGTGTTCAATCTTGGCGTCCAGATAGGTCCATTTTTCATCGGAGCGAATCATTTCACGGAGACGCTCCTCAATAATGGCGCTGCTGGGCAAGCCACTGTTGGGGTCGGTGTAGTTTTCACGCTCGGCACGATCAATCTGATTCTTGACCCGCAACTTCAATTCTTCAATATCAAAGGGCTTGGTGATGTAATCATCAGCCCCTAATTCCAACCCGATAATTTTATCAGAACGCTCATCTTTCTGGGTCAGAAAGATAATCGGGATATGACTGGTGCGGGTGGTTTGGCGAAGCTCGCGGCACACATCATACCCATTCATATCAGGCAGCATAATATCCAATACAATCAACTGCGGCAGTTGTTTGCGGGTCATCGCAAGGGCATCACCCCCACGCGGGGCTACCTGTACATCGTAACCTTGCCCGCTGAAATAGATTCGCAGCATGTTTGAAATATCAAAATCATCTTCAACAACCAAAATCCGGCCTTTACTCATCGACTGTTGGCGCAATGAGGTGTTGCGCCACCCTCCTTTCTTGGTGACTTTATTCTCGCCCGGGACACCGTTATTATAACATAGACTATAGCATTTTATCTGCCGCGCAAGCGAAAGGGAAACAACTCATGCAATATCAGACTCTTTTGGTAGATATCACTGAAGGGGTGGCGACCATCACCTTCAATCGTCCAGACAAGTACAACGCTTTTAACGATACTCAAATTATTGAGACAACCAAAGCCTTCAAAGACGCCAGCCGTGACCCTCAAGTGCGGGCAATTGTCTTGACTGGCGCAGGTAAAGCCTTTTGCTCTGGTCAAGACCTGAGTGACGTCGGCGAGCGTTCAATAACCTTCCTTGAACACTTGCGCGAGAAATATAACCCATTGGTCATGCAAATGCGAACCTTGGAGAAACCCATTATTGCTGCCATTAATGGGGCCGCTGCCGGAGCAGGCCTAAGTATCGCCCTTGCCTGCGATCTGCGAGTCATTTCGACCAAAGCGACCCTTGTCTTTGCGGCATTTTCGCGGATTGGCTTGGTGCCGGACAATGGCTTGACTTACTATTTGCCCCGCTTGGTGGGTCATGCCAAAGCATTTGAGTTGATGACCCTTGCGGATGCTCAAAACCGCATCACTGCCGAGCAATCTGTTGCACTCAATCTTTGTACCCAAGCGGTGGAGCCAGACCAGTTGATGGAGGTAGTGCGCGAGATGGCGGTCAAACTTGCCAAGCTGCCCACCCGCGCCATTGGCATGACCAAGCGTATGTTGAACCAGTCATGGGATAGCAATCTTGCTGAGATGCTGGATTTAGAGGCGCAGATGCAAGAGGCCGCCAGCCGTACCGCCGATGCTCAAGAGGGAGTCATGGCCTTTTTAGAGAAGCGTGAGCCGCATTTTACAGGTCAATAAACCAGCCAACTGGGCGCGAGGCGGAGTATGGTCTCGCGCCCAATGTTTTTTAGAAGCCGACGTAGCTATGCGGGTTTAAGCGGGTACCTGTTGAATCACGGATTTCAAAGTGGACATGTGGCCCCGATGACCAGCCTGTACTGCCCACATTGCCAATATATTGGCCCGTTTCAACCTGCTGCCCACACCAAACACCAACATCACTCAGATGGGCATAGAGGCTCATGACTGGACCGTGTGCGATAACGATAGCATAGCCATAGCCCCATGTACTCCACCCCGCAAAAATGACCGTACCGCCGCCTGACGCCACCACCTTGGCCCCCAAAGTATCAGCAAGGTCAACGCCTTGGTGGTCACTGGTGAAGTCGTTGGTTAAGACATAGCCACCTGTGGGGGGGATGCTGGGAATGGTGCCACCATAGACATCTTGTTTGCCACATGACCCCGGTTGCCCTTCGCCAAAGACTGCCGAACCTTGATAGATACCCGTTTCACCAAAGGGTCCAGAGGCTTCGATATAGACCGATTGCGGTGGCTCATAGTACAACGGCTCTTTGTTGCCATGTCCACCCGGCACAATCACCTCCAAACCAATGGGCAGGATGTTGTCCGGTGTGCTGTCCTTGAGGTCATTAAAATCGGAGTCGATGATGGCATAGGGGTCAACTTTATATTGGGTTGCAATCTCAGCGATGGTCATAGCGGTATCAACACGGTGAATAGCCCCATCCACGGGCAAAATGGTCATCACGAAACCGGGGCGCAGAGCATTGACAAAGAAGCGACGATTTGACCAGACCAGCGTCTCCAATGAAACGCCATAGCGGGCGGTGATGGCATCAACCGTGTCACCGGATTGCACCACATATTCGATTAGCTCTGTCCGTTGGCCTTCGCGGTTGATGGTAAAGGGATTCTCGCTAACGCCAACCACTGCGCCGGATGTGCTATCAAGGGGTTGGGCCGCAGATGTGGCGATGAAGGCCGGGTCAACCGTCGGGATAACGGTCGGGGTAGTCGTTGGCAAGGGTGTGATAGTCGGCGGAGGTGTGTTTGTCGGCGTCTCGGTCAGAGTGATGGTCGCGGTTGGACGCTCCACTACCCCAGCATCCGATTGTTGGTCGGGCATGGAAATCAGCACCCCTGCAGCAAGGCTAATGCCCAAGGCGGTCAGTAGAATAACCAGTTGAATCGGCTTCATCATGCACTAACACGAGATACTATAACAAGGGTTCACAGGGTCAGCGTTGGAGTTCCAAATCTCAAAATGGAGGTGTGGCCCTGTCGAATTCCCAGTGCTGCCGATATAGCCGATGGTTTGTCCTTGTGAGACGCTTTGACCACAGGAGGTCACATAGTCGCTCAGGTGGGCGTAGAGGGTGAAGGTACCGCCGTGTGCGATGACGACCACGTTGCCATACCCATAGTTGTTCCAGCCCGAAAAGATGACCGTCCCACTCCCCGACGCATAAACAGGGGTACCCGTGTTGGCGGACAAGTCAACGCCCGTGTGGTAGCTAGAGAAACCCTGCCAGAAGGTATAGCTGCTGACGGGTGTCAGGCTAGGAATACCCATTGTCGTGATGGGCGTACTGCAACCCCACAAGCTATAGGAACTGGGTGCCTGCGAATCGCCCTCCCCGCCGCCGCTGGCCGTCGGTTTACCTGACCATACATTGCAGTTACCGCCATTGCCACCCGGCACCATAATCTGCATACCCTCAACCAAGAGGTTGTCGGGGTTGGCTCCTTCAAGGGCAGGGTTATAGGCCGAGTCGATAATGGTATAGACATCGACACCTGTAACCTGTGCCAGTTCAGCAAGGGTCATAGATTCGCGGATTTTGTAAAAGACACCATCGACAGGCGGGATGATGATTTCACTCCCGACCTTGAGGGGGCTAATCTTGCGACGTTCATTCGACCAGACGATGGTGCAGTAGTCGGTGAGATCATATTGTTTAATGAGGTCTTCAAGGGTATCGCCTGTTTGAATAATATGCTTAGAAAAGCCGCGCTCAACACCACCTGTCAGAACCGTAAATGGCTTGTTGTCGCGGGCGACAATAGCCCCATTGCCAGTATCAATCGGAATGGGTGTCAAGAGGGCTACGGCTGCCTCATCAACCGCTGCTGTTGGGAGCAGATTGCTAGGGGCAAAGGCCGTCTCCTGCACAACTTGGGTAGGGCTATCGGTAGGCACCGTAGTAGCCTCTTGGGTCGGTTGAAGGAAGACCACAGTGTCATCTGTTGCATTCGGGGTTGGTTCAGCATCATCGTTGCCTTGCAAGAACAAGACCGATGCAGCAATCGTCAAAATCAAGGCGGTGAGTAACATGCTCCCACCAAGGTATTGCTGCCATGCCCCGCCTTTACTGACCGCTGGACGGGGACGGGTCGAGGACGAGGCGGTGTCTTCATGTTCATAGGGGGGTTCTTCAGCAGCGAGTTGCTGGAAAAGACGATCGTTATCATTCATGGGTTGTTATGACCTATCTACTCGCAATCAGGGCAAGTGTAGCGGTTGATGGATGATTTGCAAGTACGAGTCCCCTACGACTGCCACACACCCCAGAGTGCAATGGCTTGTTGAAGGGCTTGGTGGGCATCGAGAAGGTCGGCTTGGGCATCGCGCACAACATCTAATGGAATCACATTACGCTCAATCTGGCACTCTGCATCCCAGCGCAGGGCGACTTGGTGAATGCCAATAACAGCGGCATCCAAGTATTGTTTGATTAGCAAGGTATCGGGAGACTCTTCGATAGATGAGAGTTCAAATAGTGGGGGATTGGTGATGGACTCTTGGCAACTAACCAGTTCACCAAATAGCACCCTATTCCATAAATCGTCAGCTTGGCTTTCGGCTTCAATAACCTCATTCATATAGGCTTCCAGCCGAACTGCTAGAGGTGCAGGAGTAGGGCTTGTATCTCCACTTTGGCAGGCTACAATCAAAACTATCCATAGCCAGAGGAGAAGTCTGTGTCTGAAGATCATTTGGTTCAACACACCTTGTTCCCGAATACAGTCCCGTCGTTGGTGGCGGATTTTCAAGCACTCGGCCTACATGCAGGCGATACCGTTATCGTCCATAGCTCTATGCGCCAAATGGGGTGGACGGTGGGCGGCCCCGCAGCAGTCATTGAAGCCTTGATGACCGTCTTGACTCCCACGGGCACCCTTGTGATGCCAACCCACACCAGCGACAACAGCGACCCAGCCCTGTGGGAAAATCCGCCCGTGCCTGAAGCATGGTGGCAGCCTATCCGCGACCATATGCCTGCTTTTCAACCTGAACTAACACCTACACGCGGAATGGGCGTCATGCCAGAGTTATTCCGCCGCTGGCCCGATGTCAAGCGCAGCAATCACCCCCAAACATCCTTTGCAGCATGGGGCCATCACGCCGATTTTATCACAGCCAATCATAGATTAGGCGAGGGCCTTGGTGAAGGCTCCCCATTAGCGCGTATCTATGATGTGGAGGGCAAGGTCATGCTGCTCGGTGTCACCCATGATCGCAATACCTCCCTGCATCTTGCCGAATATCGGGCCACGTTTCCTAGTAAGGGACCCGCCATTTGTAGCGCGGCACTGTTGGTCGAGGGGCGTCGTGAGTGGCTGGCATGGGATGACAGCGACATCTCGACGGATGATTTTGAGCAGCTTGGTGCAGCCTATGAGCAACACATCGCCTACACCCCCGGCAAAGTTGGGCAAGCCACTACTCGCCTCTTCAACCAACGTGCCCTTGTCGATTTTGCCACAACATGGATGACGCAAAACCGCCCCTAAAACTCGCAAGCCCCCAATGAAGGGGGCCTGCTGCGTGAAAGGGGTGTAGCCTTATGCGAGGAGAATATGCTTTAGGAAGCGCTACCGTCTTCTGGTGCAATTTCTACTTCAGGGGTAGCGGTTGCGTCATCAGGGTTCATTGGGTTGAAGGGGTGGTGATGACCAAAGCCGGGCATCCCATCGCCCATACCAAAGCCACCGCGCATCCCGAAACCGAAGTCCAGTTCAAGGCTTTCCAAGTCAACGCCTTGTTGCTCGGCGATTTCTTCAATAGTCATACCTTGGAACATCAAGTCGAACAGTTCAATGGGACTCAGGCCGAGGGCTTCCGCAATGGTGGTGTGGTTGGTGTCAAAATCGAGTTCGATGTCGGCAAGGTCAACGCCTTGTTCGGCGGCGATTTCGCTCAGGGTCTTGCCTTCGGTCAGGGCGTCCAACAACTCCCCAGCGGTCAGGCCAAGGGCATCGGCCAATTCACCATGGAAGCGACCTGCCAAGCGAATACGGGGGGTATAGCCAAGGTCAAGGCTGTCATAATCGACACCAGCGGCTTCTGCCAATTCTTCAAGGGTTTGACCAGAGCGCAGGGCTTCAAACAACTCGCCGGGGGTCATCCCAAGCGCAGCGGCAATTTCATCATGGTTAGGGCCAGCGATACC
This sequence comes from Anaerolineales bacterium, assembly GCA_020634155.1. Taxonomy (GTDB): domain Bacteria; phylum Chloroflexota; class Anaerolineae; order Aggregatilineales; family J027; genus J027. Next base: position 500,573 of record JACKCI010000002.1, read on the forward strand.
ATTGCTGAAGTCACCATTTTGACCGCCACCACGTGGGCCGCGTCCACCACCATTACCACCGCCGCCGGGACCTTGGGCGGCAGCATAGCCAACAATACCAAAAGCCATAACAGCGACGATTGCAAGCGTTACCAAGGTGTAGAATTTGTTGCGGGACATTTGATTGCCTCCTAATTGGTTTCACGATTTGATAGGAGGATAGCCCTAGACTATGTAGAAAATGTGAAGAGGGCGTAGAGATATTGTGTGATTATTCGGACCGGATGGCCTCGACAGGTTGAATATGCCCGACCCGCCATGCGGGATAAATCCCTGCCAACAACGCCGCCACCAGCGATACTGCAAAGGCTTGCCCGAAAAATTCCCACTGTAGATTGAGGGCCAACGACCAGCCAAAACTGCGGAGGTTAATGATATAAATCAGCACCACCGCCAATATCAACCCAACAGGCATCGCTACCACCCCTGCAATGAAACCCATAATCCCCGTTTCCCATAGCGTTAGGCGCAGCAACTGCCAGCGTGTTAGGCCATTGGAGCGCATGATACCGATTTCGCGCTTGCGCTCAATTTGGAGGGACATCAAGGCACTGAGGATACCGACAAAGGCCACTAGTGTTGCCAAGAGATTGAGAGCGCTGGTAATAGCAAAGGTGCGGTCAAAGACGACCAGCGCGCTTTCACGCAATTCACGGTTGGATTGCACCACCAAGCGCCGTTCCGCCACGGCTGCCTTGATGTTCCCTACAACAGTGCTGATGTCAGCATTGGGTTCAACATAGGCGGCAAGGTTGCTGATTTGGTCGTCGTGCCAGAGGCGCTGATACGTATCAAGGCCGATGACAACGGTACCTTGGGGCGAGCTAAAGTCTTGATAGATACCGAGTACAGGAAAAGCATATGGCCCCTCTTCGGTGAGCAGGGTATAGGTGAGGCCATCACGCCATTTGATACTGCGGCTGTTCGCAAAGACCTCAGTCATGAGTAGACCATCCCCGCGCACAATTTGGTGGACAATCTCTTGCTGCGGTAAGTCCACGCCTTGGATGATGTTGCGCCGCCCCTCGCTGATGTCGTCCATAATGGCGTTGAGCAAGACCGGACGCGGGTCATCGGGCGCTTGGACATAGACCGTCCGTACATAGGACACCCGCGCCACCCCATCCACCGCTTCAATTTCGCCAATCACATCGCGGCTGACTGGAATACCTGCGAGGCTTCCGCTATTGTTGGGCTGGCTGATAAAAATATCAGCACGGAGGGTATTTTCTAGCCATTCGCGCACCGAGATGCGAAACGACCCGACCATGGTGGTCACACCCACAATCACGCTGACCGCCATCATGAGCGCTGTAATGGCGATACTGGTACGGCTTAGATTTCGCAAGATGCTGCGCGGAGCCATGCGCCCCACAACGCCACCAATTTGGCTGGTCACGGGGTTGATAGCACGGGTCAAGATGATGGTGGCAAGTACGGTTAGGAAGGCCAAGCCCACAACAATGGCAAAGACACCAAACAGATTGGCAATCAAGGACTGCTCGATGGTAAGCATCACGCCGCCAATACAGGCCGAGAGGATACCGAGCAAGCTAATCCAAGGCACCAAGCGCAGCATCCGTTGTTCGAGGACACTACGGCGGGTCACGCTGGTTGGTGGCGTATTGGTGGCTTCGTAAGCGGGCAACAAAGCCGCAAATAAGGCCGCCCCGACCCCAATGCTAAAGCCTTTGAGCAAGATAAAGGTGGAGATACCTGTTTGCTGTACCGTCACGGTGAAATAAGCATCGTTGACCGTTTGGGTCACAGCCGCCACAGTGAAGCGTCCGAGAATAATCCCTAGCCCCAAACCAAGGATAGCCCCCACTGCGCTTAGGATAGCTGCCTCACCCCATATCAAGATAAAGACTTGGCGACGAGTCACGCCCAGACTCCGCAGGATACCCAATACGGGACGGCGCTGGACGACGCTAAACGTCACAGTGTTATAAACCAAGAACATCCCGACCACCAAAGCCAAGAGGCTCATGGCGGTCAGGTTTAACTCAAAGGCCTCCGTCATTTGGCTGACGGCGTTACTACGGGCGGCGGCAGTATTGAGGGTTGCGCCTGTGGGGAGAGATTCTTCAATCCGCTCAAGGGCGCGATGGCCTGCGGGGGTGTCATCAATAATCAGATTGATATTGGTCAGAACGCCTTGCTTGTTGAACAACTCTTGGGCGGTGCTGATGTCAGTAATCAGCATATTGGCAAGGGCTTGGTCGCTGAATTTGTCGGTGCTACGTAGGAGACCCACTACTGTCACGGTGCGGATTTCAGCCCCATATTGCAATTCAAGGCTATCACCGGGGCGGATATTGTTGCTGGTGGCAAATTGCTCACCCATCAAGACCGTGTTGGGTTCAAAGAGGAAGCGCCCGACAGCCTGTAACTCGGCATTCTCACCATCGCCTGCGATAATCTGGCCCGAGGCGGTGACATAGCTACGGAATGGCCCCTCAGCAAAAGGGTCAATGCCAAAAACGCGCACAGCAGGCTCATTGAGTTGCTCGGCTACCACATAGTCGCTGACAACAGGGGCCGCTTTTTGCCAGCCGATCTCGGTGCGGATATGGGTATAGAACTGCTCATCGAGTCCAGTTGGCCCACCGATGATGTCATGGGTGGCCTTGCCGACAATGGCCTCCGTACTGAGTTCAAAACCTTTGCGGGCGCTGTTGTTGGCGATGTCGATCGAGACCATCATCGCTACCCCAATCATGACGCCAATCACAAAGAGTAGGCTTTGGGTAGCGCGACGCAAGATGTGGTTCCACATCAGCCGCCATAAGCTGGGTGTCATGAATGCTCCATGTGGGCGGCGATTTGGGCGTGCATCTGGCTTTCGAGTTCGGCCCGTAGGAGAGCGCCGCGTTTGAGCCGTTCCGTATCTTCGACCAATTGCCCATTGTCAATGCGATAGATGCGGTCAGCGAGAGGGATAATATCCATGCTGTGGGTTGCCATCAGCAAGGTTTTGCCGACGCCGCGTGTCATCTCTAGTAAGAGGCTCAAAACTTCCTCGCTGGTCTTGCGGTCAAGATTACCTGTTGGCTCATCGGCCAAGACCACAAGCGGCTCGTGGACAAGGGCGCGGGCAATAGCGACCCGTTGTTGTTGCCCCCCTGATAAGCGGTCGGGGAACGAGGCGCTACGGTCACCCAACCCCACTCGCTCTAACATGGCTTGGGCGCGTTGGCTAGCCTCCTTGCGGGACTTGCCTTGAAGCTCATAGGGCAAGCTGACGTTTTCAAGCACGGTCAGGGTCGGGATGAGATTAAAGGATTGAAAGACAATCCCAATATGGTCACGCCGAAAAAGGGTGCGCTGCTTTTCGTTAAGCATGGTGACATTGGTACCGTTGACGTGAATCTGGCCCTCGTCCACTTCATCAACCCCACTGATGAGGTTAATGAGGGTACTCTTGCCGCTACCCGAAGGCCCAAGCAAGACGATAAACTCACCTGCTACAAAATCAACATCCACTTGATTGAGTACCACGCGGGCGCGTTCAGCTTCGGTGTACTGTTTAGTAAGGTTACAAATTTTGATGATGGACATAGCACGATTGTAGGAGGGTTGCGCTTGACGGTCAAGCCTTTGTGCAATGGCTCACATAACCCTAATTGAGTGTGAGTAGATAGGCAATCAAATCCGCAATTTGTTGTTTGCTCAGTTTATCGCCATAGCTGGAGGGCATCGTATTGTTGTAGCCATCCACGATAGTCTTACCCGGAGCAATGATGCTATTGAGGGTATAGACTTGAGCGGTTTCATCACTAGCGCGTTGACTGGCGCGTTCAGCATAGCCTTTGAGGCTGGGGGCAACAGGGCCATCGCCCTCAGTAATGCTATGGCAACCCGCGCAGGCTGCCGCTCCACCATCGCCTTTTTCAAAGAGTTGCTTACCATTATCGACATTGGTCTGGGTCGGTAGGTCAGCAATGGTATAGGCGGGGGTGCTGTTATTTTTCTTGCACGCAACCACAAGCAGACATAGACTGAGTAGCAATATAGGGAATTGACGCATTCACCTTCTCCTGTAGATTGTGAAAAGAGACACAAGAGTATACAAATGTTGGTCGATCTTAGCCATACCATTCAACCCGATATGCCCCTGTTTAGCCCGACGGCTCCTGCGCCCCACATCAGCGCATGGATGAGCCATGCCCAAGCTGCGGTCAGTGGCAACTACGAAGGCTGCTCGTGCGAGATTACCCAGATTCAGTTTGTGACCAGTTGCGGCACTTACCTTGATAGCCCGTATCATTTTCATACAGGGCGGGCTACGATTGACCAACTCAGCCTTGAGCAACTCATCTTACCCGGTGTGGTGGTGGACTGTCGCGGATTAGCAGCGTATGAGCCTATTGAACCGCATGTTCTTGATGGGGTAGATATGGCGGGTAAGGCGGTGCTGTTTCATACGGGCTGGAGTCGCTATTGGGGCCAACCAGCATATTATCAGTATCCCTATTTGACAGGTGCAACGGCAGAGGCGCTTGTCGCAGGTGGTGCCAAACTCGTGGGCATGGACTATCTGGCTGCCGATGATATTCGGAACCCACGCCGCCCCGTTCACGTCACACTCTTGGGCCATGACATTTTAATTGTCGAAAACCTAACCAACTTGGCGGCATTGCCCGCCGGTGGCTTTATCTTTCATGCCGTACCTGCCAAGGTGCAAGGGGCGGCAGCTTTTCCGATTCGGGCTTATGCTGTTTTAGGAGTCTAATAGAACTATGGCAACGCGCACACAAAATTGCCCTAATTGCGGATCATCTATGAATATCCAATATCTGGGGCCAATGCAGGATAAAATTTGGGTCTGTCCATCTTGTGGAACAACGGTGGATGCCCCTGACAACTATCAAAAAATCCACCGCCGCCAGCATGTTGGCCCCCAAGGTCAGCAAATCTACGAGGAAATTCACGAGATTCGCTCGGATGACCCCCAAGCTGCCGCTTTCCAGCAACGCATGGTACAGGTGCAAACCCCGTCGATTATGACACCACCCATGACCACTGGGCAGACGGTCAAGGTTGGCGCAGGTGCGGGAGCCTGTGCGTGTAGCTTCACAGGTATCATCGTTTTGCTGACGGTGGTGCTACCCTTAGTGATTGGCGGCATTGTGTTGGCGGCGGTCTTGTTTAATGTAGACCTTTCCGACACCCCGCTCGATACCTTGGGTATTGTTCCTAATACACCCGACGAATTGCCCATCTTGCGCGAGGCAGTTTTTGAGAATAGCCACATTGACGCCATTGTATATAGCCCCACTGGGCAACGGCTCATTACGGTGGGCGGCCCTGATGAGATTGTGCTATGGGATGCCAATACCTATGAACAGTTAGCGACAATTGAAGCCACCTTTCTCATTCAAGATGTGACCTTCACCGCTGATGGCAGCAAGTTTGGCCTTGCTGACGGAAGTGAAATCAAAGTCTACGACGCCCAATCAGGTGATTTAGTTCAAAGTATGCGCCCGCGTGATTATTATCATCGATTTTTGTTCATGCCCAATGGTGAATATGCGTTGGTTGCTGAAAACACGCCTGATGACTCAACTTTGGTCTTGGTCTCACTCGACACGTTTTTGCCTGTACGCGAACTGGGTACAGACAAAATGGCGGGGACGTTTTTGTTTAGCAAGAACGGGCGTTATCTGTTTAATATCATGAACGATAGCCAAATTTCGATTTGGGACTTAAACAATGCGGATGTCATCTTCCGCAGCAAAGTCCCCGATATGTCGAGTATTTCAGCAGCGGCCTTCAGTCCAGATAACCAAACGCTGGCCCTTGGCAGTGGACATACCATCCAATTGTATACGCTAGTGGGTAGTGAACTTCGCAAAGGCAAGACTTTTGAAGTTACAGACGGTGTGTATGGTATCCAAAGCCTGACTTTTAGCCCCGATGCCAAGTATCTGGTCTCAGGTGACTTTTTCGGCAAGGCGCTCGTGTGGGACATCCGCGAGGGCAAGGCGGTTTATGCCCTTGAGAATGAGGATGTATCCAATTATCATGCGGCCTTCAGCCCTGATGGGAGTGTGTTGGTCACGGGCGGCCTTGGCGATTTCTTGGTATTTTGGGAATTTGGCGATAAAGAGCCGTCTGCCAGTACCGAAGTTGCACCACCAACCGAAGCTTCCCCGATTGAAATTAGTAGTCCTGTCTCACCCCTAAGCGATTCAGAGACATTTGACTCAGTGGTCGCAACCATGAACGCTACATCGGGTAATCAACTCGGCTCCATCAGCACTTGTGTACTCATCGGCAAGACATCAGGTGTACGGATTCGGGCTGAGGCCAGCACGCAATCAGATATTCAGGGTACCCTCACCAGCGGGGCCTTTGCCGATGGTAAGAAACAAGGTAGCGATGGCATGACATGGTATCGCCTATCAGATGGGAGTGGCTGGGTACGTGAGGATGTGGTCGAGGCTCCGGCAAGTTTGTGTAGTGGCCTGCCAACAGTGCAGTAGGGCCGAGGGCTGTTGGCCCCGACCCTACTTTCTTAATGGCTAATTGAGGTTGTCCTTCACCAACAAGAGCGAGAAGTCTGCATCGCTTTGTTCGCGCTTGAAGACCATAATCTGACGCAACTCAATCACTTGGTCACGCAAGATAGCCGCCTTCTCAAATTCGAGGGCTTTGGCGGCTTTCTTCATTTCATCCTCAAGGTTCTTGACCAGCTTATCCAGTTCAGAGAGGGGCAGGTCAACAGGCGAGACCGAGACCGCCGCTTCTTCCTCGTCTTCTTCTAGGGCTGGCTCGGCCTTCAATGTCCGCAGGCGCTCGGTCAGGTCGCGCACTTCCTTCACGATACTGGCGGGTTCGATACCATGTTCACGGTTGTAGTCGTCCTGAATCTGGCGACGGCGGGCCGTTTCATCAATGGCCTCTTGCATGGCGGGGGTCATCTTGTCGGCGTACATAATCACCCGTCCCTCAATGTGGCGGGCTGCCCGCCCGATGTTCTGAATCAAGGCAGGGGCAGAGCGCAGGAAGCCCTGTTTATCCGCATCCAATATCGCCACCAGTGAGACCTCTGGTAAGTCCAGCCCTTCGCGCAGGAGGTTGACCCCCACCACCGCATCATAGACCCCCAAGCGCAAATCACGCAAAATCTCGATGCGCTCTAAGGTATCGACCTCAGCGTGGAGGTAGTGAGTCTTGATGCCCATTTCGAGCAGATACTCAGAGAGGTCTTCAGCCATGCGCTGGGTCAGGGTCACAATCAGCGCCCGTTGCCCAATCGCCACCCGCTGCTCGACTTCCTTGAGCAAGTCATCAACCTGCCCTTTGGTACCGCGTACTTCAACCACTGGGTCAAGGATACCTGTTGGGCGGATGATTTGCTGCACCACCTGCTCGGCGTGTTCCAGTTCATAGGTGGCCGGGGTGGCGGACATATAGACCGTCTGCCCCATGCGGTCTTGGAACTCATCAAAATTGAGGGGGCGATTATCCAAGGCGCTTGGCAAACGGAAGCCGTACTCAATCAACACCTCTTTGCGGGCGCGGTCACCGTTGTACATGCCTCGCACTTGAGGGATGGTCATGTGGCTTTCGTCTATGACGAGTAGGTAGTCGTCGGGGAAGTAATCGAGCAGGGTAAAGGGGGCGCTCCCTGATGGGCGTTGGTCAAGGTGGCGCGAATAGTTTTCAATGCCGCTGGTGTAGCCGATTTCCTTAATCATCTCAAGGTCGTAGCGGGTGCGCTGCTCAAGGCGTTGGGCTTCAACCAGCCTGTTTTGCTGCTTGAGGTTGGAAAGCTGCACCTCTAGCTCCAGTTGGATATCATAGAGGGCTTTCTGTACCTTTTCCTCTTCGGTGACAAAGTGCTTGGCGGGGTAGATGGTCACTAGTTGGTGTTGTTGGTTGATTTCACCCGTCACCGGGTCAAATTCGCTAATGCGTTCAATCTCATCGCCAAACATGGAGAGGCGCATGGCGGTCTGGTTATAGGGCGGCCAGATGTCCAGCGTATCCCCACGCACGCGGAAGGTACCGCGCCGTAGCTCAAAGTCGTTACGGGTGTAGTAGATGCTGATGAGATGGCGCAGGATGAGGTCGCGCCGTAAGACTTGACCAACGCTTAAATCGAGTGTCACCTTGTTCCATGCCACCGGATTGCCGATGCCATAGATGCACGAGACCGAGGCCACAATGAGAACATCACGGCGGGTCATCAGCGAGACGGTGGCTGCCAAGCGGAGGCGGTCAATGTCCTCGTTGATGTCAGCATCTTTCTCGATATAGAGGTCTTGCTTGGCGATATAGGCTTCGGGCTGGTAGTAGTCGTAGTAGCTGACAAAATACTCCACCGCGTTGTTGGGGAAGAAGGCCTTGAACTCTGAATAGAGTTGGGCCGCCAGCGTCTTGTTGTGGGCAATCACCAAGGTTGGGCGGTTGACTTGGGCCACCACATTCGCCAGCGCGAAGGTTTTGCCTGTACCTGTCGCACCCAACAGGATTTGATGCTTGAGTCCGCGTTGAAGGCCATCGACCATGCCCGCGATTGCCGCTGGTTGGTCGCCAGTAGGTTTGTACTCCGAGACCAGTTGAAAACCTGACACCACCTGTCCCTTTCATCATCGAACAAGAATTCTATTTTATCATAAAGTCACGCTTTTTCTTCTTTTTGTGAGAGCGTTTCCGTAGCATCCACCAGCCTCTTTGCAGTAAATCCACCAGTAGAAACCAATAGGTGCCGGGCGAGAGTAATGTGCCAATCCGAGACGTAATGACTCGATACCAATGGGGCTTAGGACTGCGCTCATCAAAGTGCCATTCAATGATTTTGACAACCAGCGCCAAGGTCAAGGTCAACGCCAAATAGGTCAGGGCCACCACATTATAGGTCTCGAAGACGCGAAAGGTGGCGGTAGACATAGTGCGCCCACGTCGGGTGATGTCCTCGACCCCCACCACTGAGACCAACGAGCTTTCTTTGAGCATGGCGATAAAGTCATTGCCCAAGGGTGGCAAGATGATGCGAAAGGCTTGCGGCAAAACCACCAGCATCATCACCTGCGGGCGCTTCAGCCCTAGGCTCTTGGCAGCTTCGATTTGCCCTCGGTCAATACTCTGGATACCCGCCCGAAAAATCTCCGACAAAAAAGCACTATAGGACACGGCAAGGGCCAAGACCACCCGTCGCTCAAGGCTAATGGAAGGGTCGCGGATATTGAGCGTTTTGAAATAAGCCCCGATTCCAAAAATGGTAATCTGTTGGTCAACCAACCACTTGCCCGCGACATTGGCCTGTTTAACCAACTCAGGCGTCAAACCCAAGGCCACGTAAATCACCAGAATCAGGGTGGGGATGCCGCGTACCACTTCGACATAGAGGGTGCTGAACTGGCAGAGAAAAAAATTATCAGAAAGGCGCATCAAGGCAATCAGTAAGCCGAGCATCAAGGCAAAGGCATAGGCTCGTATCGAGACCCGCACCGTGACTTTAATACCCTCCTCAACACCCCGCCAAATAGTGTTATATACGTCGATTTGCATCAAGCTGCTGACAATATAAAACAAGGCAATGAGGATAACCAATAGCCACCATGGGGCTTTTTTGAGGCGATTAATCAGCAGATTGCGTTTTTGGGGGTTGGAGCGATCTGGTGGGGGGAGATGAGTTTCAACATACGACATGAGTTTAAGTACCATCAGAGGGGAGAATCGCTTCCCCCCTCCGTTACTGTCTTTAATCTATTTATTGAGCAGGAACATAGTCAAAGAACCACTTATTATACAAGTAGTCCAAGTAACCATCGGCATGGATGGAGGCGATGGCGGCGTTAAAGGAATCCACCAAGTCGCTACCAATCGGGAAAATGACACCAAATTCATCACGCGAGATGGGGTCGCCCACCAGCTTAACCGATTGACCCGTGGTGCTGACAAAGCCAGCCGCAGCCGACGCATCCGCAGGCAGGGCATCAATTTCACCGGCCAACAGGGCCGCAACCAACAAGCCAAACTCATCGAATACCACGCGGCGGTCTTCGGGGAAGCCATCGGTGACAAAGAAGCCTGCCGTACCTGCTTGCACACCCAAAATGGTGTCATCAAGGGCAGCCATCTCATCCAAAGAGCTAAAGCGGTCTTCGTTGTCACGCACCAGCAGAAACTGGTCGAGATTGATATACGGGTCGCTGAAGTCCACAATCGACTTGCGCTCTTCAATGATGCTGATACCCGTGATACCAGCATCATAGGCACCGTCGCCCACTGCGGCAATCAACGCATCGAAGCTAATAGTTTGATAATCGAGGGTGCAGTTGATACGGGCGCAGATTTCAGCGAGCATGTCATACTCATAGCCGATAACTTCACCAGTGGCGGGGTCTTCAAATTGGAAGGGGGTGTAGAGATTTTCGACCGCCATCACAATTTCTTGACCGCCCAAATCCGGCATACCCGCGTAGAGTTCACCAGTGGCGGCGTTGTAGTCAAAGAACCACTTGTAATAGAGATAGTCGAGGAAGCCGTCGGCGGTGATACTGGCAATGGCGGCGTTGAAGGGTTCTACCAAGTCACTGCCAAGCGGGAAGATGATACCAAACTCGTCACGGGAGAGGGGTTCCCCGACCAGCTTGACGGCATCACCCGTCGCACCAACAAAACCCGCCGCAGCGGAGGCATCGGCAGGCAAGGCATCGATTTCACCCGCCATCAAAGCCGCGACCAGCAAGCCAAACTCATCAAACACCACGCGGCGGTCTTCAGGATAGCCGTCAGTCACAAAGAAGCCCGCTGTACCCGCTTGCACACCCAAAATGGTGTCATCAAGAGCCGCCATCTCATCAATAGAGGTGAAGCGGTCTTCATCGGCACGCACGAGCAAGAATTGGTCGAGGTTGATATAGGGGTCGCTGAAGTCCACAATCGACTTGCGTTCTTCAATGATACTAATGCCCGTAATGCCCATATCATAGGCACCATCACCCACCGCGGCAATCAACGCATCGAAGCTGATGGTTTGAAAATCGAGGGTGCAGTTAATACGGTGGCAGATTTCATCGAGCATATCGTACTCATAGCCCATGACCTCGCCAGTGTTCGGGTTCTCAAATTGGAAGGGGGTATAGAGGTTTTCTACGGCAACAACAATCTCACGCCCTTCAAGATCGGGGAGTTCGGGATACACGGCATCTTGGGCAGCGACAGGAACAACCATCCCTATCACCAGAACCAAAACGACCAAGAAAAACAAGGATTTCTTAAGCTGCATCTTTGGCTACTCCTCTGATGTTATATAATAGGCACTATCGATTATAGCAAGTGGAAAGCAACCAGCCATTAGCAACTCCAATTCACTCATTATTGTCGATACCGACCTCGGTCAAAACGCGGCGGTAGTTTATCTGGCTGGGCTGAATACCAATGATAGCCGCCGTACCATGCGCCAAGCCCTTGACCGTATGGCCGAGCTATTGACGGGTACGCCCGACGCCTTGAGTTGCCATTGGGGAGCTTTGCGCCTCAACCATACAATCATGATTCGGGCATGGTTGGTTGAGAACTACAAGCCAGCCACCGTCAATAAGATGCTCTCGGCGTTGCGGGGAGTTCTGAAAGCGGCATGGCTACTGGGGCAGATGTCGGCAGAAGATTACCAGAAGGCCGTCACTATCAACAGCATCAAAAACTACACCCTACCCGCCGGACGGGAGGTCGAAATGGCCGAGATGAGCGCCTTGCTATCAGCCTGTCAAATCGACACCAGCCCAGCCGGTACCCGTGATGCCGCCATGATTGCCATTCTCTATGGGGCGGGCCTGCGGCGGGCCGAAGTTGTCAAGCTAGATGTGGCGGATTATAGCAACCAAGAGCGCTTGGTGGTGCGTGGTAAGGGCCGCAAAGAGCGTACAGCATGGCTCAACCAAGGTGTCGTTGCTGCCCTTGAGGATTGGTTGGTGCTACGGGGAGCATGGGCAGGGCCGCTGTTCACCCCTATCAATAAAGCCCACGCGATTGTCGAGAGGCGTTTGACCACCCAAGCTGTTTATTATATTTTGCAGAAACGCTCAGTCGAGGCTGAGATTGCAGCGTTCAGCCCCCATGACTTGCGGCGCACTTTTGTCAGCAACCTGCTGGATGCGGGAGCCGATATTGCGGTGGTCTCACGCATGGCCGGTCATGCCAACGTGCAGACGACGGCCCGTTATGACCGTCGTCCCGAAGAGGCCAAGAAGCGGGCGGCAGGACTGTTACATGTCCCCTATCGCACCCGTAAACCCCGTGAGGATGGCTAATTGGGCCATTTGATCCTCGTTTTGTGTCTAATCTTCACTCGATTTGTTGGGCATTGCCTGTAAAAATGACCGCAACTTTTTGCCTTTAGTAGACTCGGTCTCTATAAACCGAGACGGACACGGTATCCATGATTGTTTTAGTGCTACCTGATATTCCTGTGGAGGACGAACTTCTCGCCAAGGCACGGCGCGGTGACCAAGAGGCCATTATGCACATCTACGACAGCTATTTTCAGCCTATCTATCAATTTGTGCGGCTACGGGTCGGGGATAGCAGCCTTGCCGAAGATATTGCCAGCGAAGTCTTCCTCAAATTTGTGGATTCATTGGGCAAACCCAGCGCCCCACGCAAGACCCTGCGCGGCTGGCTATTCCGCGTTGCCCGCCATGAAATCCATCACCATTATAAAAAGTCAGCTAAATTACCCACCACCACCCTTGATGAGTGGCTACCAGACAGCGGTGATGAGAGCGACCCCGAAGTGCAGTTTATTCAGACCTTGAATGTAGAGCGGGCGCGTCATGCTCTGCGGATGCTGGCCCCCGACCAGCAAGAGGTCTTGGTGTTGCGCTTTGGGCAGCAACTCGATTTACAAGAGACAGCCGACGTGATGGGCAAGACCATTAGTGCCATCAAATCTTTACAGTTCCGTGCCGTCAATACCCTGCGTGAGATTTTAGGTGAAATGAGGCCAAGTCATGGCTAATTTAACAGAGATTTTGAACGATTGTATTGACCGATTGGCGGCAGGTCAGAGCGTTCAAGAGTGCTTGGACGCCTACCCCGAACAGGCTCCCGACTTGCACCCGATGTTGGAAACAGGCTTGCTGGCGCGGCGGGTCAATTATGCTCCGGCTGAGGTTGGGGAGGCTCATTATCGGGTGCGGACGCGGGTGCTACAGGCCGCCGCAACCAAGCAGAAGATTCGGGTTTTGCCCCTGCGCGGCTGGGCAACAATGGCGGCCAGTTTGCTGATTATCTTTTTTGCGGCCTATGTCTTGGTTGGGTTTAGTGCTGAAAGCAGCCTACCGGGTGAATCCCTCTATGGCGTCAAGCGCTTTAATGAAGCTATCCGTCTGCAACTATCAGGCCATGACCCCGCCCTTGAACAACAATTTGCCCAGCGGCGCGTTGATGAAGTTCAGCAACTATTGGAGGGTGGGCAGAGTGCTGATGTTAGCTTTAAGGGTACCGTTGAGGCGATGAGTTCAACGGCATGGCAGGTGGCAAGCCTGACCGTTATGGTGACCGACACCACACAACAAGATGCGGACATCCAAGTTGGCGATAGTATCAAGGTGGAAGGACAGACCACTGACCAACATCAATTGGTGGCCTCACGTATTACGTTAATTGAAAAAGACACCCCCGACCAAGCGCCGCCTATCTCCCCCACACCGCCGAATCTACCGACAGATGGCACACCACCGATTGTCTCAACACCATTGTTGTCCATTACACCTCATACACCAGAGCCAACCATTGTTACACCAAGTAGTGGTCCGGAAACCCCTACCACTACACCCAGCACGCCCACACCAGTAGCACCACCGCCTACTGAGCTAGACGAATCAGCGACACCAACACCATCTGAAACGCCTGAAGAAAGCGAAACACCAGATGATGACGACCATCCCGAGGAGGGATTGGAGGATTAACAAATTCTTGACAAAACTCACCGCAACTTTTTCGACACACCGCACTCGGTATGGACGTATAAGGAGCGAAAACCATGTCAGGAATGACTGCTACCAAACGATTCATCATCCGCACATCACTCATCACGGGCAGCACGCTCGCCACTATTTTTGGCGCTCAAAGTCTTGCTGCCCTTGATACCCATCTGTTTGCTACCAATGCCAACGCCAACACCACCGCACCCATGGCCCTCCCGCAATCGGTGACGGTAGCAGCCCCCAGCCCGACGTCTGCACCACGCCAAGCCGAACCGAGTATCGTTATCCTGCGCCGCCAAGGTCAATCATCGTCATCCACTACCACACAGGCAGCCAGCGGCTCGTCGGCTCCGGTGGTCTCGATCCAGCCACCTGCACCAATGCAAGTCCAAGCGCCCGCACCAGTGATCGTGCAGCAACAAGGCGCACCCGTTGTCGTTCAAGCACCCGCCCCATCAAGCCGCCCGTCACGCTAAGGATTGGTTGATGTTGTATTACACCAGTTTTCGAGCAATGGGCAATACCATTCAAGTCTGGCTGGAGACTGACCACGACGGCAGCGCTATCTTGGGGCAGGTCGGCGGCTGGTTTGAGGAAATTGAGGCGGTTTTGTCCCGCTTCCGCCCCCAAAGTGAGCTATCCCAACTCAATGCGCGAAGTGGCGAATGGGTCGCCGTCAGTGATGTACTCCTCTCCGCAGTATTGGCAGCCCGTCATGCTGCGGAAGCCACTGACGGCTTATATAACCCATTGGTGCTGCCCGCGCTACTAGGGATTGGCTACACCCACAGCTTCGAAAACTTGGAACACGACCAAACCACCCCCACTGACTGGCACGGCGCTATCCCGTCATGGGATGCCCTTACCGTTGATGTAGACCATGCGGCTATCCGTTTACCTGCTGGCAGCACCATTGACCTCGGTGGTATTGGCAAGGGCTGGACGGCGGAATGGGTGGCTCGTCGTTTGAAGGTCTATGGCGCGTGTTTGGTTGATGCTGGTGGCGATTTGGTGGCATGTGGAGCGCCGCATGGCGAGTCAGGCTGGACAATCCAGATTGCCGACCCATTGAGTGACGAACAAAGCCTGCTCCCCATCCTGATTCGGGATAGCGCTGTTACCACCAGTGGGACCACCTATCGACGCTGGCGGCAAAACGGACAACTCCGCCACCACTTGATTGACCCGCGTACCGGACAGCCCGCCCTGACCGATGTTTTATCTGCAACCGTTGTTCACCCTCACGCCCCAACCGCCGAAGCCTATACCAAAGCGGTACTCCTGCTGGGGAGCGTTGAAGGATTAGCATGGCTCAATCAACAGCCATATGCAGCAGGAATGGTCGTCTGTGAAGATGGCACCCTTTTAGCAACTTCAAGTTTCATCAGTGGAGGAAAACCATGAAACGCCTCATAGGATTAGTATTTGCGCTGGCTTTGGTGGTCTTGATTGCACCCCATAGCGCGATGGCCCAAGGTGGTGATGACCTTATCATCTTAAATGATGCCACCCCCGGCATTGATGTTGTGATTAGTCTCGCTCCCGGCACAACGGGTGCAATTGCAATGGAGATGCGCCATGTTTCGGTTACGTTGACCGATGTCCAAGGGAATACAGTGTTCCAGACCACTGACCCGCGTATCCAACAATTAGAATTGCGGTTTGCGCCTGATAGCCAAGCCCATACCTTAACAGTTGAGCGCCTTCCGGGAATGGTCGAGGGCTATGTGCGCCTCCATGCCATGCCTGACCTGACCGATTTGGGAACCGAGGCTGTACTCGTCAACACCGATACCTTAGCAATGGCCCAAGAGCAAGACCATCTTTTGAACCTTGATACCCCCTCGAACATGGTCAAGCTGACCAGTTCTGTCGAAGACCCTGTAGCAATTGCGGCCTCCTTCCCCGGTGCCGAGGTCATGTGGCAGTTAGCCGATAGCCAAGGGGTAGCGGTGGCGACCCTCTATGCTGGTACGGTTGATGGTATTAGCCTTGTAGCCGATGGCGGTGATTATGAGGTGTCGATGCTGAACACCACCCCCGACCGTGAGACGACCGCCAATGTGCGGGTCATGCCTGTTCCATCCGATGTGGTAGCGGCCCTCATTCCAGCGACCACCGCCACTGATGTCACTACCCCCGCCGCCTCTAGCGCTAACCAAGTGGCCCTGTGCAATACCACCATCAATGTGGCCTCGGTAAACCTGCGGAGTGGCCCCGGTACAGGCTATAGCGTGCTGAGTTATGCCTATCGTGGAGATTCACTCCAAGTTGGTGGCACCAACACCATTGGTAACTGGGTCGTGGTTGCGTTGGAGGACGGTAGCACTGGATGGCTATTCCGTCGTCTGGGTAATGAGCAAGGTGGCTGCAACACTCTCACCGTTTTTGATGTTCCCTTGCGAGATGCGCCCACACCTGCGGTGGTTGTGCAGACCATCCCCGGACAAACCACAGTGGTTCCATCTAGCGGCAGTAGTGGTGGTTTTGATGATGATGACCACGATGACGATCATGACGACGACCATGATGATGACCACGACGACGATTAGGCCCACTTAAGACCTATACAGGAGGCATGGACAATGGTTAAACCTGCACGTTGGATGGATACCCTTTCGTTGATATTCTCGCTGGCGGTGGTAGCAATTACCACTGGGTGGATGGTGCATAACGGCGCATTCAAGTTCAATATCATCCAAGATGAAAAAATCGTATGGCACTTGGTACGCTCGTCAGGCATCACCGCCTACATTCTGATGACGGCCTCAGTTATCTGGGGCTTGGCAATCAGTAGCAAGGTGGTCAAGGATTGGTCACCGGGGGTATTGTCGATGACCTTGCACAGCGCTATCTCATGGTTGGCGGTGCTTTTCGCAGGGTTCCATGCCTTCCTGTTGCTCTTTGATGATTATTTCACCTATCGCATCTTTGACTTGCTGATTCCGTTCATAGGCCCCTATCGTCCCTTGGCGGTAGGGTTGGGCACCCTCACCTTCTGGATTATGGTGGTAGTGTCTCTCAGCTTCAAGTTCAAGAAGCGCCTAGGCCATAAGCTCTGGAAGAAAATTCACTATGCCAGCTATGCCGGATTCTGGATGGTGACAGCGCACGGTTTGACGGCAGGCACGGATGGTAAGCTACTCGGCTTTCGCATCCTCCTCAGTGGTAGCGCACTGCTGACCGTGATGTTATTGGGGTACAAAATTGGAACCAGCGGAAGTGGTGCCAAGAAACCTGCGGCACATGCCAAGGCTGCTGGTGCTGCTCCCGCTGATAAAGGGGCTGTAAAACGTACACCTGCTAAAGCTGCATCAACACCACCACCTGCTTCTGCACCCTCAGATTAGCCCCCGCTGAGGGTGTCGGAAGCCACCTTAATCGGTGGCAATATGAAGTTCTTCCCCCGAAGGACAGTACCCCACTCGTTGGGGTACTACCTTTTTAGCCATCGGTCAGGATATTATCAACGGCAATGCTCAACTCGCGCAGGTTGCGAACCAAATAGACCCCATTCGATAGGGGAGCATAGCGGTGCAGGTCACTATCGCCTGTCCCCCACATCGGCTGCGGCTCAGGGCAGAACCAGATACAGCGGCGGGCGCGGCGCGTCAGTTGTTCGGCAAGGTCAAGGCGCGGGTCATTGTAGTTGTTGCGCCCATCACCTACCATAATGACGGTGGTCTTGCTATCCACGCTATCAATGTACTCTTTGAAGAACCCCGCCAAACTGTAACCGAGGTCGGTGGTGTAATAACCACGTGGATTATCAGTCAAGACCTTCTCCACCGCATCTTCAGGGCGGGCGGCCTTGAAATGGTCGGTGACTTCGACCATGTGGTCGATGAAAACAAAGGAACGGGCCTTGGCGACCAAATCTTGCAGCATATAGGTCAGGGTCAGCATAAACTCCGACATATAGCGCATGGAACCACTCAGGTCACAGATGACCACCAGCTTGGGTTTGACATGGCGGGTGCGGTGCTGCAATTCAAAGGGGATACCCCCGTATTTGAGGCTGTGGCGGATGGTGCGCTTGGGGTCAAGTGTACCTGTCTTGTCCCGCTTCTGGCGCAACGAGGCCCGTGAACGCAGTTTGGCAGCCAAGCGGCGCATCTCATCCCGCACCCGTTGCGCCTCCTCCTCGGTTAGATGTTGAAAGTTAAGGTCTTCGACGTTACGACGCGGTTCACGTGGTTCTTGCTCGGCAAGGTTTTGGGCGATATTGGATCCAGCATAGTTGTTTAGTTGCTCTTGTAGGGCACCGATGTTCTCCCCAAGCATCTCCATAAGTTCTTGTAGGGCTTCCTCGCTCATGCCCATCTCACGTAGTTGCTCCATGAGTTGGTCGATGACCTCCCGCAAGAGCATCAACCCAGCGAGACGTTCCATTTGTCGCCCAAAATAGCGCTGCTGGTACATCTGTTGGGCGTTATCTAGACCCGCTTGCTGGGCGAGTTGGTCAAGTTGCTCTTGGGAGAACTGCCGCCCCTGCATGAGTTGGTCGATCAAATCGCGGAGGGCTTGCTCATCACCCATCAAGCTTTGCAGGGTTTGGCGCAGCATGTCCTGTTGATCAGGGTTCAATTGCTGAGTCATATCCCACATAGGCGGGGCATTGGTATCAAAGAAAAGCGGGAAGAAAAACTCGAAGATGCGTTGATCTTTGCGTTCTTTGACAAGGGTGCTGCTGAGGGTAGATTTAAAGGCGGTACGGTCACTAATTCCCACCACCGCAGCGGCCCGCAGTGCATCTTGAGACTCGGCTAAAGAGATGCGTATCCCCGAAGCCCGTAGAGCGCGTATAAATTCAACTGTGCGACGATCCATGCCCTAACCTGCCTTTATTAATTACTTACGCCGACGTTTGCCACTGAATAGGGTATAGCTTAGTCCGACGAACATGCTCGAAGCGATGAGCGTGCCAAAGCCAAAAGCCAGAAAAATCAACTGAAGAATGCCATCCATGCCAGTGATGGCCGCAAGGGTTACACCACCACCGATTGTAAAGCCCAATATGCCAACCGTAACCGGATGCAGGGCACGCAGCTTGTCCTCAAGGCTTGTGACATCTTGCCCACAACGGCTGCAACGCTGGTCACCGATTAGGATATTGTTGCCGCAACGTGGACATTTTTGAATCTCAGGATAGTTTGGCAAGTGCCCATCCAATCACGGCTACAGACCCCACATGCTCAATATGTCCATCCAGCCATAGTTCGCGCAGTTTATCGAGTGGGTAGAGATGGATGACCTGTAACTCACTAGGTTCGGGGGTTGGCGCTTGGGCTTGTGTGACACCTGTTGCTAAATAGCCATAGACCCAGTTCAGCCCACGATTGCCGTCAATATAGCATTTGCCGAGATAGTGCCACGCCTCTGCCACCATGCCTGTTTCCTCTAGCAGTTCACGCTTGGCGGATTCAAGGGGGTCGGCTTCAGCGTCTTCAATACCACCCGCTGGCAACTCCAAGCTGACCTTTTGGGGGCCATGCTTATAATGTTCCAGCAGCACCACTTGTTGACCGGGAGTCACCGCGAAGACCTTGACATAGTTAGGCGATTCAATGCGATGAAAGTCTGGTATTTCAAAGCCATTGGGAAGGCGCACATGCTCCTCATAGACCCGCATCCAAGGTGAGGCGTCCAAAACTTGGCGGCGTTCTATGATTTCCCAAGGGGTAAGCTTGCTATCATTCATTAGTTGTTGCCCCATCGTCCCCCTGACCGTCGCCGATTGGGGTCATCACGCCCCGGCGGGTTGCTGTTACTGCCAGAGCTATTATTACGGCGAATTTCACGCTTGGCCTTCTGTACATCCGACTCATGTTTGAGCAGCACCGTAAGGGTGTTCTCAAGGGTGTCTTGGTCGAGATTATCAGCGTTGAGCATCATCAGGGCCTTGGCCCAGTCTAATGTCTCGGAGACACTGGGGCTTTTCTTCAAGTCTAGTTCGCGTAAGCGTTGGACGGTCTGCACTGCTTGGGCGGCCAGTTTCTTATCCAATTCTGGCACCTTGAGGCGTACCACCGCCAGTTCTGCATCATAGGTGGGGTAATCGACAAACAGATAGAGACAGCGCCGCTTAAGGGCCTCAGAGAGTTCGCGGGTGTTATTACTGGTCAGCATCACAACGGGTTGATGAACCGCCGTGATGGTGCCTAGCTCTGGCACTGTTACTTGAAAATCGCTGAGGACTTCTAGTAAGAATGCTTCAAACTCAGCGTCGGCGCGGTCAATCTCATCAATGAGCAGCACAACCGGGTCAGGCGAGGTGATGGCTTTGAGTAGGGGGCGCGGGAGCAAGAAACGCTCCGAAAAGAAGACATCTTCCTCATTGGCAAGACGATCAGCCGCTTCAGTCAGGCTATTGGCTCCTGCCAAAATCGTCTGAAGTTTATCGCGTAGGAGTTGGGTATAAAGCATCTGCTTGGCGTATTCCCACTCATAAAGCGCCTTGCTCTCATCTAGTCCTTCATAGCATTGCAGACGGATGAGGGTGCGGCCTGTCGCTCTGGCCCATGACTTCGCCAATTCGGTTTTACCGACACCTGCGGGGCCTTCGACCAAGGCAGGCTTGCCGAGCTTCTCCGCGAGAAAGGTCACCGTTGCAATTTCATCATTGGCGATATAGTTATGTTGGGCGAGGGCATTCTTGACATCTTCTGTTGTGTTAAACATTCCGTTACACCTACTTCGCGTATTGGATAATCAGATCAGCAAAATCTTCGGGTGCATCAATCAGGTTGCCTGTGTAAAAATAGGCGACTCCATAGTCCTCAATGGCGCTTTTTTGTAGGGCCGTCTCTTCACGGTCTGACCACACGATAATGGGGGTATCTTTAAAGGCCTCTTGAAAGCGTACCAATTCCATAAAACCGGGCGCGAGGTTACCACTGGATGGAAACGGCGCACAGATAACCAAATCAGGCGCTTGGTCAACCTGATAGTTGTCCAAGGCCCGCGCCAATTGAAGATTATGCCCACTTTCCTCAACCAATACCTCAAAAAACTGCTCATAGAGTTTTTGGGCTAGGATATTGAGTTCTTTGGGGTCAGGGGTGTTCAATTCTGGATATAGATTTTGAATGATTGCGACTGTCGCCATGTTTGTTCCTTTCTGAAATAGTATAACCCAAAAAGGTTGCTGGCAAATGAGGGTGGAATAAAAAACGACTGCCGTTAGTACAATCCGGCAGCCGTTTTCAGTATTGGTCAGGGGTATCGTTCAAGGTGGCACGCTTCCTACACGTTCCGGTCAAGTTTCTTATGAGCATAGATGTTGAGCATCCGCTTGTAGAAGACTAGCTCACGTAGGGCTTCAAGCTCACCCCATTCACGGACGGTCAAGGTGCCAGCTTGGTAAGCATCTAGGAGGTGGCGTACCCGCTCCAAGGTCATCATGGACGGAACATAGCTTAAGATTTTTTCGGCGGTTGGCTCATCAGCCAACAGGTTCAGCAGTTCGGTATAGGCCTTATCGTGCTGGATATTCATTGATGTCCTCCTTGTGTTAAACTTACTTAACCTATACTTAAACTGATTATAACATAAATTCTTGAATAGTCACCCCCCTAAAATGCGAATTTCGTTTAACCTAAATTTGGGCAAAACCTAGCAAAGCGGGGTATACTAAATCGGTTTAGTGAAACTTATTTCGAGGAACAATAAATGTTGCCAAAATCGCATAATGTACGATTGGGCCAATGGGCAATTCGCGCCCTCATTTTGGCATTATTACTCGCGGTCTCTTTACCGACAATGGACACCGCCCAAGCCGCACCAATTGCGACATGGTGTGTGACGGGTGAATTCCAAAATCCGGTATGGGACAATAATTCGATAGCCCTTTTTGACGATGGCACCAATGGCGACCTTGTCAGTGGTGACGGCATCTTCTCACGCGATGTGACCATCACCAACCCTAGTGGCAATGGTGCGGGCACGGATTTTTATGAATGGAAAGTGGTCGCCTGCGAGAATTGGGGCACTTCTTATCCATTTGGTAGCAATTCCTTTTTCTGGGCCAACATCAACGACATTGTCAAGTTTACGCTAGACACCAACAGCTACGGGGCAGGCAATTACCCTCAGCAAAATATCCACAATGTGACGGGTGATGTGGTGCCAGCAGCGGGCTTCACGGCAGTTGGTGATTGGCAAGGCTGGAATAACAGCAATCCTGCTACTGCCATGACCGATATGGGTGGTGGTATCTATGAACTGCTGACAACTATTCCTGCCGCCGGCTCCTACTTCGGCAAAGTGTCTATTACAGGCCATCCTTCATGGCACGGCTATGATGCGAATGGGCGACATCTTGGTACGCCTGATAATGTTAACTTCACAACAACTCTCCCTAATCAAAACGTACTGTTTCATCTGGACTTGAATACAGGTCGTTTGCAGATTACGCCTCAAGCACCACCGAATTTCATGTGTGTCACTGGTGAATGGCAAAATCCTCAGTGGGATAATGCCGCTAACCCTCTCTATGATGATGGCACGCATGGCGATGCGACCGCAGGCGATGGCATCTACTCGCTAGATGAAACCATTAGCAACCTGAGCGGCAATGGTGCGGGCGATGATTTTTATGAGTGGAAGGCCGTGACCTGCGGCGATTGGAGTACCTCCTATCCGCTTGGCGCAAACTCATTCTTCTGGGCCAACATGGGTAATACGGTCACGTTTACCTTTGACGCCAATACCTACGCCGATGGTGCCTATCCCGCCCAAAACATTCATAATGTGACGGGCGATGTGGTGCCAGCGGCAGGCTTCACCGCAGTGGGTGATTGGCAGGGATGGGATAACGGCAACCCAGCAACCGCTATGACGGATATGGGTGGCGGTATCTATGAACTCCTTACCACCATTGGCGTGGCTGGCTCATATTTGGGTAAGGTATCCATCACAAGTCACCCTTCGTGGCATGGCTATGATGCCAATGGGCGACACCTTGGCACACCCGATAACATCAACTTCACCACCACCAGCGATAATCAAGATGTTTTGTTCCATCTTGACCTCAACACCGGACGCTTGAGCATCACGCCTCAAAGTCCGCCTCCGGTATGGTGCGTGGTTGGGGAGTGGCAAAACCCGCAATGGGATAACGCCGCTAATCCCCTCTACGATGATGGCTCACACGGCGACGCCAGCGCGGGAGATGGTATCTACACGTTAGATGAAACCATCAACAATCTCAGTGGTAACGGCGCAGGTGATGACTTCTACGAATGGAAGATTGTGACCTGTGGCGACTGGAGTACCACCTATCCTCCCGGTAGCAACTCGTTCTTCTGGGCTAATCTAGGGAATGCCGTTCAATTCACGCTTGATACCAACAGCTATGCTGATGGTGCTTATCCTGCCCAAAACATTCATAATGTGACGGGTGATGTGGTACCAGCCGCAGGTTTCACGGCAGTGGGTGATTGGCAAGGCTGGAATAATAGCAATCCCACTACCGCCATGACCGATATGGGCGGTGGTGTCTACGAATTACTGGCGACTATCCCCTCGGCGGGTTCCTATTTGGGCAAAGTGTCCATTACAGGCCACCCCTCATGGCATGGCTACGATGCCAACGGACGACACCTTGGCACACCCGATAACATCAATTTCAGCACATTATTTGATAATCAAGATGTGCTGTTCCACCTTGACCTTAACACCGGACGCCTTGATATTACACCGCAATCCGTAGCAGGGGTGTGGTGTGTGGTTGGAGAGTGGCAAAATCCCCAATGGGATAACGCCTCGCACCCACTCTTTGATGATGGCTCCAACGGTGACGTTACGGCCAACGACGGCATTTACTCGCTGGATGTGACTATCGCTAATCCCAGTGGTAACGGCGCAGGTAACGATTTCTATGAGTGGAAGGCCGTGACCTGCGGTGATTGGAGTACCTCCTATCCGCTTGGTGCAAACTCGTTCTTTTGGGCCAACATCAACGATGTGGTGAAATTTATACTCGATACCAATAGTTATGCTGATGGTGCCTACCCTGCCCAAAACATCCACAACGTAACCGGTGATGTGGTGCCAGCAGCGGGCTTTACTGCCGTTGGTGATTGGCAGGGTTGGGATAACAACAATCCTGCTACCGCCCTAATGGATATGGGTAGCGGGATTTGGGAATACACAGCGACCATTTCAACACCCGGCTTCTATGTGGGCAAGGTGTCCATTACAGGCCACCCCTCGTGGCACGGCTATGATGCCAATGGGCGACATCTTGGAACACCCGATAACATCAATTTCTCAACCTCCCAAGCCAACGAAGATGTCCTCTTCCGGCTTGATTTGAACACGGGGCGACTGCTGATTGAACCCCAAACCCCACCCCCACCGACCCCACCCTGCTTGGCGGGTAGCTTCCAAGGCTGGAACAATTCATCGCACCCGATGTATGACGACGGCACCAATGGCGACTTAACCAGTGGAGACGGCATCTATACCCGTGACTTTACGGTAGCGGCAGCGGGCAATTATGAATGGAAGGCTGTGGCCGAATGCGGTAACTGGGGCCTTGCTTACCCCGGTGACAATGCATGGGCCATTACCACCAGTGCCAACCAGACGGTCAAGTTCACGCTCGACACCAACACCTATGGCGATGGCTGGTATCCAATGACCAACATCGTCAACGCCACCGACAGCTTTGGCACCAGTTTCACTGCCGTTGGTGATTTCAATGGTGATAACTCCAACGACCCGCTTGGCTTGCTCAGTGACCTTGGCGGCGGTATTTACGAAGTCGAATATACCATCCCCACCGCAGGCAACTACTCTGGGCGAATTGCCCTCACGGGTGATGGTCGCTCTTGGGATGCCGATGGACGACGCGCTCCGAGTCACTACAACGTCGCCTTTGCAACCAGTACCCCCAATGAGAGTGTGTACTTCACGCTTGACACCAACACCGGACGCATCCGCGTCATGTCCTCAACAGCGCCGCCACCCGTATGGGATAGCATCTATCATTCAGCGTGTACCTCGCGCTTGGCAGCCAACTGTCTCGGCAATGGCGACCATGCGTCGTTAGAGGCTCTGCCATCCGGTGGTGCGAACTTCTCCAACGCGACCTATAACGGCGCACCCGTCGGTGATGGGGTGTCGGATGCTTATACCTATGACGATGAACCTCTGACCCTCTACATGCTGGGTGACAGCGGGCAACTGGTCGATGATGGCGACGACCCCAACATCCGCTATTGGGTTGGCAGCGAACAGTTTGCCGACATGAGCTATGTTACGACATGGGCTGGGGACTGGCACGGACGCACCTCCTCCTATGACATCTTCAGCGGCGATATTCCTGCTCAACCACCCATGACGGTTTACTACTGGCTCAACGCTGAACACACCGACTCCGGCACGGTGCGCTCGATGTGCATGAGTGGCGGGTCAACCAATGCCGTTGATCAACATACAGGCTTTGGTGATTGCTCGTTTAACGACTATGCCTATGCGATTGTGGACGATGACACCGACGGCCCCAGTATCACCAATGTCATCTTTGATGACGGTGGTGATGGTCTTGGCAACGGTAACGACCAAGTCTGTGCTGATGTGGTCGAAACAGGCACCGCCAGCGGCGATAACGATAGCAACGTGGGCGTGGTCAACTTGCTCTCCAGCGCCAACCTCGGTGACATCATCATCGGTGGCGGTACCGTGACCCCTATGAGTTGGTCGGGGGGCAACACCTATTGTGCCAATAACATAAACTTCGCCGACCCCACCTATTATCGGGTGGATGCTCGCAATGATGACCAAGACCACCCCGACGGCCCGAATTACACTGACATCGACCAATCGCTCTCTCCGGCTGTTTGCGAAGGCGTGAATTGCGACTTCCCAACAGGTGATAACAACATCCAATGGGCTGAGGTGTGGCACGACACCCGCGACGGCTATTATCGCAATCCCTTTGGGTCGATTCCCTCCAACAGCACCGTAACGCTGCGGCTACGGGCGGCGCTGGACGACCTGACCTTTGCCTTCCTGCGCGTCTACAACGGGCCAAATGGTGATACCGTCTATAACATGACCAAGGTGAGCAGCGATGCTTCCTATGACTACTACGAGGCCACCATCCCCGCCAGCGATACCGCCAGTCCGCGTCAACTGTATTACAAATTTGTGCTGATTGATGGTAGCGACGAAGACTGGTATATCGACGACCACGACCATAACGAGTATGACCATGAAGACCGCTATGAAAACGGCTCCGGTACGATGGTCGATAATGGGCAGGATGGGCAATACTACGACAATGCCTTTACCCTGACCGTTTATGAAGACAGCTTCGACACCACCACTCCCGAATGGGCGCAGAATGCGGTTATCTATCAAATCATGCCGGATCGCTTCCGCAATGGCGACCCCACCAACGACACCGCATGGCCCGCAGGCTATGATGTCTATGGCGCTGCCCCCTATGTCCATGACATCTGGAATGAGGCCCCCGTTAACCCGCGTGATGCAGGTAGCCCCTTCTTTAATTTCTGGAGTGCGGACTTCTTCGGTGGCGACCTCCAAGGGGTTATGGATGAACTCGACTATCTGCAATCGATTGGGGTCACAGCCATTTACCTCAACCCCATCTTTGCCTCGCCCTCCAATCATGGCTATGACACCACCGACTACTTGACCATCAACCCGCGCTATGGCGACAACGCGCTCTTTGCTGAGTTTGCCGCCGAAGCCGAGGCACGCGGTATCAAGATTATTCTTGACGGTGCCTTCAACCATACGGGTTCTGACTCGATTTACTTTGACCGCTACAACCGTTGGGATGCCAATGGTAATCCCGTGACAGGCAATGATGGTTCGGGTGCCTGTGAAGCGGCTGGCTCATCCTTTGCCGACTTCTACAACTTCGACCCGACAGGTACTGGCCCCTGCTATGATGGCAACGACTACGAGTCATGGTTTGGCTATGATAGCTTGCCAGTGCTAATTGACTACCTGAGCGGCAACGCCGTCCGCGACTTCGTGTTTGACTATAATAACGACGGCAATAATGGCTTTGGCGGCGCACCGGTTATCCAATACTGGTATGGCCTTGGGGCTGATGGTTGGCGCTTCGACGTTGCCAACGAAATCCCTCATGACTTCTGGCAGGAGTTCCGCCAAGAGGTCAAGGTCAACGATGGCTATCTCGGCCCGCTGTACAGCGAAGTTTGGTTTGAGGCTCAACCGTGGCTGCTCGGTGATGAACTTGATGCCACCATGAACTACCGCTATCGCAAGGCCGTCCTTGGCTTCTTGGTTGACAGTACATGGACAGACAACGACAACAATGGTGACCAGACCATGTACCAGTTGTCACCGAGTGAGTTTGACTATGTGTTGAACTCCATCCGCGAAGACTATCCGACTCCGGCATGGTACACCATGATGAACCTAATGGGGTCGCACGATACCAACCGCGCCTTGTTCGTCTTGCGTGAGCAATCGACTGACCTGCCCACCGCCATCGCCAAGCTGCAAATGATGGCCGCCTTGCAATTTACCTATGTCGGCTCCCCCACCATCTACTTTGGTGATGAGGCGGGCTTAGGTGCGGTAGATTACGGTGGTTATGGTCTATGGGGTGCGGGCTATGGCGATGCAGGTTCGCAACAAGATGACCCCTACAACCGCCATCCCTATCCTTGGGAACCGACTGTTGAGAACGACTACAACACATGGGATGGCAGCGGTACCTATGACTTTAACAGTGTCACTGGCACCACTCCACCGACCTATACCTATACCGAAACGTTGCGCGAGACCTATAGCATCTTAGGTGCCACCCGCAACAGCTACCCCGTCTTGCGGACAGGCGATGTCATCACAGTCTTAACCGATGATGTCAACAATACCTATGCCTATATCCGTGTCGATGCCAACGACTGCGCGATTGCCATTTTCAATCGTAGCACCACCACCCGTGATGTGACCCTCAACGGCCTACCCTCGCAATGTAACGGTAGCTTTGAGGATGTCCTCAATGGTGGTGCGAATTGGACAGTTGCCAGTGGTTCTGTCACGGTGACGGGTATTGCTGGTCTGAGCAGCGCCGTATTGGTGCAACCGTTGGGCGTCAATGGCCTCAACTTGCCACCCGCTGCGGCAATTACCACGACAGCAGATGTGAACCTGACCGCCAGCGCCAGCACCACCATCAGCGCCACCTTCACCGACATTGTGGGTCAATCCTTACCCGCAGGCGTAACGGTCAACTTCGCTTTGGTTAGCGGTGAGGGTAGCCTCAGCAATACCACCGCCACCACCGACAGCACCGGAACCGCTAGCGTCCTCTATAGCGCCCCGCCTGCCGAATCCGTCGCGGTCATTCGAGCCAGCATCGTTGGTCAAAATGGTGTGGTCTATAGCGACTCGGCAACGGTCTATGCCGCCTTCACGCAAGATGTCGCCGATCAATTGACGGCTGAGACCAAGATTGGGCCTGATTTTGTCGATGGCTTCAGCGTCGGTATTGATGCTGCTGTTACCAAGATTGGCACGGGTGAGCCTGTCGTCAGTCTTGGCGAGTTGAACAACAACCCCTATCAGGGTGGTGAGCCTGTCTTCTCAGACTTCATTGATATTCATCTCCATGATGCGACGGGTGTCGATATGCTGGCGGTGCAGTTCGGCTATTTCGACGAAACCGACGAAGACAACCATGAAGTCTACTATTGGGATGGCAACGGTTGGACGCCTGTTGTAGCGGCAGCCTTCCTTGATACCACTCTCAATCAAATTACCTTTGAACTGACACCAACCACTGAGCCGAGCCTTGCTGAATTACAAGGCACTGTCTTTGTCGTGGGTGACCCCGGTTATTACCAAGACCCCGGCACTGGCCCCGGTGATGGTGGTAGCGCAGGCCTCACCTTCAGCAAATCAGCCAGCCTTGGCGCGGGTTCCATCGGCATCGTGGGTGATACCATCGAATGGGTGGTGACCCTTACCAATGAAACGGGCAGCACCCTGAGCGATGTGACCGTGACCGATACCCTACCCAGTGGCTTGCAAATCAGCAGCGCCCAATCGGGCAGCGGCACGGTTGTTGTCCAAGGCCAAACGGTACTCTGGAGCATCCCCAGTCTTGCTGCGGGTGAAAGCGCCCAACTACGGATTGCGACAACCATCGTCGGCAGTCCCGCTGAGGGCTTGTTCGTCAACACCGCTACCCTGACAACAGGAACAGGGCTGACGGCCTCCGCCACCGCGTCGATTAATGTGGTGACTGGCTTGCCGGATACGGGCTATCCACCCCGTTCTGAATAAGCATCGCAACACCTAACCGAAAGGCCGGAGGGGATTCGCACTCTCCGGCTTTTCTTTTTGCGCGTGATGCCCCGCCTCATGATTCAGCAAGGCTAACCCTAAATGCGCTATAATTGAAACTGGTGTGTAACAATCCAAAGAAGCGGCAATGGCAAAACTAGACATTTTCATTAGCTCAAAAATGGTCGAGTTGGCAGCAGAACGCCAAGCCCTCCATGAATTGTTGCCGACCCTTGGCAATGAACTTATCCGCTTGCGGGCTTGGGTCTTTGAAGATGACGCCCCTGCCAGCAATCAGTCGATTCGGGATGTCTACCTCAACGCCCTTAAACAGTCGGCGCTCTATATTGGGCTGTTCTGGAACCAATATGGGGAATGGACAATTGACGAGTTTCAGCGGGCGACGGAATGGAGCATTGACCGCCATATCTATGTCAAAAACCTTGACGCTGACCAACGCGACCCTCGCCTCCAAGCCTTCCTTGACACGCAAAGCGATGTTATTTCGGGGATTACCCCCAAGTGGTTCACAACCATCGATGACCTGCGTGAGCAGATTCGCAAATCGCTAGAGATATGGCTGCAAGACCGTTTGCAGCGCCGTCCGGGCGATACTAGCGCCATTATTGCCCATGACCCCGACGATCTACCCAATTTGCCCGCCAAATTGATTGGGCGTGATGAAATAGTAGAGCAGGTTGGGGAGCTATTGGCCGATAATGGTCGGGTGTTATTGCAAGGCTTCGGCGGCATGGGTAAGACGGCTCTGGCATCTACTATTGCGGCGGACTGGCTCGAAAACGACAATGGTGCGGTACTATGGCTCAAGGCTGGTAGTGAAAGCGCCGACTCCATGTTGGAAGCCCTTGCCCGTGCCTTTGAAGCGGCTGCCGACATTGCCAAAGTTACAGGCAATGACAAAACCCGTGCCGTGCGCCAACTGCTCAATGATAGCGACGCGACCCTGCTGGTTTTAGATGATGTCTGGGATGGGGCCGCGCTCAGTCAGGTACTCAAGGCGGTACCGCGTAAAATGGCGGCACTGGTCACTGCCCGTCAACGTTATGCAATGGATGATATTATCGAAATTGGCAAGCTTGACCAGCGCAAGGCTGTCGAGTTATTGGGCTATCATGCTCGTCAAAATTTCAAGAATGACCCTGATGCGGCAGAGTTGTGCCGCCAAGTGGGGTACCATGCCTTTGCGTTAGAGGTGGCAGGCAAAACCCTCAAGGTTGATCGTGTAGCCCCTGCCGAGCTACTCAAGCGCGTTGTCAACACACCCCACAATATCGCTATGCCGGAAGACTTTGCTGAGGAGGGCCGTACCAGCATCACTGAATTGCTAGATGCCAGCCTCCACGCTCTTGATAAGACTTCCCAAGCGGTGTTCTTGGCTTTTGGTAGCCTCTTTGTGGGGAGCGCCACATCTGAACTGCTTGCCCAAACTATGCAACTGGACTCCCGCACCATTGACGACGCTCTGACCACCTTGCAGCGGCGTGGTTTAGCCGATCGTTCCAAGTCTACGACGGTCTATCAAGTTCATGACTTAGCCTATAGCTATGCTAAGGCCATCAGTCGCCAGCATCTGCTCCCGCAAGTGATGCAGGCGGCCTTGACTTATACCACCACTCATGTCGATGACCTCGACGCTTTGGATGCAGAACGCGAGAATATCCTCGGTGCGGCTCAAGCGGCCCAAGATAGCCATAATCCTGATATTTTGGTGGGGATAATGGGGGCGCTGTGTGGAACTTATCTCTCGGCGCGGGGACATACCCTCAAGTTTTTGGAGTTACTCGATGCCGCTATCACAGTGGTCGAGGATGACGAAATGCGCTATGTGTTGCTCGGCAAGCGTGGCAACACTTACTATGACCGAGGTGACCAAGCGAATGCGCTACGCTGCTATCAACACGCCCTCGAACTTGCCCGACAAGTGGGCAATCAAGAGCGTGAAGTGATGGCCTTATGTGTCATCGGCAAGGTGCGTGCCGAGCAAGGCCAAGGCGAAGATGCTGACCGCTATTTGGATGCTGCCGAGCGTTTGGCCCAAGAACTGGACGATGATTACCTGCGGGCTTTTGTGATGGAGCAACAAGGGTATTGCGCTCAATTGCGCGGCGACTTTGCGGATACCCAGCGCATCTATACCGAAGAGGTGACCTTAGCACTGCGGCTAGGTGATGATGAGACTCATTTTTACGCGCTGTTGAATTTGGGTGTGGCCGATAACAAGCTGGGTGATTTTCAATCGGCTATTGCTAACCATCAACTAGCCCTAAAGATTGCTGAAAAGCAGAAGAATCCGATCTGGATGGCCTTTGCCCTCCAAGCCATTGGCGAGGATTACCAAGAGATGGCGGATTATCGCCAAGCCAAGTCGCACTTTGAACAGGCTTTGACACTCTGCCAAGAAAGTGGATTGAAGACCAACATCACTGAAATTGAGACATTTCTTCAGAAAATCGAAAACCATCTGAAAGAACAGGAGTAACCCATGTTCAAGCGGTTCTTAATGATTATGCTGATTCTTCTACTGGGACTGCCAAGCCTCGCTGTTGAGGGGCAAGGTAGAGATAATAGTACGCCCGTTGTCGTCATTGTGGTTGATGATTTTAGCGGCGAAGAGCTAACAACCGACGATACCGCCGACCTGAGCGAAGATGATGCTTGTGTGCTGAATGTTGAGGGTCAGGGCTTCCGCACGCGGGGCCTCTCTGTGGATAACCTCGAAGACCCACACGGCACAATGGTCTATACCCAGATTGAAGATACCCTAGCGACACTTGGTGCAGGTGACACTATCTCGGTTGAGCAAGTTGATATTGGCGGCCTGACAACCGATGTGATTGCCGATGAACTCGCTACAGCAGTGGATGAGGTGCCAGATGGGAGCTTGATTGTGGTCAACATGAGCTTTGCCATCATCCCCTGCGATGTGGTCTTTGAAATTCAATCTACCTTGGGCATTGCGACTACAACCTTTGCGGCTACAGGCGGCGATGTTGAGGGTTTTGTCAATAACTTTGATAGTTTCTATCAAGCCAACGTGGTCGATACCCTTGCAGAGCGCTTTACTACGGAGGAAAAAGAGGGCGATAGCGCTATCGAACTTGACCCATTGTTTGTACTCTTGCGCGAATTGAGTGAGCAGGGGGTTGTCTTGGTGGCGGCTGCGGGTAATTTCGGCCTTGATGTGCCCTTCTATCCAGCAGCATGGGAAGGCGTGATTAGCGTCAGTGGTAGCAATGGCGTTGGGATGATGGAGACCACCGCATGGAACACAGGCAATGATGCGCCTTTGCTCTCAATTCGTACTGGCCCCCGCACGAGCCAACGTATCTCCCATTATGGCGAAATCATGATGAAGGGTGAGGTTGAATATAACGGAGTTGGCGTGATTGGCACTTCATTTGCTGCTCCACGTTTGACGGCTATTATCGCGGTGTACCTATCTTCTGTCGGTGGCGCACGAAATTGCGCCAACGCGCTGGCCTATGGCGATTATGAAAACTTGACTTTGCCAGCCGCGGTGAGTCAATACTGCCCTACCATGTCAGGTTTCCTCCCCAAATAATCAACAAAACATAAGGCACCTTGCAAAAGTCAGGGGTTGATGAAAAAGCGGTATTGAGGCAACTCAGTGCCGCTTTTGGGTTCAGCGCTGAAGTTTCACTACCCCTAACAGGCAGTAATATTTACACGCTGTCTATCTTATTGTGAAATATGTTACAAGCGTAAACGTGCCAAGCGCTAGAGGATTGTAGTGAACCCCTGAGATTGGACATGAGGTTAAAGTAACATAGTCCATAAGTGGAAAGGTTCACATGAAGAAGAAACGGAAATTTACACCGGGATTCAAAAGCCAAGTCGTCCTGCAATTGTTGTCGGGCGAGAAAAGTATGGCAGAGCTATGCCGTGAGCATCAACTGACCTCTCAGATGGTTGGTAACTGGAAACAACAATTTCTGGCAGCTGCACCGCAGGCATTCGAGAAAGGCGGCGAGAGCAGTGGGGAGCAAGAGCGGATCGCCGAACTGGAACGCATGATCGGGAGGCTGACGATGGAGCTAGAGATTGCAAAAAAAGCATCGAGCTTGCTGAATGGGACACGCGAGAGAAACGGGAAATAGCCATGCACTTGAAGGACGAGTATCCCGTGAGCACGATCTGTGCGGTGCTGGATTTGCCGCGTAGCAGCTTCTACCATCAAGGAGTTGAGCTGGATGACAGCGCGTTGCGCGTGGTCGTTCAAGACCTCGCCGCCCAGTACCCGACCTATGGCTATCGGCGTATCACCGTTTTGCTCCAACGGACGGGGTGGACGGTCAATCATAAGCGCATTCGGCGTATGATGGCTCAAATGGGCTTACAACGCCCCCAGAAACGCCGCAAAACGCGCACCACGAACAGTCGGCACGATTTTGGACGCTATCCGAACCTAGTCAAAGACCTTGCTGCCGCTCATCCTGAACACCTCTGGGTCGCGGATATCACCTATGTACGGTTGCACCGTGAGTTTGTGTATTTAGCGGTCATTATGGATGTGTTCACGCGGGCGGTACGTGGCTGGCATCTCAGCCGATCACTGGATCGCACGCTCACCCTCACCGCCCTGCAACGCGCACTCCTAGAGCGTGTCCCAGACATCCACCATAGTGACCAAGGCTGGCAGTACGCCTGCGATGATTACACCGATTTGTTGCAGCACCATCACATTCAAATCAGTATGGCGGCAGTGGGCAAGCCCGAAGAAAACGGCTTTGCCGAACGCCTCATGCGAACCATCCGGGAGGAGGAGATTGATTTATCCGAATACGAGGATTTTCATCATGCTTATCGGTCTATCGGGCGTTTCCTAGAAGATGTCTATACCCATAAACGCATTCATTCTGCCTTGGGGTATCTCGCTCCTAGCGAATTTGAGGCACAATGGGTAGCACCGTTATCTTAACTGACGCTAAAATATGTCAGTGTATTTTTGTGTCCAATTTTTTGGGTTCACTACAACCACCTAATGACCAAGGCGGTTCTTCTGTACCAAACCAGACGAGGTTAATGATTGTCATTGAAAAAATACAACATTACGCGCTAACGAGATCAACATTTGTTTTACTTATAGAAGTTGATGGTCATCAAATCTTTGCGGCATGGTGCAAACAATGGTGTACTATTAAGATGTTTAATTGTGATACAACAATATTTTTGATACCCTCAACCATACGCTAATTGCTCTCAACAGTTCTCTATTAAATTTGATATATTAGCACAGATGCTCTAAGTATAATAAAAAAATGCACTAGAAAGATGCTTCACCTCATTTTTTGATCTTGTACTAGTCGATACAACCCAACAGATTATAAATATTACCCACTACGATAATAGATAAAATTTATCTTGCCCAATCTGAGCGTTTATATACCATAGTGCACTAGAATTAAGTGGATTGCGAAGAACCTATCAAAGTTAAGCAGATTTGCAATATACCAAACTTGGTTTCTACTCTACACTATGGAGTTTGATTGCCGAAGATTTTCCAAATTAGACTAAATGCATAACCTTCTCAGTTAAGATTTTATCAGATTATATTCTTGACACAAGTGTGCTGCTGTTTGATACAGGTGGTCATGCACAAGCCTTATGGCACGCCAAATATTTGATACTTTCTTGATTTTATTTTATTGATTTATTGTTAAATTCTTTATGCCTTGTTATCCACAATAAGCTTAACGTGATGGGATAACAGGGGTAATCAGTGAAAACATCCACCACAAAGCCTCAATATGGATGGTCTTTAGTTGTCATAGGCAGCATCATCCCCATAACCCTCGTTTTAGGCCATGTATTTAATCTTTCTCATCGATTCACCATCCCCATTATCGTTCTTGCGCTATTGCTTGCAGGGGCGATGGCACTCTGGATACATGCGAATGTTGGTGCCACAGGCGATGAGTGGTGGCAAGATGAAAGCAGCTTGGGGTGGCGTGGCTACTAACGTTTTGCTCACCGCTTCAGCCTATGGGGTTCTTGATATTTTCTTTACAGGTTCTGGAGAATTTTTTGCATGATCTTTCCTTGCTTATACCGCCCTCTTTCTCGACAATCCTTGGGCTATTTGCGATCTAGATAAACGATGGGATTTCGATCGATGGCTTCAGAACCCAAAACACATCCTATACAACGCTTGAACTTCGGACGCTTGCTACTTGGCAGACCACTTGAAACGAAAGAACTTCCTCATCAAGCCATTAGCAAGCCGATAGGGTTAGCTGTCTTTGCGTCAGATGCTTTATCTTCAACAGCCTATGCCACCCAAGAGATGCTCATTATTTTGGCGATTGCAGGTAGCGGAGCCGCGGTACTTGGTATTTCAATACCACTGGCAATAGCAATTTCCATCCTATTGACCATTGTGACTATCTCTTATCGCCAAACCATCCATGCCTATCCCAATGGTGGGGGAGCCTATATCGTAGCAAGAGATAATCTGGGTGAACTCCCCGCTCAAATTGCAGGGGCAGCGCTTCTGACTGATTATATTCTGACGGTAGCGGTAAGTATTTCCGCTGGTGTCGAGCAGATTACCTCTGGTTTTCGTGGCCTTATTCCCTATCGTATTGAAATTGCGGTGGGGGTCATTATCGTAATGACTCTCATCAATCTGCGGGGGGTGAAGGAAAGCGGACGCATCTTTGCGGTACCAACCTACTTTTTTTTGGCGCTCATGTTCCTCACCTTGGGTATTGGTTTTGTCCGATATTTTAGTGGGACATTGGGCACGGTCAAAGACGTTGAGCGGATGCACTACGATGTCGTGAAACCGCTTACTCTGTTTCTGATCTTGAGAGCTTTTTCGAGTGGGTGTGCGGCTTTAACGGGTATTGAGGCCATCTCTAATGGCGTAACAGCGTTTAAAGAACCACGCAGCCGTAATGCTGCCATTACATTGGTCTGGATGAGCAGCATCCTGATTACACTGTTTTTGGGCATTACCTTCCTTGCACATCAGATTGGAGCGCAACCTAGCGAGGTTGAGACAATTATCTCCCAGCTTGGGCGCACGATTTTTGGTGATGGTATTTTGTGGTATATGGTGCTGGCGGGTACTGCCCTAATCTTGTTGATGGCCGCTAATACCAGCTATGCCGACTTTCCGCGCCTTGCTGCCTTACACGCCGGAGATGGGTTCCTCCCCCGCCAACTAACCTATCGCGGGAGCCGCTTAGTGTTCTCATGGGGTATCATGATTTTGGCGATTACATCCTCTCTGTTGGTCGTCGTAGCCCAAGCCAACACTACACGCCTTATCCCCCTCTATGCAGTCGGGGTGTTCCTTGGCTTTACCATCTCACAGACAGGCATGGTGGTACGGTTACGCAAATCCAGTAAATTACAGCCGGGCGAGAAAATCCAAACCCATGAAACGGTTCTAACGTATGACCCACAGTGGCGATTAAAGATTGTCATCAGCAGTGTTGGGGCGTTTTCTACCTTTGTGGTAATGATGATTTTTGCCATCACTAAGTTCATGAGTGGCGCGTGGTTTGTCGTGCTACTGATACCCTGTCTGGTCTATATCTTTTTCCGCATTCATTACCACTACAAAGACGTAGCACACTACCTGAGTTTGGGTGGTGCCCGACCTGAGTTAGATAAACGTCCGGTAGTAACGCTGATTTTGGTCGATGATGTCCATGCAGAAACGGCCCGCATGGTAAACTTCGCCAAATCACTTGACCATCCTTGGCAGGCCATTCATATTGGTATAAATCCCGAAAAAGCTGAAGTGGTCAAACAGAAATGGCATGACCGTATCGGTGAGGGTGAACTTGTCATTATCCCTTCACCCTATCGCCTCTTAGCCGAGCCGATTCGAGAATACATCGAACACCTCCAGCAAGAAGTACCCCGTTGTTTTGTCCATGTCATTATGGGGCATCTGGTCATGGATACTTTTTGGGAGCAGGCCTTGCATCAGAATAGCGCTTTTATCTTCAACTTGGCACTGGGACGCATGAAGCAAGTGGTGGTCACCAGCGTACCTTACCAGATTCGCCGCAAGAACGACTCCCTCGATGAAGTCGAGTCTGAGGCAGAAAGCCCTACGGATGCTTTTGCCTCATCACTAACAGAAAGTGTCCAACCCACCTAGCTGTGGGCACTACTATCCACCTTATTTTACTTTGTGGGTGATGATAGCGGGGACAGGCTTTTGGGTTTGTTTGATGTGCTGATTGTCTAAGGTATATAGCTGGCAACGACCAAGCTGGATTTTGAGACTCCAAAGCTGAAAACGTTGCCAGAATGGTATAGAGCTTGACGGAATATGGGCAAAAAGCACTGATGCGTTTAGCAACTGGGCTGTTTGTGCCAAAGCATCAACCAGCGATATAAACTGAACAGGTTGAACCCGACACACCACACCATAATCCTCTGCGACTGCCGCATAGCTCTCAATTAGGCGTTCCTCTGCTAGGGTCGGAGGTGTAATACCCCATCCGAGGAGGCCGGGGTTGGGGGTTAAAGATAGATAGATCAGTACAACACTACTGTTGAGGTTGCGGGCCAAGGCGCTAGCCAGATGCATAGCCTCTAATGTCCATTGCTCTTCTGAAAATTGCACCATAATGGTTGTCATCATTGAACGTCCTCAAGATTATCTCTATTATCTGTAGCATACCGCTTGAGGCGTAAAGATCAGGACAGGGGTTCATAGACACGGCGTAAATATTGTGTCAGGAGTTGGGATCAGGGCTGATGAACCGATAGCCAACTCCGGGTTCATTCAAAATATAGCGAATGTTACGGGATGGGTTCTCACGGAGTTTCTTGCGAAGCTGATTGACATAAACACGCACATAGTGAGCCATTTCACTGTATTCGCTGCCCCATACTCCCATCAAGATAGTCCGGTGGGTCAGCACCTTGCCGGGATGTGTCGCCAACAAACGCAGCAAGTCATACTCGGTTGGTGTTAAATGGACATCCTCACCCGCAACCTTGACAACCCGTGTCGCTAAATTGATATAGAGTTCCCCCACTTGGATTTCAGCTTGGGCATTGGTCACCGGCTCAATAGCCACCCGACGCAGTACCGCTTGAATACGCGCCTCAAGTTCTGCCATGCTAAATGGCTTGGTCAGGTAATCATCCGCACCAGTATGAAGGGCGTCAACTTTAGTCCTGTCCTCACCATGTACCGATAACACAATGATGGGAATCTTTGACCACTCCCGCAATCGACGGCAGACTTCAATACCATTCGGTTCTGAGCCAAGGGAAATGTCTAGAATAACCATATCAGGCTGTTGTTGAGCCGTTTGAATGATGGCATCGTCCCCATTGGGGGCAGTAACAACCTCATAGCCATAGCCTTCAAGGCCAATTTTGAGTTGACGTCGAATCTGGGGTTCATCATCTACGACTAGTATTCGTTGTTTCATTACCCATTTCCTCTTTATTGTTGATCGGTAAGACCAATATAAAAGTTGCGCCTCCACCCGGCGTATCTTCAACTTGCAACAACCCATAATGGGCTTCGACAATACCTTTAGCAATTGCAAGCCCTAACCCAATATGTCCATCTTTTCCATGATAAAAAGGGTCGGTAAGATAGTCACGGTCTTCGTCGGCAATCGTCTCCCCGTGGTTGACAACCTTGAGGTGAACGTTGTCTTGATAGCTGCAACCGTGAATTTCGATTTTTGAGTTGGGTGGCTCGTAGCGCAGCGCATTATCTACAAGGTTACTGAGGGCTTGCAAAATTAGGCCATAGTCAAACTCCACCAGCGGTAGATTATCTGGAAAGTGCATCTGGATTAACTCACGCCCTGTCATTTGCCATATGCGGGCCGCAACATCACCTGCAACTTCCTCTAGCGAATTAAGCTCGCGGTTAAGGGTGAGAGCGCCTGCTTGCAAGCGAGATAAATCCAGCAAATTGCCAATGAGTTTGTTAAGGTGGTCTGCCTCCGTTTCGATTGTTCCTGCTAGTTCATATCGTTCTTGTGTCTCTAACCGTTCACCCAACATCCGCAAATTACTGGCCGATGTCTTGATGATGGTAATGGGTGTGCGTAAATCGTGCGAGACTGCCCGCAAGATAGCCGTTTTAAGGCGATCGGCTTCCTCATATTGCTGGCTCACGCGAGCGCGTTTGGTCAACTCAATACGTTGGAGCGCCATTGCTGCCTGCGCGGCACAGGTTGTGAGTAATTGAACCTGTTGTGCGGTGAATTCGGTCTCGAATGCAACACATAAAGTTCCATAAATGTGGTCGCCTGACTGCAAGAGTAAATACAACAAAGATTCATCCGGTGGGTGTGGTTCGCCTGCATTGGGCAAGATATAGGCTTGCCGTGCGTGCAAATCCTCACGCATGACCGCCGTCAGCACATCATATACAGCGTTATAATCAGTTGTTTGGTTTATAGAGCCAGTCAACCGATAGAGAATTTCTTGCTCATAAGCCCGTCGTTGGGCTTCATCGGTTTGGCGGCGTGCTTGTGCCCCCAGTTGACCCGATAGCGCTGCCACCACAATGAATACTGCAAGTTCAATCACATCACGGGTATCGGCAACAATAAAGGTATAGTAAGGGCGGGTCAGAAAGAAATTGATAAACAGGAAACTGAGGAAAGCCGCGCTCATGGCTGCAATGGTGCCAAGCCGGATGGCAATGACAAGCACAACAAGAATATAAATCATGGCGAAGTTTGCTAAGGTAAGATTATTCCGTAACGACCACGCTAACAGGGTAACCCCCACCAAACTGACACCAACAATCCTAAGCTTTCGCAAGTTGTGTAATCCCCAACAACTAGAATGTATCTCTATTTTATATCTGAATCGCTTTGGGCTGAATTCGATGGGCAGCCGCGGAAGGCCCCTCTATATTCTGCTATGGTGATAGGCAATAAACCCTTGCTGTGTCAGGGCAGCCGTATCGACAAAAAAGACCTCCTTTTGACTTAAGGTATGGTAACCAAAGCCTATCAGAGGTCTTTTCTACTTATGAGCCATCCCCGAATCGGATTGGCTCATGTGTTGCGACTACTTCACATCATGCCACGCGGTATAGACCTCAACCTGTCCCGCTTTGATGGCCCGCAACAATGCGTCTTGGTCAACAGGCAGGCTGAAGATACGCACGCCCGTCGCGTTAAAGATGGCATTGCAGATAGCGGGTGAGGTGTTGATGGAGGGGATTTCACCCACACCCTTGGCCCCGAATGGCCCCGACGAGACCTGTTCTTCCACCAAGTGCGAGATAATCTGCGGGGCGTGCTTGATGCTGGGCATCTTGTAGCGTGCCAAGAGTGTTGACCACGGCACTCCATCCTCAATGATATAAGACTCGGTGAGGCAATTGCCCAAAGCCATGACAATCCCGCCTTCAATTTGCCCTTGCAGCATAAGGGGGTTAATAGCCCGCCCAACGTCGGTACTCGATACCACTTTCAAGACATGCACCTCGCCCGTCTCGACATCGACCTCAACCAAGGCGGCTTGGGTGGCATAGCTGAAGGCCACGTGCATATCGCCCCCTGTGCCAAGCGGTTGTGTTTCAGGGGCACGATACTCATGGCGGACACGAGCGGCAAGGCCGTTTTGCTTCATCCAACCCACCACCTCGCCCATCGGTACCTGATGCCCGTTTTGACGGAGCAGCCCTTCCTCGTAGTAAATCTGGTCAGGCGGCACATCCATCATCTCAGCCGCAGATTGGGCCATGGCTTCCCGCAGTGCAACGGCGGCATGGCGTACCGCATTACCACTCATGTAGGTCTGGCGTGAGGCGGTGGTTGGGCCACCATCGGGCGTGAGGTCGGTATCACTCAATAGTACCCGCACACGTTCATAGGGCAGCTTGAGTTCTTCCGCGGCGCATTGGGCCAAGACATGCGGCAAGCCCTGTCCCATATCGGCTGAGGAGGTGCGGACTTCGACGGTGCCATCTTCATAGGCTTCGACCTCAGCCGTTGACCAATCCGGTGCGCCGCCACCGAGTCCGGTGTTCTTATACGCGCAAGCAATCCCCCATGCATAGGCTTTGTTGCCCTTGTGCCATGTCCATTGGAAGCCAGAGCCATTGTGATGAGCTTGCATGTCGCGCTGCACATCGTCAATGGTTTCGAGCATGCCCACCGACTCGCGCAACACTTGACCAGTGGCAGTAGTGACGCCCACCTGCTGGGCATTGATGCGCCGAAACTCAATCGGGTCTATGCCAATCATGCCCGCTAGAATGTCTATATTCTGTTCCACCGCAAAAGCTGATTGAGTAACGCCAAAGCCACGGAAGGCTCCTGATGGTACGTTGTTGGTATACATGGCATAGCAGTCAATCTTGGCGTGGGGTACGGTATAAGGGCCAGTAGCGTGGGTGGTGGCGCGGGTCATCACCTTATCGGAAAGCGAAGCATAAGCGCCTCCGTCCCCATAGAGTTCGGCTTGTACTGCCGTTAACTTGCCGTCCTTGGTAGCTCCTGTCTTGATGCGGATAATGGTAGCATGACGTTTGGGGTGGAACAGCAGCGACTCTTGGCGGGTATAGAGCATCTTAACGGGGCGGCCTGTCACGGTTGCCAGCATTGCCACATGGATTTGGCCCGCGATGTCCTCCTTACCGCCAAAGCCGCCGCCGATGAGGGTGCCAATCACGCGTACCTGCTCACGCGGGAGTCCCATCGCGTTGGCGATTTGCTCACGGTCTTGGTAAGGGATTTGGGAGCCGACATAGACAGTCAGTTTTTCATGGTTGGGATAACCGACAGGCACGCCAATTGCACATTCTGGCTCCAAGAAGGCATGCTCGGTGGTGGGGGTGCGATATTCACGCTCGACAATGTAATCCGCTTCAGCAAAGCCCTGCTCAATATCGCCATGCCGCACCTTAATATGTTTGAGTAGGTTGCCCGTAGCATGATGAGGGTGTAAGACAGGCGCTTCGGACGAATGGGCATATTTAGGATCAGCCACAACGGGCAGCGGTTGATATTCCACCTGAATCAGCTTAAGAGCCGCCTCCGCAATTTCAGGGGTATCAGCCGCCACAATCGCCACAGCATCGCCCATATAGCGCACCACATCACCACATAGTACCGGCCAGTCTGAATGCACCAAGCCATGAATGTTCTGCCCCGGCACATCGGCATGAGTCAGCACAGCATGAACACCTGCTAGGGCTTTGGCGGCGCTGGTATCAATGCTCAAGACGCGGGCATGAGGAAACCGTGAGCGCAAGGTG
Source organism: Anaerolineales bacterium (assembly GCA_020634155.1). Lineage (GTDB taxonomy): Bacteria > Chloroflexota > Anaerolineae > Aggregatilineales > J027 > J027. Next base: position 543,110 of record JACKCI010000002.1, read on the forward strand.
CGGGCGTAGAGCATACCTTCAAATACATAGTCGTCGGTGTATTTGGCCTTGCCTGTTACGCGGTCTTCGATGCCCTTGGGCGGCACGGAACGGCTCACGTAATCCATCGGATCATCAATAGTTGGTTCATTAACGGGCAAGAGGGCGTCTCCACGCAGATCGGCGGCGGCGGATTGAATGGCTTGAACAACGCTGGTATAGCCAGTGCAGCGGCAATAGGTATCTTTGAGGGCAACCTTGATGTCGTGTTCGCTGGGGTTGTCATTTTCATTGAGAAGAGCGCTGGCGGTCATAATTAATCCCGGCGTGCAGAAACCACATTGTACCGCCCCATGCCGAATGAACTCGTGCTGGAGAGGATGCAGTTCACCATCATGGGCAAGGCCCTCAATAGTGGTGATATGGCGGCCTTTGGCTTTGAAAGCAGGGTAGATACATGAATCGACAGGCACCCCATCCACCAAAACGGTACAGATACCGCACTCGGCCTCCTCGCAGCCGATTTTGGTACCTGTCAAACCGAGGTCATAGCGCAAGACCTCAGCAAGGGTGCGCGATTCGGGGATTTCTAAAAGACGCGATTCTCCATTAACAATCAATTGTAACTGGCTCATGTTTTATGCTCCGATGCCTTCTGGGATGGCTTGGCCCGTGCGGGCGCGGTCGATAGCGAGGGGCAGAGTACGGCGCAGCAACACCGCAATCATCTCTTGGCGATAAGGGGCGGTGGCCCGATATTTGCTGGTACGGGGATGCAATGCTTCATTGGCAACCGCAATCGCTTGTTCAATGCTGGCGGGGTTGGCGGGCTGCCCACGCAAAGCCTCCTCTACAACAGTGGCACGGGCGGGCGTAGGGCCAATCGGTGCAATGCTGATACGGGCATCGGCAATCTGCCCATCAGTCAAGCGCACCCATACCGCACAGCCGAGTATAGGTAAGGCTACCCCTTGGGGGCGCATAATGCGTTTAAAGGCTGAGGCTTCGTGTGTGCCACTGGCTTTAAAGCGAAAGCCGATTAATATATCGCGGGTAGGGTCAAGCAGAGACTGCCCCGGCCCCTTAAACATCTGCTCAATTGGCACCCACTGCTCTTGACCATCCAGCACCACACGGGCGGTCGCATCCAAGGCCACTAGTGAGGTGGTGCCATCTCCCGCAGGTAGAGCATGGGCCACATTGCCGCCGATGGTACCCACATTGCGGACTTGTGGCCCGCCGACTACCCCGCAACTCTCAACAAGGCAGGTGGCCGCTTGAGTCAACAAGGCGGATTGGACGATATGGCTATGAGTAACCGCTGCACCGAGCCAGATGGTGCCATCAGCTTCCTGATGATGCGTAGTCATTTCAGGGATATGCGTGACATCAACTAAAGCATCTTGGGGGGCATGACGGCCTTCACGAATTTCGACCAATAAATCGGTACCACCTGCAACAAGGCGGGCGCGGCCTTGATAATGGGCCAGCAGTTGCAACGCTTCCTCAATCGAGGTGGGAGTATGATAATCATTCCAAAGTCTCATCGAAACACCTTCGTTCTAGAGACTACGGCACTTTTCGTTGAGAGGAGGACTCCCAACGCCGTCCGGAGAGAACGACCTGTAGCCTTTTTTTGTGAATGATTATAACACAAAGGGCAGGGTGAACATCTATCCGACCTGCCCTTGTGCTGGGGGTGAAAATAGGGTTAATCGCGGCTATCAAGCGTGACATTCAAGGTGATGTTTTGCCCACCCCGAATGACATTGAGGGTCACTTGCTGGCCCGGTACGGTATACTTAGAAAGATAAGAGATTAACTCGCCAATGCTGCCAACGGACTGCCCGTTAATGGCAGTGATAACATCAGCGGTGGTACGGGTAGCGGCTCGCAATCCGGCACGGCTGGCAGGGCCATTGGCAACGACTTCGGAGACAATCACCCCTCGTGTATCATTGGGGAGTTCGAGGGCTTCAATCGCGGTAAGCGACAGGTCAGAGCCAGTAATCCCGATGTAGCTATATTGGACACGCCCATCATCAATCAACTCGCGGATGACCCGTTGCGTTAGGTTACTGGGGATAGCAAAACCTACACCAGAGTTTTGGCGGGTATCGCTGGCAATTTGCGAGTTGACGCCAATCACGCGCCCTTGCAAGTCAAGTAAGGGGCCACCACTATTACCGGGGTTAATGGAAGCGTCGGTCTGCACTGCACCTGCAATCGAGAACACAGTTAGGCTGCTGATGGTACGGTCAAGGGCGCTCACAATACCAGTGGTCAGCGTCCACTCTTGACCGAAGGGGCTGCCAATTGCCACGGCCATTTGCCCAACCACCAGTTGGTCAGAATCAGCAAAGGTGACGGGTTGCAGTTTATTGGCAGGTAAATCTACTTTGATAACGGCAAGGTCAGAGTCGGCATCGGTACCCACAAGCTGCGCCCGCACTTGGGTACCATCCACAAACTTGACAATGATATTGCGAGCGCCAGCCACCACATGGTTATTGGTGATGATATGGCCGTCAGTATCATACACAAAGCCAGAGCCGGAGCCATCATCAACGGTAATCGACACCACTGATGGGCTAACCCGTGCATAAATATCGGCATATTGCTGTTCAATGCTGTTGAGTTGGACGGCCCCACTTTGGGCGAAGCTGAACGGGGCGAGAATAGCCCCCAACGAAAAAGCACCAATGACTGCCACCGCAATCACAATGGTTAAAAGTGTGCGCTGAAATGCTTTCATCTCGCTATCCTTAGTTTTTCAGTGTTTCACGTTCTAACGATAGCAGAAATTTATTAAAAACTTGTGAAGAGATTACAAAGACAGTATGTCGAAACAGATTCTATAGTGGTGTTGATTCAGCCTGTTCGTGGCGAATACCCGCCATCATCAAGCCGAGTTGGTTGACATCGGCCTCATCGCGGCTGACTTCCCCGACGATCTCGCCCTCGTACATGACCACAATCCGATCTGCCAACGCTAGAATCTCGTCAAGGTCTTCGGAGATGAGCAAAATGGCGGTACCTGCTTCGCGCTCGGCTAATAGGCGGCGGTGGATATACTCGGTGGCTCCAATATCGACCCCACGGGTGGGTTGGGCCGCAATCAACACCCGCGGCTGGCGCGAGAGTTCACGGGCCAGCACCAATTTTTGGATATTGCCACCCGATAAGCTCTTAATAGGCGTCTCATGGCTAGGGGTCTTGATTTCGTATTCTTGAATGAGAGACTTGCAGGTTTTGGCGATGGTGCGGAAGTTCATAAAGACCCCACCCAATGCGTAGGGCTTGCGACCATGGTCTTGTAGCACCAAGTTCTCGGCAACCGAAAAATCCTTAATGACACCATCCTCCATGCGCTCTTCAGGGATATGCGAGAGACCGCTTTCGTTGAGGACGGCAGGTGACTTGCCTGTCACGCGCTGGCTATCAATAAAGACCTCTCCGCTAACAGGTGGACGGAGGCCTGAAATAACCTGCGCTAATTCATGTTGCCCATTGCCCGACACCCCTGCAATCCCGACAATCTCACCTGCCTTAACCATCAGTGAGACATTCTTGAGGCCCAAATCGCCCCGATTGCTTTTGGCGCTGACCCCTTCAAGGCGCAAGCGTGGCTCACCAATAGAGACATCGCCATGCTCATAGCGCAGCACCACCTCGCGTCCAACCATCATCTGGGCAAGGGTAGTCTTGGTAGCATTCTCGGCGAGGATGGTATCGACCTGCTGCCCATCCCGCAGCACCGTGACGCGGCTGCTGATGGCGAGGACTTCATGCAATTTATGGGAAATAAAGATAAGGGCGTGTCCGTCAGCCGTCATGCGCCGCAACACAGTAAAGAGATGCTCAACCTCCTGCGGGGTCAAGACGGCGGTGGGTTCATCCAGAATTAGCAGGGCTGCCCCCCGATAGAGCGCCCGCAAAATCTCCACCCGTTGTTGCTCACCCACCGAGAGTTGCCAGATGGGGCGCGACGGATCTACCTGTAAACTGTATATCTCGGCTAATTCCCCTAAGCGCTTGGCAACCACATCCAAATCCAAACGCAGACCGCGTGTGGAGGGCATCCCCAAGGCCACATTTTCGGCAACGGTCAGCGACGGTACCAACATAAAATGCTGGTGAATCATGCCAATACCTTGCTTGATGGAATCAGTTGGGGAGCGGATGACCGTTACCTGCCCATTGCGGATGATTTGACCCTCATCGGCACTATACAGGCCATACAGAATCTTCATGAGGGTACTCTTGCCCGCCCCATTCTCGCCCAGCAGGGCATGGACTTCGCCTGCCTTAACATCAAAATCTACATGGTCAACAGCCAGCACGCCGGGAAAGCGCTTGACGATTTGCCGCATCTCCAAATGGTCGATGCGTTGGTGTCCAGTGGGGAGCAAGGTATCAGTCATGGCAAGAACCTATCTTTTAATAATTTAGGCATGAGGGCGAGACCTAGGCCCCACCCTCATCAGAGACTATAGACTATTCGCCGAGGTCAATTTCAATTGAACCGTCGATAATGCCCGCAGTCACCTGTGCCGCAACGAATTGCAGATAGGGGCTGAGTTCATAATCGGGGTTGAATTCCACAACCAAGCCGCCATTCGCCAAGGTCAAACGATAGGCTTCACCGCCAAGGGTGCCTTCGTTAATCTTGGCAATCATGTCCATCAAAATCACTTCCCAGTGATAGACTTGGCTGGCAACCACAATTTCGGGGGCAAGGCTGGTTTGGTTGGCTTGGGTACCGAACCACAGCACATCACCACGCTCACGCGCTACACCAACCGCACCCACGACCATCTGGGCTGAACCCGTCAGCACATCGGCACCATTGGCGACAAAGGCCTCGGCAGCTTCAGAGGCAAGGGCCACATCGCTAAAGGAGTTGATATAGTTGGCGCTGGCTTGGATATCTTCATTGACCCATGCCACACCCGCAAGGAAACCGTCCACATACAGCTTGGCATCGCCGACTTCGATGGGGCCAACCACACCGATGACTTCCGAATCGGTCAAATTGGCAGCGATCACACCATTCACAAAACCGCCCTCTTGAGAGGCAGCTTCATAGGCAAACACGTTGTCATAACCGAAGGTATCGACATCGGTACCCCATGCAAAGGAGGTATCGGGGAATTCAGCGGCAAGGTCTTCGAGGATGGCCCCATATTGGGAACCATGCGCGATAACCAAGTCGTAGCCTTCAATGGCCCATTCACGGAGGGCAATGGCGGCATCATCGACCACAAAGGTGCCATCTTGTACGACAAACTCGAAGTTGTCTTCGCCCATTTCATTCTGGACGTACAACAACGCCTCGTACATGCTTTGGCTAAAGGCGAGGTCATTGGTGGCGCTGGGCATTACGACCGCAACACGGAAGGGGTCTTGTGCTTGGGCTTTCTCTGGGGCGATGGGGTTGACTACCACTGTCGCCAAGATAGCCAGCAAGAGGGAAAGAACAAACAACTTACGCATAGCATACTCCTTATAACAGTTTGAAATTTTATTCACCGCGTTCAAACGGCTTGGTCAGCGCGGTTGGCTGCTCGGCACGTTTGGACGCAAAGATTAAGGCGATAATCGTCACAACATAGGGAGCCATCACTGCAAACTCGGATGGAATATCAAAGCCCAACGCGCCCTCAATGGTCTTGACTTGGAGTTGCAAAGCGTTGACGGTGCTAAACAGCAACGCGCCTGCCATCACCCAATAAGGCCGCCATGCCCCAAAGTACACAAGGGCGACCGCGATAAAGCCTTGACCAGAAGTCAGGTTGCTTTGGAAGATATTCAACAGCGCAATCGAGAGTGAAGCCCCGGCCATTGCAGAAAACGCGCCTCCAATCGTTACTGTAATATAGCGGACACGGGTCACACTGACACCCATTGCGTCGGCAGCTTGTGGGTTTTGCCCAACTGCCCGAATCTGGAGGCCAAAGGTGGTATGGTTCAGCACATAGGCTGAAAGCGGCACTAAGGCGAAGGCCACATACACCAACAGATTGTGATTGAAGAAAATCTCCCCTATAACGGGAATATCGGTCAAAATCGGGAAATTGATACGGGGAAATCCATCAATCGGGGTTGGGGTAGCGACGGTCTTTTGAAAGAGCAGTTCACTCAGCCCTAAGCCAAAGAGATAGACACCAATGCCGCTAATGCCTTACTCGGCTTGGAGGGTTACGCTGATAAAGGCCATGATGAAGCCCATTATCAAGCCAACCACAATAGCGGCTACCACGCCCATCAATAAGCTACCTGTTTCATAAACAGCATAATAGGCGGCAAAGGCTCCCATCAACATGATGCCATCCACACCCAGATTAAGCACCCCGCTGCGTTGCCCAAAGGTCTCGCCCAAGCTGGCAAAGATATAAGGGGTGGCGAGGCGAATCGCTGAAGCGGCGACACTGGCGCGAATAATATCAGTAATCATCAGTCTATTGCTCCTTGGCCCGACGTTGGGTGCGACGGCGGACAAAAATCTGGCTACTCACGACAAACACCACCACGAGGCCATTGAGAGTCGTAATTAATGAGGCGGGTACTTGCACCGTGCGTTGGAGGCTCTGAGCACCGATCAACAAGCCGCCAAAGAAGATAGACGCAGGGATAGCCCCAACTGGATGAAGCCCACCAAAGAGCGCAGCTACAATCCCATTAAACCCAGCGTTGCCCGTGAAACCCGCTGCCGAGCCGTCGGTCTGGAGGCGATATTGCAATCCCAAGACCTGCACCGTACCGGCCAGCCCTGCAAAGCCGCCTGCTAAGAACATCGAAAAAAGCATCTGCCGTTTGACGTTGATACCTGCATAGCGTGAGGCCCGTTGATTCTTGCCGACGGCCCGAATGCGGTAGCCGAGGGTGGTACGCCACAAGAAAATATAGATGATGACCGCCAACACCAGTGCAATGATGAAGCCATAATGCAAGCGGATGGGGACATCGGTGAGCCATGTGACACGCGGAATCTGAGCGTAATCCGGCACGCGGGCGGTGCGGGGAATGTGGTTAACACGCTCACGTTGGCGCGGGTCAAGCATCACACCATTGAGTAGATAGCTCATCAGTTGTAGTGCAATCTGGTTAAGCATAATGGTGCTGAGGATTTCATTGACATCGAAATAGGCTTTGAGCAGACCCGCGATGCCTCCCCAGAAAGCCCCCGCCAAGAACCCGCTAATCATGCACAGCGCAATGGTCAGATATTGGGGCAGGTCATGATAGATGGAGGCTGTACCGCTAAAGGGCATGGTCTCAAACTTGAGTGCGACATAGGTGCCAACAACTGCACCCGCAATCATCTGCCCTTCGCCACCGATATTGATGACGCCACCCCGAAAGGCAATACAAATTCCGATACCAACAAGGAGGAGCGGCGTTGCTTTGACCAGCGTTTCGGAGCGCGAGTTGACGGTACCAAAGGCTCCGTCATAGAGGGCTTGATAAGCCTCAATGGGGTCAGCATCCATTAGCAATAGCATAATAGCCCCAATGAGGAGGGCCGCCGCAACTGCCAAAACAGGTAACAATACAGCAAAGAGACGATCAATAAGATTCCGCATTAAAACAACCCACTAAAATTAAATATTGGCTAAATTCTATTCACTCTCGCCATTTTGTGCAAAATTATCACCAATCAATTGTTGGTAGGCTGTGGCTGCGATGGATTGGTAGAGTGGCTTTAAGTCGAGGCCATTAGGCAGCGGCCCTAATTCACGGAGCGCCACTGCTTCGGATGGAATACTCGGCAAGGCCGTCATGGGTCGGTGTTCAAAGCCTTGCCAAAAGCGGTCTATCTCATGAGCAAGCGAGGTGCTATGGTCGGGCATGTGGCCCTCGCCCCCGCGATGTTGGCGCAAGGCGGCTAACACTTGCTCACGTTTGCGGCCCCGTAGATGGAACAGGATAAATGGGTCAGCATCCAGTTGTTCGGCAACCAGATAATAGACGGCTGCGGCGTGCTTGCAGGGGTCGCCATAGTCGGGACACGAACACTCAAAGGTGATGTCTTTGGTGCTTTGTGGAAAGAGCGACACCCCTGCCTCTTGAAAGATGGTCTCAATATCACCGGGCATTTCACCCGCCAGTAGTTTGGCGCTATAGATGGCCTGTTGGGAAAGGGCAGCCAGCGCCCTCTCCCATTCTGCATCATCTAAGGTGCGGAGGTGAATAGCCGTGCGGTAGAGCCGTGAGCCAGAGACTTGGGCATAAGCCATACCATAGCTGATTTCAAGGTCGCGCACCGAGCCGTTACGGGCATAGCGGCGTCCGCGCTCAATGCGCCCACCGAGACCGAGACGCTCCATGGTCGTGACCCATTGCTTCCCCCACCACTCGGTACCAATGGCACCGCGCTGGCTAATGGCAATCACCCGACCATTAATCACCAGCGCATCGGGTGGGGTGCGATAGTCCACCAAAGTATGGTTATCATCATAACCCTCATCGTCGTACCACCAGCCCATGTAATGGCTCCCGTGTTATTTATCTCACTTTTCTAGTATATCGCCATTTCGCAGATATTGGCTACGAATATCGCTAATCAACAGATAGTCGGCGTCAGGGAGCATCTGCCACAGATCATGCGGAGAAGCAACTTGCCCTTGGTAATCGTGAGCATAATCGTGCAGCCATTGGAAGAAGACCTCATCACCGACAGCTTCCCTGACCGCCTGTAACATCCGCACTCCGCGCAGATAGGCGGCGTTGATATAGGGCCGCCATTGGGTGTACTCGTATACGGTGATGTCTACGGGGTCGGTAGTGTCATAACGGAAGACGCGGAAATCCCACCATGCCTGCACAAGGTCGGGATTGGTAGCCTCAAAATAAAGTAGTTCGCTATAGGTGGCGAAGGCCTCATCCAGATAGGGGTCGCGTGCTTGGTCATTGGCAACCAGCATATACCACCACTGATGGGCAATCTCATGGATGGTGATGATGGTCAGCCAATGGTTGGGGGTGCCATTCCATGTGCGGAACCACGCCTCGCTGACGAAGACAAAACCACTAAACTCATAGCCATCGTCAAAATCACCTTCGACCACCACCAAACGCTCAAAAGGATAGGCTCCGAATAAGTCCGAATAGACGGCGAGGGCTTGGGTGGCGTCGGTCATGGCTTGGGCAATGCTGGCAGGGGTCTCGGTTGGGTAGGTATAGAGTTCAACGGTCACATCCCCAACGGCCTCTGTCGTCTTCTGAAATTGGGTACTCATGCTGATGGCGAAATCACGCGCCCCATTGAGTTGCATCGTCCATGTGTTGCCCGCTTGCGAGACGGTACCGGGGGCAATGACCTGCAAACCTGCCGGCCCATTGTTGACCTGCATCGTGACCCTATAATCCGCCAATTCAGGCGCGGTCTGCTCGCCAATATAGTGACGGTCAGGCACATACCACTCGCCCGCCGTCTCGTAGCCATATAAGCCCACCGTTGGGAACCAATGCCCCAAGTTGAGTTGCCGCTCAGTATAAGCCAGCCAGCCGAGTGGGTTCTCATCACTGAGGGGCTTGACGTTAATATCATAGACCAGCGTCACGACCACATCGCAACCACTCGGCACGGCTTCAGGTAGCGGCACCGTGAAGCGTAACTTATCAACGGTAACGCCTTCGATAAATTGCCCATCTTCGGTTTGGGCGCTGCGGAAAGTCATGACATTGGCGCGGGAGAGACGGTGGGGTTCGCTATGTAGCACCAACTCGGTCAGGTCTTGGTCGTAGTCGTTACGGTAGCGGATAGTCTGGGTCACTTGTACGACCTTGGTTGACCAGTCCAGCACAGCGTTGATTTCATAGCGGGTACGGCGTAGGGTGGTGTCAATAGTACACCCCTCTTGGGCAGCGGCGGGTTGTGGGTGCGGCGTTCCCGCTATCAACAGCATAACCATCGTCAGCAATAACAGCGTTCTCTGAAGCATGATGTTGTCTCCTTATTGATGATAAGTAAGCCCCCGCCTCTAATGCTAGAGACAGGGGCCAAAATTGGCTAGGGGTTGAGGGTACCCGGCATCCAAATCCAGTCCGGTGACCAGTCCGTAGCGGTGCTGTCGGTCAATTGCACAAGACCTGTACCATCGGCGTTCATCACCCAGATGTCGAAGTTACCCGCCGCGTCGGACTCGAAGGCCACTTGGCGACCATCGGGCGACCATACGGGGTCATCTTCAGTGGCAGGGCGGTTAGTCAGGCGCACCACGTTCGATCCATCGAGGCGCATGATGTAGATTTCGGAGTTGTTATCCTCACGGGTGGAGCCGAAAATCACACCCGTGCCATTCAATGACCAGTCGGGCTGACCATCATAGAACTCGTTGGCGCTGAGACGGGTCTTGATGCCTGTATCAAGATTGATGCGATACAGTTCACGCCCACCGGGTTCATTGCTGTAGTAGAGTAGTTCGTGTCCATCGGGTGACCATGTGGGCGAGCGGTCGGTGGAGCCGGAGTTGTTGGTCACTTGGCGGCGGTTGTTGCCATCGGCATCCATCACAAAGAGTTCAATATCGCCATCTTCGTCAGAATGGAAAGCAATCTGAGTACCCGTTGGGTTCCAAGCTGGCCCCCAGTCATTAACGTCGTTGTTGGTCAATTGCTGGATGTTGGTACCATCGGCGTTCATCATAAAGATTTCAAAATCACCATCGACTTCCGACTCCCATGCGATGCGGGTGCCATCCTTCGACCATGAGGGCTTGTCATCGTTCACATTGTTGAAGGTCAGTTGGCGCACGTTGGTGCCATCGGCGTTCATGACGTAAATCTCAAAGTCACCATCGCGGTTGGAAGCAAAGGCGATTTGGGTGTCACCGGATTCAGGGATTTCATAGCGGATTTCGATGGTGCCTTCACCCAAGGGGGTGCCAACCTCGACATCTTCTTCACCGGGCTGGGGAATCGTGACTACTGCACAGGTGCTGTTGAGCAAAATGTCAAGAATGGTGTTGAGACCTTGGAAGCCGCTCACCAAGAACACATTTTGGTCGCCACCGGAAATGTCAATGAGTTCGTTAAAATCAATATCGCCGACGGCAATGCCGAAGATAGCGGTACCCGCAGCACGGGCAATATCCGCTTGGGCGACAGGATTGCCTGACTCGTTGTGACGACCATCAGTCAAGACCACAATCACACGCGGGATACCTGCGCGACGGGTGATGAATTGGTCTTGGGCAAGGTCAATCGCGGCGGCGATATTGGTGCTTTCACCAAATTGGGTCATGTTGGCAATGGAGGCATGGGCTTTATCGGGGTCATCGGTCAGGCCCAAATAGAGCGAGGCTGTTGTCGAGAATTGAATAACCCCCACATTGGCATCACGCGGGCCGATGGTGAACTGACTAAGCATCAAATCGACAAATTGTTTCATAATCTCAAAATCGGGTGGGGAGATGCTACCAGAGCCATCCAGCACCAGCATTAAGTCCATTGAGCAGCCGGATTGGGCGCTCTGGGAGGTCAGCGGGGCAGGTTCAGGGGCCGCCAACACATTTAAGGGAACCCCAACCAACAAAAGGGTGACTATAAAGGTAACGAGCAATTTCTTCATGTGTCCTGTATCTCCTAAATCATGAAAACCAGCGTTAATTCTCAGTCTAATGAGGAGATTTAGGAGACACAATAGACCATAGACGAAGCAACGGACGCCCGTTTGTGTGTCGGCTGTTAAGCGTCAGCTAAGACATCACGGCGGAGGGTAACCAGTTCGGAAAGCTCGCTATTGCTCAATTCCGACAGCCAACTTTCACCCTCACCTACAATCTGGTCAGCAAGGGCCTGTTTGTGTTCGATTAGTTCGTCGATGCGCTCCTCTAGAGTTCCTAAACAGATGAATTTATGGACTTGGACGTTTTTCGTCTGCCCGATGCGATAGGCGCGGTCGGTAGCTTGATTCTCAACGGCAGGGTTATACCAGCGGTCAAAATGGAAGACATGGCTGGCTTGGGTCAAATTGAGACCCGTTCCACCTGCCTTGAGCGACAAAATAAACACAGGTGGCCCAAAACGACTTTGGAAAGTGCGAATCATCTCCTCCCGTTTTTGGGTCGGGGTTCCTCCATGCAGAAACAATACTTCATCGACGAGATACTGTTGGAGATAAGTCTCCAGCAGTGTCCCCATTTCGGCGTATTGGGTAAAAATCAGGGCGCGTTCATCCGTTGAGCGCATCTCGTCCAACATCTCTGCAAGACGAATCAGCTTGCCGCTACGGTTGGCAAGGGGAGCGTCATGGCCTTCTTTAAGCAGATGGGCGGGATGGTTACAAACCTGCTTAAGGCGTGTCAACATGCGGAGGATGCTGCCGCGTCGTTGCAGGGCATCTTCAGCTTCTTCGAGTGCTTCCAATTCTTCGCGCACAATCGCTTCATATAAGGTGGCTTGCTCAGGGGTTAGGCTGCAATAGACCTTGTTCTCGAATTTCTCAGGCAAGTCTTGGATAACGTTGGGGTCAGATTTGAGACGCCGCAAGATAAAGGGGGTGGTCAGGCGCTTCAGGGTAGCTGCCGCCTGAACATCCCCATAGCGTTCAATTGGCACGCTGAAGCTGCTACGGAAGGATTGCTGTGACCCCAGATAGCCCGCATTGAGGAATTGGAAGATAGACCACAACTCAGTGAGGCGATTCTCAACAGGCGTACCCGTCAAAGCCAGTCGATGGTCAGATTTAAGCGCACGGGCAGCTTGGGCCTGTTTAGTGGAGGGGTTCTTGATGTTTTGAGCCTCATCCAAGACCACGCCCGCCCAGTGGACTTGTTGCAGGGTATCAAGGTCACGATGCAACAGGGCATAACTAGTGATGACCACATCGTGCTTGAGGGCGGTCTTGGTAAAGTCATCCCCTTTGAGGCGGTCTGGCCCTTGATGTCGCGTATACCGCAGGGATGGGGCAAAGCGTGTCAATTCATGTCCCCAGTTACCCACTACCGAGGTCGGGCAAACCAAGAGATAGGGCTGCTGGATGCCCAACTGCTCCCGTTCATAGAGCCATAGGCTGATGGTTTGGATCGATTTACCCAGCCCCATGTCATCCGCAAGGCAAGCCCCCAAGCCGAGCCGTCGCATCTGCACCAGCCAGTTAAAGCCGCGCACTTGATAGGGGCGCAGGGTGGCTTTCAATTGCGGTGGTTCTAGTAGTAATGGCGTCTCGTCGGGTGCTTGTAGACGGGCAAAAATGTCCGATAACCAGCCTTCAATCGTGAAGCCCTCGACCTCTAAACCCTCAACTTCGATGGGGGTGGAGGCCATCTTCAATATACCGAGAATATCAGTTTCGCCTTCATGATTTTGCTCAAAGAACTTGCGGGCACTATCAACTTGGGTTGTATCAAGAACAACCCATTCACCCTTGTAGCGCACTATGGGCTGCTTGAGTGCAACCAATTCTTCAAATTCAGCTTGCCCAATGACTTCCCCCCCGACTGATAACTTCCACTCATAGTGGGCTAGGTTATCCATATTGAGAAAGCCTGTCGGCTCATTAACTTGGCCCTTAACCGTAGCCTTTGCTTTCAAACGGCGTTGGCGTCCCCACCAGTTCGGTACTAACACCGCAAAGTGATGCTGTTGCAAGAGGGGAGCCGCATCAAGCAAAAACGTCAACGCCTCGTCAGTAGTCAACCGGACATGGGTGGGAGTAGCAGTACGCAAACTGCGCTCAATGGGCGGGAAAAAGCGCGAGGCGATACCCAAGGCGGTGAGCATTTTCTCTTGAGGCTGTTCAAAACGCCGTTCTAGGTACTCGACCCGCTGTCCGGTTGAAGCCCACACCATCTCAGCATCGACTACAAGACTGGGGTCATCCGTAGCTTGTAGCAAATAGGTTAGCGTCCAGAGGTCATCCGCCTCTTGGGGGTCTTCTAAACGAAAACAGATTTTGAAGGTATCCTGTACGCTATCCGTTACCCCACGCCATTGCTGCCACGCTTCATAGTTTTTGCGATTGGCCGACGCTTTACCCTCTATGGTTGGGGTCTTGCCGGTTAGCGCTTTCAACCAACTATTTGTGAGTCGTTGAGGGTCAGCATAATGTTCTCGAATAAACTGATTCATCATCGTTTGGAGAAAATCATCCACCAAAACACTGGCCTCTGGAGCCGAATCAAGATTCTCGACGGCAGCACGACATACAGGTGGCATGTGGCGGGCAAATTGTGCATAAGTGGTGGAATCAGGATAGGGCTGCCAATAAGCAGTAAAGGATTGACCTTGAGGCTCAATTGCTGGGATATACCGTCCCTCTACCAAACATCCCCAAGCCAAGAGTTGGGCCTGTTGCCAATAAACAAGGTCACTCCCAATGATGAAGCCATGCGGCTGGGCGGGCAGGGCGAGGAGAAACGTGGCGGCGTCACTTGGCGCAAGGATGACCCCACTCACACGAAAAGGATGGAGACTAAGATTGCCTTCAAGGGGTGGCAAGCCCACCTGCTGCGCTTCGAGCGAGGGTTGGGGTGTAAGGCCATCGCTGGGAAGCCAAAGGCTAATCGGCTCTCCATCTGGCTCCGAATGGGGAGCCAAACGGTCAAGGTAACGTAACCAACTATCAATTGACAACAAATAAGGATGTGGTGATAATCCCTTGCGTTTTGTTTTGCGGGGTGGGGGCGCATTGGTATCCTCTCCCCACAGGAGCAACCGTTGAGGTATCCATGTTCCGTGCAAAATGTGCATATGTCAAATACCCCCTTTTACGGTAGAATAACCGACTGGTTAAACAGTGGCTGGATGATGACTCATAATGCGTAAAGTGTACCTGATTTTTGCCCCTCAAGACGAACCCTTTGCGATTCAATTGGCGCAAAAATTGCAGGCAAAGGGCTTTGAAGTTGAGGGTAGCCGTACTGAAGATACGTGGGAAAATCGACTCACCTACCTCATTCAAAGCGAATTTGCCATTTATCTCGTTAGCGCAAGGGCAATTAGCGATGAAAATTGGCAAAATCTGATTGATGAGGCAGTACGCCGTCGTATTCCTGTGCAAGGTATCTTGATTGAGGGGACGGATGAAGTGTTCCCCGAACCCGGTACCTATCCTGTTATTGATATGACAGGAAACATTACCGAACAAGCGATGCTTCGTCTAGAACGTACTCTCGGTCTTGATACGAAATCAAACACCACTGGCCCTATGCTGGGCAGACGCTGGCTATGGTTACTTGCAATTATTCTGTTCGCGGGAATTGCCTATTTTGCTTTCAGCCAACTGCAAGACGACACCCCAGAAATTACTTCTATTCCCCCACTAGAGGCCAGCTTGTTGGTTACCCAACCCCAAGTTGCAGTTCGCCAAAACAACAATCAATGGCAAGATGTCGCTGACAGACGCACTGTTCGCCAAGGTTATTCAATTCGCACCGATAACGAAGGCAATGCGTCGCTGGTCTTCATGGACGGTGACAAGACTGAGATTGGGCATGATACGATTGTGACCCTCGATGTCTTGTCCTCAATGTCAGATGAAACAACCAATCAAGTGCGCCTAAGTTTGAGTCAGGGCCAGATTACTAACTCAGTTGTGTCAACAACCAGTGGCTCACATCAAGTGCATACCTCTTTGGCGGATATTTTTGCTGATGAATCTGTTTATACCATTATGGTGGCTACCAATGGCACCGTTACCCTTGAGGTAATTGAAGGGGCAATCGAGATTCTCCAAAATGGGGAACGGCGCAACCTGAACCAAGGCGAGGTTTTGACGCTTCCTTCGCGCTTGGCAGTGGCACAAACAACCCAGACGGCTGCTGCCTATACCAATACTCCGACACCAACCGTCACCATGACGATAACACCAACCGCAACTTCTACTGAGACCGTCTTACCGACAACATCCCCGACCGAAACTGTAACCCCAACTCCCAGCCACACATCACCATCAAGTCCATCTGAAACGGTAACTGAGGAACCCGTGGCTGTATTGCCCAGTAGCCCGACGGGTACCGTAAGTGAAACAGTAGCGGTATCAGATACACCGACGATGCAACCCTCGGTGACCTCAACGCCAAGCCGAACCGTGACTCCTAGCCGCACCCCGCGCAATTCAGCAACACCAACCCAAACAGTTCGCGCATCCAATACACCTACTGTAACGCGGGCGGCATCATCAACCCGCACACCGTCTGCAACGGCAAGCCGAACCCTAACATCGACTGCGACGCGGACAGTAACACGTACCCGAACCCATACCCCCACCCACACCTATACGCCTTCTAATACCCCCACGCCGACGGCAACATGGACGCCCAGTGTGACTCCTCTTCCTACCAATACCCTCTTCCCGACGCGCACCGCAACAGGAAGTGCTACTGCGACAATTGACCCGAATAGTGTGCCTTGCCCCGGAGCGCCGCTCTCACGCCTGTATGTAGGGGATACGGCACGGGTCATTGTACAATCGGGCCTTAGCCTGCGTGATGAGCCGGGATTCTTATCGGTGATTATTGCGTACTTGGCCTATCAAGAAGAGGTCTTGGTGATTGATGGCCCCGTGTGCGCCAATGATTTCCGCTGGTGGTATGTCCGCACCGAAGAGGATGTAGAAGGTTGGTCGGCTGAGGGCGGCATAGACGCTTATTACCTCGAACCTGCTAACTAAAAACCGTACTATAATTAACTGAAAAAAAGGAAGCGGTGTCATGGAGACGGTATTATTTGTTTCAAGTGCCTTTAAAGGTACCAAGATGTTAGAGGCGGTAAAGGCCAGCGGTTGCCGAATCTTATTGTTGACTGAAGAAAAATTACAGCACGAGCCTTGGCCCCGCGACATCCTTGATGAAATCTTTTTTGTTCCTGATTTACGCCGCTATCAAGATGTGATTCATGCCATTAGTTATTTGTGCCGCAGCCGTCAACTTGACTTGATTGTGCCGCTTGATGAATTTGAGATTGAGATTGTAGCCATACTGCGTGAGCATTTACGCTTACCCGGTATGCGTGTGAGCGAGACACGGCGCTTCCGTGATAAGCTCGCCATGCGTGAGATTACCCATAATGGTGGGATTTTGGTGCCGCCCTTTACGCATGTCTTGAATTATGACCAGTTGCGGGCATATATGGCTGCCATCACACCACCTTGGATACTCAAACCCCGTACTGAGGCTGGCTCAATGGGCATTCGTAAGGTTCACAACGACGAGGAAGTCTGGCGGGCGCTTGATGAACTAGGCGACATGCAATCTTATTATCTGCTAGAGCAGTTTATCCCCGGTGATATTTTCCATGTTGATTCAATTGTGGTGAACGGCTCCATTGAGTTTTGCAGTGTGCAGCAATACGGAGCGCCCCCTATGCAGGTCTATCAAGGTGGGGGGGTCTTCAACTCACGGGTTTTGCCACGCGATGCCGACATCACCCAACAGCTAACCGCCATCAATCAACAGTTGATAACGGTTATGGATTACCAAAACGGTATCACCCATGCCGAATATATTCGCGCCCATGCTGATGGTCAATTATACTTTCTTGAAGTAGCGGCACGGGTGGGTGGAGCCTTTCTTTCTGATTTAATTGAAGCAGCTACAGGTGTTAATCCTTGGACAGAATGGGGTCGTCTGGAGATTGCACGTTTGCGGGGTAAACCTTACACGGTGCCAACATCTCGCCAAGATTATGCAGGTTTATTGATTACCCTTGCCCGCCAAGAGCATCCTGACCTCTCAGCTTATAATGCGCCTGAAGTGGTCTGGAAGGCCGATAAAGCCTATCATGCAGGGCTGATACTGGTATCCCCTGATTACGAGCGGGTTGAGACCTTATTAAATGAATATACCCAAAACTTTGTGAATGATTTTCTGGCGGTGGGTAAACCTCAAAACGCCTCGCGTACTGGACAACAGGGTTAAGGAGACCTGCAATCATGGCCTTTAAAGTCAATTACCCCTACCATAACCACATGGATGTGCTGCCAACGCCATTACGTCTTGGCGCACACCCCGACTTTACTGGGCGCGGTGTGGTGATGGCTTTTCTCGATTCAGGCTTTTCCATGCACCCTGACATCGCGGCACGGGTACGCCTGCATGTGGATGCCTCCACCCGTGATATTGTCGAGCAGCCCAAGGTCATAAAAACGGATATGTTAAGTTGGCACGGCCAGATGACCAGTGTCATTGCAGCAGGCAATGGTCATAATTCCAATGGCAAATATCGCGGTCTCGCGTCTGGCGCTGATTTGGTGCTGATTCGGGTTGGCACCCCGGCGGGTGAAGTCAAAGAAAAAGACATCCTGCGCGGTTTGCAATGGCTAGTCAAACACCACCGCGAACACAACATCCGCATCGTCAATATCTCGGTGGGCGGCGATTTTGTCAGCAATAACCCCCATCATCCCATTCATGCTGACATCCGGCTACTGGTCGAACAAGGGGTCACGGTCTTGGTGGCGGCGGGCAATTCAGGCTTACCCAACTTGGTGCCGCCAGCTAGTTCTGCCGCGGCTATCACCGTTGGCGGCTATGATGACCATAACTCACTTGACCGCAGTCTGTGGAAACTCTATCACCACAACTATGGAACCGCTTATGACCATAGCCACAAGCCAGAGCTTATCACCACCGCTGCGTGGATTGCCTCCCCAATTTTGCCCGATTCGACAATGGAGCGTGAAGCCCGCTGGTTAGCACCTTTACTTTCCGATACCCGCTTGGGTTGGCAACGCCTGCTAGAGGGCGGCTTTGAGGATATTGAGGATATTGATACTGACGAAACAACCGAGCACCTCCATGCCGCTATCCAAGCCCGCATCAATCGCTATAAGCTCATTGATGATAAACACCAGCATGTCGATGGCACCTCAGTCTCGGTGGCAATTGCTGCTTCAGTAGTAGCCCAAATGTTAGAAGCCAACCCCAAGTTGACACCCAACCAGATTCGCACTATCTTAACTTCAACAGCGAAACCCCTGCCGAATACCCCCCATGAACGGCAAGGCGCTGGTGTATTGGATGCCGCACGGGCCGTTATCGTTGCCATGAAGGACTTTCAATAAATGAACCGCGAATATCATGTTTGGCACAGCCCATCCCTGAACCGTCGGATGGAACTTCTCGTTTTTGGACACGCAGGCGCACGGGTTGTCGTCTTCCCCACCTCCCAAGGTCGATTTTATGAATGGGAAGACCGCGACATGATGGAAACACTCCATGAGCATCTGGAGCGCGGTTGGCTTCAGATTTATTGTGTGGATAGCGTCGATGCGGAGAGTTGGTATTGCCGCTGGGCACACCCCGGTGGGCGCTCCTACCGACATCATCAGTATTTCGAGTATATCCGCAATGAGGTGCTACCCCTCACCGAACACAAGAACCCCAATCCCTTTTTGATGATGGTTGGGGCCAGCTTTGGGGCCTACCATGCTATGGCCTTTGGTCTCAAGTATCCCGACAAGGTTGACCGCATTATTGGCCTAAGTGGGGCCTATGATATTCGCTTTATGACCAATGGGTATAGCGATGATTATGTATATTTCAATAACCCCATGCAGTTCATTCCCAATGAGCATGACGGGTATCGACTGAGTTTATTACGTCATCTTGATATTGTCATGGCAGTGGGGCGCGAAGACCGCCTGCTGGAAAGCAGCCGTGCCATGTCCCGCGAGTTATGGGCCAAAGGGATTGGCAATGCCTTGCGTGAATGGGATGGGTGGTCGCACGATTGGCCCTATTGGCAAAAAATGATCCTGCACTACATCAACGGACACGATTAAAAAAAGCTTTCTTTAAGGAGAATAGATATGCCTCCCAAACGTAAAGAACCCCTGCGCGTTGGTTTATTGGTAGGTCGGGAGTGGTCGTGGCCCCCAGCTTTTATTGAGGAGGTCAATCGTCGCACACCTGAGACCAATGTCGTCGCCGAATACATTAAAATCGGCGGCACGATGATGAATGAGGAAACCCCTTACCGCGTTATCATCGACCGTATTTCGCATGAAGTCCCCTATTATCGTTCTTATTTGAAAAATGCAGTTTTACAGGGCGCGAAGGTGGTCAATGACCCCTTTATGTGGACAGCCGATGATAAATATTTTGGGGCCTCGCTGCTCGATAAGCTAGGGATTGCCACCCCCCGCACCGTCGTGCTGCCCAACCGTGACTATGTGCCGGGGATTGTCCTTACCGAAAGCCTCCGCAATCTGGAATATCCCCTTGATTGGAGCCGCTTGGTAGAGATGGTTGGTGGCTTTCCCTGCGTTCTCAAGGATGCACACGGGGGTGGCTGGAAAGAGGTCTACATTGTCAATTCGATGGATGAATTGATGCACGCCTACAACTCTAGCGGACTACTAACGATGGTGCTGCAAGAGTTCATCAAGTGGGAGCAATACGCCCGCTGCATGTGCCTTGGTCAAGAGGATGTGCATGTCATGGAGTATGACCCCAACCGCCGCTACTATTTACCCGAGCCTACCTTTGCACCAGAATTACACAACCAACTGGCCCATGATAGCGCCGCCATCTGTCAAGCCTTTGGCTATGACATGAACACCTGCGAATTTGCTATTAAAGACGGTGTTCCGTATGCCATCGACTTTATGAACTGTGCGCCAGATATGGATGTCAACTCGTTAGGCAAGGGTCATTTTGAATGGATGGTCACCCACATGGCCGATATGGCGATTCGCCTTGCCCAATCGAAAGCTGAAACTCGTAGCCGATACGATTGGGGCAAGGTTGCCAAAAGCGCCAAGAAAGGCTAACCCTCATGATTCAAGATGCCATCAACTTCTATCATGATGGGTTAACTGATGACATTGCCGCTGAAGCTGACCGCCAACTCCGCACCCTCTTAAAACAACGTGGGCTGTACTTTGGTGATCGTCCCGTCTGTGTGGTATTGCGGCCCCATTTCTATTTTGAGAGTGATTGGGCCTATTTGCGCCGTGAGATGGAGACCCTGCTCCAAGCTTTTATGATTACACACAAGGCCTGCCTAGCCGATGCAAAATTGCGTGAACAACTCATGTTGCATGAGTTTGAAGAAGAGATTATCACCATTGACCCCGACATCGTGCCTTGGACAAGCTCGCGGCTTGATACTTTTTTCCTGCCTGAAAGTCACACCTTGAATTGTGTTGAGTACAATGCCGAGACTCCAGCGGGTATCGGTTATGGGGATATATTGAGTGAGGTTTTCCTCCAACTGGAACCCATGCAGCGTTTCCAAGAGCGCTACACTGTAACCCCCATGTATGGTCTTGATAACTTACTCAACATGATTTTGCGGGCGTATCAGGCATGGGGTGGCACCCAGCATCCGCAAATCGGCATTTTGGATTGGCATGAAGTCCCGACCCTCAATGAGCATGAAATCTGCCGTGACCATTTTGAGAAACAGGGCTATCCGTCCATTCTGGCAGACCCACGCCAATTAGATTATCGCAATGGGCATCTATATAGCGGCGATTTTCGGATTGATATTGTTTATAAACGGGTCTTGGTCAGTGAACTCATTGATGTGATGGGCCTCGACAACCCAATTGTGCGAGCCGCCCGTGACCATGCCGTGATGGTGACCAATTCCTTCAGCGCCAAGCTACTTGCTAAGAAGGCCAGCCTTGCTTTTTTGAGCGATGAGCGTAATGAGCATCTCTTTAACCATGAGCAACTAGCCTCTATCCGCGCCCATATCCCTTGGACACGGGTGGTGCGTGACCGCAAGACCCGCTATCACGATGAGCAAGTGGATTTAGTATCATTTATTGCTGACCATCGGGAGCGGTTTGTATTGAAACCCAATGATGAGTATGGCGGTAAGGGGGTGGTACTTGGCTGGGAAAGCTCATCAGATGGCTGGGAGGCAGCCTTGCACCAAGCGCTCAATACTCCCCATGTGGTGCAAGAGCGGGTACCAACCGTGCGGCGCTCCTTCCCAGCATGGATTGATGACGCGCTTGATTTAGAGGAGCGGTTTGTGGATGCAGCCCCCTATGTGTTCTATGGGGAGTCGGTATCCGGCTGTTTAACACGCTTGTCGTCGATGGCTCTACTGAATGTGACGGCTGGCGCGGGTTCGGTTGTCCCCACCTTATTGATTAACCACAAGGCGTAACAAAAAGCCCCCTTGAGTAGAATATAAGGGGGCTGATGGTTGCGT
Source organism: Anaerolineales bacterium (assembly GCA_020634155.1). Taxonomy (GTDB): domain Bacteria; phylum Chloroflexota; class Anaerolineae; order Aggregatilineales; family J027; genus J027. The sequence goes on from JACKCI010000002.1 coordinate 565,205, forward strand.
TGGTGTGCTAGTCGTCGAAGTCTTCTTCCTTGCGGCGGGAGATAACTTCGGGTTCGGCACTCATGCTGCCTTCTTCTTCCTCATCGGTGTCAGAAGCAACCGGAATATAGGTTGTGCGGACGATGATAGTATCAGGGTCATCGACAAAGCTCACACCCTCAATTTGCGGAAGGTTAGCCACTGTCAAGAAGTCACCAGCTTCCTTCAAAATCGCCACATCCAATTGAACTTGCTCTGGAATGGCAGTGGGCAAACATTCAACCTCAACGGTCAAGGCTTCGTGGATAATCTGAGCATTGAGGCGCGAAGCTGTTTTATCTTCATTGAGCAGTACAATCGGCACTGAGGTAACCAATGTATCCTGCAAGTTCACGGCATAAAAATCGACATGGAGTACCACTTCGTGGCGTATCGGGTGACGGTCAACTTCGCGGATCAGGGTGGTATAGGAGTCGCTATCGACCTGAACTTCCACCAAATGAGTGCTTCCCGCATTAGCTAAAACAGTACGGAGCTTGGGCCAGTCTACAACAATATGAACAGGTTCACGTTGGGGGCCATACACTACCGCCGGAATCCGCCCTTGAGCGCGTAACTGGCGCACTCGCTTGCCAGTCATCTCGCGTTTATTCGCTTCAAGTACAAAGGTCTGCGTCATGATTTGTATCCAGCTAGAAAATTTTCAGTCCTAAAGATTAGCGAAGCGATTGTAGCCGAGCGCTAGAAACAAGTCAAGGCAAGGGCAATCACCAATCGCTGCTCAGGTGTTTGGCGAATCCTATTCGTCGATTGTTATTCATCAAATAATGAAGCGGTTTCACGGTTAAGATCAGATTTTAGGTTGCGGCGGGCAAAATGAAGTAAAAGGTGCTGCCTTGACCAACTACACTCTCAACGCCAACACGCCCCTTCATCTTTTCAGCAATACGCTTCACAATCGACAGACCTAGCCCTTCTCCTGAGTTTGAGCTTCCATCAAGCCGCGTGAATTGTTTGAATAGCCGCGCTTGCTCATCGGGTGAAAGGCCATGTCCGTTGTCACTCACCCAAAAACACCCCCACTGGTGGTCTTGGATTTCACACCCCAAGGTTATTTGTGGCGGGGTGCCACCATACTTGATGGCATTGCTAATGTAGTTGGCCCAGAGTTCTTCGACCCAAGCCGTGTGACCGAGTGCCACCGCCCACTCATTATCTTGTGGCATGTTTATCTCAGCATGACGCTCGTGAATCATCACCGTCAGACGAGCCAATGCCTCACGAACAATCTCGCCCATGTTTAAAGGGGTTGGCTCCACATCGTCGATTGTGCGGATTTTTGCTAAGAGCAGCAACTCCTCAATGATGCGCTGCAATTTCAGGCTACCCTGTACAATCGCGGCTAATAAGTCTTTTGCCTCGTTGGAAACGTCCATGTATGCAAAATCATCAGATAACAAGCTGGCGTAGCCGAGGACAGTCGCCAGTGGATTCTTTAAATCATGCGCCACTGTATGGGCATAGGCATCTAAATCAGCAATTAGTTGTTCGCGCTCGGCTTCCAGTTTTTTGCGAACTTCGATATTCCGCACAAAGTTGAGCAAAACTTCTTGTCCGTCCAATTCGACCACGCGGCTACTGACCTCTACGGGAATCAGATGCCCTTCTTTATGGCGATGATAGCATTCATAAACCTGTGTCCCACTGGCCTCTGACATCCAAGCGACCTGCATGGTGGTGGCGTTATCGTCATTAACTTCGATGTCATCGAGTGACATGCCTACCAATTCATCATCGGTATAGCCTAAACGCCGTGCGGCGTGGCTGTTGGCTTGCTGAATGGTATAGTCGGCTGGGCTAATGATAAAAATTGAATCACCCGCGTTGTTGATGATATGCTCCCAGCGTTGGTTGGAGCGGTTCAGTTCGACCTGCAACCGATCCACTTTGGCTTGGGCGGCTTCCCAAAGCGCCTTGTAATCGGTAGGTTGACTACTCATATGGTTGGCACCTTCTTTGATTCAATATTGACGGCACTAATTGATTTGGACATTAAACTCAGCCAGTAGTTGCGCGACGACGACCCCTAAGCCCTGTATTTTACCGTGTTCCAAGGCGGCTTCCAATTCGGCGATGGGTAATTTTTATACGGCTAATGGCTCCGAATCCGTTCCAGCCATTCTTGTGCCGTCGTTTCCAAATCAAGCGCCGCACCCTCTGCACCGAGAGTGGCGATTTGCTCGGCGGTCAATAGCAACGCAAGTTGCTGTTGGAGTGTCTCAAGCTCAAGTCGAGCATTCGATGAGCAGGCTGGATGGGCATCGACCAGACCAGCTAGGCGAGCTGCGCTTGAGGCATCCCCTTTACGTGCTGCCCAACGCCCCGTTACGATCAACGCACACAGCACTTGCGGTTGCTGGGAGTGGCTCAGGCTATCAGCCAGCGCTTCTTGCACCAAGGACAGAAGATCGGGTTGTTGGTCTTCAAACGCGACGCTGGCGAGGCTGTTCAGAATCGCACTGACATCTCTAGGGCTGACATTGCGTGCCAGTTCCAACGCCTGCTGGAAGTAGTCTCGAGCGGCGAAATTATTGCCCTGATTCCTCATAATCTGGCCTAGGCCACGCAGGTTATCCATGATGATATTTTTGTAACCGAACTCATGTGCCAAGGCTAGGCTGCGTTGGAAGTAATTTTGTGCTTTGGTGTTGTCGCCCATTGCGAGGGCAGTATTGCCCAGTCCTATCAAGCTAATCGCAATACCCAGTGTGTCGTGTATTTCGATACGCAGGTTGAGTGCCTGCTGATGGTAGTCCTGTGCGCCAGCATAGTCGCCTATTGCCAAGGCAGCACTGCCCATATTGTTTAATCTAGGCCCCATGTTGCTTCTGCTGCCCATTTCCTGTTCCAGTTCGAAGGACTGACGGAATAAGTCGAGGGCAACCGGATAATCACCTGAATCAAGCGCAGCAATACCTAGGTTATTCGTCGTGCCCGCGATGCGACGTTTATCTCCCAGCGTTTTTGCTATTGTTAGACCCTGCTGATAACAATCACGGGCGGTGGCAATGTCACCACGCATATGTGCCGAAATCCCCAATGCATTTAGAGCGGCTGCGATGCCGCCCATGTCGTTCATGGACTGCGCCACCGCCAGACTCTGTTGGAAGTAATTTTGGGCAGCGTCACTTTGCATATCGGGACCAATCCCTAAGTTTAGCAAAGCAAGTCGCAGTTCATTCCGCAAACCGAGTTTCTCAGCGAGAACACGGGCAGCTTCTGCCGCCTCGTGCGATTTGGCAAAGTCCCCCCGATAATAATGGATGTCGCAGAGTTTATTCAGCAACGTTGCAATGCGCTCATCATCCGGGGGGATCAATTCCAAACCCCGTGTAATCAGTGCATCGGCACGGTCGTACTGTGCATGCAATCTTATGATGTCGTCTACAACGGGCAGCAGATAATGCAGTTCGCGTGCCTCATCACCAGCTGTCCGCCAGTGGCCCATCAGTACCTCATGGTAGGCCGTGTCATTCGGATAGGCTGCTTCAATCGCTTCGGCGGCCTGTCGATGCAAGATAGGCCGTTCCTCTGCCGAAAGGTCAGCCACTAGTGCCTCGCGCAGTTTGTCGTGGGCAAATAGCCAGCGATCATCACGCACATCCAGTACCGCCGCATTAGCACAGGCAATCAACCAATCCTCGATTTGCTCGACTTCGGCGGTTTGCCGCAATACGGCACGGTCGATTTCGCGCCCCAGCACGGCGGCCAGCTTCGACAAGGTGTGTAGTCCGGCAGGTATCTTGTCTAGGCGACGCTGAATAATGCGCTGGATGCCACCGGTGAAGACATGCTCTGGCAAGGTCAACGCCCCCACTTGGCTCAATTGCCCGGCTTCTTCGGCTAGTGCCCGCACCACCTCCACAAGGAAAAAGACATTGCCCTCAGTCTCCTTATTGAGCAATTCGGTCACTTCTGGTTGCTGTCCCACTTCACCCAGCATGGAGGTACTTAGCTTGACAACTTCTGCCGCCGATAGCCGCGCCAGTTGAAGCAGGTGGACATCCGGCAGTTGATTGGGTAAATCAGGCTGTTCGTCATTGCGATAGTTGCCCACCACCAACACAGGCAACCCCTCCACGAAACGGTTCAATGTCCGGATGAATTCCAAGCTTTCAGTGGCCCATTGCAAATCCTCCAAGATAAGCAACACGGGCTGCGGCTGGCGTTTGAAGACATCTACGATGGTTAGCGCTAGACGTTGTTGCCCTGCCTTGCCGGGGAGTTCAGGTGCAGTAGGGACATCTCGCCCTAGTAGATTGCCAATATCAGGCACAATGTCCTTGAGTACCCCAGCTTCGAGGTCATTCAATTTGGCTGAGAGGACTAGGGGACGTAGTGGGGCACGCCACACTTGATAGGGCAACCCGCCACCTTCCACGGCCTGACCGCGCACCACCATTACCCCTTCCACCAGCGCCTGAGTGCGTAGCTCATCCATCAGCCGCGACTTGCCGACCCCACTCTCACCACCGACCAACCACGACGAGCCATGGCCTTGCATGGCGTTTTGGAGCGCATTGGTTAATTGGGTCAGTTCAGTTTCACGTCCGATGAACTGGGCGGCTTGCAAAAAGCTCTCACGGATGGCGATACTTTCTTGAGGGGGCGCTTGTCCGATAGCCGCGCTCAAGTCACGGATGACCTCATCTGCATCGCTGTAACGCGCCGTCGGGTCTTTGACCAGCAAGCGGCTTACGACATCAGCCAACTGCGGATTGTCGATACTGGAGACATCCGGTTTGAGCGTCAGAATTTGTGTTATCAAGCGCGAGGGGGTAGTCAGGCTGAATGGATAGCAGTCCATGAGTAGTTCGTAGGCCATCATCCCCACCGCATAAAGGTCGGTGGCTTGACTGACGGGCTGGTTTTTCAGCAGTTCGGGAGCCATATACGCCAGCGTTCCGGCGATACCTTGGGCCTGTTCAGCCGTCGCCGACAAGCCGAAATCCAACACTTTGGCTTGTCCTTGAGCATTGACCAGCACATTGGCAGGTTTGAGGTCGCGGTGTAGGATGCCACGTCGGTGCAGATAGGCCAGCGCTTGCAAGACTTGAATCAGCAGATTGACTTGCGCCTCAACGGACTGACGCTCCCCAGCTTGGAGTAATGTTTGCGCCCCTTCGAGCAAGTCCATCGTGAAATAGGGTTGGTGGTCAGCATCAAAGCCGTAGTCCAACACACTGATAATATGAGGGTGACGTAGCGATGACAGAACACGGAATTCTTGCGCCAGTGCCAGCCGCATATTGCCGCTTTCGCCAACCGATGCTCGTGAAGCGAAATCAAGCTGATGGCTGGCGAGGGTCACACGCTTGAGCGCAATGGTATCACCCGTTAAGCGATCAGTGGCACGATACACGGCCCCCATGCCCCCTTCACCAAGTTTTTCTTGAATGACATAACGCGAGTTGATTTGTGCCTGAAACAGAGGCGATGTCATCGGTAAGCCTATCCTCATGATTTTTTCAATAAATTTACGAATCATTATAGTACAGTTGATGGGCAGATAGAACTCAAGATTAAGCAGGCAGAATCACCTTCCTTTACTTTTTTACTGACTCCCGTATTGCTGTCGCCATGCGCTTTTTTTTGATGCGATTACACTGAGGGCAAGGGCTTGTGTCTTGATTCGCCACCAGCAACTCGTTATACTAACGCCCAGTTAGCCACGAAGGGTACTCCATGCGACGTGAACGAGTTGCGGATGACATTTATGTCTTTACAAGCGACCTTTATGCTCAAGTAACGGCTGGTGCCATCATTACAACGGCTGGTGCCATTCTCATTGACACGATGGTCTTTCCAGAGGAAAGTAAAGCCATCCGTCAATTCATACAACAGCGCCTCAATACAGAGGTTCGCTACATCATCAACACCCATTACCATGCCGACCATACCTATGGGACATGCTTTTTTCCGCAAGCGACCGTGATAGCCCACTCCCTGTGTTATGACTATCTCAACACACGGGGGCGCGAAAGCCTTGCCCAAGCCCAACAAGCCTCCCGCACTTTTCATGAGGTTTCGGTGAAGCTGCCCAATCTGGTCTTTGATAGCGGCACCCTTGAAATTCGGCTGGGCGGCAAGACCTTGGAGATGTGGCCTTCACCGGGGCATAGTAAGGATTCGATTGTTGTCCTTGTCAAAGAAGACCGCGTGTTGTTTGCCGCCGACACCTTGATGCCCGCCCCCTATTTTGTGGATGGTAGCTTCGAGGATTTTGTACAATCTTTAGAGCGATTGCGCGGCAACAATTACGAAAACGTTATCCAAGGACACGGTGAAGTGGTGCTGCGCGGTGAGATTGAAAGCAAAATCGAGTCTGATCTTGAGTATTTGCAAAGTGTTAAAAAATACGTTGAGATTGCCTTGACCAAACCCGACCCCGCTGCATACCTAAACACCATTGATATTGAGAAATGCGGCAAGAGTCGGATAGCCCTCAATGGTGAAGTGCAGCAACTGCATATCGGCAACTTGCGGGCGCTCTTGGCCCAATATCAAACGGCGTAACCTATGGAAGAAAAACTACTCAATGGTCGCTACCGTCTTGTTTCTCAGCATGGGTCTGGGGGCATGTCGGTCATCTATCGTGCTACCGATATTGAATTGGGCCGTACTGTAGCCATCAAAATTCTGCGTCCATCTCTGACTAATGACCCTTCTTTCTTGGTGCGTTTTCGCCAAGAAGCCCGCAATGTAGCGAACCTTGCCCACCCCAATATCGTAACTGTTCATGACGTAGGACAAGACGGCAACACCCATTACATCGTCATGGAATTTCTCGACGGGCAAGACCTCAAGAAAATAATCAAGGCCGATGCGCCCTTTAGCATTGAGCGTACCTTGAACTATGCCATCCAGATTTGCGCGGGTATTGGCTACGCTCATCGGGCGGGCTTGGTTCATGCCGATGTCAAGCCGCAGAATATCCTGACCACCGACGGTGACCGCATCAAAGTGACAGACTTCGGTATCGCCCAAGCACTGGCGGCCACCCGTTCTGAGGAACGTCAAAAGGTAGTTTGGGGTAGTCCGCATTATTTTGCCCCAGAACAGGCTCAAGGTGAATATCCCACCCCTTCGGCGGATGTCTATTCGATTGGCGTTGTACTATTTGAGATGCTAACGGGCCGGCTACCTTTTATGGGCAACGACCAGCAAGAACTGGCACTCGCCCATATCCGCGATACTCCTCCCCGTATCTCCGAACTCAACCCCAAGGTTCCACCCTCATTAGATACCATTATCCAGAAGACGCTGGCAAAAGAACCCGCCTCACGCTACCGCACGGCTGACCAGTTGGGGCGTATCTTGATTGCCTTCAAAGAGCAAGGCCAAGAGGCGACAGGTGGCATGGTTCCCGTTGCTGCTAAAGAAGCACCCCCGCCTGCACCTGCTCCAGCCCCCATCTATGCTCCGCCCATGCCGCCCGCTGTACCGCCTGTGCAATCGGTGCCTGCTGTGCGCGGCTATGATACCGCCCCAACCTTGCCACCGGGTGCGCCACCCGCCCTCAACTATGGCTATGTGCCAACTGGCTATACTTACCCGATGCCTCCAGAACCCGAAATTATGCACAGTCGGGGCTATCGTGTCTCGGAGCCTGAATCCTTGGATGTTGTGACCCTCATTCTAGCGGCGATTGCGCTTATGGCTGTCCTAGGGGTCGTCATTCTGTGGATTTTTGTGTGGCAAGCCTACAGTTAGACTTTTCTTAGAAATGAGGGCGTAAACTGTTCATTTCACCGAATTTCACATATAATGAGGGCGAATTACTCCCCAGAAACCTTGTTAATAGTTGGTTTTTTAAACACTTGCACGCAATATACCAGCTTGTCTTTTGTCATCAGAAATCTTCAAGAAGGGAGGCGGCCTGCCTAGTTCTGCATTGGGTTAAGGCCGACAAAGCATAGTGAAAAATCCGCGCTACCGAAATTCCATTGTCTGGATTGTCATTATCGGTATCATTCTGATGTTGGTATTCACCATTAGAAGCCCCGGTAACACCGAAAAGGTGTCGCTGTCGGAGGTGGTTACCAAGATCAACAATAATGAAGTCAAAGCCATTGAACAATCCGACTCTAAGATTAAAGTTACCCTCAAAGGCAGTGACCAACCCGAACTCGAAGCGCAACTGAGCGAAACTGTTGATACTGACCTACCAGACCTGTTGGTCTCGCATGGGGCTAATCCGGAACGGGTAAAGGCGGATGTCATCGACTATACCTATAAAGGCCCCAGCGGGCTAGGGATGTGGTTGCCCGTGTTGGCGAACTTGTTTCCCTTGCTTTTGGTGGCAGGTTTCTTGTTCTTGATGGTACGTCAAGCTCAAGGCAGCAACAACCAAGCCATGCAATTTGGACGCAGCCGCGCCCGCTTGTTTGCGGGTGATCAGTCCAATGTCACTTTTGATGACGTGGCAGGCGTTGAGGAAGCCAAAGAAGAACTCCATGAAATTGTCGAGTTCCTCAAAGAGCCTGAGAAGTTCATTCAACTGGGGGCACGTATCCCCAAGGGTGTTCTTCTAGTAGGCCGCCCCGGTACAGGTAAAACCCTACTGGCGAAAGCAGTGGCAGGTGAGGCAGGTGTGCCCTTCTTCGGCATCTCTGGCTCTGAATTTGTAGAAATGTTCGTGGGTGTGGGTGCCAGCCGTGTGCGTGACTTGTTCGATCAAGCCAAGCGCCATAGCCCCTGCATCATCTTTATCGACGAAATTGATGCCGTCGGTCGTCAACGTGGGGCTGGCCTTGGTGGAAGCCACGATGAGCGTGAGCAAACCCTCAACCAAATCTTGGTGGAAATGGATGGCTTTGACACAGATACCAACATTATCATCATTGCCGCCACTAACCGCCCTGACATCCTTGACCCTGCCTTGATGCGCCCCGGTCGTTTTGACCGTCGGGTGGTGATTGACCGCCCCGACTTGCGTGGACGTGAAGCCATCCTCAAGGTACACACACGTGGCAAGCCGTTGTCCAGCGATGTCGATGTGCCAACTATTGCGAAGTCTATCCCCGGCTTTGTGGGTGCTGATATTGCCAACTTAGTCAATGAAGCCGCCATTGTCGCTGCCCGCAAAAGCAAGAAATCCATCAGTATGCGTGACTTTGAAGAAGCTACTGAGCGCGTAGTCTTGGGGCCAGAGCGCAAGAGCCGCATTATCTCACCCGAAGAGCGCCGTGTGATTGCCTATCATGAGGCGGGCCATGCCTTGGTCTTCCACTTCCTGCCCAAATGTGACCCCGTGCGGAAGATTACGATTGTCTCACGCGGGATGGCGGGTGGTGTAACATGGACAATGCCCGAAGATGATAGCTATCTGGGTAGCCGCACCGAGTATCTGCAACAAATTGCGGGTATCTTGGGCGGGCGTGCTGCTGAAGAACTGATTTTTGGGGAGATTACCAACGGGGCCGCCAACGACCTCGAAAAGGTAACCCAAATCACCCGCATGATGATTACGCGCTGGGGTATGAGTGACCGCCTTGGCCCGCGAGTCTTTGGTCAACGCGAAGAACTAGTCTTCCTAGGCCGTGAAATCAGCGAACAACGCGATTATGGCGAAAACGTCGCCCAAATCATTGACGAAGATGTTTATGAAATCGTCACCGAGCAATACCAAGTGGCTTTGCATCTCCTCAATGAAAACCGCGACAAGCTCGACGCTATTGCTGAACGGCTACTGGAAGTGGAGACCATCGGACGCGAGGAATTCTTGGAGTTGATTGGGGAGCGCCCCGCCTATACGCCACCCACACCAGAGACTCCGCGTACTCCGACTAATCCACGCCCCTATGCTGAGGGGTGGAACAACGACCTGCCCGCGCCGAATATCGGCACCGCTCCATCGCCCGCCTAAGCCGCACCAACTGAAGAACTATCATGCCCTGCCGAAAACTCGACAGGGCATTTTTGTTGCTGTGTGTGTACTATAGATAGAAGTGGAGGAAACTATGGACAAGCAACCAACGCCCTCTGTGGCCGCCGTCCCCGGTGTCGATAGCCAAGTCTTGGATGAATATGGGGAACACTATTTCGAGAGCTACAACTATGCCGATCGCGGGTTGGGCAAGTTCAGTATGTATTGGTTTGCCCGCCGCTACTATGCCGCACTTGTGCGCCGCTATGCCCCGACGACAGGCGGGAAACTCCTCGAACTCGGCTGCGGATTAGGTCATCTCATCGGTCTTTTACAAGATGATTTTGCTTGTGTGGGGGTCGATATTGCGGCTTATGGGATTGAGCAAACCAAGCGTAATGCCCCCAAAGCCGAGGCTTTTGTCCAGAGCGCTGATGACCTATCGCCCTTCGCTGATGGTGAATTTGCAGTGGTGGTGGCCCTACACTTGGTCGAGCATCTGCCTAATCCACAGCAGACCATCCAAGACATTCACCGCATTTTGCAGCCGAATGGGCTGTTTCTCTTCGCCACCCCCAACCCCGACTATAGTCTGCGCCGCTTCAAAGACCCCCAAACCGATGCCATCGGTAAAGACCCTACCCATATCAACGTCCATCCGCCTACACAATGGCGCACATGGGCCGAGGACGCGGGCTTTAAGATGATGCAGCACTTCGGGGATGGCCTATGGGATGTACCCTATTTGCCCTTACTACCCAAAGGGCTACAGTTTGGCTTCTTTGGGCTTCCAGCGCTATTTCAGGTTGTGACCCGAACCACATGGACACCCCTGCGTTATGGGGTCAATCAGATAGGTATTGCGCGAAAGGAGCGTTAACCATGAAGCGCATCTTTTGGCCTGCATTTATGGGGGGGGTAGTTTATTGGTTTTGGCGCTATCTATCGCCTGAACATTCTACCCTTGTCTTGCAGGATAAGGTTGTCATTGTAACAGGGGCCTCATCTGGCATAGGGCAGGCGTTGGCAGCGGCCTTTGCACGGCGCGGGGCCAAAGTGGTATTAGTCGCGCTACGCCCTGAACGCCTTGAAGCTGTGCAATATGAGATTCAACCCTATGCCAGCGCGGTATTGCCGATTTGTGCTGATATTACAGACTCTGTTCAACGGGCCTCGATTATTGAGCAAACACGAGCAGCCTTTGGCGGAATCGATGTGCTGGTCAATAGCATTGCGACGGGTGGCAATGTGACCCAAGCCACACCGGAGCAAATCCAAGCCATTATCGAGGTCAATCTGACCGCGACCATGTTATTGACGCACGAGGTTATTGGAGCCATGACGCAGGGGGGATACATCGTCAACATCACCGCTGAACGCTCTGCTAATGCCGTTTTTTCTGCCAGCAAGTATGGTCTCTTGGGCTTTTCGCATGGTTTACGGCGTGAGTTGGTGGGAACAGGTATTCATGTGATGTTAGCCGTGCCATCTGCTCAACGTATTGAGATGGATGCCGAGGCGGTAGTCAAAGGCTTGGTTCAAGGCAAGCAGGAATTGGTGTTGGGAAACATACCTGAGCAACTGCACTGGTGGCTAGAACGCCTAAACGCCTAACCCCATGCGTTGTTGACCCAGCGATTAATCATCTGTTGGGTACTTTCAAAAGCAATGGACGGAAGGTTATCAGCGGTGTACCATGCCGCCTCCTCAACATCATCATTGGCTTGCAGATGTCCACCAATCATGCGTCCCTCGTAGATGATGATAATGGGTGCAACACGGATGTGGTTGGGTGTAAAAAAGACATCCAGCAGGCGCACAATCTCAATCTCAAGGCCCGTCTCTTCGAGCGCTTCACGGATGGCAGCAGCGTTAGGGGCCTCGCCCGCGTCAACATAACCACCCGGTAAGGCCCATTTACCCCGTTCTGGATCCACCGAGCGCTTGACTAATAACACTTTGTCGCCGTTACGGATGAACGTTACCGCTGCTACTTTGGGGTCATCAAAATGCACATGCTCACACGCCCCACAAACCCGCCGCACACGACCGTAGATAAAGCGGTCTTCCATTGGGGCACCGCAACGGACACAATAGTTAATGCCACCAGCCATAGAACAACACCCGTGATAGGAATTCGATAAATGCGTCCCACCATTCTAGCACAGGTGTCAATAGGTCAGCGGCGTTGCGGTCAGCATCCGTATTGGTGGTCGAAAAGGTGGCAATCGCCTCATCAGCGGCTTCACCTTCACCTTCACGTTCAGTAACCTCGGATTCCTCAGTGGCTGCGGTCATATCAATGGAACGCGCTGCTTCTGCACTCACTTGGGGTTCAGGAATGGTGGATGGCATTACCGCTGGCGCGACTTCAGTGTAGCCATCTGGTGGACTCATGCCGTCATCCGCCTCCATTCCGTCAGCACCGCCATCTCCACCTCCTGAGCCAACGCCTTGGGCATCCGTATCACCACCAGTTGCGCCAACAGCACTGCCCATGCCCAAAGCCTCTGTATCAGCAGTATTATCCGTCTCTGGATTCTCTATGACCTCCCCGCTACCGGGCGGGACAGGAACACTCGGCGGGACAATCCCACCTGTTGCATCGGGAAAATCGTCTAAGGCTGCCGGTGGAGAGTAGGCGGGCATACCATCCTGCCCTTGGAACGCGGTCACATCCTCGATAGTGCCGCTGGCTAAGGCAAGTGTTGGGGCACTACTGGCGGTTGGTTGTGGCAAGGGGGTTACCGTCTGGGTCGGCAGGTTTGTTGCTATAGGCGCTTCGGCCACTGCGGTCATTGCCAACGGTTGATCGGTTAGTTCTTGATCGACGACATTGGAATCAGCTAATTTAGAACTGGCTGGGCTATCTTGGCTTTGGTCTGCCTGTCCCCCAAGCATTACCGCAAACACCACTAACAGAAGTGCGGCTACACTCGCCAGCCCAGCCACACGACTGACCCAGCGTGTGTTTAGACTAATGATCCGTGCGGATGGCTTGGATTTAGCAAATTCGGCAGGGTCTAGGGTAAAGTTGCGGGGTGCTTTTAATGTAGGCAGACTCCGCACTAGCACCACAGTCGCTTGGAGGCTTTCAAGCTCTGCACGCAGGCGGGTATCCTGTTGAAGTCGTTGCTCAAGTGCCACCCGCTCAGTCGGTGAGAGTTGGTTATCGATATAGGCGGAAAGCGCCAGCAATTCGTCGGGTGTTGCGTTCATGGTAATTCCTATACAATTTAGCTATTATTCAGACGAAATTGACTGGGCAAAAGTTCCTCTTTTCCCCGCAGGCAATCCCGCAAGCGTGCCCGCGCCCGACTCAATCTCGACTTAACGGTGCCAAGTGAAATATCAGTCATAGCTGAGACTTCCTCATAGCTCAACCCCTCAACATCCACCAATACCGCTACAATCCGATACGCATCATTCAACTGTTCCATACAATCCTCAATTGCGACCTGAAGTTCTTGGCGTTGGATGGCGCTTTCGGGTTCTTCAAACTTCGCCATCAAATGCAAATCGTGATCATCATCATTGCTAATAGGCAGCGTGTCCATCTCGAAATCTTCAATCATGCCATCGAGCGAGGTGCTAGGGTAGCGTTTGCGACGCCGCAACTCGTCATAGCAAGCATTGGTCACAATCCGCATCAGCCATGCCTTGAAATTTTCACCTAGAAATTGGTCTAGTTTGCGAAAGGCCGATATGAAGGCCGTTTGGGTCGCATCCGCAGCACCATGCGCGTCTTGTAGTATCCGATACGCCACACTATAGGCCATGTCTTGGTAGGCCAAAATCAACTCATTAAAGGATTCAACATCGCCCTGTTTTGCTGCGGTAACTAATGAAAATTCATCCATTGACGCCAGCCCAGAAAACTCGTATACTATCAGCCTTGTTAGCCGGAGTGGCGGAATTGGCAGACGCGCACGACTCAAACTCGTGTGGGGAAACCCGTGTGGGTTCGACTCCCACCTCCGGCAAAAAAATTCTAAATCAGACATACAGAAGGCCGGAGCATGTTCATACCGGCCTTTATTTGTTATGATAGGGCGAGTATAGCAGGTCGGCGGGGTTATGTCATTACTGCGGAGCTACTTTTTTACTGGACTTATTGCGCTCGTCTTGGGGATTGGCTTAGGCCTCTATTTGGGATGGATTCAGTTTCCATCTGAATACTCCAATGGGCAGATGTGCCAGCTTGAATGGAGCTATCAAGAATCCTATACCTTGATGATAGCACGCGGCTATCGTCAAGACCGCAATCTCAACAAAGCCTTGGAACGCTTGCGCCCCTTACGGGCAGTGGGGGTGACAGGCTGTGAAAATGAGCGCCCCTATAGAATTGACAATATCCCTGATTGGGTACAATACTTCACTGAGCAGCAAATCAGTCGTGGGGCCGACCCGCAAGAAATCCGCGATTTAGTTGTACTCGCAGACGCCTTTGACCGCTTGACCCCGATTATGGAAGGCTTTCTGAGCGAACCTTAATGTCGGACGATTTGATTTATGAACCCAAAAACACGGGCAGCCTCCGAGCGCTGACCTTCGGTCTTGTGGCATTGTTGGCGCTGCTCGGCGGGATTGTGTTGGGCGCACTCTATGCCCGTGATGTCAGCCCCGTGGTTGAGCAAAACATCCGCCCCGACCAACTGCGCGAAGCTGACCAACAAGACTACATCTTAGCCATTGCCCTTGACTATGCCCAGCAACAAGACCTTGACCGCACGTATGACTTACTGGCAGAGGTTGACCCGCGCCGTGACCCCTTCCAGATTGCGGCAGATACGGCCTGTTCGATTGTGCGGGCTGGACGTATCCAGACCAGTGCCGATATTGATGCAGTACGCCACCTCATTTCCATTTTTGAATTTCAGCCTGATGTCGAGGTAAGCTGCGATTTAAACGTCTTTGCGACCTCTATCCCGCCGACGATTATCACCCCGACCCCCTCGGTCACGGTTCCACCCTCGCCTACTCCTGTTGCCACCAAGACCCCCACACCCCAGCCCATTGACCTGACGCCCCAAGTCCCCACCGTTGAGCGCCCCACGCCCCAGACGGGTGAGTTTGAGGTATTGCAGACCAGTCAGTTCTGCAATCCCAACAACAGCGGCGTGATTGAAATACGGGTGCGCGAGGCCAACACAGGCAATGAGATAAGCGGGGTGCAGGTTATGGTCTTTTGGAATACCAGCCGTGGGCGTGAAGAACAGGTCTTTTATACAGGTCTCAAGCCCAATCGTGGCGAGGGCTATGCTGATTTCACCATGAGCGCAGGCCTGATTTACCAAGTGACCATTCCGGGGCGGAGTGATACCACCGACCGCCTTGAGGCCGTGCCGTGTGATGCTGATGGCACGCTCCGTTCCTACCAAGTCCTATTCCAATCACAATGAGGATAAACCCTGATGGCTGATGCACTGTACCGTTTTCCAGAAGGCTTTTTGTGGGGAACCGCCACCGCCGCCCACCATGTCGAAGGTAACTGTAACAATAGCTGGAGCCATTGGGAAAATCTGGAAAATGGCATTATCTACCAAAATCAGAAGCATGGCATTGCGGTTGATTGGTGGGGCGGGCGTTGGCGCGAAGACTTTGACCGGATGCACTATCTGGGGCATAACACCCACCGCCTCTCGATTGAATGGAGCCGCGTTGAACCCCAGCCGGGCGTGATTGATGAGGCCGCCGTGCGCCAATACCGCGAGATGCTGGAAGGGCTACACGAGCGCGGTATCCGCCCGATGGTCACGTTGCATCACTTCACTAACCCCATGTGGCTGGAGGATGAAGGGGGCTGGGTGGTGCCGTCGGTGGTAGACCGCTTCCAGCGCTGGACAGAGATTGTCGTTGAACACTTTGGGGATATTATTGACCTGTGGTGTACCTTCAATGAGCCGATGGTCTACGCCGTGCAAGCCTATTTAGTGGGCTTCTTTTACCCCGGTAAGCGCAACCCTTGGAAGATGTATCAAGCCGCCGAAATGTTGCTACGGGCGCACGCGGTGGCCTATCAGGTCATCAAAGAAAAATATCCCCAAGCTGAGGTGGGGCTTGCCAAGCATATCGTCATTTTTGACACTATCTGGCCCCATTTCATCAATCGTGGTCCGGTGTGGCTGGCCCGCCGCATCTTTAACCAAGCCTTTTTAGATGCGCTGGCAACGGGTGAATTGCGGCTCCCCCTTCGTAAACGGGTGATGCTCCCTGACATTACCAATACTCTTGATTACATTGGCCTCAATTACTATCAGCGCTATCGGGGCGGCTTTTCACCAACGGCCCCTAAGACCTTCTTCTTGACCCAAACCCCTGACCCGGAGTCGCCGCCTTCCCCGCCGATGTGGGGCGAGATTTACCCCCAAGGCACTTTTGAGGTCATCAAAAATATGTGGCAAAAACTTCGCAAACCCATCTATATCACCGAGACAGGTACCCCAGATTTTGGCGATGATGTGCGGCGTTGGTATATCGCAATGGCCGTGCGGGAGATTTGGCGGGCGGTCAATTTCAATATCCCGGTAAAAGGCATTTACTATTGGACGTTGATGGATAATTTTGAGTGGATAGCAGCCTATAATCCTCAATTCCGCTTTGGCTTATATGCCACCGACTTTGAAACCCAAGCCCGCACCATTCGGCGCAGCGGGGAACTGTATCGGGCGATTTCCTTGGCAAATGGCCTCAGTAGCGAGATGGTGCGCGAGTATGTGCCGGAACTGACCGAGCGCCTCTTTCAAGGAGAACCCGGTCAGTCCGAAGTCAATCGCTCATCCTAGTTGACGGTTGATTGCTCCCATAGGCCGTCGGCAGTAATGGGTTCAATCGCGTTGGGGTCTAGCTGGGGCGGTACATAATAGGTCACAGTGAGCGGGTCAAATGTGCCTTCAGTTGGGGCCTGTACCACGAATTGGGTGGAGGTCTTCACACCATAATCAGAGGCGCTTAACTCAAGGGTGTAGGTACCGGGTGCCAATGGTCCAGTTGGGTCGCCAATCCACAGGTCACTGACGCGCCCGTTGCTGACATACGACCACAGGCCACTCAATTGCACATTCACACCCGAATCCACCGATACCAAGTTGGCTTGGAAGGGCGTGCCGGATGGCATGTTGGTGAAGTTGAATTGAGCGTAGACATTGCCTGTGTCATGTGGGAAGGTGGCGCTAATAGCCCCGCCCTTGGTGGCGCTCATCTCAATCGGGCCAAGGGTGGGAACGACGGCGGCCTCAATCGTGAAGTTGCCGACGAGTACAGTGGCAGCATAGCCCTCTAGCTCGACCTGTGCTGACCAATTCCCAGACGCCAAGCCTTGTTGATTTTGCAGACCCGCGCTGGTAGCCCCACTGCTACCGAGCGACCATGTGGCGGTGTCGGTGCGAACAACCGCGCCATTGTGCAACCATGTGATTTTCAAGGTCGAGTTGGCGGGGATATGGGCGAAGTTCCAACGAGCATAAAGCAAAGTTGAGCCAGCCGGAAAACTGCTTTGGGCTGCGCTATCGGGGGCGATGCCGAAGCTCAGGGTATTGAAGGTGGGGTCGGGTTCATCAACAGCCTCAATCACAAAGCTATTGCGAACCACCACACCCGGCTGCCCGACAATCGAGAACTCCGCATCATAGCTGCCACTGGCGAGGCCCTTGGTGTAGTCGTATAGCACGACATCGGTGACGGTGCCATTGGTGCCATATTTGTTGAAGTCCCATAGCTCACGGGTATCAATGATGACCGTGCCATTATACTTCCACACCCGCCGAATCTCGGCCCGCAAGGGGATGTTGGCATAATCAAAGATGGCATAGACGGCTTGGGTGCCTGCTGGGAAGGTGGTTTGAGCGACGCCGCTGGCCCCGTTGCCAGTCGTATTGAAGCGCAGGCTGGTCAGTTGTGGGCCAAGGTTGCCTTCAATGGTAAAGGTGCTTTCGACTGCCACGCCCGTGAAATCGCGCAAGGTTATAACCACCCGATAGTTGCCCGGCTCCAAGCCATAGCCTGAATCGAAGTTATAGGTACGGATATGGGTTAGGCGTCCGCTTGAACCCCATGTCGAACTCCACGCTTCATCACGGGCAATAATCTGCTGACCGTTGCGATACCATACACGGCTCATGACGGCTCCAGTCGGGACATTGGTGAAGTCCCAACGGGCATAGACTTCTTCTGTGCCATAAGGGAAGGACTGGGTCGCGGCTCCGGCACTACTAGAGCTAAAGCTGAGGTTGGTAAAGGTTGGGGTCGCTGCCGCGATGCTAAAGCGCCCGTCAAGCTGTACCCCGTAGCTCGGCAACTTAACCACCACATAGTAGTTGCCAGAGGCCAGCCCTGCTGTGTAATCATAGAGATGGATATGGGTCAGGCGTCCGGTTGTTCCCCAACTCGCGCTCCATGCCTCACTATTGGAAGCAACTAACGCGCCGTCTCGGTACCATTCGCGGGTCATTTGGGTGTTGGTTGGGACGTTGGCATAATTCCAACGGATATAAACGTCTTTGGTGCCTTGTGGAAAGGCGCTGATCGTAGCCCCGCCAGCCGATGAACTGAAGCTTAAATCACTGAATGAGGGTCGGGCGGTACTGCCACTCCCTGAACTCCCGCTACTCGATGATGTGGTCGGGGTGGGTGTAGGGGCTTGGGTTGCCGCAACTGCTTGGGTCGGGGTAGGTGTTTCTTCGCGGTCACCCCCAATGATAATCGGTACCGTCGGCACATTCGAGCGCGGGCTTTGGCTATCGTCTGCGCTCGATGTCAAGTTACATGCCAAAGCTGGCAGCAAACAGAGGGCCAACAGCAGCAGCAATTTCTTGGTCATGGTGAAATTCATTCCTTCATTGTCTTCATAGGTGTTCATCTATAAAGACAAGGGAAAGATGCAGAAGGTTCCACACCCAACGCCTAATTTTTCATTAAGCGTTGGGCAGGCAATTAGAGTCCGTAGATTTCGCCGAATTTGGCGCGGAGGTAGTTCATGTAGGCATGGTGCTGGAGGGGTTGACCAGTGGCCTTCACCACCACATCAGCAGGCATATATTTGCGCCCATAGGCATGAACATGGGTGTTCATCCATTGGAGCAGGGTGCTAAACTCGCCTTGTTCAATCTCAGCCGGAATTCCGGAATGATCAGCAAGGGCCGCATTGTAGAGTTGGGCAGAGAGCATAGTCCCCATCGCATAAGTCGGGAAGTAGCCCATGATGCCGCTTGACCAATGGACATCTTGCAAAACGCCTTCAGCATTGTTACGGGGGCGGATGCCGAGATAGGCTTCCATCTTGGCGTTCCATGCTTCGGGGGCATCTTTAACCGCTAACTTGCCATTGAAGATGTCTTGCTCCAACTCAAAGCGCAACATAATATGGAGGGGGTAGGTAACCTCGTCAGCATCAACGCGGATGTAGGAAGCCGACACGCGATTGATGGCACGGTAGAAATCCTCTACTGAGACATCATCTAAGACGCCTGCAAAGGTCTGTTGGAGTTCGCCATAAAAGCGCCGCCAGAAACCCCGGCTGCGCCCCACGATATTCTCCCATAGACGCGATTGGCTTTCATGTACACCCAAGGAAACGCCACGCCCTAGGGGTGTTCCATCATAACGCGCCGGAATACCCTGCTCATATATGGCATGACCCGCCTCATGCAAGGTACTGAATAGGCCATCACTGAGGAAGTTCTCATCATAGCGCGTGGTGATGCGGACATCATCGCGTGAGAAGGTAATACAGAAGGGGTGGACAGTAAGGTCTTGGCGGCCCCGTCGCATGTCATAGCCCATTTTCTGGGCGGCCATCAAGCCAAATTGGGCTTGCTTGTCAGCAGGAAAGGCGCGATGCAACGGCTCACCAGAGACCTGATCGGCACGCTCCAAGATGGCCGCCACAAACGGCACCAACTCTTCACGCAGATTGCTAAAGAGCGCCTCAACTTCGGCGGTGGTGGCTCCTGCTTCGTATTGGTCGAGCAGGGCATCATAGAGTTGGTCTTGATAGCCCAGATACTCGGCGCGTTGCCGACAGAGGTCGTAAATCTTTTCAAGGGTGGGCAGGAACAGCGCGAAATTGTCCTCAGCACGGGCCTTGACCCATGTCTCATGGGCGATAGTCGTCGTCTTGCTGAATTCCACAACATGCTCACTGGGGAGCTTGGTGGCACGGTCATAGTCACGGCGGATAATGCGAACCAACCCCACCTCGTCGTTATGCTCATCAAGGCCAGCCACCTCTTGTTCAGCGGCTTCGAGGAGGCGTCCAGTCTCATCAGCAGTCATGACTTGATGGCTGTATTTACGCAGGGTTGCCATTTGCTCGGCGCGGGCCTCGGCCCCACCGGGAGGCATGTAGGTCTGCTGATCCCATGATAAAACGGAGGCCGCACGGTTGAGGTTCACCACCTCAGCGGTACGGGCTTTGAGTGCGTTTAAGTTTTCCAAATAGTTCACTCCCTATGATTTGAGCAAGTCTAACAAATTTTCTAGCACAAGGTCAGGCTGGACAGGGGATGTGACAAGGTCTGCGCGTTTGGTGACACCCGTTAGAACTAATGCCGCTGTGATGCCTGCCCGCTTGGCCCCTAGAATATCAGTCTCAAGGTTATCGCCAATCATCAGCAAGTCTTCCAATGCAAGGGCCATCTGCACGGCGGCCATTTCAAACATAGGGCGCTCTGGTTTGCCCATGACCAACGGTGTTTGTCCACTGGCTTCGGCGATACGGTCAACAATGGTACCCGTTCCGGGTTGGCTGCCCGTTTCATTCATCAACACCCGATCCATATTGGTGGCAATGAAGGACGCCCCGTTACGAATGGCGGTTACGGCTGTTGTCAGTTTGGCTTCATCAAAGGCGCGGTCTAAACCCACCACCACATAATCGGGTTGGTCATCGGTTAACCTGAACCCTTCGTCAATTAAGGCCGTGCGAAGCCCCACCTCACCCACAACATATACCTTAGCGGCTGGGGGGGCGGTTCGATGCAGGTAATCCGCCGCCACCAGTGCTGAGGTCAGGATTTGCTCAACAGTGGCGGGGATTTCCATGTTATGGAGGCGTTCAAGGACTTGAGTGGGGGTACGGCTAGAATTGTTGGTGACAAAACGATAGGGTAGCTCTAACACGGTGAAAAATTCCAACACCCCAGCAAGGCGTTGGCTGCCGTGATAAAGCACCCCATCCATGTCGAACAGAATGCCGCGAAACCGTCGGTTCATCGGTTGGCGAAACGATAGCCAACCCCACGCGAGGTGAGGATATAGGCTGGGTTCTCGGCTTCAACTTCCACCTTTTGGCGCAGATAGTGGATGTAGAGTTTGAGGCTGTCGGTGGCGTCAATATACTCTGGCCCCCATGCCTCTTTCACCAAATCAGCGCGTGAGATGACCCGCCCAGCATTGCGGACTAACACCGCCAGTAGCTTGAACTCCTTGGGTGTTAGATGCACCAACTTGCCGTTGACCCACACCTCACGGTTGAGGAAGTTGATACGGAAGTTACCACTATCAAAGACCAACTCTTCTGAAACCGATGGTTTAGGCGCACGCCGCAGATGGGCGCGAATACGGGCTACCAATTCATCGCTATCGTAGGGTTTTACAATGTAGTCATCGGCACCCATCTCTAGCCCTTTGACCACATCCCGTACCTCACTCTTAGCGGTGAGGAAGATAATCGGCACGTCTGAAAGTTCACGCAGGCGGCGGCAAACTTCCCAGCCATCCATATTGGGCATCATAATATCGAGCAGCACCAAGTCGGGGTGGGTACGGTAGGCTTTGCGTAAGCCGTCCTCGGCACGGTAGGCCTTAATGACCTCAAACCCCTTGCGCTCTAGCGCGATGCTAATGAGTTGGACGGTGGTATCTTCATCATCAATGACCAGAATTTTTTCACTCATCTTGATCCGCCTTTGGTTAGAAAACTTAACTTTTCAAACTTTACCATGTCGGGTAGAAACGGTGCAAGTTATTGCTGTGTATCATATAGGTTAATTTTGGGTTAGTTTAGCATCGGCAAGCCATTTCAGGATGGCGCTTCTGCATCAAAACGCTCAATATTCTAACCAAAAACAAATTTTAAAAAAGTTTGAAAGTTTAGGTGATGTGCATTTGCTCAGGGGTAGGTGTCGGATCCGCGTCATTCACGGCGAGGTGCTGATGTTCGAGGTCAGAGATAATACGGGCTACCTCTTCAATAGCAGTCTTTTGTTTGCGGTAGAAGTCAGCTTGGCTCATGGCAAGGCGTAGCGCGACATCCCGCACTTTCTTACCCTGTAAAAAGCGCATTTCGAGGATGTTATACAATATCCACTCCGTGCGGGTGAAATTCTGCTGACCTTCAGGACGCAGACCCTCAATGGCTTGTACCAAGACCCGCCGCAACGCATTGACGCGGTTGCCGTCTTCCTGCAAAGCCGCTTCATCCACAACCCCCAAATGCAGCAACTCGCTCTCCATCAATTTCGGCCCACCCCAATAGTCACGCAGGGCATTCCGCACCATTTCGGGAAACTCGGGATTAGCCACAATGGATGGTGATTCTGGGGTATCCGTTTGCTTGAGAATCACTTGACCATATTCGCTCACATTCGCCAGTTGAATCTTGGTTGTAGCGGATGCTGGCATAGAGACCAACCCTTCGAGCATCATAACCACTTGGCTTTGTAAGCGCATATCGGACAAAATATCACCGATTCGGGTCAACAATGCCTGTAGAATAGGCGTTTCATCGTCCGCAATGGGGTATTCTTGTTGCCATACCCCCAGCAGCCCCAACAGATTACCTTGAACATAAATCGGAATCAGACGGAATGAGCGCCATGAGAAGAAGGCCTCATGTTGTTGTAGTTTAGCGGGTTCGGCAAACTCAGCCGTCAATAAATCAGTGTCTTCGGGTGACATATAACCGACATACTGCACCAAACGTGTCCCGCTATTGCTGTCGATGGCTGCCACGAAAGCAGTTGAGACCCGTAGCTGGTCACAGACAGCGGCTAAGAGGGCCTCCAGTAACTGCTCGGCATCGGAACGAGTCATCAGCCGCTTGCCGATTTCTTGAAATAACTTGGCTTGTTGTTGGTCGCGGGTATAAATCAGCACGTTTTCGAGATAGGGCATGATGAGAGTCACCCCCCACTGCATCCCCAGCACGGCTCCTACCACCGCAAAAACGGTGAACTCCTCACCCCCAATGCCGAGTACACTGGTGACACGCGGCAACGATTGTAAAGCGCCAACGATGACCATACCCGTTAGTGGGCCACGCAACATGAATTGGAGCAACTCGGCTTTAATGACCCGTTCTGATTTGGTGGTGCCAAAGAACGACAGGGGGTAGGCCATAAATGCCAGCATCGCCAACACCGCCACATTGGCAATGTTAAAAATAACCCACAGCCAAACTTCTGGCACCGTGTTAAGTCCAGAAGATAGCATGGATAACAGCAACGAATAAGGGAACAAGCCCCACGCCGGAGCCATAAACGAAGCAGCAAGGTAAGTCATACGCCGCTGGGTATAGGTCGTTAGGCAGCGTCGCCATGCCCGCATCACATTGATAACTGAAACAGTCCCCGCTGTGACGAAATAGGCAAGGTAGAGCCAAAAGAGTGGTCCAGCTTTCATGTGGGCGACGGGTTCCATCACCAAATCCCGAACCAGCACATCGCTGAATAGAGCTATCCCCACAAGTATGCCGCCGACCACATAGAGAATCTTGACCACCCGCCGCCGCCGTCCGCGTGAGACAAGGCCAGTCGTCGCTAACAGTGAGTCTGAAAGGTGGAACATCGCGGCGGGTATCATCGCAATACCAAGCCACTGTACCCTTAACCACCCCTCAAGCGCTGAGTTACTTGGCCCAAAGGCAATGAAGGTATCCGCAACATAGGCCCATGAAACCGCACCAAGCAGAACACTCGAAGCCCGATTCACACGGTCGCGCACATCACGGGTCAGATTATAGAGCAGCATCGAGACCGAGATAATGACAATCGCACTCGATACAAACTCGTTGGTAAAAGCCAAACTGCTAATCAGGTCTTGCTTCGTCATCAACGATTACGTCCGTTACCTTCCCTCTACTGATGTCCACCAACGTCACAAAAGGGATAGGGAAAATTGCATTCGGGGTACCCGCCGCTGCATACACCATCTCAAAGCGTTGCAGTGTGGCATCAATATAAATAGGCAGTGGTTGCCGATGACCGAGCGGTGGAACCCCACCCGGCGCGTACCCTACATATTCTATACACTGTTCAGGGCTGGCTATCTTGACTTTTTTGCGGCCTACTTCGTAGAGGGCTGCCAATTTGCGGGTGTCAATTTTCTGGTCACCGGCTGCCAACACCACAATAGGTTGTTCCTCAATTACAAAAACAAGGCTTTTGACAATACTGCCTAATGTAGTACCAATCGCCGCCGCAGCCTCCGCAGAGGTCGCAGTGGATTCATCAAAAGTCTGGATTTGGATGCCCAGTTGATAAGCATCAAGGGCTTTTTGAACATCCAATGGGGTTAAGGGTTCCATACGCATTCCTTATGTCAACTGATAGGCGACCCCAAGAACACTAGGGCCAACATGTACCCCAATGGCAGCCGCGCAATTGGTGAGATAGACATCTTCCAGATTAAAACGACTCTTGAGGATTGCCGCCAGTTCTTCGGCCTCTTCCAATGCCATGCCATGCACCACCCCAACCCGCTTGAGGACTTGCCCGTGCTGGGCTTCCGCTACAAGGTCAATCATGCGCTTAATCACACGACTGCGGGTGCGGACGCTCTCTTTGGCTGCAATGGCCCCCTCTTGCACATACAAAATCGGTTTGATATTGAGGGTATCGCCAATCAAGCGCCGTGCCCCCCCAATCCGCCCACCCCGATGCAGGTACTCAAGGGTTGACACCGTGAAGTAAATCTGGACTTTGGAGAGACTGGCCTTGACTGTGGCAACAACACCTTCAGCAGAGAGACCCTTATCACGCGCCTCAGCCGCCTCTAGTACCAAAAAACCGAGGGGTAAAGATGCGGTGCGGGCATCAATGATATGCACCGGAAAATCAACTAACTCGACCGCCTGTACCGCTGAGTTATGGGTGCCGCTGACATCCGCCGAAAGCGTGATACAGACCACCTCATCCGCGCCAGTAGCTTCACGGGCAGCCCGAAAACCCGTGGCAAAATCGCCGGGTGAGGGCTGAGAGGTGCGGGGTAGGTCTTCGGCTTCGTTCAATCGTTGATAAAACTCATTGATGCTCAGGTCAATACCATCTAGATAATTTTCTGTTCCCCATAAAATATGCTGACGAACAAGGGAGATGCCATACTGGGCAACAAGTTCAGGTTTTAAGTCGCAAGTGCTGTCAGTGACAATCGCAATAGCCATGATGATGCGCTCCTCGGAGAAAAAGTCACGTCATTTTAACATATTTTAACCGTTCATAGGGGTCTGTCGTGTAGACCCGATAGACCACCGCACCTGCAAAACTCAACATATCCTGCACACGGTCAGCAATAGCAGGATGGGTGATGCGTTCCAGTACCTGTCCGGTTGCCACCCATTCGGTCTGTAAGCTCTCATCAGTCCTGATTAGCGCTCCACCTACATACTCGGCCTGAAACGCAAATATAACCTTGCTAGGCGACTTGATATTGGAATAGACGCCCGTCATGGTCTGAACTCGAATGGTGACGCCTGTTTCTTCTATGACTTCCCGTTGCAAGGCACTGATTAAGTCCTCGCCTACCTCGACTTGCCCACCGGGGATTTCCCACCCACGTTTGGGGCTGAGAATCATCAAGACTTCGCCTTGGGTGTTGGTAATCAAAGCACTGACGGCCACAATATGCTGGGGGTAGGCCATAGCAACCTCCTTTTTCAGATACAGTGTATCTAAGCTGTTATTGAAATTCTACGCAGGTTATCACAAGGGCAACAAAAAAGGGGTGAGCATTCAACCCACCCCCATCAGTCAAGCGTTAGGCTTATTCGCTAACGGTAAAGAGGCTACCCGCCGTCCGTCCAAAGACTTCTGGAAAGTAGAAGGCATAGCCTTGGCTGGGCATCGTTTGAAACTCACCCGGCACACTGGCGCGGATTTGATAGGTATAGGTGTAGGTACCACGCGGCAAGAAATCAGCATAGAGATTGGCTTGCTCGTCACGCAACTCAGTGCGGTCGTAGTACCACCAGCCCCACCACCACCACCAATGGTCATCCCACGTTGGGGTCAAGGTCGGTTCATCACCGAGTTGGCTGGTGGTCAGCAAGGAAGTATCGACAGGCTCAGTACCCGCCGGAATGGGGTCTTCTAGCACAAAGTAGTAGATGTCCTGCGAGAGTGTGAAGGTCAGTTGCACGTTGATGACATCACCAACTGTAGCGCTGGTAATCGGGGTTGCGGGGTCGCCTTCAAGGAAGTATTGACGCTCAATCAACACCCCACGATTGAGTTTATCGACATCCTCCGCCAGCAAGCGCAGGTCGAGGTGCGCGGTATAGTACAGCACGCCTTGGCCCTCATCGCGGGCAAACACCAAGCGGTTGACTTCATCTTTTAGCAAGTCGCTGACGGCTACCCGCAAGACCTGCCCATCACGCACAGTATCTGGGGTGACATCGCCTTCAAGTTGGCCTTCGCGGTTAAGGCTGACGCTGTAGGTGTACTCCCCTTGTAGTTCACCTGTCAGCTTCATCCAGTCAGTCAAGCTAATGACCGCCCAAACCGTCTCTTGAGTGGTCTCCCAATGGTCGCCATTGCGGGCTACCATCAGCCAGCGCACAGCATTGGGCAACAAGTCGCTTTCGGGATTGGTACGCACAAGGGCGCTGAGTACCAAGGCGGTGGTGCGGGTATCGCTCGACCAGTTCCACCAGTCGATGCTGTCCTCTTCCCAATGTGCGCCTGTCGCTGAGACAATGGCTGCTGTTGTGAGGTCGCTAATCAGGTCTTGAATCGCGCCATCTTCGGGGAATAGCTCATGATAGGCCATCAAGAGATAGGCCCGCCCCGCATAAGACATATTCAAGCGCCATTCCAGTAGGCTCTCTAACTCACCTTGGCTCCCCTGACCATCGCGTGATAGTACATACAGATAGAAGGCTTGACGGTTAAGTTGCCACGATGCGCTATTGATGTTGGGGCGGATATAGTCTTGGCGGACAAAGTTCAAGGCACTTGAGAGCATATTGGGTTCGACTTCAAAGCCAGCGTCACGGGCTTCAATCAAGCCAAGGGCCGCATAAGCCGTCACCATGGGGTTGCTCTCCATGGTGTAGAACCAGCCCCAGCCCCCATCATAGTTTTGCTCAAGGCGCAGTTTGTTCAGCGCCTGCTCAAGAGCCACCACCAGATTGGCCTCTAGGTTGGGGTCATTAATGCCCAAGTCTTGCAATGCACGATAGGTGATTACATTGGGCAAGAAGCGGCTGACAGTCTGCTCGATACATTGGTGCGGATAGTTCTTGAGGTAGTCTAAAGAGTCGATGGTTGTAACGGCCAATGACGGGTCAGCATGGACAATCAACTCACCTTGGGCCTCATCCAGACGGGGCGGCAAGCTAATGCCTTCTACCCGTGAGCCACCCTCGCGCAAGATGCCACCTGTACCGACCTTATCGGGCGCGGTATAGCGATAGACAGGGATGGTGCCATCGGGGCCAGTGGCTAGGCTTGGCTTGGCGGCGTCCGAGTAGCCATTTTCATTGAGGGCGATAAAGGTCAAGTCAATGTATGGCACATCTTCAGCAACGGCTATCCACTCGACGCGCACACGCCCGCCCGCTGGAACGGTCACGCTTTGGGTAATGTCGCTTTCAAGGATCACGCCTGTCGCTTGAAGAGTCGCCTCAACAGTTTGGTCTTCAGTCGTGTTGTTATTGATAACCGAGGCCAATTCTACACGGTCGCCCACCACAAGGAAGCGCGGCGTCACAGGCCGAATCAGCAGCGGTAAGGTGGTGACGACTTCGGTTGTCGCTTGCCCGACCTTGGTATCAGCGGTCAGGGTGCGGGCGTCTAATGTCCATGTGGTGAGGTTATCGGGGACATCAACCGAAACCGTTGCATGCCCATTCTCATCGGTTATCACATGGGCGGCCCAGAGCGGGGTTTGTTGGAAGTCTTCGCGCACGGTGACATTGGGCTGCTGGGCACCTTCACCTCCGCCGAGGCCACCTGCCGGAGCCGACTGTGGAAGAGCAGCATCGGCACTACGGGCGCTTTCGGTGACAACGCCATCCGCCACACCCGAAAACTCCTCGTCGCTCTCAAATTCAGCTTGGTCAACGCCTACCGTGCGGTCAGTAAGGCGGTCAATCAGGCCCACAATCGAGATGCTGGTGGTCACATAGTTCCACTGATAGCCATAGTAGTTAGATTCGAGGCTGGTGCTATTAGGCGATGACAAGGCCAGAATCGCCTTATCGGTCAGCACCAAACCAACTTCACCTTGCACAGGGTTCCCATCGGCATCCGTGACCTCAATATCAAAGGTAACGGTCTCGCCGGGTTGAACGCGGGAGGGGGTGGGCGTCACGCTGACATTCAGGCGTTGGGCAACAGGGTCTACATTGAGGGCAATCTCGCCGATGCGATAATCAGGGTTGAGGCTCTCGTCATCAATGCCTTTAACCAAGGTTACAGTTAGGTGAATGGTCGGAACCGTTTCCTCAGTAATCGGCACTTCATAGAGTAGGGTTGATCCTTCGACCTCCAGCACCTCATAGGACATCAGGCCAACGCGCTCGGTGCTGACTAAGACGGTGGACTTGCCTGCGAAGGGAATCGGCACCAAGACACGGGCGGTATCACCGACTTGGTAGGTCTCTTTGTCAGCAATCAGGTCTATCGTGTCAGAGGGTTCGCCCCACCACACCGGATAATCACCAAAGGCCCAGAAGCGCAAGCTACTGCTATTGGTGCGCTCATAGTCGTCCATCGCGCTGGCCCGCACACGGAAGATACCCGCATTAGGCGGCGTGAACGCATAGCTGGCGGTGCCGTCGGCATTGGTACGCACCGACACGGTCTCGACTTCGATTTCTTCGGAAGTCCAGTTGTAGCGTCCGAATTGACCCTCGACAGGCACCCGTGACCAGCGAATTTCGACAAAAGTCAAGTCGATTTCTTTATCGGCAAGGGGCTGGCTCTCAGTATCGACGGCGATGGTTTCAATCAGCATCGGCTCGCCTGCCTGCCCAAAGTAGCGGTCAGAGCGCAAGCCCACATACAAGTCAGCGGGATGCACCAGCACGCTTGTCCGTCCGCTGATGGATTGATAGCTCTCATCCGTGACGGTGGCTTCAACGGTGATGCTCATGGGCTGGTTATAGCTGTTATGGGTGTTGTCGGTGTTGATGACCAGTTGCCCATTGGCATCGGTGGTGCCGCTGCCGTCCGCTACATAATAGGAATAGAAGTATCCACCGTTTTCATCCGAGAAGTTATAGTACCCCGGCCCGGTGTAATTGAAGTAAGCCTGATAACCATAGGCGCTCCAGTACACATCGGCATTGCTAACGCCACCACCAAAATAGTAGCTGGCGTCAATCACAGCATTAAGGGTCTCGCCTTGGAAGATGGCATCTTGTTGGGCTGTAACGCCGACCTCAAATTCAGGGACACGAAACTCGGCAATGCTGAAATACAGGCTATAGTCCCAATTGCCAAGGATGATGTAAGCGTCGCCAATCGCCACATCTTCGGGCAGTTCTAGCTCACCACTGAAGGTGCCAAAGGGGGTGAGTTCGAGGTCTTTTTCATATAGACGGCTGCCATCCACTGCTTCAATTCGGACTGACACGGTGCGTTGATTGGGAATGGTATAGGTCATATCGTCACGGTCACGCACAGCACCACGGAAATAGACCGTTTCACCGGGACGGTAGATGGGGCGGTCGGTGTAGAGATAATCTTGTTCATCCGGCACAGAGTTATAGTATTCACTGTACCATACCGCGTAAGCTCCTGCGCCATCAGCTTGGATAAAGGAGAAACGTCCGCTTGTGGTGTCCACTGGAGCGCGGAAGACACCCTCGCTATCGGTTTGTCCGTGCGCCACCATCTCATTATTTTGGTAGATGCTAATGGTGGTCTCTTGGATGGGTTCACCACTCGGCATATCGGTGGCCCAAACCAGCGTCTCGCCTTCGGTCTGCTTGACGGTCAGGGTTGCGGTGGCGACCACCAAGGGATATTGATAGTTATAGCTGTTGTTCTCGGTTTTGACGACCAGCCAATACACGCCATTGGGTAGAGTACCGCCCTCGTCACCAGCCAGCAGCACTTCCTTGGCTACCCCACTAATCCCACCAGAGTCAAAGCGTTGTGACCACTTGCGGATGAGCTTGTCTTGGGTTGCCCATGATGGCAGCGTATCTTCATAGTACCCACCACGATCTGCTACCTGTCGAATAGCATCTGGTACCGTATCCGCATCAATCTGGTAGAGCCAGAAATCAACATTAGGGGTACCGCTGACTTCCATCGAGATACGACTGTTTTGGCGATGCGCCCCGGTGATTAGCAATGGGCTGCGCCAGTCCACTAGGGGATAGGCCCATGTGGAAATCTCGCCTGTGGTGTAGCTAAAGGTGTAGTCAGTGGAAATGGCATTGCCATATACATCTTCAGCCCCAGCCTTGAGGGTGATGGTGTAGCGGGTTTGGGGCAATGAGACAAAGCTCATATACACCGAACGGTTATCCCATGCACTTGGTAACCACTCAACGGCTGGCTCAATGCTCAACTTGCCTTCGAGGGTGTCCATATTCATGGGCGACTTGAAGTAGATGGTGGCCCCATAGCCGGGATAGACCCCCCTCTCCCGATTGTCGGGTGAGGTATCGCTGACCCCCGGATAGGGAACGGTTCGGAAGGATTGCGACAGACCTCGGTTGAGGGGAGCCTCACCATTGGCACTCTTGGCGGTGTTGCTCACGTTGATGAGATACATAGAGTCGATTCGCATGTATTCAGTCGGCGTGAAGGTCAAGGAGGTGAAATCGCTATTCCAGCTAAAAGCACCCGCGACTGGCTCACCTTGGAACATCAAGGCAAAGGCCGCCTCAGTGCTGGTCTGTTCCATCGGTTGGCTGAAATTAGCCGTAATCCCGCTTTCTAGCAGGACTTCGGTCTGTCCATCATAGGGGGATACGCTCAGGATTTGAGGGGGAAGGGTCTCAAATGACCATGAAAAATCCTCGCCCAAAACCGCGCTATCGACTGCTGTTAAACCAGCCGTTACAGTAACGGTGAACTTAGTACCGCCTTGCAATGCCTTGGCGGGGGTAAACATATAAATCCCCGTGTTGAGCCATTCACCTTGGCCCTCCACACTGGGTTCAATGCGGATAGGCGTGGGGAGGTCTTCGAGTTGGGTGGTCGATACCAACGGCACCACTGGGCGATTGAAGGTTACGACAATGCGTGAATCCGCTGCCACCCCTTCGGCTCCATCTGCTGGTACAACGGTGGCAACTTCTAAGGGGCCAACCGTTTTCATGGAGAACATCAGGGATTCAGCGAGGGTTAGGCCAGTGCTGGCTTTCGCAGTATCATCAAGCATAACAGCATATTCGGTGGCGCGTTGCCAGCCGACATCGGGTAGTACATTCAAGGTGCGGGCATCACTCCACACCAACCCACCCTCAGCAGATGGTTGGATGTGTAGAGCGCTTTCTACACTGGCTTGATCCATTGCTTGGTTAAAGGTAATCGTCAACGGCTCATCGGGACTCAGTTCGACGCCCGGTAAAGGCCAAATATCAATGACCTGCGGCGGTACTGCATCACCGGGGTCTTGGGACTGGGCAATAGGTGAGCCACTCAATGCCCCAAAAAGAAGTAGGGCTAGACTTAGAAACAAAAGTTTTCGCATAATGGGTACCTCCTCAGATAACCTAAAGACGACGACGGGGATGGCTTTGTTCCGATGCACATTTTATTTCTAACCTCACATTTTCCATATCCACCACAAAGTGGCGGCGCGTTGCGGGCTGATGGTCTTATCAATAGCGCGGTAGAGACAGGTTATCAAGTCAGTCTGTTTTGCTTTGCCGAGATACCCCCCAACCACACCCCCCTGCATAAACGCTGTATGGACATTATCACGGTAAAGCCGCCCACCCGCCATTTAAGCGACCGTCTGCGTGATATTGCCCTGACCCGCCATGCCGACATGGCCCGTCGCTTCTGGTCACCGGAAGCCCTTGTGCAGCTAAGAGACTATCTCGCCACCCACACCGTAGACCTCATCCACGCTGAGAGTATTGAAATGGCGGTTTATTTGCTACCTATCCATACGTGGTATCCTGATTTGCCGTTGATATATGGCTCGCTCAATGCCGAGGCCGATTTACAGCGCACGGTTTTTCGGGCAGAACTGGGCAACCCCAAGCGCCTCGCAGGTACTCTATATTCATGGATTCAGTGGCGACGTCTCAGCGTACTAGAGCGCCGTATCTGCCAGACAGCCTCAGCAGTTCTAGCAGTCAGTGAACCCGACCAAGCTTTGCTCCAAGCCATGTCGGATACACCTGTTGCCTTGGTCAAAAATGGTATATCCACCGCCGACTATACCCATATCCAGCCTAATGATGCTCTAGGCGACAAGGCGATTGTCTTCACGGGGTCGATGGACTACCGCCCCAATGTCGATGCCGTGCTATGGTTTATCGACCAAATTCTGCCGCGCCTGAGCGCTGATACCTATTTCTATATCGTCGGACATCGGCCTCATCCGCGCTTGCTGGCCTTACAGAGCCACCCTCAGATTAGTTTGACGGGCCGAGTAGATGACATCACACCCTATTGGGCGGGGGCCAAGGTCTATGTAGCCCCCTTAC
This sequence comes from Anaerolineales bacterium, assembly GCA_020634155.1. GTDB lineage: Bacteria > Chloroflexota > Anaerolineae > Aggregatilineales > J027 > J027. The sequence continues at coordinate 597,952 of JACKCI010000002.1, forward strand.
GGATGGGCAGCGGTACCCGTTTCAAAATCTTAGAGGCGATGGCGTCTGGTTGTGCAGTGGTCTCCACCACGATTGGCGCACAGGGCTTGGGAGTCATTTCCGGTCAGGAGTTGCTTTTGGCGGATACCCCTATTGCATTTGCGAATGCGATTGAAGGCCTACTCGAAAACCCAGCCCAGCGCGAGGCATTAGGGCAGGCAGGCCGCCAGTTCGTGCAACGCCAATTTGATTGGTCGGCGATTGTACCACGATTACTGGAGGTCTATCGTCAATTTGACCCTGCTCGGCCCCATCAGTAAGATGGATAGCATTAAATAGGCTTAATCCCATGATAAAAGAATATTGATGCAAGTATGATGCACGTTTAAACTCACCCCGCTATAGTGAGCGCGGTTGCTAAGGAAGCGACAGATGTCCACCAAACGCTTAATTGATGGCTTGACCAAATTTGATGCTGCCGAAATGGATAAAGTCTTCGGCGGTGAACATATTTTGCGCCTATCTGAGACATCTATCCATCTAGCGCCTATCAAACGGGTGGCGATCATTGCTGAAGCGTTCTTGCCCAAGGTGGATGGGGTTTCCAAATCGGCCTATTTGACCCTGCGTTATCTGCAACAGACCGGACGCGAGGTGATCGTCTTCGCGCCGGATATTTCGATTGCCAATGTTGGCCCTTCGCGGGTGATTGCCTTGCCTGCGCTGGGGATGCCCTTTGCGCCTGAAACCCGCATGGCTCTGCCTAGCCTTGCAGTAGGGCGCTATCTGGACAGCTTCAAGCCCGACTTGATTCACATGTTTAGCCCTGCTGCGATGTCGGTGAGCGGGGTGCTGGCTGGTCGTCGTCGTCATATCCCTGTGATTGGCAATTATCAGACCGACCTGCCCGGCTATGCCACCAAGCACTACAAGATGGGCGTGGTGGGTACTCTGCTCAAATATTGGTTACGTTATGTGCATAATCGCTGCCATCTGACTTTGGCCCCCTCCATGTATACCCTCAAAGAACTCCGACGCGACGGTTATCATCGTTTGCGGGTGTGGGGACGGGGAGTCAATGCCGAGCGCTTTAGCCCTGCTCATCGTAGCCCAGAGCGTCGCGCTAAGTTGTTGAATGGACGTGACCCCAATTCGCTGCTATGCCTGTATGTGGGCCGTCTTGCAGCCGAAAAGCGCGTCGATTTATTGCTGGATGTAGCGCGTACCCCCGGCGTGGCCTTAACAGTGGTCGGAGATGGGGCTGCCCGCGAAGAGCTTGAGCGTATGTTTGAAGGTACCGATACTCAGTTCACAGGCTATCTTTACGGTGAAGACCTGTCCCACGCCTATGCTAATTCCGATGCGTTTCTCTTTGCAGGGCAAAGCGAGACCTTTGGGCAGGTCGTTCAAGAGGCCATGTCGTCAGGCTTGCCAGCCGTCATTATCAACGAGGGTGGTATCACCGACTTGGTGCAAGATGGCTACAACGGCTTCATCTGTCCACCCGATTCGCAAGCTTTTGCCAAAGCGGTGCAGACCCTTCAGCAAAATCCCGCGCTACGTGAGGAGATGTCCCGCAATTCACGCTATATCACCGAACAGCGCCCATGGGAAGCAATCATGGCCCAACTCGAAGGCTATTATGAAGAAGCGGTAGAACTCAACCGCCGCTTTAATCGTATTTATCATTTATCAACAGTGTCACGGCGTACCTTGCCGACTTTAGTACGGTTGAACCGATGAGCCTAACTGCCTTAATGACCCAAGACCGCAGTCTTTCGGGCTGTGTGCGCCTGCTGGTACCGCGCTTGCAACGTGAACGCCAGCAGACCTTCCATTCCTTGAACCTTGCTCAACAGTATGCCTTCCGTATCCCCACCCTGAACCTCCAGAAAGACCGCTATATCATCCTCAGCGACCTTCACAAGGGCGACGGCCTCAGCAGCGCCGATGATTTCATTCACAACCATGCCTTGTATTGCCATGCCCTCGAATACTACCTCGGACAAGATTACCACCTCGTATTGAATGGGGATATTGAAGAAAATTGGAAAACGCGCCCCTCTGCGATTGTCGATGCCTATGCTGACACGGTCTATGCCCTTGAACGCGAGTTTGTCAAGCAAAGCCCGCAGCACTATATCCGGATTTGGGGCAATCATGATACCGAGTGGGCTGACCCTGCTCAGGTTAAAGCCCACCTCCAACCCATCCTCAAGCATCCTATACAAGTGCATTCGGGCGTGATGCTGGGTGAGCATATTTTCATTGTACATGGACACCAAGGCGACCCGCGCTCTGACCAATACGCATGGGTGAGTCGTCCTTTTGTGCGGCATGGGTGGCGGCACCTGCAAAACCTATTCAAACTCAGCCTCAACCACCACGCCAGCAACAGCCTGCACTTCTTTGACCGTGAGCGGCATCTACACCACTGGGCCAAAGCGAACCGCAAGTTGATGATTGCGGGGCACACCCACCGCCCGATGTTCCGCACATGGCCGCTGGGGCATGGCCCCTCGGCTCCCCATTACCTGAATGCTGGGGCCTGCACCCATACCAACGGCATTACAGGCATTGAAATTGACCGCGGCGAGATCCGTCTCATCCGTTGGCACCAGACCGCACGGCGTTTTGTTCGCAGCACATTTATGAGCAACGACCTTAGCGCACTCCTAGCACGGCTTTAAAAATAGTGGCGTTTTTGACAAATTGACTTGATTGTTTAGGCGAATGTTGTTAAAACAGTCTCAAATATCCTAGGGGATAGAGTACATTGAGACCGCTATCAGTTCGTCAATTTACCCAACGTTATCATCGTGCCTTGATTTTCGTTTTATTGAGTACCCTCATTGTGGCCTTTGGGCTTCAGGGTTTCGAGCATGGTCGTATCAACAATTTCAGCGACCAGTCCATCCAACTCCCCATCATCTATTCTTATGCCGACCCTAGCCTCTTTAATGGTGATTTTCTTCTGCAAGCCCGCGAGAGTTATGTCACCCTGTTTTATCCAACACTAGGCTATATCTCACGAGCCGTACCGCTCGACGCCTTGATGTTGGTGCTGTATCTATTGTCGGTGGGGTTGACCGTGACAGCCGTTCACTCTCTGGCCGAGACACTCTTTCCCAATCGAGATGTTGGGTTGTTTGCAGTGGTGCTATGGATGGCGTACTTGCCGAATCTGGGGGGAGACTATATTCACTCACCCTTTGTGACCCACAGTACCTTTGCGATTTCACTCGCGCTTTGGGCGATTGTGCTGATATTCCGCCAGAAACGCATTGAGGCCGCCGTCCTATTGGGTTTCATCGCTAACATCAATGCCATGACGAGTTTCTTCGTGGTCTTTATGTGGACCTTTGCCGTTGTGACTGACCGTAAACAATGGTCATGGCGGTTGTTGATACTCCCTGTTGTGATGGGAGTAATGGCCTTACCCATCCTACTTTGGCGTTTCTCGTTGCCACTGGTTGAGGCATCGTTGGATGACTTTGTGTCCATTATTCGGATGCGGCTATGGTATGCGGTGTTCCCCTTCTCCATCTCATTGGTACTCTGGTTGGGGTTCTTTGCACTGCTGATGTTGTGGTTCCATTCCTTCCGTTATGGCAAGTCTGTCCGTCACGATTTTGTCTTGCGGATGGTCGCTGGTATTGGCACCCTGTGTCTGGTGGGGACATTCTTCTCAGAAGTCATCCCGCTTGAGTTCATGATTGAGCTACAACTCATCCGCAGCAGTTGGTTGATTAACCTATTCATCTTGATTTATATCGCCAATATGATTCGGGAGTGGCTGAATCTAGGCGATTCGCGCCAGATAGCGCTGGCCTTTTTGTTGGTGATAGCTCTCGCCATCCCGCGCTGGTTTATGGAACGCATTCCGGTTCCGCACCCAACCCCCTATCCATTGTATGTCAACTTCGATACCCCTTGGGTTGACCGCGATACCCCCGCTTTCTGGGTTGTTGCCAGTGGAGTCTTGGCGGGTATCGTTTTTGCGGTATGGTGGGCTATTCACCGTCCGAGCGCAACCTATCCCAAGTCGGTATCGCACTTGATGGTGGGCTGGTTTGCCGTCTCAGTAACCGCCTTTGTGTTCCCCGCGTTTTTGGATAGCCAAATCCCCTCTGAGCAAGTGCAAATGACCAAAGAATGGGAAGAGGCCTTGGTATGGGTGGAACACAACACACCCAAGGATGCCCGTTTTGTGACCCCTCCAACCCTAGACGGTTTTCGGGTAACTGCCAAGCGCCCAAATATTGGCGATTGGAAAGATGGTACAGTGGGTATCTTTAATAACGGCTGGGCTATTGAGTGGTATGAGGTAATGTTAGATTTAGGGTTTGATGAGGATGCCTTTGCTTTTAACCCCCTCAACCAAAAGCAACTTTGCCATGTCATCGACAAGTACAAGGTTGATTATGCCATTGTCTTTAATGATTGGTACATTGAAGGCGAGCCGGAGTTTACCAACGAAGATTTTGCAGTGATTCCGGCTGACCATGTGGTATGCCCCTATCCTAGTACCCACATTATTGGCTAAGGTTGTAGTGAACCTCCGATAATTCCCGCAACCGCGACGCGGCCTGCTCTGGTGTCAGGTCGCGTTGCGCTTCTGCCAACATTTCATAGCCGACCATAAATTTCTTAACGGTCGCAGACCGCAACAGAGGTGGGTAGTAATGGGCATGAAGTTGCCAGTGCTGCACATCCTCATCCCTATAAGGCGCTTGGTGCCAGCCCATCGAATAGGGGAAGCTGGTCTCAAACAAATTATCATATTTGACCAGCAACTGCTTCATAATCTGCGCGAGGCTATCCCGCTCTGATTCGGTGACATCGGTTAAGCGCAGGATATGGCGGCGCGGCATCAACAGTGTTTCAAAGGGCCATACAGCCCAATACGGCACCACCACAACCCAATCCTCATTCTCAACCACCACGCGCTCCGTCTCTTGCAACACATAATCGACCAGTAGGAGGCGCTGATGCTTGGTGTAGTAAGCGCGTTGGTGGGAATCTTCGGCACTGAGTTCGTTGGGTAGCCATGACCCCGCCCAAATCTGCCCATGGGGATGCGGATTAGAGCAGCCCATCACATCGCCCTTGTTCTCAAAGACTTGCACCCACTGATATTGTGTGCCAAGTTCGGTGAGTTGCTCACACCAGACATCAACCACCCGTCGTATATCGGGGGGGGCCATTTCGGCCAAGGTCAAATCATGGCGTGCCGAAAAGCAAATCACACGGCATGTTCCTTGTACGGCTTCTAATTGAAACAAGGGGTTATCAGCTATGGCTGCTGAGGGGGTATCTGGCAAGAGAGAGGCGAAATCATTGGTGAATACGAAGGTATTGCCATAAGCTGGATTATGCTCTCCATTGGCCCGCACATTGCCGGGACATAGATAACAGGTCGGATCATGGGTAGGGCGCTTTTCAGTGGGGATACGCTCTACCTTGCCCTGCCAAGGACGCTTGGTGCGATGCGGCGAGACCAAAACCCATTCCCCAATTAAAGGATTATAGCGTCGATGTGGATGATTCGTCGGTTGAAATGACATGCCCCTGTTCCCTATCCCTATTGACTATTAAGCAACTAATCAGTATACTATTTCATTCACGGATTTCCAACAATTCCCATCTTCCACGCCGAAAGTGTATGCCCCGCGAGGAGTAGGTAAGGTATGCAGCGCTTGCTTGAAGAAAAAAGCTATGCTCGAACCCATGATATTCAAAAACTCCCTTCCCTTATCGACATTCAACTCGATTCCTTTAAGTGGTTCCTCCAAGAGGGCCTCGAAGAACTATTTGATGAAATCAGCCCCATTGAAAGCTTCAATGGCAACTTGCGGTTGTACTTCCCCGGCAAGAGCGCCGAAGCCCGCGAATTTGGCTTAAAATATTGGCTCGAAGAGCCTAAATACGATGAAGAAATCTGCCTTGAGCGCGACATAGACTATGCTGCCCCGCTCTATGTGCGGGTTGCCCTAGTCAACCACGAAGCAGGCGACCATGTCTCTGTTTCAGATATTTTCCTCGGCAATTTCCCCCTCATGACCGAAAACGGTACCTTCATCATCAATGGTACTGAGCGTGTGGTCGTGAGCCAGTTGATTCGCTCCCCCGGTGTGTATTTTGCTGTTAATGAAGACCGCACCACAGGTCGTAAACTCGCCACCGCCAAGATGATTCCGGATCGCGGCGCATGGATGGAGTTCGAGACCCGCAAGAGTGATTACATTACCCTCAAATTCAACCGCAAGCGGACCGTGCCTGTTACCATTTTGCTACGGGCACTAGCAGCGGTCGATGACGGTATCAACTACCCCGATGATGTGCCGATTCCTCGCACGGGTACCGATGAGGAAATTATGGCGCTCTATGCTGATTCCGATAATAACCTTGACCATGAGTATTTGGTCAATACTATTCGCGCTGAACCCCAATGGGAAAGCCGTGATGACCGCATGAACATTGCGGAAATTGCGCTCTTGGAGTTCTATAAACGGATGCGTCCGGGTGAACCCCCTACCTTGGATAACGCCCGTGAATATTTGTTTAGCCAACTTTTCGATCAACGGCGCTACGATCTTGAGCGTGTGGGGCGTTATAAGCTCAACCAACGCCTGCGGATTGACCATATCATTCCCCGCCAACATCGCACCATTACCAAGTACGATATTGTCAAACTTGTTGAGCGTATGATTAACATCAACAACGAAGTCGAACAACCCGATGATGTTGACCACCTCGGCAATCGTCGCGTTAAAACCGTTGGTGAACTCATCCAAAACAAGCTGCGGATTGGCCTGCGCCGTATGGAGCGCGTGGTCAAAGAGCGTATGTCCATCCGGGAGAGCGATAACCTCTCTCCAACAGCCTTGATTAACATTCGGCCTATTGTGGCTTCTGTGCGTGAGTTTTTTGGTAGTAGCCAACTGTCCCAATTCATGGAACAGACCAACCCCCTCGCGGAGTTGACGCACAAACGCACACTCTCAGCACTAGGGCCGGGCGGTCTACGTCGTGAACGGGCGGGGTTCGATGTGCGTGACGTTCACCATAGCCACTACGGACGGATTTGCCCCATTGAGACGCCAGAAGGCCCCAACATTGGTTTGATTGGGCGTTTAGCTTCCTATGGACGTGTTAATGAATACGGCTTTATTGAGACCCCCTACCGCTTGGTACGGCGGGAAATGGAACTGGGCGACCCTGATTTGATAGGGCGTAAACTAGGTGAGGATATTGAAGACGCCAATGGTGACATCATTCTTGATGAAGGCACCCTTATTGATGAGGCCGTCTTCAGCCAACTTCAAACCCTAAAGCTCAGTACGGTACCCGTTCGTCCTTATGTGACCAATCAAATTGAATATCTCTCAGCAGATACCGAAGACCGCTACCGCATCAGCCAAGCTAATGCACGGTTAGATGGTTTAGGTCAGTATGAACTTGACCGTGTGTCGGCTCGCTATCAACAACGCTTCTTGATGGAAGGCATCAAGCGTATCGACTACATGGACGTTGCACCCCGCCAAATCGTGGGTATCTCAGCTTCGCTCATTCCCTTCTTGGAGCATGACGATGCCAACCGTGCCTTGATGGGGTCGAACATGCAGCGCCAAGCGGTACCCTTGCTAAACCCCGACATTCCGATTGTTAGCACAGGTATGGAGCGCAGTGCCGCTTATGACTCCGGCCAGATTGTGATTGCCGATGAAAGCGGTGAAGTGGTCAGTGTCACGGGTGATTTGATTATCATTCGCAATGCCAATGGCGAAAAGGCCTATCGGCTGCGGAAATACAACCGCTCTAACCAAAGCACGTGCATCGACCAGCGTCCCGTGGTAACCAAAGGCCAAGTGGTCACTAAAGGCGATGTGATTGCCGACAGCAGTAGTACCCAATATGGGCATCTGGCATTGGGGCACAACGTAATGTGTGCCTTCATGTCATGGCAAGGTGGTAACTACGAGGACGCCTTGGTCATCAGCGAAGAACTGGTGCGCCAAGACAAATTCACCTCTATCCATATTGAAAAACACGAGGTCGAAGCCCGCGATACTAAACTCGGCCCCGAAGAAATCACCTATGATATTCCCAATGTCGGTGATGCGGTTAAAGACCTTGATGAGTATGGCATTATCCGTATTGGTGCTGAAGTTAAGCCCAATGACATCTTGGTCGGGAAGATTACCCCCAAGGGTGAACGTGAACTCAGCCCTGAAGAGAAGCTCCTCCGCGCTATTTTCGGTGAAAAAGCACGTGAGGTAAAAGATACCTCCTTGCGCCTACCACATGGTGAACGCGGCAAGGTTATTGATGTCAAAGTCTTTGACCGTGACGAACACCGTGATTTGCCCGCTGGTGTGGAGCGTATGGTACGCGTGACCGTTGCCCAAAAGCGCAAGCTGACCCAAGGTGATAAGATGGCTGGTCGGCATGGAAACAAGGGTGTTATCTCCATGATTGTGCCCATTGAAGACATGCCCTTCCTCGAAGATGGCCGTCCCATTGATATTATCCTCAATCCGACGGGTGTGCCGGGGCGTATGAATGTTGGGCAAGTCTTGGAAACACATCTGGGCTGGGCGGCTGACCGTTTGGGCTTCCGTGCCATTACCCCTGTGTTTGATGGTGCTAAGGAAACAGAAATTGAGGCCGAGCTAGGGCGTGCTTGGATGGCTGACAAGTTCTGGGCAATGACCAGCGAAGCGGCCATCAATTGGATGACTGAGCAAGGCTATGACACCGAAGCATACACCGATGATGATGAGGTACGGAGTATCTACATCGACCATTGGTTGGGCAATATGGGCTATGACCGTGAAAAGCTGGCTCTAGATTACAACTATGCCCGTCGCTCTGTGATGCGTGAGTGGTTAGCGCTGAAAGGCTTTGACCCCGACCGTATCTTGGCTTTCGATATTTATCGGATGCCCATTGAAGAGCGTGCCATGCGCGATGAAAACGCTATTATCGTGACGCTGCGGCTGTGGATTGAAGACAAGGCGGGCGAAGAGCTACCCCGTGATTTGATTGACATGACCCAGTTGCGTGACCTTGCCAATCGTGTGGCTATTCGCACCAAGAACCCTGTACCGCTCTATGGCAAGATGAAGCTGTTTGATGGTAAGACAGGCGATACCTTTGACCAACCCGTGACCGTCGGCATTATCCATATGCTGAAACTGGCCCACTTGGTTGAGGACAAGGTACATGCGCGTTCAACTGGCCCCTACAGCCTTGTGACCCAACAACCTTTGGGTGGTAAGGCTCAATTTGGTGGTCAACGCTTTGGGGAGATGGAAGTGTGGGCGCTAGAAGCCTATGGTGCAGCCTACACGCTCCAAGAGATGCTGACTGTCAAATCAGACGATGTGCAAGGGCGCGTCAAAACCTACGAGGCTATCGTCAAAGACGAGCCGATTGATGAGCCGGGTATTCCGGCCAGCTTCCGTGTGTTGGTCAAGGAACTTCAAAGCCTTGGCCTAGCCGTTGAAGCCATCACTGAAACGGGTGAGATCATCAAGTTTGGGCGTGAAGACGATAAGAGTAAGACCCCGCAAATCAGCACGGGCTTGCTCGGTTTCAATAATAACGCCTAATTCACAAGCAAAAAAAGAAAGAGGTGAGACCGCTTTGGCCTCACCTCTTTCTTTTTGTCTTTTTCTACTTAGCGGGCTTGGGGTGACACAAACACGGCAGTGGTGCGGGCTGGCACGCTAAAAGTACCCGTAGCCGCATCATAGGCCGAGTCATGCACGACCACATCCTGCGAGAATTGTTGGAAGAAGTGTAGTACAAACGGGGTACCCGCTAGTGTCTCTTCCGTAAAGGTGATGGGTTCATCGGTCGCATTAAAGACCACCACAATCATCGAGAGATTGGGGTCAAGGTTCGCCAATTCCCCATCATCGGCAATGCTCATCACAATCACGCCCGGTAGTTGGTCGGGGCCAGTGTTGTGGAAAGCAACCCGTGCTTGAATATCCTCAGCCGTCTCTAACCGGAACAGCACCGAACTCTTGCGAATCCGCAGCATTTCTTGGAAATGGTTGACCGCACTCAAGATATTCTCACGGGTGGGGGTGATACCCTCTTGCTGGAGCAAGGGCAGCATAATCGGGTAATTGCTTTGATTATCGCCCGATGGAGGTAGACCCACGCCGAAGTTGTTGCTCTCATAGGTGAAGTCGAGACGGTTGAACCAGTCACCGGAGTTGTAACTGTTGCGGTCAAAGGACTTGGAGCGCAACATATCATCACCTGCTTGGAAGAAAGGTACCCCTTGACTGAGCAGGACAATGCTCATGCCCATATTGGCAACCCGTACACGGTCTTCGAGGCTAGTCTCGGTTGGGACTTTGTATTGCAGCGCATCAAACCATGCTTCGTTGTCATGGGCCGAGATATAGACGATGTTTTCTTGCGGGTCGAGGGTATAGCCCGTCGGTGAGCCGTTGTAGGACACATCGGCACCCGTGACCATCTCGCCCGCCGCATTCATGAAGGTATAGTCGCGTAGGTTGCCCGCCAAGCCAACCCGAATCTGGTCGGCAAAGAGCAGCAGGCGTTCTAGTTGCTCGGCTTCGGTGCCTTCGGTGATGCCGTTGGGGTCATAATAGAGACCTGTCGCAAAGCCTTGGTCTTGCCAACCACCGAAGGGATTACCACCCCGCACCGCGTCACGCAAACGGTCATTGAAAGCACCGATACCTGTACCGCCGATGTTGAGTTGAGTCGCGTTAATCCCGCGGGCATTGTCTTGGACTTCGCCGAAATTCCAGCCTTCGCCATAGACATAGATGCTGCTGCCGTCTACGCCATTGGCTTCAACCGTCAAGGCATCAAGGGCATCACGAACTTCGACCATATCAGTCAGCATGTGATGACCCATGAGGTCAAAGCGGAAGCCGTCAATCTTGTAGGCAGTGGCCCACATGACGACTGAGTCCACCATCAACTTCCGCATCATGTTATGCTCAGTGGCAGTATTTTGGCAGCAGGTGCTGGTGGTTACGTTACCGTTAGCATCCAAACGGTGATAGTAGCCCGGCACAATGCGGTCGAGAACCGAGCGCTCGGCTTGACCCGCAGAGTTGGTATGATTATAGACCACATCCATCACCACGCGCAGGCCATTTTGATTAAGCGACATCACCATTTGACGAGCTTCGATAATGCGCTGCGGGCCGTTGGGGTCAGTTGAATAGCTACCCTCTGGCACATTGTAGTGATAGGGGTCATAGCCCCAGTTAAAGCCATCAAGGTCACGAGTAGGGTCTAGCAGAGCCTGTTGTTGATCGGAGTCAGCAGGGAAGGCACTCAGTTCCTCAAAGGTGGGCGATTCCCAATTGCTCTTGTTTTCATCAATGGTGGCAATATCAAAGAAGGGTAGCAGGTGCAGATGGGTCAAGCCCGCCTGAGCCAAATTGCGGAGGTGGGTCATGCCGTTAGAGTCATTGACCGTGAAGGCCATGAAGGTGCCGCGATATTCTTCGGGTACGCTCATGTCATTGACGCTGAAGTCACGGACATGCAACTCATAGACGACCACATCTTCGGGGCGTTCCAAACTGGGCTTGCTGTAGCTGTTCCAGCCTTCAGGCATCAACGTGGGGTCGTTGAAATCCACAATCTGGCTGCGTTGGCTGTTGAGCGAGAGGCTAACGGCATAGGGGTCAGTGACCAAGTTGGTCAGCACTTCGGCTTCACGCGGCACAAAGACGGTCACTTCATAGACATAGTATTTCCATGTCCAGTCCGCCTCACCTGTGACGCTCCACACACCCGTTGCCGCATCATGTTCCATATCAACGATGGTGGCTTCACTGGCGGGGTCGGCATCATCAAAGAGGTGCAGGCGCACGGTGCGGGCGGTGGGTGCCCATACGCTCAACGAAGGCACACCGTCGCTGAAGGTCACACCCAAGGTGCCATCATAGGTATAGAGGTCATCAATCACGCCCGGAATCTGCAAACGGGTGGCACCCAGCAACTCGCCTTCGGCTGATTCAGCATAGGCCACCACATCGCCCTTGAGCAAGTCGGGTACCTGTTCCAGCATATCTTCGGGCAGATGGAGAGCGGTAGCGCCCGCGAGATGCGGGAACTTGGCGAGGACATCTTCAGAGAGGCCATTTTCATCATAAATAAGGTCAATGGCTTCCCCGCCCATCACGCCCGCTTCTACTGAGAAGTCCAGCGCACCATCAGCCGTATAGTACAAGCGATAGACAGAGGTTGCATCACCGCCGACGGTCCAAGCGATGGTGTCACGCGTGGCCCAGTGGGCTTTGAAAAGGGTAATATCGCCAGCGGGGGGCAACGGCACTTCGCCATCTGCCGTAATCGTCATAAGGTTGTTACTCGTATCGAAGCTAAAGACCACATAGCTGCCATCTTCTGGCACGATAAAGGGGATATTGGCTCCATCACGCGCACCATCGGCCCCGTAATTCAGCGCCCAACTGCCATTGAGGGCGACCTTGGCCTCGTAGCTACCCGCAGGAATTTCAGCGGTGGCAAAGGTGTATACGCCGTCACCATCGGGGTCTTGGAGCCATGAACGGAAGCAACTCGGTGCCCATTCAGGACAGCCAATTTCGTCTTGATAATTACCGGGGACGTTGGCGACAATAGTGTTTACATTGTCGGCAATCCAGTGGGTGACATGGCTATAGTGGAAGGTAACGGTGGTGTCTTCTTCCAAAACCAAGGGGATGTTGGGGCCATAGGACTCGGCATTGAGACCATAGTTCTCATCCCATGTGCCATTAATGGCGACCTTGTACTCGTAGCTCCCAGCGGGGATGTCAAAGCTGGCAACCCACCAGTCGTTATCGGCTTCATAGGTCATCTGTATATCAGCACAGTCGGGTGCCCAATCGCCACCACAACCCACTGCTGCATTAAACGACCCCGGTACGCTCACCGATCCCGGTTGTCCCTCAACAGGTTCTTGGGCGGGTTCTTCGGTGGGTTCGGGGGTAGCAGGTGCTTGTATGGGTTCATCAGTGGGGGTGGCTTCAAAGGTAATTTCATGAGTCTCATGGTTGTAGCTGAACACAACGGTGCTATCGACCTCTAGTACAAGGGGGATATTCGCGCCGCCTGCTTCGCCATTCAAGCCATAGTTTTCCGTCCAAGCCTTATCAATCGCAATCTTGAACTCATAGCTATTGGCGGGTAAGTCAAAGCTTGCAACCCATAGGTTGGTGTCAAAATCAAAGCTCATTTGGATGGCGTCGCAATCGGGTGCCCAATCGCCACTGCATCCCACAAACGCATTGAATGACCCCGGCACGCTGGCGGCTTCTGGTTGGCCTTCGGGGAGGGGTTGCGCTTCTATTGGGCCACTTGTAGCGATGATTTCATGGGTGGCGTGGTCATAGGTGAAGGTGACAGTGCTGTCCGCCTCCAGTTCGAGGGGGATATTGGGGCCATCTTGCGCCCCGCCCAAGCCATAATTCTCCGTCCATGCCCGTTCAATGGCAATCTTGAACTCATAGCTTCCAGCGGGTAGATTAAAGCTGGCAACCCAAAGATTCACCTCTGCATCAAAGGTCATTTGGATGGCGTCGCAATCAGGTGCCCAATCACCACCACAACCAACCAAGGCGTTGAACGTCCCCGGTACACTGACGGTCTCCGGTTGGCCTTCGGTAGTAGCAGGCAGGTCAGGCAAGGGTGGCACGCTTTCGCTGGGCGGTGGCACTTCCACACCCGGCAAAATCAATAAGCCATCAATCATGTGGATGACACCATTGGAAGCGGTGACATCGGCTTCAATAACCGGTATCTCATTGACCGATACCACATCATCGGCAATGCTGACGGTCAACTCCTCACCTTCGAGGGTGATCAGGGTTTCGCCATCCATGCCGCTGAGGGTTTCGGCAGTATAGGCCCCTTCGACCACATGATATTGAATAGTGCGGGTTACTAAATCAAGGTCATTCAATAAAACATCGACGGCCCCTTGATAGCGTGCAAACGCATCATCCGTAGGGGCAAAAACGGTTAGCGGCCCTTCGGCTGTCAGGGCATCACTCAAATTCACCAGTTCAAGAGCGGTGACGAGGGTTGTCGCATCCTCACGCCCTTGGAGAACTTCTAATAAGTTTTGGTCGCTGTCTTGGGCATAAGCCATTGGACTCATAACCAAGGTTAGAACCATAACCAAAGCAAACAAACGTGCCAAGGTTGATTTTGGCATGCTTAGGAACTCCCTTACCAATCAGCCTACAAATGCCTAGATTGTCCCCAACCTAGAGACGGCTGTCAACCAATTGAGGGTTTTTTAAATATCGTCGCCACTGTTGGTAATCAGGGCAATACTGCGCCACTAACGCCCAAAAACGCGGGGAGTGATTCATTTCTAAGAGGTGACAAAGCTCGTGAATAATAATGTAATCAATCGCAGAGGGCAGCACCATCATCAAGCGCCAGTTCAGGCTCAGATTACCCCGACTCGAACAACTGCCCCAACGTGTGCGTTGTCCGCGAATGGTGACCTCACCCACGCCATTAAAGCCATGCTGGGTGGCTATCTCGCTGACTCGTTGCGGTAAGTAGTGGCGGGCTTGATTCTTATACCAGTTTTGCAGGGCACGGGTGATGGTGTCTTGGCGTTCTGCCGCCGCAAGATTGGCCTTGAGGCGGATACGCAGGGTCTGACCTTGACGGGCGACGGTCGTGCGTTTGCCATTGGGGGTAGCGATCAATTCGAGGGTGTGCGGGTCGCCTAAAAAGCTGAGGGTATCGCCTGTCAAAAAGGCAGGCCTCTGACGCAAGTTTGCCAGTATCCAGTCGGTTTTCTGGCGGAGCATGGTCTCGTGTTCCTGCTCAGAAACCAGACCAGCTGGCACAATCAACTCTAGCCCTTTATGGGGTGAGATTTGCAGCCGTGCCCGTTGCGCCCGCCGACTCTCGCGCACCGTGTAGGTAATCAGTTGTCCGTTGAGTTCAATTTGCTTCATACACGCGGTCGGATGATGGTTGAGCCAATAATCAACAGTATACCACCAACGCCCACCACCCCGATGATAACGACCACAATCGCCAAGGCCACTACCCCGCTCCGAAACAGACTATTGTCGCCCTCGGTTGTATTCTGGACAGGCTGCCCAACGTTGATAACGGCTATGGTCGGGGTCACTTCTTGTGATGTGAAATGAACCAGTATCTATGATGCTGGTTTTTTTCGTTCCAGCGGATGAACCTGTGCCTCGCTTGCCGTTCTGCCCACCCTTTGCCAGAGTGTCGAGGTAGTTGAACGGTGGCTTCAGCTCGATGCGGGTAATCCTACCCTCCGGATTAATGATAATCCGTTTGACCATCTGTTTCAGTATATCACGTTGTCGTTGTGCTGTGTGTTCTGAATAACGATCTGCAATTTCAGAAATAACTGCAAGTGCCGCATCCAGATTATCAACCACATCACCACTTTCTTTGTTCATCAAGTCAATAGCAGCAGTAATGCGCTGACGTTCGTCTTCATATTCGCGTGATAACTGCTCGAAAATCTGTGGACGCATTCCATGTTCAGTGAATGCTCGCCAGAGATTGAGTTCTTTTTCTTCCAGCTTCTTGATGGCAGTTTGCAGTGCCTGTGATTCGCGCTGGCGATTATTGGTGTATTTGCTCATGTCTGCCAGATAGACTTTGCGAATTTCAGAAATCAATTCGGGATCGACCTGAATTGCCTGCAAATGCTCTGGTATCTGTTCATCGACCTTCCAGCACAGAAAGTTCTGGTTACTGGACTGGATACAGTAATATGAAACGCCACCACGAGCGCGATTGGCATTGGGTCTACCACAACTGAGTTTTCGGATTTTGCCATCCGCTTGCTGAAGATAGACCAGTCCTTGCAACAAATAGAAGTATCGTTTGTTGGGTGTGGGCATGTGACTGCGTTTCGCCAGAATCGCCAGCCCTTGCTCAAACTCTTCGGTGTTGACAACTGGATCCCATTCTGCTTTGACGGTTTTGGGCGGGATGTTTGCCCAATCGTTATCGACCACAACCCATCCAGCATAATGCCAGTTATGGAAAACACGCGATAACTGCTGGATATACGCGGTGCGCTCACCATGCTGATTGATATTCACAAACGGTTTGCCATTCCGCAGACGATAACCACGTTCGTACATTTTCTCGCAGATTTCAGCCAATGTATAACGGTCTGTGAGCAATAAATCCCACGCATAACGCCATATCTTTGCCTGCTCCGGGTCGATTTCTACCCAGCGTTTATACTTGCCATGACGATGGCGTTCTTCTTGACTGAGATGCTCAATTTCAGAGAGCTTCATTTCACGATTTACATAGCCATCCGGTGCTGCCCAGGGCCAACCACCTTTCAGCAATTTGGAGAGCATCCCATTGGTACAGCGTTTGGCGATGACTGCCGCTTCACGCTTCGCCATACCAAAGAGAATATTAAGGTAGAGGCGATCATCCATGTCGGATGGGTCCAGCTCAGGATGTCCCGCAAAACGCACGACGATACCCAGTGCCGTCAGTTCATCAATCGCACGTAGGGCTTCCACATCATCACGACCAAAGCGATCCGGTACAGATGCAAAGACATGTGAGAATTCACCTTTCCGGGCATCGGTCAACATTTGTTGATAACTCTTGCGGTCAGCCGATGTACCCGTAAAGTTGTCGATATATTCACCTAGATCAGGCAAATCAGGATAGCCAACCAGCAAACGCTCAATATCGCGGCGTTGACCATTCTGCGAACGTTCTGGTGCTTGAGCATCTTCGGTACTAGTTCGCAGGTATTTCACATATCCGGGTTTGGTGGTGATGCGTTTTTTGCGTCGTGCCATGCTTCTTCCTTTGGGTTTATTTCATCACTTTACAGCAGATTGTTGTTCCTGTGTTTTTTCGTCATTTTCTGGCTGATTGTCGGCAGATTTTTTTGCACTGCGCTTTGCCAGTAGTTCGGCGACGGTCATCACACGTTCCAGCATCTGACCGACATTTTCAGCGTTTGATTTATCGTGTTTTTCACTCACACGAAGTCCTCCTTGCGTGATCATTTTCGATAGCGTACCCTGAAAATACGAACAGGTGTGCGTCGATATGTACGAAACGCTTGTCGAAATCGACGAAAACCATGTCAATTTTTCAATCGGGCGTAATTTGTAGTAATACACGTTTTTTTACGCCACTGAATTCACGATAACACAGGGAGGAGGTCAGAGGACTGAAATTTTTCCGTATGGAGCTAGTAGTTTTACGGGAATCAGAAGCAGTTTTTCGGCAGGGATTTTTGCAGAAAACAAAGGCATTCCGATTTCAGGTATAATAAGCGTAGAACATCAGCAAAAGATGGATGATGACGATGATTTCAAACGAACTGCTTGAGGAACTTCAAAAACTCAATCGTGCAGATAAATTGCGGGTAATACAGTTACTTGCAGGTGATCTGGTCTCAGAAGAAGAACCATATTTTACACCCGACGCAACATATGAAGTCTGGTCGCCTTATGATGCACCTGCTGCGGCTGAAACCTTGCTTAAGATGTTAGAAGAAGATCAGGCACAGAATGGCTGATCGGCAACAATTTCCCTATGTCGCTGTCCGTAATACATCTGATGAAGTTGGATTGCGACCATTGTTACCCATTACACTTCATTATAGGGAACATAAGCGCCAAGCATCAGGATTGCTGGATACTGGGGCTGATGTCAATGTATTACCTTATCAACTGGGATTAGAATTAGGTGGTGTATGGGATAACCAGCGAACCTCTATTCAGTTATCAGGGAATCTCGCCAATTATTCCGCACGAGGTATTATTTTAGAAGCTAGCGTGGGGAACTTCCCACCTGTAAAACTTGCATTTGCTTGGACACAGGCAGAGAATGTCCCTCTCATATTAGGTCAGGTGAACTTCTTTATTGAATTTGATGTTTGCTTCTTTCGCTCTAGAAGCTCCTTTGAAATTGGGCTGAGACCTAATTCCTAGATGATCGCAAAAAATATATGGCTGGCGATTGCTCACCAGCCAGCGTGAAACCTATGGAATTAAAATGAGGCAGCTTGTCCGTAAGCTGCCTCAATGCGTTTCAAGCATTTCTTGCGATAGTAGAAGATCATCTTCCGCTCTTTGTCATCGCGGGCGAATCGCCTCACCTTCGTTTCAGTCGTCAACGTGTATAGTGCGAATAATGCCAATGGTCGATCTTGATAATGCTCGACTACCTGCAAATATGGCTCAACTTCGCCTGCTGCCAGGCGTTCCTGCCATGTGCGCGGTTGGATTGGATCGTATTCCTTGAGAAGACGTTGTAGACGATCTCGAATGCCTTTGATCCGTTCGTAGACCATTGATTTCGGATGCCCGAATGTTGCGATAGTCTCCATCGGCTCGACACTGGTTGTCAAAATGTAGAGCGCGATCAAGCCTTTCATATCATCATCGTATTCTTCAGCAAGTTTTTCCATCGCGACGGTGATGTCGAGTCGGAAGTCAACTTTCGATGCCCAGACAGCCCAACGCTCCGATGTACGCCACCACTCGCTTGGATTCGTCAAACCAGAGATGCCATATTCATCAACATCATAATCATTTTCACCAGCCATATCAGTGAATGATGTGTAGCGGCGATGATAACGAATGTGCCAGTTGGAATTTGATCCACCGATGACGAGCCACATCACATGCACGAGGTCTTTGTCAGCCAGCATATCGGGTGTTTCAATGAGTGATTCCCACAATTTCATCAGTCCTGATTGGAGGCTGTCGGGAATATCCTGCCCGTACACACCATAGCGTTTGAACTTCCAGACGACTCGTGGCGTGACAGCTTCAGCGATCTGCTCGAAGGTGAGTTCGCCGTTCCATCCCGTTGGGAAAATGCGAGCTTTCGGCATGGGCTTGATCTGTTGACGAATTTTATTGCGAATACTTTCAGACATGATGACAACTCCTCATCACACTGGATACCGTCCAGTAGCGGCTGAGCACAACGCTCAAACTGCGTGGACAGCGCAGGGAAGGAGCCTGTCAAATGAAAAAGCCGACTTCAAATGAGTCGGCAAACATTTTTATGGGATAGTCGGCTTTTTAGGCAGGTAGTTCGGTGGTCACGTCCCGAAGGGATGGGGGCAGCGTACTGGCTGGCGGTGTTTGATAGGAAGGGATCACGCGCTGTAAAATCGTCCGCGCGGCGGTGTGCGAGATAGAAAAGAAGTTATTCGAGGAAATTTGTCTTGATAGATGAAATCGCCCCATCTATCTCTAAACAGACTATACTTAAACTAAACACCACAAACCGAGCCAGAGGGAAATATGATTAATTATCGAGAACGACATTATACAGGTCGAGTTGGTTGGCTACGTGCCGCAGTTTTGGGTGCAAACGATGGCATTGTATCAACAGCAAGTCTGGTGATTGGTGTAGCTGCCGCCAGTGCGGTTCGGGGCGATGTACTGGTTGCTGGCGTAGCAGGTCTGGTTGCAGGAGCGATGTCGATGGCGGCTGGCGAGTACGTATCGGTTAGCTCACAGGCTGACACCGAACAGGCTGATCTCGCACGCGAACGCAAAGAACTAGATGATGATGAGGTATTTGAACAGGAAGAATTAGCAGCAATCTATGTTGATCGGGGACTTGATCCAGCGCTGGCAAAACAGGTTGCTGAACAGCTGATGGCGCACGATGCTTTAACAGCACATGCCCGTGATGAACTGGGCATATCCGAGACGCTGAGTGCCCGACCAATCCAGGCTGCATTTGCGTCTGCTGGTAGTTTTGTTGTTGGAGCGGCACTACCACTGATTGTTGTATTTCTGTCACCTGAGTCAATTTTAGTGCCTGCGGTGTCGGTAACTTCACTGATATTCCTTGCGCTCTTAGGTGTTGTGGCGGCTCGCACAGGTGGATCACCCATCATCAAAGCAACTGTTCGTGTCACCTTCTGGGGTGCGCTGGCGATGGGCTTGACAGCACTTGTGGGTGCGTTGTTCGGGACAGTTGTATAAGCCTTATCCCTGTTTTCTGGGTTAAGACTTTCTTTGATTCTTATAACCCGGCTTTCTTCAACTCATCTTTCAGCGCAGGGAGATTTTTAAACTCGGTGCGAATGCCAGCAATGAGCGTTTCCCACGTTTCGATCTCGTCCAGTTGATCGTAGGCTTGCTGCACCTTCGCCAGTAGACTCGCTGCCTGCTGGTAGTTGTCGCGACCACGACTGTCAATGTACTGGCGAGCGTACCTGACGAACACCGGGATGGCACGTTCAGGCAGGTCGTGGCGCGAAGATTCAGCGACGATAATATCCAACTTCGGCGGATAAATGGATGACCTGTATTGTTGTTCTGCGGCAGGCAATGTCTCCCACGCCAACGCCCACTCTTCATCATGAAGATAGATGCGTGTCAACAACTCATAATTTTCAGATGCCTGAAGGTCACGAATAATCTGCAGGCGCAGGTTTTCCCATTGATTCAGTGCCTGAGCAGTGGTTTTCAGCTCTCCATAAACCTGAATGTTGGGACGTTCCTGCATCTGCCGCTTCTGCCATCGGAGTGAGCCTTCTTTGTTGTCGCTGGCTTTGTAACGATCCAGCAACCACTCTGTCAGTTCATAACTATACTCGTTTGCCAGAATTTCCTCAGCGACCTGTTGCGCCTTTGTATCATGACCATGTTCGACCAGCAGGTTCAGGGCATGTGTCCATTCGTAAGCGGTATTCATTTCCTTCTTGATAACATTGATGGCTTCATCGGGACGCTTCATCTCCAGTAACTTATTCACAAGCAAGTGATACATCTCCTGCGCTCGAAGGCGTTCAAGGATGATCTCTGGATCGACTTCATCGAGCATATCCAGATCCATCAGGAAGCCGTTGTATACCTCGGCTGCCCAATCGCTATGCCGTCTGTTAAGTCGTTGATCCCGTGCTTGTTCGGTCAGTTTGCGAATTTCGGGGATGTCCTCGCGTCGGACATGTTTCAGAATAATCGCTGGTGCTTCATCACCAATGCCAATCCCGCCAAAATTTATATCCCAGATAAAGACACCCAACAGGGCATCGAAGATCGCATGGCGTTCATTATCGCTGTCGATAACAATGGACTGCTTGAGGCATCTGTCTAATGCTGAAATTGCCATGTCAATGCTCATGCCCAATTCACCATCTTCGTCGTGGTAATAGCTCTCGTCAAGATCAGCGAATTCTTCCAGAATCGTGCGGTACACAGCAGAGGCGCTGAGCCAATCGCCACGTTCTACCAGACGATCAGCTACTGAAGAAACCTGGTCAACCTTGTGAATCATGGGATCACCTCGATAGTCATAATAATCATCATAACTGGTGAAGGCATCGCGCAATTCTTGACGGAATGAAAGTGTATCAAGCGGAATCATGCCCGTGGCAATTTCATTGGGTGTCGGATGATCCACGATGACTTGTAGGTCAGGATAGCGCGTGACCATCAGCATGATGATGTCTACCAAATCTTCTTTGTTGCGTGACATCAGTGCGGTTTGCAGTGTCTGACGTTCTTCAAATCGGTCAGGCTCATTCACATAGGTGAGCAACAAGGCGACGATGTGCTTGCAATCGCCACCCCAATCGTATTCGCAATTACAACCTGTGACGGTGATTTCTGAACCGTTGAACTTTACCCATACTCGATAAGGTTCGGGATATGAGCCTCTGCACCGCGCTTCAATTTCGTCACCGCGTCGGACAGTTTGCGAGATTGAGTTATCCCTATAGAGTGACTTTCCGCGTGAAAAGCTCTGGCTGGTGGCACGGGATTGAATCTGTTTTTGTGTAACCTCTGGTCTGTCAGACATAGATCATTCTTCGCTTAAAAAGTAAATTTTTCTGATTATGGCGAAGGGGATAATAATTATCAACCGTCTTAACGGAGTCGCCCCATTTCCCGTAGTACACTATACTTTGTAGAGTTCGCTAATAGTTGTGGGCTAATGTGTCTTACAGCGACTCGCTCTGCGATGGAGCATGTAAGACATCAAACGCATGACATACAGCCTGTCGTCAGACATAATGGTATTTTAGGCTGTGTGTGCGTTTGGTCGGTGTGGTGAACCACGCCGACACGCCAGATTGAACCACCATGTTCGATCTGGGGTGCGTCACGTGGGCGTGGCGCATCAGCCTCACGGGCGCATGACGTGCCAGCGTTTTAGCTGGCGACACCCGCCGACGTGGAAAATGGCGTGTTGCAGACAATCGTCTTGCAGCACAATCATCATGTCAGACAGATAAGCAATTTGCGTCGGGGGTGTTCGGGTTGTCGTCCGCAGGGACTGCGCCGCGACAACCGGGGTTCGCTGCAAGGCGAACCCATGCATTACATGAATATGCGAATAAATATTCGTCGCTTATGCAGATAGATGTAGACAAAGATTGACTAGGAATAGCCATGATAGATCAAACCAATGTCACCTTACGAGCAGGTATGATAGTTCGTATTCCATTCGATACTGACGATCCTGAAGCAACAGGAGGTGATTACCGTGAGTTTCGCACTGGTCATATAACTGATGTGGATTACGATCAGCGACGTACAACTATAAAGTTCTTACACATTGATATGGGACGTGAGTACACTGAAGAACGTCTAGTTGATATTGCAGATATCGAACGATGCCTTTTACCCGAAGATATTCATGTACGCCTCAAATCGCAAAAGGGTCAACATCGGCTTTTGACCTGCACCACAAACGTATTTAACAACGATTGCCTAGTAGATTATTATGTGCAGATTAGTGACACTATCGAGGTCATAAGTGAAGTGGATATCCTCTTTAGTTCGCATTTACAAGCACCTAACCCTCTTCATCAGTTGAAAAGTTATGAACTCCATAATCCAGTTTGGTTAACAAAACGCAATCAGATTCTTGAGAGTTATCGCGCACTCCAAAATGCTACATTTGGGATTGAATCATTAGTTGGAACTCGAGTTCAATTACTTGCACATCAAGCTGAGGTGATTGCCGAGGCATTGAGTAATAGTCGATGTCGCTATGTCCTTGCTGATGAAGTTGGTCTTGGGAAGACTATTGAAGCTTGTGTAATCTTGAAATCTCTGAAACAGCGGGAAGGGGTGAATGTACTTATCGTCGTGCCTAGTAGCTTGATCCGACAATGGCATAACGAACTTGACAATAAGTTTTGGCTAACATTCCAGATAATAGATACACCCAAGAAAGTCAATCCGCAGTATCAAGATACAATTATTAGTTCGGAGGTTCTCTCCGAATCGGATATATTGCAACGATGGGTATTACTGCAAAGTTGGGAACTACTTGTCATCGATGAGGCACATCGTGCACGACAAAATAATAATCTCTATGACACTTTGATGACACTGAGTGAACTTGCTAATCATGTACTTTTGTTATCGGCAACACCGATACAAAGAGAGGCACAAGAGTATATAGCTCTGCTCAAGTTATTAGATCCCGTCCAATATGATCGCTTGGATCAAGTTGTTTTTGATAGTATGTTGAACGCACAACAACGCATACGTGAGGTTGTAGCGTACCTTGCTCGAGATTTAACACCAGAATATTTTAATGCAGACGACTTTAGAGATGAAATTGAGGTTATT
The DNA here is from genome assembly GCA_020634155.1 of Anaerolineales bacterium. Taxonomy (GTDB): domain Bacteria; phylum Chloroflexota; class Anaerolineae; order Aggregatilineales; family J027; genus J027. The sequence goes on from JACKCI010000002.1 coordinate 621,558, forward strand.
GTTTCTGAGTTGGAACACGATAATATATTTCGTAGCCTTGTTGAGGCCGTGAAAACAAACGATGACTTAGATAAAGCAAGAGATGCTATAGCATACGTTAGCACTAACTATCGTATTGAATCTCAAATAATCCGCAATAGGCGCAAAACATTACGAGAACGCGATCAGCTAATACTGCCTGATCGACATTTTTCGATGGAATACGCTTATAAAGCGTCAGAATATGAGAAGAGGGTTCTACAGGCACTTCATGGTTATGCTGATTTATTCCAAACAAAGGCAGATTGCTTACCTCTTTTGCAAAATCTATTCCTTGCATTTGCCAGCTCTCCAGATGCCCTATCAGTGCTTCTTAACATTCGACAGACAGGGTCAACCACAGATGTTCTTTGTACTCAAACAGACAAAATCGTTGAATATACGAGAATTCAGCATTATCCACCAGAAGAACACAGTATCCTACAAGAACTAGTCTGGCTGACTGAGAGATGGAAAACGGAAACAGACGAGAGACTGCGCCAACTTCCGTCTGACATTTCGCCAGATGAACCACACCGCTTAGCTCAAGCCGTGCGTGCTATAGACAATATAGTGCGACTCAAAAAGAAAAAGGTCGTTGTCTTTTCAAATTGGCATCCAACCATCAAGAAGCTCAGACGAATTCTTGATATGAGATATGGCTCATCGCGGATTGCACAGTTTCTATTCGATATGACGGCAGAAGAACTACAGGCACAAGTGGATCGATTTCAGTCTGAAGATGATTGTTTAATCCTCTTAACTGACGAATCTGGGGGAGAGGGACGAAACTTTCAAATCGCAGATTCTATTATACACATTGATGTTCCTTGGACACCATCAACTATAGAACAGCGTATTGGACGGGTAGACAGATTGGGACGTGAAGGCGAAGTAAATTCTATAGTTCCTTTCGCTATCGATTCATTAGAAGGCGATCTTGTCACACTTTGGCAGGATGCGTTTAGATTATTCTCTGAGTCACTAAGCGGATTAGAAATTGTACTTGAGGCTGTTCAAGACAGGATTGCTCATGCATTTCTACAAGATTCGCGCGAAGGATTAGCAAACCTACGTGATCAAATGATTCAGAAAGCCGATGATTTGCGTATTGCAGTGGAAGAGGAACGCTACTATGAAGAAAATACAGGCAACCAAGAGTGGTCGCGTGAGCTTCGTAACTTATTAGACAGATATAATGATGGTGCTTTATTGGGGGAACCGATACTAAAGTGGGCAAGTTTAGCAGGTTTACATCATCATTATAATCCGCACACTCGAATTGCACGGATTGGGCGCGATGATTTCAACATGAAGTCCATAAAAAACGCGAAGTTTGTCAATCCACCTAATATGTATGCGGCACTAGAGCGTTCAAGACGTCGTAACAATCAGGTACTTATAGGCACGTTTGACCGCCAAATTGCTGTCCGACGGGAGGATTTGATATTTTTTGCGCCTGGTGAACCTTGGACTGATAATATCTTACAGAATGCAATTCTATCAGACAGGGGACGGAGTTGTGCTATTCAGAGGATGAGTGAGAATATAAGGGATCCTTGGCATGGATTTGAATATCTGTTTACCTGCAAAGTTAACTCGCGTTCATTATTTGCTGAAGGACTATTACCTGTGCATCTATTTAAGGCAGGTGAATTCTTCATGATCTCAGCCACACATAAGATTCTAGTGTCTTTTGAGGGTCAAATTATGCGCTACTCTAGTCCAGAAGCTGGTATTGTGCGAGCAGATTACAATAGGCAGATGGGTGATATACATTTAGGAAAAAGGGGTGGAAATCAGCCTCCATTACACGAATTGAAGTCACGCTTTACGTCCTTTCAGTGGCAAGAAGCAATTGACCAATCATTCAATATAGCGATGGCAAACCTCAAAGGTGATTATGCTGAACTGATAGAGGAAGATGTGGAAACAGCACGAAATATACTAGATCAACGCATTCGGGGACAAATTGCCTCTCTTACATGGCTTCCAGAAGAAAAAAGACAGTATCGTGAAGATGAACTCGTGGTAACAAAAAAAGTTAATACTGCTTTGTTAAATGGAATGGCGAATGCCGAATGGAATCTCGAATCGGTCTGTTTCTGGATGTTGGTGCCAACACAATGAATAACGAACAAAAAATCCTAGCAATTCTTAAAGAGACGTTAGCGGCTGGCAATACAACTAAATCCATGCCACCTAATCTCAGCTCAATAATAACAGATGAAATAGCTGTTGCTCGTTCTCAAATCTTGTTTCGTTTTTGGGATGTATATCACTTATTCATACAGCAGCAAATCGGTGTTAACGATTTTTTGATACTATTAAGACAGTTAATTCGTACTTATGGCAGTGTTGCTATACATCTAAGAATATGGCAACAGATTGTTGAAAAAGTCTCTGATTTTGGAATAGCTGGACGCGATTTAGGTAATGAAACAATTGAAACGAGTGCATTTGATTGGACATCAAGCTGGTTAGACGATGCCAGCAATATTGATCGGTTTGAAAATCGCATATTAGATGAAAAAATCATAGGCGATGGACTTATCGCTTCCATGGAAGGTAACTGGATTACATACCGTAGTGCAGCACAGAAAATAGCTGTCGATTCTTGGCTATTTGCTTCAGAGGGAACTACAACTCTGGTTAGCCTCCCAACAGGTTCCGGTAAAAGCCTATGCACTATCCTTCCTGCTTGGTATGAGTCACGTGGAGGGGCTATTGCAAAAGGTACCACAATTGTTATAGTTCCTACTGTTGCGTTAGCTTATGACCAACAGAAACAAGCACAACGATTTTTTCCACAATCTCGTGGTGATCTTTTTGAACCCTTGACTCGTACAGGTGCAACAAGTCAGGAAGAGCGTAAAGATATTGAGCAGGCGATATTGGATGGTACATTGCCGATTCTGTATACCTCACCAGAGTCTCTTCTACAATCAAACCTATATTACACATGTCTAAAGGCGGCAAAAAGAGGTCTTATTACCAGATTTGTTATTGATGAAGCCCATCTTATTGAAATTTGGGGGGCAGATTTCCGTCCAGAGTTCCAGCTCTTATCTACATATAGAAGGCTACTACTTCAAGCAAGTGGCGGTAAACTGAAAACATTATTGTTAAGCGCGACTATAACTCCTAAAGGTTTTGATACTTTAGCGCATCTTTTTAGCGAACAAAATCGATTGATAACTATCCAAGCAAATCAGCTTCGCAATGAGATTGAGTACTACTTTAATTTCTCTCAAAGAGAAAGTACCCGTCGTAATAGGGTACTCGAAGCACTCAGATACTTACCTAGACCTGCCATATTATATGTTACACAACCTGAACAAGCTGAGGAATGGATTAACATATTACATCGTGAAGGATATAGCCGTATCGACGCTTTCCATGGGAAAACCCCGTCATCTCGTAGATACGAATTAATCCAAGAATGGAGTGCGGACAAGATTGATATTATGGTTGCTACCTCCGCATTTGGGCTAGGGGTTGATAAGCGGCATGTTAGAACTGTAATCCATGCAACCTTACCAGAGAATTTGGATAGGTTGTATCAGGAAGTTGGACGTGGTGGTAGAGATGGTTGCCGAGCTATTAGTTTGGTCTGTATTGCAGAAGATGATCATTCAATCGCACTCTCTTTGACACCTAAACGTATCACTGTTGAAAAGGCCTATCCACGCTGGCGAGCGATGATTGACGATGCTAAAAATCATCCGAATGTGAATGATGTAATTCTAGTGAATCGTGATGCCACACGCAAAAATGAACCAACCATGCGTCCAGGACCAACAAATCAGGAGTGGAATTTTCGTATGCTACTAATGATGCAACGAGCGGGAATGCTAGAGATTGCTGAAGTTCCGCCAATTTCCTCGGATGATGAACAAGAAATAAATTGGCTTCCCATCCGTATATTGAAACCAGAAATCTATAACAACAAAAAATCATTTGAGACAGCATTCGAAGTGTTTCGTACAAGCGAAATTGAAAGTATCAAGCAAAGTGTACAAAATACATTTCAACTTATTGCTGGCTACGTTAAAAAGAAGTCTGGTGATATAGAAAATCCACTGAATAGTTGCTTAGCCCTCAAAATTGGTCGTACTTATGAACGGTCTCAGCTTGCTTGTAGTGGATGTCCCACCTGCCGCAACATCCCATTAAGTGAAAGACCTTATTTGCCACAACCCATAGAATTTCAAATTGATTATCCAGATGATTTAGCAACAGAAATAAAATCCCAACAGATATTAGATCAGACAGGCTCTATCCAACAGAAAATGAGTGGATGGAATCAGTTTACCTTAACATGGAAAGGTGACTTAGATGTTCGTACTCTAAGCAATCATTTAGGTGACATAGCTGGGATAATTTGGCGAGGCTTTGAACAAATAATTTACCCAGAATTTTTATTTGAGGATAATAAATCTATACATACCTTCATAAAAGCTCTTTCCAAAGTTGATACAGGAAGAAATGAGTTTCTTCATCGTGTTATTCCAGCACGCTGGTTAGTTAACCTTAATGTGCCAATCTTGCCACTAAATACATTAGTGATATATCCAACCAATCCGTCCCTTGTGCAAGCTTTGTATGAACGCATAGTAGATGCTAAAACCGATAATATCTATTTACCTTCAACACTAAATATTGTTCATATAGATCAGCGGTTTAAAGATGGGCGTAAGTTTATTGATGTGGTTGATGGACTGAATGAGCCCATAGAGTGGTTTGTACAAGTTGAAGAAGAACAAGAAGATGATTTTACGTTATTTTAGGAGATCACTGTGGCATTTGAAGTGATTAGTTATGCACTTAGCGCAACACCCAATCGTGTTTATGCAATGTTGAAGCTTATTGAAGAACTACAATCTAGCTCTCCTAGTGTGGATTTAGTCTATTCTCTTCTTCAACCTGATAGCATAAACAAAAATAAAGAAAGTGCGGAATCTGTATATGGTATCCTGCAAAATCTTGGTATGGTCTCGCTTTCTCAAGATACTGAAAAAACTGTTCGTTTAGTAGATGATAGTTTCCTGCACTCTTTTGATGATTTTCGCACTAAAATGCAACAGAGCTTGCTGGGAGCAATCAAGCCTGAGGAAAACAACTATCTTCTCACTCAGTTTACAGCTTGGTATGCAGTTTATAATCAACGAGTTCTTTCTCTAAGGCGTGAAGATCTTGAGCGAAAGTTTCACGAAGATTTATATCCATCAATTATTGCGAGCAAATCAACACGGAAAATTAATGATACGGCTCTGCTCTCATGGGGATTGTGGGCACGTTTTCTAGGTTTCGGCAGAGAATATGCTTTTGCAAGAGGTCAACGCACACTTCTTCCTAACGCTTATGTCCGAGTCAATACATTACTGCCTAGCCTACTTCCACTGGATGGTAGTGAACTCCCCATACAGACGTTTTTGGACAATCTATCTTCCTACTGTCCAGAACTTGATGGCGGTTTGGTATTCAATAGAGTCTACGAGTCAGTTTATGCTCAGTCTTCTACTCAAACACATTTGAGTCTAATGCTTTCCTCTGCACTAAATACGCTTCATATCAACGGTATTATCGAATTAATAGATCGTGCCGATGCCTTGAATACTCGCCAGCTATTCCCATCTCAAAGTTATCAAAATAGAGTTTCACATCTTCGCTTTAGACAGGAGATAACAACAGCATGACCTTCACTAAATATCAATGTTGGAAAACAGAACGAATTGGGCGTGTTGTTGCTAAAGCCGCGTTAGATATTGATCGTACAACCTTTCTGGCAACTCATGTACCCATGCGCGATATCGTTTATGAAAAATCTCCACTTGAAATTCAAAATACGAGTGAACAAAATCTACTTGCTGAGCTTGAACGCATGGCACAGGAAGATATGCATGTTTTTACTGTGGTAAAGGGGATACCAGGTACAGGTAAGTCTCACCTTATTCGGTGGCTTTTTGAACGTTACAAACAGAATCATCGTCAAGATCGAGTCCTTTTAATCGAGCGGGCGAATGCAAGTTTAAGAAAAACTATTCAACAGATAATCGACTCCGGTGTATTCCAAAGTTCGAAACTCAATGAACAACTCAATCAACTAAGAAATGCCTCTAACATACTTTCTAGTGAAGGTTTAGCGGATACATTGTTAAACAACTTACAAGTGGCAACCAGTGAAGTCACTTGGCACGAAAAATTACACCATCGTATCGTTCCTGAGAAGATTAGTGTTTTTCTCCTTGACCAAACAGTTAGAGATCACTTCAAACAGGCAGATGGCCCGATTGAGCGTGTTGTTAAGTATTTGCAAGAAGGGCGTGGTATACGAAATGATGAAATACCGGGTTTTAAACCTGAAGACCTGATTTTTGATCCCCAGCAACGTGGTAAGATCCGTCAGGAAGGTTATCGAAATGTGCAGGAGGTAGCTGATGACATCAGCCGAGATAACAGTAAACAGAGAGAGCAACTGACACGTTATTTGAATTTTCTTCTGACACATTACGCGATAAGTAGAACTACTAATTTAACAGCGGCTGATCTTAGAGAAATGTTCAACGATCTTCGACAACATTTACGCCAACAAGGTCAAAGCCTTGCCTTATTCATCGAAGATATTACAGCATTTACGGGCATAGATGCGGGGTTAATTGATGTACTGATTACCCAGCATACAGGAGGCGATAATCAAGCATTCTGCCGCCTCACTTCAGTCATCGGTATAACAGATGCATACTATTCTGATAATATTCCTGACAATGTGCGTGAAAGAATTACACATCAATTAACTTTGAGTGCACAGACCAGATTGGGAGAATCAGATATGCTCCGGGATGAACGTACACTCATTGAATTTGCCGCTCGATATTTGAATGCAATTCGATTAGATGCAAATACGCTTGAGGAATGGGAAAAACGAGGTGCTTTAGAAAATAGTTTGCCAAATGCGTGCCTGAGTTGCCAATATCGTGACACATGTCATTCAGCATTTGGATCTGCAGATATTGTAGACGATGCCAATCACAGCAACCAGGTTGGTCTCTATCCATTCAATGAAACAGCACTAGTTCGTATGTATAGAAATCTTGATGATAAGTTTTCCCGTACACCTCGGTCACTACTAGATAATATTCTTTCTTACATCTTACAAAGTCATGGTGAAAAAGTCGCTGCTGGTCGGTTCCCCCCTCCCTCACAGAATCTAGCACCCGCAGTAAATATTCAAGAGTTTGAACCTACTGCACATGGGCGAATAGTGGAACAGGAAGGTGGACAGGACGCAGATCGATTAAAAACACTTTTACTCTATTGGGGAAATCGGAGTGTCTATCAGAAAAACGAGACTGTAGGAGGACTATCCCCCAAAGTATACGAGGCATTTAGTCTACCCAAAATTAGTGGTCGTAGTGATAAGCCAGCTCCAATCAATACAACTGTAGTTATCCCGGACCAGAATAATGTGCCCCATTCTACAAGTGTCGATTCTCAGACATCGAATGAAACTACATCTTTAAAGCCCCCTGTGCAATCCCCATCAGTAGAAATTAAATCACATAGTGATTATTTGGATGATATTAGCAGATGGGCGAGTGAAGGATATTTACCGAGTCAGGTAGCTAACCTGCTTTTACAATGGTTAGCAGAATTATTCCGAACGGGTATTGATTGGGAGTCATATGGTGTTTCTCCGAATAGTTTTCCTATTCCGAGTCAAGCAAGCCGTTATTTTGCTATTGAAGGTCAGTCAGCACGAATTGAGCAAAATCGTTTAGTTTTTAACCGATCATCCTCTTTGCGTTATGCATTAGAAGCTATCGCAAATCTAAATGATCGAGAAATTGAGCTTAACTCGTCACAATATGGTGAACATTTAGTTGCGATTGAGAGTTGGCTTCAACAAGAAGAAAAACGTATTGTAGATTTTATACGTCTGAGAGCAAAAGTTGATGTGCCTGATAACTTATTAGGGCAGTTGCTTATTCAAAATGCTGTTTTGCTGACTTGCCTATCAGGTGATCTTAAAGCTAATCTATCTATTGAGAATTTATATCAACAGGTTATCTCGTCATCACACGGGACATCGGATGTACAAGAGTCTAAATGGCAAAAGATTATTTCAGATAATAACTTACCAATCTCATGGCAACAACTAGTCAAAGACCTCCTACGCAATCGCGCCGCACCAATGATGTTACAGGCTACTCTAGAACACTTCAATGCCCCGCAAGGTGACAGTAGAGAAGTTCTATTCTTACATGCTTCTTCTGTATTTCGGTCACTGGTGGAATTTGAGAATAGGAAATGGGAACTCCTTGAGCTGCCTGAAAACTTAGATAAAGAACTAGGTCATCAAGAATGGGATAATGCAATTTTTATCAATAGAAAGCTCAAGGGCAAGAATGGATTTAATAAAGTTATTGAAGATGTTTATGCTGAATTGCAGAAGCACTTTCAAAGACTAAAAGAATTTGTCGGGGATCATGAATTAAAGCCTCTTTTCAACATAATTGATGACTTGCTACGAAATATTAATAACATTCACGCAATCGATCCTAGTTTAGCCTACGAGCTGAAGCGTCTGGATGCGGATAGCCTAGATCATCTGCTCAAAATGTCGGAGCAAGCTCTGACTTACCAGAGTTTGAACGAACAAGCCCAATTTATTTCAAAGGGTTATAGAGAAATCGTAATTCCATTGCGGAAATATGCTGATTATTTTGAACGCTTTACAACAGAAATGCGAAAGGTTCAATCAGCTCTACAGGCAAATAGAGCATCATTGGTTGAGACTGAGAAAGCTGAGGAACTAATAAAGACTACTACAGAAATTTATGATAGCACTCTCATGGAATTAGACTTATCTAGTCAGAAAGATGACACCGATGCTTCCTGATGTCGTTCGAGAAACACAGGTGGAACTTGATAAATATGAAGTAGCCTTAACACAACAAAATCAAATACAACATATCCAAGACACTCTGTCAGAACTCATTGCAATCCAAAAACAGTGTAGTCGAGTTATTGTTGCGTATGATTTACTGAAACCTCACCTTGGTAGTGTTGAGCAAGAGGCTATTTTCAATTCAATTGAAGGTATTCACTCTCGTCTTAATAATTCACGTACAGACTTCATTGATGGTACTTATAGACAAGCGCAAATGCTCGGTAACATCAAGCATTCAGTCAATTCGCTCCATTCCAATATGGAAAAGTTATGGATGCTATATGTTCAAGATAAGATAAGACCATTCGATGAACTTACAAGGATTGCCAAAACGTTACCACAGATGCGCCAATACACTTCTCAACTTGATACTTTAATTACAGAGTTGAACATAACAGCAAAGTCACTTCCAAATATAAGAATCTGGGGGGATTTCCACGCTAAATTAAATCAAGTAGCTAGCCTACTGAAGGATATCGAAGGCTTATCCCGAGAAAAGCGTGACTTCTTAAACATTGTACTCAGTGGACAAGCAAGTTTACATCATATCACACCTGAAATATTAGAATGGTGTGCTGAGGTTGGATTGAGTAATTCGCTCATATTGAGGTTTAGAAATGATACTTAGTGATAGAGATTTAGACTTAATTTCTAATGAGGTGCTGTCTCGAATAGAAATCAGAGAAGCACGTTTGCTCAATTGGGGCTTCATTCAAGGCTTACAACCTCTTGATTGGTTAGATGAAGAGTTGCCCGTTATTCTAGATAGCCTTTCTCCTCAACTAAAATCAAAAGCTTATCATGCTGACGGGATCACTTATGTAGACATCATTCGAAACCTTGAAGATAGAAAGCTTATTTTTAACAATGGCAAGGGAATATACCGTTCTCGCTTTGCTGAAACAATTCGGTTGATGTACTTACTTCGTCAGAGGTTTAGTGACGAAGATTGGAATACAGGTGCTCGCCTTGTTAGTGATATGAAGATTTTCTTGAGACGCAGGCGTTTCCCAAATTGGAATATTGATGTTGAAGATGTATTGAATAACATCACTTCTCTAACCCAGTTGCAAAAAAACATAATAAGATTACTTACTCAAGGAGATCAACTTGCAAGGTTTCAGTCTGATGCGATTAGACAGCAATTGCATAGCTTAAGGGAAAATACTGACAGCGCAATAGTCGTTGGCGCTGGAACAGGCTCTGGTAAAACCCGCGCATTTTATATTCCTGCATTAACCCATATTGCGCAAACTAAGACCGAAAAGTTTGTTGTTCACGCCTTAGCATTGTATCCACGAGTTGAATTGTTGAAGGATCAATTTCGGGAAATATACCGTGAGGCACGAAAACTTGACACCCTGCTAAATGAGATTGGGATATCACCAATCCGTATTGGAGCCTACTATAATAGTGTGATTCGGTCTGCATCGGATTTTGGTAATCTTCAACTTATGTATGAACGTAATTGGCGAAGAACTAAAGAAGATAATGGCTGGATTTGTCCTTATATGATTTGTCCTCAATGTGGGCGTGGTGCTCTGGCTTGGTTCGATCAAGAAATCGATAAAGAGAAAGCCAAAAACACTCAAGGGATTTATGGTGATCATGAAGTTCTAAAGTGTTTGTCATGTAATGAAATAATTTCTGGTGATGTATTCCCGATAACCCGCGCACATTTACTTGCTAAGCCTCCCGACATACTCTTTACTACAACTGAAACCCTCAATCGGCGATTGGGTGATCCATCAGAGCACCATCTTTTTGGAATTAGAGTACAAGAACCACCCCGATTGCTTTTGATGGATGAAATCCACTTAAACGAAGGATTTCATGGATCGCAAGTCGCCTATCTCTTACGACGCTGGCGCTATGCTAGAGGAAGCAAAACAGGACTATGTGTCGTAGGGCTATCTGCAACACTCACTCAAGCTGACATATTCTTTTCTCGCCTCACTGGAATCTCAAACGTAAGCTATATTACCCCCTCAGAGAACGACATGATTGATGAGGGTCTAGAATACAATGTTGTATTAAAGGGCGATCCTGTTTCAGGAACAACGCTCTTATCGACTTCTGTGCGTACAATTATGTTACTTGGACGGACTTTGGATTCATTTTCTAAAGAATCAGTCAGTCGTGGCGCATGGGGTCAGCGGATTTTTGCTTTTTCGGACAAACTTGATTCGATTAATCGTTGGTATCACATTCTTAAAGAAGTCGAAAATCCACGGCAACCATATGCACAGTGGCGATTGCTAGATCCGAAAAAAGTCTCACGTGAAACATGGCAATCTCGTAATCAGATGGGACAGAATTGGTGGGTTGCGAGTCAGATTAATCCAGATGCCTTAAGCACCGGGTTATTTCTCGATTTAACATCTTCGCAGTATAGAGGCGTCGATCCAAATGCGGATGTTATTGTTGCAAGTAGTACCTTAGAGGTAGGTTATAATGATCCTAAAGTAGGCGCAGTTGTTCAGCACAAATCACCTTATGGACATGCATCTTTTCTGCAACGTAAAGGGCGAGCTGGTCGTCCACGAAATATGCGCCCTTGGATGGTTGTAGTGACTTCAAGTTATGGAAGGGATCGTTGGGCATTTCAACATGCGGAGAGTCTATTTGATTCAGTTCTGCCTCCAATGGACCTACCACTTGAAAACTATTATGTTCGTAAGGTTCAGGCTGTATACGCGCTACTCGACTGGTTAGCCGTCAAACTTCAAACATTGGGATATATAAGCAATATTTGGACACTCTTGGGTAGTGGGACACCTTACCAGAGAAATAGTCGGCACGAAGATGCCCGAAAGCAACTTTACAGACTTTTGATTACATTACTCAATGAAGATGAGTTGAGAAATGAAGCTATAGAATATATTCAAGATGCCCTAGGAATAATTGAAGATCATATTCTGAAATTGCTCTTTTGGGGAAAACCGCGCTCAATCATGTTAGACGTTGTTCCGACGATGATACGCCAACTCGATTCGAATTGGGGGACAGTTCTTCTGGAAGATGGCTCATGGTCTTTTAACGAATGGACTGACAATACATCTGAACTTCCACTTCCAGAGTTTTTACCTGCTTCATTATTTAGTGATCTGAATTTGCCCGAAGTACTCATTCAAGTTCCAAAGCGTCCACAATATCGGGATGCAGAACGGGAAATTCGCGCAAAAGAAATGCTCGGATTGACGCTTGGAATGTTGGAATTCACGCCTGGTAAAGTCAATAAGCGATTTGCTGATAAAGATCATACTTCCGAAGCACATTGGATACCCGTACCAGAGGTTCAAGTAGCGTCAAATTACGTTGATATTCGGGATATGTCTATACAATTTGCATCACAACCACATATCCTGCATTTTGAAGATCGCACCATATCCGTTTGCAGACCCGAAATCTTTGACCTGCATATCGTGCCTCATAATATTCGACCTACAAGTAATGCATTCCATCGGTGGAGCAGCCATTTCCTTCCTCGTGAGCGCAGATTCGAAAGTTCTACTAACCATGATGCCGCTATCGGTCAGAGAATTTATTTAGACAACGACTCGAATTGGAATAGAATCTTTGATGATCTTCGAGTGTTCACACACACCAAAGGGAGCTGGGCAGAAGTAACTCGTTTTGCAGAAACTACGGAAGTATATACACGTTTTGATCACGGTGGTGAGCAAAGACGAATAATTTCATATATTCTTGATAATGATCCTGCGGCAATGGGTTTCACTATTGATGTAGATGCTTTACACTTTACAGTCGCGCCACTTAACACTAATGAACTCAAAAAACATGCCAATTGGACTTTAATTTACGGACAGCTTAGCTCGCTTTTCTACCGTCATAAGCTATATCAAGATTTAGGGTATTTGACCGATTTTGAAGTTGAATGGTTATGGCAAGTTCAGATGTCTATGTTGATCGAGCGAGCCGCAACATTGGAAATATCGCTAGAAGATGCTAGAGAGGTAGTACATGCAGACATTGTTAGCTTGTCGAAACGCAATCTTCATATATTGCTAGAAAACTCGGCGATTAACGATGAGGATATGAATACGCCCGAAGAAAATATACTGTTGATAGACAATTTAGTGCGGTTATTATCCAATTCTGAGGTCACAAATATTCTTTACAGCAATTTGCAGGTTCTGTGGGACGACAATGATGTTGAGATTGATGTGTACCTTAACGAATTGTATATTCACAGCCTTGGTGCACTTACATTCTCTGCAATAATCGACATGTTTCCAGAAGTTGATGCCGATGATCTACATTTGGATGTTAAACAAAATAGTTTCTGGATTTCTGAGTTAACTGCTGGGGGTGTGGGATTTATTTCACGTATTGCTGATGATATTGAGCTTTCTCCTCACAGATTTGAAGCATTCCTTCGCCATACCATGACCTTCTGCGAACGAGAATATCTAGCCGAACAAATGAATGCGACTGCTCAGCTAACATCAAGGCATGATCTCACATCACAATTCAATGAAATACGCAAAGTGACTGATCTCCCGCGAGTTGAACAGCTACAGAAGGCGCTTTCTGCAACACTTCAAAAGTCTGGAATTGTTCCCAATCGTAATCTCCTAGTATCTATTAACACTCGCTTTCTGCGCCCAAATTCTGATACTGATAGCGATACACTAATTCGAGACTTAATCAATTTCTGGAAGGAGCAAGAAGCTAGATTAGGTTGTGTCATTGATTTGAGGGTTATTGCAACTGCTGCAACACAACAACCGTATATTCGACTTCAAGTTCAAAATATATTAAAGCGCATCAACAATTCGGAAGATGATTTCAATGATGCTCAAGTGTTTAATCTGCTTCAGTCGTTTCTGTGGATTAACTGCAAGGATAGTTGTCCAGACTGTATAGAAAAGAATCATAGATATCAACAGAATTTGCACCCGTCACGGCATTTGCTACTTGCAGTTACTACTTTTGAGGTTGAAACAATCGTATTTGGCACCCGTGAATGGGAAGTTGAAGTCAATGAGGCACTTATCAATAAACAAGTCGTCACGATTGAATGTAAATATGATGAAGTTCGTCAGGCACAGCAAGAATTAATTGGATGGCTTACTAAACCTATTGATGTTGGTTATATCGTTTCTTATCCAACCTTATCGCGTGTAGAACGTACAAATGATAGGATTCTATTTGAATTGACGCTCAGTGAACTAGTGGAGGCATTTTAAATGCGTAGAATACAGCCTAATACATATGGTAGTGGTAGACAACTTATACAATGTCTGCAATCTTTCGCTGTGATGGAACTTCTGCATAATAGCGAAAACATCTATATCCATGCGCCGCTACTTAATGATGCACCCATAGTAAATAGCAGAGCGGGGGAATTCTCGTTTGCGCTACCAGATGCAAGTCTTAACCAACTTAGTCTAACACATCTATTATCTCTACTTGGAGACAGAGGTAGCCAAATTCATATATGCTTTCGAGAGAACATCAACACCGTGTTGCTGGAAAAATTGAACCATCCAAGTATCACCTTATCACAACGAACTTCAATTTATCCGCCCGGATGGGTAACAGAAAGCTATGCCCTGTCTGGAGTGATCTATTTCCGTTCAGATAGAATCGAGTTTTTTGAAGATGAGATTAAGATTTTTACTGAAAAAGATGATGTTGATAAATTACTCTTAAATGCACAATCAACTTGGTAGGCATACGCTATGTTTGAGATTCAATTTAAAGATGAACTTGTTTATGCCTTCGTTAAGCAATTACTAGTATCATCGACCACTTTTTTGAAATTTGATGATAATAACCATGCATTTGAGGTAGAAAATACAGTTATAGCTGAACTGATTTCCCGAATTGACAAAAATTTTTCAACGGTTGTTCCGATAGCTGGTAGTGACTATGATGAATGGATCGTGATAGCATCATCACAACTTGAAGTTGACCGTACTCTTCAGCAACTTAATCGCTTTCTTTTACCTACCTACGGAAGCTATTTTAGAAACGTTCGCTTTCCTAAAGCTCGTGAATTTGAGAAAGCTCCTCCAAATATCGCTTCAATATATTACAGTTGGTATTCTCCTGTCGATTTACGTAGTAAAATTATAGACTCTCTTGCGACATGGTTAAAACTGACTACCATTAGTCCTAGCCTCGATCAGATGATTCCGCCAAATTTTAAGGATTTGTATCGTCGTTTTCGTTTTGCATTGTCTAATCAAAACTGGAACGAAGCCGAACAAATCATTACAAAGCTACGTAATAGCAACCTAGCACCTAGCCATAATATAGCCTTTCTTAGAATAGAATTGCTTGCACAACAACAAAATTATGAGGCAATTTGGCTGGCTGACGACCTGAAAAAATGGGTATTTCATGCTGTGCCTATACCCCGCCGTGTACAAGTTGCGCTACTCAAGGCTTTTCATCATCAGAAATTGCTTGCTGCTGAGCAAAGTGGAGACTATGAAACTATCTTTTCAACTCTACGGCAGGAACAGCCCGCCTTAGAGAAGTTGTTGGCATATAGACATGACATTATTGATGATTTTGTTGTGCGGGTATTTGCTTACTTTGCAGTCATAAATGAAACGGTCGAATCGTTTAATACACTCTGCCAAATTGAATCCCTTAATGATGAAACAAAAGAGATACTAGCTGCACTCAAAGTAATTATTCAACCTGCACCTTCAATTTCTTCCATTGACCGATTTCAGCAACTCATCCAAGAACAAAAATATGATGCGGCTTTTACCGTTGCAAGCGATATAGACGACAAAGCCCAAAGGGTATCATCTCTAATTCAAGCGACAGCTTTTCTATCTAAAGAGAAAATTATGCAGGGAACGCATGTGCTAGAGATACTGGAGACCTTTGAAGAGTTAGGGGCAAAAGATAAAGCTAGTATATTAGCTAATCCATTGACTAAGTTAGCGTTACAAGTGATACGTAACTACGAAACGGAGTTTAAAACAACAGAGATATATACAGATTGGATCGACTGGTTTGATGCATTATTCTCAGAACATCAAAATTCGGAACAGCTTTATAAATCATTAGATTATCTTGAAGAGAATTCTGACAAGGAATATTGGACAATCAATAATGTAGAACGTTTATGGGAATATCTAGGCACTATGACATTTAATCTACAAGTAGCATCTCCCCAAGATCAAGCGATTGTTAGTCAGCCATATTTTGAGCGGGCTATTGGGTGGCTTGTCAATCAATTTACTGAAGAGGATGCAGTGTTTCCACGTGAACAAACAATCTACGGCAAACTATATGGTGTTTTCTTAGACTACATAGTTCATTCAACATCAACCCGAGAGGAAAATGCTGATAAACTATTCCGCCTTGCGGATGATCAATTAAATCGAAAACCGAGCGATGTTTTAATAACTTGTCAATCAATTTTTCAGTGGTTGGGAAATCCGCGACCCGAAGGCAATACAATCGCATTAGAAACCTTTGAGCTAGCAGTGAAACACGGACTTGGAAAAGAGCATCTCTACAAATTTTACCGAGAATGGATCGAGAAGCTAATGGATTCACCGATACAGTATGACCGCCCATCTTTAGAGGTTTGGCTGTCATTAGGTGAGTGGTTTGGGGATGAAGCTGAATATTTGGTCAACAAGGTACTAAAGCGACTTGATCGAAATAAATCTGGTTCACTGGACCCTATATCTCAATTACCTGACGGCTATCGTATTGTTATATATACATTAGATGAAACCAGCGCTGGAAGAGTAAAAAAAATATTGGCTGAGAGACAACCAAATTTGCAAATAGATATATGTGCCGATGCAGTTGTTACTGACCAAATGAAATCAATCACTCAAAATGCAGATATGCATGTCTTGGTTTGGCGTTGTATGAAGCATAGTGTGTATTATGGAATAACACCCTATATAGATGAACCTGTTCGCCCCATTTCTCGAGGCTCATCAAGCATTCTCCGCGCTATAGAGGAGCGTTCCCAAAGTTTGATAAATTAGTCTATTTTTTAATAAGGTACCCATCGAGAACGTTAATAATCGACTCAATCTCTTGCGTTGAATAATCTTCTTCAATATCTAACTTCTCAGCCACCATCATAAAGCTGAGTTCGACATAATGGGCGCGATGTTCATCAGAAGGATCCCAATCAGGTTCGAGCATCCATTCGAAATCGCGTCCTGGTTTAAACTGCCGTGCTGCTTCAACAACTTTGCTCACACTGCTCCTCCATCACTCATACATAAATAATTGATTCGATTATACTGCGAAGTTGCTGTATGTCCTTATCAGCATTGAAATAGCCAACACTCACACGCACAGTACCACCAGATGCGGTTGAATTAATAAACTCATGTGTCCAGGGTGAGCAATGTAAACCTGCGCGGACGGCAATATTCTGTGCACCGAGGGCTGTTTCAATCATTTGGGGTTTGATGTTATTCACCGAAAAAGAAACAATACCAGTAATTAGATTGCGGTCACCAGGCAAATATACAATCACATCGGATAGATTGCTCAGCACATCGGACAGTAGATTGGTGAGTGATCGACTATGTTCGATAATTGTGTCTCGCCCTGTTTCATTCAGCCACTTGAGCGAAGCATTCAAGCCAGCGATAGCACTGATATTCTGACTTCCTGCTTCAAATCGAGACACACCCTCTTCAGGCATCTCAATGCTCTCAGATATAGTCCCTGTGCCACCACGCAAAAGTGGCTCTGGTCGCCATTGTGTACCAAAGGCAATTCCAGCAATACCATAAGGACCATAGAGAGATTTATGCCCTGACCACACGAGCGCATCAATAAGTGACATTTCGAGCTGGCGCAATCCCGCAGCTTGTGCGCCATCTACCAGTGTAATGCTGTCTGGTCTTATCTGTTTGGCAATCTGCGCCAATTCATCAACTGGAATGACAAGCCCCAACACATTGCTTACCTGGGATAGACAGAGCATGGCTGGAGGTTCAAGGCGGAATAGCTTCTTGACTTCATCGAGCCTGCATTCAAAACTATGCTTATCAAATGGAAGTACGCGAATTTGGATGCCAAAAGTTTTTCGCAGATGCTCCAGTGGTCGCAGTACAGAATTATGCTCAAAGGGAGTTACATAAACTACGTCTCCAGCACGTAACTTTGCCCCCATAATAACCGTATTCAGGGCAATGGTTGCAGATGGCGCAAATGTAACTTCAGGTGCGCTGAGCCATGCTCGTAACATGGCTCGGGTTTCATCGACTAAACCTGCCGCTTTGCGTGCCAATGGGTTTGCACCACGCCCCGCATTTCCACCAAACTGACGGTAAAAGCTGTCCATTGCTAGATAGACAGCTTCCGGTTTCGGAAAGGTTGTTGCCGCATTGTCTAAATAAATAATCTCTTGTTCACTCGTCAAGGTCTTCCCCCATCACGTGTACCAGGAATGCTAATGCAATCTTACGTCGTTCATCAACAGATAATGGACGACCTGCTATCTCCATCGTTGATTTGAAGTTTTGAAGCAACCGTAGTCCGTGTTGTGTTAAATCGGATGAGCGAAAACGGAATTCACGTGGGTCTTCGTCAGGTAGTTGAATTGCAAATGATACAGCCTTATCTTCTTCAATGAGTTCCTGCACATCACGCTCAACCTCATCGCGTGCCTTACGAAGTTCATCATAGAAGCGAATTTCACTATTGTCGTTCCAGTCTCTCAAGGTAACACCTAGTACAGCCTCTGACATTCGATTCCAGAACAATCCATCATTTTCACTAGACTCCAGTAGGACATTCACAACATTCTGAGTCAAGGTTGAACTAAACTTAAATTCGCTGATATGCGTACCGTTATCAGAATGCACGCTTGAAACCCATGATTTGAGAGTTATAAGACCATCCTGGGTCAAGCCTGCATATCCAAACTCATTGGCAACAAAGACATCTAATCTGCGTTGAAGATCATAGTAGGCATTACTAATCTCTTGCATGAGTCGGTCAATACTTGTTGCTATTTCATCAGCACTAGATTGTTCGGTGAGTTGCAATATACGTGGCAAAGTCTCAAAAATCGCTTTAGATGGCTCTGTCTGCACCTTGCGAATTACATCACGAAATTGATTAGCCTGATCCGAAATTTGTTTTGTGAAACGACAGAATGCGGGTAAACCTTGCAACCAACGTGTCATACCACTACGAAGGCGTGAGAGAGGTTGTTTGTCACGTTCAATGTCCTGAATATACTCATTGAAACGGCTCATCAAAATCTGCCACAAATCGTCCAATACAGGCGACCAATGACCAATTTCTATACTATAATCTTCTGGATTTTCAACAATTTTTAGTAACGTTTGTCCGTCAATTGTGCTGACGGGTGAGCGATCACGCCAGATACTTGTAACCATGAGGCGACTACGCAGAACTGATGCAATCAATATTGGTAAGACACCCTCACGAATGCCGAAGGGTTCACTTGTAAGTTTTTGGATAACTGGTTTAAATGACTTTTTGTTATTCACACAGTCAGCAAAGTGTGTGTCTATTGTATCCCACACTTCAGCGAGTAAAGGATTATTTTCTGGTCGCTCAAGTTGCCAGTTGCCATCCGTATTCTGACGCAGTATACCCGGTACGCGCAGTAAAGCATTCAAAGCCAGAACTTCTGGACCATATCCTTCTATACCAAAGGTCTCATCAGGTTCATGCGAAAAAAGCGCGTCGATCACTAATTCAGAAGCACGATATTGTTGTGCAGTTGGTATACGCTTATTGAGACCTTCACTGTTTAAAGCAGGTGTTTTTGAAAAGACACGATCACAAATATCGCTGATGAGCTTCGTTGTCTGTCCCGGACTGTTGATTCGATGACCCTGTGCCATGTCATCCTGGGTTGTAATCCAAACTGACTTCTGCTGACGGGGATCAATCAGATTCTTGATGATGTTATCAAGTCTGCCTTGAGCATCTTCTAACAGCCAATCAATTTCCCTCTGAATACGGTCACGGTCATCATGTTGATGTAAAGACGCATCATTGTTAATCTCTTGAAGGGCGAATAACTCGCGCAATATATCGACTAATGAAACAAGGGGATGCCCTTCACGCGGTAAAACATAAACAACCTGATCATACGCTTGAATTGACTCATAGGCTTGTTGCCAAGCAAGCTCATCTGTTGCAAGCACATAGACCACCAAGCCATCGATCTGTTCCTGCTCTATAAGCAAATCCCAAGGTGCATCAAGCATTTCGTCTGACCAACGATAAACACCCGTGAAATAGCGAATCATAGATTTCTGCTGATTGTAGCGTCTTGCGAGGGTATACGGTGCAGGTATTGTCTGCTCTAGCAGCCGTCTTAGTTGAAGGGCTGAGGGATTAATGCGTTCTAGAGTAACTCGTAATAAATCCTCAAAGTTGATGTCACTCCCCGCGATGAATGTCCAGTAGCCATCAATTTGGCGATGAATCACCACTTTACGACGACGCAGATTATCCAGTGCATGAATCGCCGCTTGTAGAGTTTCTTCGTTTTCTGCGCCGACTGCCCAACTGAGCAATTCCGTTGTAGGTCGGATAGGATTGTTATCAGCGCAAATAGAGATGACTCCTAATGCTTTGACCAATTCCTCACCGATTTCGTCCGTTTCACCGACTTTATCCAGCGCGTTAATCACACCTGACCAATACTGATGTGCGCCAGCACCGCCAATATCAGCACGTACAGAATTCTCAAAATAATCCCACAAGTCAGGGATACGGATGAAAGGCACATCCTCCCCACTAAAGAGTTTTCGCTCAAGCAGATTACGAAGCGCATTTGGTTCGTCAGATGTCAAAAAAGTGAACATGGTGCGTTCATTTTGAGCAACCCTGCTTGAAAGGTGTGCCAATGCAAAGACTGTTAGCGGGTGAAGTGGCCAAGTATTGTAAATCAGATTATGAATGTCTTGTTCAGGCATTGAGCCAAAGAGACGATAATCTTTTACCCAACCAATCAACCAATCAACCATGTCATCTTTGAGATAGTGATGCACAATAGCAGGGTCATGGTATTGGATCGCATTTGCGATTAAACGATACGCAATTAAAGGATCGGTTGAGAGGTCGTGACGTTGAAAACGTCCTTCGATACGCGACCATTCTTGTTGATAACTTTGTGGCAAGGCAGAAGCATAACCCTGCAATTCTTTGTGCGTAAATAATAGCAAATGAAGTTGATTCTCATCACTATAATTACAAGTTTCGGCAAAGTTTTGTAGTATCGCCGCTTCGTTACTAAAAGCATGGGTAGCATGTCCTTCGAGATAACGTCCAAATTCATCCCAGATGACAACAATACCTGTATATCCATGTGTCTGTAATTGAGTAACAACATCACGATAGACAACATCCGGTGACTGCTCCACTAAAGGATCAAATACAGCTCCAGCAGTGAGTTGTGCGTACAGGTCAACAAAATGTTTGTATGCTGATTCGTCCTCCGCATGGAGAGATTTCACCAGACCATTGAGGGCATTTCCATTGTGTTGAGCAAGTTGCTTTTCCAGCCGTACAATGAAGTCAGGGTACTCGTTCTGCCAACGCTTAATTGTCTCTAAGGCTGATTGAAACCGCGTGCTGAGTTCAATGTTGATACCTGTTTCGTTTAACGAGCGCGTCAATGCTCGTAACATCGCTGGTGCAAAACTACCCTCATTACCGGATAGCACAACGGGAAATAATTTCTTGCCTTGTTGGATATAGTTTTGTGTTAGCTTACCCACTTGTGAATCTGCTTCAGATAAATGCTCTATAAAGCCATCAACTTCATGGGAGAGCTTAGGATTATTTTCCAAGAGTGCCGCGAGAGCAACAGCAAAATGGGATTTACCAGAACCATATGCCGCGTATAAAACATGAGCACGTTGCGTACCCTTTGGAGTCGTGTTCCTTATAATGGACTTTAGAGCTTCGATAGCAGTTTGTGTTGGAATATACTGTTCAACGGCATTCGGATCACGCAGATCGTAGCGGACATGAATCGCTCGTTGGAATCGTGAAATGGGTTTAATTATCTCATGAGCGGTCGTGACCATGTTTGCACCTCTTCTGCGGCATCTAGCTGTTCTTGATAATACATCTTCATTACATCGTCTGCGGTGATGCCCGGTAGTCTAATCTGGTCAAGCCCTCCTGTGCGTGTAAGCTGCACCCGACATTCAGGATAGGTGTCGTTTAATTGACTGAGTAAATCTTCAAACTCGGTTGGCTTGATGTTGAATGTGCGTCCAACATTACAGGGTTCGCGCAATGCCACCTGTAGACCAACCTGCCGTGCCTCTTTACGCTCACCGTTCTGTTGTGCCTTGAGCAACACATAGAGCATAACCAACGGATGAATATTATCTGGTGATCCAGCTTCCAGACGATAGGTTTTCACCTTTTTACCTGTTTCTTCATCAAGATCCGTATAAACCGAGAGCAAGCCAAGCGTTGTCAACGGCGATTCGAGGACATCTTCCGGTGACGCATCGCGTTGATTCGGCAGATATGTCTTAATTAGACAATCGAAATCTTTTCGTAATGAACTCTCAGCGACTTTTTTGCCTTCTTCATCTGTCTGCGTGTTAATCCAAGCCTGCAAACGTGCTACAAACTCATGGTGTGTAAAGCGTGTTGGCACGTAATGATTGAAAAACCAGTACCATGTACTCGTCAGATCAACATTCGAGATGAGATTATGATGGAGAAACCAGAGCGTGCCATCTAGCTCTTGATAAGGGTCATATACTTTTATAAATTCTCCAAATGGAGTGAGAATTTGTGCAGTACGACTTTCAACACGCTCTTCAGATGCAATACCGCTTGCTTGCATCCAGAATCGCAGTGAACGCACCATATTCTTGCCCAAACCAAGCACTTCAGGGGCTTCATCATCCAGAAAGATATTTTGGTTATCTACAATCGCTTGAATGCCTTTGTTCAGCCATCCATCACGAATATAGAAAGTTTCGTGTTTTGCAAATGTCAATGACATAAGTACCTCTTAAATAGAATCCAGTGGTACAAAACCACTTCCATTACTTTCAGGTTTGGGCAAAGAGTTTCCAAATACACTTAAACTCTTTGCGACCAGACAGCCCGTAGTTCCAAAATGTGTTACGCATTCCATACAACCAGTACACACATCCTGATTAATTTCGTAGATGCGTTGATCAGGTTTGATGGTAATGGCACTCGTGGGACATACAGCAGAGCAAGCAGTACATTGAATACAGGTTTGGAATTTGACCGACTGATACCGCAAATACGCAGTAATATTCTTCATCTGATCTTTAGGATTGATTATCGTAAATCGAACCGTCGTGCTGTTTTCAGGAGCTTGCACGATTATCGCATCCCACTTTTGTCCCGGTCTTCCTTCAAGATAAATCTCACCAAGGGCGGCTCGACTACGATCACGGTTGATCTTGCCAAGTGGTTTTAAGAACTCTTCAAATTCGACATCAACCGGACGATCTATTTCGACCTGAATGGTATCATCCATATCGCCACAAGGTTTCGCTTCGATGCCTAAGAAGGCATTTTCCATGCCTGCTCCACCAAAGCGTTTCACCCATGCACGATCATCTATATATTCTTCGGGGTCTGGTTTGTTGATACGCCGGGCAAAATCGACTAACTGATTGCGCCAACGTTCCGAGTCTTCTGGAAAGAAAAGTTTACCGAGCATTTCTGACCATTCTGAATTCAATGGGCAGAGCCAGCAACCGACACGGGTATAGCCGAGTCTATAAGACTTATTGAAAGTTACTTCGTTGGCAATCATATAAAGCCAAACATCAAATTCTGTCCAATCAATGATCGGTGATGCTGTAATTTGTTGCCCAATTTTCGCTCCAACAGTGACACCATTAAGCTCATCATCGGATGAGACTTGCACCACTTCCTTAATGCGTTCGCCGTCATCGCCACGAATGCGATGATATTTGCTACGTTGTGTTGACTCATCGCGGCGGATCCCATAAAAAGTCAAAACCTTTTGGTCACCAAGCGTCTGTAACAAGTTGTTGATAGGACCTGCCTTAAAAATCGTACAACACCAACGCATGACACGGCTCGGTGGTCCAATTTCATCAACCATCTTATGGAAATCATGTTCAGCACGGGCTTCAAAGAAGGGCACTAAAGGATTTTCTTCACGGAACTGCTCTACATAAGCATATGTGTTCTCATCCTCAAGTGTCGTATCACCGAATACATGCAAAACATCAGAACGTCCTAGTCCGCGTCTGACTAAATCAGAAACAACTGTGCTGTCTTTACCACCTGAAAACGATACCATCAACATTCGCCGCGTGAAACGTTTGATACAGCTTTGCACGAAGCGGAAGGCTTCGTCTTCAAGCGCGTTCAAATAAGGGCGATTAATTTCTAATGCCTTCTTGTAATCTATTAATAGTTGATAATCTACAGCATCATAATGTTGACTGTCTGCAATAAAGTCACCGATTGCAGGTAAATCTTCTTTAACTTGATCTGCTTTGGGAAGGCGAATTGTTTCCCCGTTAACATAGTAGGCAGTCGATTTACTTGCACGCCACACTTGCTCAGTCAATAAGGGACCATGTCCATAAAATTGAAGAATACGGCGTTCGCGAGAAAATACCGGACGCACATCTGTTGATAGATATTTCGCATCATTCCCGCAATGAACGCAGGGGATGTATTTTACTTGACGGTCAGTCTTTGTCTTGAAGACTCCGTGGCAGTGATCACACCAAAATACGCCTTCGTGCATTATTTTTTCCTTGCCACACTTGTTTACATAATCGAGTTTGACCTCTGGAAGACTATAGTAACATGAAATCGAAAATCCTGCTTTTCTTCCAGATACAGGGATTGTAGCACAAACGTGTGGAATCGGGGAAGGTGAACCGTTTCAATTGCGTTGATTTATCGTTCAATTGTTTGAAATATGTTTTTTGTAATTTTGGAATAATATAGTTAGTGTTGATTTTCTGTTAATATTTAACTGTAGGCGATACCCATCAAGCTACTCTGGACGAATTAACTGCCTGCCCCATTGACCGATGTCATCCACCACCAGATACGCGAGACCGCATCCGTGTTGTGTGCCATCCTATCTAAAGCATCTTGCAAAGCATCGGGGCGATTCTGATCTCTGCGCCAGTGTAAATAAGCAAGATGTGACATAAACGGCTTGTTATCTTTTGGCCAGTTTGTGTAACCCAAATAGCTTGCTGTATCGACCAGTCCGGTTGATTTGCTGGGGAGCGCAACGGCATCCACAAATATTTTATGCAGGTCAACCATGCACGGTTTGAGGTCTTTTTGTACTTCGGGTGGCGCAGTTTCGTTCAGATGTTTCAGTATAGATTTGCCCCAATAATAGATCGTCCACTTGTACTCAAATG
The DNA here is from genome assembly GCA_020634155.1 of Anaerolineales bacterium. GTDB lineage: Bacteria > Chloroflexota > Anaerolineae > Aggregatilineales > J027 > J027. The sequence goes on from JACKCI010000002.1 coordinate 646,923, forward strand.
CTAAATCGCGGACATGCGCCCATGCGTAGTGAATATGTGGCACTAAGCCGACCATTCTGCCATCTGGCAGGTGCATTGGAACAGGCATTTCAGGCATATCAATCACGTAATGCTTTTCCTGCACCGGACTCGACAGACAAAATCCCCATGGCCATTCAGGGAGTGTATCGGGATCGACGCGCACATCGAGGATAGCACCCTGCTTGCGAATGTTTTCGGGAATGCTACCAAACCATACGGGCTTATTCTCTAAATATGCCTGTGCAGAAGCACGAATACGCGGGGCAGTTTTCTCACCAATACCAGATATGGATTGCAAGTCCTCAACTGACATGGTGGCGAGTTGTTCTAGTGTCCGAACACCACGTCCAGCCAATTCAGCTATGACCGCTTTGCGGGTGATGACTTTTTGAATATCGTTACTTTGCATGGAATTCCTTGAACGATGATAATATGCGGTTTTCACTCATCTGACTGTTCCGAAATCTTGATGACCTGACCGTGCTGAATTATTTCTAATGCCTCATTGACATCAGACATCAACGGTAACAAGGTTTCAAATTTGTTGTTTTGGGCAGAGAGAACCACGAAACTCACGGGTTGATCGGCAAGTTGCTGTTGATATTCCAGATTATTGTCAATCGTGATAAAAACATCAAATACACCGATCATTAATCGCAATAATTCACCATTCTTTTTCCCTGACCATCCCGCTTCAGGAACAGTCATTACATCATGCTCGCCCAATGTATGCTTGAGTTTACGTGGGAGGCATTCATCAATCAGAATTTTCATGTGCGGCAACTGCTCCAGCGTATTCCAGAAACTGAATTACCTGCTCACGGGTAACAGTCGGGAAATCATCCAGAAAACTATCAATCGTTTCGCCAGTAGCCAGATAGTCGATAAGGTTTTGCACCGGAACCCGTGTCCCGCGAAAAACGGGTATTCCCCCAAGAATGTCAGGGTCTTTGATAATCACTGTTTCAGTCATTATGTCCTCCTGTGATTTACTTTCATTGTAGCATCATTTATCGAACAAACTCATCGTCAAGCAATTTGCGAAACTTTGTCTGAAAAACTGACCATTCTGCTCACAACTGACCATACTGACCATTCAAAATCAGGTTACAATGGATGAAATGGTTGATTGGAAACCCCACATGATCGACATGCTTCAGAACTATAACGACGATCAGCTATGGGATGTTGTTAACAATTACCCTGTGGAGGATCTCCGCTTGAAAGAACTCACTGCGCTTGGGAAGCAGGGTAAACTTTCTGCTGATGAACTTACTGAACTGGAACAACGAATTGATGCGTGGGATCAACAGGTATTACTGCGGTCTGAGGCGTTACTCCTGTTGAAATAGCGCGGGCATGAGATTGATCTCTATTTACGAGAACAGAAGACAAACTAATGAAGCGGATATTTATTCCAGCTAGTCAAGCTCAAGACTGGCAACAATTTCTAGCAGAGCCAGAACGACAATGGAAGGTTGGATATTCTGCCCGTACACTAGCGTATTGCTGGCACACAGCAACTGGATTCCCGGAAGAAGTTGGCTTAGTTTTTGCATCTTCACCATTACTAGCCTTCCATTCTATAGAGCCATTACTTATCCTGCCCGAATACAAGGTGTCTCTAAAAGGTCGCGGACCCGACTCCCAGAACGATATTTTCGTGTTGGGAAAGGCGCAAGATGGTGAGTTAGTTTCAATCATGGTTGAGGGCAAGGTCGAAGAATCATTTGGTGATTCGTTAGGTAAGTGGAAATCTGCCAATAAAGGCTTCACTGACAACAAGCGCGAACGATTGGACGATCTGCAACAGCATCTTGGATTAGCGTCTATCCCTGATGACATTTATTATCAACTTCTACATCGCACCGCATCTGCCGTAATCGAAGCACGGCGGTTCAATGCTCGATATGCCATTATGCTGGTTCATTCCTTCAGCCCTACCGCAAGTTGGTTTGATGAATATGCCCGTTGTCTAAACTTATTTGATGTTGTGGCAGAAAAGAATGTACTCCACCATCTGAATGTGGTTGATGGTATCGACGTATATACAGTCTGGGTTACAGGCGATGTGTGTTTTCTAAAGTTGTAAATGACTGACACCTGGTAGATGAAACAAGATCATTCAAAAATAGTTTATGAAAGCAAGGAGGTTCAATATTGGTAAACAATCAAAGTACCTTTAACCCTGAGAGACGGATTGCCATGTTAATCGATGGTGATAACGCACAGCATAGTTTGCTCAAGCAGATGTTTGAGGAAGCTAGCCGCTATGGAGAAGTGACGATCCGACGCGCTTATGGCGACTGGACAGAGCCAAATCTATCGAACTGGCGACCTGTCATGCTGGCACATGCCATTCAACCCATTCAACAATGGCGCTACACCACAGGCAAGAATGCCACCGACAGCGCATTAATCATCGATGCAATGGATATTCTCTACTCGGGTACAGTTCAGGGTTTTTGCGTCATCTCAAGTGATAGCGACTATACGCGGCTTTGTACGCGGATTCGTGAATCAGGCTTATTTGTGATGGGCATCGGACGTGAAAAAACACCTGAAGCCTTTATCAATGCCTGCAATGTGTTTGTTTATGTCGAAAATCTGATACAGTCTGATGAGGTCGACATAGCAACTACTGTCAAAAAGACTGACGAGGTTAAAACACCTGCTGTAGTTAAAGCACCTGCTAAAACTTCTGCTACAGCTAAAAAACCCGCTAAGGCTAAACCAAATACTTCCCAAAAAGATTTGCTGAATCTGCTTCGGCGTGCGTTTGATATTGCGGTGCAGGACGACGATGGATGGGTGCATCTTGGACCACTGGGAAATGCACTACAGCGCATTGAGCCGAGTTTCGACAGCCGTACCTATGGCTTCAAAAGTCTATCCCTGTTAATAAAATCCATGCCCAAACAGGTGGAAGTTAAGGGTGCTAAAAAGACTGGCGCATCAACGATTTATGCCCGTATGAAAGATGTACAAGGCTAACTGACCATCCCTCTATATGGAAGAAATGGTCAGTATGGTCAGTTGTGGCAAGTCTGGTCAGTTTTCTGGCAAGTTGGTTGGAATTTGTGAAACATCGTAGCGACGCATCATATCGCTGACTTCTCTGCGGTCAATCAGGTACATTTGCCCTCCAGTATAGGCTTTTTTGCGATTGCGATCTGTCAGTGCGAGACGATTCAGGATATGCCCTATCCACTGAGCATGACCCATCTGGTCTTGACTGATACCCATAATTTCCCGTACACGCTCACGTAACTCAGATGCTTTTAACCAGACAGCACCTTCAGCATTGCGTGTCATGATTTCCAGTGATTGCAGAACAGCTTCCTCGCGGTCACTGAGTGCTTTGCCTTCACTGAGTTGCTCATCCCATTCTGCCGCTTCGGAGATGGCATCCAGTAAACCTTCAACCTGACCTTGTTCTTCAAAGAAGGCTGCCAGCGCAACCAACGGCGACCACAATTCACCGGAGCGATTGTGGAGCTTGTGTAGCTCTGGACGCTGAAAGTAATTGCGATGAATCGACTTGAAGTGAGTCAATGCCAGTGTGTAGAGCTGATGACGAATACCTGCACCGTCAAAATCGGGTGGAAAAGCAGACATTTTCTTGTCCGTCCGACGCATCGGGATAGCGATGCAACGACTCGCAAGAATATCTTCCAAGCCCATAATTGCCGCTAAAATTTTCGGCGAATAGACATCAAATGCCTGAGGTTTCATATCCTCACCCGTGATGCGAATAGCTGGCATCCCCTGCTTGTAACCACTATTGAGAAGTTGGCGAATCTGTTGCATTCCAGGGTCACGCGGATTGTGATAACGCTCAGCTTCGTCAATGCCAACGGTGCAGGATGTATAGTGAATCAGCCGAAACATACTCGCACCTGTTGGATCAGAGGTCGAAATCATATTGAATGCCAGTGGTTGTAGCACACGCAGGACTGTCGATTTACCACTATTTTTCGGACCATTCAACGCCAGATAGGGATAAGCAGGGAACATCTGATAGAAGTAAGTACCCACCACCCATAAGCTCAGAATACGGCTTTCGATGTGCGAGCGAAAATCCACATAGCGTTTAAACATATCATGGATGCCGTTGAATATCTCGCCGGGCTGAATGGTCTCGCCATCCAGAAAACGGCGAATGTCACTGTAGCGCCAGCGTTGCAGAAATTCCGAGCCTTCTGGGACAACACGCAGGGCGACTTCTTTGTTGTCGATGTTGATAATCTGTTCATCGGTAACGCGCTTCAGTTCACGACTACTGGTCACTAGATATGGCTGAATATTCAAGCAATTCTTCTTCGTGCGTTCCAGCAGAGATACCGTCACCAGTGCCAGATCATCGCGGAAACCCTGTGCAGGCGACAGCACCGGAATACTATCGTCAAAAACTTCACCGAAGTCATCACCATTATCAGGGCTATCGTTGGAGGACAGTTTCATCATCTCATTGAACACCCGTGCCTTCACGCCGATTTTTCCCATTGCCTCTTTGAACTGTGCCAGTGTAAAGCTGTCCAGCTCACCTACATGCTGGAATAATTCACGGATAGCATCCTGTCGTGCCAGACCTTCCAGATTGGCGGCACGATGTACCTCTGATAGCAACCAATTCTGTGCTTTGTTGAGCAGGTCACTGGCATCATCAGTTGTTGCTTGATGTTGTGCTAACCATTCATTCGCATCCTTCACAACATTTGGGAATTGGGGCAGATAAGCTTTTCCGCCGAGTGCTTTTGCAATCATCTGGCTTTGAGCATTGGCATCGTCGGTGTTGTCGAGCGCGATGAATACCCGATCATGCTTTTTCAGCTTTGTCAGCAACTCATCGCTGATGCTCATACCTGCTATTGCCACCGCAGGCACACCCCACTCACCGAATGTAATCGCATCGGCTTGTCCTTCGACCACAACAATCTGATTTGAATCTTCACGATAGCGATGATTGAAGTAAGGGTGTTTTTCACCGATGATGTCACGCGGCGGATTGTAGTGTTTCTTTCCTTCTATAGAACGTCCACTGAGATAGGTCAGACGACCATTGTTCATATGAATGTATACCAGCATTCCCGATGGAAACTTATGAATGACATTGCGCCATGTGTCGGACAGGTTCAACCCATCCAGCAGAGAACGTTTATCCTGTGGCATAAAACCAATTTTCGCCAGACGAACAGTTTGCATATCCCATCCACGTTGTTTTGTGGCGTAGGATAGAGCAGGCGGGTTATTCAGCAGTGCCTCATGCAAACGCTGAACGAGTTGACGCTCTGCCCATGCAGGTGTCTGACGAAAATCTGCATTGCGTTCGATGCTGATACCAGCGCGACGGGCAAGGTGTTCAATCGCCTCCATAAACTGTGCTGAATCTCGGTTGTTCCAGCCACTACCATAATTCAGGTGATAGCGTCCGACAAAATCAAACACATCACCATGTTCATTGCGCGAGTTCCAGAAGTACATGCCCGATGGGGGTATAACGACCAGACTATCATGGTCTGCACCAATGAAGCGCGAACCGGATTTCTTCAAACTGAATTTTTCTGAGATTACGTCCTCAATGGGATTGCGAGAACGAATGTGTTCTAAATCGAAACTCATGATTTTACTGTCTCCATGCAAAGTTAAGCTAAGGTCATGTGAAATTCATGACAAAATGAGCGAAATTCGATTGCAGGATGCCGGAGACTGTGATACATTCAGATTATCCAGATCAGAATGTATCAGCTTTGCCCAGCCCACCTGCGCCAACTAGCGGTGGGTTTTCGCGTTCTATGGGGGACTGCGTGCCATCATCTCACCTCCTCTATAAGTAAACACGTGTTTACATATCCTCTTCAGGCAAGTGCTGCCATGCTTGACGTGCAAACTGTTCTAGCTTTTTGAGATATGCCCGTGCCATATGTAGATCACCTCTCTCTTTAACGGCAGCTTGAGCAAAGTCTTGCGGAGTCTGTTTTTCCAATTCTTTGAACACCGTTTTCACAAACTTCACTGATTTTGGCGGTTGTTCTAAATTTACAATCTCCTCAATTAGTCCCTGCTCACATATCTGCTGAACTTGTTTTACTGTGAGGTTGTGATGAATGACATGCTGAAGCATCTCAAACTGATCTACCTGTTGCAAGGTCAACACATGACGGAGAATCCCTTCATCAATGTTGTGACGATCAGCCAAATCAAGTGCCTCATCAGACAAGCCTAACAAAGCCTTGAATTGTCCAAATCTCATTCGTCCAATACCACCCATTGCTGAATAAATCGTTTCACCTGCACCTCGTGGAATGCGTAGGTCAAGTGCCTGACGATAAAAGTCGTTATTCACAGCATAGGCTGGGATTTCGTAGCTATTCACCGTTAAAAGCAAAAGTGCCGCCTGACGTGCCATCGCAATCGCGGATAGCCCTTTTCGAGCAGTGTTTTCCTTTGCTTGACGAAACACAGATGAACGGTCAGCAGGCACGACGATGCAATCAATCATGCCATCGCCTTCGTAACCGGGCAGAAAATCGCGCAACAACCATGCTGACCAGTAGCGACGTTCACCTGTTTCGATACGATAAAGGCGGGTCACACCTTCCGTTACATCAATGACTGTAATCGGGTTGACCTGTCCATCATCGCGGATGGTCACGGCGAGATTGACCAGCTCACGTAGCAATTCTTCTTCAGGTGTGTGCTTTACATCACCCTCGTCTTCGCGCTCTGGATCAGGCAACAATTCCAATAAATTCGAGAAGGGTCGTCCACGCTGGCGAGCAGCCACCTGAGCAACCTGCACCATTTCGCGTAATGCCTGTGAGGGGGTGAGGCGATTCTCATGGAATGCAAGGTGAGTCTTCTCCGGCAGAACCCGGCGCGGTTGGATCGGATCAGGGCGCACCATGTCCAGCAGGATACGTTCTACGCGAATTGAATCATCGTTGAAATATTGAGGTGCGTCTTCCTTCAACAAATCCCCATTGAAAGAAGCCAGTAATTCACTGAGCTTATCGGTATCGTTTTTCTTTGCCATCACGCACCACCGATCTGCTTTACAAGCCGTCCGACCAGATGAGCATAAGCACGGCTGGCAGGTGCTTTGGGGTCTTGTGTGAAGATGCTTCTGTGACTGCGATGCGCGTAAGAAACCGCCTCATTCATGGGAATCACGCCACACAGCAACTTGCCAAGCATCGGATGTGCTTTCAGTTCATTGAGCATGTTGTGATGCCCGCGAACACGTTTATCCATCTTCGTGACCAGTACACCGCTGACACGCAAATTCTGAATGCGCCAGCCATCGCGGATTTCATGAATTTTGCCAATGACACTCATCAAACCAACTGTTTCGAGATAGCGTGGCTCAACCGGTACAATGGCATCTGTCGCGGCAACCAGTGCCATTTCTGTCATGAGGGAAAATGATGGGCGCGTATCAATGACGATAGCGGCATAATGCGGGGCAATTTTGGCAAGTGGATCAGCAAGACGATAGGGTGAACCAGCCGTTCCCTGCAATTCGCGTTCAGCTTGTTCCAGCAGGAGAGTTGCAGGCAGTACATGAAGATTCTCATCCCAGCCCGATTGAACGATGACATCTGCCAATACTTGCGGTGCAGATTGGCGTTCAGCCATCAGAACGCTGTACAGGCTGTTGGTGGTGTCGAAGTCATTTCGACCTGTGGTGACAAGCGTGGCATGTGATTGACTATCAGTGTCAATCAGCAGTACACGTGGATTCTTTGCACCGACTTGACGTAGCAGTCCAGCGATGCCCAGTGCGATATTGGTTGCGGATGTGGACTTCCCCACACCCCCTTTGTGATTGGTTAGTACAAATGCGCGAGTCATGATTCCATCCTCTTCGACTCTAAAACCGAACGATTTCCCGCTGGAAAACACAGACTCGCGTTTCTATGTTAGAGTTTAAATGCGAGTCGCTGTCCTCTTTACAGCGGGCTTTTAAGGTGACGGGGGTGGCAGAGACTACACACCTCCGTCTACCGCAAAAGCTAAACCTTGCGTTCGGTCAAAAGCGGCTCTAAAGCAGAGCGCTGAGGATAGGCTGTTAATTCCACATACTGAGCGAAGTTTTCAATATTGATATGAGGCACTAAAGGTTCATTTTGAGTATTCGGGGGTTCAGGTCTTGGGCGATACGGGTGGCTTGTTCAAAAGATGTAGCGGTAGCGGCAAGCATTGGTGTCTGCGAAGGCCCAACCGTTGCGGTGGGAGCCAAGGCCACGATAATTTGGTCGCCGGGATGGATGACCGAGCCATCGCTGAGGCCATTCAGTTGGCGCAAGGTATCCAGCGACACCCCATAGGCTTGGGAAATAGCCCATAAGCTCTCGCCCGCCTTGACGATATGAATCACTGCACCATCGGTCTGGATAGCACTGGTGGCGATGGGCGCATAAGTGACGGGTGGTGAAGTGGGGCGTGGTGTGGCTGGAGGTGGCGGGTCGGCAATTTTGACCAGTGCGGCATCATCCCAAAATACATCTTGAAAGCGCGTGCCTTGGTCGGCAGTGTAGTACATGAACACCGTTATGGTGGTACCCGTTGCACGGGCATCGACTGAGACGGATTGAAAACTACCCCATGTGAAAGGGCTAATAAAGCCACTCCAGCGGATATTGCCACTATAGGGGTCGGTGCCACCTGTGGGGTCAATGCCCACCCGCACGCGCCCGCCTGACCACGTATCGGAATAGGTGCCCTCGCCCGTGCGACAGGAATAGACACCGTCGTCGCATGTCCAAATCATGGCATAGACCGAGAAGCGATAGGTTGCCCCCGATTGGATACCGCTGACGGTCTGATAGCCCCCACCTGTGAAGGTGCCATAGTCCTTGCGTAAACGCCACGACCAAGGCTGCGAATGGGTCAGTGCCCCTAGTTCCTCTTTATCGCTAGAGTCAGGGTTGCCCCATAAGCCCCAACTCGCAGGCACGGCCCCGCCCGCAATCGGGGTTAACCCATTGTCAAAATTCGGGTTTTGTAGCAGGTTGGCTCCTTGTGCGTGGCTAAACTGCACAGGCACCACCATCAATATCAACCACACCAGAGTGAGAATTCGCCGCATGTGAACACCTCGTTCTTAAACTGTACCAAAGTTCAAGAACGATGAGAAGCGGCGTTGAGGGTTCGGTGGATAAGCGCTAAAACTGTGGTGGGTCAGCTTCAGGACGGCTGTCTAAGAAGGGCAGGAATAAAAGTGAAGCGGCAAGAGCCAAGTGCAACCACAACTCAACCGTGAAATCATCACGCAGCACATCACCCATCGAAAGCAGTTCAGGCGCAGGCCGCTCGACTTGCTCAACTTCAAAAGCGGGGTCGATGGGTAATTCATCAGTGATCGGGTTTTGGAGTAAGGTGTTGTAAATATCGACGGCGTTGAGGGTATAGTTGCGAACCCACAAGATGGTTGCAACCAGTCCAATACTAAGCATAAGCGCAGTGGTCAAGCGCCGACGGGGACGTACCGTATTACGTACCCGTCGATAGTATTGAACTAAGATACTGCCTGCTACCAAGGGGATAATGAACACCACCCCTTCAGGGAACTGCTCCGTAATGGCAATATTGCGGGAGGCGATATCAATGCCGCTGAGGTCTTCAGTTGCTTGTAGCCATGGAAATAGAAACAAAACCACAACCGTCAAGGCCACTGCTGAAATAATCAGGCTGAGGGCGTGGATAGGTTTGGAAGAGCGCTGAAGTCGTTTAGCCATTAATCCTGTTCATCGTCATCATTATCATCGGGGTTGGGCAAGGTGGCGGTTGGTGAGCCATTGCCGCTATCCATCTCATCATTCCCTTCGCGGCGGGAATCGGCGGAATCATCATCAAGGTCGTGCGCCGTCTCAAATTCAATGCGGACACTTCCATCTTCCCCATCGACAATCCGTACCTCTTTACCCGCGATAATCGGGCCATGTTCGCCACTATCATCAAGGTCATCAAGGCCGAAATCATCCATTGGTGGGGCCAAGCGTGGCGGTTCATCACGTTGAGGCGGCTCATCGTCATGCGCTTCCTTGAAGAGTTCCTCGTCATAGCGCCCTTTGACCGCGTCGCTATTGTGTGCCAAATTAAAGACCTCACTGTACAGGCGCTCGGCATGGTGCGAAATCCCATTGAGGGCGTCTGAAAAGTGGCTGTATTGGAAGTTCTCTGTGGGCAATTCCACCGCCAAAAAAACATCCCCGTCGCTATCCAGCCCAAACTTCGCCATGCTCATATCAAGGTTTAAGCGCAGTATATGGTAATATACCCGCAGGCGGTCTTCTTGGTTCGGGGGAGCCACTACAAAGGGGTTAATGACAAAATAGACCCAATGTTCGGTCAAGCGCAAAAAGATGCGGAACGAGGAGACCGAGGTGCGAACTCCGGTAATCCATGTGTTCTCGCTACTGCGCGTGAAACTCCACTGATAGCGTTCAAAATATTCTTCAATCATTTCTGGTGTTAGATTCATCAAAACTTCCCCTTTTGGCTTGGTAAATTCAGTTGCCCTTGTTCAAGACGATCCGCCCAACGCCGCAATGCCATATAGCCTAAACCACCGATAATACCCAAGAAAACTGCCCCGGTTGAGAACCCAGTAAGGCCAATCAGCACTGCCCCAACACCGACCAGTAACAAGCCTAAGCCAATCAGTTGGGCCGCTTGCCCTGTATAGCGATGAATCTCGCCTTGGCGGTACAGTTGCACCTGTTTCTTCATCAACACCGTCAACCCATAGCCAACACCAATTGACCCCGGAATGATAAATAACCAACTCAACAAGTTCATACTGACACCAATTTCTGCACGGCACTAGCAGGGTCAAGTTCCCGCACTACCAACTGCTCTAATACCCCATTCAGGGTTTCAGCCGAGGTTTTTTGCAGGAGGTCACTTAGCAAAGCACTCTGGAGCCGTTGCATCAACTCGTTTTTCAACCGCACGCGGTCGCGCTCAACTTGGGTGCCAGACTCGTGCAGATAGGATTGGTGGTCAGTAATGGCTTGGGCAAGGTCAGCAATGCCTTCGCTTTGGGTGGCGATGGTCTGAACAACAGGTACCATCCAGAAATCATCAACAATCGTGCCACCCCCATCATCTTGCATCATCATTTGCCCATGATGCGAAACAGCCCGCTTACGATGCCCTAGCTCCAACATGGCTTTGAGCGCCCGGACGGTATTTTGCACACCGGGGCGGTCAGCCTTGTTGACGGCAATCACATCGGCAATCTCCAAGATACCGGCTTTGATGGCCTGAATATCGTCACCCATACCGGGGGCTTCCACAAGAATGGTAGTATCGGCAACCTTGGCGATCTCGACCTCATTCTGTCCTGCGCCAACGGTCTCAACAATGACGTAATCAAAGCCTGCCGCATCCAAAACCCGCATAGCATCGAAGGTGGTACGCGCCAGCCCGCCGAGTTGCCCACGAGTCGCCATACTGCGGATAAACACGCCGCTATCCCCCGCAAGGTCACGCATCCGAAAGCGGTCACCCAGCACTGCCCCACCTGTAAAGGGGCTGGTGGGGTCAACTGCCACAATGCCAACCGTCTTTTCTTGCTGGCGATAGAATCTTGCTAATTCCGTGACCAAACAGCTTTTACCTGTGCCGGGTGCCCCTGTGACGCCAATCGTCACGGCCTGTCCAGTGCGGGCATATAAGAGGGCGAGGGCTTCAGTTGCTTCGGGCGCTTCATTTTCAATATGTGAAATCAGTCGAGCCAATGCCCGACGGCTGCCCGTCAGCATTTGCTCGACCAAAGATTGTACAGAACTCGTCATACGAACTTAAACCGTGACCACTTCGTTGATAAATTCAACGATTTTCTCGGTGCTAGAACCGGGGCCAAACACACCACTGATGCCGATTTCCTTCAATGGTTCAATATCGCTATCGGGGATGATGCCGCCGATAATGACTTTTACATCATCCAAGTCATGCTCATGCAGCAACTCAATGATGCGCGGGGCCAAAGCCATGTGCGCTCCTGAGAGAATCGACAAGCCAATCACATCCACATCTTCTTGGAGGGCGGCTTCGACAATCATTTCGGGTGTTTGGCGCAATCCGGTATAAATTACTTCCATACCCGCATCACGCAAGGTGCGGGCAATGACCTTGGCCCCGCGGTCATGACCGTCAAGGCCCGGTTTAGCAATCAAGACGCGAATTTTTCTTTGAGACATTCACGTTTTCCTTATTCATCCAAAGTTTCCGTAAGTATAGCGCAAAAGTGAGGCAGTCCGCAGTAATTGGTTTACTCATCTGACGGTGACAAACCGCGCAAGATATTCAGCACTTCTTTTTCATAGCGCCACATGTGGCTCTCGCTAAAACGCTTGCGGAGATTTTCGAGACGTGGGTAGCCATCGGCAAACTCAGAAACCCACTCTTGGGCAAATTTGCCTTGGCGGATTTCATCAAGAATAGCCTCCATGTGGCGCTGCACCTTGGCCTCTTGAAAGCGTTGGGTGCGCGAAAGCATACCATATTGAGCCGTTGGTGACATCATCTGCATGGCATTAACCCAGCCTGTCACACCAGCACGCCCCAATAGAATGCCCAGTTCACCCGATAGGTAGAGTTCGGTCAACACCACGTCCGGCGGGTAGCCTTCGCGGGTCAAGACCTGTACGGCTGTCAGCAAAACATTATGAAGGGCAGGCAATAGGGCTTGCTGCCAGAATAAATCCAGTTCGACCTCTTGATTAAATGAGACCTCAATGGCCCCTTGGCGCAAAGCACCCAGCGCTAAACCAAGGGCCAGCACATAACTCCACGCCTTGCCAGAACCATCTTGGGCTACTGAGACATAGCAGGGATAACCCAATCCATTGAGATAGCCATCACGGACACCAACCCCAAAGGTACGCGGTGCAATCAATCCAGCATCCACATAGGCGGGTGGCTCGATATAGCCATAGGTCACGTTGTAACCAGAGGCAAAGACTAATAGGTCACCTGTGCGGAGTTGAGGGGCAATCTGTTGGAGATAGACTTGGGCCATGACCTCATCAGGGAGCAGGAGCAGCAAGGTATCAGCTTGGCTGGCGGCTTCCTGTATTGGCTTCACAATGAATCCGTCATTTTCAGCGAGTTGGGCATATTTGTCGCGGTTGTTGCCAATCACCAGACTTAACCCGCTGTCCCGCAAATTCAAGGCATAGGCCCGCCCCAAGTTGCCATACCCAATGACGGCAATTTGGCGTTGATTGAGATAACGGATGTCAGCATCACTTTCTTGATAAACAATCGTCATCGGTTGCTCCAATGCCAGACGGGTGTCTCCCAATGTTGATACCTAAAGCCCAAGTGCTGGTACAACTGTTGGGATGCCATGTTGCTGGCTTGTGTATTGACAGTAACGGTTTTTCGGGGGAATTTCTCAATCAGATTTTCGACCAAGGCACGCCCAATACCCCGTCCTTGCCATGTTGGGAGTACCGCCAAGCGCGTCAGATGTACCGAAAAACTATGCACGGTCGAAAGCTGATACCCCACAATAGTATCATCAACCACCGCTACCGTAAACCACACCGTATAGCGCAACATATAGCGAAAATCTTCAGCATCCATTTGCCAATGTGGGCTGAAGGCGGCTTGATCGACTTGGGCTATCGTCGAAAATTCACGCTGCTGGGCACGCCGTATAGTAAGCAAGGGGTAGTCCGATGGGTTGATCGGGCTAGACGGTCGTTCTAAGTGGATGATACGGTCAAATTGGCGGAATCCGGCCCGTGCTAAAAGCGGGATAAGCCACGGCTGTGATTCTAACGCCGCTATCTGCTCAATGGGATAAGATGCTTGAATATACTGAATAAGACCCTCGAAGATACTGTTATCAGCCATAGTCAGGAGTCGAATCCATGTTACCCCTTGGCGGATAGGCGTCAACAACAACACCCCAGTCAGGTCACCTCGACCATCGTAGATGAGGGCCGAGGGATTATCAGTTGCCCGATACCAACTTGTAATTGGTTGCCAATCGAGATGAAAATAGGTTGGGTGGCGTCGGGTAAGCGCATGAACATGCCGACGATAGCGCGGGGCATACGGAACTATCGACCCATCCATGCCTACTCCGGCAATGAGAAGGCGCAGCGCTTGGCATCTAGAGAACAGGTGGTGATAACTTCGTTGTTGAGTGTTACCTGAAATTCGTCAAAAGATGAAACTGATGAATCCCACACCCAGAATAGAGTACCGTCGGTATCCTTAAAATCGTACTGAAGCGATTTGGCTTCTTGGCAATACGAAGGGGTATTGGCAGGATTGGCTTTGAGGCTGATCACCACACATTGACCCGCTTCATAATTCGCTAGAGTCTGGCTGCCAAAATAAAATGTATCAAACGATTTTGATTTGTCAGGCAGGGTCAACTTCAAACCATTGATATTTAGTGCTGTTTCTGAGCGATTATAGAAAATCAACGAGTTTGAATCATAGGTCAATAAAATATCACCTGACCCTACATCAGACCCATCCTTGTCATCAGAGCCACCGCGACCAAACAACAGAAATCCGGCAATAGCAATGACCGCCACCAAAGCCACACCCGCATACAGCAAAATCGGCGGCTTGCGCTCGGATGGTCTGGGTTCCCCCTTACGTGACGCTGGTTGTGGCACAGGCGCACTCACCATTGGGGTTGATGCTGGTGGTGGAGGCGCTGCTGCTTTGGGAGCCACTACTGGCGGTGCAGACGGGGTGGGTTCTTCTTTTGGATGCTCACGGGTCAAGGAGTCTTCGGTCGAGTTGGGGGTATCAAACACACGCGGGGGTTGTTCGTGCTCCATCCCCATTGCCGTTTCAAGGGCTTCAACAAAGTCGGCAGCGTTTGGGTAGCGGTTTTCGGGTTGCTTTTCCAAGACCTTTAGAACAACTGCTGCTATCTCATCGCTAATATCAGGCCGATATTGTTGGGGAGATGGTGGCTCGGTGGTGATATGGCTAAGGGCCAGACTCATCGCTGATTCTTCATCAAAAGGCGTTTGCCCTGTCAGCAATTCATACAGAATCACCCCCAACGAATAGAGGTCGCTTTGGGGTACCGCTTGCTGAGACGAGATAGCCTGCTCTGGCGCAATATAACGTGGGGTGCCAAAGGCGGTTCCCAAGGTAGTCTGAGTACCTGCATCCATCACCAAGCCAAAATCCATCAAGACCGCCCGTTCTGGATTGGTTTCCTTCTTGGATTTTTCCAGCATGATATTGGAGGGCTTGATGTCCCGATGGATAATCTTGTTTTCGTGGGCGTGGTCAAGGGCGGCACCCACTTGGCGCAGGATATTGAGGATTTCCTCAAAAGGCATATAGCTATTGCGGCGTTTATAGCGGGCCAGCCGTTGGGAAAGGGTTTCGCCCCGAATCAACTCCATTGCAAGGTAATGGGTATCATCATCCACCGTACCGAAACGATAAACGGTGATGATATTGGGATGATTATCCAGCTTGCTCAGGGTACGGGCTTCGCGTTTAAAGCGCTTCATTAATTCCTTGGCACGGTCGCGCTGCAAGGTAATAACCTTGACCGCGACATCGCGCCCAAGCTGCTGGTCAGTCGCTTGATAGACATAGGACATGCCGCCTTTGCCAAGCAAGCGCTGAATTTTGTAGTCCCCAAGGACTTGTCCAATCAATGGGTCATCGGTTTTAGCAGGCATAGACTTTAGTCACCCAAAAGCCCCATGTCTTGCGCCTCTTCATAACTGACACTGTTGTCATCAGCCAGCAGCAAATCACTTCTGAGGAGGGCTTCTTCTGAAAATAAATCCCCAAACGTGGTTTCGTCTTGGGCTTGCCCAAAAATTGCATCCAAGTCGAGGTTGTCAATAGGTTCCAATTTCTCTTCAAAAAGTTTGGAGGCCAACTCCGCGGTATCTGTAATAGGCTGCTCTACAATGACAGGAGCAACAACTTCAGGCACTACTTTGGCGGCTACCACGGGTTCTGCCACAACGACCTCGGCAACTGGTTGGCTCTCACTATAGGCCCATGCTCTTTCACCGAGTATATCAATAATGCGCTTGGCACCTTGCCGTCCATAGCGGGTCACTGCCCCAAATGCTAATTTATCGCTGGATTCGACCAAAAACATCATGAAATAATGATAGCCTGCCGCTAAAGTAAAGAGATTATAGCGATCCCCTTCGTAATATTTCAGCGACCAGCCGTTGCCACCTACTTGGGGTGCAACCTTAATGGCTTGGGCAAAGGTCGGGCCAAAGAGGGCTGTCATCTGATTTTTATCAATGTAACCTGTCGCCCCTTCATCGACCACAATCCGTCCAGCACGGTCAGAAACCAAACCACCAATTGCACCAATTTCACGAATGGCTTCTAGAAGAACACTGCGGGTATGGTCAATATCGAGGGTAGGAATTGGCCCTAAATCAAGGCTAACCGCACTCTGCCCTTCTTCGGCTTCAACAACCTCTTGACCATCCAAGCCAATCCGAATCGCTCTCAAGAAATGTTCGCCAGCCGTATACGGAATATATTGGAAGGGCATGGCCTTGAGTTTAGCAGGTTCCATTTTGGGGTCGCTGTCAGAGCCAGCCACAATAATTTGTGCGCCAGCCTGTTCACGGATCGCTCGCTCGGCCCATTCGGTACCCGTCATGGTGCCATCAAGGATATAGGCGGTCACCGCAAGGTCAATTTCAGTTCGGAATACTTCATCAAGGGCTTCTTGTGGGGTCGGGATTTCGACCAAAATATAACGCCGATCCAGCATTGCCATTGCTGCACGCACCAAATCACCCAGTCGATTGGCCGTATCGACCACCATTATTCGCGGTATAGACGCCATGCACATTCTCCGCACTCAATCTGCTTGCTGTGATAGGGATTAGTTTAACACACGGGGTAACAAGAGACAATGTATGGCTAGGCTTTTCAACACAACTCTTACCTCCAAAAAAAGAACCCCTCCGAAGAGGGGTCCTGAGCGAGTACACGCAATTTCTATTGGAAGTCAGCTTGGATTTCGACAGCGCGGGCATCGAGTTCTTCGAGGGTTGTCTCGACGTCGGCACCTTCAGTCAAAACCTTATTGAAGGCAGCAGCGGCCTCGTCACGAATCACATCGTAACCGGCTTCGGCTGGCTCAAAGAAACCGGTGGAACTCAACAGCACATTCCAAGCATCTTCGTATTGAGGAATTTCAGCGAAGATGTCACCCAGTTCGTCGGTGGTGCTGATGCGAACAGGGAAGTAGTTGGAGGCTTCCGCCCAACGGGATTGTTGTTCGGGTTCGGTGAACCAACGGGTGAACAGCCAAGCGGCCAGTTGTTGCTCGACGGTGATGTTGGGGCCAGTCAAGACGGTAACGCTGGCACCGTAAATGTCGAGGGCAGGGACATCAGCATAGGGGATGAGGGCAATACCCCATTCGATAGGGGCTTCGCTCTCAGCAACGGCTGATTGAACAAACGGAATACCAGAGGTGGAACCCATGTAGAACAAGTTCGTGCCTGCGGCGAAGTCGTTTTGGTCAGCAAAGCTTTCGGCGATCAAGTTGGCACAGCCTTCTTGATACAGTGCTTGCATAAAGCTCAAGGCTTCCACCGTAGCAGGGTTATTGTACATGTAGGTGTTGGTTTCGGCATCGAAGATATCGCCACCGAGACCATAGGTCAACGCAGCAACGTTAGAGGCGTCGGTACGGATGCTGTAGCCCATGCGGCCTTCAGCAGAATTCGTCCACGCACAAGCCATTTCTTGGAATTCGGCCCACGTTGCAGGAGGCGCATCGTAACCCAACTCGGCCAGACCCGTCTTGCTGTAGTACAGCACTTCGGCGGAACGGTTGGGGGGGAAGCCAATACGGGTGCCATCAGGGGCATAGTCTTGTTCAAAGAAGGATGGGATGAAGTCAGCTTGTTCAGCTTCGTTCAGACCCCAAGTCGCATCGTTCACGAAAACATCCAAGTCTTCAATACCGCCGCCTTGCAGGTAGGCCAAGGCTTGGTTTTGGTAAGCAACGACGAGGGCAGGAAGCTCACCAGTGGTCAAACCATTAATCACTTTTTGATAAATATCACCGTAGCCGCCTTGGTTGGAAGCGTTGACGGTAATGCCCCAAGGGTTGTTGGCATTGAATTCGGCAACCAACTCGTTCAAGCGCTCTTCACGTGCGCCAGTGTGTTGGTGCCAATAATCAAAAGTCACACCAGTCGGATCGACGCCAGCGAGTTCACCATCAGCCGCGGGGCCGGTCAACTCGAAGGTGGGGCGGAAGCTGTCGTCTTGAGCCATGGTCATCGGTACCATTGCTACAAAAATAGACAGCACTACTGCAAAAATGGCAAGTTTAGTCCAAGCGGATTTCACTTATATGCCTCCTAAAGCATAAAATACACAAGCAAGATGTGATATTATCGAAAACCAATCCGTTATGCCAGTCAAAGCATTTAAAATGCGTTTGAAACAGTATTAAATTTTCTTAAAGAAGGAGGCCATCATGTTAAAACGATTTTTCGGTTTCTTCAATTCATCCACCCCAAGCCATGATAAAGGGGTGTATTTCTATGTGCGTGTTTATCGTCTACCTGCCCAACCCAGCGCGGGAGATGAGGTGGTGAAAATCCGCATTGACCCTGCCAACGATGTATCAATGAATGACGAGGGTGATTATTATGTGCGGAAAGAGGTGGTCGGGCCAAAGACCTTCCGCCGCGCCACCTTGACCGTCTATTTTGATGCCCAGCGCCGTGTAAAAGATAGCGAAGTTGAGCAGGGTGAGTTGACTGACCGTGCTGCCTACGACGCCTTTACGACTAATCAGGCTTAGTCCGCATTAAGAAATTTGGCCCCCGTATAATCACATGACTACACAGGCGGTGGTCTTTAAAGCGGGCCTCAAAGCGATCATCATGCTCTTGGGTGGTACCTTCTAGTAGGGTAAAGACTGTCGGTAACTGGGCGATATAGCGATAGTCGATAAGCTGATAGAGCTTTTCTTTGGCCCATGCCGAGGCGGTACTCGTCCGAAAATCATCCAATATCAGCAAGGGGAACTGCTTTAACTCACTGAAGCGCCGATCAAATGAGAGTTGAGCGTTTTGCTCAAAAGATGCTCGCAGATAGTCCATTAAATCCGGTGTTGAGACTAGAATCGTAGGGACACCTTGCCCTTGGATATGGTTACCAATTGCAGCCGCAAGATGGGTTTTACCGACGCCATGCCCACCATGCAAAAACAACCAGCCACGCGGCCCTTGGGCAAATTGATAGGCTCGCTCACGGGCTTCGTGTAGACTCTTGCTTTCCTGTGGATTGAGGCGGGGGTAGCGCCATTGAAAACTATGGAAGGTCATACTGGCGTAGTGCCGCATGTTAGAAAGTTCCGTCCGCATCTGATGAACGGTCAAATCACTGCGATGGTCGGCGGCATTTATTGGTACTTGGCGCACCACTTGGCGATCCATCAAGCGGCTACGGATACGCCCCTCAAGGTCATCCAAGGCATGATTGGTGGTGATAATGGTCGGCTGGCGTGTTACATAGCGGTGATTGAGCAATTGGTAGAGCTTTTCCAAAGCCCATTCGGTCGGGCTTTCAGTGCCAAGATCATCAATAATCAATAGCTCGATATTGCGTAGTTTCTCAAATAACTCGTCGTAGGTGTATTCATGCGCGGTATAAGATGAACGCAAATGGTCAAGCAAGTCGGGTGCCGTTGCAAAAATGACGGGATGGCCTTGTTGCAGCCGATAGTTGCCAATGGCGGCTGCCAAATGTGTTTTGCCCGTGCCATAACCCCCTTGGAAAAACAACCAGCCCTTGGGATGCTGGGCATAATCCGTCGCCTCGTTATAAGCGACTTGCAAGGTGCTATCACTCACCTCGAAATTATCGAAGCGGTAGCGAGCATAGGCATCTAAGTTACTTAGTTTCCGCAAGATACGCTCACGGCGTTCAGATACTTGGGTTTGTTGACAGACACACGGAAAAGCCCGCCCAAAATCAGGATGTCCAAGCGGAACATCTCGGCTAATAACGCCCTGTCCTTGGCAGATTGGACATACCTCAGTATTGGCTGTGTCATTAAGAGAAGAAATCGGAGTAGTCCCCTTTTTTGTCCCCGAACTGGGAAGCAGGTCTCTGAGTGGCATCATGGCTGGTAATTACATCCTTCCCTTCAGTTGCCCAACGGTTGAGAATAGATTGGATATAGCGCCAACTGCGCTTATTGGCTTTCACGGCAATCTCGATGGCGTCTACAATCCATTCGGTGGGATAGTCGGCCTCGGCTGCTTGTAACTCATCGGCAATCATGGGTGTGATGGCCCCAATGTTGTTTTCATAGATGATAAAGATATTGGGGCGCTCGATAATCAAGTGAATGGGGCGTTGCATACCATCAGGAATCCAGCGCCCATCTTGAATCGCTTCAACAGCTTGGCGACCAATCGGTGAGTTGAAAAAATAAAGCTGCTCGGCCTGCCCATAAAAATCTAATTCAACATGTAACAAGGTACCGCGTGTCACTGCCCGTTCAAAGCCGTCGCGCAAGGCTGCCTCCGACTCAAGGCCCGCCATCAGCAAGTCATCACTGAGGGCTTCGGTCAACCGCACATAGCGGTACTTGCCATCTTGTCGATTGACCGCCCAAAAACAATAGAGCGTCACCTTCAATTCAGCTAAATGGTCGATGCTGGGCAACAACTCACTGAAGAAGGTGCTAGGGATACGCAGTTGGCTGGGGTGCGACGGAAAACCACTGAACGATTGCATTAGAATCCTGATAAATCAATATCGGCACGGGCGAGATTGGTAAACTGAGTCAATTCTTTCTTGAAATAAAGGGTCACGCTTCCAATAGGGCCATTACGGTGCTTGGCGACAATAAGGTCGGCCTCATTGGGGCGGTCGGTATCTTCGTTATAGACTTCATCCCGATAGATGAACATCACGATGTCAGCATCTTGCTCAATCGAATTATGGGCGATAATGCCGTTAGCGCTGAAGTTGTGGAGCGTGGGCACCGTCAAATCAAAGACAGGTTCAACGCCATCAAGCGCCAACGCAACCACAGACTGCCACCCTTCAGCCAGAGTCATCACCTGTTCTTTTATTGTAATCGAATCGAGGCGTTTCCAACCGTTAGGAGTTAGAAACTTATGGTTACCTGTAGCGCGGATAACCTGCCCTTGGGCCGTCACCATGCGATAAACAGGTTTGATTCCTGTCGAAAAAGTGCGGCTAATCATGGCCCGTTCAGGGCGCAGGGTGTCCGGATTGACGGCCCACACTGCCACATCCCGTTGTCCCATTAGGTCAATCATCCGCACGGGTCGATTATCATCCGCAAGGGTGATGAGGGTATCGCCTGTCAAACAGCCGCTTTCACGCAAGTCCGAGAGGACTGGACGCTTATCCCCGCGTTGCTCCACCGCCCGCGACAACTGTGAGGCAGCAATCAAAGGCACATTCAACTCCCGCGCCAATTCTTTGAGGTTGCGTGAGATGGTGCTGACTTCCTGCACACGGTTTTCAGAGCGCCCCATGCCCGTTGAAGACATCAACTGCAAATAATCGACAATAATGAGGTCAAGGCCATGCTCCCGGTAAAGACGGCGGCACTTGCCCCGCATCTGCAAGGGGGTAATGGCTGGTGTGTCATCTAAGTAGATGCTGAGATTACCGAGATTACCCGCTGCGTGGATAAACAAATTCCATTCATGTTCATCGAGTTGGCCCAATCGCAGTTTTTGAGAGTTAATGCCTGTCTCAGCAGCAATGAGGCGTTGTACCAACTGCTCATTGCTCATTTCAAGGCTAAACATAGCGACCCGTGCGTTCCCAATGCGGGCCGCGTTTAACATCACATTTAAGACCAAGGAGGTCTTACCCATACCGGGGCGGGCCGCCAAAATCAGTAGGTCACTTTTTTGCAGGCCACCCAGCAGGCGGTCAACATCGGTGAAGCCCGTCGGGATACCTACTGGCTCGTCGCGGTGTTCATAGCGATATTCAATCTGGTCAAAATAGGTGCTGAGGGCATCCCGTATGGAAACGAGGTCGCGCTTGCTGCGTCGTTCTGTTACGGCAAAGAGAGTCGCCTCGGCGCGGTCAATAACTTGGTTGATGTCAGCATCATCGGTGTTGGCGAGTTTTGCAATATCACCCGCCGCCTCAAGGATACGCCGACGGATAGCGGTACGCTCAATCATTCGCCCGTAAACTTCGGCATGGAGCGAGGTAGGGGTATTGTTAATCAAATAAGTGATATACGCTGGCCCGCCTGCGTCGTCCAACTGCCCCATCGCCCGCAGCTCTTCGGCAAGGGTGAGGTTATCAATCGATTCACTGCGCTCATGCAGGCGAATCATGGCCTCCCATAGCCAGCTATTCCGCAGGATATAAAAATCATTAGGGCTAAGGAAGGCAATCACATCGACCATTGCTTCGGGGTTAATCAAAATCGCCCCTAACAAGGCCTCCTCAGCGGCCACACTATTGGGAGGCAGCAGTTCTTCAGGTGGGTGGTAATCATTCATGGTGGGCACACCCTTAGCTTGGGATATTGAGTGACAAGAATTGTATCGCGTCTACCCAATTGTCATTAACCGCAATCTCAAAGTGCAAATGTGGCCCTTGTACCCGTCCGGTAGCCCCAGAAAGACCAATGACATCACCCTTATGCACCAATTGCCCCGGCACCACCAATATCTCACTGAGGTGTGAATAGCCCGACAAAATCCCCCAGCCATGGTCAATGATGACATGATTGCCATGAATGGGCATATAGCGTGTAAAGACCACCCGCCCATCAGAAATGGCTTCAACGGGGGTGCCTGTCACCGCACGGAAGTCGCTACCAGTGTGGCGGCCTGTCAGGGTGCCGTTGTTATAATTACGCCAACCGCCAAAGTTTGAAATGGGTGGGCCAGCGACGGGCTGCTGAAATGTCGTAAATAGGCGCTCAGGGGTCGTGCGGTTATTGGCCCGCTCAATGGTATCGAAGTTGGTGGCGTTCAGTTGGGGATCCAGTAGCCCTTCAAGGCCAAAGGATAATTCAATATCTTGGGTCTCAAAGCCGCCATACAGTACGGTGATATTTTGGTTCATATAGGTGGGCGTGGCCTCATTATTGACCCACACAAAGAGGTCGAGGGTGTAGGCTCCTACTGAGGTATCCATATTGACGGCTAAGAAGCCAATCCATTCACCGGGGCGCATTTCGTGAAGTTCAACCAGCCGCCCAAGGAAAGTGGCACGGGCTTGGGTAACACCACCCCCCACCACACGCACAAGGGCCGTCCGCCCCTGCTGAATTTCACCGGAAGGGTCAAGCAGAACGGTAAAACCTTGTTGGGAAGGCTGTGCTTGTGAGGGATGCGGCATCAACATAAGCATCAGCCCAAGGGCGAGTGCTACTACCAATAAACGTTTCATCATATTCTCCAACTTCAAGATTTTAGCACTGCCGATTCTAACGGCTGGCTAGTGGCCTGTCTACCCTAATCGATGAGTGCAGGTTAAGCGGTAGGTTGTTGAGGGATGGACGATGATGTAAGATGAAATGAGGCGATTGCGTCCACCCTAAGTAGAGGATTTTGACACAATGGACTATTCACGGCGCTATTATCCCCATGCACAAACTGTCCGCCCCATCAACCCTTGGGCAATACGATTGCCGCTCTTGGTGGTGTCGGGTCTTATCTTGATGTTCTTTATCTTGATTGCCACACTTGCGGGCTATCAATTCATGTATCAAGACAAGGTCTATCCGGGTGTCTCAACGGTCTATGGCCTTGATTTGACAGGCATGACCCGCGACGAGGTACGCACCGCCCTGCAAGAGCGCTTCACCTATGCCCAAGATGCAACCTTTGTGTTTCATTATACCGACCCCGTAACCTTGCAAACGACCACATGGGAATACACCGCCAGCGACTTGGGCGTTGAATTGGACATGGACGCCACCCTAGATGGCATCTTCAACGCTGGGCGTGATGAGGGTACCGCCAGTGACCTCTGGAATCAGTGGAAGATTTGGCGCAACGGTTATCCGGTCTCGCCTAAAATCGTTTATAACCAGAGCCAAGCTGAGGAACTCCTGCAACAACTGGCAACTGACAGCATTAACCAACCTGTGTTAGATGCCACGCTGACCATTCGCAGTAGCCGTGCTTATGCCACCCCCAGTCAAGTGGGCTATGCTGTAAACGTTCCCGCCACGCTAGAGGTCTTGCGCCAGCGTATCCTTGACCTTAGCCTTCGCAGTGAGATTAATCTGGTGGTGCGCCGCCAAGACCCCACCCTCTGGAGTGCAGATGAGGCGGCGACTCTGGTTAATCAAGCCTTGGATGTGCGTGGGGTGACCTTCTTTGTCCCCACCGAGCAGGGCGAGAACTCCGGCCCTTGGACAGCCACCCCCGAATCGATTGAGAATATGCTACGGATTGAGCGCGTTGAGGATGAGGACGGCACCGCCCACTATGAAATCAAGCTTCTTGATGAACAAACTCGCCAATTCCTTGAGCAAATCGCGCCGGATTTACGCCGCCAAGCTACCAATGCCCGCTTTATATTCAATGATACAGTGGGGGATATTGAATTGCTGGCACCCAGCCAACCGGGGCGGGAAGTTGATGTGGATGCTACACTTGCGACGTTTAAACAGACTGTTTTTTCCACCACTGACCGCACTGTGCCAATTAGCTTTATCGAAGTCCCTGCCCGCGTCAATGAGACCATGACCGCCCGTGAGATGGGTATTCAAGAGTTGGTCATCTCAGCCACCACCTATTTTGTCGGCAGCAGCGAAGGCCGCAAAACCAATGTGCAAGTGGCGGCTGATCGCTTTAACGGCGTCGTTATCCCACCCCATTCGTTATTCTCCTTCAATGAGTGGCTAGGGGATGTCAGCCTCGATACAGGCTTTGAAGAAGCGTTGATTATCTATGGTAATCAGACCATCACGGGCGTCGGTGGTGGGGTCTGCCAAGTTTCAACGACTGCGTTCCAAGCTGCGTTTTATGGGGGTTTCCCGATTGTGCAACGGGTGCCACATGGCTACCGCGTCGGCTATTATGAAACTGGCGAGGGGCCGGGTATGGATGCCACCGTTTATTCGCCAATTGTCGATTTTCTCTTTGAAAATGATACTGACTACTTCCTACTGATTGAGACTGAGACCGACACCCGCAACAATACTGTGACCTTCCGCTACTATAGCACCGACACGGGGCGTTCAGTGGTCAAGGAAGGGCCGTATATTCGCAATGTACAGCCTGCTCCACCGCCTATTTATATTGAGACTCCCGGTGTCAGCGGAACGGTGCAAGTCGATTATGCAGTGTCGGGGGCAGAGGTCTATGTCTATCGCACCATCTTAGACGCCAATGGCAATACGCTGGTTGACCGCGAGGAGTTCTATAGCAACTATGTGCCTTGGGCAGCGAAGTATCAAGTGCCAGTCGGCGATTCTCGCGCTAATTAAGCATCAAGAGGCCACCTGCTAAAGGTGGCTTTTTAAATCCCGCAACTCAAGCCGAAATAGAGCCGCGACCTGTTCATCAATGGCTATATCGACCTCAGCGCCAAGGCTGGCGTGCCGTGCCAAATCCGCAAGTGTTTGATGCTGGCGTGGGTCATAGCGTGGGATGGCAAATTTATTAAGGATATGGGTGGACATCTGGGTATTGAGCGTACAGGCCCCCACAATCAAGCGGCTAATCGAGCTATTCAGGCAAGCCGTTAAATAGTGAGCTTCATCTGCGCTATCAACTACCACCATCATTAAGCGGTGGTCGGGAATAATGACTTGCTCTTCACAGATAGCGGCAGCGGTCATCTCATGCGCGATGTAACGCCAAACGACTTTATAGGGTGCAAAGGTATAAGCCCCCACCCCGAACATCGAATAAAAGGGGTCGGTTGGCAAGAAATAGCGATGAAAGGCCGAGCGACCCCGTAGCATCTCCTCAAATTGCTGTAAATAGGCATAAGTGAGCGGATAGTTCTGCTGGAGCCAGTCTGGTTCGTAGCCTTTGCGCGTGGTAGGGTCTTGAACAAGTAAAATGGCGCTTTGTGAGGTGGCTTGCCAGCGCTGCACATCTCGCCCGCGCAGCAAAGGATAGACCCAATCGGGTTCTAGCCACGCCTCAATCTCCTCCACCCGCCGACGGGTACGCTTAACTAGATTGCGAACCCGTACCAAGCCCTCAGCATTCTGTTCAAGAACCTCCAGCCAGTAGACGCCATTGGCCCCCCCTGAATTAACCCCCTCATGGGCATGATAGGCGGCGGGCGCAATAATGGAACGTAACGCCGCGAGAGTCTGGGGTGGGGTAGTAATCCATGCCGAGGTGGGGTCGTGGGTATCGACAGGCTCGGCTACCCATGCTTGGCGGCTGGTTTTCTGCAAAACTGTTGCATAATCGTCATCAGGATGGCAATTGCCGGTCCAACGTTGGTAGGGTACTGGGTAGGTGGTGGACGCTCCTTGGCGCATGACCAGAACGGCGGGGCGCGTTTGAGCCAAGCCAAAGGGCCGCAAGTCCGTCATATCATCGACATGCAGCACCCGTCCGGCAGCAAAACGGCGGAAGCCCTCGCCAGCGCCAGTGGTCTTGAAAGCACTTTGGGTAATGACAAAGCCCAAATGCCCTCCCGCCGCCAGATAGCGATCCATTACCACACACGTGAGCAGCATCGACAGGTCTTTTTTGCCCTTACCCAAGATGGTATCAAAGCCGACATGGGGGAAGAGGTTATAGCGCTTCCAGAGGCGGCGGGTGCGCTGGCGGTAGCCTTCGGGTAAATCTTGCCAATTGACCCAAGGCGGATTGCCCACCACCCAATCAAAGCGTTGGGAGGTCGCTTTGCTGAGGATAGTATCCCGCTGATAGACCGGAATCTCAACCACATCAGGCAAGCGTTTGCCCAGCGCCAGCACATAATTGGCACGGGCGGTCTGTACGGCTAAGGGACTGACATCATAACCCACCACGGTTGTGAAATCTTGCGCTTGTTGGAGGGCATGTACCAGAAACACGCCCGAACCACAGGCGGGGTCTAGCAGGCGGCCCTCTCCGGTATATCTGACTTGAGCAAGGACATGTTGGGCCAACCAGTCCGGCGTATAGTATTCACCTTTGCGGTGGCGATAACTGTGCGGGATGAGGTCTTGATAGAGATGGCGGAAGTGGTCATGCGGGTGGGCTGGGGGTTCCCATGCCTCATGCGCCTGCCCGATGCGCTCATAAATGTCGCTGTCCCACCGATAGTGCGTCCGCACAGTCACAAAATTGAGCAGACCAACGTGTTCAAAGGCGTTATCGAGGCCATCTGGTGGGGGGACGATCCATGCCCAGCCGCGCTGATGATAGACGGCTCGTAGGGCGCTCAATTTGATGACCAGTGCATAGTAGGCTTGGCTGGCCTTGAGTTTGCCAAGTCGAGCTAGGCTGGCTATGGCATCTTTGGCAAGGAGTGAGCGCTTACCAAATTGCGCGAGGGTGATAGGCGATTGGCTCACGATGACCTACTTCGGCGTGTTATCCCCCTTGTGTTGCTCAAATGGGGGCAACAAGCAAAGCCTATAGGTACCCATGCTCCCGATACCAGTCGTAGGTATCTCGGATGCTCTGTGGGAGGTCGATTTGCGGTGTGTAGAGGGTCTCTTGGGCTTTGCGGCAGTCAAAATAAATATCATGTAGGCTCAGGCGCAGCTGGTTACCCTCCACATCGCCGGGGAGTTCAACACCCACCGCCCGACAGACATCCGCTACGACTGCCGCCATTTGCACAACGGGCGCAGGGAGTGGGATATAGGGTGGCTTGACGCCGACCACCTCGGCAATCAGGCGCATTAAGG
Organism: Anaerolineales bacterium; assembly: GCA_020634155.1. Taxonomy (GTDB): domain Bacteria; phylum Chloroflexota; class Anaerolineae; order Aggregatilineales; family J027; genus J027. Next base: position 674,800 of record JACKCI010000002.1, read on the forward strand.
CGCGGTGACTGATGTTGACTGCCCCTAGCAAATAGCGTTCCCCGGTTTGACCTACCTCGGCAGCCCGTAGATGCGACATGGCGACATCGCGCACATCAATCACTGTTATCCCACCTTGGATCGGCAAGAATGGCACACGCCCCTTGGCAATCTCAATCACCAAGCTGCCCGAAATCAGGTTGAGGTCGCCCGGCCCCAATATCACTGAAGGGTTGACGATAACACAATCAAGACCACGCTCTAGCGCTTGATAAACCTCGGCCTCGGCAAGGAATTTGCTATGTCCATAGGGCGTTAGGCGTGGGTCAATGCTGAATAGGTAGCTTTCATCGACATGGCGTTGGTCAGGGTCAAAGCCAAGGGCTGCCCCGCTACTGGTAAAGATGAAACGCTCAACGCCCGCTTGTTCGCAGGCATGGAGCAAGGCGCGGGTACCATCGACATTGACATGATAGATTTTATCCTTGCCACTGCGCCAATAGTCCGCTACCGCTGCCACATGAAAGACCCAATCGACCCCATCGACCGCCGCAGGCAAGCTGTCGGGCGTAGTGACATCCCCGATATGGTGTTCAACGGACAAATCGCCAAGGGCATCCAAGCGGCTACTAGAACGTCGCAAAATCCGCACCTGATGTCCAGCCTCGACCAAAACCCGTGCGACCCATGCCCCCAAAAAACCCGTTGCGCCTGTTACTAATGCGGTTGCCATCGTTTAGCCTTCTATTATTGCGGTTTGGTCGTCTGAATCATTATCATTGTCAACGGCGTCATGTGTTGCGGTGGGGTCAAGGGCCGTAAAGCGCATATAGGCCCGCTCTTGGGCGCTCATCTCAGGTGGGTATTCTTGCATCTCATCATAAGACTCAAGGATACGGTAGCCCTCTTTAACATAGCTGCGGATGGTGTGTGGGCTAACCCCCATCTCATCGGCGGCAAGGTCAGCGCTCATCCCCTCTACCACACATAATTGAATGGCTTGGCGGATACGGTCCGTTAGTTCGGGATAATGACGCTTGGGGGGCAGTATCACAGCATTCGTTAGACGTGGGTCAATCTCAGGTGTGATAATATCGGTTACGCCAATCGAAACCGCAAACTCTGGACGCTGCGCCCAAACAATGGCCCATGCAATCTGCATCCCAACATCATTTCGCAGGAAGTAAGCCCCACTTTCCGTTTCGATCGCAGCAAGGGCATATTCAAGACGGGGTTCACGGTCGAGCAAAATAATCAAAATCTGAGGAATCACGGTTCGCAGATGATGAATAAACTCGCGCAGGTGTTCCGGTGTCGCTGAGGTGTACGTATCCAAAACAACCACATCCGGCCACTCTGCTTCGATATGTTCTTTTAACCATGCAAAAATGTCCTCAGCAGATTTGGCGATATAGACAACCCGCGTGCGCCGATCCCATGCCAAATAACTATTGATGGCATATCGTCCATAAAAGTCTGAATCATAAAGCAATACTTTAAGATTGGTCTTGCCGATCACAAGTCGTCACTGCCCCCGCTATCTGCCATGTCCATCGTTTGTTCGATTTCTTCTGGTGATTGCCCACTTTCTAAACGGTCTATGACCTCATTGAATTCGGGTTGCATGTCTTCGCCCACATCCATCTGGCGGCTGAAGTGACGCAGAGCGCGACCCAAAGTACGTGGGTCAGCGTCCTCTAAATCGTTTAAGGCGCTTTCATCCCCATCCATCATCCGGTCCCAGCGTGAGGAATCAGAGCGCATGACTCGAATACGGCGAATTAGTCGTGAGACATTAGAACTCCCCGTGAAGGGACTCACCACTTTAGTGGGGTCATACTCTTGGTAGCTGGCTGTAATCTCAAAAAGTTTACCCGTGTCATTGCAACGGAATTCATATTTTGGCATGGTTAGGTCACCTGTGGCGTCTGTCGTTTTTCATCATACCAACCACGTCCGGCGGGCGCGACCATCCCTTCGACCTCATGGGCTGTGAGAATCATCCCCACTCGTCCAATCAAGGCATGGGCAGTATGCTTCATGATGCGGGGGTATTTCCGTAATCCTGTATTTGATAACCGCACTTTATGAGCATGAACGCTATGAACCATCCAGCGCGTGGCAAAACTATAATAACGCCGCGAGTGACGCCCTGCGACCCCTAAATCTCGATCGGTGCGGCCTTCCCATTCACCGGGAGCAATCACGCGCTCGGCAACTTCCTCATAATAGCGTGTGCCTTTAATAGGATAGGCAACGGTGGTTAAGAATATATCCGGGTTGGATTGCTTGAGGTGGTCAACAGTGGCTTGCAAGTCGGCTAAAGTTTCGCCATCATAGCCCAGCATAATAAACATACCCGTTTCAATACCCCGTTGACGCAAAGCTTGGGTCATGCCTTGAACGGCTTTTACATCAGTCTTGCGCTGCATAGCATCTAGAATTTTCTGGGAGCCGCTTTCTGAGCCAATCCACAGGCGGCTACAGCCCATCTCTGCCAGTAAATCTACCATTTCATCGTTGAGGCGATCGGCACGTGAGATGCACTCAAAGGGGATGCGAATACCGCGTACCTTAAATTCGTCAGCAAGGCTCCGCAGCCAGCGCCAATTGATGGTAAAGACATCATCGGCAAACCAGAGTTGGTCGGGGGCATAGCGTTCTAATAGGTACTTGACCTCATCCGCAACATTAGACGGACTGCGCCGACGGTGGGTCTCGCCAAAGACACTATGTGAACACCATGTACAGGTATAGGGACAACCTCGCGCACAAATCAAGGAGGTACTGCCCATACCATGATGCTCACGCCAGACACTGATATAGCGCGGGAGGTCAATCGCTTCACGGTCAGGCCAAGGCTGTTCATCTAGGTTTTGGATATAAGGGCGCGGGTCGGTGCGAATCACTTGCCCGACGTCATCGCGGAAGGCAATTCCGGCCACCTCCCACAATCGGTTGAGGCCATGTTGGGCGAGATGCGGCAACAACGCTTCAAGGGTAATCTCGCCCTCACCAATCACGATGACATCCGCCCCACGCTGTAGATACTCCTCAGCGTAGTGGGGTGGTTCGGGACCGCCCAAAACAACATGGACACCTTGCTCCCGACAAAATTGCATCATACGGAGGATGTTCTGCTTGGTCATGAGCGTGGTATAGAGACCCACTACTGATGGCTTCTCGGTTTCGACAAGGCGCTCAAAGTCCACAAGGCTGCTGAAGGTTGAATCGAAGACCCCTACGCCGAAGCCTTTGGCCTTGAGATGTGCCGATATGTAAAGCAGCCCCAAGGGTGGATAGGGCCGCATCACCGCCAATTCGTGCGGGTCTTCTAATAAGAAATAGCCATGTGCCAGCAGAATATCCATGCGCTAGGCAGCCTTCTTTTGTAGCTCGGCTATCTTCTCCAGCAGTTTACGCTCTCGTTTAGTGGAGCGCAGAAAGGCCATCAACACGATGAAAAACAAGAATCCTAAGATAGCAATGCCGATGGTTTCGCTAACATCGACATCCACATCGGTAGGGCTACTAGGCCCCTGTCCACCATGACCATTCATTGAGGCAGTATCGGTATTATCAACAGTTGAGGATTGCATCGTTTACTCCTTTACAGCAAGTTGTCGCTCTAGCAGTTTACGAATGTGTTTATGGGCACGCAGCAGGGCCAAAAGCAGCATAATCGAGATTATTCCCAAAAATAGTGTCCCGATTGAGTCAGAAACTTGAATCGTTTGACCATCTTGGGTGTTGGCGGCCAATTGGCCTGTTTGTGAAGTTGGTAGATTGCTCATAAGCTATCTCACAGGCGTTAAAGCTATGGTTTCATGGACAGATTGTGGCAGTTGAGCCAATGCGTTGAGCTTGCGACGGGCAAGGGGGAGCGTCAATGTGTGATAGACCATGGCCCCCAAACGCCGCCATGACTTCAACTGCGTAAGCTTTATTTTACCACGCCAGAGTGCTTGCCATGTCCGGCGAGCGCGGAACTCCTTATGCACAACCGTGTGCAATTGTCGATAAAATTCAGTGCGGAATGGCCCTTGATAGAGCATGGCGAGGTCTTCGGAATCCTGCCAATTGGTCTTGATGTGCAAGTCTTCCTTGACCTGTTCATAAAATTTGGTGCCGGGCAGAGGATAGCTGACTGAGATACCTACATCATCGGGCAACAATTCGCGCACCATTTTCAAGGTCAGTTCAATATCAGTGCGGGTTTCACCGGGGTAGCCAAATTGGAGGAAAAACCCTACGTGGATGCCTTCTTCGCCAAGTTTGCGGCGGGCCTCATAAATTTGCTCGATGGTGGTGCCTTTATCCATCGCATCAAGAATCTTCTGGGAGCCACTCTCGGCTCCAATCCAGATATTTTGAGCGCCTGCTCGTCGCATCGCCTGTACCGTGTCTTCCACCACCAGCAAATCAGCCCGCGAGAGACACTTAAATGGGGTGCGGATGTCGAGGCGTTCAACTTCATCAGCAAAAGCCTGAATCCAGCCCGGTTTAAGGCCCATAATGTCATCGGCAAACCAGATATGGTCAGGTTGCACATGATCCCGCAGCCATTGTAATTCGGCGGCTACATGTTGAGGTGAGCGCACATTATAGCGCTGGCCCCATATTGGCTTGGCACACCAGTTACAACTAAAGGGGCAGCCGCGTGTGGTGACCATGTTGACACTATAATAGCCATGATGCTGGAGCCAAATAGCGCGGTAACGCTCAACATCGACCAAATCCCATGCCGGAAATGATAAATCATCCAAGTTTTTCATGGCGGGGCGGGGCATGGTCAAGGTTAGCTCACCCACTTCATTGAGGAATGCTAATCCGGCAATCTCAGATAGGGTGTGTTGTGCTTTGCCCGTCAAATAGGCCATTAGTTCAATAAGGGTCGCTTCTCCCTCACCCCGAATAACGTAATCAACACCCTGTTGTAAATAGAGGGGGTAGTGATCAGTGGGGTCTGCTCCGCAAATGATGACGGGTATCTTGCGTTCTTTGGCAAGTTGGGTCATCTTAAAAGCAGCTTCACGCATATTCAACAGGCACATTTTACTGAGATAATTAAAATTGTCTTCAAACAAAACGGCATAGCGGGGTTGAAACTGGTCTAAAGCAGCAGCCCATGCTTGCTCAGATTCAGCCAACATAGCATCGAACAACGCGACAGAATAGCCTTGCTCACGCATGGTGCTGGCGGCGAATAGAGTTCCCAAGGGGGGATAGGGTTGCATCGCAGCATAAAGTTTGGGATCAAAACGAAGGTAGTAACTTTGCCCAAAGAGAATATCGGTCATCAATACCAACCCTTTCCTACCCGCATCATATATGAGCTAGGGAGATTTAGCAACATTTGTCACGCAACACCTTAATTTTGTTATTCAACAATATCATAGCCACTGTCCTCGCGTTTGTGTTGATCATCATCCTCTCAAGGAATTTTGGCAAAGCAGGCCTTGGGCAATATACGGCAATTATGGCGTGGTTGATGCTTCTAACTATCATCACCGATAGCGGTGTTAGCACGCTAATCACCCGTGAGGTTGCTCAACACCCGAGACTATCTTCTGTTTATCTAAGACAAGCATGGCGGCGGCGTTTGTTTTTCCTCATTATTTTGGTGCCGAGTGTGTGGCTTGTTGCTCCTATTTTGTCGAATGAACCAATAGTAGTTGCAGGTCTACGTGTTGGGATTCTTTTCGTATTTTTTGAGGCGAATTTCATTACTTATACGGCTATTTTTAGAGCATGGGAACGGATGGAACCCATCCTGATATTGAATACGGGATACTTCATTATTCAATTAATTTTTATGCTGCTAATGATTAAGTATGGAGGGTCTATTGTTCACTGGATTCTTCTGATGGCTTTAGCAGACGCTATAGAGCTAGTCGGGGCATGGAGAATATGGCATTATCTGGAGTACAAACACGGCGAATCTATTGATATTCATGTTCCTGTTGATCTAAACAAAGCCTCCCCATTTTTAGCAGCGGGTTTGTTGGCTGTTTTACAAATTCGCATCATTATATACTTGCTCGATCGTTTCGTTTCTATAGATGACCTCGGCTTGTATGCTTTGGCAAATCGCTTTATTGAGGCTACTCGGTTAGTCCCCAATGCCTTGTTAGGAGCGCTGTTCCCTCGTTTAGCCGCGTTGGTCAATCAACCTGCCGCTTTCAAACGTGTTTTGTACCTAGCCTATCTAGCAGTCACCGTTTATGCGCTAATCGTTGTTGCTCTCAGTATAGTAGGCGGAAATTGGGCTTTAGAAACTGCTTTCGGTGCTGAGTTCGGAGAAGCGGCCCCTATCTTAGCCCTGCTTGCACTGGGTTTGGTACCCTCCCTGTTACGTGCGCTTTTTACCCTGCGGATGTATGCTTATCAGCAGGAAGCAATTGTTAACTGGTTTTTATTAGGTGCCATAGTTGCCCAGTTTGTGGTAGGCTGGATATTAATCCCAGCTTATGGTCTTATTGGGGCAGCATGGACAATGATAGTTGCAGAAACACTACTAGCAGTGGGTCTATTTGGTTGGATGGAAAAAGATTTGGTGCTAGGGTTGGTGGCAACGAGGAGAAAGCGGTGAAAAAGCTCTATTTAATTATTTTAATGCTAATCAGCCTTGGTGTAATGACAGCTTGTCAGGAGGCCCCAACCGAGGAGCCGCCTGCTATTCCGGGGGTAACGACTACCCTACAACCCCCAGACAACATCATTACCCAAACGCCGCGCTTTACTGCAACCTTAACGCCGAGCATGACCTATACTCCGTCTTTGACACCAACCCCTTCCCTTAGTCCTACGCCGCCAACCTACACGGCGACCCCTACTCCAACGCTCACCCCCACTATGGCGGGGCTGGTGGCTGGTGGTACAAACGATGTACGACGAGTGCGCGAAGGGCCGGGCACAGATGGTTTTGAGGTTGTTTTGACCTTGAGCGGGGGTGATGAAATCGGCATTCTCGGCTATGTGGTCAATGACGATGACGAAGTATGGTATAAAATCAGCTTCATTGATGAGGATGGCACTGAAGTTCAAGGTTGGATTCGCTCTGATTTAATCGATAACCTTGGCGACGAAGTACCACGCATTCAAGACACTGCAACACCCACGTTGACACCTACTTTTGCTGCTAGTGAGGATGGCTCTGGTACCGACCAATCCCCAACGCCCCAAGGCACACCCGATCCGGCTGATTTGAGTGATGTCAATATCCGTGCAGCCGACGGAAATCGAGGATGCAAGACCATTAGCAACAATACCCCGACGGTGACTACTATTCAAACGGTCAGCATTTTCTGGAGTTGGTGGGTGACTCTGCCTCAATACATGCAAGACCACCTCAATACGGTGACCTATGAGGTCAAGCTAGATGGTGAAATCTTAGAGGATTGGCGTGATAATCGCACCCAGCCTTTCCGTGACCCCAATGAGGGTAGCAATTGGACGGTGTATTGGTATGTACCTGTTGGGGAATTATCAGCGGGTGTCCATGAACTAGAGTATCGGGTTACATGGTCAGAGCAAATCACAGATGGTGAGGCAAATTATGGCCCTGATACACCAATTGAAGAGCAAATTGGTAGTTGTACCTTCACAGTTATTCAAGCGCCTTAGAGGATAGGTGGCAATGGCAAGTGATCAACTGATTGAAGCGATCGAATTATATGATAAACATGAGCGCGACAAAGACCCTTCTGGCCGTGTTGAAGCCTGCCAGAAGATGTGGGAAACTAAGAATCCAGAGGCTATTGAGCCGCTGAGTATTATCTACCGCGAAGACCCCCATGAGAAGGTCAAAGCGGCAGCAGCAGCAGCCCTGCGTAATTTTCGACAGTTGCAGCTAGAGCGCCAAAATAAGGATAGCAAATCCATAGCGGCTGATGTTGCCACTACAAAAGGCGGGGGTGTCTCAAAAGGGGCCACGAACTTCCTGATTTTCACGCTTGTTTTATTGCTGGCGGCCAATGCTGCCGTCTTTTTCATGCAGGGCAGTAGCAAGCAAGAAGAAGATACAACACCGTCCCGTAGTGATGTCATTAACGAGATTCGAGGCACCTATACCGCGATTATTGCCGACGCTCAAGGTTTGCAAGAAGAATGGGATAAAATCGGTCAATTGAATGACCAGCCCAATTGTAACCGCAATTTTAACCGCCCCTTGGCACCACAACTCAGTGACGAGGAAGCTACGCTGTATCCTGACCTAGTGGGCTTATTCGACCCAATAAATGGCGATTTGGCCTTTACGCTATTGGGCCTTGATACTAGCCTTCAATATTGGGATTCTGGCTGTGCAGCAGGTGAATTTGACCCTAACGAGGCGGCCACCTATAGCGGGCGCTTGAGCGGCGTGATAGATACCGCCAATATTGCGCTGGGTAATCTTACCATCTTGGCTACTCCGCCAACCCCAACACCTGACCCTGCTGATTTACTACCTGTTGTCCGTGACCGAGCAAGAATTGTCGCAGATATTCGTGCCCGTCTGACAGATGTCACCATTGATGTAAGCGCTCTGCAAGAAGAAATGACCAAAGTCCGGCAAGGTATCCAGCCAGACTGTTCGCGTACCTTAATACGTCCCCAAATGGTCGAATTGAGCCAAGCGGAGGCTGAAGCCTTTCCTGACCTGCTTCCATTGGTTGACCCTAACAATAGTGACTTGGCTTTTGCGCTACAGGGGCTTGATATTGGTCTCCAAACTTGGGACGGCTGGTGCCAAACAGGAACCTTTGATACAGAGCAGGCTACCAATACGATTGGCCGTTTGCAAACGACCATGAGCAGCGCAATGATGGCCCTTAGTAGTTTGCCATAAATTTTTTACGGGGCGTTTACACGCAGGTAAAACTCTGCTGCCATACTAGGGGCATCTTATGGAAAGGGTGTAGCCAAAGATGAAAACTCGTGTCGCAATCCTACTATCTATCTTGATGATATTTGGCGTGGTGGGCTGCCGCAAGGGCAAGGTTGAAAGTATTGAACGCAATCCCGCGGGTGGCTATGATGTCACAGTCAGCTTTGCCGAAACCGACATCAACGACGCCATTGCCGAAGCCCTAACCGCCAATGGCAATCCACTCCTGCGTGACCCTGATGTGGATTTGCAAAATGGGCAAATCTATGTGACGGGTGAACATGACAAGCGCGATGGGTCAGGACGTGTCAGCGGTGACATAACCATCGTTCTCTCTGTGCAAAACGGCGTGCTGGCTGCTCAAATCACGGCGGTCAATATCGAAGGGGTGACGATGACTGATACCCGCATCGCCGAATTTAACCAGCGCTTTGCGAATGGGATGACCCTGCGTGCCAACCGCGAAAACCGTGAAATTACCATGCTTTCAGTCGATACTTCCGAGGATCAGGTCTTGGTGAAGTTCAACGCCAAACGCCAAGACTAAACGTCCGACATCTCCTACCTGTGGAAATTGGCAGTAGGTATCCCCTACTGTCAATTTTTTTGTCGGGTTTCCAATGTTCTTCCAATGCGTATGGCCTACACTTAAGGGCGATACAAACTTGAAGACTATAGAAGGGGGATTATGAACCTAGAACGCTTCACCACCAAAGCACAAGAGGCCTTAATCGCTGCTCAACGCTTGGCTGAAGAAAAAGGTCATCCCGAACTGGATACTGCCCATATCCTGAGCGCGTTGTTGCGTCAAGACAATGGCGTCGTGCCGCAAGTTGTTAGCAAAATTGGCACCCGCCCTGCTACGGTCTTACATGACCTTGATACCCTCCTTGATAGCAAGTCGCGTGTGATGGGCGGTGGTACCCGCATCGACCTCAGCCGTGCCTCGGTCAGCGTGTTGCGTGGAGCCGAAAGCTATGCCAAGAAAATGCGCGATGACTACACCAGCACCGAGCATTTGCTCTTGGCCTTGACCGATGACCGCACTATGAGCGATCTACTAGCCCGTTATGGCATTGACCAGCAAGCGGTCATGAAAGCGCTTACCGAGATACGGGGGAGCCAGCGTGTCACCTCTCAAGACCCCGAAAGCACCTATGCCAGCCTTGAGAAATATGGGCGTGACCTGACCGCCGATGCTGCCATTGGCAAACTTGACCCCGTGATTGGGCGCGATGAGGAAATTCGCCGCCTAATTCATGTCCTCTCGCGCCGCACTAAAAATAATCCCGTCTTGATTGGCGAGGCTGGTGTCGGCAAGACCGCGATTGTCGAGGGGCTGGCCCAGCGCATTGTCAACGGGGATGTCCCTGAAGGCCTGAAAAACAAGCTGGTGATTGCCCTTGATATGGCATCCTTAGTCGCGGGAGCCAAGTTCCGAGGCGAATTTGAAGAGCGCCTTAAAGCCGTCCTCAAAGAAGTCAGCGACTCCGATGGTCAAGTGATATTGTTCCTTGATGAGGTGCATACCATCGTGGGCGCGGGTGCGGCTGAGGGGGCGATGGACGCGGGCAACATCCTCAAGCCGATGTTGGCACGCGGTGAACTTCGTGCTATTGGGGCTACCACCCTTGATGAGTACCGCAAATATATCGAAAAAGACTCAGCCCTTGAGCGCCGCTTCCAACCCGTGTTTGTGGAGCAACCCTCGGTGGAGGATACCATCAGCATTTTGCGCGGCCTCAAGGAGCGCTATGAGGTGCATCATGGGGTGCGGATTCAAGATGGGGCTGTAATTGCAGCGGCGGTTCTGAGCCATCGCTATATCACCGACCGCCATTTGCCCGACAAAGCCATCGACCTCATTGACGAGTCGGCTTCACGCTTGCGGATGGAGATTGACTCCAAGCCCCAATCACTGGACACGGTTGAGCGCCAAATCATGCAACTCGAAATTGAGCGCGAGGCCCTCAAGAAAGAGCGTGACCGTGCCAGCAAGGAGCGCTTGGCAAAACTCGAACTTGAATTGGCAAACTTGCAGGAAGACGCCCGCGCCCTACAAGCCCAATGGCAACAGGAAAAGGGAGCAATTGCCTCTATCCGTGAGGTTAAGACCCAACTCGATGAGGCGCGGGTCAACTTGGAACGGGCCGAGCGACGCGGTGAGCTAGAAATGGCAGCCCGCCTGCAATATGGGGAGATTCCCCGCCTTGAGCAAGCCTTGGTCGAAGCCGAGCAAGCCGTCCAGCAGATTCAGCATTCGGGCCAAGCCATGCTCAAAGAGGAAGTTGATGCTGATGAAGTGGCGGCGGTGGTCTCCAAGTGGACAGGTATTCCGGTTAGCAAGCTGCTGGAGGGTGAAGTCGAGAAGCTGCTGCACATGGAACAGCGCTTGCAACAGCGTGTCGTTGGGCAAGATGCCGCCATCCGCAGCGTCAGCAACGCCGTGCGCCGTAGCCGTGCCGGATTGCAAGACCCCAGCCGCCCGATTGGGTCATTCCTATTCCTTGGCCCGACAGGTGTCGGCAAGACCGAGTTAGCCCGCGCTCTAGCGATGTTCCTCTTTGATACCGAGGAGGCCATCGTGCGGATTGACATGAGCGAGTATCAAGAGAAGCACAGTGTGGCCCGCTTGATTGGTGCCCCTCCCGGCTATGTTGGCTATGACGAGGGCGGACAATTGACCGAAGCCGTGCGCCGTCGGCCTTACTCCATCGTGCTATTTGATGAGGTCGAGAAGGCCCATAATGAGGTTTTCGACATCTTGCTCCAAGTCTTGGATGATGGCCGCCTAACCGATGGGCAAGGCCGCACGGTAGACTTCAAGAATACAGTTATCATCATGACCAGCAACGTCGGGAGCCACCTGATTAAGCAGATGACAGGTCAAGGCCAAGAGCAAATCCGCCAAGCCGTCATGAGTGAACTCGACCGCACCTTCCGTCCAGAGTTCCTCAACCGTATTGACGAGGTTATTCTGTTCCATAACTTGGAGCGTGAACATCTGGCTCAGATTGTAGAAATCCAGTTGGAGCGCTTGAGTGGTTTGCTCAAAGACCGCCAAATCACCATTACGCTGACCGACGCAGCCAAGGCCCATCTTGCCGATATTGGCTATGACCCCGTGTTTGGAGCGCGGCCCCTCAAGAGGGTTTTGCAGCGCCAAGTCTATGACACGCTGGCCCTTGCTATTTTGGAGGGGCATGTGCGCGACCGTGACCATGTGTTGGTGGATTATGCCAATGAAGAATTGACCTTCCAAACCGTTGTCCCTCAAGATGTAACATCCTAATGCCGCGCCCAATAGCCAAGAGGGTATGGTTCAGACCAGCCCTCTTGGTCTTACCCCCGACGCCTCCCTATTCTACTGAACTTTTGCACTACGTTTGACTTAAACCTCTACGAATGCGTGTCTAAATAAGCTAGAATAGAATTGTTTGATTACCTAGTGGAGTCTCTATGCGACGCATCTATCCATTTACTGCTATTGTCGGTCAAGAACGCATGAAGCGTGCCTTGATCTTGAATGCCGTTAATCCTAGCATCGGCGGTGTCCTGATTCGTGGAGAACGGGGTACCGCAAAATCAACGGCGGCCCGTGCCTTGGCTGTTCTGCTGCCTGAAATCGAAGTGATTGCCGATTCACCTTTTGGCGATGACCCCAAGCGCCCCGACCAGTGGTCAGACCTTGTGCATGAGTGGAATGAAGCAGGGCGTGAATTGAAGACGGCTGTGCGCCGCCGCCGCTTTGTGGATTTGCCAGTTGGTGCCACTGAAGACCGTGTGGTGGGTACCTTGGATATTGAAAAGGCCATTAAGCTGGGCGAAAAGCACTTTGAACCCGGTGTGTTAGCTGCCGCTAATCGGGGTATTTTGTATGTTGATGAGGTCAACTTGCTGGATGACCATATTGTAGACCTGCTGCTGGACTCCGCCGCGATGGGCGTAAACGTCATTGAGCGCGAAGGCATCAGCTTCCAGCACCCCGCCAGCTTCATTTTGATTGGCACCATGAACCCCGAAGAGGGTGAAATCCGGCCTCAACTGCTCGACCGTTTTGGCTTGTCAGTAGAAATACGCGGCTTGACCTCACCCCGCGACCGCCTTGAGGTATTAGAGCGCCATATCCAATTTGATAGCAGCCCCGACAAGTTCTATGAAAACTGGTTGCCCCAAGAGCAGAAGGTCGCTGACCGCATTGAGGCTGCTTTCCATCTGGTAAATAACGTGGTCTATACCCGTGCCGACCTCTATACCATCGCTACCTTGACCAGCACACTGCATATTGATGGGCACCGTGCCGATTTGGTTATCCTCAAGACGGCCCGCGCCAATGCCGCCTATGAAGGCCGCCAGTTCATCACCCAAGATGATATTATGATGGCAGCGGAACTGGCCTTGCCCCACCGTATGCGTCGCGGCCCCTTCTCAGAGGCGACCTTGGACATGGGCGAACTCTCCAGCATGATAGAGCAAAGCGCTATGCAAGCTGAGGAACAAGTACAACAAGAATCGGCTGCCAACGAGACCGAGGCTAAAAAAAAAGCACGCCTATGACCAATGACATGGGGGAAGATACTGCGGACATATCGCAGAACGAACCCATGCCCCAACAGGTGGGCGCTCATCAACAAGCAGATTATTGGGATGGGGGGAAGCAAGTCGAGAGCAGCGCGGAGTTCCAAGCCCGCCGCCTCGATACCCCCCTTGACCGTCTGACCCGCAAGACGGCTGGCAAGCGTAGCCGCACCATTACCGACCGCACACGGGGCCGCTATATTCAGGCTCGTCCGATGACTGATCGCAGCCGCGATGTGGCCTTTGATGCGACTATTCGAGCGGCAGCCCCCCATCAAGTAGAACGCGAAGCCGAGCGCGAGGAGGCTCACCTTGCCTATGCCATCAAGCGTGAAGACCTCCAACGCAAGGTGCGCGTCAAGAAATCAGCCAATCTCATCTTGTTCGTGGTGGATGCCAGTTGGAGTATGGCAGTAGCCGAGCGCATGAGTGCCACTAAGGGCGCGATTATGTCGCTACTAACCGATGCCTACCAACGCCGTGACCATGTAGGGCTGGTCGTCTTCCAAAAAGACCGCTCAACCTTGGTGCTACCCCCAACCAATTCAGTGGTACTCGCCAAACGCGCCCTTGCCGATATTCCCGTCGGCGGCAAGACACCCCTCTCGGCGGGCCTGCGCTTGGCTTATGAGGTTATCCATCAGGAGAAATTGCGCCACCCCGACATCATCCCGATGATGATATTGCTCACCGATGGGGCGGGTAATGTGTCGATAGGTGATTTGGCCCCCCAAGAGGAAGCCCACAAAATTGCCGACTTGTTCAAAAAAGAAGCCATCCGCTCTGTGACGATCAACATGGAACATGCTGCCTTTGACCAAGGTTTGGCGCGTCAATTATCGGAGCGCTTGGGCGGCCCCTGCTATACCCTAAGCGAACTCAAAGCCGAGGTATTGTATCAGACCGTGCGGCGGGAATTGGATCAGAATTAAGCCGTGAGGGCCAAGGGGTGGCCTCGGCCCTCATGCACTGCACTAGTCGAGGTCTTCATCTCGAATCGCAATGTGCAATTCTTCGAGTTGGATAGGGAACACTTCGGAAGGTGCGCCCGCCATCAAGTCAGCAGCTTGTTGGGTCTTGGGGAAGGCAATCACCTCGCGGATATTCGGCTCACCCGCGAGCAACATCACCAAGCGGTCAATGCCGGGGGCAATGCCACCATGCGGTGGGGTGCCATATTCAAAAGCCTCCAGCATATGCCCGAACTTCTGCTTGGCATCCTCGACCTCCAGCCCAATCAGGCCAAAAATCTTTTCTTGTATCTCGCGGCGGTGAATACGGATACTCCCGCCTGCGACCTCATAGCCATTGCAGGCGAGGTCATATTGAAGACCGCGTACCTTGCCGGGGTCGGTATCCAGCAAGGGAACATCCTCTGGATAAGGCGAGGTAAAGAGATGATGAGACGGGTCCCAGCGATGTTCGTCTTCATTCCACTCAAACAGGGGGAAGTCCAAAATCCATGTGAAGGCGACTTGCTTGGGGTCGATGAGGCCCAGTTGTTGAGCCAGATGGCGGCGTAGCGTGTCCACCACTTCATAGACAATCGGGCGCTCATCCGAGGTGAAGATGAGAAAATCGCCCGGCTCGGCCCCGACCCGCTCAAAGAGTTCCAGCTTCAGTTCATTGGCAAAAAATTTACCAATTGGGCCGCGTACCTCCCCTGACTCCTCAGTAGGAATTGCCATATATGCCAAGCCCTTGGCCCCGACTGACTTTGCCAGTTCTTCCAATTCTTGGTGCAACTTCTTAATCTGGCTGTTGTTCCATGCCCCCAGTTGTGGCACCCGCATGACCTTGACGGGCTTGCCTGCGCTGGCATTATCAGCAAAGACGCTGAAGCCGCTACGGATGGCAATATCGCCGATTTCAAAGGCTTGCAAGTCATAGCGCAGGTCGGGCTTGTCGGAGCCATAGCGCTCCATCGCATCTCGATATTGCAGACGCGGGAAGGGCTTGTAGACCAATTCGCGGTCGGTGACATTTTCTACAATGGCGGTCATGAGGCCTTCCACCAATTGCAGCACATCCTCGCGCTCGACAAAGCTCATTTCCATGTCAAGTTGGGTGAACTCCGGCTGGCGGTCACCACGTTGATCTTCATCACGGAAGCAGCGCACAATCTGGAAATAGCGCTCATAGCCTGCCACCATCAACAATTGCTTGAGTTGTTGCGGACTTTGGGGCAGCGCATAGAACTTGCCGGGGTGAACACGGCTTGGCACCAAATAGTCGCGGGCACCTTCGGGGGTGGTCTTAAAGAGGAAGGGGGTCTCAATTTCAACAAAGCCCCGATCGCCCAAATAGTTGCGGATGAAGCGCGTCACTTGGTGGCGCAAGATGATATTGCGTTGCATACGCTCACGCCGCAGGTCAAGATAGCGATAGCGCATCCGCAACGCCTCATCTAAGTTTTCCTCATCTTTGTTGATATAAAAAGGTGGGTTCTTGGCAGGGTTGAGGACAGTGACATCATGCACCTCAATCTCAATAGCCCCTGTTTCCAAGTTGGTATTGACCATCCCATCCGGTCGTTGGATGACTGTGCCTTCCACCTGCACCACCCATTCCCCGCGCAAGTCCTTGGCCTTGGTGTGGGCGTCGGGGTGGGTTTCTTGGTTAATCACCAGTTGGGTAATGCCAAAACGGTCGCGTAAATCAATAAAAATCAGGCCGCCTTGGTCACGCCGCCGATGCACCCAGCCCGCAAGGGTCACGGTTTGGTTAGCGTGGTTGGCGCGTAATTCGCCGCATGTATGCGTTTTCATTGCCATAATCAGTTCCTCCACTACGCTTTAGTGGGCTATTTTGCCTAGCGCGGGAGTTGAATGCAATGGCTGAAAACAAAACCGCCTCTGTGGGGGAGAGGCGGCTTAGAAGTGAAGTGGGGTCATGTACTAGACCATTTGAGGGCGAAGCATCCCATTGTTGAGTTGGTCATCTACCCAGTCGGCTACATAAGGGTAGCGGTAATTGCGACCGCTCCATGCGGCGTGGGCGGCAATCATGCTATAGATGAGCATGACAAAGGGGGCTGAGAGTGTGACTGCCAGTAATGCCATGAACAGCAGCACGAAGATGATCAAGAACGGGATACCAATCAGGATAATGCTGAAGAGTGCCGAGACCACAATCAAGAATGTCAGGACAATCGAACCAGCAATGAGAACCGTGAAGGCCCCAATGGTTGCCAGCGTTTGAGCAGTGAAGGCTTGCAGCGCGTGGTAGGCCACATACTCGGAACGGCGGCGGAAAATCAGGTAAATGCCCAAGGGAATGAGTAGGGCAAAGACCACACCCGGACCAGATGAGAACAGGGCGATAATGCTAATCAAGGCACTGGCATGGGCGAGCATCGCCCACAGGCGTTCACTGTCTTCAACATAGGCCGGAGCCGGGCGCGTGCTATAGCGGTGTTGAGGCGGCAGCTTAACGCGCTTCATCGACTCGAAATGTTGCTTGTAGCCTTCCTTTGACTTACGCGGGGGTAACCCATCGAAATGCTGGCGTTGCTTGGGGGTGCCATAGTATTTGGCTTCGTATTCACGTACCAACTCATCTTCGTCATCCGTCACTGGGGGAGTTGGCTCATTGCTGACCCGTACCGGAATGGCAATCACACCATCGGTATTGGGGTTATAATCCCATTCGTTTGTTTGCTTGTACTCGCTCATTTCAACCCTCCGATTGTTTCATAGATTTATACGCAGGGTGTAGGATAGGGTTGCAAGTAGAGGGAAATTGGTGCGGAGACGCATGGGAGTCGAACCCACCGCAGCCCGCTCTGCGCGACCTGCCACCGATTTTGAAGACCGGGAGCCCCACCGGGAACTAAGCATCTCCAGTATCTAGCCTAGCATCCTTAGCCGATTTTAGCTAGAGTTGTTATGCAGGAACAATATGGAATTAGGTATGAATCAACTACGCACAACAATCTTGAGACTTGTTCAACATTCGGAACGCACTAATTTAATCATTCTGTCGATTTTAGTCGGGTTATGCAGCGGTATCGGCGTCTGGTTGTTTTCAACCGCGATTGAGGTTTTGCAAGACCTTCACGCGAACATTCACGATATAAACCCCTTATACAGTGTCGCTATTCTGGTGGGCACTGGGTTACTGGTCGGCTGGATTATGCAGAGCTTTATTGGAGAAGAACGTCATCATGGGGTGGCGGGCATTATGGAAGCAGTAGCATTAGGCGGTGGACGCATGCGCTACTATCGGATGCCCTATAAGATATTCGCTTCCATTTTGTCAATTGGGGGTGGTGCCTCGGTCGGGCCAGAAGACCCCAGTGTGCAAATTGGGGCCAACATCGGCTCCTTTTTTGGACAAAAACTCCACTTCTCTGAGGAGCAGATGCGGCTGCTCGTGGGGGCTGGCTCGGCAAGCGCGATTTCCGCCGTCTTTAACGCGCCTATCGCGGGTGTCTTCTTCGCGCTCGAAATCGTCTTGGGTGAGTTCACGTCTGGCGCATTTGGTGTGGTGGTGCTGTCTTCAGTAGTATCCTCAGTCTTTGTGAAAGCAGTTGAAATTCACGGCCCAGAACTTGGCATTCGAGATTATGCGCTGGGCGGCGTGGCGGAAGTCCCCTTCTATGTGCTGCTTGGATTAATTGCGGCCCCTATTGCGGTTATTTTTATGCGAATGGTCTATTGGCAACATGATTTCTGGCATCATGTCCATCTACCTCGCCCCTATAAAACAGCCCTCGCAGGTGTTATTGTCGGTGTGGTCGCCATCTTCTACCCTGAAATTATGGGTACAGGCCGCGAAACCATGACGGAAGTCCTCAATAGTGGGGGTGCTGAGGAATTCGGCCTCACACTCTTACTAGGGCTTGTGGTTGCCAAAATGGTGATGACCAGTATCAGCCTCGGCAGTGGTTTTGTCGGCGGGATATTCGCCCCATCGCTCTTTGTAGGGGCTACATTTGGGGGAGCCTATGGCTATGTGATTGAGCAACTGCTACCCAATGCCAACACGGGTAATCCGGCGGCCTTTGCTATCGCAGGTATGGCGGCGGTTATGGCGGGGGTTGTGCGTGCGCCAATTACCGCTATTCTGCTAATTTTCGAGGTCACGGACGATTATCAACTCATTTTGCCGATTATGCTAACCACCGTGATTTGCCTCATTATTGCCGAGCGCTTTGAGCCATATGGCATTTATTCCCTAAGTCTCCGCCGTAAAGGTCTCGATATTCATCATGGGCGCGATGTTGATGTCATGCAAAGTGTGTTTGTCTCAGAAGCGATGGTTAAACCTGCACCAACCATCCGGTGCGATGCTACGCTCACTCAATTGCGTGACCGCTTCCGCGAGGCCCATACCAAAGCGGTATGTGTGGTTAATGAACAGGGGATACTAATCGGGATTGCCACCATGTCCGATTTGCAACGGGCCTATGAAGCCAGCAATGGGCAACCTTTGACCCAAACAGTTAAAGAAATTATGACCACCAACTTGATTACGATTACGCCTGATGAACCAGTCTGGAATGCCATTCGCCGCATGGGAACACGTGGTATTGGTAGCCTGCCTGTGGTGGATGTACATGATGAACAAAAGGTGGTTGGGCTGGTGCGTCGCCACGATATTATGCGCGTCTATAATATTGCCATTGCCCGTAAGTGGGAGGCTCAGTATCATGAAACTCAAATTCGACTGAACACCCTCATTGGCGAAAAGGTGATTGAGGTTAAACTCAATAGCCGCTCACCTATTGTTGGGCAACGTGTCCAAGATGTGACATGGCCCCAAGAGTGTATTATTGCCTCAATCCGCCGTGACCGTCGTATTATTTTGCCACATGGCTATACTAAATTGGTAGCAGGTGACGCTTTAATTGTAGTGATTGACCCGAAATGTGAACATGAACTCTATCAACTGGTATCGACTGAGACCAAGGTACCGCAACAACCGATCTAAGAACGACGCTTGGAGAAGGACGAAAACGTATGTCTGACGAATATTCAGTACGTGACTTATTTGAGGCCTTTGTTTATTTACGGCGGCAAGGGGCTACCCCTGATTATGCCCTTAATGAACTAAAAAATCTGCGTCCGGTTATTTCGCCCGTTGAGCGTGATGAGCTAGGGAAGCTCATTCGTCAGTGGGAACGCAGTGAAGGCTCTCATCACTTGCCCAACCCCGACGCCAAAGTCCAGCTACCCCCACCCCCTGCCCAACAAGCCAAGCCCGTGGCTGGCCCAACTGAAAAAGTCGTTTGCCCCGAATGTAAAACGCCTAATCCCGCGGATGCCCGCTATTGCTTCGCCTGTGGCATGTTGCTCACGCGCACAGGTACCCAACAGCTTTATATGGATGAAGATGTCTCTCAAGGGGCTAGTTTTGGCAACCTTTCCAGTTTGGTGTTTACTGTGCGGGGCTTTGATGACAAACCTATCCGAATTGATGTGCAAGACCATCAAGAACTCATTATTGGTCGCACCTCCTCAGATAGTGTGATTGTGCCAGACATCGACTTAACCAACTACGACGCCCCCACCTTGGGGGTCTCGCGGGTACATGCCACTATCAAACGGCGAGATACGGTGATCACGGTCTCGGACATGGGCAGCGTGAATCATACCTATCTCAATGGGGAACGGATTTTTCCGCAAGAGATTCGCGTGCTGCGCGATGGGGATGAACTGCGCTTGGCCCGCTTGGTGATGCGGGTTTCATTCCAACGGGAGTTAAAGCGCATTAAATGAGCCTTAATTTCACATTCATCAATTACTAAGGCTAGGCCATTACCTTTAGAGTATGTAACGTTCTCTGATATGGTAGATGGTGTGTAGCAACAACCAGTACAGTAGTGGCGTTGTATGGGTAAACTCCAGAGACGTTACAGAAAAGCAAATAGCAAAAGGGTGTGCTCTTCCCCCCTAGGCACACCCTTTTCGCTTTTATTTCTTCACCACGTCGTTGTAGCGCTGGTGCAAGAGGGCATCAATGATTTTCTGGGCCGCTTCAGTAGCCACATCCTCTTGAGCCTCATCAGTGCTGGCTCCAAGATGCGGGGTATGAACAACACCCGATAAGCCAATCAAAGGATGATCCGCAGGTGGGGGTTCCTCACTATACACATCCACAGCCGCCCCCGCGACCTTGCCACTTTGAATAGCTGCCGCTAGTGCTGCTTCATCAATCAACGCTCCACGCGCCGCATTGATAATCCGTACACCCGATTTCATCTTGGCAATACTTTCGGCATTAATCAGGTGCTTGGTTTCAGGCGTGACCACCGCGTGCAGAGTGATATAGTCGGCCTGTGACCAAATACCTGTCACGGCGTTGACCATCTCTACACCCATGCTTTGCCCCACAAAAGGATTGATGAAGGGGTCGTAGGCTACCACCTTCATATCAAAGGCAACAGCCCGCTTGGCAACTGCTTGCCCAACACGTCCAAAGCCGATGACACCCAGTGTCTTGTTGCGGAGTTCAGTACCCGTAAAGGACTTGCGATCCCATTGACCAGAATGCAACGAGGCTTGGGCTTGGGGGATGTGCCGTGCTAAGGCCAACATCAAGGCTAGTGTCAACTCAGCGGTGGCGATGGTATTGCCTTGGGGGGTATTCATCACCACGATATTGTGCTGTTCGGCAGCAGCAAGGTCGATGTTATCAACACCCACGCCTGCCCGCACAATAGTCTTGAGGCGGGTTGCTTTGCTAAGGAGTTCAGCATCGGCTTTGGTGCCACTGCGGACAATCATACCATCAGCTTCACCAATTACCGCCAAGACATCGGCCCGCGACATCTTGCCGGGGGCATGATAGGTCAAGCCAGCCTCAGCCAGCATTACCAAACCCGCTTCAGAGAGATTATCGGGAACTAGAACGTGCATAGAGCCTCCTCCTATCGTTGAGCTAAGTAGGCATCAAAGTTGGCGAAAAGTTCTTCCATGTGGGACGGTTGGGTATCGCCCATGTGGGCAATGCGGAAAGTAGTCTCTTTGACATTGCCATAACCACTGGCGATTTCCATACCACGCTGGCGCAGGAAAGCATTGACTTCCTTGATGTTGACACCCAAGGTGTTACGTAGCACAGACAAGGTTGGCGATTCATAGCCTGCTTGGGGGAAAGATTCAAAGCCTGCTTGCAGACCCCATGCACGGGTCATTTCAGACATTTTCCGATGACGGGCCTCACGCGCCTCTAGGCCCTCTGCCAAAATGTCATCCAGTTGCTTATCAGCGGCAAACATCAGGCTAACAGGCGGGGTGGCGGGGGTGTTGTTCTTGACATGGTGCTTCTCAATGGTCAACAGGTCAAAGTAGTAGCCACGATTCTTGATGGTGGCGGCGCGGTCAAGCACCCGTTGTGAAACGGTGCCAAAGGCCATGCCGGGGGGCAGCGCAAAGGCTTTTTGGGTACTGGTTAGGCACAGGTCAACGCCCCATGCATCAATATGCATCGGCGCACCTGCATAGGCACTCACCGCATCCAGCAGGAAAAGTGTGTCGGGATAATTTTTGAGGATTTCACCATAGGCGGCTACAGGATTGAGGACACCTGTGCTGGTTTCGTTGTATACGGCTGCTACTGCATCATAGCTTTGTTTGCTAAGGGCCTCGGCAAGGTGTTCAGGTAGAACGGCCATGCCTTCCTCAACCACAATCTTATCAACCTGCTTGCCGTTCAATTCGCTAACTTCAGCCCAGCGCTTGCTAAAGGCCCCATTCACTAGATGCAAGACACGCCCCTCATCCCGCACACAATTGCGCGAGGCGGCTTCCCATACACCTGAACCCGATGAGGTGAAAATGTAGACACGGTTTTGGGTACGGAACGTCTGTTGGAGCTTAGGCTGCATACGGGCGTAGAGGTCAGCAAACGCTGCCGAGCGATGACCAATCATCCACTCGGTTTGCGCCTGCAAAATCTCAGGCCGAACTTCAACTGGCCCCGGTATAAAGAGACGGATATGCTTGTCAGTCATCCCTTAAAGCCTTTCTGCTTCTTATAAATTGGCTAGTGCTGCTTTTAATTCTTGAATCGGCATAATTACCGCCGGGTCGGCCCCGTAGGCCATAGCGGTATAGTAGCTCAAATAGTCGCCAAACTGGATGGCGTGGAGCATCTGGGTGAGTGGGTTATCCCCAACTGGCTCAAAGCGGTCGGTCATGATGCCACTGGTCAAGAATAGTTCTTGGGTCAATTGATGACGCAAGGCCACGCGGGGGTGGTCATATTGGGGCGAGGCGATAAACATCACCGCCAGCTTACCCAACACCTCTTGGGGAAACTCAATACCCACCACCGTGTTGTGATTCATCTCTGGTAGGACATCGAACATGGCCCAGACCTTGCTATTCTCATTAAGTTGGCCCTTCCAGCGGCGGGCGATGGGTTCAAAGATACCCGCCCCAATGAATACAGGCACCCGCCCGATAAACTGTCCAGCTTGGCGTTTGGCGTGATTGGTAGCGGCGGGAACCGAGGCTGCATAGCGCTCACGGTAGGCCTTGAGGGTAGCAATCGCATCCTTGAGGTCGGCTTCAATACCTTCCGCCCAACCCGCACGGGCCGCCAATGCCAGCAAGAGGCCAAACGACCAGCCAATCGCGGCACGGGGGTGTCCAATATCAGTGCTGAATGTCCATGCTAAATGGTTATGAGCAGCAAGCTGCTGGGCCAATTTACCACCTGTGGTCATGCCCAGCACTTGCACATCACGTGCTAGGGCTTGGTCATAGGCAGCAAGGGTTTCCTCGGTGTTGCCGGAAAAACTACTGGCAATGACCAAGGTTTCTTGACCGTGTACCCATGCGGGCAAATCATAGCCACGTACCACGCTGACAGCAACCTTGGAGCGTCCTGCCAAGTAAGCCGCCAACAGGTCGCCCCCGATGGCGGAACCTCCCATACCTAATAGAGCAACTTGGCGCACAGAGGCGGGTAAAGGGAGGGTTTGGGCATGATGCCACGCAGCCTCAAACTGGTCGGGTAGCCCATCGATATGGCGCAGCATATGGTCAGTATCCAATTGCTGCATATAGGCCAAATCATCAAGATTCATCGCTGACTCCTCTCCATAACGGATTCTAACACGCGCTGATTGTTCCAATATGTACAAACTAACGAACCACCCAACGGTCAAATTGGAATGGCCCATAGCTGGTCACCCCATCAATCGAGGTGTTCTGGAACCAGTATTCACTGGTTAAGGCTAATGGTACCACCGGAAAGCTACCCCCCGCACCAAAAAAGGCTAATTCTGCTTGGGCATAGGTTGTGTAGCGTGCTTCAATGTCATCAAGGGTGGCGGCTCGCTCTAGCAGGTTATCAGCGTTATCACAGGCGCGTCCGGTTCGCATAAACCCCACTTGGCAATGAAGGGCGTCGGCTGTCCATGCGTTGGCGTCGGGGTAATCAGCCGTCCATGAGACCAACCACACCTGATAACGACTGACCACCCCTTCATCACTGGCCTCGACGGTGCCATGTGCGGTGTCGATGATGGCTTGGCGCGAGGCAGTCGCAACCGTAAACACTCCTTCGGCACAGCCAAGATTTTGTTGCCATTGCTGCACAATGAATTGTCCAGCAGTAATAGCAAGGGGGGTGTTCTCAACTACCAAGGTGATGTTAGAGGGGAAGCGGCTGCATTGGGGATAGCCTGCCGCACTGAGCAATTGTTGGGCGGTAGTTGGGTCAAACCCCACACCTTGGGTGCTAGGGGGGGCAATCACCGAGCGCGGCGTGAAAACCGACGCTACCTGATAATCTTGGTTGCCGAGGCCAGATAGCTGGGTGGCTAACTGCCCTCGATTGATGGCTTGGGCAAGGGCTTGGCGCACCTGTTGGCTCTCCAATGGTGGGTATTCAAAGCTAAAACCAAGCATCAACAACGTTTGGCCTTGGCTGGCTTTGGCAAATTCGGGCAGGCTCTTAGCGGTCAAGGCATCAATACGGGCCACATCCACATCCGGCACGCTGGCAAACGCTCCGAAGCGAATATCAACTTG
The DNA here is from genome assembly GCA_020634155.1 of Anaerolineales bacterium. Taxonomy (GTDB): domain Bacteria; phylum Chloroflexota; class Anaerolineae; order Aggregatilineales; family J027; genus J027. The sequence continues at coordinate 699,214 of JACKCI010000002.1, forward strand.
TGTGATATTGCCTTCGCGCTCCAAAGGCCAGAACGGATTGGCCTCTAGCAGCAGTTGCTGACCATCCCACAGCGAGACGGCCCACGCCCCACTGGTCATCAAATCGGTAGCGAGGGGCCATGCCGACGCCCCTATAATGACCTCAGCGGGTAGCGGGCGAAATTCGGGCAAGGTCGTCAATGTCAGGAAATAAGCCGCTGGAAAAAGGAGCTTGAACTGTAGAGTTTGGTCATCTAGCGCCACCACACCGATATGCTGGTCAAGATAAGCTTGGTCAATACGCCAAGGGTCGCGGAGATGGGCGGTCTCCAAACAGCCTGCAATAATCCCGATATTCGTAGTGATGGGCGAGGGGCGGTTGGGGTCACAGGCGCGTTGCAGCGCAAAGACCACATCACTTGCCACCACTGGACGTACCGCTACTGCCGACCCATCTTGCCATTTGACCCACTGCACATCATCGCGCAGGTTAAATGTCCATGTCAGCCCATCAGGGCTAATCGACCAGTTGCGGGCCAATTGTGGCTCAACCTGTCCAGTGTTGGCATTGAGACGAGTGAGGCCAACCAGCAGGTTTTCCAATACATCAACCTTGTTGAGGTCAAAGCGCGAGACCGAGGTGGGGTCTAGGCTATCAAGGGCAGGCATAGCAACCCGTACCGTTGCCACATTTTCTTGGGCAGCAAGGGTCGGGACTAAACTCAAGAGGAGGCAAAGTATCACAAGAAAATTGAGCTTTTTCATAGTTATCCTCAAATTCGATACCGAATGAAGGGGGCTATTGTACTGAAATCAGCGCGGGGTTTCGCCTACGACTGCTCAACTACGATTCACCCCAAAGATGACAACCGTCAGCACAGCATCCCCTACACAAAACCATAGCAAGCGGGCGCGGGGTGAACGTGACCACATTGAGGCAGCTACTCCCCCCAGTGTCGCCAGCAGCAACAAAGCCATGACAACCCCAAAAGGATGTGGGGTTTCTACCATCAATGGCACATTCAGTAAACCAGCGGGCCAAAGTAGTTTGGCTCCCCAATAAACCATCATCACTGATGGCACCAGCCACAAGAATTGATCACGAGGCCATGCCGCAGTCATCAGTGCTGGTAACAATAGCCACCCCACGATAAGGGATAGTTGTAAAATACCCGCCAATAGGCTCTCCCATAAACTCGGTCGAGATTCTAACTCCTCACGGGTGTAGAGGGTCGAGGTCATCACTAGGCCAATGCCACCATCTTCATTAATAGTGCCCCATGCGGCATTGAGTTTGCCGTCGGGTAAGCGCCAGATGCTAGGCGAGGCGGCAGTAGCGGACGTATCACCAAGGATAGTTACTGTTTTGCCTTCAATCAACACTGGACGCCACATCTTATCTAGGTAGGCCACCAGTGTATAGGTGTCATCTTCTACATAGCCGAGCCAGCGCGTTGGTGTTTCGGTAGCTAATGGCAAGTGATAAGGAGTGGGGTTGGCAGGGTCTTGCCATGTCAAACCCGCATAGTGGGTATGCTGCGGCGTTTCGATATCAACCACTCCCCAGATTAGTCTCACGGTCTCGCCTTCAATGCCAAGCATAAGGTCTTCCAGCCATTGAGTAGGCTCAGTCTCAATGGTCCATCGGGTTGGTTCTGCACTTCCCATTTGATAATAGAGTGTGCTGTTGGTTGCCCACGCCCAATGCACACGCCCTTGCTCATCAGTTGCTACCGCAAAGCGCTCGGCGTCTTTTATCACCTGCGTGGCCTCATCCAAAGGTCGCCCCCACTCGTCAATGGTCAGAGCCATAATCGGATGTGCAAAAGCTTCTTGGGCTTGCCATGCAATCAGGCTTTCATTGTTCGGCAGGGCAGTTGTGTCAAAAGCGACTACTTTATCATTGCTGATAGGTACCACCCCAAGAATCTGTTCGCCCGCTGCGTTTATCTGAGAGCGACGCAATGTACCCGTTGTGGTTAGCCATAGCAAGTGAAATTTATCGGTATCCCCTGCTTGGATGACTCCGATACGTTGAGGGATGCCTGTAATCCATGAATAGGTCACAGGTGGGCGTTCATCATAGGGTTGATAGACCAATACAGCGCTGTTAATAGGGTGCCAGATAAGGGCAGTGTCCAACACAATTGGCGATTCAAGGCCTCCGCTTGGCATCAGCGTGCGGCTATAGGCCGTTGTGATGGTATCCAGTGGGGGAGTCTTAGCCCGCCATGCCGCCAATCCAATGCCAATCAACACCACAAGTAAGGTTATAATATGGACAGTAGTTTTGATTCTAGTCGAGGAAGTCATGAGCAATTTACCCTTAACGGCTCCATTGCGTACCCCACAACCTGCTCCCTCTCATCTGCTTTTTCAGATTGGTACGGATTCGATTGCCACAATCGGCTGTGTGGTGCAGCCCTCCATTAGCATCGGTCGGGCCGATGAAGCAACCGGATATAAGCCTGTGATTGACTTGCAGCCCTATCACGCCACCGAAAAGGGTGTCTCGCGCCAACACATGGAGATACTGGTCGTTGAAGGGTACGTTTTCGTGCAGGATTTGGGCGCACGCAATGGCACCAAAATGAACGGAGTCCCAATGGCCCCGAATCAACGCCAACCCCTGTTTGATGGCGATGTCTTTCACCTCGGTACCCTACAGGTCATTGTCTGGTTTGTTGAGGGGTAAGTGCATTTCCCACTGAGCGAGGGACGGGTAATAGCCAATGTCTCGAAAGGCCGTGATGAGAAAATCATGTTCTGCTACGTTAAAAATATAACCTGCGGGTGGCTCTGGGTGGCTATGTAGGTGTATGAGCAGGGCATGAGCAGCCTCAGTACGGTCACCACAGGTAGGGTCAATTGCCACATCCATTAGGTGATTGTAGTCAAAGTGAAACCACCCTACTGCATAGCCAATTGGCCGATAATCGCCACAATGTACCATGAACCCTTGTAGAGATTCAGCCATTTTCTCTAAAGCCGAGCGATTGCGTTGCCATGAGTTGTCCGTATCATGAAAGGCATTGTAGAACTTCAAGGCTTTGAGGGGGTGACAAAGGTCAATTTGATACCCGTTAGGCACCAGCGGCAGATCGCCACCATAGTCCCGCTCTAGCATAAACATCCGTCGGGTAGCCACAAAACCCAATTGCTCGTAAAGCGTGATGGCCCCTGTATTTTGCTCCACAACTTCAAGGCGTAGCGAAGTGAGGTCATAATCAGGGGCATGGTCAATCTGGTAGCGCAACATCTGCCGTGCTGCCCCATGCCGACGGTAGGTAGGTATGACACCTACACCACCTATCCAGCCATCGGGTGGGCGCAAGCCTATAAAAGAGGTACCAATCACCTGCCCATCTTCCACGGCAACAACGCTCTTGCCCAAATCAACGGCATCACGTTCCTGCAAGGATTGAATCAACATACGATTCATGGTGATGGGAGTGTAGTAATTGCGATAGGCAAGGTTAAAGGCATGGATGAGGTCATCAGTAGTAACCTCACTCATGGGTCTAATTTCCATGTGCCGCCTTTAGAATATCAACGTCTTTCCATGCGCTTTGTTGCACAAGGAGCCACAGGTAAATGATGGTAGGAAATACAACGTAAACAATAGGGGCTTCGCGTCCAACTTCTTCTGGCACCGTAGCAATATGCAAAATCCAATAGGCAACCATAAATGCGATTGTGCCTACACTGAGCCAGCCCCATAGACGGCGTTTTTCTAAGAACATCAGGGCTACATACACCACAGGGTTTAACTCAACATAAGAGGTTGTCGCAACGCGGGGTGAAATCAGCAATGAGGCTGCCATAGTTAACATCAGGCCCCACAGCAAACTCTGCGAGTCACGTAGGACAATAGCACGCCACCAAAAATGCGCGACGGGTACCAAGATAAAGATAGATAACAGCGCTTGGGCAATATCGCCAAGCTGTTCAGGCAATATCAAGTGGCTGATAATATGGGTAGTGGGGAAGTTCGCAACATAGCTGCTATAGTGAAACACGCGCTCCATCCATTCCCCAAACCATGAGGGCAGCAAAATCCATGAAACACCGAGCAATGCCCCAAACATAGAGCCAAAACTATACACGATGGAACGACGGTCGTTTTGCCATGCCCACAGCAAAAGCAAGGGGACAATTAAATACCCTGTTTGCGGCTTAATAGTTGAAAGCGCCAACAATATGCCTGCTGCTCGGTCGTGCCGATGAGCAATCGCCCAATAGGCTCCAATATGGAGCCCAAATGCAAGGAATGCTGGCTGCCCCAACAGCAGACCCCTCACTGAGAAATAACTCACCAGTGTATATAGAATAGATATCCCCAGAGTCAATGGTTTTGGCAACCATCGAAGTGTATATAGCGACAGGGCTAGAGTGGCTCCCATTAGAAGCAGCAATATCTCCATAAAAATAGAAGCAGCTAGTTCAAAAGATAGGAAACCAAGGGGGCCAAAATAGAAAATAAAATAAAGAGGATAAACAAAGCGGACTTCATCTTCAGTCGCAGTGGCAGGGCGACCATAAATCGCTTGTTGGCTGGCTTCACCGACACGATCATCATAAGGACTGAGGCCATCTTCCCAGAAATGCTTTGCACCATACCAAGTGGGATAAATATCGGTACTACCCTTGATAAGTTCTTGGTCGTAAATGGCATAGGTTGAGCCAATAATGAAGCCAACAAGCGTCAAGATAATGAGTACAATAGCAAGCTGTCGTTGAGTCATGCCCTCAATAGTAAACCACTTTTATAAAAAATCTACAGAGTTTTGATAGTTCTCCTACACTTTACCAAGATATTTCATATAAAGGCCCTCTATACTCACTATCAAATAAGCTGAGAACTCAAGAGGAGACCCCATGAACACAATCCGTCGCAACCCATTCGCAGAACTTGAAAACCTTGTCAATGAAGCCTTCCGCGCCAATACCAATGGGCAAAATAGCAACCATCAAGCCAACGTCCATCGCTTCCCGTTGAACATCCATGAAAACGATGATTCTTATCTGATTGAGGTTGAGGCCCCCGGCTTTGGCCCCGATGACATCCGTGTGGTGTTAGAATCTGAATATCTGGTCATTGAAGCCGAATCGAAGGCTGAGGCTGCCGAAGGTACACGCCTCCTATTGCGTGAGCGTCGGACGGGTTACTTCCAACGCCGCATTAATCTCACCCAACCCATTGACCGCGATAACGTGGTGGCTGAGTACGAGAATGGCGTCTTGACGCTGACCTTGCCCAAGGCCGAAGCAACCAAGGCCCGTGTCATTAGCGTCCGTTCTGCAAGCCAAAACTAACCCTAACCTACCAATCTGAAAATTAAACGGCAGTTTTCCTAGAAGAACTGCCGTTTTTGGTTTAGAATTGACTTTGGCAAGTTTGCCAAGATTGTGATATATTGTACAAAAGAAACACGACCATTGTCACACATGCGGGAACCATTCCTAAAAATAAACAAGTTAACACTTCATGAGCCACCGGAAAACGTGGTGAAATCCGGTTGAGGAGTAACGTTATGACCGTAACCACAAATAAACCTGCACAGGCCGGGGCGGTTGCGAAGGCGTCAAAAACCGATGTCAAAGTCCCGGGCGAGGCCATTCAGGTCCCGTTGCCCAATCGACGCGAATTCCTGTTCTACTGCTGGGGGGCCAGCCTTGCGCTTTTTGCTGCTGCATCTGGCGGAGCCATTATTTGGTTTATGCTCCCTCGCTTTAAAGAAGGTGAATTCGGTGGTATCTTCCGCGAAAGCTCCATTCCTGATCGCGGTACATCGCCTTTGAACAACGCCACTGGTAAATATTGGCTGTCCCATGCTGAAGATGGGTTGGTCGCGCTTTATAAAGTGTGTACCCATCTCGGATGCTTGTATGCGTGGGTGGAAAACTCCTTCCGCTTCGAGTGTCCTTGTCATGGGTCGAAGTATGAGCTAAATGGGCTGTGGATTGAAGGCCCTGCCCCACGCAGCCTTGACCGCTTCTCTATGACGGTGAAGCTGACCAGTGGAGCCGAGTTAGTTACCAATGCAACGGGCGACCCCATCCCCGGCATTGATCCTTCACAAGTCGCTGAAGTCGTTGTTGATACTGGCAGCCGTATTAAACGGGCTGGTCGGGTCTAGTAGCGTTAGGAGTTATTGATGTCGGTATTACCTGTTCCATCCATCCTTGATGACATCAAGGAAAAAGGGATTCGTAAAGCTATCTATGAAACGCTTGACACCACCGTTGAGCGTATGACCGCAGGCATGAATATCCAAGATATTCGGGAGGCCCTGCGCGGTGAGGCCCCCTCACGGCGTCCGAATCCCCGTTTAACCCCCCATGCCGATGGGTTCTGGTTGCACATGCGTCCGTCCTACTTCCATACCGCTGTGACAGGCATCTATCCAACCTTCCGTCTGGGGTGGCTCTCTACTTTCTTCTTTGCCTTTGAAATTATCACAGGCTTATTCTTGATGATTTTCTACACCCCATCCCCGGATGTAGCCTACAGGAATATGCAAGATATTTTGGGGAACGTACCTTTTGGTCAGTTAATGCGTGACCTGCACCGCTTGGGCGCTGAGGGTATGGTAGCCTTTGTGATGCTGCACATGCTCCGCACTTTTATCACAGGGTCATACAAAAAACCGCGCCAATTTACGTGGTTCACAGGCGTTATTTTGCTTTTGGTCACATTGTTTTTGAGCTTCTCTGGCTACTTGCTGCCTTGGGACCAATTGGCCTTCTGGGCCGTGACCATCGGTACCTCAATGGCCGAAGCAGCCCCGCCCGAGGTGGTGGGTACCAACGTCAACTTGCTGTTGCGCGGGTCGCCTGATATTGGTGCGGGTGGTTTGTTGCGGTTCTATTTACTGCATGTTTTCGCCTTGCCACTGATTACCACCATCTTCATTGGCGTCCATTACTACAAGGTGATTCTGCATGGGCATAGCCTACCCCCACGTCTTGAGGAGGTTGGTAAAGATACCGCCAAGCGTGTTCCGGTCAGTAGCCGTACCTACTTTATACCGGATATCATGTCCAATGAGTTGGCATGGATCGGGATGGTCTCATTCTTGATGATCGTGCTATCGGTTTGGTTCTTCCATGCCCCACTCGAAAATCATGCTAATCCTCAAGTGACCCCCTTGCATACGACTGCGCCTTGGTACTTCTTGTGGCTTCAAGGCTTGCTCAAGTTGGGTGACAAGGTGTTCATGGGTATCGTCATTCCCACTATCCTCTTTGGGTTGATGTTTGTATTCCCCTACTTGGATATGACCCCCAGCCGTCGATATGCACACCGTCGGTTCATGCTCTCGGTTGCCGCTTTGACGGTCTTTGGGTGGGTAATCTTGACCTATATGGGAACGCCTTGGTATGGTGTGGAAACTGCTGCTGATATTGAAGTTGCCCAAGAACTCATCCCGCAAGAAGGGGTAGGGCCTGTACGCTCGGTGCCTTATGACGAGTGGCAGGCTAATATCACGGCCTTCAATAATGATGAGGTCATTTGGCTACAAGAGATTGATGCCTTGAAAGCGACGGGCGATGAAACAGCCTATGACGCGGCTATTGCGCCTTATTCCATTGCCATTCAAGAAGAGCAGGTCATCATTCGCGGTGAGGAAGTTATTGCTTGGGATGATTTCGATAAAGAATTCACAGAAGAATATCCTGAATTGGGTCATGTCATTGAGGAGTATCACACCCTCATGTACAAGACCTATGCGGATGATGAAGGGTTCCAAAATCCTATTGGGTATCTGAGCATCTCCCAAAAGCAGCACAACCTAGTCCGCGTTTATTTGCTGATTACCTTCGAAGGGCCAGACGATACAGGCGAGAATATCATCCGCCAAGTATCGGGCAAGCCGCTATATCTGAACGAAGAATCCGAGTGGCACGAACACTAAATTTCCGACAGCGGCAGGGTGCCTAGTCGCCCTGCCGCTGTGCGAGGTGAGGAACAAGAATGGAAAATCAACGTACCCCTTTTATGTTATTTCCCTCGGTGACAAGCCGTATTGTCGCCGGAATCATCTCCTTTACAGGCATCATCATTGTCTTGGCGTGGGTTGCCATCAATGAAGAAGGCCGCATGGAGGAATTTACGGAGCGCTTTCAAGGCCGCTCGGTTGAAACAGGTGCCATCCTTTTTGAGAACAACTGCTCTACCTGTCACGGTCAAGATGGGCGTGGGCTAACGGGCGTAGCACCCGCCTTGAACAATCCACAATTGTTTGGCTTTAGCTTCTTTGGCGACATTGACACCGAGATTGCTGTGAAGTCCGCCGAATTAGAGCAGCTTGGCAGCTCTGACCCTGACCGTGCTGCTCAACTCGAAGCCGAAATCGCTACCTTGGAAGCCCAACGCCAAGAGTTGGATGAAACCATCCGTTATGATTATTCAAGCGAATTGGCAGAATTGCAGGCGGAGCTTTCAGCGTTGGATGCTGAGATTACCGAACTATTCGGCGAAAAATATGAAATTGTCAGCCCATCCTTGCTGCCGATTAAGGTCGGTGAACTGGAAGCCCAGAAGAGCGCCCTTGAGCTAGAGCAAACGCAAATCCAAGACCGAATTGCTGCGGCTGAAACGGCGGGCGAGACCCCCGATGCCGCTGATAACGCACGGCTTGACGAGGTTTTTGCTAAACTCGACACCCTCAACACCCAATTGGATGAACTGGGTGGCTATAACACTGAGCGCACCAATTTGGTGGCGAAGGTTGGACGCTTTACGGCTCTACATGATGCCCATACGCAGATTATAGATTTGCGGATGCAAGCGGCGGAATTGAACTCTGAGTTGGCAGCTATGCCAGAGGCTCCCGCTGAAGGCGAAGACCCCAACGCCACTCGTCGTGAAGAAATTGGCGCGGCTCTCTTTGACATCGAAACCCAACAGGTTGCCCAAGAATCTGCCCGCGACGATGCCTTGCAAGCCTTGATGGACAACTTCGACATTGTGTTCTATGACCCCGCCCGTGACGCCCGCATGGTCGAGTTGAAGTGGAATGGTGCCTTGCGCGACCTTATCCGCACAACCTTGATTAGTGGTCGTCCCACCAGCGCCAGCTACTGGAACAATCCAATGGCGGCATGGTCACAACGGGCAGGCGGGCCGTTGCGTGACGATGAAATTGAGAACTTGGTGGACTACATCCTCAATTGGGGTGTTCAACCCTTCACCATTGAAGACGTGCGCCAAATTAACCAATATGCTGTCTTGCCCACCACTGGCGCAGCAGCGGTGGAAGGCGTCGGTACTGATGTCGATGCAATCTTGGCGGCCCTTGATGAGCTAGAGAACTCTGAGGAGCCAATGGAAGTTCCCGTCTTTGATAGCAATGAAGGTCAACGCGCCTATGTTGGTCCTGACCTTGGCTGTGGCGGTTGCCATCAAATTGGCGTCGCTGGTACTGGCCCAGATCCGACAGGGCTGTATACCCGCGCCGAGCAATATGCGGCGGATAATCCACGGATTACCAGCGCCCGCTACTATCTGGTTCAAAGTATCGTCAATCCTAGCGCTTTTATCGTCGATGGCTACAGCGACGGTATCATGCCACAGACCTTTGGCGACCGCTTGGACTTGGAAACACTCTCGAATATTATTGCCTATCTGGAAAGCTTTGATTAACGTTTAGGCTTTGCTTATAGGCGATTGATGACAGCGCCTCTGGCTTTGCCCGGAGGCGTTGTTTGGTTATAATTGGATACACTTTAAGGAGGAATTTGTGACCAAACGCTTGGGTTTGCTAGTAGTGATAAGTCTAGGTGTCGTGTTGGTCGGGGTAGGGTTACGGCCTACGCTGGCCCAAGATGGTCATGGTGAAGCCGACCAAACCGTGCTGCGTGGTGCGGTCTATTATGCTGAATTTTGTGCGGCTTGTCATGGCCCTGAAGGGGAAGCCATCGCCGCTGGCCCCGCTTTTGTTGCGATTGATGAATACGACCCCACCTATGCCAAAGGACGCATTGAGGCAGGCTATGACTCTGACCCCAATGATGACATTAGGATGATTGGCTATGGTGAAGATGACAAAGGGCCGTTGAGCAGTGAGCAAATTGATGATATTCTCGCCTACATGAGTACATGGTCTGATGAAGCTGTTGAAACACCCGAATTGCCAGCACCACATCTTGAACCGGGTGCCGCACAAGTAATCGGGCCGGGTGACTCTGAACATGGGGCCATGCTCTATGCCTCCTATTGCCTTGGATGCCATGAGCGTGACGGTCGCGGGCGCGATTTACCGAATTTCCCCGCTTTTGAGGTGGATGCGAATATACGCGGTTTAATTGAACGCGGTGCTGGGCATGGGCCAGTGCCAGCTTTTGGCGCAACCGTCGGTGGCCCGCTTTCGACACAAGATATTGACGACCTTGAGGCCTATCTGCAATCCATTGAGGCCGAGCAAGATGAGGAAGGCCCAGAAGGTGTGAGTATTTTGTTAATGATTTTGGGGCTAGGTGCAGTTGCCGCCGTTGGGGGGTACTATTTCGCTAGTCAACGTTCAAGGAGTCAAGCAGCATGAGCGAAGCAACATGGGAAAAATCAACTGAATTAGCGCAAAAACTACAAGGCCGCAAATCGCAACAGCGCTGGCTCTATTTAGCGGCGGGTCTTGCGTTAGTCGGCGTGGTGGTCTTTTTGGTAATCCAAGGTACCATCTTGGGTTCCAGCTATTTCAAAACCGTCGAAGAACTCTCGACCGACGCCAGCCTCATCGGTAAGAAGGTACGGGTGTCGGGTGCTGTGGTGCAAAAAGATGGCAAGAATGATGTCCGTTTTGACTCGGACACCAATACCCTCTATTTCAGCATCACCCATATTCCGAATGATAGTGACGAAATTCGGGAAGGGGGCGGCCTTGGTACCGTTCTAGCGAGTGCCGTTGCGAAATCCAACGAGTTACCCACTATTCAAGTTATTTACGTGAACCGAGAAATTCCTGATCTCATCTATAGTGATGAACCAACGCAGGCCATCGTTGAAGGCAAGATGGGTGAAGACGGAATTTTCTACGCGACCTCGCTCCAACTCAAATGCCCGACCAAGTATGCCGATGACATACCCGAACAGGTAGCGTCTAACTAATTCAATGGCTCTTTAGTAGGTTATAAAAGGGGGGGATCCGTTTCGATTAACGGTTACCCCCTATTTGTTCCCAAAGGAAATTCACATGATCGCTGAACTTGGGATTGTTACAACGGGTGCAGCCTTTTTCATCGCAGTTGCAACCACCATCGTGGCGCTTTATAGCGCCCTTACTAAGAACGAGGTGCTGACCCGCAGCGCCCGTAATATGCTGATTTTCATTCTTCCATTGCTGACAATCGGGTGTTTACTCTTAATCTACGCCCAATGGACAGGCGATTATAGTATCGCTTATGTGAGTAGTGTGTCATCCAATACCCAACCCGAATCCCTCAAGATTACCGCTTTATGGGGGAGCCAAGCGGGTTCATTGTTATTCTATTCATGGATGCTGTCGTTATTCAGTGTTGCGGCAGTTGTCACTAACTGGAAAAAACAACATGAGTTGATGTCATGGGTCATCGTGTTTACGAGTGGTACCCTTGCCTTCTTTTTGCTGCTCAATGTCTTTTATGAGAACCCCTATGAGCGCACATGGATGAACCCCAATGGTGATGTTTCTACAATAGAGTCTTCACTCCTGCAACCCGAAGGTAAAGTTGTGGCCTTTCCTTGGAAGACCTCACTCTTTGACCGCCAAACGGGTGAGATACAAGATTTCACCATCTTCACCACCGGAGCCGATGAGGAGCCACTTATCACCAACACCCGCTATATTGTCCGTAGCGCGGTCTATGATGGCAACGGCCTCAACCCCCTCTTGCGTCACCCCGGCATGGTCATTCACCCGCCGATGCTCTATCTAGGCTTTACGGGCTTTGTCATCCCCTTTGCTTTTGGGATGGCGGCCCTTGCTATTGGGCAGATGGGCGCGACATGGATTCATGCGGTGCGGCGCTGGAGCCTAATTGCGTGGATGTTCCTCTCGATCGGCTTGGTACTCGGTGGGCGTTGGGCCTATGACGTGCTGGGCTGGGGTGGTTATTGGGGCTGGGACCCGGTCGAAAACTCGGCCTTCCTGCCTTGGCTCACCGGTACGGCCTTTTTGCATAGCGTGATGATTCAAGAGAAACGCGGCATGCTCAAGGGTTGGAATATCTCGATGATTATCTCCACCTATTTGCTGGTCTTGCTAGGTACAGTGGCGACCCGCACAGGCCTGCTGAGTAGTGTCCACTCCTTTGCCCAAAGCCCCTTAGCCATCCCGATGGGTGGGTTCCTTGCTCTTTCGCTAGTGGGAAGTGCTGGACTATATCTATGGCGTGGCAACCAAGGTTACTTTAAAGGTGACCATGAGATTGAGGGCATCCTTAGCCGCGAGAGCATGTTCATGCTCAATAACTGGGTGTTCTTTGCGCTGACTATCGTCATCTTCTGGGGTACATGGGCGGAGAAGATTACCGACTTCATGCGGGGCTTGGGCTTACGCGAATCGGTCATTAATCTAGGGCCAGAATATTTTGAAACCCCCACTGCCATCTTGTTCCTCATCATCTATTTGCTGATGGGTGTGGCTCCCTTGGTAGCGTGGAGACGCGCCACAGCCAATCGTCTTGGTAAAGCGCTCCGCATCCCAACCGCTGCCGCCGTTGTGACCATGGTCGTCATGCTGGTCTTCGGCGTTGGGATTGGTGTTGTGTTGGGTGTTGGGATTATCAGCTTTGCGGGTTATGCCACCCTGCTTGAAATCTACAAAGGTACCCATGCCCGTCATCGGACACATGGTGAACCGTATCCGGTCGCGCTCTATCGCCTGACCCAACGCAACCGCCGCCGCTATGGGGGCTATGTCATCCACTTGGCGATTGTGATTATGGGGATTGGCATTATCGGTAGCTCGCTTTTCCAAGATGTGACTCAACGCACCCTTGCTCCCGGCCAAACCTTGGAAATTGGCCCCTACACCATGCGCTATAACGAGGTCTTTACCGCTGTTGGGGTAGATGACCGCGATATGATTATTGCCGATATAACGGTGCTGCGTGATGGCAAGGAGATTGAAAACCTACGGCCCCGCCAAGACTTCTTCGCCAATTCCTCGCCTATGTCAATTGCAGGCGTTCATAGTACGGTTGAAGCTGATTTCTATGCTTTGTTAACTTTCTGGAATGGCAACGAGGTCACCTTCCGCGTCTATTACAACCCCTTGGTCAATTTTGTGTGGTGGGGGAGCTTCTTATTGGTATTCGGTACCCTGATTGCAGCATGGCCTGACCGCGACCCCGTGTTTGCGACTCAACAGCGTCCAGCCCTGCGGACGGCTGCTGCGGGTGCAGGAGATTAAGCGATGAAACGACTGTTATTCATTCTATGTTTGGGTCTAGTGGTGGGTCTCCTTGTGGGTGTGGGCGTTAGTAAAGCCTTGGCCCAAGGGGGGGATGAGTACCCCCCGGGGGTTGACCCAGATGAGGTTTATCGTATTGCTCGCCAATTGCACTGCGATGTTTGCCAAGGCGTCCCGCTTTCGGATTGCCCTAGCCAGCAATGTCGGGCGTGGCGCGAGGAAATCGCTGACCTATTGGCTCAAGGCCAGAGCGAAGAATTTATCTTGCAGCACTTTGCGGAACGCTATGGGGAAAAGGTCTCTGGTGTGCCGCTTGATGAGGAAACCCGCCGTTTTACCTATGCGGTACCCATTTTGCTGATTAGCCTTGCCGCGGTTGGGATTGGCTGGCAATTGTATCGCTGGAGCAAGCGTGAAAACCGAGCGCTTCAGGTCGCACGGACGGCTGGTACGCTCCAAGATTTTGAGCGGCCCGTGCCGGACAACGTAGACCCTGACTATTTAGCCCGTGTCTTGCATGCACTGGAGGAAGTATGACAACCATTGACCCGTATGCCTCAACGCCCGAAGAAGCGCCCTCCAAACCAGAGGGGGCCAAGAAATTCCTCAATCCGTTTACGCTGATTGTGGTGGCTGCTATCATGCTCCTTATTGGGGTGGTGGCGTGGGGTATCTATCAAAATGAACAAGATACACTGGATGATGGCCCTGCACCTGAATTTAGCTTAACCATCTATAACAGCAACAATATCGCCTATAGCGACCCCAATATGGTGATGGATTATTCCGGTGAGACCTTTAATCTCGATGATTTCAAAGGTAAGCATGTCTTGGTGATTAATCTGTGGCAGAGCAACTGTGTGCCATGTCACCAAGAGGCTGATATGCTGGTTGAGGTCTACAACGACTACCGTGACCAAGGCGTGATATTCCTTGGCATCAACGCTAAAGACCCCGACAAGTTAGCCTATGAGTACATCGTGAAATACAACATCAACTACCCCAATGGCCTTGATCGTGGCGATAAATTCCAAGACGACTATCGCACAACGGGCTATCCTGAGACCTTCATCATTGACCTTGAAGGCCATATCCAGCTTCACATCAACGGCCCGATTTCTGAAAATCAACTCCGTGATGAAATTGATAAGGCGTTAGGTCTATGACGACATCGGCGATTCTATTTGGGGTGATAACAGTGGCTTTTGCGGTCTACTTGGGGGTGCTGCCGATTTTGATGGCTCGCCAAGCCGAAAAACGCCGCAACCAAGACCATGATGCCGTTGAGTTACGGGCGCGTTATCAACTCCTGCTTGAAAGTATCCAAGACCTTGACTTTGACTATGATATGGGCAAGGTCTCGGATGATGTGTATGCCGAGCAGCGTAAAATGCTCATTGGGCGGAGTGTCAGTGCCTTGATGCACCTTGACCAAGCCGAGGCCCATTTGCATGAAATGGATGATGAAATTGAAGATGCCATTGCTGCACGGCGTGAACGCCCCGCTAAAGGCAAAGACTCTAATATCGAGAATCAGATTGCCGCACGGCGTTCAAAGGTCGTTCTGTGATTAGAAAGTTCGTATGGCTTGGTATTGGCGTCCTGCTGATGGGGCTAATACCAAGTCCCACCGTAGCCGCCCAAGCGACCACTCTCGACATTCATGGGCGGATTGTCAAAGGCACAGCGGACGGTCAAGACCTCCCCGCAACATTGCCTATTGAATTGCAGGTTGTGAGCGCCTCTAGTGCCTCAGCTAGCACCACCCTGACAGTTCTAACCACCCCCGAAGGCGATTTTACCTTCGAGGATGTGCCGCGTGTATCGGGCAGTGATTTCTATGTGCTTTTTGCCGAATACGCCGGAGTACGCCAACGCACCACACCTTTTTACCCTGACCAAGCCAATTTCGTGTCGTTTGTGTTGTATGAAACCACCGACCAACTCAACGATGCAGTGATCATCAATGGCAGCATGCAAATTGATGAGTTCACCATGAACCCTATCGCAGGCGTTACCCTTGCGGTGGTGATGGAAGTACAGGTGCAAAATCTGGGTGACCGTATCATCTACGCGCCGCCTTCAACAGAACGCCCTAGCGCCACTTCCTTCCATTTTGAACTACCTGTCGGGGCCTATGGGGTTGCTGAGGTGACCCCCGAAGACGCGCCCGCGCTCACCCATGTTTACATCGAAGAGGGTAGCATTCCGGTGGTTTATGACACCCTCCCGTTGATTCCACACTGGCCTCGTCCTAACACCATACGGGTAACCTATTTCTTGCTCTATGCTGAAGAAGCTGTAATAGACTTGCCCTTTGCCGTACCGATTGAGGCCTTCACCATTTGGGTACCGCGTGACACGGTTTATCTTTCTAGTGAGCAATTCACCCTGATTGAAGATGACCGCGCCCTTGATGAAAGCCGCCCTAACTATCGGGTGTATCAGCAAAACCAGCCTACCGACCGTCTGCTCTTTACCTTATCAGGACAGCCCACCGAAACCTTGACCAACACCCAACAGACTACTCAAGCCTCATCATCAAGTGAGGAGGGGTTGTCGCTGCTTGTGGTTTTATCGGTGGTCTTCGGTTTTATTATCGTGATATGGGGCTGGATAATCTGGCGACAACGACGTATTGACGCACACGCTGGCTTGGAGAACAAAAGCCAATGATTGTTATTGAAAAACTCACCAAAATTTTTGGTTATTATCCCGTCCTACGCGGCATTGACCTATCCATCGAAAAAGGTCAATTCTTGGCGTTGCTGGGGCCAAATGGCTCTGGCAAGACCACCCTCTTGCGGATTCTGACGGGCCTCAGTAAACCCAGTGGTGGACAAATCACCATTGGAGGATGGAATATCCCCGATGAAATTGCCGCCGTCCGCCAACAACTGGGCATTGTCAGTCACCTAACCTTGCTCTATGACACGCTGACGGCTGAAGAGAACTTGATGTTTTTTGCACGTCTCTACAATCTGCCGCAAGAAACACGGGCGGAACGGGTAGCTGCTATGTTAGAGCGAGTTGGGCTGGGCAAGCGAGCCAAGGATGTCGTTAACACCTTTTCACGCGGGATGCAACAACGTCTCGCCATTGCCCGCGCCCTTATTCATGACCCAGCGATTTTACTATTGGATGAACCATACACAGGCCTAGACCAAGACGCCTCGGCCCTCCTCGATCAACTTTTGCACGATGTAGCGGGTGTTGCGGAGGGGCAACGCACCACGATCATGACTACCCATGACTTGCGCCGTGCCCACAGCTTAACCTCACATGTGGCAATTCTAAGTCGAGGTAAGGTGGGCTTCTACGGAGAAACCACCGCCATCCCCGCCGATGACTTGCCGCGCATCTATGCTGATACCTTGGGAGCCGCTTCATGACAACCCCCTATTGGCGTGTCGTTGCTGCATTGGCGTGGAAAGACCTACGTGCCGAAATTCGGGGGCGCGAGATGGTCACCTCCATGATGCTCTTTGCGGCCATTTCGGTGATGATTTTCTCTTTTGCTTTAGAACTGGATGATGCCGCCCAACAAGAGTCGGTAGGGGGTATTCTGTGGGTAACCATTGCCTATGCAGGCACCTTGGGCCTTGGGCGCTCCTTGGCGGCTGAAAAAGACAAGGGTAGCCTTGACGCCTTACTAGCGGCTCCGGTGGCCCGTAGTGCCCTATTCTATGGCAAAATGATTGGCAACCTGATTTTTACGGTCGCGGTTGGCTTTTTGATGGTTTTTCTGTGTACCGTCTTGTTCAACGTCAATTTATTTGTGCCAACCCTTTGGCTGGTGATTTTGTTGGGGTGTTTGGGCTTTGCCACCACTGGTACACTGGTTGCCAGTATGAGTGTGCATGCCCGTGCCCGCGAGATGTTGCTGCCAATCTTGTTGTTACCCGTGCTGCTGCCCGTGATTATTAGTGCTACACGGGCCAGTATTGCGATTGTTACCGAGTTAAAGGTCGAGGATTGGTTGCCTTGGATTCAATTGCTCGGCTTTGTCGATTTCGTATTTTTGCTGATGGCATTTTTTCTCTTTGATTACATTGTAGAGGAATAGAGGAATGACAACCTATCATCCAAATCGCACCCGTCTGCTTAACATGATGACCTATATCAGCATGGGATTGGTATTCTTGTCCTCGCTGATGGTCTTTGCTTATGCCCGACCCGAAGCCCTGCAAGGCAATGCCCAAAAGATATTCTATATTCATCTTGGCACCTTCTTCGGCTCCTTTGTCCTGTTTTCGGTTGCCGTTGTTGGGGGCATCCAGTTCTTGCGAACCCGTAACAACAAATGGGATATTCTAGGGCTGGCAACCATCGAAGTTGGCCTCGGCTTTGCCCTTGTCAATATCGTAACAGGCTCGATTTGGGCGCGGCCTATCTGGAATACATGGTGGACATGGGACCCACGCTTGCTAACAGTGACCATCATGTGGTTAACCTATGCCGCCTATATGATGCTGCGCTCTGGTATTGAAGACCCCGAACGCCGTCGCCGTTTTGCCGCTGTCTATAGCATCTTGGCTTTTAGCAGCGTGATTTTGACGGTGGTCATTATTCGGATTCGCCCCGATACCATTCATCCAGTGGCGGGTGGCCCTAGTGTTACCAGCCCCGACGCCAGCGGTGACTTTAATATGTCGCCTCGCGTGGTTCAGACTCTCATGTTTTCAATTTTTACCTATATTGTTGTGAGCATTACAGTGGCTTGGCACCGTATCCGCCTTGAGAATCGGGCGCAATACATCCAAAGTCGCAAAGTAGAATTGCTCCTGAACGCCTAGGAGACGAAGATGTTGCCAATTATACTTGCCGCTAAGTACACCGAGTATATGTTGCTCGGCTATGGTGTTTCTGCCCTCATTTTAGGAATCGTCATCGGGAGTATCTGGTGGCGTTATCAAATGCTACAGAAAGATGAGGCACTCTTAGAACAATTGGAAAAGGAAGAAAAACCCTAACTTAGGTTGGAATTCCCTAATACCTTGAGTACAATTAAACACATACGCAGCAGTATAAGGGAATCTCTAGGTTGATTCACCCAACCACAACCTCGGTACAAGCAGAACTATCACCCCAGTCGCTCGCGTTGTTGACCTCTTTGGTGCCAACTCTTTTGCGTGAGCGACTGGCCTCGAAACGCCCCTTTTTGCCGGGCATGATTGAACAGCGTCAAAGCGTTGTAGCAGCTATTCGGCTACCCACAACCCAACTCTCGGCTACCTTGGCTCAAGTTGAGAAGCCAGAGGTATTGGCAGCAGTACTCAACACGCTCTATGAACCCGTCATTAGCACTCTAGTGGATGCGGGTGCGATTATTGCTGAGGTTGACGCTGCGACTATCACAGCGGTTTTCTTGCTGGATAGCAATACTCAAGCAGGGCGTGTGCTGCAAGCCCTGATTAGTATTGAATTCGCCCTGAAAAAAGCCAATGAGAAGACTGCCCCCGGCTATCCCAATATCCGCTGGGAACTCAGCGCGGGGGTGGGAATTGGGACACTGGCTCTGACTACCTTTGAGACCGCCCATCGCCAAGTATTTGTGGTGGATGGCCCTGCATTGCAGCAAGCCGAAGAGACCCTTGCTCAAGCCACCCCTAAACAATTGCTTGTGCATCGGGATGTGATGAAGAGGCTAGGAAGTGCGCCGCAAGGGGATTGGGTGAAATATAACTATTTCTTGCCCACGGATAGCTTTACCAGTAGCGCAGTGGGACAAGTTTTAGCAGACAGTAGCCATAGCGCGAATCTGGTAGCGATTCAAAATCTCTCCAACCGTCAGCGCCGCACCCTAACCGAATTTCTTGACCCTGCCCTACGGGCGGTTCATATCCCCATCCAAAACGGCTTCCGTACTCATCGCCAAGTCTATTTGATTCTGAGGGTTAGCCCTCTCAACCTCTTTGGTGAAGGCGGGCTGGAGCAGTGGCAGTCCTTGCTTGATAAACTGCTGAATACCGCAGACCGCTATGGCGGCATGGTCTATCAGATTCAGGGACGACGTGGGGAATTCCATCTCGTGTTCGGGAACCCCTTTGATGATGAAGACCTCGAAGCCCGTGCCGTGAGTTGTGCGCTGGCCTTGCAGCGTATTCTACACCCGATTGAGCCATCGCTCTCTATTGGAATTGCGATGGGTGAGGCCTTTATCGGCTTTTTGGGTTATGAGCAATGCCGTGCACCGATTATCATTAATGAGGCCCATAGCCGCGC
This sequence comes from Anaerolineales bacterium, assembly GCA_020634155.1. Taxonomy (GTDB): domain Bacteria; phylum Chloroflexota; class Anaerolineae; order Aggregatilineales; family J027; genus J027. Next base: position 718,812 of record JACKCI010000002.1, read on the forward strand.
CCGTCAATTGATGACCAATCGCGCCGATGTGCATGAGGTTTTAGTCACCCAGATACTGCAAACCGCCACCGAACACGCTTTTAGCTGGCGTGCCCTTGGCGGTGAATTGCCAACCTACGCGCTCGCGGGTGAACTTACTTTGGGTAGTGGCTTGTTACCACGTCTACAGGTGGCCCGTCGCACTTTTGTTATTGGGCGTGATGAAGAACGGGCTGATTTCAAACGACTTGCCAAGTTATGTCAAGCTACCCGTGAACGCCAGTTGATTCTGGTGACCGGTGGCAGTGGGGCCGGACGCTCGACTTTGATGGATATTTTGATTGAGGAATGGCTAGAGGCAGGTGGCAACGGCTTTATTGCGATTGGCCCCTCACATACGCCTACCGCGCCCTATGCTCTGTGGTTCCCTATCTGGCAAGCCCTTTTTGATTTGACAGCCGAGTCTGACCCTGCCCAAAATCTCGAACTACTACAAACTGCTATTATAAGGCTATTGCCTGATTATGAGGGGGTTGCCGAACTCTTTGCCGAGGCCTTGGGGCTTACCCAAGAGGGTAGCCCAGCCCTTGCCAGCCTTAGCCCACAAGCCCGCCAACAACGCCTGATTGACGCCAATACAGCTATCTTCCGCCAAATTGCCGAGCTAACCCCATTCTTACTGGCTTTTGAACACCTTGATTATGCCGATACCTTGTCGCTGGTGTTGCTTGACGACCTGTATCAGAACATCGAAGACACGCCCGTCATGATTTGCATTGAAGATCGCGGTAATCCGTCCCATTCGCTCTTTCCTCGCTTCCCGATGGCAACGGTTGTCGAGGCCAAGCCCTTATCCGGCGAAGCATCATGGAACTTGCTAGACCGTTTGTTGCCCGATGTGGATTGGCCCTATAGCCACCGTAAAGCCTTGGAGGAACGCTTGGGGATACGGAGTGAGACAACTCCGCGTACTCCACCTGCTTATGTCGTTGCGCTTGCCACTGCCCTTGAACAGACGGTACTTGACCGCCACGCCCAAACCCACATGTTCAATGATAATTACCCGCCTCAAGATTGGCCCCGTGACTTGGTAGAGACCACCAATTTGTTGGTACAAACTGCCCTCAGTCATGAGGAAGTACAAATCGCACTGCGAGCCTCGGTGAGTGGCACACTGTTCTATCACTATGCCCCATGGTTGCATCCAAGCGATAGCAGCCTCGAAATCGGACGCTTGCGGAGCCTGCACCTCACTGAGCCGTATATGGATTTTGGTTATCCACGCCGCTGGGATCGCTTCCGCCATGAGCAAATGCGTGAGGCGCTTTATCTGCATCTTGATACCCCTACACGGCTGGCATTGCACCAACAAGTAGCTGAATGGATTGCAGTACATCAACCCGGTAAAGCAGGTGAGGCAGCCGTCGCCTATCACATGCAATATGCCGGGAAGCTACTAGACGCAGTTTATGCCCATCTGCGAGCCTGTGATTATGCCTCAACGTGGGGAGCCGAGTCAGAAGGCTTGCAAAATCTCCTTGCGGCGGAACGGCTATTGGCTCAACAGGATAGTGCCGAGAGCCACCATGCCTTAGTGCAGGTCTATTTAGCACGTGCGCTGCTCTATCTGCGCTCAGAGGCCTATGAACGAGGCCTTGTAGATATTGGGCGTGCCCTAACGGTTGCCGAAGGGTTGCAAGACAGTAACTTGATTGCCCGTTGCTTAGTGCTGAGGGGGCGCTTCCATCAAGCCGCTAGTGATATTGAGGCCGCTCGTCAAGACGCTGAAAAAGCTGCCCAACTCAGCGCTGACCATGAGACCCTCGCCCAAGCTTATTGGCTACAATCGCGGGCATTAAACGCCAACGGACAGCGCCGTGAAGCTGTGCGGTTGTTGCACAAAGCCATTGATACCAAGGCCGTCCAAGACCTTACCATTCAAATTGAGATGGGTCTCGATGCCGCCCAGATTTTGCTGGTAGACTATTACCGTGACCGTGCCCGCGTCCATGTCTTGCGTGCCCATGACCAAGCCGAGAAATTGGGTGATCCGGTTATTTTACATGAGGTCTTGACGCTAGTCGGTCACTTAGAATTGCTTTATGGTGAAGCTGAAAAATCGGTGGCAACCCTTGAGCGTGCCCTGACCTATCCTGCCCCACCCGATTCTAGTGTAGCGAGCCTAGGCAATATCTTGACTGACCTTGCGGTTGATTTCTGCTACCTTGGGCGCTATGCCGATGCTGAAGCCACCTTTGACACCGCCATTGGCTACTATCTAGCCGATGGAGATGAAGCCAGCGCATTACGGGTGGAGTTGTTACGTGCCCATGAACTCTACCTAGACCGCCACGACCTCGAACTCGCCCAAGCTATTCTTGATGACGCTCGCCAGAAACCCGATTTACTCAATGATGGTTTGCATTTACTGATTGAGCTAACCCAAATAGGCATTTATATCCGTCAAGGTAACGATGAGGCAGCCCAAACCCTACTTGACCAGCTTGACCAGTGGCCTGATAACCAGCCCAAGCAATGGTATACCCCAGCCCGCTATATACGGGGCGCTCAATTGGCCCTTGTTCAACAAGATTATGAGAAGGCCATTTTCCTTGCTTCGCGCTCATTGGGTAGCGTCAGTATCAACGGGGATTTGCGCCAATTGACGATGGCTTATTGCTTGCTGGCTGAGGCCATGATTTTGCGCGGCGACAAATCGTCCACCATTCAAGATGCCTTGGAGCGAGCCGTGCGGGTAGGGCGGCAACAGGGACGACGGCGGCATCTCGCCCGTGCCCTCTATTTATTGGGGGAATACATGCGCCAGACGGCTCTACGCTATAATAGCGCCCGCGCTAGGGGCAGCACCTACTTATTTGAGGCGGATTTACTCTTTAAAGAGATGGATTTGCCCATCGAAGAAGAAATCCCACCCTATATCTTGGAGTTGTGGTCAAAGGCAAGCGGCTAAAGGTCTTGCCGCCCCTATGCCAATTGGCTATAATTCCGCTTAAATTGCAGTAATTGAGGAGTTCTACCCGTGCGGAATACACTTTTGTCTGTGGCAGTTGTGATATTTGTGTTGTTGATTATTGGCGGCCTTGCTATTACAAGCGGGGGGGGCTTGCCAACTGTGACCCAAGTCACCAATGCCGAAGGCTCTGTGACCCAAGCCACTGATAGCCAGTTGGGTACCCTTGCCTTGGTCGTTTTCTTGATTATTGGTGGACTGGTGAGCATGGCAGGTGGATTGGCGTTGGTCTTTTGGCTACTCAATCGCCAAGTGACAACCGCTCAAAAATCAGAGGCCCGCCCATTTATCTTTTCGCTGAGTACCGAGGGCAACAGCATTGGGGCGATGGTGCAAGAGAATATCTATATGCTGATTTTCACCATTGGCATTCTGTTTATGCTGGCCTTTTTAGGCTTGGTGGCCTTTACAGGCGCGATATTCTAGCGGTCTAAACCCCTCTTTCGCGGGAGGGGTTCATACTGGTCTCACGGATGATGAGGTCAACACTCAATACAGTGGTGCCAACAATCGACAGACCTTGAATCTGCCCAATAAGTTGGCGGATGCTGCGCTTGCCGAGTTCAACGACATCTGCTGCAACAGTGGTTAACGCCGCTTCAGCAGCCTCGACTCCATCGCCAAACCCCACAACAGAGACGTCAGCAGGTACAGCATAGCCATATTCAGCCAGCACACCCAAGGCCGCCCGCGCCATCAAGTAATCTGCTGCCACTACCGCATCGAAGGGTGGGGCCTCGGCTAAGAAGGCTTGTAAAGATTGAATGGCTATCTCCGGCTCAAAATCCCCATGCAAGAAGTAGGCATCGGGTAAGTTATAGCGCATCAATTCTTGGCGAAAGACGTGTTGACGCTCCACCCCATCTTTTTGCGCCATATTGCCATTGATGAACACAAACTGACGCCGCCCGCATTCTTGTACTAAGTGTTGTACCAGCTTGGCAATTCCTTCGCTGTTGTTGGACACCACTCCCGGAATCCCCACAATCTGATGGCTGACCAGCGAGACAGGCTTGCCACTTTGATGAATGCTTTGAATAAAGTCATCCGGTACCGGATTGGCAATGACCAGCACCCCGCCGAGAGCCTCAAGATCAAGGGTGGTTGGGCTGTTGATGTCGGCTTCATCGCGGGAATCGACCAGCACTTGATAACCATAGCGGGCGGCAACAGCCTGCGCTCCAGCAATCACATTTTGCTGAAAGACGCCGTACTGATTATTGGTGATAATGCCGATGTGGGTGGTCATCCATTTAACCCCAATTCTTGTTGCAGAGCTTGGGCAACGGCTCCGGTAGCACTTAGAGTTGAAGCGGTTGCCAATGAAAACGCGACCTGTTGAATGCGCTGAGTTGGGAAATGCCGCTTGGCTTCCTCAATGGCCTGCGCGAGGAGTGCCGTCCCCATATCGGTGATATTGCCCGCCAGTGAAATATGCTCTGGCTTCAATAAGGCAATAATCCATGCAAAGATATGCCCAAGGTGGGCGGCAATCTCCCCTTGCAGGGTCAAGGCGCAGGCATCCCCATTGAGGGCCGCGTGTTGGATGGTCAGATAGGAAAGGTCATCGAGGCTCAGGTGGCTATGAGGGCATTCCTCCAGCAATTGACAGGCTCGCTCGTAGATATACGACCAACTCAACAGCGCTTCAAGTGGCAGGCCATTGTCTAGCCGTAGCTCGCCAATATCACCACCACTATGATAGGCTGAACCCCCTAGCACATAGCCCACTTCGACACCCCGATTAACCAACACCGTGACCAAACTATCGGCTTCGCTGGCGGCTCCAAACGCGAATTGAGCAACGGCTGCCAATTCCGTGTTGTTGCCAATATAAACGGGGACATCAAAATGCTCGGCCAGTTTAGTCTCTAGGGTTTGGGGGAGTTCTTCTTTGCCCGGCACTCCGACCCCGATACACAGCAAAGGCGCATCAAGTTGAGCCACAAGGCCATTGACTACACAGATGAGGTCGTTGAGCAGGGAACCATTGGGCAGTGAATAGTGCTGGGCGCTGATTTGCCCGTTGAGGTTGGTGAGAATACCACGAATAGCGCTATGGGAGACCGAGACGCCAATCACCTGTCGCGCATCTGGCACAAATTCGAGCAAGCGCGGGCGTTTGCCGCCCCCCTCAGCGGACTTGCCATGTCCAGTTTCAATCAACAGACCCTCATCTAGCAACTCGCCGATGAGGTCAGAGACAGTTGGCTTGGCGAGGCCCGTTACCTGAGAAAGCGCGGCACGATTATCCGCTAGGCCCGATTGGACAGCCCGCAAGAGCAGTTGTCGGTTATGTTGGCGTAGTTGCCCACTCGTGGCCTTTTGTGGTTTCATTCATTCCATCAATTAATGACAGGGTTGGGTATACGTCCGTAGCACATCCCAGTTAGCGGGGTCTTCCCCACCCAGTCCCCAAATCGACACCCCGCCCAAGGTTGGGTAGGCATCGAGAATGTAATCAAGTTTATATTCAAGGCCAACCCCATCTGCGACATAGATAGTCTGTTTGGGTAGGCCGCGTTGATCCAGTAGCACCATCATTTCCATATCACTTGGGTCGCGCACAACCTCAAGGTCAAAGGACTCCACCCACCGTTGCACACTCGCCCATGTAATGACATTAACCGTTGTGCTACGTTGCCAACTATAGCCATAGAAATGCAAGCCAAGGCGCAATTTACTGGGGTCAACAATGGAAGCGGCATAGTGAATGACGGCTAATGACCACTCCGGCGGCCCAATAGTACCGGGTTCACCAGCGCGATTGTGGTAATCATAGGTCATTATTCTAAAGATGTCTACGGCGGGTGCAAGGCGCTCCCAGTCTTGCGCGGCGGCCCCTTCCCATGCACCCGCATCATCCGTCTTGGCATGTACAGCCATTGAGAGGAGGCGGTTATTGGCATGGAGCGCGGCGGCGAGGTCTTCAATGAAGATCGAGAAGGCATCGCGGGTATCCAACTTGAAGCTCTCATAGTCGATGTCGATGCCGTCGTAATCCCACTGCTCGACCAAATCCACAATGTTTTGAATGTGGAGGGCGCGAATGGCGGGGTCTTCAATCATACCCGACGCGCCAAAGGTCACAATGGTGGGGACAACTTGCACCCCAGCCGCCCGCCACTCAGCCAGTTTCTCGGTATCCTCGGCTCCATCCAAGAGGTTGAAGCCGCCTTCAAGCTTCGGAGCATACCAGAACGGGTTAATCTCATCAATCACATCGAGGTTATTGACCACTGAGTCATAACCTGTCGCTTCACCCGACGAGGGGTACCAAACCGAGACACACCACGAAGGCGTCTCCTCATCTTGTGCATGGCTAGGTAGGCCACTCATGACCATCATCACCGCGAGAACCAGCAAAATCGCACGCATCATTGTTTTACTCCATTGGAATATGACAGGGCAAAACACCCGTCGCTTCAATCTCGCCAAACAGCACTCGCGCCACCGCCTCGGTCGTCACCCCCCGAATGCCATAGGCGCACAGGTAGGTGTCAATCATCGGAAAAGCGCGGATGTCGTAGGGTGTCCGTAAGGCGACCACAATTGGCTGTTGTCCACGCTCCACTAAGGCACGCACAAGGGCCGCTTGGCTGGGGTCATTATCGGCGTTAATGGTGCCAACAATCACCGTCTTGCTGTGTTGGCTGGCCTCTAGTGCGGCGCGGATATGACTATCTGGTGCATGATAGGGTATTTCAATGGATTGTACCAGCGAATGGCGGCGGCGGATGGCATCGACCAGCGCCACCCGCACCCCAGCAGATGTGTCGGCAGGGGTCAAGTTCAGCGGAGCAATGCTGATAACACTCACCAGTTCATCGGCCCCAAGCTGCAACGGGATGCGGTGATGGGTATCTTTGACAAGGGTAATGGAACGGTCAGCAATTGCTTGGGCAATGTGTTGATGCTCACGGGAGCCAACCACGCTCAAGGGTGGGCGCTCGGTGCGGACTTGACGCTGGGTGGCCTCAATCCGTTGCAGCGAGGCTGTATTGGTTAAGTGTGCCACCTCTTGACCGAGTTGAAACTGGTCAGGGATATGACCCAACATCACCAAATCAGCCCCCGCTTTGAGGGCGGCCTGCACGCTCTCCAGATGTCCGTATTGGGCAACGGCGTGCATGTCCATTGCATCGGTGATAATCAAGCCCTGATAGCCCATATCGTGGCGCAAAAGGCCATCTAGCACAGCATTAGAGAGAGTGGCGGGGTTATCGCTGTCGTAGGCCGTAAAGAGGATATGGGCGCTCATAATAGCCCCTACCTTAGCCTCAACAGCGGCACGGAAGGGCGTCAACTCGACAGCCGTTGTGCGCTGGATGGTATGCACGACAACAGGCATCGACAAATGCGAGTCTTGTTGGGTGTCACCATGACCGGGGAAGTGCTTGGCGGTGGCGAGAACGCCCTCGGCTTGCATACCTTGAATAAATGCCACACCTAACGCGGCTACCAGTTCGGGGTCTTCGCCAAAGGAGCGAATGCCAATCACTGGATTGGCGGGGTTGGTGTTGAGGTCAAGTGAGGGGGCAAAGTTGAGATTGACACCCATCGCCAGCAACTCACGCCCAAGTATAGCCCCCGCTTTCTCGGCCAGTTCGGGGGAGCGCGTCGCACCAAGGGCCATGTTACCGGGGAGTTCGGTGGCCCCTTGTTGCACCGCCATCAGTTGCCCGCCCTCTTGGTCAATACCAATCAGCGGCGGCAAATGTCCACCCTCAGCAGCAGCGGCATAGATGGCTGAGGTCAGGTCATAGAGTTGGGCGGGCGACACCACATTGGAGTGGGTAAATAAGCAGAACGAGACCGTATCTCCCCGCCGCACACTCGCTAAAATCTCAGGCGGGGGATAATCGCCATGGAAACTGAGCATCAACTGCTTCACGGGACTTTATCCTTTTGAGCCAGTTAAAGTAATACTTTCAGTAAAAAAGCGCTGGGTTAGCAAGAAAACGACCAATACAGGAATCACGAACAACACACTAGCCGCCATGATGTCCTGCCAAGGGATGGGTGATTCTTGCAGATTGTTTTTCTGGGCCACATAAATGGGCATGGTGAACAATTCAGAGCGTTGCAGATAGATAAGCGGTTGCAGCAGGTTATTCCATTGTCCGACAAACAAAAACACCGATACCGTTGCAATGGCAGGCCGTGAGAGGGGCATGGTGATAAACCACCAAATCTGCAGGGGGTTGGCCCCATCAATCATAGCGGCCTCATCCAACTCTTTCGGCAGGGTCATCATGAATTGGCGCAAGAGGAAGACCAGCGAGGCCCCCCCTGCAAAGAAGCCCGGTAGGGTTACAGGGTTGAAGGTGCGGAGCCAACCCAATTCAAAGAACAGCACATATTGCGGCACTAGCGTCGCTTGATAGGGCAGCATCAACGTCCCCATCATCAGCGCAAAGACGATATTCCGTCCGCGCCATTGTAAGCGACTGAAGGCATAGGCTACCAACGAGACCGACGTCACGGTACCCAACAGCACCATTGTGACGATGAATACGCTGTTGACATAAGCACGGTAAAATTCGGCTTCATGGAAAATCTTGTCGTAGTTTTCCCATTGGGCCTTGCTAGGGAACAAATTAAGTTGGGCTTGCTGCACTTCTTGGATGGTCTTGAGCGAAGTGCCAATCATCCATGCCAAAGGGAACAGAAAGAATAATGCTCCACCAATCAAGGCACCGTAAAACAGCCCTTTGATGATGATATTAACCCACTGTTTTGTTGTGGGGAATGAGAAGCTAGGCGTTTTGCTTAGGGTTTTAGGAAGTGTCGCCATCGTCTATACCTCGTAATTTACCCATTGGCTATAGCGGAACTGGAGGATGGTCAGCGTCACGATAATGACCGTCAAAATCCAAGAGGCAGCGGCCCCTTGCCCAATTGAGAGTTGGCGGAATGTCCGCACAAAGAGGAAGTAGGCTGCCGATGCAAGGCTATCCTCATTCTGGGTGGTGCGGAGGATATAGACCGACTCGAAGGTCTGGAGGGCGGCAATCATCCCAATCACGACATTGTAGAACATGGCGGGCGAAATCATGGGCAGAGTGATTTTGAAGAATTTTTGCAGGGTATTGGCACCATCGACCTCAGCCGCTTCATACAAGGAGCGCGGAACACCCTTCAACGCGGCAAGGAAAATCAACATCCCTGCTCCCGAACTCCACATGGTAATCAGCACCAGAGAGGGTTTTGACCACAATTCGTTATTCATCCATAGCGGCACACGGTCTTTGTCAGGAAAGACGTCGGTCACTTGATGGAAGAGCGCAAAATGATAGTTGGGCCGTCCGGCTGCTTTGGCAATGTCGTCAAAGGCGTTGAAATAGGCTTGCCCGTCAAGGAAAGAGCCGAGCGCCAACAGGCCGAAGAAGGCCAGACTCCCACCCAGCAAATAGTGGCGTTGGCGTGGGTAGTTGTTCAGCAAGGCAATCCCCATCAGGCTTAGGATAACCAAGCCATACACCCAGTGTACCGAGAGATATTCGTAAGGGTGGATGTCCTCTAAGTAATCAACATCCTTGGCATCTTTAATGGTAGTGCCAAAGGTCAAGTAGCTGCCAATAGGCCGTAGGCCGTCGCCATCAAGTTGACCGGGAATAACGCGGATGAGAATAATCAGCACCAATATCACCGCAAGGCCACCCATCATCTGCAACTTGCGACGATCCCACACCCCAAAGAAAGAGACAACGATGGGGGCCGCTACAAGTAGCAAGGCGATGAGGTACTTCTGGGCGTCGGGATTATCCAGTGCATAGTCGGCACGGCGCAGGGTCATAAATGCACTCAACGCCACCATACTGAGGCCGCCAATCTGCCAGACTTTGACCAACAGACGCTTGCCCTGCGCTCCATTGGCAATCACCAAGGCTAGCAGCAGTAAGCCAAAGAAGTAGGTCCACGACAAATCGACACGGGTCGAGACCAGCCCAATCGACATCATGTTATAGGCTACTGCGATGGAGAGCAGTTCGGCGCTGCGGGTGGCGAGGGAACGCTTGCCGCGTGTCCATTCACCGAGGAGGGCCAACAAGACCAAGACCGCAATCACCGCTGGCAAGGTATATTTGAGTGGCCCCACCGGATTCCCGCGTGTGATGCCGATGTAGAAGCCGTTGAAGCCTTCAAAGATGTAGATAAAGCCGCGATACAGATAATCAAAGACAAAGAAAGCCTCGGCGAACCTCTTGAGGGCCTCATTGATGAAGCCGCCATTGGGGTTGAGCATATAGCGCCATGCAAGGAGGGCTGCCGGACTACCTGCCAAAATCACAGGCAGATAATACACAGTGCGGAACCAACGGATACCGAAGCCCTCACGGTTGAGCATGAGCGCCATGCCCAAAGAGGCCATAATCTGCAAGGGTACACCGATGATGGTGTAGTAGAAGGAATTGAACAGGGCTTGTTTGAAGCGTCGTCCGTGCGCTCCTTCACCGAGCAATAGAGTGCGGTAGTTCTCAATGTCAATCCACTTGAGGGGTTGCCCGACCTTGTAGTCGGTGAAGCTATAGTAGAAAGACGCGATGGCGGGGCCAAGCACAAATATCAAGAACCCGACTATCCAAGGACCAGCAAAGGAGAACCCCCAAAAAGCCCGCCGTTGTTCCTGTTCACTGGCTCCTGCCATACGGAGGATAAAGCTGGCGATAAGGCCCACGATGGTGCTGGTGACAATGATAAAGAGTACCGTGAGGCCCGTCCAAATTAAGTTCTGCTCGTGGTATCCGAGTTGGTCTAAATTCATAATCAATTCTCAAATAAGGGCTAGAACCACTGATGCCCGCCCGGTGGTTCGCAGGGCGGGCATCAGTTGGTAGAACTTGTGTAGAATTATGCGTTTCTAGTCGAGATAACCGTTCTCTTCGAGAATGGCATCGTATTCTTCTTTGAGGAAGAGTTGGGTGTCTTCGAGGCTTTGTTGGTCGCTCAAATACAGGTTGACCTGTTCGACAATCAGCGGGCGCAGTTCGGCGCTGGCGCGGATGTCAGAGAAGGCACGACCATAATCAACCGCAGCTTGCAACAGTTGGTCCCAAACGGGGTTGTTGCTACGGAGTTCTTCCCACGCATCTTGACGGACAGGGGTGAAGCCCGCAACGGTGCTGAGGGCAATCGCGTTTTCTTGGCTACCGATGAACTTCAGGAAGTCAACGGCCAAGGAGGGGTCTTCGACATATTCAGGAACCGACAGCCAGTCAATGAAGACTTGCACGACAGGCTCGCCATTTGCGCCCGCAGGATAGGGGGCGATGGCAATGTTTTCCCAAATGGGGTCGCTGGTGGCGGGCATGTTCCACATCGGGAAGATACCACTCACAACGCTACCAGAGGCAATCGGGTAGCCTTCGATTGGGGGCAAGCCAGCGGTGGTTTCGGTGGGCATCATAATGCGACGACGGTCATACATGTATTGGAGGGCTTCGGCAGTCTCTTCACTATCGAAGGCGCTAGTGCCATCTTCATAGTACAATTCGCCGCCCGCGCTCCAGATGTAGGCGATAAATTCTTGAGCGTCAAACAAGCCGCTGCCAATATCCATAAAGCCCATTTGTTGCATCGCGCCATCGGCAACCGCGCTGTTGGCTTCCACAAAGCTCAACGCATCTTCAAAGGTCATCGGCGGTACCGCTTCGGGGTCAGCCGCCAAGTCGGTGCGGTAGAAGATCGGACGTGGACTCATCAGCAAGGGCAAACCGCGCAGATGACCATCCCACGTCACGGTATCGAGGGCAGCTGGCAGGAATTGGTCGAGTTCTTCCCAATCAGCCAGATAGGGGTCAAGGTCCGCCAAGAGGTCGCCATAGGTGGCGGCATATTCTGAACCCAAGTAGACAATATCGGGGCCTTCGCCAGTGGTAATCCAGCCCGCAACGGTCACGTCAAAGTCGCCCCAACCACCCGTCAGGATTTCGAGTTGGAGGCTGTCGTCGCCCTTGGCTTCGCGGAAAGCAGGGAAGGCGACATCACGGAACCAGTTGAGGGTATCCTCGGTCAAGCCCGTGATATAGATTTCGAGGGTGTCTTGGTCTTGGGCAACGGCGGGTTCGGGGGCCGTGTTGCCACCCAAGGGGAGCAGGCCAAATGCCATGACTGCTAAGACAAGGAGGGAAAGTACACGCTTCATGAGGAAAAAACTCCTTACGAAATTAGTTAGTTAGATTTACTTACTTTGCGTTTTGCGTTAGTATAGAATAAAGCTTTGAGAAAGTCAATCAATTTCCTAAAATCACTTAAAGGTTGAAAGCCATGCCTTATTTTATGGGAATCGACGGGGGTGGTAGCACCCTGCGGGTGTTGATTGTAGATGAGAACTTAAACCCATTAGCTGAAGTCCAAAGTGGGGCCGTTAACCCCAACGGTGTTGGTTATGAAGCGGCTACTACCATCATCCGCACCACCATCCAGCAAACCATCACCGAAGCCAACCTCACCTCGGCAGACATCCAAGCAGTGGGCATCGGTATCGCGGGTATTCATGACTACTTAAATCATGGCTGGCTGCGTGAGGTGGTGGTACCTGTCCTGCCCGATAGCCTCATCCGCCCCAGTGCTGACCACGAGATTGCCTTGGTGGGAGCCTTGGGTGAGCGCTATGGGCTGCTGGTCTTGGCGGGAACGGGCAGCATCGTTTTTGGTGTAAATCGTCAAGGCGCATCAGTCATTGTCGGTGGATGGGGCCATCTGTTGGGCGATGAGGGCAGCGGCTATGTCATTGGTTTGCAAGCCCTCCAAGCGGTTACTAAGGCCTTTGATGGGCAAGGGCCAGCGACAACCCTCACCGAGCGCATTCTCGACCAGTTGGGTCTCGCTACGCCTTGGGATGTGGTGGGTTGGCTTTATGGTCAGGAGGAGCATGTGGCGCGGGTGGCCCAACTTGCACCGCTCGTCTTTGACTGTGCCACCGAAGGGGATACTATTGCCCACAGCATTGTTGAGCAGGCCGCCCAAGGCCTAGCGCATCAAGCCCGAACTGCCATAAGACGCTTGGTGCTCGAAAATCCGCCCATCGCCTTTGCGGGTAGCCTGTTGGTCAATCCCACCCCCGTGAGCCAGCGCTTATGCGAACTTCTAAACCTATCAGCCATCCCTACCCCGCGTTATCGTGCGGTGGTAGGAGCCGCTTTACTTGCCAAAGAGGAGTGGACATGTACCACATCGAACAAGAAATAAACGCCCAACCAGCCATTATTCAAAACCTACTTGAGACCCACACTGAACTCGCCCAACATATCGCCCGCTCTATCCATGCGTTTGACCCCGCTTTTGTGTTGGTAGCAGCCCGCGGCACCTCTGACAACGCCGCCCGCTATGCTCAATATGTGCTGGCGATTCAAGCGGGATTGCCTGTGGGATTGGCTACCCCGTCGGTGCATACCTTGTATCATGCCGCGCCTAACCTCAAGCGCTCACTGGTGATTGGCATTTCGCAGTCGGGGCGCTCAGAGGATGTGCGGCGTGTGGTGGAAGATGCCAAGCGCCAAGGCGGGTTGACCCTTGGCATTACCAATGATGCCGATTCACCCCTAGCCCATACCGCCGATTATCATATCCCGCTGGATTGCGGTGAAGAACGCAGTGTAGCCGCCACCAAAACCTACACCGCCGAACTGAGCGCGATAGCCCTCTTGACCGCCGCCTTGACCGATAAGCCCGAACTGCACGCGGATTTGGCCCAGCTACCAGCAGCTATTCAACAAACGATTGACTACTCGGCTACCATCCCCGATTGGGTGCAGCGCTATCGCTATGCCGAGCGCATTGCCAGTATTGGGCGTGGCTATAACCACTGCACAGCCTATGAGATAAGCCTCAAAATCAAGGAACTATGCTATATCACAGGCGAGGAATACAGCGAAGCCGATTTTCGACATGGCCCGATTGCCGTCATTAATCCCGGCTTTCCGGTGTTGGTGGTGGCTCCCCAAGGCCAGCCTTTGCCCTTGCTGATTGACCTTATCGAGAAGCTGAACGACAAGGGGGCTGAGTGCCTTGTTATATCCAACGATAGCCAAGTCCAGAGTCTCGCCCGTTATGCACTGCCTATGCCGTCTGATGTGCCAGAGTGGTTATCTCCTATTTGCGCGGTGATTCCGGGACAGGTCTTTGCCATGCACCTTGCGCTGACCAAAGGCTATGCGGTGGATACGCCACGCGGTCTACAAAAAGTTACCGTAACTCTATAAAGCAAAAGGCCGAGAACAATCACCTCGGCCTTCTGTTCAATCAGGGGTTTGAAACAAGTCTATTGAGCGATAGGTTCCTTGACTTCTTTGGCCTTGGTCTCTTTGACTTCAGCCACCACTTCGGCAGCCTCATGCTCAAATTTGACCTTTTCAAAGGTGTCGATAATCTCATCCATGGCTGAGTTAAACAGCTTACGGTAGCCTTCCACCACTTCCTTAAAAGCGTTGCGGCTGTGTTCACGGACTCCTTCGGGGATCATCTCTTCCAGCGCTTTAGCAGCTTCCATGATTGCTTTGCGTTGGTGTTGGAGAAAGACATCGAAGGAGGTGTCAGGTTTTTCTTCCACGACTTCTTCGACCACGACTTCAGCAATTTCTTCGACTTTCTTTTTGACGGGCATAGGCCACTCCTTCTACTAAATGGACGCTGACATAATCAGCAAATCATGGGTTCGCTCATCGCGTGTTTTGACCCAATCGGTTAAGAGAGCTTCAGCAGTAAAGCCAAGGTCTTCGACCATACGTTGGGCGCTCTTGTCTTCGACTGCCATATACATCACCACCTTTTCCAGACCGACCTCTTGGGCGATTTTCACCAATTCGCGGGTCATCCGGTTCCCCAACCCCCGATTGCGGAAGGGTGAACTAATCAAGATGCGAATTTCGCCAAGGTGCCGATTCCAGAAAAGCTGGTTGTAGTACAACGTACCATAACCAATGATTTGGTTGTTGGTCTCAATAAGGATAGTGGTTGCGTGCTGCGACTCGACATCATGAATCCAGCTATCGACCATCTCCGGCTGGGTGATGTCGCGCCGCATAAAGGATAAATCAGTTTCGTCTAACCGTTGAGCAAAATTGAGAATCGCCCCCCGATCAGTAGTCACCAGCAATCGGAAGTTGAACTCGGTGCCATTAATGCTAACGGCCTTCGGAAAAGGGTTCTTCGCCATCAATCTATCTCCTGAGCGCAGTGAACCAATTCTTGAGCAGAATGCGTAAAAGGTAATAATTTTCGCATTGAGCCTTTGGCAAGCCGCAACTTGCCACGCATAATCAGCATCAGCGGCGGAGTATGCCCTTCAAGGGCATGCAGCCATGTTGCATAATCGCTCTCAATCACGAAGTCCGCTTTTTGCTGGGCTTCACGAGGGGGTAGGCTTTGGGCCACACGGCACTTGCCTTTGTATAAATCCAGCCAGACGGCGGCCCCTTTGCGAAAGCTGGGGTGGTCAGATGGCTTAATCACCAGCGCCAACGACCCCGCCTCCCACTTGGTAGACGCATGAAAATAGGCGTCGCTGCTATTCAGCTTATCTTGGAAGGCCTGCGCCCACGCCTCTGAGAAAAGCTCTAGCTTATCACCTTTGGCGCTTGGTTTGGCTTCAGCAACGGCCTCAGCAACAGGCGCAGGTTTAGGTTTTGCATCCGCAGCCTTAGCAGCCACGACAGGTTGAGGGCTAACGGGTTCAGCAACCACCTCTGAGACCACTACTGGCACGGGAGCCGTTACCACAATAGCTTCAGGGGCTGCATGAGCGACCACCTTCTCAGCCCCATTTGCCGAAGCGGGAGCCTCTGTTGAATGCTCCATCACCACCGCGACAGGCTCTGGCTTGGGATCAAAGATTGACTCAGATTTTGGGGTGCTAATAGCAATTGGCTCGGCAGGCAATACCTTGGCGGCCTTGCGGAGTTCAAGATAGGCCTGTTGGAGGTATTTCTGCAATTCGGTAATATCCGGCACGATGCCTGCATCGGTCACCAAGGTCATGGAGATGCGCTGGTTGTAGCTGGTGATGACACATGACAAACCCATCGTCGGGTTTAGTGGGAAATAGCCAAAGGTATGGAGCATCTGCTGCCCCAACAGATAAATCGGTATCTGTGGCCCCATCACGTTGGTACACCATGTATGGGCGATGAAGGAAAAAGCTTTGGGGGCAATGCTCCAAATCAGGGGTTGGGAGGCCGCAGGTGCTAAAGCGGGCAGAGTCAAAACCAAATCGGCCATTGTGGAAAGCGACGACTCTTTCATCACTGTTGAATACTCGGTGACCTTGCGTAAGCGCTCCAGTGGCGAAATATCCTCAAAAGGCACGTCAACCGTCATAATCGAGATACGGTTGCCATAATCCCCCTTTTCCTCATCAACACGCATACTGACAGGCACAATCACCCGCAAAAATTCCTGTCGTCCTGTACCTCCCCGTCGCTCTTTGAGATATTTCTCAATAGCAGTGGCGTATACCGTCAGCATCACATCATTGACAGATGCCCGTAGGCTAGACTTGATGGCACGCACCTCTGCTAAGGGGAATTCAGCCCATGCCAACATCATCTTGCCGGAGTTGGTGCCATTGATTGCGAGCTTACGGATAGGTTTAAGGTTATCGTTGACCAGATTGGCAACTCCATACAGGGCGCGGCGGCGCTTTTCTTTATCAGTCATCAATGAAGAGAGTTGCAGCGTTTCATTGGTGATTTTCTTGAGCATCTTGAACTTAAAGGGCAAGTCCCCTTTAGCCGAGTCGGTCAAGAGACGGGTGCGCCCCGGTAAGCGCGGCGGGTCATAGAGGGGTTTCTGACCTGATGGCGGGTTGGTATCAGGAACGAAATCAAAGAGCAGGGTAAAGAGTTCCACTGCTGCTAACCCATCTACCATGCAGTGATGCACCTTGAAAAACACAGCGGTGCGGTTGCCCGATAGCCCTTCAATCAAATAAATTTCCCAAAGGGGTTTATCGCGTTCCAAGGGGCTAGAGATAAGTCCTCCTACCACGGCACGTAGCTGGTCATCGGTGCCGGGGCTGTCCAGCTTTACCTGAAAAACATGGTTCTCTACATAAAAATCGGGGTCAAAAATCCACGCAGGTTGACCAAGGCTAAGAGGGGCCTGCACAATCCGTTGCTGATAAATTGGCGCTTGGTGAATACGCGAGTCTACTAATTTTACGAAATCATCAAAGGGAATGGGGCCATCAAAAATCGTAACGGCACCAATATTCATCGGGGTTTCAGGGGTCTCTACATACAAAAAGGCGGTATCTACGGGGCCGAGAAATCGTAGTTGGTCGGTCATGTTCGCACTTGCTCCATCAATGCTCGTCTTGCTGCGTTCTCACCGCTTTTAATCATCTTTTTCTGAATTTCAGGACGGAAGGAAAATTCGGGGGCAAGGAAGAAGTCAATATCGTCGGGGGCAGGTTCAATCCATATAATTTCTTTTTCAGGGTGTTGTTGCTCGTAAATGTGACGCCAAATCGCAATGCGCTCATGGAAGACCATCGAAGTTGATTGCTTCAAGATATTCAACCACCCCATATTTCGTACACTGCCCTTGCCTTTTAACACCAGTGGTTGGTAGGTATGGGAAATCACAACTTGGTCAGTTAAGCGCACACCAATATCAGCGGAAAGGGTCTGCTTCACCTCTCCATCGACATAATACTCCCCTTTGATTTTGACAGGTTCAAACATGCCCGGAATGGCGCTCGACGCACGCACAGCCTTGTGAATGGGCACATCTGTCAAAAAGATATTCGTCTCATCTTCAAAATCATACCGCCCGTTAAATACCCCACGTTTCTGGCTATCCAGACCAGTGGCAACCACATAGAGTTCATGCTCTAAGTCGGCAAAGTTGGCAGTAGGCAGCAAGGACTGAAACAGGTCTTCAAGGGCACTAGAGTCAAAAAAGGCCGTAGCATGGAGTTGGCTATTCACCAAGCGATCAATGGCCTCGGCAACTATGTCCTGATGCCAAAATACACGGGGTAATGTCAATAAGAATTGAAGGCCAATCCATGTGGTATAGAGTGATTGCTTGGTGATGTCCTTGTACTTGGGGCGGAAGAGCATGGAGGAGGTAATGGTTCGCACCCATGAGTCAAATTTAGGGACATACACTTTCTTTTGATACAAAGAGGTAAGGAGGGTATCAACTGAGGCACCTGATGCGATGAATGCTCCTAACACGGAACCTGCGCTTGTGCCCACAATCGCGGTCACATCGCTAGGACGTAGCACCTTGAGTACCCCAAGGTGAAAATAGAAAGCCTTGGTTGCACCCCCACTGAGTATAAGGGTACAGCCCGGCTTCTTTTCCAGTTGTGGAATTTCACGCATTCGTCTAACTCCCACGAATAGGAGTATAATTTTAACTCTAATGATAGGCCAAAACAAAAATTGTGAGTAGAATGATTAGCAACCAAAATATAGGTATTTCAGCACTTTTGCCAAAGGAATTAAGATGACGATGAATCAACATGGTTTCGATCTGAACACTCGTGCCGCTCTTGATCCCGCGATTGTCCCCCAAAGTGATTCGGTTGATTTAACTACACCGCCGCATACACTGTTTTTGACCGGAGCCACAGGATTTGTTGGTGCTTACTTACTACGCGATTTATTAGAACACACTCCCGCCGATGTTTATTGCCTTGTCCGCGCTGAAACGCCCGAACATGGGTTGCAACGTATCCGGCAAAATCTTAGTAAGTATATGATTTGGAAAGAGAGCTACACCCAGCGGATTTTGCCCCTCAATGGTGACCTCAAGAATCCCTTGTTTGGTCTAGATGAAAAAACTTTTGGTGAAATCAGTGAGTCTGCCGACGCCGTTTATCATTGCGGCAGCAAGTTAAGCTATGTGGCCCCTTTTGAATTTCTGGCATCTGCCAATATCGGCGGCACCCAAGAGGCGCTCCGTCTTACAACGATGGGCAAACCCAAGCCCATGCACTTTGTCTCCTCACTTGGGATTTTGCTGGCCTATCAAAACCTAATGGGTGGCAATGAGGACGATGAACTTGACCAAACCAAATGCCCGCCGATTGGCTATTTTCAGACCAAGTATGTCGCTGAACTCGTCGTCCGTATGGCGCGTGATCGCGGTGTACCCGTCACCGTTCACCGCATTGGCTTGATTGTGGGTGATAGTCAGTCGGGCGTCTCCAACATTGATGACTTTGTGGCGCGTATGATGGTCGGGTGTATCCAAGCCAAGGTTGCGCCCGAGGTCCATAACCCAATGGATATGACCCCCGTTGATTTCATCTCACGGGCGATGCTCCATCTCTCCCATCAACAGAGTTCATTGGGCAAAGTCTTTCATCTGTTGAATCCCAAGCCCATCCACTGGAGCGACATCTTTGATATGGTGATTGCCGCAGGCTACCCAGTCATGAAGTACCCCTTTAACCAATGGGTTGAGGTGGTCGAGGATTATGTGGACATTCACAATCCCCTACATCCGCTGCTGCCCTTCTTCCAGATAGGGTTTGCCCGTCGGATGTTGGGCGTCAGTGATGCGGCCTATAAAGCACTAGGTACTGACCTCACCCAACAAGCGCTCTATGGTTCAGGTATTGACTGCCCGCCGGTTGACCAGAAACTAACCAATACCTTCCTCTCGCATTTTATCCGCACCGGACGGCTAGAAGAACCAGTCTATCCGCCACGCAAGCCAGATACAGGGTTGAGCCAGAGTGTCATGGATTAGGCTCGTGTTTCTCAGCATCCTCGCATGGGTGGGGATGCTACTTTTTTCCTCCCGCCGTCGTCTTTTTGCCTTTCTTTTGCGTCTACCCCCGCCATGTTATCATGTACATGTAGCCGAGGGGCAAGCTGTCCCCATGCGCGATGGTGTCCACTTAATCGCTGACCACTACCAGCCCAACACCTTGGAGCCATGCCCCACTATCCTGATTCGCTCACCCTATGGACGGCGGGCCTCGGCGGGCTTCTTTGGTATGCTACTGGCTATCATTGCTCAACGTTTTGCCGAGCGTGGTTATCAAGTGGTGGTGCAGGATGTGCGCGGGCGCTTCGATTCGGGCGGTGAGTTTAACCCTTACTTTAACGAAACCCGTGACGGGGAAGATACACTCGCATGGATTAAGCATCGGCCTTGGTATAATGGCAAAATCGGCATGTGGGGGCCGAGCTATCTGGGTTTGGTACAATGGGCGGTTGGCACCCATCTTGATGCGCTAGTACCCAGCGTGACAGGTTCGCGCCTAGAGATGATACTCTATCCCGACGGGGCCTTTGACTTAGGGCTGGCGTTACGCTGGCTCACCATTTTTCGAGCGCTGGATAAATATGCCAAGCGTCCCTTGGTCGCAGCGGCTCCTATGCTCCTCGAAGTGGAACACGCTATTCGTCCCGCTTTTGCTCATCTGCCGA
The DNA here is from genome assembly GCA_020634155.1 of Anaerolineales bacterium. GTDB lineage: Bacteria > Chloroflexota > Anaerolineae > Aggregatilineales > J027 > J027. Next base: position 739,218 of record JACKCI010000002.1, read on the forward strand.
TTACCGAGGCCGATACCGTTGCCCTCAAACAAGCCGCGCCTTACTATCGGCTGTGGCTGGAACACCCTGACCCAGACGATGCAGTGTGGCAAGAAGCTCGCCAGACCTTGGATATATCGCACCTCAAGGCTCCTGTACACTTGATGGGCGGATGGTACGATTTCTTCCTGCGGACGCTGTTGCTGGATTACCACACCTTGCGTGAGGCCGGACAAAACCCCTATCTCACCATTGGCCCTTGGAGCCATTTCAGCAATCTGATGCACCTATCGAGTAGTCTAAAACCTGCCCTCGCTTGGTTTGACGCGCATCTTAAGGGCGATTCCCAAGGCCTGCGCGAGAAGCCTGTGCGGATTTATGTGATGGGTGCCAACCAGTGGCGTGAGATGGACGACTGGCCTCCACCCGCTACCCCAACACCTTTCTATTTGCACCATCACCATCAGTTGGCTCCCATGCCTCCCCAAGGTATCGAGGCTCCCGATTGCTATCATTATGACCCGCAGCAACCGACGCCTGCTCTGGGTGGAGCGCAGTTTAGCCTCAGTGCTGGCCCCAAAGATAACCGCCGCCATGAGCAGCGCCCTGATGTGTTGACCTATACCACTTTACCCTTAACTTATGATGTGGAGGTTATCGGCCCCGTGCGTTTGAGGCTCTATGCTCATTCGAGCCGCCCCTATACCGATTTTTTCGGGCGTTTGTGCGATGTCCACCCTGATGGGCGCTCGGTCAATATCTGTGATGGCCTACTTCGGATTAATCCCCAGCACACGATGGTGGGCGAAGACGGGGTCTGGTGTCTAGAGGTCGATATGTGGGCGACGGCGCACCGCTTCAAGGCTGGACATTGCATCCGCTTGCAGGTGTCGAGCGGCGCACATCCGCGCTGGTGCCGCAATCTTGGCTCCGAAAGCCAGACCGACCTCTATTGTGCCGAGCAAACCATCTATCATGATGCTGTCCATCCCTCGGCGCTAATCTTGCCCATCCACTAAAAAACCCCCTCGCCAGATGGACAAGGGGGTTCGGGTTGGGTGCTGCGGGGCTTATTCCTCAGCAGGGTTGACGATAAACAAGTTACCTGCGCCCCGTCCATAGACTTCGGGGAAGTAGAACTCTTGGCCTGTGGTGGGGATAACATTGTATTCCCCTTCAAAGCTGGCCCGAATGCTATAAACATAGGTGTAGGTGCCGCGTGGCAGATAAGTCGAGTACATGACGAGCTTCTCGTCACGCATCTCCGTGCGCGAGAACCACCACCAACCCCAACCACGCCCGAAGGGGTCATCACGGTTCAGGGTTGGGCGTTGCCCGATTTGGCTGGTGGTCAGCAAGTTGCGGTTGATGGCTTCCGTACCCGCTGGAATGGGGTCTTCAATCACGACATAATGTAGGTTACGGGGAGCGATAATAGTCAATGTGACCACAATCTCATCCCCGACGTTGGCTTGCGTGATAGGAGTCTTGTCGGGGTCGCCTGCCATGTGATACTGGCGGCTGATGATGATACCCCGCGAGACTGGCTCCACATCCGGTACATACTGGAAGCTGGTGACATGGGCGGTGTAGTAGAGGTTGCCCGTGCCTTCGCCCTTAATCATCGTCAGGCGGTTGGCTTGATCCATCAGCAACTCATTAATGGCAATCCGCAACACTTCGCTTTCCTTGACGTTATCGGTGGTGGCGGTGTTGTCCTCAATCGCCAGCAAGTCGCCATTCAAGCGCACGTTGAACTCGTAGTCAGCTTCTAGCTCTTGGCTGGCAACCATCCACTCGGTGAGGGTCATGACGGCCCACGCTGTCTCTTGGGTGGTCTCCCACGCATCGGCTTTACGGGCCACCATCATCCACCGAATGGCACTGGGGATGAGGGCATTGGTGTAGTCGTGCTGGGTCATTGCCATCGTAATCAGGGCAGTGGTGCGGGTGTTGGTCGTCCAGTTGTAGCGGTCAGGACGGTCTTCCCAGTGGGCACCTGTCGCGCTGAGGGTGGCACGAGTCACAAAGTCGCTGATGAGGGTATCAATGCGCGGGTCACGGGCATCGACAATGTGCATTGCCATTGTCAGATAAGCCCGTGCATCAAGGTTGAGACGGTCACGCAAGTCATAGAGGGCCGTCAAGCGTGAGGCATTACCTGCATCGGCCCGTGCTAAAGCATAGAGGATGAAGGCTTGACGGTTGAGTATCCAACTCTCGGCAGTGGGGTTACGGCGTTCAACGCCCAGCAGATAGTTATTAAGATAACTCACGGCACGGCGCAGAACTTGGTCCTCTACCGGGAAGTTACTCGTTTTGGCTTCGACCAAGCCAATCACAGCATAAGCAGTGGTAAGCGGGTTGGATTCATCGGTCGGGAACCAACCCCAGCCGCCATCAACCTTTTGCTGGGCATAGAGGCGTTGCAAGCCAAAGTTGACCTGTACACGCAGATTGGCCTCTAGCTCCGGATTAGACTGATTGAGCGCTACCAAGGCACGCATGGTGATGACATTCGGTAAGAACTTGCTGACCGTCTGCTCGATACACTGGTGCGGGTAATTTTCAAGGTAGCTCAAGCCATCCAAGGCAGGGCCAGCGAGGGAACGGTCAAGACGAATCTTGAGTTCACCGCGTGTCTCGTCCAAGCGGGCCGGCAAAGCGATAATCTCGGTGAAACTGAGCGCATCTGGTCCAATGAGGGTGCCACTCGTCCCGACCGTTTCAGCAACAGCGTAACGATAGACGGGCAGCAGTTGGTCATCGCCGATTCCGACGGGTGACTTACTGGCATCTTGATAGGTACCGTCCTCGTTCTTGACGCCAAAATAGACATCAATAGCGGGGACATCCAGCACCTCAACCTGCCAATCGACCCGTACCCGACCACCAACTGGAATAGTCACGGTCTGGGTGAGTTCGGTACCTTCGGCGGGCATAAAGCCTTGGCCCTCCATCCAGATTTGGACAGTTTGCTCAGTACCCGTGTTGTTATTGACCACCGCGCCCATCGTGGCCTTGTCACCCACAATCATAAAGCGTGGGGTCGCCGGACGGATGAGCAAGGGGATCGTGCTAATAAAGTCAGTCGTGGTTTGACCGACCCGCATCGGGCCATCTAAGCCAGTCGTCACCGCACGGGCGTCGATACGCCATGTCGTGAGGTTATCAGGCAGTTTGACGACCACCTGAGCCTCACCATTGACGGTGGTGATGACACTCGGCTCCCAAAGCGGGGTATCCACAAACTCTTGGCGGATGTCGATAACACCTTCCTCTGCGCCACCACCGCCACCACCTTTGATAGTGTCAATGATGGTCTGCGTCAGTTGGTCTACGGAGACGGTTAAGGGGGTAGAGGTGCGAACACTCACGCCCTGCAAGCCATAGAAGTAGTCCAACAATGGGCCACTATTAGGCGAGGCCAGTGTCAAGACGGAGAGGTCGGTTACCCCGATACCCACTTCAGCATTGACCGGATCGCCTTTCCAGTCGGTGATTTTGACGTTGAGGGTGACATTATCACCGGGGCCAACAATCACGCCTTCGGGGATGTCGGGGGTTATTTCAACATGCAACTCAAGGCGTTCACGGCTTACGTCCAGTTGGGCCATGCCCATGCGGAATTGCGGATAGGGGTTGTTTTCATCCACGCCCTTGGTCAGTAAGACCGAGACAAAGACATTCGGGGCGTGAATTTCCTCAATCGGCAAGCGGTAGACATAGGAATTGGATTCCATGACCACCACTTCGCTGGTCATGATGCTACCACGCTCAGTGGTAATCAGGGCGTAGGTGGTGCCTTGGAAGGGGCTGGCAATCAAGATTTCTGCCGTATCGCCCACTTCATAGCTGTCCGCATCAGTAATCAAGTCCACGCGGTTGCTGTTCTGTTGACGCCATGAGACATACTCACGGCTGCTGACCCACATAAAGGCGCTGCTTCGCACCAAGTTCTCGGCGCTGTCGCGGCTGGTGGTGTAAATCTTGAAGGTGCCGCCGTTGGGGGGTACAAAGTCGATATGGCCTAGACCCTCGGCGTCCGTTGTGGTGGAGCCAGTGCTGACCTCAATTTCCTCGACATCCCAACGCCAAACGGTGCGTCCGGTCTCGTCTTTTTCTTGGACGCTCGACCAACGCCGTTCTACAATGCGGTAATCGATAGATTGTTCAGGCACGGGCTGGCCTAGCCAATCAAGGCTGATGACCTTGAAGCCAGTGTCTTCGTTAGCTTGATTAACATAGCTATCGGGGGCCACACCGACATAGACATAGCCTTGATGCACGATAACTTGAGTGCGGCTGGCTACTTCTTGGTCGGTCTCATCGGTGATGACGGCTTCAATGATGTAGGTCTGGCTTTGGGTCTTTTCGCCCAAGTCCGCCGGAATCTCAATCATGAAGTGGCCTTGGTCATCGGTGGTGCCTTCGCCACTGGCAATCAGTTCGCGCTCAGTGTCGTAGTAATCATAGGGGCCGCTATCGTAGTTGTAGTCCACGAAGGAATAGTACCCCGGCCCATCATAGCGGTTATAGAAGAAGTTATTGCCGATGACACTCCACTCAACCTTGGCATTCGAGACGGGTGAGCCGAAGAAATAGCGGCCCTCGACATCGACCTCAATCGTTTCACCTTGGGCAACTTCGGTCTCAACGGGTGCTAGATTAACTTGATACTCAGGAGCGCGGTATTCTGCCACCCCAAAACTGATGCTGAAGGTCTTGCGATACTCATATTGATCGACTTCGCCAAAGGGTGACGCCACAATGCGGTAATAACCCAAGCCCGCCTCGGCATCCAAGGTAAATTCACCCGAAAAGGTGCCAAAGGTGGTGAGGGGTAGGTCATCCTCATAGACGATATAGTCTTCGGGGTCTCTGACGACAACATGCACGGTGTCGATGTCGGTCATGGGCGTATACAGCACATCGTCACGGTTCCGCAGCACCCCACGGAAATAGACGGGCTGGTCAGGGCGATAGAGTGGGCGATCGGTATAGAGATAGCCGCGGAAGTTTACCGGACTGTAATCGGTGGGGATTTCAAAGTACCAAGGGTCAATTCCTTGTGAGAAGTCGCTGACGACAAAGCCAAAGTAGGGGTCGGTCTCGACCACCGCATAGACAGTGGTATACAGAGAAGTCAGGTCGGGGGTATCCACCATCATCAAGCCGTTGGCATCGGTGGTGCCGGATGCAACCTGTCCAAAATCACTGCTGTGGATAGTCACGAGAACGTTGGGAATAGGAAGACCTGACTGCATATCGGTGACCCACACCAAGGTCTGGTCGGGGCTAAACTTCATCGTCAAGTTGGCATTTGCCACAATCATCGCATGGGTCAGGGGACGGCGTGGTTCTGGCAGTTCAGGCGCACGTGCCGACAGGAAGTAAACTCCCGGTTCAAGGGCGGGTGGGGCTTGGCTGTCATCAATGGTGAGTGGAGCCAGTGGCTCAATGAAGTAATTGCCTTGGGTGCCTTCTGCCATCCATCCGGTAACGTTATCAACCTCGTTGTAAATCTCCCACCATAGATAACCGTCCCCGCAAATGGGGCCATTCTGAATCTGGACGGTGGTGCCGGGTTCATAGGTGGTGATAATCTCGGATGCGGTGGTGGGTTGTTGGCGTACCCGCGAGGGGCGGGGGTCTGTCAGACCGACTTGGGCCGTTGCGCCTACATACAATTGTGAGGTTGGCGCACCCACACACTCGACATTGCCAATGCCGCTTCCACCTGTTGCCGAAAGATAGACCAATTCATAACGGTAAAGGTTGAGCGGCGATTGAACCGGAGCCGACCATGAGCGAATCAGGTATTCGGCATTGGGTTCATAGTCATAACGGTAATCATACCCATTCGGGCCTGTAAAACGGGCCAAATCGCGGACATCCAACTCATACAGTCGGAAGTCAATCTGACTGATATTGCGATGATTGACGAAGAGACGGGTGGCGTCGTTATAGGCATTGTAAGAGCCTACAAAGTCAGGAACGCTTAGATTAAAGTCGGGAGTATAGGGGCGGGTGCGGAAATTCACCACCTTCTGTTCATTGATGGTGTTGCCGTAGGGGTCAGCAATCCCCGGTAAAATGGTCACGGTATAATCGCTGCTTGGCTCCATATCAAAATAGAGAACAAAGCTGGTGTCATAGCCATAGTAGTAGGTTTCATATTCCCGCCAAGGCTCTGGGTCAATAATGACCTTACCTTCTAGGGTTTCCTCGTCAATCGGGGCCGTGAAGTAAATACGGAATCCGCCATAGGCATCCGTCAAGCCACCATCACTTGGGTCAGTTCGTAAGATAGCCGGATAAGGTACGGTATTGAAACTTTGTTGGTAATCAAAGTTCATCGCCGCCCCACTGGCGCTGCGGATGATGTCGCTCTCAACTTGAATATCATAGAGCGAGTCCAGTTCGAGCAAAGCAGTTGGCGTCAGCGTTACGCTACGGCGCGATTCGCTCCACTCATAGGTGACTGCGGGACGCACCCCACCGGGGCCTTCAAGCCAGATGCCCGCTTCAGTCGCTGGGTCCATCGGCTGGGTAAAACTGACGGTAATAGAGGTATCCAACGCGATACCACGCCCCCCATCACGGGGAGTCATGTTGGAAACTTTGGGGACGTCGGTCGTGAAACGGAACACATAATCTTCCCCTAAAATGGCTCCATTACCACTGGCAAGACCCGCTTTAACCGCGACACGGTACTCGGTACCACCCACCAGTACATCATCAGGGTGATAGATGTAGATAGAGGTATTGAGCCATTCGCCCGTACCAGCCAGCGCGGGCGTAATCTCCAAGGGACTAGGCAGATTAGCTTGCTCGGTAATGCTTACCAACGGCACAATTGGGCGGGTGAAGATAACGGTAATGTCTGTGTCCACATCAACGGCGGTTGTGTCTGCGGCGGGAATGACATCACTAATCTCAATATAGCCAATCGTCACTAGTGAGAGATCATAGGCCTCGGCCATTGCTTGCCCATCAGCATCAACAGCAAAGACGCTGAAGCGATATTCAGTATCGCGTTCAAGGGCAGTCGGAGTCAGGGTCAGGATATTGCTGCGCTCGTTCCATGTCCATTCACCTTCAACTGCGGGTTCGACTGTGAACAGATTATCGGCACTGTCGGTATCCATCGCACGGTCAAAAGTAAATGATACACTACCATCGAGGGCCAGTTCTTCGCCTGCTAATGGAGTAGTTTCAATGACGCGGGGAGGGGCAACTTGGTCACCATCTTGACCAAAGGTCAAGGGGATCAACACAAACAATAGGCTTAAAGCCAAGCCTAAAAAGAACACTCTTCTTAGTCGCATAGGCAAACTCCCTTATGGTCTACATACCTTTGATTATGGCACAAAACCAGAGGGACGTGTAAACGGCTGCTCTACGTTATTCGGGTGGAGGCAGATGAAGAGGCGTAGGGTTTTCGATGGCTACGACGGGCATTCGGTTGTGATTCGTTGAGAGTACCTCATTGGCTTCAAGCCACGCATCAAGGGCGCTACATACCTCTGCAAAGAACAGAATCAAGCAGAAGATGATGAAGGCCCATAGCATGAAAATTACGACAGTAGTCACTGAACCATAGACAAAGTTGAGATCGGCTAGGCTGCTGAGGTAATAAACAAAACTACGCTTGGCGAACTCAAACGCTAATCCTCCCATCAAGGAGGCAGGCAAGATGGCATCCCACCGCAACCGCACCGAGGTCACAAAACCATAGAGCATCGCAAAAATCGCGGCGTTGAAGGCGGTTGGCACCAAGAAACTTGCCATCCGTAGCCATGTGGCGGATTGATTGAGGAAAAGCAAATCAAGGAAGTTAAAAAGCAGGTTGGTGATGATGGAGGCTAGTAGAAAGACCCCAAAGGCAACAATCATAATCAGGCCAATAAAACGCCGTTGATAGATGCGGCGGCGCTTCTGTACCCCAAAGGCAATCGCCAATACTTTTTCGAGATTGCCGAATAGGTTAGCCGACGACCACCCCAGCACAACAACCGCAAAGATACTGACCCCTCCCCGTTGCTCAACCGCTGCTTGAATCGCATCTTGAAGGATATTGGAGGTCTGGCCGGGAAAGAAGATGGTCACAACATCGCCAATCTGGGCACTGGCCGACTCAGTGTCGATGAAAAAGGTCATGATGACAATCAGCAGCAGCATCAAGGGAAACAGCGAAAACAAGGCGTAATAGGAAAGGGCGGCTGCCTCGTGCGGGCCATAGTCGATAAAGCGATTTATCCCGCGCACCAGTAGGCGCAACAAACCATTGGTTGCGTTATTCAAGCGCACAAAGAATTGCACAATAGGGCGAAGATACCGCCCCCATAAACGAAACCAAATGTTGTTTCTCAGCAGCCGATACATGATTAGTCCGCGTTTGCTAGGCGTTCCGCATATTGTTTCTTATAGTATTCCAAATACTCGCCTGATTTGAGTTTGCGCCACCACCATTCATTCTTGACATACCATGTCACCGTAGCTTGGAGCGCGGTCTCAAAGTGGGTACTGGGTGCCCAATCGAAATCTGCCCGCAGCTTGTCATTGGTCAAGGCATAGCGGCGATCATGCCCCGGACGGTCTGCGACATGCTTAATCAGGGATTCAGACTTGCCCAAGTATTGAAGGATGAGCTTGGTGACATCAATGTTGTGGCGCTCGTTCTCACCCCCGACGTTGTAAATCTCACCCGCCTCTCCGCGATGCAACACCACATCAATAGCCTTGCAATGGTCATCCACATACAGCCAGTCGCGCACCTGCATCCCATCGCCATAAAGAGGCAGGGGGCGGTTATCAATCGCCTCGGTGATGAAAAATGGCGCGACTTTTTCAGGGTATTGATAGGGGCCAAAGGTGTTGCTGCCGCGTGTCACGGTGGTATGTAGACCATAGGTCACCCAATAGGCGCGTACCATCAATTCGCCCCCCGCTTTACTGGCGGCATAAGGGCTGTTGGGTTCAAGGGGGTCACCTTCCTTAAAAAAGCCTTTGGGGATGCTACCATAGACCTCATCAGTGGACACATGGTGGAAACGCTGCACGCCTAGCTTGCGGCAAGCCTCCAGCAGGATATAGACGCCGACTACATCGGTTTGCACAAAGGCGTGGGGATTGAGGATGCTACGGTCCACATGCGACTCCGCCGCAAAGTTGACCACGGTGTCAATGTGATGCTCCAAGAAGACGCGCTCAACGGTCTGCTCATCGGCAATATCGCCTTTCTCAAAGCGGTAGTTGGGTTCATCATGGACAGGCAGCAGGTTGTCGATATTGCCCGCATAGGTCATTTTGTCCAGCACGATGATGTTATATTCGGGGTAGGTCTCGACCATATAACGGACAAAGGCGCTCCCGATAAAGCCCGCCCCGCCCGTGACAAGGATATTTTTCATGGTAGGTTACTCCTTTAGAAGGCGCACTTTGCTGTAGTCGCCGAGGGTTAGTTTCATAGCAAAAGGACGTTTGTCGCTAATATCCACATCGGCATTGCGCCCAATCAAGCTATCATAGAGGCGGGTTGGCACATTGCGGAGGACGCTATGCTCCAAGACCATGCTGCGCTCTATTTCTGAGTGTTCGACTGTAACATCATGGTAAATACTGGTGAAGGGGCCGATGTAGCTGTTGATGATTTTGCAGTGTTTGCCAATAATCGAGGGACCACGAATGACACTATTGATAATCTCCGCGCCTTCCTCAATCGTGACACGGCTATCAATCTCCGAATGGTCGTCTACGGTACCTGCCACATAGGGCGTCAGTTCTTCCAAGACATGGCTATTGGCTTCTAGCATGTCGCGGGCCTTACCGGTGTCAATCCACCAGCCGGGGTGGACGTAGGGGAAGACGGTGTAGCCATTGGTGATGAGCCATTGAATGGCATCGGTGATTTCTAGCTCACCTCGCTTGGAGGGCTGAATCGCATTCACCGCCTCAAAGACATGGTGGTCAAACATATAAATGCCAACAAGGGCAAGGTTGGAGGGCGGCTCGGCAGGTTTTTCAATCAAGTATTCAATGTGTCCGTTATCGGCCAATTTAGCAACCCCAAAGCTGCGCGGGTCTTTGACCTCTTTTAGCACAATTTGGCTATGCCATTCAGGATGATGCTCAAATTCGCTGATGAGGCGGCTAATCCCCCCCTGAATGACGTTATCGCCTAAGAACATCACAAAGCGTTCATCACCCATAAAGGGCTGGGCAATCTTGACAGCATGGGCCAAGCCACGCGGGGCGTCCTGCTCAATATAGGTAATTTCGACATCCCCAAACTGGCTACCATCGCCAACAGCTTCGCGCACTTGGGGGCCTGTATCGCCAATGACAATGGCAATCTCACGGATACCCGCATCGCGGATGGCCTCAATTACCCGAAACAGCACTGGCTTGTTAGCAACAGGCAGTAGTTGCTTGGCACGGGTATAGGTCAATGGATAGAGACGGGTGCCTTTGCCCCCGCTTAAAATGAGTCCCTTCACTGTGGCTCCTCTTAACGATATTGACTAGATGGTCGATTCGCTGGGGCATCGAGCATAACCGCCCCGACGACATTGATATGTACACGCTCAAGTTGGGCTTTGGCGCGGCTGGTGTGGTCACGGCGGGTCTGATTGGCTTGCACTACCATCATCACACCACCTAATTTCTGTCCTAACACCAAGGCATCGGCGGCTACCAATACAGGCGGCATGTCAAAAATCAGCACCTCAGCTAGTTCCATCAGGCGTTGAATGACCTGATCCATTTTAGCCGAGGCCAGCACATCAACAGGATTGGCAGGTAGAGTGCCACTTGGTAACAAGCGCAAGCCCTCAACCTCAGTATTGACCAGTGGTGGGTTCTGCATAGCCCCCCCCTCAAGCAGCATGGTGGTTAGGCCACGCGCATTATCCACACCCCACAGACTATGCAGGGTTGGGCGGCGTAGGTCGGCATCAACCAAGATGGTCGGCTTGCCGCCTTGGGCAAAAGTCACTGCGAGATTAGCCGCTGCTACACCCTTGTTGTTATCTTCAGCCGGGGCCGTTACGCCGAGGGTGGTGAGGGTCTGGTCAAGGTTACTAAACATGAGGTTCGTCCGCAGGGTTCGGTAAGCATCGGCGGCGGCGGAACGGGGGTCTTTTAAGGTAATCAGATTAGCAGGCATAAATGAATCGCTCCCTTAATCATGCTGGGGGATAGCCGCCAGCAATGCGCTCTCAATAATACGCTCGACATCTTCAGGCCGCCGCAAGATATTGGCCTCTAGATATTCCAGCACAAACACAATTAGCCCCCCCACCAAAACGCCTAACACCGCCCCAGCAATAACATTCACTTTGGTATTGGGTTGATGCAGGCCCAAGGATGAGTTGAGCAGTTGGGCTTCAATGCGCTCTTCGCGGGGCAATTCGGAATTGGCTTGATTGCGCCAATCGACCAAGCGCTGACCCCATTCACGGGAGATATTTTGGGCGGTGGCTCCGTCTTCGAGGTCGATGTCAATTTGGATGGTCAAGGTAGTTGGGTCAGAGTTGATGGTGGCATTTGAGCGCAAATCACCCGGTGTCATATCCAATTGTAGGTTATCAATGACCTGTTGGGCGATGGCGTCGGTATTCAAAAACTCGACATAGCTCCGCAGCAAAATCCGCAGCGTTTCCGAGAGGCCGAAGTCATTGCGCGAGGGCAACAGCAGCACCTTCTGTGAGGCACGGTAGACTTCGGTCTGGGTTTTGCTAAAGCCATAGGCCCCCCCAGCCGTGATGACCATTGCCAGCAGAATAATCCAGCCCCGTCGGGTCAGGATACGCACATAGTCCAATAAATTCATGGTGGTTCATCTCTCCTAAAGCGCTGCAATTATAGCGCATTGTTGGGTGAAAGAAATGCCATGTCAATTCGGCGTGGGGTCTTCGCTGAATAGCTCAATCTCTGTAAAGTTTTTGCCTGCGAGATAGTCCGGAAAGGTATAGACCCCCGTCACTTGTAGCCAGCACCAGCCATTCCAAGGGCGTGTCAACCCCAAGCGCAAGTAAACCTCGCCACGATTGAAGCGGTCAACCAGTAGCGTCTCAATATAGTCCATCTTAAAGCCATTGTGCTGAAGGCGCTGGATATAGGTCTGTACCGTGAGGTCATTGATGGGAATATCGAATTGTTGCCCTGTGCTATCATAAAACTCTAGCCGATATTGATGCTGGCGCTGGTCATGGCTCTTATGCCACAGGTTGGTGATGCGCTCCGGAACAAGGGTACCCAATGACCGCAGCCCACTGCCCGCCGCTACATTCTCCCCACGATGAACCTCGGTGCCGAATAAGTCTTCTATGCTGGTGGCGGCGGTTTCCGTGAGTACCCGCTTCCAATTGTCGGGCGAGGTCTCACGCTCGAAAGTGGTGGGTTGAGTCGTGTCCCATCGGCAATCCTCCAGATGGGGGCGGTCAAGGTCATCCTCTGGTGTTAAGTCGAGACTGATAACGGCACGCGGATAAATGGCTTGACCAGTGGATAAATACAGATGGCGTTTGTAGATATGGTGGGGGAGTACCGGACGGATGGCTTTATAGGTACGGTCAACGCCTGCAATGCACACGCGACCATCCCGCATGGTGGTGACTTCGGTAATCAAGAGTAGGGTTTCCATTTTCACCTCACATGAGATGTACTATCTCCAAACTAGGCCAATACGAGACCACATATTCAGCAACAAGGCGACGGTGGCAGTGGTCAGGTTCATGTTCACTACACAGCAGACAGGCGGCGTGTTGCTCCCACCATGTCCGTTCAAGATGGCTGATTAAGTCGCGCCCATGCAGCAAGGCGTTGAAGTTGGCCTCATAGTTTGCCCATGATTTATCAAGGCGGTACTGGTCAAGCAGTTCGGCAGTGGGGGCCATCAGCCCTTCATGGCGATACTCGCAACCGATTAAAGCCTGCAAAAAATAGGGTAGGTCACGCTGCTTGGCAAAGCCGCTCAGTTGGCTATCGGGCCGCAAGCGGGTATCGACCACCATCTGCACACCATTATCGCGTAAGAGGCCAAAGAACTGCTCGGCGCTTTTTTGGGTAAAGCCAATCGTATAAAGACGCATCCCGCCCTCCTTAGAATAAGGATAACTGAGTCGGCTTATCAAATTCGCTAGGGTCAACCACCTCGCGGCTCCCATCACGCAGGATATGGATAACCTGAATAGCCTCCTCTGTCACCCGCACATAGGGGTCAAGCAGGGAGCGCGTGATGAGATGGTAGCGGTGGCAATCGTGGGGGGCGGCTTCACTGCACATGATGGCAACCCCGCCCTCGGTCTCAGCCACGATTTCCAGCAAGCGCTGAATACCTTTGTGGTACCAGTCCTGCTGCATGACAGCCTCATAATCAACCTTTTTGAGGAATTTCTCGCGGCTGGTGCCTGCTTCGGGGACGGTTTCGGTTTTGTAGACGGACGGGTCATCGGGTTGCCCACCCAAGTATTGCCCCGCATAACGATAACTCAGGCCATGCGCCTCAATAAAGGTTTGCAGAGCATCCTTGTTGAAATGCGGCACATATTTGCTGACGGGATGGCTGCGGACATCGACCAACACCATGACACCATGTTGCTGCAAGAGTGCTAAGAACTCCTCGGCGCTTTGGTTGCTATGCCCGATGGTGTAGAGGGTTAGCATCATCTACTCCTTGGGCACACTTGCCAATACAACCAACCCCGCGTTTTCGAGGTCATCCGTCGCGTAGATAGTCTGGTCGAGATAAGCCGCAAGGAAAGCTAAAGCTACACCAAAAACCAAGCCGATAAACACACGCACAAAGGGCTGTAGACGGGTCGTGAGAGGCGGTGCGGTCTGTACCACTTCGACCTCATCCAGCGGAATGATAATCGCGGGCGAGGAGGCCAATTGCGGGAAATAGTCTTGGCTCTGAGTCTGCAATATCTCAATAGCAACAGCGGCAATCTGCTCCAACTCAGCCTTGTTATCCCAGCCAATAGCGACCTGCAAAATGCTGCGATTGGCATCGGCGGCAAAAGCACGGCGCAGGTCGTCACTATTGACCTCTAGACCTTGGGCGGTCAACTCACGGCTGACGGCATCGGCAAAACTGGTGCTGGTAATCCATTGGGGTAGATTGAATACAAGGTATTCGGAGGCCAGCCAAGGTACATAGGCGGTATCCTCATAGCTCCCACTGCGTGCTTGGGGGTCGGTGGCAGCGGCAAGGGCATTCTCCGCGCTGGGTGGGGCGGCAGCCGTAAAGCGAATAGTCGTGCCATAGGTCACAGGTGGCGAAATCGCATCAGGCAAAGCGGGTAAGGCCCACAGCATGGTAATCACAACAGGCACCGCTATCAGCCACCACCAGCGGCGCAGCACCGTCCAAATGAGATTCAGTTCCAAAGTCTACTCCTTCGCAACCAAGGCCTGCTCAATGAAGGCCGAAAGTTGCGTTTTAAATACACGGCTATCGAAGCGCAGGGCGTGGTCTCGACAGTCAGTTGGGTTATAGCGTGTTGCATCGAAATTTTGCAACACCGCCATCAAAGACTCAACGGTGGGTTCTTCAAAAAACTCGCCCGTGACACCTGCCAGCACCGTATCCAGTGCCCCGCCACCCTTAAAGGCAATTACTGGGCGTCCGGCGGCTTGGGCTTGGACAGGAGTGATGCCGAAATCCTCCAAGCCGGGGAAGATAAAGGCCTTAGCGCGGGCAAATAACTCTGGCAGCGCCTCATTGGGTACATAGCCAAGAAATTCAACGGTTGGCCCCGCCATCGCTTGCAGGCGTTCAAGGTCACGTCCCCGCCCCGCAACTTTGAGCGGCAAGCCCAGACGGGTACAGGCCTGCACCGCCAAATCAACCCGCTTATAAGGGATAAGGCGTCCGAGGCTCAAGAAATAATCATCGGGCTGACCAACGGGTTGGAAGCGCTCAGTCTCAACGGGTGGGTAGATAATCACCGAGTCACGGTCATAATAGTGTTGGATGCGTTGCTGAATCTCGGTGCTAATGGCGATAAAGTGGTCAACACGCTGGGCGGCTTGGTAATCCCAACGCTTGAGGTAGCCAACCAGAGGACGTAACAAGGCACGGGCGGGTCTGGGTACATTTTCGCGCTCCATATAGGCTTCGTATTGCCACACATAGCGCGTCGGGGCCAGACAATAGCAGATATGCACCGCCTCAGTATTCAAGCCATGACAAAAGCCACTTTTGTTAGACAGCACCACATCGACATCCTGCACATGCAGTCCCCGCCATGCCAAGGGATAGAGAGGGAAGTAAAGCTGATGCTTTTGGTGAATCAACGGCAAGCGGTCAATCCATAGGGTATGGAGATTCCACGCTTGCCACTCAGGGGGCATTTTGTCGTGCCAGTAAATACTGGTGTAGATGGGTGCTTGGGGGTACATCTCCACAAGGGTTTTGAGGACATCCTCGGCACCCCCAAGCTGATTGAGCCAATCATGAACAAGTGTCAGTCGCATCTAGTCCCCTTAACCACCCTCCGGTGTATCCGATGGTGGTGGTACGGGTGTATTGGACGGTGGTGGAACAGGTGTATTGGATGGCGGCGGCACTGGTGTATTGGATGGTTGTGGCGTGTTGGTTGGCTGTGGTGTGTTGGTATTGGTGGGTTGCGGTGTATTGGTGGGCTGTGGCGTGTTGGTTGGCTGTGGTGTGTTTGTTTTGGTGGGTTGCGGTGTATTGGTGGGCTGTGGCGTGTTAGTAGGCTGTGGTGTATTCGTTGGTGGGACAGGTGTATTGGTGGGGCGTGGCGTGTTGGTTGGTACTGGACAGCCACCATTGCTCGCTGGTCCGGACTGGTTTGGACAATTATCGTCCTCGTCTGGCACACCGTCATTGTCTGCATCAGGTAGCGGACAACCACCATTACTCACTGGTCCAAAGACGAACCGACAACTATCTTGGCTATCAATCACCCCATCCCCATCTGAATCGGTTGCTGACCGCGTATTGGTAGCACGGATGGTTGGAGTTGGGGTACGGGTGGCAGGCCGTCGAGTGGCAGTGAAGGTTGGGGTGGGTGTTGGGATATAAGACCCTGCACAAGTCTGCCCAATGACGGTACCCGGTGCATTAAAAGCCTTTAGCATCTCATCGAAGCGCGTTGCATCGGTAATGCTGATGGGCGCAGTGGATGGAACAAGGTCACGCCCGTCAATTTCGATGGTCAACACATCCCCTTCAGCGATGCCAATGGGGTCAACACCACGCTGGAGATTGTAACTGCAACTGCCTGAAAAACAGGCGACACGGATGATGTCGGAAGCCTGAGCCACTGACATACATGACCCACTCACAAAGAAACGGGCGCTTGGGGCGGCAGAGACTTCAATCTCGGTTCCTTGACGATAACCTTGGGTCTGAATGAAGACTTCCCCATCTTCGTGCATCAGAAACTCGATCTTATCATCGGTCACCGATAAGAATTGCCCACCACTGTTCGGCATAAAGAAGAAATAACCGAGTTTCTCACTAGCGATGAATTCACCAATAGAGACATAAAACCCAGCCGCATCAGATTGTAGGACATCGCGTTCGCTGATGACTTGACTTGCGCCAGAGGTATCAATGCGGTGCCCCGCTTGGCCGGGGCCGAGGGTAGGTAGTGAGGTGGTTGTTGGAGAGGGTGTTGGGGTAGGCGACGGTGTTTGCGATGGCGTCGGCGTATAGGCTTCCTCAGTTAATTTGAGTGCAGTGGCTTCTTGAATGCCTTGCGCCACCGCAGTAAGCTCACTGGAGGTTTGTTCAAGTTCGCTTCCCTGTTGGCGGAATAAGAAGACAGCCCCAGCAATAAGCGCCATAATGACCAGCACCAAGGGGATGGCAACTTTGGGTGGGATGCCAAAACGGGTAACACCATCCAAAGTGGAACGGCGTGCTGGTGAATCGACAAACATCAGCGCAACCGAGGCGTTGTCATGGGTACCCCGTCGTAGGGCATAGCTGAGGTAGAGCTTGGCAACCCGCTCCGGTTCCTCTTCTAAAGCATGTTGAATAAATTCTTCATCGCGGACAAAGGGTAAACCAGTCTCATCAAGGTCAGTCAAGCCATCCGAGCAGGCAAAGAGGGTATCGCCTTCTTCAAGCGCAATGCCCGCCTTGCCGCGTTGCCGTGCCTGTTCCATACTGACCGCGTTGTAATAAAAGCCTATATCGACCTCCACCTCGGCCTTAATGCCAATGGCGCGGGTCAAGTGGGAAGCGTTGGGGCGGTTATAGGCTTGGTCGGGGGTAGCTTGCCCCCGCAAAATCATTTCATTAGCGACATTGTGTTCAGTATTGAGACGCTTAATTTGCCCATCCCGAATCAGGAATATCCCACTATCCCCTACGCTGGCAATATAGAGACGACCATAGGGAGTCTGCCCGTCAAAGTGGACACACAGCATGGCAATTGTTGACTTGCCACTCGTCGAGTCATGAAAAACTTTGCGGTTGGCATTCTCAATCGCGGTTGTCATGAGGCGTGGCACAATTGTATCCGTGCTGCGCTTCATGAACTCAATGGTTTCATTAGCCGTCATGAACGCCGCACGTTCACCGGATTTGACCCCGCCCACCCCATCGCAGACCATCGCCACTTGGAGCCATAGCCCGCCAGCGGTGACGAACTCCTCAGTCATTGGCACATCTTCAAGCAGTTCGCGGGGGCCGGGGTCAGCGGCAATGGCGGCACGAATATAGGGATTGCTGTACTCTTGCTGCTGGTTGTTGTACATAGTGGCTCCTATTGGTTCACCCAATCGTCGTCGGCATTCACTTGGCCCCAATCATCCCAATCTGAGCGTTGTGGTTGCGGTGGTTGCTGTTGGTACGGCTGCTGATACGGATTCTGGTAGGGTTGAATCGGTGGCTGGGCATAGGGTTGTTGTGCAGGCGGTGGTGGCGCGGCGGGTTGGCTCGGTGCAGGTGCTGCTGCATCATCATAGGTTTGGGTTTTACCCATGTGCCAATTCTGTTTGGCACCAATGGGTTGAGCAGGCGGACCGCCCTCGTCTTCCACCATCGTCTTATGCAGACCACCACCACCGCCACCGGCAACCTTTTGTTGCGGGAAGAAGCGGAACTGGAAGGAAATAGAAGCATCTTTACCTAATTGG
Source organism: Anaerolineales bacterium (assembly GCA_020634155.1). Lineage (GTDB taxonomy): Bacteria > Chloroflexota > Anaerolineae > Aggregatilineales > J027 > J027. The sequence continues at coordinate 757,323 of JACKCI010000002.1, forward strand.
ACAAGGGCCTGTGGAGGGAGAACTGTCTCAATGTTTGGCGCAAGTCGTTGTCCATTGAGATAGGTGCCATTGGTTGAGCCTAAGTCCATGATGCGGAATTGCCCATTGCTAAAACTAATTTGGCAGTGGCGCGAACTCACGTTACGGAAGCCAGTTGTCTCTAGCTGAATATCTGGCCCCGCCTCACGCCCAATCACAAAGACGGGTTTTTCCATGGGTGTCATCTGACCCTTGAGTGGCCCAGCAAGAACTTCCAGTTGGGCGATTGGCCCCGCCACTTGTCCATCGGTGCCGCTAATAACCGTCTTGTTCAGATTGGCGGGAACCTGATGGCGTCCAGTCATGGTATTCATGGCCCCCATCATCGTTTCTTGCACACCATAGGTGACATAACGCAAGCGCCGTTGTTGAATCAAGACCAGTACAAACATAATGAAGATGACCCCACCCAGTACCCCGACGATAGCAAGCACCGGAATACCCTTATCTGATGAAGTATCCTCGGCAACTTCGTTATCGGCAGTGGCTGGTGCCGATGTGGGTATCGCAACATTGGGTACCACCCCATCCGGCACCTCAATAACTGGTGCGGTAGGGTTATTAGCTGCGGGAGGCACAACAACCCCACCTACTTCAGGGTTAACAATACTGATGGATACGTTAACAGTTGGGCTGATGGCCTCTTTGCCGTAGCTGTCTGTAACTCGCACGGCCAGCGCGACCGCTAGTTGCTGACTAACGCCATCGGCTCCATAGTCGCTCAAATCCCAAATCAAACGGATAACGTTATCATTATCCACAAAGGGATCGATTTCTGTCTCAACCACTTGCCCCTCAATGATTAATTCCGCTTGGGTGATAGCACGCGAAACATCGCCCGGAAGGATAACTTGTGCCTCAACGGTTTGGGTGGCTGGCCCAAGTGGGCTGCCCGCCTCGCCTTGAGGACTGCGAACAATGGGGCTGCTATCGGTGGGATTGAGGATAGCCACCAGTGGTGGGTCTATAACGGGTGGTGTATAGCTGAAACTGCCGCCTGCGCTCTGTTCATTGGCGTTGACCGTGACTTGTACGGCGCGTTCCCCTTCGGTGACTTCCTCCGAGGTATAGGCCAGCTTATAGACCATACGGCCTGCTTGCATATTTTCGAATAAAGAGCGCACGCCGTTAGCGTTGCTGTTATCATAACCCGCATACCCACCGCGCCCTTGTTCCGCCATTGACTGGAAAAAGTTGCCATAACTGGAGTAATTGCCGGGCGTATAGGCATGGATGGTATTAATGGGGAAGCCGTAGCGGGTGAACATGGTCTCACCAATCGAGCTAAACTCTTCTAGACGTCCGGTGAGGTTTCCCGGATAGGCCCCAATGACAAGGATTTGCCCGCTTTGCCCATATTCCACAAGCTTTTGGGCGGCTTGTTCAATACCATTGCTATAGATATTGGTACCCGCTGGACTGGATAGCCCTTCGATGAGGGCTTCGATTTCTTCGCGGGTGGTCGCTTCGCTTAGGTTTGCTTGACGATTACGCATGACAACAAAGGCCACGCGGTCACCGTCACGATAGAAGTTATTTTCCACACTAAAATAGGTACGGAGGGCTGTCTTCATCGGAGATAAGTAGACGGTTTCTGGTACCGCTGCATTGGAGAGGTCAACCACAACACCGAGATTCAGTGGCCCTTCGGTTGGCTCTAAACTTAGGTCTTTGGGAGTATCACCGCTAATCGTAAAATTCTCAGTGGTGAGACCCAACACGGGTTGCCCATTTTGATACACCCCAAGGGTCAAATCCACCGCGGGGAATTCAACATTTTGCGCGAGAATACTGACCGTGAGTGTGCCACCGTCTTGGGCATGGACAAAGGGTATCCCCAAAGCGAGGAGTAGCACAATGATTAAATATCGCTTCATCATAAAGTACCGCCTTGATCTGATTCTCGAACACTTTTAAGTGTAGTAGACTCTTCAAACTTACTCAACAGCCGCCATCCGTTTTTCAATTGTGAGGGCGGCAAGTCCCGCGCTCAACCATGCCCAACTGGCGGCAATGGCGCACACCACCCGAAAGGTATCAATGAACGCCCAGTGAATAGCCCCTTGAACGGCTGCTGTGGTTTTGGTCGGCAAATCAGGGGGAACTTGGGCTGCTGCCAATTTAACGGCTTCTCCATCGAGCCATGCGATGGCATCGTCAGAGAGCGTGATTTTGTCGGTACGCGCTTCAAGGGAATGCTTAAAAATCCCCAGCGCCAGCGCCCCCAAAATGGCAATTGCCAACACTCCGGCTGTGCGGGCTACTGCGTTATTGACTCCTGACGCCACGCCTGCCTTGCGCGAGGAGACTGACCCCATCACAGCAGTGGTCAATGGGGCTACTGTAATGCCCATCCCCACACCAAGCATGATTGCCCCCGGAAAAAAACTCGTCCAATAGCTGTTAGGGCCATCAGTCTGACCGATTAAGGCAAACAGCGCAAAGCCGCATCCCACAATGATTGGCCCAATGGTGAGAGGCAAGCGCGGCCCATAGCGGTCAACCAAGCCCCCCGCCCAGCGCGACATCACTGTTAATATGACCGCAAAAGGCAATAAGGCAAAACCTGCCTCACTCTGCCGATAGCCCTGTACCTGCACCAAATTGAGGGGGATGAAGAACACCGCTCCCGCCAAGGCCGCATACAAAAACAGGGTCATCATGTTGGTACCCGCAAAGGTGCCTGATTTAAACAAGTCAAGATTGACCATTGGGTGTGGACTATTGGCCTCTGTCCATACAAAGGCGGCAAGGCTCCCCACCCCAATAGCGATAAACAGGGTTGCCCACAGTGACACGGTGCCTTCACCCGCTTGAATAAGGCCATAGCTAAGGGCCGCCAATCCAAGGGTAGCAAATACTGCCCCGCGCCCATCAATCTGCCGAGCGCTGTCTTCATCACGGCTTTCAGGAACATGATGCCATAGAATGGCTAGTGTGATGAGCGCGAGTGGCAGATTGATAAAGAATATACCCCGCCAAAAACCAATATCAGCTAACCAACCACCTAACACAGGGCCAAGAATGGTGGTCAAGGTGCTAAAGGCCGACCATGTGCCGATGGCCCGTCCACGTGTGGTGACCGGAAAAAACGCGGAAATAATCGAGAGGCTACCCGGTACCATCAATGCCCCACCGATTCCTTGCAACATCCGTGCGCCAATCAAAAAAGTGATGGTCGGTGCGACCCCGCACAACAAGGAGGCCACTGCAAATATTACAATGCCAATCATGAAGATAAGTTTGCGCCCATAGCGGTCACCCAATGACCCGCCAACCAAGATGAGGGCTGCCAAAGGCAGAGCATAGGCATTCACCACCCATAGCAACTCGGCACCCGTCGCGCCAAGGTCTTCTTGGAGGGTCGGCAAGGCGACATTGAGGGCTGAACCATCAATAAAGGCCATACTAGAGGCCAGAATGGTTGAGACTAAAACCCAAAATCCTGTATCACGTTTCAAAAGTCGATTAATCCTTGTTGGGCAGCAGTAGCGACGGCTTCGGTACGATTCCCGACCCCTAGTTTACCCAATATTGAACTGACATGAAATTTTACGGTGCGCTCACTGATAGCGAGTTGTTGAGCAATCTCTTTATTTTGCAGCCCTTGGGCCATTAAGCGCAACACGTCCAGTTCACGCGGGGTTAGAGGGTCGATGGGTGGTTGACTGACTTGTTTAAGGAGTTTGGAGGCAACAACAGGCTGCAACAATGAGCCTCCTTCATAGACTACCCGAATGGCATTAAATAGCTCATCTCGGGGTACGCCTTTGAGTAGATAGCCTTGTGCGCCCGCTTGTACCGCCCCTAAAATGCGCTCATCAGTATCGTAAGCGGTGAAGACAATCACTCGACAGGTAGGGCATAGTGGGCGCAAGTGTTTGATGGTCTCAACCCCATCTAGTTCAGGCATTTCTAAATCCAGCAAAATGATATGCGGCTGGACATCTGGCACCAATGCTAAGACCTCGCGCCCATTATTGGCTTCTCCTATCACCTCAAAATCAGGCTGAGTACCCAACATGGCAATTAGACCATCGCGCACAACAGGATGGTCGTCAGCAACAAGTATGCGTATCATGGTTTCTTTTCCAAAGGTATCTCGATTTCAATATGGGTGCCTGTTGCTGGGCTACTTTGAAGAGTCAAGGAACCGCCCAATATCCGCACCCGTTCATTCATCCCGACCAGTCCATAGCGGCCTTTATGGGTAATCACCTGCGCGACATCAAAGCCCTTGCCGTTATCACTGATGGTCAGTTGCACCTTGTCCGGCAAGGTTGCTAAGGTACCCTGTACCGCGGTTGCTTCGGCATGGCGGTGGATATTGGTGAGGGCTTCTTGAACAACACGGTACAAACCTATTTCAAGGCGAATCGGCAAGGGATGGTTGGCATGGCTTAGGTCAAATTCAATGGAGAGGCCCCATTGATCAGTATAGTGTTGCACAAGGTCAGTGAGGGCTTCGACCATCGACTTACCTTCGAGAGGAGCCGCCCGCAAATCCAAAACCGAGCGCCGCACCTCGCTCAGATTAGTACGGGTTAGATTCATGGCTTGCTTGATAATCTGCCCCACGCGCTCAGGGTTTTGACCTGCTTCGAGCAGAGCATCGGCGGTCTCCAGTTGCAGGGTAATAGCCGTTAAACCTTGGGCTACGGTGTCATGAATTTCGCGGGCGAGACGGTTGCGCTCCTCTACGGCACCTACCTCGGCACAACGCATGAAGATAAGGGAGCGCTCCAAGGCCACTCCCAGAAAATCACCAACAATATACAGCAGGCGCAAGTCTTCGGCAGAGAGTTCGCGCCAATCTGTGCTGGCAACATTCAACACCCCCAGCCGCTTATCACGCGCATAGAGGGGGATGCTGGCATGATAGCGCAAGCCACCTGTGCCATTGGCTAATCCATCTTTGACCAGCCCATTGAGGCGGGTGCAGGTAATGATATTGACGTTAGCGGCTCCCCCAAGGTCACCTGCTTGATAGGTATCAAGGCAATAACAACTACCTTGCATACGGCTAGGGTCATCGACCAAGCCTGCGGGTAAGCTTTGGGAGGCGGCTAGATAGGTTTTGTCGGTTTCATGGTCAAGCAAGAAAATCCACGCCGTTTGTAAATCGAGTAGTTCTGCCACATGGCGCAGGGCTACCTGTACCGTGCGTTTGAGATCAACTTCACGATTCAAGGCCTCAGCGATTACATTGAGGATGGAAAGCTCATGATTGTGTAGGTCTTCGCTTGACATTGGGTATCGTTTCTTATTTTTCTCTATTTTCCCCGATAATAGAGATGGGTGCAAAAAACATGGATGAGCAAGAACTCCGCCATCTCAACCTCTTGTTGGGGTCACAATTTCCAGCAGTGCGGCGGCGAACAGCCGAGCTACTAGGCCGCCTCCGTGACTCCCGTGCTACCCCCTATCTGTTGCGCCATCTTTACGACGACGACCTAGAGACCCGCAAGGCGATTCTCATTGCCTTGGGGGAAATTAGAGACCACCGCGCTACCATACCCATGATGCGTGTTTTAGCTGATGTGCAGCAACTGACCCGCCGCGAAGCAGCATGGGCCTTGGGTCAACTCAATGACCAGCGTGCCACCCCCGTTCTTGAACAGGTCTTGGATGATGTTGACCCTTGGCTGCGCTATGAAGCCATACGCTCATTGACCAACCTCGACGCCCGCCAATGCATCCCCAATTTTATTGATATGCTAAAAGACTATAGCTGGTTTGTGCGCCGCCAAGCGGTGATTGCTTTGGGGATTATGCAGGCAGTGGAGGCTATTGACCCTCTGATTGCCTGTATCTCGGATGACTACCCGGAGGTGCGGGGGGCGGTAGCACTGGCCCTTGCCCAACTCAACCACCCCCACGCCATTGCAGCGATTGTGCCGCTGCTCTTTGACCCGATTGAGCAAATCAACGGGATTGCAGTTGCCGAAACAGCGGCGGCGGCTATCCGTCAACTTGGCTATGACCCCAAACGCTTTGGCTATCAGGAATGAGGGCTGAGTTCAGGGTAACGGAAGCAATCAACGGTGTGGTCGTTGACCATGCCACAGGCTTGCATAAAGGCATAGCAGATGGTCGAGCCAACGAAAGTAAAGCCGCGCTTCTTCAGGTCTTTGCTCATGGCTTTCGATTCGGGAGTCTCAGCAGGAACCTCGCGCAGGCTGGCCCATGAATTTTGGATGGGTTGCCCACCCACGAATTGCCAGATATAGGCATCGAAGCTGCCAAACTCAGCTTGTATCTTCAAAAAGGCTTGGGCGTTCTGGGTGGCGGCGGCGATTTTCAAGCGGTTGCGGATGATGCCCGCGTTTTGCATCAATTCTTGGCGCTTGGCGTCATCATAGGTGGCGATGATGTGCGGGTCGAAGTTATCAAATGCGGCGCGATAATTCTCACGTTTGCGGAGGACGGTAATCCAACTTAGGCCTGCTTGCGCCCCTTCCAGTAGCAGCATCTCAAAGAGTTTGCCCTCATCATGGCACGGCACACCCCATTCATGGTCATGATAGGCAATGTAGAGTGGGTCATCACCTGCCCACGCACACCGTTGGATGGTCATACACGCTCCCCTTCCCCAATTGGGTTAGCTCAAAAGTTCTGGATTACACTATAATGGTAAGCAATGAGTAGGGCAACAACATGAAAATTGATACTATGACGATAACCGCCGAGCAGTTTGACGCCTTTGTGCGGCTGCCTGAAAATGTTGAGCGCCTATTTGAATATATTGGGGGGGAGATTGTCGAGGTGCTATCAAATCCATTTGCGTCCAAAGTGAGTCAGATGATTGCAGGGGAATTGTATATTTTCCTAAAGGGTAAGGACTTGGGTCTTTTAACTGGCGAAGCAGGCGGCTATGTGGTCTATGGGGAGCGTTATGCGCCAGATGTGGCCTATATCTCTAAAGTCAAGCAGCCCGAACTCGCGCATGAAGGCTATAACCCCAACCCGCCTGATTTAGCGGTCGAGGTAGACTATCCCCCGTCCTATCAATCCGCTCGCAATCTGATGAATAAGGTGGCGAACTATTTGGCGGCTGGCACCGTGGTCTGGGTGGTGTATCCTGATACCCAAAGCGTCGATGTATTTGAACCCAGTAAACCCGCCAAGACGTTGACGACAGACGGGGTACTTGATGGTGGCGCGGTACTCCCGGGTTTTCAACTAGCGGTCAAAGAAATTTTCCCACCTACGCCCAAAACTGAGGGCTAAGGCAAGGTGAAAAACTCGGTCAAGGCTGACCAGATGGTCTCTAAATCCTCTAACAACTCGTGCTTGGCACCCTCCAACAAGCGCAATTCAACATTTGGATAAGCTGCGGCAAATTCTTCACTCCCTTGGCAGGGTACTATTGTATCAGCGGTACCATGCAAGATAAGCAAGGGAATGTCGATGTGCGTCTGGAAGCTGTCATAGCGCCGAAAATCCTCGGCATACCCATAGTGCAATTTGCGATGTTCCTGATAGGCGAAGTGGTAGACAGGCATCCAGCCAATCTCTTGCCAATCTTCCTCATCATCCCACGCCTTGCGAACCGCTGGCGCGAGTAAGCAGGCTTTGGTGACTTGCGCGGGGTGGTGTTGATTGAGATAATGCAACGTGACATATCCACCTAAGCTAGAGCCGATGAGATAGACTTGCTCGGTTGTACAAGCGGCGACCTCCTCAGCGACCCGCTCAATCATCGCGCTGACGGTCAATGTCTCGAAGGTTGGTACATTCAAGTCGGGAGCGCGGAAGGGGATACCCAGTGCCGCGTAGCGTTCTCGTAGCCATGTCGGTTTACGCCCATTGGGGCCAGATGCAAAACCATGTAAATAGATAACGGTGGCTGTTGTCATAATTCCTCCTCGCACTCATGATAACGCAAAACGGTGGGAGGTCGATGATTGAGCATTGGTTTAAGAAAAGCTACAATAGGGCTGAAGTACAGATGTGGAGTAAGTAATGGTCGATCAGCAGCCCCCCAAAGACGAAAAAAGCAGCCGACGTAATCTTTATGATTACTCGCAACCAACCCAAAGCCATTGGTACAGCGGGCGCAGCGACCCTCTTGACCAAGTGAAGCACCAACGCCCCACGACCCAACAACAACGACGGGCTTCGGTGCCATCTCCTTATCCACAACGCTCATCGCGGACACGTTCACGCATTCAACAGCGCCAACGAGCCACCGAAAACTGGGCATGGGTGATTATCGCGGTGGCCTTGTTGGGGATGACCCTCTTGATGACCATGATACTCATCTTCGTCTTGCGGAGTGACAACAACGACAAGAACGCAGTAGCCCTCAATGAACCCCTGATTGAGCCAACTTCTATCATTTATAGTGGGGTTGAAGGTGAAGAAGTGCGTGGGGCACTGGATGGCAATAGCATGGTGATTGAGCCTTGGGATGGCAACGAGCGCTTTACGGTACTGCTGATGGGCTTGGATGGTCGCCCCGGTGAGGCCAACGCTCAATGCCGCACCGATACCATGATGGTCATTAGTATTGATCCCGTTCATGACCGTATCGGCATTTTGAGCATCCCGCGTGATACCTATGTAGAGGTGCCGGGTTATCAAGGCTTGCGGCGTATCAATGAGGCCTGCCCCTTGGGTAACCTCTACCTGCCCGGCAACGGCCCCAAACTCGCTATGCAGACCGTCCAGTACAATTTCGGCATCCGCATCAATGATTACATCATGGTCAACTTCGACACCTTTATCAAAATCGTTGACCGCATTGGCGGGGTGGATGTAGAGGTCACACGCACCATTGATGACCCTACTTATCCCGATATGTACTATGGCTACGACTCCTTCCACATTGAAGCGGGATTGCAGCATTTGGATGGGATAACCGCCCTTAAATATGCCCGTAGTCGGCATGGATCGGATGACATTGACCGCGGGCGTCGCCAGCAACAGATTATTTTTGCTGTACGGGATAAAGTCCTTTCGGCGGACATGGTCGATGACTTATTGGCCCAGTCCTTACCGATATGGAATGACCTTGATGAGGGTATTGATACCGGATTGAGCCTTGAGCAGTTGGTCCGTTTGGCGCTCTATGCCAAGGATGTACCGGCTGAGAATATCAAGAATGCAGTAGTGGATTGGAATTATTTACGCTCCTATCGCACTGAAACGGGAGCCGATGTGGTGGTACCAGAGCGTAACAACCTCATCCCCTTAATGTTAGAGGTTTTTGGAGAAGGGTATAATCAGTAGTTGTCCGCTTTACAATCGATAATTGAGCAGCTTCGGGGTCAGCGTCGTGACCTTGGATCATCTTACTGGATTCCGGGCTTGTGGGTCGATTTCGAGTCATCGGCGGCGCAACAACACAATCCCTACGATTTTTACAGTGAGCGTCTCCATGCCATTCTTGCCAGCGATCCCCAACCCCTCATTACAGGTGCGGGCGGTGGAGAATGGACGCGCCATGCCATTACCTACAACCTCTTTCCACGCTTCACCACCGCCTTTGACCATAACCAGTCGGGGCAGTTGGAATGGGTGAATAACGACGGCTGGCGGGAAACAGGCTCACTGCTAAAGAGTATCGCCATCCTGCCCTATATTCACTCAATGGGCTTTAATACCGTACATCTATTGCCTATCAACAGCATTGGCATTGATGGTCGCAAAGGCACGCTTGGCTCACCTTATGCCACCCGCAACCCCTACACCTTAGACGAGAACTTAGGGGAGCCAACTATACCCGATGTACACCTGCTCTTTGCGGGTTTTTGTGAAGCGGCCCATCGTTTGGGAATGCGCGTCGTGATGGAGTTCGCTTTTCGGGTAGCGGCTAAGGACTCGGACTGGGTAGCCGAGCATCCCGACTGGTTCTATTGGATACGCGAGGACACCCCCGACCGCAAAACGGGTACCCGTGATACCCGCACCTTTGGCAGCCCGTTGTGGTCAGGCGAAACCCTTGGCGAGATTTACTGGAAGGTCGAATCGGGGCAACGTCAACATCTGCCACCCCCACCGCCCAGCTACCAAGCCATGTATACCCATCCACCACGCCCTGACCAGATTCACAAAGAAGGCCACCAGTGGATCGGCACCCTTGATAATGGTCTACGAGTCAAAATCCCGGGAGCCTTTACTGACTGGCCGCCTGAAGATGTGCAGCAACCGTGGACAGATGCCACCTATCTGCGCCTCTATCAGCATCCCGAATTTAACTACATGGCCTATAACACGCTGCGAATGTATGATGAGCGCTTTGCCAACCCCGCCAACCAAATCCATGATTTATGGAACGCCCTGATCGGTGTTATACCCCATTATCAAGACCACTTTGGCATTGATGGGGTCATGCTGGACATGGGTCACGCACTGCCTCATGACTTGCTGCAAGGGATTATGCAAGCTGCCCGTGCCAAGAATCCTGATTTTGCCTTTTGGGGTGAAGACTTTGCGATTACTGAGCAAAATCGACAGCTTGGCTACAATGCGGTGATGGGCCATCTATTTTTTGACCTACACCAGCCCGAACACATGCAAGGGTTCATTGATTCGATTGCCCGTTGGTCACCGGGGATTACCTATTTCGTAGCACCTGAAAACCACAATACGCCCCGTGCCGCTACCCGTATGAATGCCCTCGGCTTTTGTCATCAAGCTCTGTTGTATATGGTGGCCTTACCGGGGATGCCTTTTGTCAGTAGCGGGTTTGAGCTATACGAGACCCATCCCATCAATACGGGCTTGGGTTTTTCGGCGGAGGCGGTTGCCAAGTATCCTACCCACAAACTGCCCCTTTTCAGTGACCGCGCCCTAGACTGGACTCGTCAAGGCAATATGGTAGGGGCGGTGCGCTATGCTATGCACTTACGCCATCACTATGGGGATTTGTTGACCAACCCCGACCCGCAGACCATCAAGCCGGGTAGTTCCAACAATCCTAATGTCCTTGTTTTTACGCGCACCAATCGAGAGCGCACCTTGGCTTTTGTCTTTAACATGACTATGTACGACCATCAATCAGGCGAGGCGGAACTGTATGCCAGCGATAGTGTGGCGGTTGGGAAATGGGGCTTTGAGGGAGTGGCTCGTTTGAGTGAGCGCCTATCCATCCACGTTGAACTCGGCGGGGGACATAGCATGATGTTTGAGGCGACCCCCTTACGCCAACTGTAGTAGGTCATCCATGTGGGTCTTAATCCTGCTGGCTTTGGCGTGGGTGGTCTTCAACGCCCCCACCGATGGCCTCTGGTATGACGAGACCGTGAACGCCTATCTTGCCACCCATTCATGGGCTACCTTGTGGGAGTGGTCAACCCAGATAGATAATCAACTCCCACTGCATTTTGTGGCCCTTAAGCTATGGGTGGCAGGCGTCGGGAGTAGCGAATTCTCCTTGCGGGCTTTTTCGCATCTGATGGCATTGTTGGCGCTGGCGGGGGTGATGGCCCTTGCTCGGCGGCTCGGCGGCTCACGTCAGGCGTGGCTGAGTGGGATACTGTTTGTAGCGTTGGGTAGCTTTCTCTATGCTGCCACTGAGGTTCGCACCTACGCGCTGGCCTTGGCGCTGTTGGCATGGTCATCGGTGTTTTGCTGGGAGTTGCTGCGAAAGCCATCGCGCCGTCTTATGATGGCTTATCTCCTAACGGCTATCCTATTGGCATATACCCACTACACAGCATGGCTCGTTATCGGCTTGCAAGTGGCGCTGATGGCTCTAGCGGTTATTGGACAACGCCCCACCACACCCTTGACCCGCCCCCAACTGGTACTTATTGGTGGCAGTATTGGGCTGGGGATTATGCCTTGGGTGGTCGCCTTGGGCGGACGTAATTTCAATGAAGGCACTGCGTTTGAGGGCACCGTCAGCTTCCGGACCGCCCTTGAAACCTACTGGAATTTTGCGCTGTGGGGGCAAAAAATCTTCAACCATGCCGCTACCCAAACCAGCCTCATAATCGTAGCATTGGTGGTTATCGCCTTTATCGTGCAGGGGCATCAGCGTTGGCACCCCTATACCCTCTATCTGGTGGCGCTGCTGCTGGTTCCCTTAGCCTTTATGACCTATTCCTCAACTCATATCGAAGCCAAACTCGCGGGACGGCATACATGGGCGATGTGGCCCAGTATCGCGTTGTTAATGGGTGGAGGGTTGGCGCAACTACCACGCTGGGCATGGGTGCGCTGGGGAGCAGCCTTGCTAGTGGCAGGTGTCTTAGTAACAGGTAGCCATGCCTTGGATGAGCAATATATGGGCGAGTTTGACCATGTGCAGGCCATCTTGCAGCACAAGGCAGCATCTACCGACTTGCTCATCTTGCGTGATGGTACCCTGTTTACGGCGGCAGAGTATTACAACTTCTCATTGCGCTATACAGGCATTCCCGCTGACAAGCTGACTAATGTCAACCATCGGGTGCAGGTGCATGAAGCGTGGGATGGATTCACCGCGCAGCTTGATACTACTACACAGCGGGTGTGGGTGCTATCGTGGCAAGGGGATGTGATGGATCCGACCGGATTGGCTTATGCTCTGCCGGAATACTTCAGCACAGGGCAACGGCGCATCTGGTTAGATGGAGAGACTCGTCTGGTCAGTTATGACATTACATCCGACAAGCCCAATCTACTGGAACATATCATCGCCTATCCGGGGGTGGTGCAAGTGCCACCTGACGGCCCTAGTTTGTTGGGCTATGATGTGCTGCCAATGCTGAAGGGGCCAGATTGCGGGGTGGTGGTGCATACGTGGTGGTGGCGCGGCATGACCGACTATCCCCAAACCATGATGAGCGTGCGGCTGGTGGATGAGACAGGACAATGGCTCGTCCAAGTGGATATGCCGCTCGCAGGCTTTTATTTCGACCAAAGCGATTGGCAGCCCTTCATCCCAACCCTTGGGCGGGTCGAACTCAACGCCCCATGTGCAGTGTGGAATAGCGGACAAGTCACAATGATTGAGATGGTCGTTTACGAGCGCGGGGATGCCCTATCGGGTCAGCCTATTGCACTTGGAACGGTTAGCCGTTAGCCACCAACCACGGCAACAACCCCAACACCACCAGCAACGATATACTGACCAGTCCCCACAGCCAGCGTCGCACAGGGGTGACTACTCCTAATAGCAGATAGCCACTTGCCATAACACCCCCTGCATAGGGATTGCTCAAAATAGCGGCGGCTCCACAAATCGAGGCGGCAAGGGCTTCAAAACGATAGCCTGCTTGCACCCATCGCAGCGCAAAAAAGCCAAAGCCGAGGCTAAACAAGGATGCCAAAATCAGCGCTAAATCAAAGCCAATGAGCAATGCGGGTGCCACTAAGGTTAGGCCCCAACTGATCGTCTCATGGGCATCTAATTCGTTGCTAAAATCATAGAGTAGCCAAATCAACAAAAGCACCATCAAGGTTAGCATCCCTCGATAAACTTGGTTGCTGTTAGCCGTGAGTTGGCTATCAAAGTAGGTTAAAAGGACGGTCGCACCGACATTGGATGCCTTGAAATCAACGGTAGAAGGTAAGTTTTGATAGGTTGAGGGCGTCGGTAAAGTGTTCACGATGAGCAACACCACCATAAACCATGTCAAAAAAGCGGCAAGGGTACGCGGGCCGGGCCAGCCTGTATCGGCATTTTCACCATGTGCAAGGGCTTCTTCGATGCGGCTCATGCCAATCGTTAGCGTTCCACCAAGGAACACGCCGATAATCATGGAAAACCACATATAGTCGATAACAAGGGTATCCCAACCAAAGAGGGCACCGAGAAAGACGGCCCCGCTGAGGATCAGGGCCAACACGAAGACCGCGCTCACTGCAATACGCGGCTGGCGGGTGGGGAGGGCAGGCGCTAACATGGTACCCACGCCCAAGGTCAGCCCCGACAGAATAAACGTGACAAATAAAACCATGAGGATTGACGCTCCACCGCTTGCCAAGTATAATGCAAAGCCGCGTTAATACTATAACCAATTTTCCCCATTCTCCGTGTCCGTGACGGCAACGGTTGGTGGTGGTAAAGAGAGAATTGGAGTTTTCTCAGCAAATGTATGCAATAGTCCGTACCGGCGGGCGGCAATTCCGCGCTACCGTCGGCAAAACCATTGATGTTGAAAAACTGCCCTATAATGAAGGCGATTCAGTGACACTTGATGAAGTGTTATTAATTGCGCGTGATGGGGGTAATCCAGTTATTGGCAAGCCACTGGTCGATGGTGCAACAGTCAAAGCAACGGTGGTGCGGCAATTCCGTGGCCCCAAAATCTTGGTCTGGCACTATAAACCCAAGAAACGCTATCGCAAGCGCCAAGGTCATCGCCAATACTACACTCGGCTGAAGATCGAAGCAATTGAAGGGGTTTAGGAGAGTAGGAAATGGCTCATAAAAAAGGTGGTGGCTCTAGCCGCAACGGGCGTGATAGCAAAAGCAAGCGCCTTGGTGTCAAAAAATACGGTGGGGAATTTGTGATTTCCGGCAATATTATCATTCGTCAACGGGGTACCAAGTTCTACCCCGGCGAAAATACCGGTATTGGCAAAGACCACACCATCTATGCAACATCCGAGGGCTATGTGGTTTTCGCCAGCCGTCGTGATGGCCGTCGTTTCATTCACGTTCTGCCCGAAAACCCGAATCCTCCCCAGAAACAAGAGGTGAACTAACCATGCGTGAAGGTATTCATCCCAAATGGTACCCCGATGCCAAGATGATTTGCTTGTCTTGCGGCACTGAGTGGACAATGGGAGCTACTGTACAAGAACGTCGGTTGGATATTTGCTCCAACTGCCATCCCTTCTATACCGGTGAACAACGGATTGTGGACACCGAAGGGCAAGTTGATCGCTTCTACAAGCGCTTGAAGCAACGCGACGAATTGGTGGCATCCCTCACCAAAGATGAGGAACCCCTGCCAATTGAAGCGTCCGTGCATGACCTCGAATTGGGCAGCCGTTATACCCAAATTCTGCAAGACAATGGTTACAACACCATCGGTGCCGTCTTCAACCTACTCAATGAAAAAGGTGATGATGGCCTATTGAGCATGTCTGGCATTGGTCGAAAGGTCTTGGCGGATGTCAAGCGTAAGCTGCGCTCATTTGGTTTTGAACTTGCATCCCAAGGTGACGAGGCCGAGTAAAGGCCACGTCGATTCACCAGCAATGGATAAGGCAGGTGTTCCCTCATCTGCCTTTTGTTTTGCTTAACTCAGAAAGGAACTCCACCATGAAACACCGCAAAGGGCGGGTTGAGGTGATCTGTGGCAGCATGTTCAGCGGCAAAACCGAGGAACTGATTCGGCGGGTACGGCGTGCCCAAATCGCCCACCAAACCATTCAAGTTTTTAAGCACAAAATTGATGACCGCTATCATCAAACTCGCGTCACCTCCCACAGTGGGCAAGACTTTGTGGCTGAACCCGTCACCTGTACCGCCGATATTATTGAGCGCCTTAGCCCCGAAACCACCGTCGTCAGTATTGATGAAGCTCAATTTTTTGACCAAGACCTGATTGCCCTTGTTGAACAATTGGCCCATGAGGGCAAGCGAGTCATTATTTCAGGGCTGGATATGGACTTTCGGGCTGAACCCTTTGGCCCCATGCCCACGCTCATGTGCCTTGCCGAAGAAGTCACCAAGCTACACGCCATTTGTATGGTGTGTGGGGAAGATGCGACCCGCACCCAGCGTCTTATTAATGGCGCACCTGCTGACTATGATGACCCTGTGATTATGGTTGGGGCCGCCGAGGTTTATGAAGCACGCTGCCGCGAACATCATGAAGTGCCACGCCGCAACGGTAAGCACGGAGGCTAAACCATGAAGCACATCGGGATATTACTTGGCCTGCTATTGAGCATTATCGCCTGCACCGACCGCACTACAGGCACCCGCCCCGATGTATATATCGTTTATGCCAGTGAAACACCCGCCCCACTGGTGGAGCCATCCCACACCCCACAACCTACCCAAACTGGAACCCCCACCCCTTTGCCATCGCCAACCCTTGCCGCCACACCCCGTCGTGTGACCGTCTCACGGGTCAGCGATAGCATTGATTTATCGACCCAGCAGTTAATCAAAGTGGGTCAACCTGTGCCGCCCATCGTTTTGACCGACATTGACGGCACCCCGTATCAGCTTGACCAACAGCAAGGGCGGGCTATCTTGATAAATTTCTGGACGGTGGGCTGTGGGTCGTGCTTCTATGAGTTTCCCCTATTTCAACAAGTACGCGAGGGCATCAGCGCTGACGACTTGCTGATTCTCTCGGTGAATGTCAGCGATTTTGCTGAGGAGACTCGTATCCTTGCCGCACAACTGGGTATCACCTTCCCGATGGTGGTTGACCCCAATGCCGACATCTTTACCACTTTCTTTGGAGGGGCGGTGGTGCCGACGACCATCTTCATCGGAGCGGATGGCGTGGTGGCGGGCAGTTTTCCGGGGCCAATGGATGCCCGCCTGCTTGCCCAACGCCTTGCTGCACTTGACCTCACGTTTAGCAGCTAAAAGTCCTGATTAGGAGCATAGCCACGCTTCTCCCACGCATAGAACAGCAAATCGAGTTCAGTGGTTGGCGCACCCAGCCGATACAAGCCAGCAAGGGTTTGGGCGCGATGGTCTTGACTGTGCATGGCTACCTGCAAAATGGCCTCATAGACCGTGATGGGTGGTCGGGCCTCGCCCCAAAATTCGGGATGGACTTCGCGCTCTAGCTCGGCGGGGGTTACGGTAGCGAGATAAGCCAGCACCATCTGTTCGACCTCATCCCATTTAGCGCGGATAGTGGTGCGGGTAGCGACATCTTTCTCAGAAACAAAGTTGATTTCACCCGTAGCCAAAAAGCCAAACCACCAATACTCAACGCTCATGGTATGGTCTACTTGGTTATGGATAGACCCGATGGAGTAGTCGAGTGGTGCATCAAATTGCTCCTCGGTCAGTTGTTCAATACAGCCCCACACTCGACGGTGCGCCCAAAAGTTATAGCGGTATAACTCCAGTAGGTAGTCAACATTCATTACGGTAGCCTCATTTGAATAGTCGCCGATAGTGACTAGTATAGCTTAGATAGAACAAAAATTCTACCCAATGATTGGAAGGTTAGCACACTTTAAACTGAAGAAAGCATCGGTTATGCTAGTGGGAAATTTCACGCTAGACGAGGCATGATTCATGACCAGTGATGGAACTGTAACCACAACCAACTTTATCCGAGAGATTATCGACCAGCACAATGATGCGGGGCGCTTTGGTGGACGTGTGCATACGCGCTTCCCACCCGAACCCAACGGCTATCTGCATATTGGACACGCCAAGTCCATCTGCCTGAATTTTGGACTGGCTGAGAGCTATGGGGGCAAGTGCAACCTGCGCTTTGATGACACCAACCCCACCAAGGAAGAGCAAGAGTACATTGATGCCATCATGCGTGATGTGCGCTGGCTCGGTTTTGATTGGGAAGACCGACTCTTTTTCGCCTCTGACTACTTCGACCAACTCTATCAATGGGCCGTGCAATTGATTCAAATGGGCAAAGCCTATGTTGATCACCTCAGCGCCGATGAGATGCGCGAGTATCGCGGCACCTTGACCACCCCCGGCAAGGATAGCCCCTACCGTGCGCGCTCCATTGAGGAGAACTTGGCTCTGTTTGAGCAGATGCGGAATGGCGAATTTCAAGAGGGGGAGTGCGTGCTACGGGCTAAGATTGATATGACTTCGCCTAACCTCAATCTGCGCGACCCAGTGCTGTATCGCATTTTACATGCCCACCATCCCCGCACGGGTGATAAATGGTGCATCTATCCCATGTATGACTTCGCGCATGGGCAATCTGACTCAATTGAAGGCATCACCCATTCCATCTGCACACTGGAATTTGAGGATCACCGCCCGCTTTATGATTGGTTGATTGACCAGTTGGGCATCCACCACCCGCAGCAAATCGAGTTCGCCCGCCTCAACATCAACTATACGGTGATGAGCAAGCGGCGTTTGGTGCGGCTGGTCACCGAGAGCCATGTGCGCGGCTGGGATGACCCGCGTATGCCAACCCTATCAGGCATGCGGCGGCGCGGCTATCCTCCACAAGCTATCCGCAGCTTTGTCGAGGAAACCAGCGTTACCCGCCAAAACAGCGTCAATGAAATTGGCTTGCTGGAGCATCACATCCGCCAGTACCTCAATCAACATGCGCTGCGGGTAATGGCGGTACTCAACCCTCTACGGGTGGTGATTGACAACTACCCTGAAGGCCAAGTCGAAGAACTGGACGCCATCAATAATCCCGAAGACGAAAGCGCTGGAACGCGCAAGGTACCCTTCTCACGGGTGCTGTATATCGAGCAAGAAGATTTTATGGAAGACCCGCCCAAGAAGTTCTATCGGCTGGCTCCGGGGCGTGAGGTACGTCTGCGCTATGGTTATTTCATCAAGTGCGTGGATGTGGTCAAGGATGCCGAGGGTAATGTAGTCGAACTGCACTGCACTTTTGACCCTGAAACACGCGGCGGATATGCCCCTGATGGGCGCAAGGTGCAAGGGACGCTGCATTGGGTGTCGGCTGACCATGCACTTGAAGCTGAAGTCCGCTTATATGAGAGCTTATTCAGCAAGCCTAATCCCAATGATGTGGAAGATGGGCAAGATTTCACCGATTTCATCAACTCTGATTCACTACAGGTCTTGACCGGATGCCGTATTGAGCCATCGGTAGCGACAGCCGAACACGGCACCCGTTACCAGTTTGAGCGCCTTGGCTATTTCAATATCGACCTTGACTCCATACCTGAGCGCTTAGTATTCAACCGCACCGTAACGCTCAAAGATTCGTGGAGCAAGATTCAGCAAAAGGGCGGCTAGAGTAGCTACATCAGGGCAAGGACAATCAAAATCAACACGTTAAAGATGGTGCCGACAATAGTGTCCTTCCAGCCCAATATCGTTACGAATAAAGATAGGCAGGTCGTGGTCAATACTGCGCCCTGCCACCACTCCGCTATTGACAAACAGGGGGCTTTATAGGGGCAACAATCCGAACTGACGTCACCCGTGTTGAATCATTTTAGAACATGATTTTGTTCCATCACTTTCTCGTTGAAATAATCGAAATGGCGATAAAGTTGACTATGAAATCCATATTGAGAGAGATAGTCTAGCCAAATTTGCCGCGACTGACGCTGCAATTCAATGAAATCGTCTGGCGATAAGCGGCTATGAAAATCAGCAACTATATCTGCAATGTGCTTAATTTCATGCTGTTCTACCCAAATACTATGCTTTTTCCAGTCGAGTATAAAATCGTAGGGCAACACTGAATCGGTGTTAACAAAAATGGGAATTCGTCCCAAGCACATGGTCTCATAAAACCGCTGAGAGAAATTACCTGACCCTCTTATACAAACCGTGTAATCAGAATGATAGATATTGTTCACAAATTCAATCCGTGAAGCATGGAAAGCATTGGAACGTTCTTGGTCGGTTACCCCAGCACGATAACGCTTCCTAAGAATAAAATTGGTTTCAATCTGTGGGCTATGTGCGAGGCGGTTTAGAACTTTTGAACGCAGAATGACTGAAGGAACCAAGGGGAGAGGGTAGTGATATGGTTTGTAGCTATGTAGCTTGTAGGCGAGTGTGTCTCTTAAATTTCGGACACCCCACCATGTTAAGCGGAGTGGGTTGGTTTTGGCATGCCCACAAAAGCCGACCACTGGTTTTTCTTGTTTGGGGCGCACATCAATTTTGTCACTAAAATAGAGTGCAGCGTAGTCTCTAAACATAACCGGAAGTGCAAAGTCACCAATTTTCCGTCGAGAGCTATAAAGTGATGCCTCGAATTTTATGACATTCTCAAAGGGTACATTTAGGCTAAAATCCCCTGATGTCCAGACAGCGACAGGGCGTTTGGCGCTGTGGGCGACTTCAACAAACTTAGCCGCTAGATCAACTTTGTTGAACTCCGCGTAGTAGTTCCACATCATTGGCAAGATACATATATCGGCATCAGCGATTGAGTCAACAAAGCTAAAATGGGTATAGCGTGCAGGGTAGATTTCAACACGTTCAGATGGGGATTTGTCATTCCAATGGGCACGGACTATAGGAGAGAGATAACGGCGGTCTTCTGCTTGATAATGGGATATGTCAGTAAATACATGTATCGGATGTTGCATCAACCACCTCATGTGTTGTAGTCAAAATCTCAATAAAATTATACCTTGGATGCGACATGCAACATGGCGATGGATTGGGCTGAAAACTAAAGAGGCAATCGCACTCAAGCAAGCGGTGTGATCATAGCAAGATAGTGTGTATTCAGCATTTGGAGCCTTTCCAAGGTGGCCGCAAGTGACCACGAAAAAGGCACCAATTTGCGTGCCAATGGCGGTGCAAGTGTAAGTTTCTGAAAAGCATAACGGCAATTTGGGAAGTATGCTTTAATTTCAGCCTTCCCTATTCCTTTGGTTTGGGGATTGGTTGGATTTATCCAGAAGTCGTACCATAAAATACTTCCGCTGGGCTTCAAAACACGTACCATCTCAGCAGCCATCTTGCGCTTAATTTCTGCATCTAAAATAGATGAAAACGCAGTGAATTGAATGACTAGATCATGGCTATTGGCTGCAAAGGGCAGGCGCTGACCATCGGCACAAATGACTGGCACCTGCCCAATTAGGTCTTGAGCTTGATGTAGTCGTTCGGGTAAAAGGTCAATCCCATGAAGGTTGGTAACGGTGGCCCCATACTGGAGAAACTCCAGCAAGACACGCCCTTTTCCGCAACCAATTTCAAGAATGTTTATGTTTTCTAGTGAAGTGATACCCGCTTGACGCAGGCTCCGCAAGATAGCCCGTTGGCGTTGCTGGATTGTGAAAAGGTAGGATTGATTGAAGAAGGTATATTTATTGTCTCTGGCATATTGGCTACGCTGGGCATATTCCCCACGCATACGATCAAGATCGGATATTGGTTGATGTGAGGTCATGTGGCCTGTCTCCATCGGCTACGAAAAGAGATAAGGCCCTTAAGAAAGCCCAACCCATAACTTAGATGCAACGTTGCGAATGTAAGCGGGAGCAGGGTAAAGTGCCGCCAATGGGTTTGGCTGGCAATCCGCAGACTAGCTAGTATATTCACTGTGGCATATAGTCCAATTACCATTAGCCACAGCCATAGGAGAATTGGAATCAAGGGCGCGAGTATGGCTCCTCCAACTAGGACTGCCACAAAGATGGGGGGTACAAATTGGCGAAGCTGCATTTGAGCGGGATGTTTTTGCAGGACTCGTACCTTGTAATATCCGTATTGAAAATACTGCCGCCACAGCTTGCGGAGTGATGTTCGGCTATAGTATTGTGACCGCACATCAGGTGTCAATAAAATCTTATAACCAAGGGCGCGTAGACGATAGTTGTACTCATCATCTTGGTTCCGCATCAGTTCCTCATCATACAGCCCAGCGTGTTCAATAGCTTTTCGAGTGTAGGCCGGAAACGCTATTGTATCAACAAACATGGCGCGGTCTTTAACTGTGCGGAAAGCTGATCCGCCGACCCCAAACGATGATTGCATTGCAAGTGCAATTGTTTCACCAGATGGTGTCTCGCTCATGGTTTCGATTGGCCCACCGACACCTACACTATCCCCTTTTTGCAGATGAGCAACACACCGCGAAACATAATCGGGTGCAATTTTGCAGTGTCCATCCACTCGCACAATAATCTCACCCTTGGCCTGTGCTAAAGCGATATTCATGCCAGTAGGGACGATATGCTTGGGGTTGTCTAAGATAACAACAGGGATTGATGGGTACCTTACGGCAACTTGGGCAACGATGTCACGGGTCTCGTCGGTTGACATACCATCGACAATGATAACCTCCATTTGCGAAGAGGAGTAATCTTGTTGCAGGACAGCAGTAAGGCTTTGTTCGATATAATCAGCCTCATTCCGGATGGGCATAATGACTGAGATAAATGGCAAGGCTTGGTGTTCACTCATGCTTTTGCTCTATGGCTAGTTTAAGATAGTTCTTGGTTACCCGAATTGGCCTATAAGATGAAGCAAAATAGACCTAAAGACAATCGGCTCTCAGCTAGTGGTAGGTAGATTGAAGTCTGCTGATAACCGCTTGGAATTTGCCAGAAGCCGTCCGCTCAATATGCTCCACTCGTTCTACTGTAACACGCATATCGGTTGTTAATCGCTGTTGGATGCGGTTCATAATGTCTTGCTCGTCGGCCTCACTGAATCCGGCTTTAGGAACCACGCGAACCCGTATATGGTCAATCTGCTCTTGGATAATTTGCCCCTCTCGAACATGTGGCTGGTCTACAAAGATACCGTGAAATCTGACCATGCGACGCCCGTCGGGGCCAATAATGGTGTCTTCGATACGTCCGATAACTTCTTGCAACACAGGCATATTGCGTCCACAATGTGGGGTTTCGGAACTCATAGTGGCGACATCGCCCAAACGATAGCGAATCAGGGGTTGATTACGTCGGATAAATCCCGTCACTAAGACTTCACCTTGTTGATCGACTGGTACTGGCTGAAATGTCTCATCAACAATTTCAAGAACTCCGGCATCAGGACTGATCAGTTTTTGCCCAAACTCATTTTCGCAGACATAGGACGAATCCTCAACGGTACCATATTCCTCATAGACCTGTGTTGAAAAGGCACGCTCAATAACATCACGCATTTCTGCTGTCACTTTTTCACTAGTTGTAATGACCGCTTTAAGCTTCGGGATTTCGAGACCCTGATCTAGTGCCATCTGAGCAAGTTGATAGATCGAATTGCTATAACCCGTGAACCATACAATGTTATGGCGTTTCAGCGCATGTAAATAGATTTTCACTGTATCAGGGCGCAAATGAAAGGCGGAGAAATACACTTGGTTCTCAGCGGTATTGTAGCGGTAAAATGGCCCACGACTTTCTGGATTAGGCTCAACAATCCGTCCACTGAAGGTGGCACGCGGCACCTTGAAGCTAACACCCGCGAACTTGCATGAACGTGCTTCACGCATTGCAAGAGACCGCTGAAGCTCAGAAGGGAGCCAATAGGTTGCGACTGGAGTGCCCGTAGAACCGCTGGTATGGAAGACCAGATGTTTTTTTTGAGGTTGCCCGCCAATCAAAAAATCTCGCGGGTTATCCCTAATGGCTGACTTTTCTACAGGCGGGAGACTCGGCAAATCGGCAAGCGTGAATTTCTCAAGTTGCTGGACAGTAACTAACCCTTTCCATGCTTGAGTATAGTAAGGGGCTTGGGTAAATGCAGAGACCAGCAATGCCCTTAGTTGGTTTTGGGTGTACTGCTGCCACTCTTCAGCAGAAAACCGTTCGCGGTCACAGAATGCTTGATACTCCTGTTGAAATTTTCCCCCAAAGCGGAGCCGCCTCCAGTAATATCCGTAAGCAGACACCATCATATGTTGCACCAACACAGGGGCATACTTGTAAAGTTTGTCTAAGTATCCAGCCATTCAACTACTCGATTATTTGATTTGATTTACCAGTTATAGCAGAAGTTAGCAAGGCTTCCCACTGAGGCAATATGACGCTCCAGTCACAATTTAAAGCAGTCTCAAGAGCCTTGGTTGAGAGCCTATACGCTAATGCTTGGTCGCGTAAAATTCGCCCAATCGCATCTGACATTGCTACAGAATCATCAGGGGGTACAAGTAAGGCATTGATGCCATCATCCAAGATATAGGGTATGCCTCCTACATTGGTGCTGACCACACACAAGCCTGTAGCCATTGCCTCCAAAACGCTCACGGGCGTATTATCAACATTCGTTGTATTGATAAAGCAATTGCCCTGTGCCAACCATTTAGGTACTTCTGTTTTGGGAACTCCCCCCACAAACTGAATATGCTCAATGACACCTAGTTCGCTTGCGAGTTGTTGACAGCGTTGCAGACTCCCATCGCCTTTGTCCGGCCCTACCATAATTAGGCTAATATTAGGAAAGTCAGAAGCTAATTGTGCAACAACTTTGATGGCTAAATCTGGATTATATATGTCGTGAAAAGCGCGTAGCCAAATGAGTTTTGGGCCTAGGTTCTGCTGCTGTGTGGAGTGATATTGAGTGACATCCAAAGGATTGGGTAACAACTGAATATCAGCGCGATACACTTGCATCCCTTCCAATAGATAGCGTGAAGGGGTGGTTACAAATGCCGCAGGTTCAAGTAATTTTCTTGCTCGGCCCTTATTCTGATCAGCAAATATTGGTAAATTACCACCATGTAGCGTCAAGATATAGGGCTTCCTTAATCGTTTTAATATCCATACCACAATCTCAGCCCATATGAAGCTCGGCCCGCTATAGACATCAACCTGAGCCACTGAGTACCGTCGCCGATGCCACCATACCGTTCCTACCATTGTCAACAAGCGCAATAGGCGGGACTCTCGGCTGGAGGTGGTAATGACAGACCAGCCATTCGTTGATAATTTCTCAGCCAAATCCTCGCATACACCACGAGTTGTGCGTTTTTGGGAAAGAAAATTGCCAACAATCAAAACCTGCCGTTTCATGGGGTAGTATCTTTTCCAAGGTATTTCTTAGTAATGGAGTCTTTTTGATTGATGAAAGGTAAATGAAGTAAAGTTCTCCGAGTTTGCGACCAAACAACCCTGTAGAATGACAATGATTGTAACAGTAGTCGTACATGTTTGTCCAAAACGCGCTGTGGTGATTCACCTAATTAGCTTCAAGGTTGCTGTGAAAGATTCTGTCCGTCTTACCTCAATTATTCTACTCAATCCTCTCATGACATCTAGCATACCAAAATAACGCCCTTTTATAGGTGTGACCCCCTAACCCTTGCGGTAGAGTGATGGGTAGTAGACGTGCTTTTATATCGAAAGGATAAGAATCGCGTCGATGACCACTTTTCTACTTGAACGGGAAGATTTTCCCGCCCTCCTCAAAACCCTGACCGACGCAGGCTATCAAGTTATAGCCCCCACCGTGCGCGAAGGGGCCATTGTTTATGACGAGATTGAATCAATTGCAGAACTGCCCATTGGCTACCACGACGAGCAAGAGGCCGCCTTTTATCGCCTGCACCCAACCAAAGACAAAGCGTTGTTTAGCTATGTGGTTGGGCCGCAGTCATGGAAGCGGTTTTTGCACCCGCCCGAAGTGCGGTTGTGGCAAGCCAAGCGTGTTGAGGGTGGTATGGAGATTGTCCCCAACACCCAAGCCGTACCCCGCTATGCCTTTGTCGGCGTGCGGGCCTGCGAACTCCATGCGATTGCCATTCAAGATAAGATTTTCATGCAAGGTGAATTTGTCGATCCGATATATCAAGCCCGTCGGGAGGCAGCCCTGATTGTGGCGGTCAATTGTGGGGTGGCAGGCGGCACCTGTTTCTGCGCCTCCATGCACACTGGCCCCCAAGTCACCAGTGGCTTTGATTTAGCCTTAACCGAGGTGCTAGAAGACGGACGACACTATTTTGTGGTAGAAGTTGGCTCTGACACGGGCAAGGAACTATGGAAAGACGTTCCGCATCGCAAGGCCAAGCCCGAAGAAGCAGCAGCAGCCCAGCACATCATTGAACACACCGCTGCCCACATGGGCCGTGAGCTTGACATTGACGGGTTGCCTGAAATCATCACCCGCAAAATCGAAAGCCCACGGTGGGAGACGATTGCCCAAACTTGCCTAGCCTGTGCCAACTGTACGATGGTTTGCCCAACCTGCTTCTGCAACACCATTGAGGACGTGACCGACCTCACGGGTGGCAGTGCCGAGCGCATTCGGAAGTGGGACTCATGTTTTACGATGGACTTTTCTTATATACATGGCGGTAGTGTCCGCTATTCGACCAAAGCCCGTTATCGGCAATGGCTGACCCACAAGCTCGCCACATGGGTGGAGCAATTTGGCACCTTGGGCTGTGTGGGATGTGGGCGCTGTATTACATGGTGTCCGGTCGCCATTGATATAACGGCAGAAGCCGCGGCCATCCGGCAGAGTGATGATGGCAAAGGGAAATGAGCTATGGATACCAAAACACTCGAACCCATCCTTGCTGAACACCCATTCTTCAAAGACCTCAAACCTGAATATCTCAGTATCTTGGTAGGGTGTGCATCCAATGTACGCTTCGAAGCCAATGAGATGATTTTCCAACACGGTGGCCCCGCAGATAAGTTCTATATCATCCGTCATGGGGAAGTGGCGATTGAGGTACATGACCCACGCCGCCATGTCATCCGCATTCAGACCCTGCGTGATGGGGATGTTTTCGGCTGGTCGTGGATGTTTGCAGGCCGTTCTTCCCATTTTGACGCTCGTGCGCTGATTTTGACACGGGCCATTGCGATGGATGGCGAATGCCTGCGCGGGAAGTTCAACAACGACCACAGCTTGGGCTATGAGATGATGCTGCGCTTTACGCCTGTCATCATCCGCCGCCTTGAAGCCGCTAGTATGCAGTTACTTGACATTTACAAATAAGGAAGGGGCGATGACCGCCAATCCAATGCTGCCAGAACCCTTCCGCATCCGTAAGGTGCAGAAGGAATCCTACGATACCTTTACCCTTGAACTGGAACCCCTGAATCGTCCAGACCCATTTCTATTCAAGGCTGGACAATTCAACATGCTTTATGTATTTGGGGTTGGGGAGGTGCCTATCTCGATCAGTGGCGACCCTCACCATCCCGAAACGTTGATTCACACCACGCGGGCCGTGGGGACGGTGACCAAAGCCATGCGTCAATTAAAAACTGGCGATGTGATGGGCATTCGTGGCCCCTATGGCACCAGTTGGCCCGTAGACCGTGCCGAGGGCTATGATGTAGTGATTGTGGCCGGGGGTATCGGTTTAGCACCCCTGCGCCCCTCGCTTTATCATGTCCTCGAACACCGTGATAAATATGGCAAGGTGGTGCTGCTGTATGGCACCCGTAGTCCGGATGATATTCTGTTCCGCAAAGAACTGGAGCGTTGGCGCTCACGGTTCGACCTCGAAATCTATGTCACAGTAGACTATGCCAACCCCGGCTGGCGGGGTAATGTGGGCGTCGTCACCAACCTGATTCCCAAGGCCCCCTTTGACCCCTTGCACACCATGGCAATGATATGCGGCCCTGAAGTAATGATGCGCTTCACCGCTATTGAATTGCTCAAGCGTGGGGTGGAGGCCCCTAACATTTATCTGACGATGGAACGCAACATGAAGTGCGGCATTGGCTTCTGTGGGCATTGCCAACTAGGGGAGAGTTTTATCTGCAAAGATGGCCCCGTGTTTGCTTTGCCTGAGATGCAAGAGCGCTTGAATCAATGGGAGGTGTAGTCATGACCAAGCCGAAACTCGCTGTATGGAAGTTTGCCTCCTGCGATGGCTGCCAACTCAGTATTTTGGATTGTGAAGATGAATTGCTGGCGGTGGCGGATGCCGTTGAAATTGCCTACTTCCCCGAAGCGACCCGTAGCGTCGTCAGCGGCCCTTATGACATCTCGTTAGTGGAAGGCTCAGTGACGACCCCGCACGACATCCAACGCATTCAACGCATCCGTAAGGGTTCTAAGGTGTTGATTACGATTGGCGCGTGTGCGACGGCGGGTGGTATCCAAGCCCTCCGTAACTATAAGAACGTCAAAGAATTCACGGCAGCGGTCTATGCCCGTCCGGAATACATTGATACTCTCGATAAATCGACCCCTATCAGCGACCATGTCTTTGTTGATTTTGAATTGCGCGGCTGTCCCGTCAACAAGTATCAGTTGGTAGAGGTTCTAAGCGCGTTCCTCAATGGACGCAAGCCCAACACCCCCGCTTATAGCGTGTGTATTGAATGTAAGCGGCGCGGCAATATCTGTGTGATGGTCTCGCAAGGGACACCCTGTCTAGGCCCAGTCACCCATGCGGGCTGTGGGGCGCTCTGTCCGGCCTATAATCGCGGCTGTTATGGCTGCTTTGGCCCGATGGAAACACCCAACACCGCCTCGCTCACCAACGAGTGGACGCAGCATCTAGGGGTGAGTTCACCGGATGTGATGCGGGCCTTCCGTAGCTACAATGCTTATGCCGAATCCTTCCGTAAGGAGGCCCAAAACCATGACAACGGATAAAACCATCAAAGTCGATTATCTGGCCCGTGTCGAAGGCGAGGGTAGTCTATACCTGAAGGTCAAAGACAATCGGGTAGCGGATGTCAAACTCAGGATTTTTGAGCCACCACGTTTCTTTGAGGCTTTCCTACGCGGACGCCAATACAAAGACGCGCCCGACATCACCGCCCGTATTTGCGGCATTTGCCCCATCGCTTACCAGATGAGTTCAGTCCATGCGATGGAAGATGCCCTCGGTGTCAAGGTTGAGGGCCAACTCCGCGCCCTGCGCCGCTTGCTCTATTGCGGGGAGTGGATTGAAAGCCATGTGCTGCATGTCTACATGTTGCACGCGCCCGACTTTCTGGGCTATCCCGACGCGATTGCGATGGCGAAGGATTATCCCGACGCTGTGCAGCGTGGCTTGAAGCTCAAGAAAATCGGCAATGAACTGGTCACGTTGTTGGGGGGACGCGAGATTCACCCTATCAATGTCAAGGTCGGTGGCTTTTATCGAGTGCCTACCAAGCGTGAATTGCTGGGCTTGGTCGATAACCTCAAGTGGGCGCGGGATGCAGCGATTGAAACCGCCAAATTTGCCGCTACCCTTGAGTTCCCCGATTTTGAACAGGATTATGAGTTTGTCGCCTTGCGCCACCCTGACGAGTATCCCTTCAATGAAGGGCATATCGTCTCCAGCCAAGGCATTGATATTCCGGTGCAGGAGTATCCAGAGCATTTTGTCGAGGTGCATGTGGCACATTCGACGGCCCTACACTCCCGCATCAAAGAACGTGATAATTACTTTGTCGGGCCATTGGCACGCTATAGCCTCAACTATGACCGCCTGCCTGCTATTGTCCAAGAGGTGGCGCGTGATGTGGGTTTGGGGCCGGAATGCCGCAACCCCTTCAAGAGCATCATTGTGCGTAGCCTCGAAACCATCTTTGCCTTGGATGAAGCTCTCCGCATCATCGACCAATACGAGCGTCCCGCCAAGCCCAGTGTCGATGTCCGACCGCAGGCAGGCGTTGGGCATGGGGCGACTGAGGCCCCGCGTGGCATTCTCTATCATCGCTATCGGCTGGATGAGAAGGGCGACATCGTAGAAGCCCAAATCGTGCCGCCGACCTCGCAGAATCAGAAGACCATCGAGAACGACTTGTGGAATTATGCCGAGACCCGTTTGGATTTGCCCGATGACCAGTTGCAATGGCAATGTGAGCAAGCCATCCGCAACTATGACCCGTGTATCTCCTGCTCGGTGCATTTCCTTAAGTTGGAGATTGAGCGTGAGTAGCAAACCCAAGTTCCTTGTGATAGGGGTTGGCAACGAGTTTCGGGGCGACGACGGTGTTGGGCCGTTTGTCGCCCAAGCCCTGCAAGCCAAACTCCTCCCGAATACTACTGTGACTCGTGCCAGTGGTGAAGGGGCGTCGTTGATGCACTTGTGGGATAGCATGGACACCGTGTTTGTGATTGATGCTGTTTCATCAGACGGAGAGCCGGGGACACGTCATCGGTTCGAAGCCCATGCAGAAACGGTGCCATCGCGTTTTTTCAACTACTCAACCCATGCCTTTAGCCTTGGCGAGGCCGTTGAATTATCACGCCTCTTGGGTACCTTGCCTCAGCGCCTTGTGGTGTTTGGGATTGAAGGGGCCAACTTTGAAGCGGGCGTGGGATTGAGCGGAGCCGTGAAAGCGGCGGCCTACCAAGTCATCCAAGACATCATCGCTGAAATTGTGGTAGTAGAAGACATACAGGTGTGACTGAACGGCGGCAATTGACCATCCAAGGGACGGTGCAAGGGGTGGGGTTTCGCCCTTTTGTGTATCGGTTGGCGACTACGCTCGAACTCAAGGGGTGGGTGAACAACTCACCCCAAGGCGTCAACATCGAACTCGAAGGCGACCCACACACTCTTGATACCTTTGCCAGCCGACTGCGTGCTGATGCGCCCCCCTTGGTGCGGATTGACACACTGCAACAGGTCAACTTGCCGCCCTATGGTTATGCGGATTTTGAAATCCGACCAAGTGTAACCGATGGGCAGAAAACGGCACTGATTTTGCCGGATATTGCGACTTGCCCCGCTTGTCTCGCAGAAGTGTTTGACGCCACCAATCGGCGCTATCGTTACCCCTTCACCAATTGCACCCACTGTGGGCCACGCTTCAGCATCATCGAGGCCTTGCCCTATGACCGCCCCCATACCAGCATGAAGCAATTCAAGCTATGTCCTGCCTGCCAAGCTGAGTATGAGAGTCCGCTGGATCGACGTTTTCATGCTCAACCGAATGCTTGTCCACTATGTGGCCCGCATCTTGAATTGTGGGATATGTGCGGGCGGGTGCTGGCAACCCATGATGCAGCACTTTTGATGACAGTAGAGGCCTTGCGACAAGGGCGGATTGTGGCGCTCAAGGGGCTAGGCGGCTTCCAGTTGTTGGTGGATGCCCGCAATGGACAGGCCGTCCGACGCTTGCGCCAACGTAAGCACCGCCCCTATAAGCCGTTGGCGGTGATGGTTCCATCGCTGGAGTCGGCAGAGGATTATTGTGAGCTATCGCCCGTTGAAGTTGACCTTCTACAACAGCCCGCCGCGCCAATTGTGTTGGCTAGGACAGGCAAGCGGTACACATTAGCGGCAGAAGTCGCGCCGTCTAATCCCTATCTGGGGGTGATGTTGCCCTATACGCCCTTGCACCATTTGCTGATGGCCGAACTGGGCTTTCCCATTGTGGCAACCAGTGGCAACCGTAGTGGGGAGCCAATTTGCATTGATGAGCAGGAAGCCTTGGCTCGGTTGGGGGATATTGCCGACGTGTGCCTAGTGCATAATCGCCCGATTGTGCGCCATGTCGATGACTCGGTGGTGCAGGTGGTTGATGACCAGCCGATGCTCCTCAGACGGGCGCGGGGCTATGCACCGATGCCGCTGATGACCGATGTGGAAGCGGGCGTGCTGGCGGTTGGCGCTCATCAAAAGAACACGGTGGCGGTCAGTACCGAGGGGCAGGTCTTCCTCAGTCAGCATATTGGTGATTTGGATAATGCGGCAACCCTTAGCGCGTTTGAGCAGAGCGTGGCGGATTTGCAGCGCTTGTACGGGGTAGAGCCGACGGTGGTTGTCCATGACCTGCACCCCGATTATGCGTCAAGCCACTACGCGCAGTTGATGACGGCAGGCGCGACTTCGCCCGACCCTACGGGCCGACCTCGCCCGCGCCGCCTTGCGCTCCAGCACCACCACGCCCATCTCTTAGCAGCAATGGCTGAACACCACCTATCCGCCCCCATCATGGGTGTGGTGTGGGATGGCACCGGCTATGGCACCGACGGCACCATCTGGGGCGGGGAATTTTTGCGGGCTGAGGCCGATGGTAGTTGTACACGGGTGGCACATTTGCGACCTTTCCCGCTAATTGGTGGGGAACAAGCTGTCAAAGAGCCGCGCCGTGTGGCTTTGGGCTTGCTCTATGCGCTGCTAGGTGAAGCTGCCTTCGAGCATGAAGACTTGTCCCCCCTGCAAAGCTTCAGCCACCAAGAACTCTCCATTATGCGGCGGATGCTCCAACAGAGTATCAATTGCCCGCTAACCAGCAGCATGGGACGCTTATTTGATGGAGTGGCATCGCTGCTAGGCTTGATGCAAACGACCAGCTTTGAAGGTCAAGCGGCGATGGCCCTTGAATATGTGGCAACGGCGGAAACGGAGGCGGTGTATCCCTTTGCTTATGCGGATGGGGTGGTGGATTGGGAGCCGATGGTGCAAGCGATTCTCAATGCCAACGAATCTATTGCCCAAATCGCCAGAACGTTCCACAATACACTTGTTCAAATGATGGCTGTGGTGGTTGCGAATGAGGCGCAGGTGATACTTACAGGTGGGTGTTTCCAAAATCGTTTATTGCTGCAAAGTGCGCTGCAACAGCTACGGCATTTGAAAATTAATCCCTATTGGCCGCAGCAGATACCGCCGAATGATGGGGGTATTGCGCTAGGTCAAGCTGTGTCTATAAAGAAGGTGTACGCATGTGTTTAGGAATCCCCGGTCAAATCCTCAACGTCCGCGATGAGGGTCTTTTTACCCGCACGGGTCAAGTCAGCTTTGGCGGTATTGTCAAGCAAATCAACCTGTCCTATACCCCTGAAGCTGAGGCGGGCGATTATGTGATTGTGCATGTGGGCTTTGCCATCACCATGATTGACGCCCAAGAAGCCCGCCGTGTCTTTGAATACCTAGAGCAAATCAATGAGTTAGAGGACATCCAATCGTAGCCCACCATGAAATTCTTAGATGAGTACCGCAACGCCGAAGCCGCTCAAGGCTATGCCGAGGCTATCCACCGCATCGTAACCCGTCCGTGGACGATTATGGAGACCTGTGGCGGACAGACCCACGCCATCATCCGCTTTGGGGTGGATGAACTGCTGCCCCCGCAAGTGACGCTGTTACATGGCCCCGGCTGTCCGGTGTGTGTGACTCCGGTTGAACTCATTGATAAAGCGATTGCCATTGCCCGCCGCCCCAACGTGCTGTTTACCTCATTCGGCGATATGTTGCGGGTACCGGGTACAGAAACGGATTTGCTGTCGGTCAAGGCGCAGGGGGGCGATGTGCGGATGGTCTATTCGCCCCTTGATGCGGTGACGCTGGCCCGCGAAAATCCTGATAAGCAGGTGGTCTTCTTTGCTGTTGGCTTTGAGACCACCGCGCCCGCCAATGCAATGGCTGTTTATCAAGCGCATCAACAGGGCCTTAGCAACTTCTCGGTGCTGGTCTCGCATGTGTTGGTACCGCCTGCCCTCACGGCTATCTTAGAATCGCCGGATTGCCATGTATCGGGATTTTTGGCGGCGGGGCATGTCTGCTCAGTGATGGGCTATACCGAATATGAGCCGATTGCCCAACGCTATCAGGTGCCGATTGTGGTCACGGGCTTTGAACCTGTCGATATTCTGCACGGAATATATCTATGTGTGAAACAATTGGAAGAAGGGCGAGCCGAGGTTGAGAATGGCTATGCCCGTGCGGTCAAAACTGAGGGCAATACCCATGCCCAAAACCTGATCCGTGAGGTGTTTCATATCGTCCCCCGCAAGTGGCGCGGCATTGGCGAGATTCCCCAGAGCGGCTTAGGGCTACGGCCTCCTTATGACCGTTATGATGCCGAACAGCGCTTTGGTTTAGCGGATTGGCATGTTGATGAAGCGGGAGAGTGTATCAGCGGGTTGGTGCTACAAGGCATCAAAAAGCCGCACGAATGCCCAGCATATGGAAGTCGTTGCACGCCTGAGCATCCCTTGGGCGCAACGATGGTCTCGTCGGAGGGGGCATGTGCGGCCTATTATCGTTACCGTCGTACCTAAAGCAACGCGGTAGTCATCCGTAGGCGCTCGGCCATGATTTTCATAACATCAATAGCGAAGTAGGGGGTGTTTTGGACAAGGACGAGGAAGCGTTTTTGGTCAATGGCAGCCAACACACAGTCGGTCTTAGCCACAATGGAGGCGCTGCGTGGGCCTTCATCAATCAAGGCCAATTCACCGACCAGCCCGCCGGGGCCGACGCTATACAGTACCTTGCCATTGTAAACCACATCGACTTCGCCTTCTTTAATCCCATACATATACTCGCCTGCTTGTCCGACTTCGATGATGGTCTCGCCTGCGGCAAAGCGTTTTTCGTTGGGTTCGTGCTGCAAAATTCTGATAACGGTAGACATGACTGACCTCCCTTTATGCTTAACTGATGGTGAATAGTATAAATGCCACTGTATAAGAAGGAAACTTGAATGACCTCAGATTATTTGTCGCTCTTTTTTCGCCCCAAGGGTGTCGCTATCGTAGGAGCCTCGCGTGACCCTGTAAAGCTAGGCTATGGCGTGGTGCGGAATTTGGTTGAACACCACTACGACGGCCCCATCTATCCCATTAACCCCTCAGCCGATGAAATCCTCGGACAACGGGTCTATCCGTCGATTGCTGAGGTACCTGACCCGCTTGATTTAGCGGTGATTGTGGTGCCTGCCAAGATGGTGGCCCGTGAACTGGACGCCTGTGGTCAGCGTGGGGTCAAAGCCGCGATTGTAGTCAGTGGGGGCTTCCGTGAAGTGGGTCACGATGGTGCCGAGCGTGAGGAGGAAATCAAAGCCATCGCCGCCCACTATGGCATGGCCCTGCTTGGCCCCAACTGCATCGGCACGATTGATACCCACACCCCCCTCAACACCACCTTTGTGACCGGACAACCCCGCCCCGGTGAAATTGCTCTGCTCTCCCAATCGGGGGCGGTGGCGGCGGCAGTCATTGACTGGGCGCGTGGTTCGGGCGTGGGCTTTAGCCGTATTGTCAGCCTTGGCAATCAAGCGGGGGTGAATGAAGCTGATATGTTAGGGGCCATTGCCAATGACGCTCAAACCCAAGTCGTGACGGCCTACATTGAAGGCGTCTCCGATGGCCCAGCTTTTCTGCAAGTCGCTACCCAAGTTGCCCGACAAACGCCGATTGTGGCCCTCAAGGTGGGGCGCAGTTCGAGCGGAGCCAAGGCGGTTGCCAGCCATACTGGAGCCTTGGCTGGTGCTGAAGCGGCCTATGATGCGGCCTTCCGACGAGCGGGGGTCTTGCGTGCCAGCCGCCTTGAGGAGATGCTGGACTGGGCGCGGGCGCTGGCATGGCAACCCCTCCCCAAAGGCAACAGAGTAGCAGTCTTGACCAATGCAGGCGGGCCGGGCGTGATGGCGGTAGATGCCCTCGAAGCGGCGGGTATGCAATTAGCTCCCCTCACCGAGGCCACTAAAGCTTTCTTGCGCCAACGGGTACCACCCGCCGCCAGCATCGAGAATCCAGTCGATATTTTGGCGGGGTCGGGGCCAGCCACCTATGCCCTGTGCCTTGATGCGTTGTTGGCGGATGAGACGGTCGATGCCGTGGTAGTCATGACGGCCCCTCAAGATTGGTTCGCCCCGTTAAGCTTGGCGGAAGTCGTCGGTGAAGTTAGCGCCAGCCCGCTCGGACGCCGCAAGCCTGTGTTATCGGTCATCATGGGCTTGGCCTCCACCAGCGACGCCACCCAAGTGCTGCACCGTCGGCGTACCCCTAATTTTGCCTTTCCGGAGCGTGTCGCCAGCACCCTTGCCGCCATGTGGCAACGCAAGCAGTGGTTAGATGCGTTACCCGATACCCCCACAGTAATGTCCGCATCTTCGGTGGAACCACACCCCAGCCTTGAAGGGATGACGGGCTGGTTGCCGCCGCACCTAATCGACGACTTGCTGCAAGCCTATGCCATTCCCATTCCCAAGGCCGCCTTGGTCAATTATCCCGATGAGGCCGCTACTGCTGCTACCACGATTGGCTATCCAGTCGCCCTCAAGCTGATTGCCGAAGGGCTGACCCACAAGAGCGACGTGGGCGGTGTTAAACTGCACCTCATGACCCCCGAAGCCGTCCATGAAGCCGCCACCACCATGCTCAACCAAGTCGAGGATGGGGCGCTCTATGTGCAGCAAATGGTCAAGAGCGAGGTAGAGGCCATCATTGGGGTGGTGCGTGACCCGCAATTTGGGGCATTGGTCATGGTTGGCACAGGCGGCACCTTTGTCGAATTGCTGGCTGACACCGCCTTTGAATTGGCACCTGTAACACCTGCTCAAGCGGCGGCTATGATTGGTCGCACCGCATTAGGGCGCTTGTTGGCGGGCTACCGGGGCAAGCCACCCGTTGACCGCCAAGCCGTGATTGAGGCGATTGTCGCCTTGGCACAACTAGCGCTTGATAACCCCACCATCCAAGAAATCGAAATAAACCCCCTGATGGTGGGCATCAGTGGGGCTTATGCAGTCGATGCACGGGTGCGCGTGAGCTAATGCTTGGGATTGGCGCGGAACCACGCGACAGTGGCTTTAACGGCTTCTGGTAACGGGGTGGCGCAATTGCCAAAGGCGCGTTCAAACTTGCTATGGTCTACGATGAATGGCTCCTCAAATTCATAGAGCATTTCGTAGACCTCCCGCACAACAGGATTAAATAAGCCTATGAAGCGGACACCTAGCCGAGGCGCACTGCTAATCTTGGGTGGGTGTCCAGCTTCAGCAAAGACCATTTCTAGCACTTGGCGGGTGGTCAGCGTTGGGGCATTGGGCAGGTGCCACACTTGACCGAGGGCCTCTTCGCGCTCCCCTAAAATGACCAACCCCTCGCCAATATCAGGGATATAGCTGTAGGTATGGGGTGCATCGGCATCACCCAGAATTTGGGCGGCCTTGCCTTGCAACACGGGATACATCACACGGTCACCCAAGGCTGAGTCCATCGCACGCGGGCCAAAATAATCGGATGCCCGCCCGATAGTGACCCGTATATCGCCGCGTTGATGGGCTGCTAAAAGGTCTTGGGCCATCTGTGCGCGTACCTTGCCTTTGCGGGTATGGGCATTGGATGGGGTCATCTCAGTCATGGGCTTGCCTTGTGGGGAGCCGTACATATACAAATTATCCATTGCTACCAGCTTGGCATTGGCTGCTTGTGCGCCTGCCACAACCCCTGCCTGTAACTTGGGGAATAGCTCCGGCCATTGGTTGTAGGGCGGATTGGTGCAGTTATAGACGACCGTTGCGCCCTTAGCCGCTTCACGGGTAAAGGTTGGGTCGGTAGCATCGCCCGCTATGACCTGTACACCTTGGATAGCCGCCTTGCCACTCCGATTGACCATCCGCACCGCCTTGCTGCGCTTGATAAGCGCCTCCGCGACTGCCAAACCAATCGGGCCAGTTCCGAAAATGACATGTTGCTCACTCATGGTTATTCCTCCAGTAAACTGATGATTTCAAGCCGATAAAATTCCGATGCATCGCCAATAAGGGGTGGGGTATGGTCATAGAGTTCCAGCGTGACCATGCCATGTACCCGTGTCCAAAAACGTGTGGCTAAGTAAACCCCCTCCAATGGCACCCCCTCAGCAGTCCAGCGCGGCTGCATGGCGTCGATTAAGCGCGGGGTTAAGGTGGGGATATGGGCTTTGGGCTGCCAATCGCTCATCTGCATAGCTTCCAGTATCGCGCTGATTAAGGGGACAAAAGCTCGCCGTGCAAGGGGGAGAGTCAGTTCAGCAGGGGCCGCGTATTCTGGGATAGGGTTGCCGAAAATCAATTCGTATTGAATGCGATTGTTGACGGCCCACTCCCGATAAGCCAAGCCAATCGTGACAATCTGCTCATAAATCGAGGGGGCGGGCTGTTGGGCGGCGGCTTCCATCGCATCCCCGAACTGGGTGTAGGCATCCATCAACAACGCGGTGATAATGTCATCACGGCTGGGAAAATAACGATAGATAGCGGGAGCCGTCAACCCCATCTCACGGGCAATCCCCCGTAGGGAGATAGCAGCGGTTCCTTGCTGGCGCATCTGTTCCCACGCTATCTGCTTGATTTCTTCGCGGGTAATGGCGTGTTGTTTTTCACGGCGCGTGGGTGGCACTGTAAACTCCGCTCATTTTAGTTAACACTGTTTACAGTTTACACCGTTAACTATTCACTGTCAATAGGTTGCTTTGGCACCGAAAACAAGGTGAGTTTGCACCTGTCCAAACCACCAGAATCGGGCATAGTAGAAAGCATAAGGAGGCACCTATGGCGCTGAATTGTCCCATCCCGATTAGCCAATATCCCCACCTGCTCCTTGCTCATGGCGGGGGCGGGCGTTTGATGCACAACTTAATCGGGCAGATGTTTCTACAGACCTTTGATAACCCCCTCTTGCAACAACAACATGATGGCGCGGTCATGCAATTTGGCGAGACCCGTCTAGCTTTTACGACTGACTCGTATGTGGTGCGTCCGCTGTTCTTCCCCGGCGGCAATATCGGTCAATTGGTGGTACATGGCACGGTCAATGATTTGGCAATGTGTGGCGCACGGCCCCTGTTCCTCAGCCTTGGCTTGATACTAGAAGAAGGCTTGCCAATGGAAACACTCTGGACGATTGTCCAATCCATTCAAGCCAGTGCCGAGGCCGCCCACGTCCAAGTGGTGACAGGCGACACCAAGGTCGTGGATGCGGGCAAGGGTGACGGGATTTATATCAATACGGCGGGCATTGGCATTCTTGAACACAACCTGACCATTGGCCCCAGCAGCATTCAGGCGGGTGATGCCGTGTTAATCAGTGGTGATATTGGACGGCATGGCGTGGCAATTATGGCAACCCGTCTCGACTTTGAGACCACGATTGAGAGTGATAGCGCCGCTGTTGCCGATGATGTCTTGCGGCTGATTGCGGCGGGCCTTGAAATCCATTGCCTGCGTGACCTCACACGCGGGGGCCTTGCCAGTGCTTTGGTGGAACTGAGCCAGAGCGCAGGCCTGCATATCCATATCAAAGAGCGCGATGTCCCCATCTTAGAAGAGGTACAGGGCGTCTGCGAGATTTTAGGCTTTGACCCGCTGTATGTGGCGAATGAGGGGCGCTTTATCGTTATTCTGCCCGCTCATCATGTTGAGCAGGCCCTCGCGCTATTGCCCGATGCACGCTTAATTGGGCAGGTTAGCGATGACAAGAAAGGCTTGGTCACGCTACAAAGTCATATCGGGGCCACCCGCATTGTCGATATGCTCAGTGGTGAGCAACTCCCGCGTATTTGCTAAGGCGACCCCATGCACGAGCTATCCGTTACCCAAAACATCCTGAGCATTGCCCTCAAACATGCTGGACAAGCTGAGTCTATCACCGACATCTATCTGGTCATCGGGCAGTTATCTTCAATGGTTGATGATTGCATCCAATTTTATTGGGACATCATCAGCGAGGGAACGATTGCCCAAGGCGCACGGCTCCATTTTAAGCGTTTGCCCGCCATGATGCACTGCCAACACTGCCAGACCGAGTATCCCTTACATGAAACTAGTTTCGTCTGCCCCACCTGTGCCACTACCAATGTCGTATTGGTGTCAGGCGATGAATTCTACGTTGAATCCATTCAAGTCCAAGGAGACCCTATATGAATATCCCTGTTGTGGAGAAAATTTTAAGTAGCAACGATACCCTTGCTGATGAAAATCGCGCTATGCTGGATGCAGCGGGCGTTTTTGGCATTAATATGATGGCCTCCC
Organism: Anaerolineales bacterium; assembly: GCA_020634155.1. Classification (GTDB taxonomy): domain Bacteria; phylum Chloroflexota; class Anaerolineae; order Aggregatilineales; family J027; genus J027. The sequence continues at coordinate 796,551 of JACKCI010000002.1, forward strand.
CCGGTGCGGGCAAGACCTCATTGATTGAAATGACCCTACAACGCTTAGGGGGGGAATTGCGGCTTGGCGTGATTGAGGGTGACCTTGCCACCAGCCTCGATGCTGAACGCGCTCAACGAGCCGGAGCCACCGCGATTCAAATCAACACAGGCGGCAATTGTCACCTAGAGGCCTACATGATTCGGGATGCCTTGCGCCAATTACCCCTTAGTGAACTTGATTTGCTGATTGTGGAAAATGTGGGTAATCTGGTCTGCCCCGCCAACTGGAAACTCGGCACCCACAAGAACATTTTGGTGGCGTCTATTCCGGAAGGGGACGACAAGCCCTATAAATACCCCGGCATGTATCGCGGTGTCGAGGCAGTGGTCATCAACAAGGTTGACCTGCTGCCCTATGTACCCTTCCGCATGGATTATTTTAAGCAGGGCATTGAAGTCCTCAATCCGGGGGTGGAGATTTTTAGCCTCTCGTGCCGCACCGGAGAGGGTATGGAGGCGTGGCTAACTTGGCTCAAGGGGCTGCGTCAGTAAGGTTCACATCACCAACGTATTCCATAAAGGGGGGCGGCAATCCCCCTTGTTTTGTTTAAGTTGACGCTTGCAGATATGCGATAAATTGCCATAATGGACAGGATTTTTGTGGAAGGGCTAAACAATTATGGAATTTGGTAGCTACGGCAAGGGTTCACGGCTTGGATGTATTATTCCCTTCGTGGTGCTGATTGCCCTCATCGGCGGCGGCATTTTCTTTTTTACGCGAGGGAACGATGAACCCAGCGAAGAAGAAAGCGTAGATCAAACATTGGCGGCGCTCGAAACACGGGCAGTCGCGGGCGGCACACTCCAACCTCCCACACCGACCAACACAACCGCGCCAATTACACCAACGGAAGCGGCAGAAGCCTCCGTCACCAATACCCAAGCACCAACCCCTGACCTCAACGCAGAATTGGCAACTGAACGCAAAATCTTCTTCCCGAATGTCTCTACCGCAGGGCGGATTGTCACAGCCCGTCGTGTGCCGGGGGGCTGGGATATTACTTACTTACAAGATTTAGTGGGTCACTTAGAAGGTACCCCTTGGCTAGGCGAAGGGAATACCGTGTTAGCCGGCCATTTTGAAGATGAGTTAGGCCGTCCGGGGCCGTTCCGCTATTTATATGAAGCTAAAGAGGGTGATCGTATTCTTATCCAAGATGGCAAAGACGCTGTTTTGCAGGTGTATGTGGTTACGGTTGTTACCCGCACCACCCCTGATGATTTAGAGGTTCTACGGAATACTGATCAACCCCGCTTGACCTTGATCACCTGCGATAGCTGGAATCCTGACCGCTATGGCTATGACGACCGATTGGTAGTGATTGCTGAACCTCTACTCAACTAGAGGGTCGATTAAGTCTGGCCCGTCATATTTGGCGTTATTAACGCGGGTGGACACCGGATAGGCGGTCATCTCAGCAGCCGTATAGGGGCGCAAGAGTGGCTCAAGCTGCTGGGTATCCGTTTGACGAGGGTCAAGCCACTGCTCATAATCCGCTTGCGGCATAATAACCGCCATGCGATGATGCAAAGGTTTGATCAATTCATTGGGGTCGGTGGTAATAATGGTACAACTGGTGATGAGTTCCCCCGTCGCGGGGTCTTTCCATTGTTCCCACAAGCCCGCCATGCCAAAAATACTCCCGTCCTTGAGACGGATATAGATGGGGGTTTTACTACCATCGTCATTGGTCTTCCATTCATAGAACCCATCAGCAACCACCAAACAACGGCGGGAACGGAAGGCAGCACGAAAACTTGGCTTTTCCGCAAGGGTTTCGGCACGGGCGTTAATCATCCGGTTGCCTACGGTGGCGTCTTTCGCCCACGATGGAATTAACCCCCAGCGCATCATTGCCAATCGGTTACGGTTAGCTTCATCTTTGACAATGGTCGCCACCGATTGTGAAGGGGCGATGTTATAGCGGGGGGCCAGACCGCTTGGGGTGTTTTCCAAGTGAAAGGTCTGAGCGAGCAGTTGGGGATCCGTTACCGTTTGTGTATAGCGACCGCACATTGAAAGCCCTTTAAAAAGTGGAGGTTTTACCTTAAAATGGCGCGAATTTCTTTAACCAGTATAACCGAAATCTCGGGGGTATGAAAATGACTGAACATGCCAATTACCTAACCCAAGCTGGTTACGAAGAGTTGCAAGACAAACTCAACTATCTCCGCACGGTTCGACGCCAAGAAATTGCCGAGCGACTACACCAAGCAATGTCCGAAGGTGGTGAATTGGCCGAGAACGCGGAATATGAAGATGCCAAGAACGATCAAGCGTTTTTGGAAGGCGAGATTTTGCGCCTTGAAGCGATTTTGAGCAACGCAATCGTAATCGACGAAGGGATCGACGCTCCTAGTGGGGTGGTAGGCGTTGGCAAGCGGGTGACCCTGCGCGAAAAAGGTCAAGGGGATGTGGAGGAATATCACCTTGTTGGGGCGGCGGAGGCTAATCCCAAGGTGGGCAAAATTTCTCATAAGAGTCCGCTTGGGCTGGCCCTGATGGGCAAACGTGTCGGGGAGCGGGTTGTGGTCAAGGCCCCTGATGGTGATTTAGTCTTTGAAGTTTTAGCGATTGAGTAAACTACATGCCTTGGCAACCTACCAATAACGTCGAACAAGACCGTTTTGATAAGCTACAACGCTGGTTAGAGGCGGGTGTTAACCCCTATCCGACCCGTGTTGAGCGCACCCATACCACCCAAGCTGCGATAGATGCTTTTGAACAAACCGAGAACCAAGAAAACCCTGAGCCTATCATGGTGACGGTTTGTGGGCGGGTGGTACGTCAAAACGTCAAAGGCAAAATCTACTTTGGACACATTGAGGATGGCGCAGGCCGTCTCCAATTGATGATTCGCATTGATGCCCTTGGCGAGGAAACCTTTGGCCTGCTCAAGCAAAACCTCGACTTGGGCGACTTTGTTCAAGCCACAGGCACCATGATGCGAACCAAGACGGGGGAGGTCAGCGTACAAGTTACCGCCTTTACGCTACTCTCCAAAGCCCTTAGCCCGTTGCCTGTTATCAAGGAACGCACCTTGGACGATGGCACTGTTGAGCGTTACGGGGCCTTCAGTGATACCGAGGAACGCTACCGCCAACGCTATGCTGACCTTGCGGTTAACTCTGATGTGCGCCATGTCTTCCGTATCCGTGCCAAAATCATTCGGGCTATCCAGCATTTCTTAGATGATGAAGGCTTTATCGAGGTTGAGACGCCGATTCTACAGCCTATCTACGGTGGGGCAGCAGCCCGACCCTTTACCACCTTCCATAACCAGCTTCATCAACAACTATTCTTGCGGATTAGTTTTGAACTCTACCTTAAGCGCTTGTTGGTGGGCGGCTATGATGGGGTCTATGAAATTGGGCGCGACTTCCGCAATGAGGGTGTCAGCTTCAAGCATAATCCTGAGTTCACCATGCTCGAACTCTACCAAGCCTATACCGACTACAATGGCATGATGGCGATTACTGAGCGCTTGATGCAATCGGTGACCCTCAATGTGATTGGCACCACCCAATTTACCTTTAAAGACTATCAAATCGACTTTGGCGGCACATGGCAACGCATCACAGTGCGTGAGGCCATTCGGCGCTATCTCGAAATCGACTATGCGGACTATCCGACGGCTGCTGAACTCGAAGCGGCGGCCCGTGAAGCTGGCGTACAACTGGCACCCAATCAAAACCGAGGCAAGATTATCGAGCATCTGTTGGGGGAGGTCGAGCAGCGCTTTATTCAACCAACCTTTGTCACCGACTACCCGATTGATATTTCGCCCTTCGCTAAGAAGCTGGATGCTGACCCTACTCATGTCGAGCGCTTTGAAATCTATATCGCGGGGATGGAGATGGGCAATGCCTTTACCGAATTAAACGACCCGCGTGACCAAGAAGCTCGCTTCGATGAGATGGCTCAGTTATACAAAGCTGATGATGATGACGCCACACCCATTGATGAGGACTATCTCAATGCCATGCGCTATGGCATGCCACCCTGCGGTGGATTAGGCATAGGGGTTGACCGAATTGTCATGTTATTGACGAATCGCCACACCATCCGCGAAGTTCTGTTGTTTCCACATTTGCGGGCACGCGAGTAAGTTTGGTATCCTTGTAGGATACAAGGTGCATGTGGTGGAGTAGACATGGGTATTGACTACAAATCGTCCCAACGGAATATCGACTTTGGCGCGGTGATTGACCGCATGAGCGAGGGCTTGCTTATCTTTGATATGGAAGGCAACCTCGCCTTAGACAATGCGGCAGCCCGCCAAATCCTTGGTGCTAATCTGGTGGTGATTCGCCAACAAGGTTGGCCGGCCTATGCGATGCTGGTGGATAGCAACTCCACACTCGCGGATGATTTGCGGGCGCGTGCCCTGCGGCAAACGGAGCCGATTCGCTTTCACATGAACCTTTCGGATGCGTATATCCCCTGTTGGGCAACGGGTGTTCACCAGACCAATGGTGAGGTGCTAACCGTCATCACCATTGAGCGTCCTGATTGGACACCGCTAACCCAACTGCTCGAAAACTTCCGCAAAGAGATGGTACCCGCCATCGAAGACACCCAAGGTCATGCCAAATTCATCATCCAAATCGCCAACCGTCGCAAGCCCAATACGACCGCTGATGAATTGGCCCAGCGCGTAATTGGCTTTGCCGAACTCATCTCTACCCAGATGGGGCGGCTCCAAATCCTGATGGGGCAATTGCACCGCCTTGAGATTATCCGCACGGGGCAGCTTGAAGATGAGATTAAGCAGAGCCTCAAGCGAATCAACTTGCTGGAGTTCACTGAGGATTTCATCGAAGAGATTGCTAATAAGCAGGGTGAAGATACCCGTGACCGCATACGGGTCGATATAACCGACGATTTGCATGTCACAGCCGCCCCTAGACACCTTGAGTATATTCTGCGCGATGTACTAGACAACGCCCTAATGTATAGTCCCCCTCAATCGCCCGTGCAACTACGCGCCTTCAACACCAACCAAGGCCGCCATGTCCAAATCGACATTGTTGACCAAGGCTGTGGTATCCGCGAATCAGAGTATGACCGCGTGTTTGGCCTGTTCCAACGGGCACGTCAACCGCAGGTTATCGCTGAGTTTGGCTATGGGGTTAGCCTGCATCTTGCCAAAGCTGACATGGAGGCCATGGGCGGGCGTATCTGGTTTTCGAGCGAGGAAGGGGTCGGTACCACCTTCAGCCTGAAATTCTCAACGGCGCTGGCTTGAACCTGAAAGAACCCATTTTTATATACCATATAGTAAATCCTCAAAATGATGATATGGAGAGTCCGTGTGAACTCTTACAAAAAGTGGTCATGCCTCTTATTGGTATTGATAGTATTGTTAGGTGCGTGTAGTTCCGAGTCGGATAGCAATCGGCTGCCAACCCTCGGCCCCACAGTCACTCCTATACCCCACGCCACCGCCACCTTTATCCCGATGCAAGCGCGGCCTGATTTGCCCACAGTCGATTGGTCAGATGTCAGCGATATGTATGCCGCTATGCGTGATGACTATCGGGGCGACATAGATAAGGTCTTGGGCTGGGCCAACCGCTATTATATTGAGGCCAATCTCGAACTTGGCCCTACGGTAGCGATTGTAAGCGGCTCAGAACGGGTACTCTATACCAATTGGCACGAGGCCCCTATCCCTGAGATTGTCTTCCGACTCTACCCTAATTTTTCAGACACGGGCAGCAACTTGCGGGTAACCAATGTTCAGGTTGAAGGACAACCTGTTAACCCTGTATTGAGCATCCGCGAGACGGTACTGACTATCCCCTTAGATCAACCCTTAATGCCCGGTGATGCCGTTGAAATCTCAATGGACTTTATGCTGACACATGAACGTGGCGTTTTGACCACTGACTATGGTTTCAGCTTACAGCAATTCCAGATGCTCAACTGGTTTCCGGCTCTGTCGGTCTATGAAGGGCCAGAGAAAGGCTGGTGGAAGAACCGCCTTCCAGCCAACAATGTAGACAATTTCTATAGCGAGATAGCCCTACATGACATCAAACTAACCCACGCTGAAAAAGTCGTGGTGGCTATCAGCGGGGTGACAATCGATACTGAAGTACACGACGACGAGACCGTCACTGAGCATATTGTGACAGGCCCCCAACGTGATAACTTCATGGTCGCCAGCGCCGAGCTTGGCAAAATTAGCGATGTGGTCGATGGCACCACCGTTAATGTCTATTTCTTCGCGGGTGGAGAGCGTGCCGCTGAATGGGGCATGGAAGTCGGCTTGCGGTCTATCTCGGTCTATAACCGTGCCTTTGGCGATTTCCCCTATGCCGAGATGGACATTGTACAGGCCTATCACCCCTCCGCCGTTGAATTCCCCGGTATCACCATGATTAGCACCGACGCATGGAGCAATGGTAGCCCCACCATGGAGCTATATATTGCCCATGAAGTTGGACACCAATGGTGGTATGGCATGGTTGGCAACAACAATGGGGAAGAACCTTGGCTGGATGAGAGCCTGACCTCCTACACCGAGGGCGTCTATTATCGCAATGCCTATAACGACAACGAGGAGCGCTATCAGCTTTGGCTGGACAACGAGCGCAATATCTTCACCTCCTTCTTAGCAAATGGGGGTAACAACCAGCCCATGAATCAAACCTCCTCCCAGCTAGGGGGTGGACTAGGCATTATGGTCTATGTCAAAGGCACCAACTTCTACTATCAACTAGAGCAGCTATTGGGCCGTGATGTCTTTATGCAAGCTCTTCGTAGCTATCTAGCCGATATGAAGTATAAGCTCACTAGTGGCTATGACATCCTAACACACTTTGAGGCCGCTTCTGGTCAAGACCTTGACGCCTTTTTCTATGAATGGGTTGGATACTTCGATGGCCTAGACCCCGCTGTCTATGACCCTGATTATGTTGCTGAAGCCCCCCCCGCAGACACGGAAGCGGCTCAACCCTTCCTTATTGGCGGGTAAAGGAAATCGACTAAACCACGATAAGGCGGGCCACCAAGCCCGTCTTTTTACTAAAGGAGAGAGCCAAATGCGTTATGTTGTGTTTTTAATTGTGTTACTCATGGTCATCATGCCCGTTGCGGCTCAAGACGGCACTGGCTACGAGGCCGCCATGTTGCCCGATTATGCAGCAGACCTTGACGCCTTCCCCCATGCCCCGCGCTACTCCATGACCATCAATCTTGACTTAGGCGCTGACCAAGCCACTTTTAGCGGTTTTCAATCGGTAACATACACCAATGAATCCAGCGACACCCTCAACGAGATTGTCTTCCGCCTTTATCCCAATTATGAATCCTACGGTGGGGTGTTAACTGTCAACCGTGTCCAAATCGCAGGTAGCCCTATCACCCCCACCTATGATGCCACCAATAGTGTGATGCACGTTGCTTTAGCTGAACCCCTCGCGCCGAATGCCAGCATTACCATCGACCTTGCCTATACCACCATTGTGGTTAACGACCGTGTGCGGCTATATGGGCAATTCAGCTATAGCAATGGTGTACTGGCAACGCCCAATTTCTTCCCTCAACTGTCGGTCTATGAGACAGGTGCAGGGTGGTGGGAATATGCCGTTCAACCCCAAGGTGATGCGGTCTATAGTGAGACCAGCTTCTTCGATGTACAGGTCACCACCGCCAGCGATGTGATTGTCATTACCAGTGGAAGCCGTGTGGCCGACACTCTCAATGCTGATGGTAGCCGCACAGTGCGTTATCTGGCTCCCCTCATGCGCGACTTCTCATTGATGGCAAGTAGCGCCTTTGAGACCATCAGCGATACCCAAGACGGCATCCAAATTGATGTTCATTACCTGCCTAGTGGCACACGTGGGGCCGATGCGGTATTGGCTTATGCGAAGGTTGCGGTCCAAACCTTCAATGAACTGTTTGGCCCCTATCCCTTTGCTGAGTTGGATATTGTCGAGACCTATACCAACGCGGGCGGCATTGAGTATCCGGGTCTGATTGTGGTACAAGATGATGCGTGGAACTCGCTCGATACTTTCCTTGAGGTGGTGGTCGCCCATGAGGTGGCCCATCAGTGGTGGTACAGCTTGGTGGGGAATGACCAAACCGCTTATCCTTGGATGGATGAAGCCCTTGCCCAATATGCCACCGCTCTCTACTATGGCAAGGCCTATGGCCCAACGGCGGATGATGCCGTTTTTGACTCATATCAAGGCAATTGGCAGCGGTATCTAAACGACTTTAGCGACCTGCCCATCGGTGGGCCAGTGACCGACTACCCCGACAATGCCTATTATTACATCGTTTACCAAAAAGGGCCGTTGTTCTTCAAGACCTTAGCCGACACCTATGGCGAAGCGGCGTTACTCTCCGCCCTCAACGATTATTTCATGGCCTATCGTTATGAGGTTGCCACCCCTGCCGATATGCAAGCCAGCTTTGAAGCCTCCCTAGGTGCTGATCTTGACGTACTATTCACGGAATGGGTCGGCTAGACGACTTTATGCTTAATGGGGCGATTTGCAGCAGGTCGCCCCTGCCTCGTTTCTTCCTCCAATAAAAAATCTCAATAGCAGCCATAATCAGGAAGCCCTTAGCGGATACGCCATTTTAGGGTATGATTCGGGCTGAGTTAAGAGGACGATTGAGTAGTAGAAAGTAACGCTATGTCAAATAAATATCCCCCAGTGGACGCTTTTGGGGCCAAAGCTACACTGCAAACATCTTTCGGCCCCGTCGCATACTACCGCCTCAGCAAATTGAGTGAGGACGGCATTGGGCAGGTGGATCGCTTGCCTTTCAGCATCAAGATTCTGCTCGAAAACCTGCTGCGTCACGTCGATAACTACACCGTCAATGCTGATGATGTGCGGCAAATGGCAGCATGGAACCCCAACGCTACCGAACAAGCCGAGATTGCCTTCCGTCCAGCGCGGGTGGTTTTGCAGGACTTCACGGGTGTGCCAGCGGTGGTTGACCTTGCCGCCTTACGCTCGGCTATGCAACGCTTGAATGGTGACCCATCCCTAATTAACCCTGTTGTTCCCGTCGATTTGGTGATTGACCACTCGGTACAGGTCGATTACTTTGCCTCTGAAGACGCGCTGCAACTCAACGCCGACATCGAATTCCGCCGCAACCGTGAGCGCTACGAGTTCTTGAAGTGGGGCCAAGGGGCCTTTAGCAACTTCCGCGTGGTGCCGCCTGCAACGGGTATCGTGCATCAAGTGAATCTCGAATATCTTGCCAAGGGTGTCTTTGTGCGCGAAGAGGCCGACGGCACCAAGATTGCCGTGCCCGATACCCTTGTTGGTACCGACTCACACACCACCATGATTAATGGCCTTGGGGTACTGGGGTGGGGCGTTGGTGGGATTGAAGCCGAGGCCGTGATGCTCGGTCAACCCATCTTCATGCTGACCCCCGAAGTCATCGGCTTCAAGCTACATGGCAAATTACAAGAGGGTGTGACCGCCACTGACTTAACCTTGAACGTGGTGCAAATGCTACGGAAGAAGGGCGTGGTCGAGAAGTTTGTGGAGTTCTACGGCCCCGGCTTGAGCAACATCAGCTTGCCTGACCGTGCCACCATTGCGAATATGGCCCCTGAATATGGTGCTACGATGGGCTTCTTCCCCGTCGATTTTGAGACGATTGACTACCTGCTCCGTACCAACCGCAGTCCCGAAGAGGCCCAACTGGTCGAAACTTACATGAAGGCCCAAGGGTTGTATCGCACCGACGAGACTCCCGACCCCATCTTCACGGATACCCTTGAACTTGACCTCGCTACCGTTGAACCCAGCATGGCTGGCCCCAAGCGCCCCCAAGACCGCGTCGTCTTGCGTGATTTGCAGGGTGATTTCCGCCAATCACTGACGGGTCCAGTGGGGGCCAAGGGCTTTGGCTTAGGTGAAGACAAGCTTGATGCCAAGGGCACCTATGCCGATAACGGTGATAGCATGGACATGAAGCATGGCGCAGTGGTCATTGCCGCCATCACCAGTTGCACCAACACCAGCAACCCCAGCGTGATGTTGGCGGCGGGCTTGGTGGCGCGTAACGCGGTCAAGAAGGGCTTGACGGTACCGCCCTATGTCAAGACTAGCCTTGCTCCCGGCTCCAAAGTTGTGACTGAATACCTCAACAAATCCGGCCTGACCGAGTATCTTGATGCGCTCGGCTTCCAGACCGTCGGCTATGGTTGCACGACTTGTATCGGCAACTCTGGCCCCTTGCCCGATGCGGTGGTCAAGGTGGTTAAAGACAGTGACCTCGTGGTAGGGGCCGTCCTCAGCGGCAACCGCAACTTTGAAGGCCGTGTTAATCCCTTTACCCGCGCCAACTATCTGGCCTCTCCGCCGCTGGTCGTGGCCTATGCCTTGGCTGGGACACTCGACATCGACCTCTACAATGACCCGCTTGGCATCGGCAGCGATGGGCAGCCTGTCTATCTCAAGGATATTTGGCCCACCCAAGAGGAAATCTTGGAGACCGTGCAAACCCAGATTTCACCAGAGATGTATGCCAAGCACTATGGACGCGTCTTTACGGATAACGCCACATGGAACGACATCCCCAAGTTTGAGAGCGAAGTCTATCCTTGGGATGAAAGCTCGACCTATGTCCAAGAGCCGCCTTTCTTCATTGACCTCACCTCCGATGTTCCCGCCTTGCAGAGCATTCACGGGGCGCGGGTACTGGTCAAGGTTGGCGACAGCATCACCACCGACCACATCTCGCCCGCAGGGTCTATCCCCAAGGACAGTCCAGCAGGTCAATATCTGATTGAGCATGGTGTGGAACTGCGCGATTTCAACAGCTACGGCTCACGGCGTGGCAATGACCGCGTGATGACGCGTGGCACCTTCGGCAATATCCGCTTGCGGAATCAAATCGCTCCCGGCACCGAAGGCGGCTGGTCAACCTACCTGCCCACCAACGCCGTCATGAGCATTTATGATGCCTCATTGATGTACAAGGAAGACAACACCCCCTTGGTCGTGATTGCGGGCAAGGAATACGGCACAGGTTCGAGCCGTGACTGGGCCGCCAAGGGCACCCTGTTGCTGGGTGTCAAGGCAGTGCTGGCCGAGAGCTATGAGCGCATTCACCGCAGCAACTTGGTCTTTATGGGGATACTACCTCTCCAATTCAAGGATGGGCAAAACGCAACTACGCTCAACTTGACAGGCCGTGAGACCTTCGATATCGAAGTGCCGGATGACCTCAAGCCTTGGCAAGATGTGACGGTGACCTTCACCCGTGAAAATGGCACGACGGGCAGCTTTACGATGGTGGCACGTGTCGATACACCCGTTGAGGTGGATTACTACCGTAATGGGGGTATCTTGCACACGGTTTTGCGGAATCTGTTACTTGCGGATCCGATGGCCTAGTTCGACGTAGAATCACAATAAGGGCGGGGCTGGTTTTCGGTCTCGCCCTTTGCTACACACCACAATCTTAACCATTTTCTACCATCGCCTATGGTAATCTCCTAACCTTGCTTGCATAATTAGGGGGATAAACAGGATATGGAGTGCAAAAGCGATGCCGACCCTCATCCGCAGTGAACGCCAGACACTGCGAGCGATTCAAGAACATCGGTTGCTGCGTTGTCGTCGGGCGGGGGCTGCTTATACCCAAATCAGCACGGTTGGTGTGGTTTACCATAGTGAACGGGCTGATGCCTCGCTCAATCTCGTGACGCCTCATCAAGGGGTGGCATGGACACGCGGTGAAGACCTCAAACAAGGCTTCAAACTCTTAGAGCGACGAGGCCGCACCCCACGCCTTGAATACCTACGTGGCTTATTTCCTGAAGCCTTCTCGCGTCAACTGGTCCTTTATGGATTGCAGCATGAAGCCGAGGCCGCTGTGTGGCTCTACTCACCCATTCAAGGGCCATTCCCAGCAGGTGAGTCTCCCTTTGGGCGGCCTGTTGAAAATGGCTACCTAGAGGGCTTTAATGTTGAGGAGGTCAATACCCAGCGCACCTTGGGAATTTGGTTACGGATGTTTCGCTCGGCGGCCTATGGCGTTGATATTCCCAGTGTTGATGTCCAAACGGTTGAGGCTCTACAACAAGAGCGTGTCAATGGCGATAGCATCTTCATTCTCGGCTACTATCACAACACCCCTATTGCTGCTCTCCAGATTGTGATTGGGCCAAAGGCGGCGGAGATTATCGAACCCGCCATTATTGCGCCTTGGTCGGGCATGGGCTTTGAAGAGATGATGATGGCCTTTGCCATGCAGTTGCTCCAGATGCGGAACCGCGAAACAGTCTATATTGTTGCCAACAACGATACCATTGGCTCACGCTATCTACGCCTTGGCTTTATCCAAATCACTCAGGTGGTCACCTATGTCCAAGTTTAGCTGGTATTTTATCCCTTATGACCCAACTGAGGGTATCCGCCAAACCTTGCTGGATACTGGCTATAAGTCCTATGACCCTTTTCCGGGGGGGAGTGGCTCACCAATTGGCAAGGTCACCCGCTTGCGGCTGTTTGTCAGTCCTGTGATTGATGGTTGGCATAAAGTCTTGATGGCCTTAGAGGATACCTTCCCTGCTGAATTACAAGCCGCTTTGCCAGACCTACTCACCGCGCAATTGCTCGATGATTACCACTTTCAGGTGGGGGTTGGCGGGCACTGGGGACTAGAGACCCTTACGCCTTATCTGCGCTCAGATTGCAGCCTTGATACTGTGCAACAAGCCGCCACTGGCCCTGTGCAAGTCGCGCCACCCGTCTCGCCTGAATTAGCAAACTTACCGCCCGACATCCAGCAAATGGCCCAACAATCGGGCGTCAAAGCGGTGCAGGTTGATAAAATGATGGACAAGATGTCTAAGCGTATCATGAAAAAGCTGCCTGAAGATGACACCAAGCAGGAACAAGTGCGGGCTGCCCTTCAAGCCAGCCAAGGGGCCAACTGGCAGAGCGCCGCAGGTCAGCATTTGCGGGCGGTGATGGCGTGTCTCACGGTGCCGGAGCAGTGGTATCGTCCCGACTGGCAATCGCTGGTCAATGCTTATCAGGTTGCCCGCCAACAACAGCGCAAGATGCCGCTTCTGCCCGGTGACGACGCTATGCTTAAGCAAGTGACGGATGCGCTCGACTATTCGCCGTTGTATTTTTATCTCAAAGCCTAGTCGCTATCTTCCCCAAACAGCCGCAGCCATTCCTCGACTTCAGCTTTAGAGAGGCGTGGTTCGGCTTTGGTGGTCGGGATACCTTGGTGGGATTTTTTCTTAGCAGGGGGAGCGTTGAGAGTCTGGGCGAATTGCTGGGCGGTGATGATTTGCATCTTACGCTGGCGGCCTGTGTCAGCCACCATTGTATCGGATGTGACCAGTATCCAGCCTGCTGGATTAGACGCCTTGCGAATCATATTGATAATCACCGCATCAGCGCTAGAGTTATTGGGCGCAAAATGAACTTGGACGCTGGGGGTTGAGAGAGTCTTTTCGTAGCCAGCAGGTAGGCCGCTATCAAAAACCACCGTCAGCTTCTTGCCAACACGCCCGGCAAAGCCCCGTAACTTGAGGATAAGCTTTACTTCATCATCGGGGTCAGCCAAGTCAATATCAGGCAGTTGCCCAATTACATTATGTCCGTCGATTAAATACACCACCAAGGCCCTCATCGCTGCTTTATGATTATGGTGTATAGTAATAGGCTCAAAGTCAAGAGGTTAAATCCAACGTGAAACGATTACTCATGATGACGGTGGCAGGATTCATCCTTGCAGGAGCCGTCTATCTGTGGCGGCAAGGGCCAGATGATTCAGTTGGTACCACCGACCTCATCGGTCAGACCAATTTTGAATTGCCTTCCATTGGCTTTGCCAAGGTTACGGCGGATTACACATGGCAATTTCCGCAAGACTACGGCCCACATTCGGCCTATCAGCGCGAGCAATGGCAAATCAAGACCCTTGATGATTGCCCAACGCCCTTTAGCTTAACCATTGAGCGCGTCTCCGTGCTGTCTGAAGATTTCCCCCAAGTGCGCTCTTCAGCATGGGCCACCCGCAGCATCTTGACCGCCGACCTCACTCAAGGCGACACCCGCAGCACGCGTGCCAGCCGTGCTGTGCTTGGCTTGGCAGGAACCGATGAGCAGCAGGTTTGGGTCGAGGACTGGTCATGGAACTGGGTGTCAGGGCATCTGCACACCGATAGCCTTGATATGACCCTAACGTTAGGTGAGACCACTGAACCAACCACCGATGGCACATGGCACCGCTATACCCGCACCGGACAAGCTGATACTGGCTGTTCCGTTGAGTTAACACACCAATTTGGCACATGACACTCCATCAAGATTTCTACGCCCGCAATGCTTGTATCGTCGCCCGTGACTTGCTTGGCACACGCCTCGTCCATCGTGTGGATGGGGCCATCCTAAGTGGTATCATTGTGGAGACTGAAGCCTACACTGGACTGGATGACCTTGCCTCACATGGGCGGGCTGGTCAGACTCCGCGCAACCTACCGATGTGGGAGGAACCGGGGTATGCCTATGTCTATCTGGTGTATGGCATGTATTGGCTGCTCAATGTGGTCTGTGAACCCATCAACCAACCCGCAGCGGTGCTGATTCGGGCCATTGAACCCGAAACAGGGCTGGACATTATGCAGGCTAACCGTCCCAAGGTGCGCCAACCCCAATGGACAAATGGCCCTGCTAAACTGACATTGGCACTGGGTATCGATTCGCGCCATAATCGACTCAATATGACGGATCCAACCAGCGGGCTATGGCTAGAGACCTCTACACCGATTCCTGATGAGCACGTGACAACGGGGCCGCGTATCGGCCTTGGCAAGCAGGTACCCGAACCTTGGTTGAGTGTTCACCGCCGCTGGTGGATTGTCGATAACCGCTATGTATCTTGCTAGGAGCGCCTCATGATAAGGGTTAGTTGTGCAGCCCTTTGTCGTTTTATGGTTGATGACCGTTATCTCTTGCTGCTCAATAAAAACCGCCGTGCCAAAAACATCTATGAACTCTCGCCTGTGGGAGGCGCTTTAGAGTTCTACAACCCCGCCTTTCTTCAATCTTTGAGTGCAAAGTTAGAGAACCCTGACACGCAAGACCTCCGTTTTGAGATTGACTCCCCGCGGCTGGAGACCTTCCGTGACTGGTTTTATCGGCGCGAGGAACGCGAGACGGACCCCTACCGCGAAATTCATGAGGAGTTGGCTCATGAAGCCAATGTCGTCTATGACTTGCGCCGTGAGGATTTGGACATCCGCTTTCTGCACATTACCGAAGACCAAAAAACAACGCAACGCCAAGGGCAAACAGGGCTATTCACCCACTATTTTCTGGAAATCTTTGAAGTGAAGGTGCTTTCAGAAAGCGTCAAGTTGCGGTTGAAGCGAGCCAAACCGTCTAGTGGGGTGTTGCTGGTTTCAGAGGCAGTTGTACAGACAGGCCAATCCATTGAATTGAATGTGGATGGCGCGGTGCGAGCCGTGAAACTCAACACCGCCGCCCTCTTTAGTCCTTAGTTAGCGATAAACACCGCTCGCCCAAACATGTACCATCGGCTTATCATAGCCACCTTCTGCGCTCCAATTGAAAACCCAATAGGAGTCGCTGATAGTCAAGTTAACGCAGCCATGACTATGCCGATAACCAAAGCCGTCATGCCAATAGGTACCATGCAGGCTGATGTCGTTATCAAAGTAAAGCGTCCAAGGCACATTCTCAAGGCTATAGAAATCCTCTTGGCCCTCGGCACCGCTCATCGGCGCATTAGCAATCCGCGCCCAAGTCTGGAAAGTACCCTCGTTAGTTTCCCAATCAGGTAGGCCGCTAGAAATCAAGGTAGCGAAGACAGGGGTATCGTTCTCATAGGCCACCAAGACCTGCTCATAGAGGTCTACGGCGAACCAGCGCCCTTTGATGCCTTCAGGCCGTTCAATAAAGAGGGCCTTTGCTACGTAAATCTGCTTGACCCACATCTCCGGTCCAATCAAATACCAACGCCAGCCGTCAATCTCAACAGTGGTATAGATGTTGAAACGGCTGTATTTGGGCAGGCGGGTCGCGTCAGGATTTTCTGGCCCACCGGGGTAGGTACTGGGGCGCACGGGATAGACAACCCATGCCATTGTATAGGGCGAATCAGGATTAACAAATACGCCTGAGAAGGTACTCGGCTGCACGGTCGCTACATCAGTCGCAACCACCCACTGATTAGCGTTGATTTCCACCCAACCCGCTGATTCGTTAGTGACGCTCACATAGTTAAAGCCCGCCGCAACAAAACCGACCTGAGCGCCATTGGGGGCGTTATAAATGGCGGTTCCATTCGGATTGACCAAGCGGCGGAAGTTGAACCGCTTTAACTCATTTTCATTCGGGGGCAGTTGGCGGACATCGGGCGTTGGATACAGCAGCATTTCATCCAATAATTCTTGATATTCCACCACAGGTAATCCCGCCCAACACCCTGCCTCATTCGGGCTATTCAAGCAACTATCGGCTTGAGCCGAACTGCTTGGGGGCCAGAAGGGTACCGCCACACTCACCACAAAAAGTATCAACCACAACCGTTTTAGCATCCATGTATCTCCTTCGTAAGTCCGTTGCTTGCATTATAGGACAAGTTGAACGTCCGTATTCTTTCGCTCAATGGGCGTTTAACCTATGCTATGCTGCGCTAAAGCTTCGACAACCTCCGCCGCAAGGTGATATTTGGTAAAGGGTGGCATCAGATAGGCCCCATGCACCACCTCACGCAACTCCAGCAGCAACTCTTGGGCAACCTTAACGCCCTCTGCTGTAGGGTCATCTGCTTGCTCAACCCGTTGCATAATCGGCTCTGGAATGAACACACCCGGCACCTCATTATGCAGGAAGGCAGCATGGCGCGGATTAAATATCGGCAAAACCCCTGCCAAGATGGGGATAGGCGGCTCACTATAGGTATCTTGATAGATACGGATAAAGCGCTCGGCTAGGTGGGCCTCATAAATTGGTTGCGAGAGGGCGAAGTCAGCGCCTGCTTCAGTCTTCTTATGCAGCAACTTGACCTCGTTCTCAATATCCGGTCGATTGAGGTTGAGGGCTGTCCCCACAAAAAAACTGGTGGGTTGGTTCATGGTGTTGCCTGCTTGGTCAAGGCCAAGGTTCAATTGCTGCTTGACGATTTGAATGAGGCCCGACGGCACCACATCATGGGTATCAAAGGCGTCGGGATAGTCCCCAATGTGGGTGGGGTCGCCCATCACTACAAAGATATTGCGAACACCCAAGGCATGGGCTGCTAGTAAGTCGCCTTGCACCCGCAAGAGGTTGCGCCCCCGTGTGGGGAAGTGCAACACCGTCTCTAAGCCAACCCGCCCCTGAATCAGATGTGCGACGGCCCAAGGACTCATTCGCATCCGTGCCATTGGGCTATCCGAGACGTTAATCATATCAACGCCCGCTTGACGCAACATCTCGGCGGCTGCGACTACCTTCTCAGTCGCACTACCACGCGGGGGAGCCATCTCAACCGTGACCACAAACTTTCCGCTGGTCAACTTGCGCTCTAGCTCAGTGGGTTGAGCCGTATCGCCATTACGCCCATTAACATCCTCGTCCGCCACCGCCATCTGAATCAGGGGTAGCCGTTCCCGTTCTTCATCCAAGGCCTTCCGCATGGCGCGGATATGGTCAGGAGTGGTACCACAACAACCGCCAATGACCTTGGCTCCACTCGCCGCAAAAGTTAGCGCGTAATCGCCAAAATAGTCCGGTGTGGCGGGATACATCAGCCGCCCGCCAATCATCTCCGGCCAACCCGCATTGGGCATGACCGAGAGAGTGGCTTCGGGGATGGTCTGGCGGAAGGTGTGGACAATGCGCTTGAGTTGAGCGGGACCGCTACTGCAATTGGCCCCCACAATATCAGCCCCCATCCGCAGGATTTCATTGGCGACATAGGCAGGCGCATCACCGAGCAGGGTGCGGTCATCGCGGGTGAAGGTCATACTTGCCAGAATCGGCACCTTGGGGTTGATGTCGTGTGCTACCTTGATGGCGACCTCTATCTCCTTGAGGTCACTGAAGGTCTCAAAAATGAGTAAATCAACACCCGCGTGGATGAGCGCCCCGATTTGCTTACGAAAGGCATGGTAGGCCTGTGCTTCAGTCACACGCCCCAAAGGTGCCAAGTAGGTACCCAGCGGCCCAACTGCCCCCGCAATGTATAAATCATCACGGAAGGTGGCCTCAACCACCCGCCGTGCCAATTCAACACCTGCCTCATTAATCTCAATCGTTTCATCCTCGCGGTTGAACTCTTTGAGTTTAAAGGGGTTGGCGCTAAAGGTATTGGTCTCGATGATGTCGGCCCCCGCGTCAATAAACTGGCGGTGGATTTTCGCTACCACGCCGGGGTCAGTGGTATTCAGCGCATCGAAACAACTCCCCATCCGCACGCCCATTTGATGGAGCATGGTACCCATCGCCCCATCAGCAAGGATGGGGCGGGGCTGGGCCAAGCGGTCACGAAAGGGTATTTTTGCCATGTGGTGCCTCTATGAATTCATGAGTTGTTCCACCCGACTAACACCAACACTGTAGTATTTGGCATCGGGGTGGTGAATGACAATGGCAGCCGTGGACTGCTCTGGAATGAGTTGATAGGCCGCCGTGAGTGACATTCCCAGCTTGGTGGTAACTTCAGGCAGCAGCTTAAACACCACTTGATGGTCTTCCAAGTCGGGACAGGCCGGATAACCCCAGCTATAGCGTTTACCCTGTTTGGCATCCATACCCAGTTCGCGGGCGATGAATTGATGTACATAGTTGGCGGTGGCTTCGGCGGTCTGTACCGCTAGACCATGAAAATAGTAGGCTTCGCTATACTCATTATCACCCTGCAAACTATCAAAAGTACGGGTGGCAGCTTCGCCAACGGTCACAACTTGTAGGGGACAGACATCCATGCGCCCACTCTCCACCGATGCAAAATAATCGCTCAGGCACAGATAATCCCCATCGGGTTGACGCGGGAAGGCGAAACGCGCTACTTCGATGGCCTCTTGGCGCTCACCCCACGCCTGTGGGTCATAGATAATCACCGCATCCCCTTGTGATTGGGCCGGGAAGAAGCCAAAGACTGCTTGAGGTTGCAGGGTTTTGTTGCGGATGGCGTCTTGTTGCATCCATGCCAAGCGTTCCTCAAACTCAGCTTGCAGGCGTTCCCATTCCTTGCCTTGGGTATTTTTAGCCCCCCAACTCAAGCGATAGAGTTCGGGCTTATGCAGGAGGGGGAAGACATTTTCTAGGGGAATGCTCAGGATGGTGCGCGTACCCCAGAATGGTGCTTGGGGGATGTCTGGCGCGGGCTGGATATTCGAGACACCTGCAACGGGTAAGGAGGCCTTCGTGGGATATTGCTTGCCAATTTCGCCATAGCCCTCTTGGACAATACGCTCGACAAAACTCTCGCGGTTGGCACCCATCAACTTATCAATGACCTCTAGGCCCTCAAAAGCGTCTTGGCAATAGAAAACGCCGGGGGTGTAGGGCTGGTTGCTGTCCTCTAAGAATAGAATACGCCGTCCAAAGCGCCGATTGATAGCCGCGCCACCAATCATAACCGGAAAGTCAAGACCGCGCCGCGCCAGTTCATTGACGATGAGCGGCATTTGCTTGGAGGTGCTGACCAATAGGGCGCTGAGGCCAATCGCATCCGCTTTATAGTCAATAGCGGCTTGGATGATGGTATTGGCGGGGACTTGCTTGCCGATGTCATGCACAGTGTAGCCGTTGTTGCTGAGAATGGTCTTGACTAAGTTCTTGCCGATGTCATGCACATCCCCATAGACCGTTGCCAAGACGACAGTGCCTTTGGTGGTACCTTCTAAGCGGTCAAGGAATTGTTCGAGATAGGCCACCGTCTTCTTCATAACCTCGGCGCTTTGCAGCACAAAGGGCAGAATCAACTCCCCCGCGCCGAACTTGTCGCCAACTTCCTTCATGGCGGGCAACAAGACATTATTCAAGACCCCGACGGCATCTTGGTTCGCCAAACACTGGTCAACCAGCGCCTCGACGCCATCTTTCTTGCGGTGGAGGATATGCCAGTGGAGGGCCTGTTCGGGGGTCATATCAGCAGTGGGGTCTACTACGTCGCCCGCATCAAGCGCGATTTGATTTTCCTCAAAGTATTGGATGAAGCGCGGCAAAGCATCGGGGTCAGCGTTGAAAATCAGGTCGTTAGCAAGTTGGCGCTGCTCATCAGGGATTTCGGCATAGGGCTTGATGAACTTGGGGTTCACAATCGCCATATCCAAGCCCGCTTGCACACAATGATAGAGGAAGACGCTATTGAGGACAGCCCGCGCCCCTTCCGAAACGCCAAAGCTGACATTGCTCACGCCCAAAGAGGCTAACACCCCCGGAATATGCTCCTTAATCAGGCGGATACCGTCGATGGTAGCCTTGGCGTCGTTGCGAAGTTCCTCTTGACCAGTCGTGACCGGAAAGGTCAACACATCGAAAATGAGGTCTTCGGGTTTCAGGCCATAGTCGTTGATGCAAATATCGGCAATGCGCTGGGCGATTTCCAGCTTGCGCTCGGCAGTATGGGCCATCCCGACCTCATCAATAGTCAGAGCCACCAGTGCCGCCCCATGCTTGAGGGCAATCGGTAACACACGGTCAATGCGCTCACGCCCATTTTCAAGGTTAATGCTGTTGATGATGCCACGCCCCGGATAGACCGCCAGCGCCGCCTCAACTACATCGGCCTCGGTGGTATCAATCATCAGGGGAGCCGGAATGCTCATCGAGAGTTTCTTGACCAGCTTTCGCATCTGGTCGGCCTCGTCAGCCCGCTCCGTGAGTGCCACGCACACATCCAAAATATGAGCGCCACCGTCCACTTGGTCTTGGGCAATGTTAATCAAGCCATCATAGTCGTCTTCCAGTAATAGGCGCTTGGCGGCACGACTCCCTTGGCTATTGACGCGCTCCCCAATTAGCGTCGGGCCGGGGTTCTGCACCAACGCGGTTGAACGCATAGCTGAGGCGACTGAGGCTTCGATTTCGGGTATACGTTGGGTGGCTGGACGGGTGGGCTGGTCTTTCCGCACCGCTTTGACCACCTCGGCTAAATGCTCAGGGCGGGTACCACAACAGCCACCCACGACATTCACGCCCCAATCAACAAACTCACCCAGCATATGGGCAAAGGGAGCCGGTTCCATCGGATAGACCGCTTCCCCATCGACATTAATCGGCAAGCCCGCATTGGGTAGCACGCTAATCGGCTTGGTGCTGTGTTCGACCAGATACTTGATGGGTGCCCGCATGTGTTCCGGCCCCGTCGAGCAGTTGAGGCCGATGACATCAACAGGCAGGGCCTCCAGAATGGTCAAGGCCGCCCCGATTTCAGTGCCTAACAACATACGCCCCGACACATCCAGCGTCACTTGCACCTGTAGGGCTATTCGTTGACCGCTGTCCTCAAAATAGCGGTAAATGCCATGTACCGCGGCCTTGACTTCGAGGATGTCTTGGCTGGTCTCAACTAACAGCACATCGACCCCACCCTCCACCAGACCTTGGGCTTGCTCATAGAACAGGTCTGCCAATTCGTCAAAGGTCACATTGCTGAGTTGGGGGTCATCGGCGGAGGGTAAAAATCCTGAAGGGCCGATGCTGCCTGCCACAAAGCGGGGGATGCCTGTCTCGGTTGCATAGCGGTCAGCCGCACGACGGGCCAATTGCGCCGCCGCACGGTTAATCTCCAACACGCGCTCACCCAAGCCATATTCGCCCAAGGTGTGGCGGTTGCTGCGGAAGGTGCAGGTTTCGACTACCTCTGAGCCAACCGCTAAAAAGCTGGCATGAATTTCTTCGATAACGTCCGGTCGGGTAATCACCAGATAATCGTTGCAGCCGTTGTATTGTTCCCCGCCAAAATCATCGGCAGAGAGGTTATAGCGCTGGACACTGGTACCCATCGCGCCATCATAGATGAGTACATGGTCATTAATTGCATCGAGATAACGTCGATTGGTATAGGGTTGGGTCATGCTCTACTCCACTCTCTAAGATGAAAAAACCCCTCATGGTGAGGGGTTCAATTTCTGGTTAATACCCGCTCATCTTTCAGGAATTGGCACCTACTTACGGTTTTCTGTAAGGGTTGCCGTGGGTTCTTCGGGCCAGTCCCTCCCCCACTCTTGATGAACTCTTGCACTATTGGGTTGTTAGCGAACATGCTATCGGAGACGCCGCCAAATGTCAAGCATGTTCAGCAAATTCTAAAACTTGACAAAGACCTCAAGCGGCTGGCGGTCGCGTATCAACGACACCTGTACTACCTCACCGCGCTTGATGCGTGAAGCGGCTCGATTTAGCTCGCGTGGGGAGTGAATAGGCTTGCCCGCAAAATGCGTTAACACATCCCCAGAGCGTATCTCAGCCCGACCAGCAGGCGATTGGGCATTGACGACCCCCACAAAGACGCCCGTCTCGGTAATGGCTCGTGCTTCATCGCTCAAAGTCTTGAGGGCGTGGGCTTCCATCCCCATGCGTTGTAGGCCGCTGCTGCGTCGCACCTCCACCATCAGGCCACCCGATGAGGCATAGAAGGCCCCTTGCCGCCACAAGACCGCCGCGCCGACCGCAGCCCCTGCCATCAAGACCACCAATCCGCCTAGCATCAAGGGGTTTTCGCGCAGACGTTGGGTACTCTCCCATGTCTGATGCCGCTCCTGATAGGTGTAGAAATCATCGGTAGGGATGTAGAGTTCAATGGTGCGGGACAAGGTTTGCGTTTGGCGCTGATTGTCCGAATCAGGGTAGACAATCGTGACGGCGGCTTCCAATTCAATCGGCTTGCCTGCATGTCGTTCACTCAGGGGCAGGTCAACCACAATATAGGGGTCAGCTTCGGTCATACTAGCCCCATTGACCTGCTCAAAGGTGGCTTCGTCGGCATGTAGCCAGTTATTGGCTTGTTCAGCTTGGAAGGTGCCGTTCAACGCCCCCCTTGCCCGCACACTGCCTGATTGAAACGCCCATTGTCCATCAAGGGTTTCCAGTGAAGGGAATTGGATGGTGATAGGCGTGCGGGCGGCGTTGTATAACGGCTCAATTAGAAAAGCGTCTTGGTCGGTCTCAAAATCGTAGTCATAGTAGTCGTAGTATTCATAATCATAGAGGCCCAAGAGGTCGATGCTATTCTTAGATGTGAGCAGTGCCTCTGGGATATTCTTGGGCGCGTCCGGCTCTTGATTGGTGAAGGTACTCACAATTGCCAACACCCCGATCAAGATGAACACAACACACCCGACCAAAACCCATGCTTGTACTGGATACTGTCGATAAAACATATACAGCACCCCAAGAGTCATGAGCGGGCTAATCAGCCCAGTCCATTCATACGATACCCCTAAAATCGCTAAGAGACCGATGGTGACTGCACCAACTACCGACGAGGCAATAAGAAAAGCGAAAATCCAGAATAGCCAATTGTTGTTTGTACCCATGCAATCCTCTATCCAAAGAAAAACCCGCTCGACAATCGGCTGCCGAGCGGGTTGAACTAATCGCTAGGGATTAAAAACCCCTCGGAAGTCGTTTAAGACCGTCAACGCCCCCCATGTACGCCGATTGACGCCATAGGTCAAGCTGGCATCACTGAAATCGACGGTACCTGCGGGGCTAGGTGCATAAACACCTGCGCTGGCAGGCTGGAGCGTCAATGCCAAGTTCCAGAGTGGCAACTCGCGTTCCTCGGCAATGGAGACGATGAGTTCATTGTACTGGTTAAGGGTATCAAAGCCAACTGTTCCATCGTCAGGCAATGTCACCAAAACGGGGATGGTACCCGTCTTGACGATTATATCCAACACCTCATTGAGACTGGCCTTATAGACATCCAACCCAACCGATGTGGTGTTGGTGGGTGTGAAATTGATGAACAACAACACAGGTGCCGTGCGGTCTAGCTCACATTGGAGCGGCGCAACGCCGGGTTGACAGAGACCGGGGTCAGCATACTGCGAATTGAGCAGGCTCTCGATTGTCCAGTCTTGCCCATAAGCCACACTCTGGAAATCGAAAGTGAAGACGTTAATGGCGTTCTGGAGGTTGGGATAGCTCCCAAGGTTGTATTGACCCAACACAATCGGGTCAAGGAAGGCCTCGCGGGTCAAGCTATCATCACCTGCAAACGAGAACGCATTAGGATTGCGCCCTAGATTGATGGCGTTGGTATAACGGTCACGCAAGGCTTGAGTATCAAAGTCAGGGAACTCTGGCACACTGTTGATGTCGAAGGGCGGTTGTCGCTCCTCTGACGACCCAACCGTAACCATGAAGGCCGTTTGTGCCGTGCCGCCCCGTCCATCATCGGCAGTAACCGTGATGGTGGCATTCCCCGCACCAAAGCAGTTGAGGGTCAAGCTGTTACCAGCCATCGATGCGCCAACCGCGTTGGGGTTGTCGGAGGTGGCGCTCAAGTTCACGAAGTCACCATCGGGGTCACTGGCATTGACTAACACGCTCGGCACTTCACCCGCCAAGCAGGTTTGAGGCGCAACGGGGTCAATGAATGGTTGCTGGTTCGGCGCTTGCACCGTGACCATGAAGGCCGTTTGAGCCGTGCCGCCCCGCCCATCATCGGCAGTAACCGTGATAGTGGCATTCCCCGCACCAAAGCAATTGAGGGTCAAGCTGTTACCAGCCATCGATGCACCAACCGCGTTGGGATTGTCGGATGTCGCGCTCAAGTTCACAAAGTCACCATCGGGGTCACTGGCATTGACTAACACGCTCGGCACTTCACCCGCCAAGCAGGTTTGAGGCGCAACGGGGTCAATGAATGGTTGCTGGTTCGGCGCTTGCACCGTGACCATGAAGGCCGTTTGAGCCGTGCCGCCCCGCCCATCATCGGCAGTAACCGTGATGGTGGCATTCCCCGCACCAAAGCAATTGAGGGTCAAGCTGTTACCAGCCATCGATGCGCCAACCGCGTTGGGGTTATCGGATGTCGCGCTCAAGTTCACAAAGTCACCATCGGGGTCAGTGGCATTGACTAACACGCTCGGCACTTCACCCGCCAAGCAGGTTTGAGGCGCAACAGGGTCAATGAATGGTTGCTGGTTGGGCGCTTGCACCGTAACCATGAAGGCCGTTTGTGCCGTGCCGCCCCGTCCATCATCGGCAGTAACCGTGATGGTGGCATTCCCCGCACCAAAGCAGTTGAGGGTCAAGCTGTTACCAGCCATCGACGCGCCAACGGCGTTGGGATTGTCGGATGTCGCGCTCAAGTTCACAAAGTCACCATCGGGGTCAGTGGCATTGACTAACACGCTCGGCGCTTCACCCGCCAAGCAGGTTTGAGGCGCAACAGGGTCAATGAATGGTTGCTGGTTCGGCGCTTGCACCGTGACCATGAAGGCCGTTTGTGCCGTGCCGCCCCGTCCATCATCGGCAGTAACCGTGATGGTGGCATTCCCCGCACCAAAGCAATTGAGGGTCAAGCTGTTACCAGCCATCGACGCGCCAACCGCGTTGGGGTTATCGGATGTCGCGCTCAAGTTCACAAAGTCACCATCGGGGTCAGTAGCATTGACCAACACGCTGGGAACCTCACCCGCCAAGCAGGTTTGAGGCGCAACGGGGTCAAGGGTGGGTTGCTGGTTCGGTGCTTGTACCGTGACCATGAAGGCCGTTTGTGCCGTGCCGCCCCGCCCATCATCGGCAGTAACCGTGATGGTGGCATTCCCCGCACCAAAGCAATTGAGGGTCAAGCTGTTACCAGCCATCGATGCACCAACCGCGTTGGGGTTATCGGAGGTGGCGCTCAAGTTCACAAAGTCACCATCGGGGTCAGTGGCATTGACTAACACGCTCGGCACTTCACCCGCCAAGCAGGTTTGAGGGGCAACGGGGTCAATGAATGGTTGCTGGTTGGGCGCTTGCACCGTGACCATGAAGGCCGTTTGTGCCGTGCCGCCCCGCCCATCATCCACGCTAACGGTTATAGTCGCGGTGCCTGCGCCATTAGCGAATACGATAAGCTCGGATGGATTGGCTACCGTAGTTGATGCGACGGCTTCATTATCCGAGGTAGCAGATACCTTCAATTCATCAACATCCGGATCGATGATATTGAGCAAGACCGCACTGCTATCGCCTGTTGTTAGCTCAATGGGTGGCAATGGGGCAATGCTAGGGTCTTGATTCGCTGCTTCCACGGTGACACCAAAGGCGGCTTGTGCCACACCTCCACGTCCATCATCAACGCTGACGGTAATGGTGGCTTGACCAGCACCAATTGCCGTGACTTGTAGCTCACTGGCATTGTTGACGCCAACGGTTGCCACACCCTCATTGTCGGAGGCGGCAGTTATGGTCAAGACATCCCCGTCGGCATCACCTGTCACGATGACAACGGGTACGCTGTCGCCTGTGTTCAAGGTAATCGGCAGGATGGGGTTGATGGTCGGGTCAGTGTTGGCAGCGTTGACGGTCACACCAAAGGCGGCTTGTGCCACACCTCCACGTCCATCATCAACGCTCACGGTGATGGTGGCTTGACCAGCACCAATTGCCGTGACTTGTAGCTCACTGGCATTGTTGACGCCAACGGTTGCCACACCTTCATTGTCGGAGGCGGCAGTCACAGTCAAAACATCCCCGTCGGCATCACCCGTCACAATGGCAACAGGCGTGCTGTCGCCTGCGGTCAAGGTAATGGGCAGGATGGGGTCAATGGTCGGGTCGGTATTGGCAGCGTTGACGGTCACACCAAAGGCGGCTTGTGCCACACCTCCACGTCCATCATCAACGCCCACGGTGATGGTGGCTTGGCCTGCACCAATCGCCGTGACTTGTAGCTCACTGGCATTATTGACGCCAACGGTTGCCACACCCTCATTGTCGGAGGCGGCAGTTATGGTCAAGACATCCCCATCGGCATCACCCGTCACGATGACAACGGGTACGCTATCGTTTGTCGTCAAGCTGATAGGCAGGATGGGGTCGATGGTCGGGTCGGTATTAGCCGCGTTGACGGTGACACCAAAGGCGGCTTGTGCCACACCGCCGCGTCCATCATCAACGCTGACGGTGATGGTGGCTTGACCAGCACCGATGGCTGTTACCTGCAATTCGCTGGCATTATTGACGCCAACGGTTGCCACACCCTCATTGTCGGAGGTGGCAGTTATGGTCAAGACATCCCCGTCGGCATCACCCGTCACAATGGCAACAGGCGTGCTGTCGCCTGCGGTCAAGGTAATGGGCAGGATGGGGTCAATGGTCGGGTCGGTATTGGCAGCGTTGACGGTGACACCGAAAGCGGCTTGTGCCACACCCCCGCGTCCATCATCAACGCTGACGGTGATGGTGGCTTGACCAGCACCGACGGCTGTCACCAGCAATTCGCTGGCATTGTTGACGCCAACGGTTGCCACGCCTTCAGTATCCGAGGTGGCGGTTACATTCAGCACATCCCCATCGGCATCACCTGTCACGATGACAACGGGTACGCTGTCGCCTGTCGTCAAGGTAATCGGCAGGATGGGGTCGATGGTCGGGTCGGTGTTGGCAGCGTTGACGGTCACACCGAAAGCGGCTTGTGCCACACCCCCGCGCCCATCATCGACGCTCACAGTGATAGTCGCTTGGCCTGCACTGACAGCCGTCACCTGCAATTCGCTGGCGTTATTGACACCAACGGTTGCCACGCCTTCATTGTCCGAGGCAGCCGTTACGGTCAGAGCATCCCCATCGGCATCACCTGTCACGATGGCAACGGGTATGCTGTCGCCTGTTGTCAAGGTAATCGGCAGGATGGGGTCGATGGTCGGGTCAGTGTTGGCAGCGTTGACGGTCACACCAAAGGCCGCTTGTGCCACACCTCCGCGTCCATCATCCACGCTCACGGTGATAGTCGCTTGGCCTGCACTGACAGCCGTCACCTGCAATTCGCTGGCGTTATTGACACCAACGGTTGCCACACCCTCATTGTCGGAGGTAGCGCTCACGGTCAAGACATCCCCGTCGGCATCACCCGTCACAATGGCAACAGGCGTGCTGTCGCCTGCGGTCAAGGTAATGGGCAGGATGGGGTCAATGGTCGGGTCGGTATTGGCAGCGTTGACGGTGACACCGAAAGCGGCTTGTGCCACACCCCCGCGTCCATCATCAACGCTGACGGTGATGGTGGCTTGACCAGCACCGACGGCTGTCACCAGCAATTCGCTGGCATTGTTGACGCCAACGGTTGCCACGCCTTCAGTATCCGAGGTGGCGGTTACATTCAGCACATCCCCATCGGCATCACCTGTCACAATGGCAACGGGTACACTGTCGCCCGCCGTCAAGGTAATCGGCAGGATGGGGTCAATGGTCGGGTCAGTGTTCGGGATAGCTACCGCAACATTAAAGCTGGTCTCAACGCTCCCACCGAGGCCATCCTCTACATGGACAGTGATGGTTGTTTCGCCACCACCGATTGCCGTAATGGTCAATTCTGAGGGACTCACAACAACGACGGTGGCTATTGTCTCATCGCTCGAAGTGGCCGTCACAATCAATTCGGCAACATCGGGGTCATTGATGTTGAGAAGAACAGGTACGCTTTCGCCAACGTCCAAACTAATTGAAGGGAGGGGAGCAATCACAGGGTCTTGGTTGGGTGCCGTGACGGTCACCATAAATTCGGTTTGAGCCGTGCCGCCTCGTCCATCATTGACACTGATAGTCACCACCGATTGACCTGCCCCAATAGCGTTGAGGGTAATAGTGTTGGGGTCGTTCAATACCGCCTCTATTACGCTGGGGGTCTCAGCCAATACCTCAACCTTGAGTTCATCACCATCGGCGTCACTGTAGCTGATAGCAACGGTGGTCGTATCACCTACCAACATATCTAGTGCCGCAACAGGATCAATCACAGGGTCTTGATTGGGGGTAGCAACCACCACGTTAAAGGTCGTGTTGGCGCTCCCACCGTCGGTATCGGTGACGGTAACGGTGATGGTTGCGACACCATCGCCATTGGCAGTGACACTCAACTCGGTTGGACCGCTAACCAAAACCGCTGCTACTGCATCGTTATCCGAGACCGCTGCAAGGGCGACATCATCACCATCAGGGTCGCTGTAGACAACGGGTACGGTCACAATTTGCCCCGGTTCCAGTTCAAGCGGCGCAATATTGTCAATCACGGGATTTTGATTGGGTGAGCTAACTGTCACGACAAAGGTGGTCGCATTGGTCGCTCCATCCCCGTCGCTCGCTTCAACGGTTAGATGGGCCTCGCCTGCGCTCACACATTGAATTTGCAGGGTAGTTTCATCCAACAACGAGCCTACCGCAACGGCTGGGTCATCAGTGGATGGAGCAATGGTAACTGTGTCACCATCAGGGTCACTATAAGAGAGGGGAATGGTGAGGCTATCACCTATTATACAGAGTTGGGCCGCAATCGGGGCGATACTTGGCGGGCGATTCTGGCTCTCGACCACCACATCAAAATTCATGGCAACCGTGCCGCCCCGCCCATCATCGACAATCACGGTCATGGTAGCGCGGCCTTCCGCAACACCCGTGACGGTCAACTCTTTCTCGCTGCTTTGAAACACCGTAGCTATATTCGCCGCATCCGATGAAGCAAAAACGGTTAATGGGTCACCATCGGGGTCGATGGGGTCGATGGTTACAAGTACCGATTGCCCGACCTCAACAGCTTGGCTATCGACGGCGGGTATCACTGGCGGTTGATTGGGGATTACCGCAGGCTCAACCGTAACGGCGAAGCTAGTCGAGGTACTCCCGCCTTGCCCATCACCCACCGAAACCGTAATCGTGGTGGTACCTTCGCTAACACCAAAGACCCACAGGGTGGTTGTGTTCAAGACACCCGTTGTGGCAACGCCTGTATTCTCTGCTACAGGCGAGAAGGTGATTGTCCCACCGTCGGGGTCGCTGATGTTCAGGCCAATATCGAGACGCTCACCAACCGTAGCCGTCTGGTTAGGAATGGTGGCAATCACCGGATTTTGATTGGGCAAGGGCGGCTCATTGACAATTACCGTCAACAAGCTACTGATGCTACTACCGCGTGCATCACGCACCACAATGGTGACTTGGGCCTGCCCAGCTTGTAAGGCACGCAAGCGGATGGTCTGACCATCCAATGCTTCAGCTAACACCACCGACGGATTGCTATTCTGGAGGGTAAAGGTCGTCGCATCACCATCGGGGTCGGAGATCGAGAGGGTTAGCTCACGGCTCTCGTCTACCTCCAACGACTGGCTGGATAATGCACCCAAAGAGGGAGGACTATTCGGGCCAGTGCTGGGATTGACCACCACCGAGAAGATAGCTGTGGTGGTTTGACCGCGCCCATCAGAGGCTGTCACAGTGATAGTGGTTGACCCCGCTGCGAAGCCCGCTACCCGTAGGCTTGCACCATCAACAGTAACTTGGGCAATCGAGGGGGCCGCACTGGTCGCGCCGAGTGTCACGGTGTCCCCATCAGAGTCAACTGCTGTCACCGGAATAGTCACCGTTGCGCCTTGCCCAATGACTTGGCTGGGAATGGGGCTGATACGTGGGGCATTATTGGTAGCGGTTGGGGGAGCCGAGACATTGACCAAGAAACTGGTCGAAGCTGTGCCGCCCCTTCCATCATTCACTTCAACGCGCACAGTTGCAATCCCGGCACCAATGGCGGTAATGGTGATGGCTTGCCCGCTAGGGGTAATGGCTGCCACTGCGGTGTTGTCGCTGGCGGCCACAAAGGTAGTGGTATCGCCATCGGCATCGAAAATACCGAGCGCGATAGTGGTCGAAGTTCCGGCCCGCATATTGAGGGAGGCTATCGGGCTAATCGTGGGGCGCGTATTGGCAGCTTGGGCAATAGGAGTCGGCTGCTGATTACGCACCCGTATGCCAGACACCACTGCATTGGTCAACTCACGCCCACCAGATAGATAGACATGCAAACGAATTTGATAAGTTCCATCTGAAACAAGGGTTGTATTCCATGCACCGAGGGCATTGCTTACCACAGGCACCGTCACCGCTTGGGGGGTAATCGGATACCATAGGTTGCCGGGGTTGGGGTCAGGGCCGTATTCCAGCGCATATTGAATAAAATCGGGATGGCTGGAACTTCCAAAGACCACCACATTCCCTTTTTGCTCACTACCCGTTGTCGGGGAGTTGATTTGTATATTTTCAGGGTAGGAGGTGGGGATGGTTGGCGCAACCTGTACCGTTGGGAACCCTTGAAAACGGGTTGCTGTTGGCCCCAGTGGTTGACTGGTCGGGAATTGAGCGACGCTCGTTGAGGCCGCTCCTGCCGAGGTTGCTGTCGGGAAAATCGGCGCAGTGGGGTTAGTGCGTGGCTGTTCCGTGCCATCATCGCCGGAACGACAGGCTCCTAAGACCACTGCCATCAGGATGAAAATTGTCCATACTATCCGTAGCCGCATAAATTACGCTTCCTTTCTTGTCTTTAGTATAACAAACCCTCTACAAGCGCAGGGAAAGCGTAGTAGAATAGGTTAACTGAACCCATGTAATGTTAGATAGTAAGGAACACCGCCATGGCACTATTGGAAATCATCACCCCTAGCAACCCCACATTGCGTAAAAAGGCGAAACGTGTCAGCGATTTCTCTAATAAGAAACTGCAACAACTGATTGATGATATGGTCTTCACCATGCACGAGGCGGTTGGGGTCGGGTTGGCGGCTCCGCAGGTGGATGTCGGCCAACGCTTGATTGTGATTCAACTACCTGATGATGAAGAATCACGTGAGGAATATGGCGATGATGCTGGTGTGCTGTTTGTGGTCTTGAACCCTGAAATCGTCAAGGCATCTAAAGAAATGGTCGAAGGAGTGGAGGCTTGCCTCTCCTTGCCGGGCTATTTTGGCAAGGTCAATCGCCATCAGCAAGTGCTGGTCAAGGGCTTTGACCGTCATGGAAACCCTATCCGCATCAAGGCCAAGGACTGGCTGGCGCGGGTCTTTCAGCATGAAATTGACCATCTTGACGGCGTGTTGTTTATTGACCACGCCACCGAGATTTGGCGCTCCCGCGATGTCGAACCCATTGCCGAGATTGAAGAGGCGGAAGACGAACCCGCGACCGAGCCAGATGTTGAATAACCGAGGTTCCGGCACTTGACCGGAACCTTCGCTTTGCCCATTTACTGTTGTCAAGCTATCATAGAACCCAAAACTAACCGCTTCGTCTGGAGGGGGTGGCATGGTTTACTTTCTACGTCGATTTGGTCGTGCGTTTTACAATTTTGCGGTGTTTTTTTCTTTTATCATGAACTTTGTGTTGGTCATCGTTCTAATTGTAGTCGTTCAGCAGATTTTTATGATAAAGAATGGCATTGCTGAACCGCTCATTGATGGTCTCCATGGTAGCTTCGTTGGCCTCAACGATGCGGTGATTGTGACCCAGATTCCAGTCAATGACAGTATCCCGATTGACTTTGACCTTACTGTCGAAGACAACACTGTGGTCACGTTGACGGATGATGTCGTCATTAACAATGTACCAGCGGTCTTCTTTATTTCAGGTGGGGGCGGTACCATCACGGGCGCGGTGAACATTACGCTGCCAGAAGGGGCGCAATTGCCTGTTAGCCTCAAGTTGATTGTTCCTGTTGAGCAAACAATCCCCATTGCCATCAATGTCCCAGTTAATATCCCCTTGGAAGATACCGAACTCTCACCCGCTTTCCAAGAATTGAGACTGTTGTTTGAACCCTTTGTACTCGCGTTGGATAACTTGCCTAGCAACTGGAATGATGTGCCGTCATTCTTCTTTGATAGTCTCAACGGAAAAGTTAACCTCTTACGTGAAACGGACGCCAGCCGCAACCCTTGGCCGCTTCGCAACAGCCGACTGCCGCAAACCCTGACACCTTCGGCATCGGACACCAATACCAGCAATCCGGTGAATACACTAACGCCAGAGCCAGAGCAGTCAGTAACACCGCAGCCTGTGGCACCGAATGGCACACCTAACGATGACCCAACTGCTGTACCCACAGCCACCTTAACTCCTTATCCTACCCTGACGCCCTCGATGGGAGCGAATTAATGTCGGATACCCCAGCGATTTGCAACTATGAAGGCTCCTCTTACCGCACCGATTTCTGGGAAGGACGGGGTCGCCAATATGAAGATCAAGTGGAACGGGTAGCTTTGCGCCGCCTGCTACCGCCCACTGGCAAACGCTTGGTGGAAGTTGGCGGTGGTTTTGGACGGTTGACCGACGAATTTACGGGTTATCAGCAAGTCGTGATTATGGACTATTCGCGCTCCTTGCTGGAAGAAGCGCAAAAGCGGCACGGCACCGACGGGCGGATCATCTATGTCGCGGCCAATATTTATCAATCACCCCTCGCAACTGGCAGTTATGACGCCGCCACCATGATTCGGGTCATTCACCACATGCGAGATGTGCCAGCCGCGTTGGGGCAGGTGCGGGCAGCCTTGGCACCGGGAGCCACCTTTGTGCTGGAGTTTGCCAATAAACGCAACTTCAAGGCTATGCTACGCCATCTGTTACGGCTCCAGAAATGGAGTCCCTATAGTCTTGAACCCGTCGAATTTGTCGAACTCAATTTCGACTTCCATCCACGCTATATGGCCCAATCCTTGCAACAAGTTGGCTTTAGCACCGAGCGCCGCTTGGCAGTCTCCCATTTTCGATTGGGTATCCTCAAACGCCTTGTCCCAATGCGCCTGCTAGTTGGCCTCGATAGCCTTCTGCAACCCACCGGACAATTTGCGGCCTATGCACCGAGCATCTTTACCCAGAACATCGCCCAAGGGGATAACCCACCCGCCGCACTGGATGGCCCACTCTTTAAATGCCCTCAATGCGCCAGCACCCAACTCGATGACCAAAGCGACGTCGTGGTCTGCCAAGGCTGTGGCACACACTGGGACAAGCGCGACGGTATTTATGACTTCCGTGAGCCGCTTTCCCATTCGTGACGCAGGATACCATAGTAAATCATGTCCCAGCGCTGTCCATCCCGATAGAGGATTTCGCGGAGGACGCCTTCACGGGTAAAGCCCGCCTTCTCATAAACCCGAATGGCTCGTGTGTTATAGCTAAACACATTGAGGCTGACACGATACAAGCCTAGCTCATTAAAGGCATAGCGCAGGGCTAGGTGTAAGGCGTCAGTCCCATACCCCTTTCCCCGATAATCCGGGTTGCCAATCCCGATGGCGAACCATGCATTTTGGCATGTCCACTGCACCTCTAAGGCCACAAAGCCAATCAGCGTATCATCATTAAGGGTGCGGATGCGGAACTCATAGGTATTCGGGTTATTAAATTGTTCTTGAAACTTATCAACAGCCTCGCGGGACATGGGGCGGGCAGCATCAGCATCCAGCATCCGCATGTATTCCTCATCTTTTGTCCACTGCGCCATTATCTCGTGGTCAGCTTTGTCCAAGGCTGCCAAGCGTACCAATTGTCCTGTAAAAAGTGGCTGTAAACTCATGTAAACTCCTTATTGACTCTTAGGTCTTAGCAACCATATCATCAGATCCCAAAAGGAGTGATATATGAATCAGCAAAGACCATTTCCCCAACAGTTCGGTACCGCAGGCCACACCTACATTGCGACCCTTCAGACTGATCAGTTAGGCGAAGTTGTCATCCTCTTAAAAAATCAAAGTACCCGTGAGTTTATTACAATTCCAGTTGATAAGCTAGAGGAAGTTATTAAAACACTTCAAGCAGTGAAAAAGGCTCTTAACGTTCCAAGCCAGTATTCACAACGACGTGCAAGAGTACAAGAACAATACCCAAGGGCTTTTACTCGCTGGTTGCCCGAAGATGAAACCTTGTTGAGAGAAGGTTTTACCGCAGGCAAATCGATTCGTCAGTTGTCTATACTATTGGGACGGAACCCTTCTGCGATTCATGCACGACTAAGAACAATGGGACTGATGGGTGAATTACAGGATGCTGACGACCCTCAATGGAATACTACCCGTGATAATGGGTTGATTGATGCTTATAGCGATGGGCTTTCCATTGATGAACTCGCCAGCCGCTATAAAACAAGTTCAGAAGAAATCCAGCAACGATTGACAAAACTAGCCGTTTTATAGGTACAATGAGGATTGACAGTCAAGCCAGACACATGCCCCCGGAGAGACTCGAACTCCCGACACGCGGTTTAGGAAACCGCTGCTCTATCCCCTGAGCTACGAGGGCAACATAATCATGATATAGTGTAGCGAAAATGTCGAAATGTTGACAAGGGCATTTTGGCACAGCATGATATAATCGTGTGCTTGTAAAGAGCGATTCGCACAAGAGGAGACTTTATTCATGGGTAAGATTATCTCGATACATTCCTTCCGTGGGGGAACTGGCAAATCCAACCTCACCGCTAATATTGCAACCAATGTCGCTATGATGGGCAATCGGGTAGCGATTGTAGACACCGATATTCAGTCACCGGGCATTCATACCCTCTTTGGCTATGACGAAACTACCATTGATAAGGCCCTGAATGACTATTTGTGGGGCAAGGCTCCTATCGAAGACTGTGCCTATGCTGTGCATGAGACGGTTGCCAACCAACCCGGACGGGAATACCTCAAAGGCCACAAGATTTGGCTCATCCCTTCCAGTATTCGCACGGGTGAGATTGCGCGGGTTGTGCGCGAAGGTTATGATGTCGGTCTCTTAAATGAGGGTTTTCATACCATCATTGATGAACTTGAACTTGATTATTTGTTCATCGACACCCACCCCGGCATCAATGAAGAGACGTTGTTATCCATTGCCATTTCCAATGGCCTCATCATCATCTTGCGCCCCGACCAACAAGACTTCCAAGGGACAGCAGTAACAGTGGATGTCGCTCAACGCCTTGAGGTGCCGCGCCTGCGCTTGGTGGTGAATATGGCTCTCCCACGCTATGACTTTGCTCAATTGAAGGCCAGTATCAGCCAAAGCTATGATGTGCCAGTGGCGGGTGTATTACCCCTATCAGAAGATGTTGCTTCTAACGCCAGTAGTCATATCTTTAGCGCATTGAATCCCGACCACCAATGGTCAGAAACCATCCGCGAAATCGCTGAAGAAATTATCAAGGATGATGAGGACTAGCCGACAGCCCGACCGTGAATAAACAACGAAAGGAGAACGGGCGTTGGCTTCTGCGCCCCAACCCGCATGAGTGGCAATGACGATCCGTTGGCTGGCTTACTTGGTTCTGTCCGCCGCCAGAAAAATGTGCAAATCGACTATTTCCGTGCTGAAAAGCCCAACGATGAAAAGGGCCTCAATCCACTGGACTTATTGAGTCTGCCACCGCTTCAGCGCGATGTTGTCAATTATCTATCCCGCAAAAAACAGGCCTCACTGGATGACATTCAAGAACGCCTCAAACGCAGCCCAGAGGAAATCACCGCCGTTGCTAAAGACCTTGAAGACCTTGGCTATATCTATGAAGTCTTGATTGACGGTGTGCTGCATTATCGGGTCTATTTTGGGGGCAAGGTCAGCCGCTCTGGACGGGGTGTGCCAACCGATATTTGGGATGCGGTTGATTTAGACAATACCGCCTTCCTCAAACAACTTTCGCTGTTTAGCCACCTTGCCGATAACCAACTCCAAGAAGTTGCCAATAAGATGACGCCCCGCCGCTACAAACGCAACCAAGTCATTATTTGGCAGGGAGATATAGGCGACCATATTTATTTCATCAAAAATGGGATTGTGGGTATCAGCCGCCTAACGCCTGAATCACAACATGATGAAGGCGAGATATTGGCCTATCTCAAACAAGGGGATGTCCTAGCCGAACATAATCTCTTGGAGCATCATTACGCAGCCAGTGGTACCGCCACTGCCTTAAGCGAAGTCGATGTTCTCCTTGTGCGGCGTCAAGAATTGCTCGACCTCTTGTTGGGTTATGACCAAATTGCGCTTGAACTTGCCAAGTTGCTTTCGGAACGTTTGATGGGGATTAATACCCGCCTCAGCAGCAAGGGAGCCGACATCAAGCTCTCACTGATTTTTGGTGTGGCAGGCTGTGGCACTACCACCATCGGTAGCGCTTTGGCCCTCACCCTAGCTGATTTGACCAAGCGTAAAGCGGTCTACACCGAACATCCCAACCCTAGCCAACTACCCGAACAATTTGCCTTTGAACATGGAAATGAAATCTATAGCCACCCAGCAGGCTATGATATTGCTATGATTGAAGGGGCGATAGGGCTACCCGCGACGGTTCGCACCACCTTAGTCATGGACCGCCTGCTCAACGACTATGCCAATATCATTGTGGGCCTTAAAGATCAGGTCGATGAGAGCATCACCTACATGCTAGAGAAAGCCAATCAAGTGGTGATTGTTACACCACCCGACGCTGAATCTTGGCGGGCGGCTACACGCTTGTTGGCAAAACTCCGGACTAGTATCCACCCTGAACGCACGAGCATTTTGCTGGTGGTCAATCGTAAATCGCCTGAACTGGAGGATGTTCCTATAGCGGGGACTGTTGATCTCGAGATTCCCTATATCTCGACCATGACACCTTTACCTGACCAAACACTCGAAACTCTCCCTGACGCGGTAAAGGTGATTGTCAATCGCATTGCAGACCGCTTAGGGCGTACCAATCAGATTGGCATTTATATCCCCACCACCACCGATGTCGATCAGGTTGTGGATACCTCTGGCTTCATCCAAGAGACCATTACCTTCCTTGGCGAGATTTTTGGCGGTGCATCGGCCAGCACCAATGAAGCACATGGTGTCTGGAATAGTGACGAAGTAGGGCTAGTGAGTGAGACCATTCATATTGTGCGGACGTATGTGACACAAGCCGAGCTTGACCGCTATCTGGGTGATGTATTGGAATATGTCGAGGGCCTCAAGGATGCCTTGAAGCAAGAAGCAATGGCGTTGGAAGTCAATCAGAAGTTGATGATTATTTAAAAAGGACGGGCGATAATGAATAAGTTGCCAATCAGTGGTATTTTAGTGGCGGCACTCGCGGTGAGCGGCTTAATACCGCTACTCGTCTATGCAATTACAGGCAGTATTATAGGTGGCTTGGTGGCCCTTATTGTGGCAGGCGGAGGCGCGATTGTCTTTTTGTTGCAAGCGGTTGGGCAACCTATTCATCAGCTTTCAGGTAGCACCCAAGCCTTGGAGACCGCTCTTAGCACTGATGCACCATTGGACACAAGTGCCTTTCCCCAAGTAGGTATGGTGCAAGAGGTAACAGACTTGGGCAAAAACCTACAATCAGCAATGGTTACCTTTCAGAAGCGGCTGACGGAGTTGAACTCCATGCACGCTATCAGCCAAACTATCACCTCCTCCACCCTTGACTATAGCAAGACGGTGCAATCGGTGTTGGCGGCAGTGCAGCGTGTGGTGGATTATGACGCCGCCGAGGTCGCGGTGTTGCAAGGCAATACCCTCACCGTGCAGGCGTGGTGGGGCAAAGATGGCTTTAAAGATACGACGGGTCGTGAATACCGCATCGGCAAGGGGCCAACAGGGACGATTGCCGCCACCAAAGAGCCGTTGTTTTTACCTGTTGTCCAAGCCACCGAAGACCTCCAGCGTACCATCGGCTATGCCTCAGTTGAAACTGAGTTCATTTCCAAATCGACCAAGCTGGTGATTAGCTCCTTTTTGGGTATTCCCTTGCTCATTGGTGAACGCTTGATTGGCACCTTGACCTTAGTTCACCACGAAGCGGGCTATTTTACGGAAAACAACAAGCGTCAGTTGAACAAATTGGCCGAAATCGCCTCAATTGCTATTGATAATGCCTTGCAAGTCCGTGACCGTGAAGAGGCTCTGCAAAGCCAAATCCGCGAGCTAAAAATTGAGATTGACCGCGCCAAGTTAGCAACCCAAGTTAATGAGGTGGTTCAGACCGACTATTTCCAACATTTGCAGGCCAATGCCTCCAAGATGAGAGAACGCTATAATAAGCTGAATGAAGAAACACCCGCTGAGTCCGATTCAGAAAAAAGCTAATATAATGATGTAAAAGAAAGGCACAATCCAATGGGAGCAATTTGCTGGATATCTGGCAAACCGGCAAATGCCGTGTGTCGGTTTTGTGGTCGTTTTGTCGCTAAAGACCATGCCTCCAAGTATCCTTATTTTTTGACGGTCTATGTCGGCGCGAATAATATCCCTAAGGCAATGGTGGTTGCCGATGCTATCTGGTGTGGGGAATGCAAACCTGAATCGGAGCCTATCCCGATGCCACAACTCTACTAGTAGAGAGGAGCCAACCCATGACCGATGATATTTTTGATATGATTGGGGCTGCGAAAAAGCGCAAGCAACAAAAGGAAGAAGCCGAGCAACAGCAATCTGAAGATGCCCTCGACTTTTTAGGGTCATTTAAGAAGAAGATGACCAGTGGTGAGTCCTCTAAGCCTGCCGAACAAGCGGGCGTGACACCCTTGGATATTGCTGACCTGCCCGAAGACCAGAAACGCATTATGTTCTCTATGCTCCGTGATCAAAAAGCATCATCAGATGGGGTAACACTGGACGAGTTGCAAGAACAATTAGGGGCGGAGGAGTCGCTGACGGATACCCTTACCCAATTAGCTGATGAGGAGTGGCTGGTTGTAGCCGGAACCCCACCCAATGAGCGGTATAAGGTCAACCTGCGCCGCAAGCGTGGACGGCTGCGTGGCAATATCTGGTCAGCGCTGGAATAACATTTATCGCTCTTAAAAAGGACTATCCTCACTAGTGATGGTCGGGGGGGCCTTGCTATCATCAGTCTAAAGTCGAGTAATGGAAGGTACCTACATGGCAGCTTTTAGCATCACCCACCCCCAATCCAACGTTATCCGTGTTTCTTTCCCCTCTAACTGGGATGCCAGCGCGGAATCAGAACCCATGTTTAAAGCGCTATTAACAGCCCTAGATGCAGTTGATGACCCCGTTCATCTGGTAATTGTGGCGAGAGACTTGCGCCCCGTGTATACCAGTGACGGCATTCGCTCTGCCCGTGACATCCTGTTACATGACAACATTGAGACCATTATCATTGTTGCTGATGACCCCAAGCCGGGGGTGGCCCATATGTCGGCCTTCCGAGGTGAGCGTGGGTTCCCACCCGTTAACGTGGTTGGTTGTACCACTGAAGCCGAAGTTGAGCAGTACATTCGTTAACTGAGACCAGTTGTATCCCCTTCAAACAAAAAGCCACCGAAACAGGTGGCTCTTTGTTTGGTTGTGGGTGTTACACTCTACATTTGAGGAGTATGCAGGACAAGCGCTGCACCACGCTCCAAGGCCTGAAGATTGAGGTCTAGCAAATTCCGACGATGGCTTGGAATATGCCCTTCTAGGGCGTGGCGAAGCTGGTCAAGGGTCAGCAAGGGGCGAGCCGCTAACAAGGCCCCTAGCATCACGATATTGGTGAGGCGGAGATTGCCGAGTTCGTCTGCAATGTCCGTTGCGGGTACCGCCAACATTTGAATATCCGTCCGTTGCGGTTTTTGGTCAATTAAGGATGAGTTGTAGACCAACAAGCCATTGGTAGCAACGATTGGCTCGTACTTCTCAAAGGACGGGTTGTTAAAAGCCACAGCAATTCCGGGGTAACTCACAATTGGTGAACCGATGGGTTTATCGCTCATCACTACTGTGCAGTGGGCGGTGCCGCCGCGCATCTCTGGGCCATAGCTGGGGATCCATGTGACTTCATAGTTGGCATCCATCGCGGCATAGGCCAAGAGCTGACCGACAAACATCACGCCCTGTCCACCAAAGCCTGCAAAGAGGATTTGTTCTTGCATTTACATCAACTCCCGCACTGCATCTATCACTTTATAATCGCCGATGGGGTAATAGGGTAGCATACTGTCTTCAACCCATTGCAGCGCCTCTTGAGGGTTCATCCCCCAGTTGGTCGGGCAACTCGAAAGCATCTCCACCATGCTAAAACCGAGACCCGCTTCTTGTACCTTTAGAGCCGTTAATAAGGCTTTCTTGGCTTTACGGACATTCTTGGCATCATGCAAAGAACGGCGCACAATATAAGCTGTACCATCCAATTGCGAGAGCAACTCACTGACCCGCATGGGGTAGCCTGCCGAGCGCACATCGCGTCCTAATGGGGAGGAGTTGGTGCGTTGACCGGGCAGCGAGGTGGGGGCCATTTGACCGCCCGTCATCCCGTAAATTGCATTATTTATAAAAACGATGGTAATGTTGTCACCGCGTGTGGCGGCATGAATGGCCTCGGCAATACCAATTGACGCGAGGTCACCATCGCCTTGATAGGTCACCACGATATTATCAGGGTTCACCCGTTTAATACCGGTTGCCATTGCAGGCGCACGTCCATGCGCCGCTTCACATGAATCGACATTAAAGTATTTATAAGAAAACACCGAACAGCCAACCGATGCCACCAAAATAGCGCGGTCTTGCATGTGCAGTTCATCAAGGGCTTCTGCTAACAGGCGGTGGGCCGTGCCATGCGTACAGCCGGGGCAATAATGGGTATGGACATCCGCTAGAGCAATGGGTCGCTCATAGACAACTTCCATGTTGGGGACGCAAACTGTTGTGGACATCGCTTAAACTCTCTCCTTATCGCGTAGCCGAATCGCAAGGCGCTTGTAGTGGGTATCAATCGCGTCGAGGATTTCATCAGGCATGGGGACAACCCCACCCATCCGACCATAGAAGCCAACTGGTATTTGTCCACTTACGGCTAACCGCACGTCTTCGAGCATTTGCCCTGCATTCATTTCAACAACCAGCACGGCTTCAATCTCATCTGTCAGTTCCGAGAGACGCTTTTCGGGGAAAGGCCAGAGCGTTTGGGGGCGTAATAACCCGACCTTCATGCCGCGTTCCCGTGCTTCTTCAACCGCCGAATATGCGATACGGCCTGCGGTACCGTAGCCCACGACCAATAAGTCCATGTCTTCGGTCCAATGCTCGACCCAACGGGCCTCGCTCTTCTTCACTTCCTTAAGTTTGGCTTGCACCTTAAGGTTATAGGCCTCCATCTCATGGCCTTCCAGATAAATGGAGGTGATTATATTCGGGTCACGGTCTATGGCACCTGTTAACGCCCACTCTGGACGCTTTTCATTAACAGGGCGCATCTCAGGCAGTTCGGCGGGTTCCATCATCTGCCCAATTTGACCATCCGCCGCCACAATCACAATATGGCGGTAATACTCAGCAAGGTCAAATGCCAGCACCGTGAAGTCAATTGCCTCTTGTACAGAAGCGGGTGCTAACACGATGGGGTGATAGTCCCCATGACCTGCCGAGCGCGTGACCTGAAAGTAGTCCCCTTGGGAGGGGAGGATATTGCCCAACCCCGGTCCACCGCGCATGACATCGATCAGCACCGTTGGAATATCAGAGCCAGCAATATAAGATAGTCCCTCTTGCATAAGGCTGATACCGGGGCTAGACGATGAAGTCATGACCCGTACTCCTGTGCAGGCGGCACCGTAGACCATATTGATTGCTGCGACTTCGCTCTCGGCCTGCAAAAACACCCGCCCTAGCTCAACCATCCGTTTGGAAAGATGTTCGAGCAATTCGGTTTGGGGGGTAATGGGGTAGCCGAAGTAAGCCTGCAATCCTGCGCGGACTGCCGCTTCTGCAATCGCAACATTACCCTTCAACATTTCTTTTGCCATCAAAAAACCTCCCTACGCCCTGACTCTTACTTCACGGTAAACCGTGATACAGGCATCGGGGCAGACTACCGTACAGATGGCACAACCTGTACACTTATTGTCGGGGTCAACTAAAACTGCGGGGTGATAGCCTTTTGCATTCAGCACATTGTCGTCAATTTCGATTACTTCTTGAGGACATGCTGCAAGGCAGAGGGTACACCCTTTGCAACGAGCTTGATCGATAATTATTGTTCCTCTTGCCATGACTCGCCTCCTATCGTCTTTATCGTAGTCCACCGCCCGATTTCAAAGTAGTACAGAATGACACTTCTGATGACGTAGGTTGTCATTCATGATAAACTTGCCAATGATTACAACACATCGCACCCATGAGGAATCCTTTGATGATAGGATTGAGCAGTTCTGAGGTGGCCGAGCGCCAACGTCAGGGCCTTGTGAATAAGGCCGAGTTAGCCAGTAGCCGTTCATTAACCGATATTTTGAAAGCTAATTTTTTGTCCATCGCCAACTTGACCTTGCTGGCGATTGTTTTAATCCTTTTTGCCGTTGGCAAGCCCGCCGATGCCTTTGTTACAGGCGGGGTGGTCATTATCAATGTCTTTATTGGAGCCTATCAAGAATATCGCGCCAAGCTCAAACTTGACCAAATCGCGCTCCTGACACGCCCCAAGGTCACCGTTATCCGTGACGGCAAAGAAACCAATATCGACCAAAGCGAGGTAGTGCAGGGGGATGCCATCTTGCTCAATGCGGGTGACCAAGCAGTAGTCGATGGCAAGGTTGTCGATGACCCGCGTGATGATGCACCTGCCAAGCGCCTCGATATGGATGAATCGCTGCTTACAGGTGAGGCGGATTTAGTGGGCAAATATCCCGATGATGAGATT
This sequence comes from Anaerolineales bacterium, assembly GCA_020634155.1. Taxonomy (GTDB): domain Bacteria; phylum Chloroflexota; class Anaerolineae; order Aggregatilineales; family J027; genus J027. The sequence goes on from JACKCI010000002.1 coordinate 840,198, forward strand.
TTGTCGGGTAGCTTCTGTGTGGTCGGGAAAGGTGTTTATATTGCGGAGAAAATCGGCAACGATAGCTTTGCCCAAAAACTGACCAGCGGGGCACGGCAATATACCCGTATCTTGACCCCTCTCCAGCAGCAAATCAGCATTATTGTGCGCGGCTTGGTGGTGGTGGCCCTCTTTTTGACAGCCCTACTCGGTCTCAAAGCTGCTTTTGACGAGGTGGCCTTCGCGGATGTGGTCGAGGAGGCGGCAGTTGCCATCTCACTTATCCCTCAAGGCTTGCTATTGATGATTACAGTGGCTTATGCCTTGGGTGCGGTACGGATTGCCACCAAGGGCGTGCTGGTGCAACAGAGCAACGCCGTTGAGAGCCTCAGCCATGTCGATGTGCTGTGCCTTGATAAAACAGGCACCCTGACCACCAACCGCATCTTGTACAACGCTCTGCATCCCTTTGAAGGCACAACCGAGGCTGAATTTCGTAGCGTTTTGGGCGACTATATCACCAGTTCGGGCCGCGATAACCGCACCGCCGAGGCTATCGCTGAGGCCATCCAAGGCACCGCCAAGAAGACCACACTGGTTATCCCCTTCTCCTCGGCCCGCAAATGGTCGGCTTCCAGCTTTGAAAACGGCACCTATGTCCTTGGCGCACCAGAGATGGTTATGGATTGCACACCCTTCCAAGCGCAATTGGATGACCTCGCTAAACAGGGCTTGCGGGTACTGTTGTTCAGCCATAGTAGCCATATCGTCACTAGCATTCCTGATGACACTGAACCCGACTTACCGCCCAACCTCCAGCCTCTCGGCCTAATTAGCTTCTCTGATGAGTTGCGCCCCAATGTGAAGGAAGTCTTGAGCAAATTCCGTGAGGCAGGCATCACCCTCAAGCTGATTTCAGGCGACAACCCCACCACAGTGGCAGCTTTGGCCTATCAAGCGGGCTTCTCAACGGTGGATAGGGCCATTTCTGGCGTGGAGTTAGCCAACCTCAATCCGAGGGATTTTGAAGAAGCGGTGCGAGCCAATGCCATCTTTGGGCGTATCACCCCCGAACAGAAGCAGCGCATTGTGGATGCCCTGCGCCGCGATGGGCATTATGTGGCGATGATGGGCGATGGGGTTAATGATGTCTTGTCACTGAAGCAGGCTCAAGTGGGCATTGCTATGGAAGATGGCAGCCAAGCGACCCGCAGTGTTGCCGATATTGTGCTGCTCGGCAACAAGTTTGAGGCCTTACCTGATGCGTTCCTCGAAGGCCAGCGCATCATCAACGGCATGAACGATGTCAACCGCTTGTTCTTGACGCGCACCTTCTATACCATTTTGCTGATTGTGATTGTCGGCTTTATTGGTACTGAGTTTCCCTTTACGCCGCGCCATAATGCCCTGCTGACGACCCTACCCGTCGGCCTACCCGCCTTTTTCTTGACCATGTGGGCGCGGACGGGCAAGCCCAAGCATGACCTGATTACCAGCATCAGCGAGTTTGTTTTCCCGACGGGCTTGACCTTCACCTTCCTGAGTGTGTTCATTTGGGTGTTGTATCGCACCTATGGTGTTGCCAGCGTTGAGACCAGCCGCACGGTATTGACGACGGCGGCCTTGATAGGCGGGCTGTGGGTCATCCTATTGGCGGAGCATGAGCGCGAGACATGGCAGCATGAACTCATTAAGCGCGGGGATGTGCGACGGGTGCAGTTAACGGTGGCGATGTTAGCGCTATTCGGCGTGGTGATGGTCATACCCGGCTTGCGCGACTTTTTTGAGATGACGACCCTCTCATGGGCCGACCTTGCCACCATTGCCGCCTCCATGTCGGTATGGGCCATCGCTCTACACCTGTTCTGGCGTTACAACATCATTGCGCGGTTATTGATTCCTGACTACGGGAAAGACGGCGCTCCCGAAATCCACTTTGAAATTGAATAGGAGTCCATCATGCGAAACCTACGCGAGGCCCTTAAAGACCATGACCCCCATCTGCTGGAGGTGATTGCCAACCGCTGGGATGTCGATTTGGGCAAGGATGCCGTTGAAAACCTCGCCGTTGTCATGCTCGACCCTGCCCGTGCTGCCAGCGAATGGGAACGCCTCAAGGACAATGAGCGCGGGGCCGTGCAGATGTTGATTGCCGCCCGTAATAACAAGATGCCTACATCCCAATTCTCGCGCCTGTTTGGGGAGATTCGGCAGATGGGGCCAGATAAACGCCAGCGCGAAAAGCCCCACCTTGACCCGACAGGCCCCGCCGAGACGCTCTATTATCGCGGTTTGTTGCACATGGGCTTTGATGAGAGCAAGCAGGGCCTCCAGAGTTTCGTCTATGTACCACTCGATTTAGCGGCTACCCTGCCCACCACCCAAATCGGCATTGACCTCACCGAGGAACCGACCCAACTCCCTGACATGGGTGAGGAGCCGACCCTGCTGCATATCACCCAAGAGGAGCCGCCCGCCAGCATCCAGCGTGCCAACTCAACGGTGGTTGATGACTTGACGACCCTTTTGGCCTATATCCAACTCCATAGTATGCCGTTGGAGCATGGGCATGTGCCAGAACGCCAATGGCAGGAAATCCTGCAACACATGATTGACCCTAACGCGGCCCGCCTTGAGATGCTGATGCTGCTGGCCTATGAGTTGGGCTTGATTGTGGAGGAGGGCGGCAAGCTGCAAACCGAGCGCCAAGCGGTGCGGCGTTGGCTAGAGGCTCCCCGCACCACCCAAGTCAAGCAGTTGATTGAGACATGGCAGAACAGCACGGCCTATAACGAGCTTTTCCAACTGCCTGACCTCCAACCGGAAGGCACAGGCTGGCAGAATAACCCCCTGTTGCTGCGTCAGACCGTGCAAGAGACCACCCAAGCCCTGATTGGCGACCAGTGGATTGCATTAGAGGGCCTGATTGAGGAAATCAAGGAGTCCGAGCCGGACTTCCAGCGCCCCGGTGGCGATTATGATAGCTGGTATATCAAAGACCGTGCGTCGGGAACTTATCTGCAAGGCTTCGAGAGTTGGGATCGGGTCGAGGGGGCTATGCTGCGCTTCACGATTGGCACCGTTATGCACTGGCTGGGCATGGTTGATACGGGCATGACGGGCGCGGCGGTTGATAGTTTCAAGCTGACAACCTACGGCAAGGCATGGGTGGGGCGCTCGGCGTGGCCGGAGTTGAAAGACCCCGAAAGCTATTTGACCCTAGAGGCCGACGGACGTATCTTGATGCCGCGGGCTGCCAGCCGTTATGACCGCTTTCAGTTGGCGCGTTTCACGACATGGGGGCCAGCCGGTGATACCTTCACCTATACCCTGACCAACGCCAGCCTGCGCCGTGCTGCCGAGCAAGGCATCAAACCCGAACATATCTTTACCTTCTTGAACCGCACCGTAAACCACGAACTGCCGCCCGCCATTCACTCCCTGCTCAATTCGTGGGAGGCTTCGGCAGGTGGGACGCCGCTCTTGCTCAAGCGGATGGTGGTCTTGCATGTTGATACCGAGGACAACATGCGCCTGCTATGGGAGAAGCCCGACATCCGGCGCTTTCTGGGGCAGCAATTGGGGCCGTTGGTGGTGGCGGTGCGCGAAGACCAATGGCAGGGGCTGGTCAAGGCCTTGGAGCAGCATGGCATCGCGCTGGAGGTGGATGTGTGATGCGATCACCTATCAATCCAATCTCTCCCCCATCCGGATAGGCGATAGTTTTTGGTGAGATTGTACTCACCGACCATAATGCCAGCGCGATAGGGCCGTTTGCCATCAAAGACAGCAAAGGAATCAATAAACAGGTCTAACCGACAGGTGATACCCTCAATCTGGAAGCCATAGGATGTGTTCAACCTATTGGTAAAAAACTGGGTATGGGTGCGGTATAGCACTTGATTATCGACTGTTAGCCGAAAGTGCATCATCAGAAGACCCGAATGCCCACGCAAAACAATCAAATGGGGCTTCTCTAGATCAAATTGAGCGCGGATAAACCAAATAACACCCCAATGCTCGGCAGTGACTTTCACATTTGTTGGCTCACTCATCACGGGCTGAGACAAGCGCATCATTCATGCACCCCCACATAAACATCAGTACCTTCAAAATCTGTCAGACGCTCAATGTCGCCCTCAAGGTTTAGTCTATAGACGTCAAAATTATCTAAACCAGCTGAAAAGTAAAGCCAGATGTCATCTGGAGACCACATAATTGGTGAATCACCAAGAAACTCAATTATAGGAGAGGAGCGCATAGCCCCAATTTCGGAGTCCAATGGGATAAGTTCGAGATCGCTTCCATCAGGTTTTATGAGTACAAGATGTGTGGATAAATTAGCTGACTCACCGATGAGTCTTGAGCCATCAGGTGTCCAACCATACCAAGAAAATATTTGAGAAGGCCATAATACAGGATCGGGATTAATGGTGTTCAGTTGGATACCATAGCGATAACCAGCACTAGAAGCGTAAAACAGCCACTGACTATCTGGAGAAAAAAACGTCGTAGCCCAAGCCGAAATCCCTACGTTGATATTTACCGCACCATCGGGACTTACAACAGTAAGCAAACTTGAATTTGACGAGTGAGGCGAACTAAGAAGTAGCCATTTACCATCGGGTGACCATGCACTGACGGCAAGTCCGTCTGCACCTTGATAGATTAGCTGGGATTCCTGACCATCCATACGGCTTCGAAACAGAGCCGATTGCATAGGGCGAGTATAATAAAGCCATTTGCCATCTAGCGACCATGTGCCAAATAGCGCCTGTTGACCGTTGATTTCTAAGGGCCATACTCCCGAACCATCAAGATTTACCACATAGTCATTACGGGTATCCAGATTAGATTGAGTCTCTGATAAAATTATTTGCTGGCTATTCGGCAACCAAGCGCGAAATTTTGCGTTAGGAAAGTCATTACTTATATGGAAATTTTGTGTTCCATCCGCACGCATTCGATAAATACCTGTTTCTGCCTCGACAATAAGCCACTCTCCATCGGGCGACCATACATATCGATCAAGATGATTCCGTATCATTATAGGGGTAAGTTCCTCACCGTTATATCGAATACCATACAGATAATTATCAGAATGATTAACAAAGTAAATCCAATCATTGTCGGGTGACCAAAAGAGGTACTCTACATTTTGAGGGGTATCGCCATCATTGGTAAGGCTCTCTAGGTCACTGCCGTCGGGCCGCATCCGATAAAGGTGAGTGGTGGTCAAGTCACCATCAGCCCCTTGCGAACTGAAATAGACCCAATAATCATCGGCAGGCGGTTGGGCGGTGGCGTTTACTCCTCCCAGTGAAAGGAACAAGAAGCCCATCCCAAGGCCTATTATCTGAAACGCTTTTCGCATGTGAGGCACCCATTCAACTCAGGTTCGATTGGACTAAACGAGCTACAAATCAATCGACAACTCATCGACAAAGCGCATCAAGAACGACTTGAGTTCGGTTGGCTTGATGGCAAGACGGGCGAAGGCTTCATAGTCAATCGGCACACGCTCAAGCTGATACTCGCCGCGTGCGGGGTCATCATATTCGGGGCCGTTGGTTTGGCTGGGGTCGAGTTCGAGCAGGAAGCAATGGAAAAACACTTGGTCTTCGATTATGAGCATGGGGCGAATGACATCCACCCGCGCCCCTAGCTCCTCCCACAGTTCGCGCTGAAGGGCCGCCACGGTATCGACATCATCAGATTCAATGCCACCGCCCGGCGCAACCCAATAGGGGGCAACATCGGGCTTGATGCGCTTAATCAAATAGAGGGTGTTCTCCGCATCAACCAAAATGGCGCGGACACGTCCCGGCTCTTCAAAGGGGTTGGGTTGCTCATCGAGTAGGTTCATGACACAGGCCACGTCGGGCGCACATCGAGGCCGAGACTATCGCGCTGTCCGGCTTGAAAACGATAATAGCCCGCCGCCCCAATCATGGCTGCGTTGTCGGTACAGAGCTTGAGGGGGGGATAACGCACGGGGATGGGCGCTTGGGCCGCGAAGGTCTCCCGCAAGGGGCGGTTAGCGCTCACCCCCCCGGAGATAAATATCTCCTTGGCACCATAGGCCGCCGCCGCTTGCAGGGTCTTCTGCACCAGCACCGCGACCACTGCCGCTTGGAAGCTGGCTGCCACATCGGGAATAGATAGCCCCTCGCGCAGGTCGCCTTCCTTGAGGCTTTCATGGCCTGCCGTGCGTGGCCCGACATGCGGAGGCCGTACTGCCCGCATGACCGAGGTCTTCAGCCCCGAAAAGCTGAAATCGAAGCCCTCGCCTTGCATGGCCCGCGGGAAGTCATAGGCGGTGGGGTCGCCCCCCTCAGCAGCTTTCTGGATGGAGGGGCCGCCGGGATAGGGTAGGTGCAACAAGCGCCCGACTTTATCGAAGGCCTCACCTGCTGCGTCATCAATGGTGCCGCCCAGATGTTGATACTCGCCATGCCCCGTCATCAGGATTAGCTCGGTATGCCCACCCGACACAATCAGGTTGATGATGGGAAACTCAATCGGGGCCTCGGTGCCAACCCACAATGAATAGATATGGCCTTCGAGGTGGTTGATGCCGAGCAGAGGTAGACCCGTTGCCAGCGCCAAGCCCTTAGCATAGTTAATGCCAATCAGCAACGACCCAACCAGTCCCGGCCCTTGGGTCACACACAGCGCATCGAGGTCATTGAGCGTCAGCTTGGCCTCATCTAAGGCTTGCTGCACGACGGCGCTGATGACTTCGATATGGGCGCGGGCTGCCACTTCGGGAAAGACCCCGCCATACTGAGCATGGAGGTCAATCTGTGACGCGACAATCGAGGAGCGTATCTGCCGCCCACCCTCAATGACAGCGGCGGCGGTTTCATCACAAGAGGTTTCAATCGCTAGAATCAATTTCAGTATCCTCATCGGCTGAAATTCAACCGAGCCTTGGAACGTGATTTTACATGACTCTTGAAAACAGCGGAACAATCAGCCCAAGCCATAACCGCCTACCACGTTCAAGTCGGAATATAGCCAACGGCTTAGGGACTGTCAAGCTGTCGTAGAATTACGGCTCTTTCGGTAAATAATATAAGGCGTTATCGGATAAAACGTAGACCTTGCCGGGCGGCTGGGCGTTGACATAGACGCCACTGACTTTATCAAACGCATCATCAAGCAAGTCAGTAGGTCGATAACCGAGGTTGACCGTTCCCCCCAACGAAATCTGGTACACCGCGTCGTTGTTCTGGTCAGCGATGTACAGGGCATAGGCACGCGGGTCGGTGCTGAGGAACAACGAGCGCCCACTGGTGATACCATCTACGGGGGCCTTCTGCGGGTCAATCGAGAAAGTGGCGGGTTCACCGCCCACAAATTTAGAGATGGTGCCGTTGTTAAACAGGATATAGATACTACCGTCCTCGTCAATGCCCATATCCACTGCCGCGCTCAGATTAGGAGCATTGCCGCCCGTGAAATACTCTTCAGGGGGCAATTGGAAAAAGCCCTCTTCAGGACGGAAGCGCCAAATCTGGTTGGCCCCCGCATCCAATACATAGAAATTCGGCCCCCATAGCGCAATGGCCTCGGGGCGGTTCCAATCGGCGGGGATTTGCAGTTGCAAGGCTCCCGCGCCAAAGGTGCCATGATAGGTAATCAGCAGGCCGTTGTCATCCAGCGCGAGTAGGGCATTGGAGTTGACGGCCCCGCTGGTCGTAATCCATTCAAGGTCAATCACATTCGAGACAATTTCGTTATTGATGGCCCGTCCGCGCTCAATAATCGGGGTTTCCTCCGACTCAATCAAGCGTGCGCCAGAGCTATCGACTACCGTGCGATAAACTTGGCTGCGGTTGCGGTCCAGCACATAAATATCTTGACCATTGGGGGCCACCATCGGGCCGCGCAAATCGGCATTATTGCCAAACTCTCGAATAAGCGTAATCGGCACCCGAATGATGCGGTCATAGCTGTCGATATAACGTTGGGCCTCTAGGATAATGTCGCGGACTTCCACGCTATTGGGGTTCTCACGACGGGCACGCTCGGCCCAATTGCGGACTTCCAGCCACGCATTGCGTTTATCCTTGGGCGCGGCGTCACTACTCGCTTCAAGGGTATCGGCCTCGGTCTTGGCATTGATGGCCTCCACCCGCAATTCTTCAAATAGGGTGGTGTCCCGATTGGATAGGGCCAACCCGACCACCACCACCCCCACCAATGCCGGAATAATCACCGCGACTAAGGCCACAATATTCATGGGGATAAGGGTATTTTGGGATTGCCCCGGCGCGGGTTCGGGCAACAAGCGGTTGAGGATAGCATTCAAGAAGTTAGAAATTCCCTTGAGGATATTGGAAACCAGTAGCAATAGACCTACCGCTAAAGCCTTGGGCAAGGACTGGCGTGCGGGTGGTGGAGCCTCCGCGGTGGCTTGCCGTTCAGCACGTCGCTTTCGTCGTGGAGTAGGTGACTCAATAGGGGTCTCGGCTGCTTCCTCAATGCTTGGATCTGATGGGCTATCAGCATCGGTTTCTAGTTCAGAGTCCACCGTCGCCTCCATGCTAAAGGGCGGCACCTCAGCCGTCGGCGTCTCAAGCAAGAACGGAGCAGCCCCCTCTGGGGTTAAGTCTGGTACTGGTTCTTCACTCGCCACAAGTTCAACAGGTGCAACATCCTCTGTAAATGGCGTGGGTTCCGGTGCTGATGGAGCCGCGACGGGTGGAGCCTCAATGCTCGCTTGTGGCACCTCATCGCTGACAAATTGAATAATGGTGGCAAAGGCTTGGCGCTCAACCGAGGCCTCTAGTTTGTCGAGACAGGCCTCGATATTGCCAATCTTAACGGCCTCTTGTAGTACCTTATCGGAAATAGCCGAGACACTGGCATCGCCCAGCACAAAAAGGTCGTTGGGGGTTAGGTCATAGTGGGTAAACTCGGCGCTAGGCTCGGAGCGTGCCCCCAACGGCAAGATATTGAGCATATCGGGGTCAAGCGGAAAAGTGCTGTAGGTGCTGTCGTTGAAGGACGCACAGAGGGTAGTGCCACAGCGCATGACATAGACCTCTTCACTGCGCTTGACCAAGGCCAGCAAACCCGCCCGATAGTCCGCTGATTGCTGCTGATTAATCTGCTGGATGCGTTGATTGAGCGTATTGGCAAGTTCACGTAAGGCCCCGGTGATGCCCAAGCGCGAGTTGAAATAGGTCTCAGCGGCTAAGGCTGCTAACTTCTCATAAAACTCAGCTTTGGCGTTAGTCTGACCTGCCGGCGTCACCAGCACAAAGAGTGTATCTTGCTCACGGGTGCGGTGAGCGCGTTTTGGTGCAACTTGGACTAATGCGCCGGGAGGAGGGCTGCTAATCGTGCGCCCGCCAACCACAAATAAATGCCCAACCAAAGCTTCGTATTTCACGGTTATATCCCTCTCGAAAGCTGTCGATGCTTCTCTGGTACGGTCGGGTCTTTGAGCGCTACAGGCATGCGCTGGCACACAATCCGCCACAGAAAGTCGGAACCATCACTATCTTGCATTGTATGGGTCGAGCTATCGGTTTCCCGCAATGGAATGTGGAGCCGTACATACATCCGCCGTCGTCGTCCATAGGTATCGCTGAGGTCTTTAAGATGCAAGGTGATCGTACAAGAAATATCCTCTAACGGATAACTCAGGGTACAAATTGGCGGTACATGCTCCTCAAATAAATATAGGCGGTCCGTTACCCCCTGAAACACACTATCAGGAGGCATTCGATTGCCGTTAATCTCAAAGGCAACAGGCCCCGATGAGCCATTCGTATCATTGTCGGAATGCAGTCGTATCCCCACCAATTTGAGCTTAACCTGATAATAACTGCCCTGCAAGTAAGTCAGAATAGTGTCCACAATCCGCCCATCTTTGTTCATATCTTTGTGGTCAAGCGGGGGCGGCAAAGGTACAATAAGATTAACAGCTTCTGGCAGATGCAAGCCACGCACCAACCCATCAAAGGTTGGACCGGGGCTTTGGGTAATGGCTTCCACCTCTGTCTCTAAATCTCCACGAATAGCAGCATCAAAATCTGGGCCTACTTGATTGCCCATAATATTAATCAACACCGTTGAAGTCTGGCCCTGCAAGGCACGTATCTTGCTAAAATCAACGGGTGGGCTGGCGGTTGTCCGCAAAGAGGCATCGCCCCCAACGTTACTACGAACAGACTGTTCGCGCAGGGCTGAAAAAACCGTGTTATCATGGGGGGTAGCCAATAGGATGAGGTACGAGAGCCGCGCTTCATCCTCAAACATTTGCCAATAGCGATAACCGACGACCCCTCCGGCCCCGTGTCCAATTAGAACAAGGGATTCGGCATGGGGGTAGCGTTGTTCCAATAAATAGTGGATAGTTTGGGTCAAATGCTCAAAGGTGGCGCTAACGGGTAGGCCAAGCTGGACATCTGGCATATCTAAAGCATAAAGTGGATTAATCCCAGAGCGCCACAATTGGTCCGCCATGATGTCCCATGAGCGATGGCTTGCAAGGGTACTGTGCAATAACAAGATCGGCTGGCAGGATTTAATCACTTCACGGTTGCCGGGAAGGCCTTGATATTCATACAGTTCCAAGGTTGGATGAATTGGTTTCCAAATAGCTGTCATAACCCTCACCATTCGATATTTATTGTAGCATACAGCAGTAAACACCCAATGACCTATATTCGACAAGTCCGTGACTGACGGCTGACCACTTCCTTCCTGATGAAGTCGTTGGGTATTTCAACTAATGCTAGAATTCGCACCGCACTTGAGTTTTAGCGATAATAGAGGATGTTATGGACCTCATTTGGACGCTGCAAAGTATCAATACATCCGCCGTACTGGATATCCTGCTGGTGGCGGGTTTAATTTTCATTGGCACGCTGATGGTACGCGGTACTCAAGCCATGCCCATGCTACGCGGGATGATTATTATTGTCATCGTCGTTGGTATCCTCAGTAGCGTGTCATCACTAGCAGCCTTCAATTGGCTATTGCGAAATATCTTGACAGCGACAGCAGTGGCAATCCCTATTATCTTCCAGCCGGAATTGCGGCGTGCGCTAGAACGGGTTGGGCGCACAAACCTTGGGTTTCGGCAAAATACGCTCACTGAGCGTGAAGCGATTATTGACGCTATCTGTCAGGCAGCCGGACGCCTTTCAGAACGGCGACATGGTGCGCTGATTGTGCTGGAGCGCGGTGATAATCTACAGGAATTTATTAATACAGGTGTGCCGCTTGATTGTGTGTTAACCCCTCAACTCCTTCTGACGGTTTTCTGGCCCAAGACCGAATTGCACGATGGGGCTGTGATTGTTCGGGGTAACCGTGTTCTAGCGGGGGCCTGTGTGTTACCCTTAACATCTGGACGCAACCTGTCCGGTCGTAAGCTGGGAACCCGCCACCGCGCTAGTCTAGGCATGTCGGAGGTTTCGGATGCGGTCGTGGTCACTGTATCTGAGGAAACTGGGCAGATTAGCGTGAGTAACCGAGGGCGTATGATTCGCCAATTAGACGCCAAACGCTTGGCAACCATTCTATCAACTTTTTATACATCTGAAACCGAAGGCACCCAAACTGGGCTAGGGCAACTTACGCAACGGGTACGCCGCTGGTTAGGCTTTGATCAAGGAATCACCGCATGAAACGACTCGCACGGTGGTCGGTGGTGCGCTTTATCACCGACAATCTTGGTTGGATGGGGATTTCCCTTCTGCTGGCATTGATTATCTGGGTTGTCGCCCAACTGGATGCCAACCCGATCCAACAACGTGAATTTGCTGAGTCGATTACCATCCAGTTTGTTGAAGATAACAATGATAATGTGGTGCTGTTGGCAAGTAGCACCTTGCGCCGCACGGCCCGTGTAACCATCCGCGCCCCTCGTCATTCGTGGGATCAGTTAGAACGCAATGACATAGAAGTCTATGCTGACTTGACGGGATTAGATGTCGGTACTCATACTATCGATTTGTTTGGCGAAATTACTGACAATGGCCCATCTGGGCGGGTGGTGAGTGTATCACCAGCCAATATCTTGGTCGAGATTGTTGCACTCGATAAGCTAACCCTTCCGGTAAATATCACCCCTTTTAGCGAACTCTCGGCTGAATATGAAACAGCCCCACCCGTTTGTGATGCTCAAGAAGTTGAGGTTTCAGGGCCAGAGGTGTTGGTCGAGCAAGTGAGCGGGGCACAGGTTCGCCTCAGTATCCGCCGCGCTGACCCACCCTATACCCATATTGGACGGGTTATTCTGTTTGATGACGAAGGCAATGAGCTTTCCTCTCGTGATTTAGATAGTCTCACGGTCACGCCTAGCCAAATCAGTTGTGAGATTGAGGTGGTGCGGGTAGAAGGTACGCAAGAATTGCTAGTGGCTCCTGTGATTACTGGCTCACCGCCTCAAGGTTATACCATCTCTAACCGTAGTTGGGACCCATTGAAGGTAGTGGTTGCAGGCGACCCCGATTTGATTGAGAGTATGGGTGGGGTCGCCCAAACTGAGCCAATTAGCACCGAAGGCGCAACCAGTAGCTTCAGCCGCACGGTACAGGTCGAGTTACCCGATGGCGTGCAGGTGCGACCAGAGACAACGCGTGTCACTGTCACTGTCGAAATAACGCCAATTACCACCACCGAGCAATTTACGGATATTCCTATTCAGCTACGCAATCTCAATCCTGCTTTGTTTGTGTCATCGGTGGTTCCACAAACGGTGAGCGTCAGCATCGAAGGGCCTGCTCCCCTCATCCGCGATTTAACCGTTGAGGACATTAGTGTTATAGTTGACTTGACGGGCTTGGGCGAAGGTACCCATACCGATTTAGTGACACGCGGTAGCATCTTACAAGAGGCCGTTGCTGGCTCTGCGACAATCACAGTGCAACCGAGTGTCATTAGTGTGGTACTGGGGCAAATTGCCACACCCACCCCAACGCCTCATCATCATATTATTGGATAGGAGACTCTAAAATGGCAGCCGATATTATTGCTCTCTTGCTTGTTGGTGCGCTGGGTGGCAGTGCCGCCGCTGCACTGGTGGGTCGCAACTCACGGGTAACCCCTAACTGGCTCTATAAAACAGGACTTGGCGTGATTGGTGCCTTGGTTGGATCGTTGCTGTTTGATTTAATCGACTGGACACCTCCTGAAATTCTGAACAAGCCAATTACCGCCGCTGAAATTTTAACGGCTTTTGTGGGGGCCTTGGTGGTCATTTTTGTAGCAGGTTTTGTCAACCGCTAGTCATCGGTTCCATTGTAGCTATTCCAATGAGATTCTTGCGGGTATAGACGGCAAAGCCGAGATTCCCAAAACTCATCATTCCCGAACAGTGGCAATCCACAAACAATGCGGTATTATTTTTGCGGTATACTTCTTGAAAGTGGGAATAGGTTTATGGTGGATCCACGTTTAGAAAAATTAGCTGATGTATTGGTCAATTACTCCACCCATGTCCAAAAAGGGGATTGGGTTATTGTAAACGCCAATGTTCTGGCCCTGCCGCTGGTCACTGAAGTCGCACGCCATATCTACCGCGCTGGTGGGCATCCCACCATTAACCTCAACGCCGAAAGTCTCCAAGAAGCCATGTATCTGGAGGCCAATGAAGAACAACTCGGCTGGATTGCGCCCTTTGAAGAAATGATGATTGAGCAGGCCGATGTCTCCATTGCCATCCGTGCCGCCGAAAACACCCGCGCCCTAAGCAATATCGCCCCCCAACGCCAAGCAATCTCCCGCAAGGCCCGCAGCCATTACTTCCAAAAGATGATGGGACGGGCTGCAATGGGCGAGTTTCGCTGGGTAGTGACTCAATATCCTTGCCCCGCCTATGCCCAAGAAGCCGATATGAGCTTGCGCGACTATGCCGACTTCGTGTATAAAGCCACTTTTGTTGACCAACCCGATCCTGTGCAGTGTTGGACAGACCTCTATCATGAGCAACAGCGCTTGGTGGACTGGCTCAAAGGCAAAAAAGACGTGGTCGTGCGTGGCCCACATATTGATTTGAAATTATCGATTGATGGGCGTACCTTTATTAACAGTGATGGCAAGAACAACATGCCCAGTGGTGAAATCTTCACCGGGCCAGTTGAGCAATCGGTTAATGGCTGGGTAAAATTCACTTATCCCGCTATCCGTGAAGGCCGTGAAGTCGAAGGCGTTGAACTGCGCTTTGAAGACGGCAAGGTTGCTGAAGCCACCGCTAAGAAAAATCAAGATTATCTCTTGAGTTGCTTAGACAGCGACGCTGGGGCACGCTATTTGGGTGAATTTGCCATTGGCACCAACTACGGCATCCAGCGCTTTACCAAAAGCATTCTCTATGATGAGAAAATCGGGGGAACGCTCCATATGGCGGTTGGGGCAGGCTATCCACAAACGGGCAGCCAAAACCAATCCAGCATCCACTGGGATTTCATTTGCGATATGCGCGAGGATAGCGAAATCTATGTGGATGGGGAGTTGTTCTATCGGAATGGTCAGTTTCAGGTTTAGCAAGATGAGGAGTTCACGCGGCTTTGGTGCCGCATGTAGTCGATGATTAGCAGCGCCGCCCTCTCGTCACGATTTCGCTCCATGAAAATACCGATGCCCTCGGTCTCAATTGAGACCCTGATGAGCCAAGCACTCCCCGAAGGGGCGTTCTTGGTCTGTGGGAATCCTCAACAGCGAATCAGTGGCGCACGTACCTTTTCCGCTTCAACGACCAGCAGTGCCACTGAAGGCGATTTAATCCTCATTTCCGCTATCCAATTGCAGCCCGACGCCCGCGGAGAGTTCACTCGGATTATTAGCCAGCTTCTGCCAACCAACATCCATAGCCTTGCCGTGCAGGGTGAATTGCCTATTGGGGCGCTGGCTGCCGCTATCCGCCATAATCTAACGGTGGTCTATTTGCCTGATGAGCCGACGCTCGAAACCATTGAGCGTGACATCATCCATTACCTGCTCGAAAAGCAAAGCGAACTCCGCAATCTGGATAACACTCTTCAGCAAGACCTTGTGCGCCAAGCCAACAGCAACTTCCCCTTGCAAACCATCGTTGGTTTGATGGCCCGCGCACTGGGGTTGCCGGCTGTTTTGCATGACACCAACTATCTGCGCTTGACCTATGCCCTGCCCGATTCGCCAACCCAATGGCACTTCCACATGGCGTTGCTTAAAGAGCAGGACATGCTCAATCACTTCGCCAATAATATCTTGCATAACCAGTTCAACACCACCTTCTTTGAGAGCGAAACAGCCCTGAGTGCAGCAGTCGCAGCCGATTCGTCGGTAGTCGCTTATCTGAGCATCTTCAAGTGCGGAACCGAACTAGACGACTTTGCGCCATTGGCCTTGGCACGCACCGCAGCCGTCTGTAGCCTATTGCTGACCAGCGTCGCCAATATCTATATTGAAAAGGCCAGCCGCACTGATTGGTTAAGCGCGTGGCTTGATGCACCCCCTAGCGAAGATATGCTCTTGAGCGCCCGTGCCGAGCAAACCGAGTTTGACCCCAACCAAGTCTATGCTATTGCCACCTTGCGCTGGACACCGGGGCTGGATTCGCGCCGTGCCACTAAACCTGTCCGTCCTGAATACCTCTTTGAGCAAATTCGCATGGAAATGCGGCAACGGCGCATGAATGGCATTGTGGGACGTTATCGTGATCGTACCCTGATATTGCTGCCACTAGAACGGGCGCAACACACCGGACGCATGAAGCAATACACCATTGATATTGCTGCTCGTATGACCGAAGCCCTTGGCGGGTTGGTGGTCGCGGGGGTAGGGCGGCCTGCGGTTGGTTTGACCGATTTGCGCCAATCGTTTTGGGAAGCTGACCGTGCGATGCACCTTGCCGAACAACTCTGGAATAACCCGCGCCCGAACTTCTTTGGCGACCTGAGTTTGACTGAGTTGTTGGTCAAGATGGAAGATGAGAACCAACTACGCCGCTTCTGCACCGATTGGCTGTCGAGCATTGTAGATTACGACCAGCAGAACAGCAGCGATTTACTGCTCACGATGTCGGTCTATTTCTCAAACAATGGCAACATGGCCGCTACCGCCAAAGAACTCAATGTTCATCGTAACACCTTAGTCTATCGGCTCAACCGTGTCGCAGAGATTACTCAACTCGATATGGATGATGCTGATGTACAGTTAAATCTACACTTGGCAATCAAAGCCTATCGTCTGTTGCAAAAACTAGACTTGGTATAGGCCATGTGTTAAACTCTTGTTCAAAATCGCACAAATGAAACTTGGAGATTGTCGTCGTGCTGGCTGATTATGCTCCTGTTGCCCCACTAGCGATTCTCGCGGTGGGTGTAGCTATCTTGGTCTTGTTTATGTCCCGGTTACTGGGGCCGTTCAAACCCGATGCTCGTAAGGTAGCCCCTTATGAGAGTGGGATGCGCCCAATTGGGCCAGCAGTCCGCCGGATACCTGTTCAGTTCTACCGCATTGGGATGCTATTCATTATTTTCGATATTGAAGTCATCTTCTTCTTGCCTTGGGCA
Organism: Anaerolineales bacterium; assembly: GCA_020634155.1. GTDB lineage: Bacteria > Chloroflexota > Anaerolineae > Aggregatilineales > J027 > J027. Next base: position 856,700 of record JACKCI010000002.1, read on the forward strand.
GTGGTCTTCCGTGATATGGGTTGGTATGGCCTTAGTGTAATGGGGGTCTTTTTCTTTATTTTGACGGTTGGTTTTGCTTATGAATGGTTGGTAGGAGGACTCGAATGGGAATAAGTAGCAAACTCGGCGACTTCGGGGTCGTCACCACCACCCTAGAACAAGCCGTCAACTGGGGACGGACACGGGCTATGTGGCCGATGCTCTTTGGGCTGGCCTGCTGCGCGATTGAAATGATGAGTACCGCTGCCCCTTATTATGACCAAGCCCGCTTCGGGATGGAATTGATGCGGGCAAGTCCACGTCAAAGCGATTTGATGATTGTCGCGGGACGGGTATCACGCAAGATGTCGCCTGTGCTGCGTCAACTCTATGACCAAATGCCTGAACCCAAGTGGGTCTTGGCGATGGGCGACTGCTGCTCTTGCGGCGGGATTTTCAATAACTATGCCATTGTCCAAGGGGTGGACGAGATTGTCCCCGTGGATGTCTATGTGGCGGGTTGCCCGCCCCGCCCCGAACAGTTGATTCATGGCATCATGACCCTCCATCAAAAAGTGATGGAAATGCGCTGGTCAGATTGGGCGGAGTAGACATAATGGAACTAATCGAAAAACTGCAAGCCGCCTTGGGCGATGCAATTGAAAAAGTAGAGACGTTTCGGGGTGAGACTACCGTCTTTGTCCCCGCAGCCAAGATTGCCGATGTTTGCCGCTATTGTCGGGATGAACTCGGCTTTAACTATATGTCCGACATTTCGGGCCTTGACTACTACCCAGCAGAACCGCGCTTCGGCATCAATTACCATATCCTCTCCATGACCTACAACAAGCGCTTGCGCCTGCGGGTGATGTGGAGCGATGGGGATGAACCCGTGCCGAGTGTGACAGGTGTTTGGCCCAGCGCCAACTGGTTCGAGCGCGAGACCTTTGACATGTTCGGCATTCCCTTTGCAGGGCATCCTGACCTGCGCCGAATTTTGATGGCCGCCGACTGGGAAGGCCACCCCCTGCGAAGAGACTACCCCTTGGGGTATGAAACCGTGCAGTTCTCCTTCAATTTCGATGAAGTCAATAAGCACAAGCCCTACGCGAAGAAATAGGAGGCGAACATGACACTTGATACCTTTTCTGCATGGGAAGGCACCCTCGACGAACTCAAGGGCCTTGTCACGGAACGCGCCTTCACGGGCGAGACCATGATGCTCAATATGGGGCCACAGCACCCTAGTACGCATGGGGTGTTGCGCCTTATCCTTGAGCTTGAAGGCGAAGAAGTCCTGAATTGCATTCCCGATATTGGGTTCCTGCACACGGGCATCGAGAAGACGATGGAGAGCAAGACCTACGAAAAAGCCATCGTCATGACCGACCGCATGGACTACCTGAACCCGATGGGCAATAACCTCGCCTACTGTCTCGCTATTGAGAAACTCGCTGATTTAGATGTCCCGCTCCGCGCTCAATACCTGCGCGTTATCCTTGCCGAACTGACCCGCATCAATAGCCATCTGGTGTGGCTAGGCATTCATGGCCTCGACCTTGGCGTAACCAGCACCATGACCTATTGCTTCCGTGAGCGTGAGGTGCTGCTCGACATCTTCGAGTTGGTCTCCGGTCAACGTATGATGAGTACCTACTTCCGTCCGGGTGGGGTCTGGCGTGATGTTCCGTCTGAATTTGAAGCGGCGGTGCAACACGTCCTCGATACTTTCCCCGGCAAGATTGACGACTATGAGCGCATCTTGACCCGTAACCCCATCTTTATGGATCGGACACAGGGCCTTGGCTTTATGTCGGCTGAGGATGCGGTGGCTTATGGGTTGGCGGGGCCATCCTTGCGGGCATCCGGCGTCAATTGGGACATCCGCAAAGCCGAACCGTACTCCAGTTATGACCACTTTGAGTTTGATGTTCCGGTGGGGCAACATGGTGACGTGTACGACCGCTATGTGCTGCGTGTGGCAGAAATGCGCCAGAGCTTGCGGATTATCCAACAAGCCATGAGTAAGCTCCCCAAGGGGCCATTCCGGTCTGAGAATCGCAAATACGTGCCACCTCCCCGCGCCGAACTTGGTCAAAGCATGGAGGCGGTTATTCACCACTTCAAGCTGTGGACAGAGGGCTTTACCCCGCCCAAGGGTGAGGTGTACGCCAGTGTCGAAGGCCCACGCGGTGAATTGGGCTGTTTCCTTGCCAGTGATGGCACCCCCAAGCCGATGCGGGTTCACTTCCGCACCCCCACCTTCGTCAACTTGAGTGCTGTACCCAAGTTATCCAAAGGGGCTTTTATTGCGGACTTGGTGGCGATTGTCGGTAGTATTGATATTGTTCTCGGCGATGCCGACCGCTAGAGGAGTATATGCGTGTTAAAAGATAAATACGCAGAACGCATCGAGAAGATTTTTAGCAAATATCAGGACAAGCGCTCGGCGGTTATGCCCTTGCTGTACTTGGCGCAAGAAGAATATGGCTGGCTACCCGAAGAGTCCTTCAGTGAAATCGGTGAACTCTGCGATATTGACCCCACGCAGGTCAAGAGTATCGCGGGGTTCTATACCATGTATTCCGAAAAGCCCAAGGGCAAGTATTGGCTGCAAGTCTGTACTGACCTGCCCTGTGCGCTACGTGGTGCTGACCAATTTCATGCTGACCTCAAGGAATACTTAGGGGTCGAGGAAGGCGGCACTACTGAAGATGGCTTGTTTACCGTTGAGCATGTGATGTGCTTGGCGGCGTGTGATAAGGCCCCGATGCTCCAATGCAATTTCCACTACATGGAAAACCTAGACATGGAGCAGATGAAAGCCTTTATTGAAGAAAAGCGGGCTGAGGCCGCCAAGGGCGACCAATAATAGTCCTATGCAGATTGTCCATCTCAGCACCGACGACTTTGACGAGATATGCCAGTTGTGGCAAGCAGCGGGTTTGCCTTTTAAGCCCGCTGGACGGGATAACCCAACCGTTTTTGCCGAGCAAATGGCAAGCGGGGTACAGACCCCCATTGGCATTCGGGGCGAGGATGGACAGTTAATTGGGGTGGCGTTGGCGACCCACGACAGCCGCAAAGGATGGATTAACCGTATTGCGGTACATCCAAACTCTCAACGGCAAGGCGTGGGGGCAGCCCTCATCACAGCCTGTGAACAGCACTTTGAACAACTTGGACTGCTCATTGTGGCGGCCTTGGTAGAAGCAGACAACACCGCCAGCTTGAATCTGTTTTTGCACGAAGGGTATCAACAGCATGACTCTGTCATCTACTTCTCCAAACGTGCGTCCGATAACGTTTAAGCCAGCGGCATTGGTTAACCTCCCGCTGATTTTGGTGGGAATGTTCATCGTGGTCTATGCGGTCATCAATGCGGCATGGCCTAGCGACTTTGTGAATGCTGGCTATAACCAGACCGTATCGCACCAAGACAGGCTCACAGGGCATGACCGTCCAGCAGACTGGCCTGCGGATACCGCATTGCCGCGCAACTCAGGCTATGAGTTACGGCGGGTCTTGGATGGACTTGTCTACTATGCCCTTATTCAAGCGGTGGTAGCCGTCATTGGGCTGGTGATTTATGGTCAGCGTAACCTTTACCTCTTGCTGATTATCAGTGGGGTGTATGGTATCGCCTATGTTGCCGGACTGGGTGTTTCAACAGTAGGGCCGCTTCTTTCAGCAGGTGGGTTTGCGCTAATTTTGTGGGGCGCAGTGCTTGGCTGGTTAACGAGTACGAGGTAAACATGGCAAATATTTTACTACGGAACCGAGATATACCGGATATTGGTAATTTTGAGGTCTATAGCAAGAACGGCGGGTGGGAAGGCTTCCGCAAAGCGGTGCAGCAACACACCCCTGATGAAGTCATTAAAATCGTGATGGACTCCAATCTGCGCGGGCGGGGCGGCGCTGGCTTTAATACAGGCCGCAAGTGGAGCTTCATTCCCAAGAACGAACCCATTAAGTATGTGGTTGTCAATGCCGACGAAAGCGAACCGGGCACCTTTAAAGACCGCGAGTTGATGGAGATGAACCCCTATCAAGTTATCGAAGGGGCCATGATTGCCGCCTACGCCATTCAAGCCAGCGCGGTCTACATCTACTGTCGTGGTGAGTTTTGGGATATTGCCCACCAACTCGACGCCTGCATTGCTGAGGCCCGCGAAAATAACTTGATTGGCAAGAACATTCTTGGCACCGACTGGTCGTGTGAGTTCTATACCCACCTTGGCGCAGGGGCCTATATCTGCGGTGAGGAAAGCGCTTTGCTCAACAGCCTACAAGGGATGTTGGGGCAACCGCGTGTCCGCCCGCCCTTCCCAGCCCAAAAAGGTGGCGGCCTGTACTATGAACCCACTGTCGTCAACAACGTCGAGACACTGGCGAATGTGCCTTGGATTATCGTCAATGGCGCGGAAGCCTATCAACAAATTGGCACCCCGCAAAGCCCCGGCCCCAAGATAGTCTGCATGAGCGGGCATGTCAACCAGCCGGGCAACTACGAGATTGCACTCGGTCAAACCACCTTCCGCGAGTTGTTTGAGAAGGCGGGCGGCACTGAGTATCAAGGCCATAAACTCAAGGCGCTGTTGCCGACGGGTGCATCTGGCCCCGTCATCCCCATCACTGATAAGCTGATGGATGCGCCGATTACCTATGAAAGCGTCATTGAGTTTGGCTCGACGCTCGGCTCGGCCTCGTTTATCGTGATGGACGAGACCACCGATATGGTATGGGCCGCTTATAAGATGATGCAATTCTTCAAGCACGAAAGCTGCGGGAAATGCACCCCCTGTCGGGAGGGTACTTACTGGCTGCTGAAGCTGATGACCCGCATCATCAACGGACAAGGCACCGCCAACGACTTGCGCTTGCTGGAGAATGTCGGCAAGCAGATGAACGGCAAGAGCCTATGTGCCTTGAATGACTTTGCGATTAATCCGGTGTTGGGCACCTTGCGCCACTTCCGGTCTGAGTATGAAGCGTATATCAACAAGGGGAGCGACGAAAAAGCGGCCCCCAAGAAGCAGTTGCAACCAGCACACTAATGAACGAAACGCGACTACTGTATTTGAACAGAGCTATTGAAGGAAGCCCCAACGCTGCGGTAAACTTTGTGTTGCGTGGTGAGTATTGGCTAGAGGCGGGCGATTGGGAGCAAGCTACCCAAGATTTTGAGCAAGCCCTTGAACTCGCTCAATCGGCCCTTGTCACCAGCGAATGGGGATACTTAGAACAAGCATTAGTTGACCGTGCCGAACACGGTTTGCGCTTAATCACGTTTTAGAAGGCAAAGGTATGGGCGATAATCAGAAATTGGTGACCATCTATATCGACGGGGTAGCCTATGATGTCCCAGCAGGCACCAACCTTGTCGATGTGGCGAAATTCTATGCGGATAACGATATTCCGGTCTTTTGCTATCATCCCAAAATGGAGCCTGTGGGCATGTGCCGCATGTGCCTTGTCGAGATGGGGATGGTCAAAAAGAACCGCGAAACGGGCGAAATAGAGCGCGATGCCGACGGGAACCCTCAAATCCAATGGTTCCCCAAATTGCAGACCGCTTGCACCCAACTGGTGAGCGATGGCCTTGCTATCCGCACCGAAACGCCAGTGGTGACTGAAGCCCGTGAAGATATTGTCGAGTTTATCTTGACCAGCCACCCGCTGGACTGCCCGATTTGCGACAAGGGCGGTGAATGCCCCCTGCAAAACCTGACCATGCGTCATGGGCCGGGGCAATCGGTCTTCCACTATGAAGACAAACTCAAACTCGATAAGCATGTGCCATTAGGCGAGTTGATTTATCTTGACCGCGAGCGCTGTATTCAATGTGCCCGTTGTGTGCGCTATTGCGATGAGTATGTCGGTGATGATGTGCTGGCCTTCCATGAACGGGGCCGTTCTCTGCAAATTGTGACCATCTCCGACCCAGCCTTCGACAGCAAGTTCAGCGGCAATACCACCGATATTTGTCCAGTGGGGGCGCTGACGACGGCGGACTTCCGCTTTGGGGCGCGGCCTTGGGAGCTTGATGAAGTCCCCAGCCTTGACCCCTACGGGCCAGAAGGGGCCAATATCAGCCTCAGCACCCGTCTTGATCGTGACTCGGGTGGTGGCAAGATTATCAAGCGTGTCATGCCCCGCCAAAACGAGCAGGTCAATGAAATTTGGATTTCCGACAAGACTCGCTTCGGGCATCATCACAGCCGCGCCGCTGAACGCCTGACCACCCCCATGATTCGCAAAGGTACCAAATGGGCTGAGGCGACATGGGACGAGGCCCTTGACCTCATCGCTTCCAAACTCCAAGAGGCTGCCAGTGTCGGTGCTATTGCAGGCCCTGACCAAAGCAACGAAGACCTCTGGGAACTGCGCCAACTGGTCACCGCTAAGGGTGAGGGCAAGTTGGGACTATGGCCTGCATTAATGAGTGGCGGGGATATTGTACGCCAAGTCGGGGCCGCTAAAGGTACCAACATTGGCAGCATGGGCAAGGGCGATACGATTGTTGTCGTGGCCTCTGACCTTGAAGAAGAAGCGCCTATCTGGTGGCTACGGGTCAAGAGTGCCGGTGATCGGGGCGCGAACATCGTTGTCTTGAATGCCCGCCCCACCAAACTGAGCCATGTCCATCTTGGCTCGCACAAAGAACGACAAGCCACCAACATAATTTACCCCTACGGTGAAGCCGTCGGCGCGGTGAATGACCTCGCCAAGAATGCCGCCATCAAGGAAGCCAATAACCTCTTGGTCTTCTGTGGTGCCGAAGGATTGAATCTGGATCAGCACGCCGTTTTGATGCAAGCCTGTGCCAATTTGCTGATTGGCTCCAAGCATGTCGGGCGTCCTAACAATGGCCTGATTCCAATCTGGCCCGGTGCCAACATCCAAGGCGCAATCGACCTCGGCTATACGGCGGAAGCGACTCTCGAAATCTTCAAGCAAGCACCCGATGTTCTGTTCATTGCGGGTTGCAACCCTATGGGTGAGGTGGTTGAAGCGGCAGCTCTTGAACAAGCGCCCTTTATCGTGGTTACGGAGCAGTTTAGCACCACCACCAGCCATAAAGCGCATGTCATCCTCCCTCGCCAAAGTTTTGCCGAGCGGGACGGTGCCTTTACCAACGGTGAGCGGCGTGTCCAACGCTTCTATACCGCCCAAGGGGTTGTTGGTCAAAGTCTGCCCGAATGGAAGATGTTTGGGGAGTTACGGGCGCGGCTGGGTCAAGGCCATGTCAAACTCTCCGCAGGCGCAGTCATGGCGGAAATCACCAAGCAGGTGCCAGCCTATGCGGGCATGAGTTATAAGAATTTGGCTCATGTTGAACGCCAATTCCCCGATGTTGGTGGACGTGACCAATACTATGGTGGTACCGCCTACCAGAACAAAGGCGGCCTTGGTGTACAATGGTCAGTAGAAGCCGAAAACTCTGATGCTCAATTGACGGAGACCAAGGTCAAGGCTGAAAAATCCAAGCACAAGGGCCTGTTGGTAGTACCAACCACCTTGCTCTTTGACCAAGGCACACTTTTCCGTCATAGCGAATTGATGCACCATCGCATTCCCCAACCCCATGTCCTTATCAGCGAGGAAGATGCTGCCAAAGAAGGCATTGTGGCGGGCATGCTGCTTAAGATGACGGTGCTGGGTGTGGTGCATGAAGTACAGGCGGTTGTCAGCAATCAAGTGCCTGCCGGGGCGATTTTGTTCCCGCGTCGCTTGAGTGAACTGGCTGGCCCCTTAGCACCGACCCCCGTCGAATCGATTGAAAAAGTTCCGCAAGCGGTGATCGAAGGATAAAGAATGTTTGGCCCTAACGATCCGACTGTAATTATAGAGTGTTCAACTAGTGGTGGCTGCCAAGCGGTACATTCGATTATTATCGCGTTGGTAGTGTTTGTGACGTTGCTCACGGGCTTTGCCCTGACCACCGTTTTAGAGCGACGCTTTATCGCCAGTATCCAATCCCGTATTGGGCCGAACCGTGTTCCGCTCAAGGGGGCGCTGCAACCTGCCGCTGACGGTATCAAACTGATTTTCAAGGAAGATGTCACGCCTGCTAACGCCGACAAGTTTGTCTTCTGGTTAGCGCCTGTGTTAAAAGTGTTACCTGCGCTGCTGGTGTTAGCCGTGGTACCACTCGGCCCCAAGATGGTCGTGCCTTGGTTTGATGGCAACTGGTACCGCGTTAATCAAGGTTTGATTGATGTTGAGGTTGGGGTGCTGTGGATTTTGGCGATTACCAGCCTAAGCGTGTACGGTGTCACCCTCGCGGGGTGGTCGAGCAACAACAAATATGCCATGCTCGGCTCACTGCGTTCAACGGCGTCTATGATTAGCTACGAGTTAAGCATGGGGACGCTCTTCGCAGTACCGATTTTGCTGGCTGGCTCCATGAGCATTGGCGATATTCAAAGTGCCCAAATGGGCTTTAAGTGGTTTATATTCCAAAACCCGCTGGCGGCAATTTTGTTCTTTATTGCCCTCATGGTTGAGATTAATCGTGGCCCCTTTGACATGCCCGAAGCCGAGCAAGAGTTGGTGGCCGGCCACATGACCGAATACAGTGGCATGAAGTTTGCACTGTTCTTTATGGCAGAATACATCAACATGATTGGCATTAGTGTCATCTTTAGCTCCATGTATCTGGGTGGCTATGATGACGGCTTTGGCTTTGTCCAAGGTATCCCTTTGTTGGCGGTGCCTGTTCTCGCAACCAAGGTTATTCTGCTACTAATGGTCATGATTTGGATACGTGGTACGGTGTTCCGTCCCCGCTATGACCGCTTGATGACCTTCGGATGGAAGGTATTGCTCCCCTTGTCGATTTTGTCGGTGGCATGGACATCAATCGCCATCGTCATTGCCGAAGAGGGCGCAGGTAGCATTGTCTATTGGATTTCATCTGTCGTATTGTTTGTGGTCTTGTTAGCGATGGTCAGCGCTTTTAATCGTAACGTTGCCATCGCCACTGTACCAGATGACACCCTTGAAGACCCGCTACGGGTCACTGTTGGAGATATTGCGGTACAGGTCTTAGGGGTGATTATTGCCATCCCAACCGCCATCGTGGACGCTATCACGGGACTCATACGGCAACCTAAAGGGAAAGCATAGAGCGAGGAGTAGAGGTAGATGGGGATTATTAGCGGGTTACTGACAACGATTAAACACGTTTTCCAAGACCGACCCACCATCCAATATCCAGAGGAAGAGCGCCCCTTGCGCGAGCGTTTTAAGGGTCGCCATGCCCTCAAGCGCTATGACAATGGCTTGGAAAAATGTATCGGCTGTGCCTTATGTGCAGCGGCCTGTCCTGCGGATGCGATTTGGGTCGAGGCAGCTGAAAATACGGATGATGAGCGCTACAGCCCCGGTGAACGCTACGCCAAGACCTATGAAATCAACATGCTGCGTTGTATCTTTTGCGGCTATTGTGAAGATGCTTGCCCGACTGAGGCTATTGTCCTTGAACACGAGTTCAAGCTCTCCTTCACTGACCGCCGTGATGCCATCTATACCAAAGATATGTTGATTGACCCCGCACCGGAAGGGACACTCGGCAGTCCGCAACAGGTCGAGGCGGGGAGTTTTGATCGGGCGATTCCAGATATGGAAAACCCCGCCTAAGTGAGACAGGCGCTGGATAATATGCACTCAGGGGTAGGCTTTCACCTACCCCTGATAGTTGGCAGAATGCGCCGATTGCGATAAACTGCACAAAGTTTTACAAGCGTTTGAGGAAACTTATGTTAGGAACCGAACTCGCATTGTTTATTCTGATAGGGGCAATTGCTATTTTTGCCGCTGTCATGATGTTGATTAGCGAAAATGCTGTACACAGTGCCTTGTTCCTCATCGTCAATTTTGCATGTGTGGCGTTTTTGTACTTGATGCTGAACGCCGCTTTCTTGGCAATGGTGCAGGTGACGGTGTATGCGGGCGCGATTATGGTGCTTTTCTTATTCGTCATCATGCTCTTAGGGGCTGAGAAGCTCTTGCCACAACCCAACCCCCAATTCTCGTGGCTAACGCCTGTGGCAGTGGGTATGGTCGTGGTCATTTTGTTCGTTGTGAGTGTCGCCATCTTAGATAGTGAGCTAGACACCAACGAACCCGAACCCCATAATCCGGTAGTGCGCTTCATTCATGCCAATAGCGAAGCAGAGGCCGTTGATATTTACCTCAATGACCAGCTTTGGGCTAGTGACCTCGAATTTACCCAAGGCTCTGACTTTAAAGAGATAGAGGCAGGCGAATATACCGTTAAGGTTTTTAGCGGTATCGACCTCTTGACCGAGGAGACGGTGGCCCTTGGTGGTAACGATGTTGTCTCTTTGGTGATGCTGCCAGAAGCTATTGATGGCAAATCTTTATTGAGGGTCAAGACCAGTCTCGAGCCAGTTAAAGAACGCAACACCTCGCGCATGACGATTGTTAACGCAATGGCCTGCCCGACAGACTGCACCGTAGATGTCCTCAATATCACAGATCCCAGTGATAAGCCCACCTACTTTGCCGAGAACCTCGGCTATGGTGAGTTTAGCCCATTCGAGATTCTGCGCCGCGACCAATACATCAGCCATCTCTATACCCTTGGGGCTTTTCCTGCTGGGGTTGCAGCGGCTGAACTGAGCGGCGAAGACGCCAAACTCGCCAGCAAGCCGACCATCCAACTGCGTGATGTCGAGGCTACGGACAATGAGGACTTGGTGTGGGTGTTGATGGGCGATAGCCGCGCTGAAATCTTCCGCCAACGTGGGGAACTCTATCAAATTGATAACTATCCGGCCTTCGGGAGCGCTCGTGGGGTAGGGCAATTGCTCTATGTTGATTATATGCTGGTCTTCCAAACGATTGCCGCACTGCTTTTGGTGGCAATGGTCGGCACCTTGATTTTGACAACTGATGCTGAAATCAAGCGCACCCGTCGCAACCCACGCCGTATGGCAGCCGTTCCCGGCAACCCCACCGTTGAAGAATATGTTCAATCGTTGCGCTCTGGAGCCGCTTTGCCTGAAGCGTCCAGTACCCAACAATTGCCAAGTGGAGAGTAGCCGATGGAAGTTGCTACCGAACTCTATGTTCTGCTCAGTGCGATTTTATTCGTACTTGGGGCGATGGGCGTCTTGTTGCGCCGTAACGCCATCTTGATTTTTATGTCGGTCGAATTGATGCTCAATGCGGGGAATCTCGCATTGGCGGCCTTTGCGCGGCAATGGAACAACATGGAAGGCCACACGATGGTCTTCTTTGTCATGACCGTTGCAGCCGCTGAGGTCGCGGTGGGGTTGGCGCTGATTGTGGCGATCTACCGCACCAAACACAGCATTGATGTAGACGATTTGCACACTTTACAAGGCTAGTGCAGGGGCGATTACTCTATGGAGGGTTTTTATAGTTTTGTTTCGCTTGCGGTCTTCATCCCCTTAATCGGGATGTTGATTAATCTTTTTGCGGGCAAGCGGATGGGTGAACGTGGTGTGGCCTTTATCGCTGTTGGGGCTAGTTCGCTGGCCTTTGGGGTAGCCCTCATTATGTGGGCAGCCCTAATCGATACAGGTTTTGAAGCCGCGATTGTCAATGCACCCCTCATCCCCGATTGGATTTATATCCCCTCAGCCGCAGTGGATATTCCTTGGCAATTCCGCGTCGATACCCTCAGCGTCACCATGATGCTGGTGGTCACAGGCGTCGGTACCCTGATCCACCTTTACGCTGTGGGCTATATGCACGGTGATGAGCGTTTCCCGCGCTTTTTTGTCTATTTGAATTTGTTCTTGGTCTTCATGCTCTTGTTGGTCACAGGCAACAACTTCCTGATGATGTTTGTCGGTTGGGAAGGCGTGGGTCTGTGTTCCTTCTTGCTAATTGGCTTCTGGTTTGATAAACCCCAGAAGCACAAAGAGGGTACTCTCGGTTGGGCCAACAGCAACGCCGCCCGCAAAGCCTTTATCGCCAACCGTGTTGGTGATTTTGGGCTGTTGATGGGCGTCTTCCTCACCTTCTGGACATTCGGCACCCTCGACTTTCACAAGCCAAACGAAGAGGTGCATGTCCATTTTGAAGAAGGGCCAGCGCCTGTCTTTGAAATCGAAGGGCTAGGCCAACATGAGACCGTTAATCTCGATGAAGTGGGCGTTTTCACCAAAGCCGAATACTGGCTACATGAAGGCAATCACCGCGTCGATATTGGGCCATTTGACCTGAAACTTGAAACGGTCATTACCCTGATTACCCTGTTCTTCCTGCTAGGGGCAACGGGCAAAAGCGCCCAAATCCCCTTGTTTGTCTGGCTACCTGACGCCATGGCAGGCCCAACCCCCGTTAGTGCGCTTATTCATGCCGCGACAATGGTGACGGCTGGTATTTATATGATGGTGCGTTCCAATTCGCTCTATCATGCCAGCGAGTTCTCCTCCTTTGTCGTGACACTGGTGGGCTGCACAACGGCCTTAGCTGCGGGCTTTATGGCGCTGGGGCAATGGGACATCAAGAAGGTGCTGGCCTACAGTACCGTCAGTCAACTGGGTTTTATGGTTACAGCCGTTGGGTTAGGGGCCTATGCCGCCGCCATGTTCCATCTGGTGACCCACGCTTTCTTTAAGGCCTTGTTGTTCTTGGCCTCTGGCTCCGTCATTCATGGGGTTGAGCATGGACACCACCACGCCCACGAACATGGTGACGACCATCACGGACACGGACACGATGACCACCCCTTCGACCCGCAGGATATGCGGAATATGGGTGGCCTTGCCAAGAAAATGCCCATCACCTACTGGACGTATCTGGTTGGCTCATTGGCACTGGCAGGCGTCATCCCCTTCGCGGGCTTCTGGTCTAAAGACGAAATCTTGGCCGATGCCTTCACCGTTGGCTTTGAAGAGGGTAAGTTGGGCGGCTACCTTGCGCTGGCCTTCCTCTTTGTGGCGGCAGGTTTCACCGCTTTCTACATTTGGCGGCAAGTCAGCATCGTCTTCTATGGTGAAGGCCGTACCGATGCTGCCAAACACGCCAGCGAAAGCGTCATGACCATGACCTTGCCCTTGGTGATATTGGCAATTGGCAGCACCTTGATTGGCTTTATGAATGTGCCATCAGGCTTCCCGGTTCTAGGGGCGCTCTTTGGCAAACACCAATTCACCGAATGGCTGGAGCATAGTGTGATTCATGCCCATGCAGGTAGCTTTAACGCCGTCTTGGCCTTGTTTGCCACGCTCTTGGCGGTGGGTGCTATCTACTTTGCGCGTTCCATCTACAACGACAACATCCTGAAGCACATGGACAAAGACCCCTTGGAAGTCAATCCACAGACCGCGCCAATCTTCGCATGGTCAAATGCCCGTCTCTATTGGGATGAGGCTTACTTCCAATTCATCATCTATCCCTTCCAACGGGCCGCCAAGTTCATCGGCATTACCCTTGATTGGAAATTCTGGCACGATTTTGTGCATGAGAAAGTCATCTTCCAAGGCTTCCAAGGCGCAGCAGATGTCATGAGCAAGCCTGTGGATAAGCAGATTATTGACAAAGGCTTCCTTTCGATTGGCAGCGGCATCCTCAGTTTGGGCGGGCGTTTACGCCGTGTCCAAACAGGCTATGTCCGCACCTATGCCTTTTCGGTTCTCTTCGGAGTGTTACTTGTGATTATCGTTATTTTACTGCCCGTATTGCGGGACATGCTCGGAGTTTAGGGGGTTCTATGGAAACAACCGGCATATCGCTGACGACAGTTGTGTTGTTTGCGCCGCTTGTCGGATTCATCATCCTCTTGTTGATGAAAAACGAGGAGCGCATTAAATGGACTGCGTTGACGACCTCGCTCATTACCTTTTTTCTCTCTTTCGTGCTGTTGCTCGACTTTGAGAAAGAGGCCGGGATGCAGTTTGAGCATATTGCCAAATGGATCCCCAGCGCAAACATTTATTACCATGTAGGAATAGATGGCATAAGCATCTGGCTGGTGTTGCTTACCACCTTCATCATGCCCATTGCGATTGTGTCCTCCTTTACCGCTATTAAGGAACGGGTACGCCTCTATTATGCCTTTATGCTTTTGCTGGAAACCGCCATGCTGGGCGTGTTTGTTGCCCAAGACCTGTTCCTGTTCTACATCTTCTGGGAACTAACCCTTGTGCCGATGTACTTCCTCATCGGGATTTGGGGTGGCGATGCCCGCATCTATGCTGCTGTCAAGTTCTTCCTTTACACGATGGCTGGCTCTATCTTGATGCTGATCGCCATTCTGTATCTGGGCAACAAGGCGGGTTCCTTTGATGTGGTACAGATTAGCCAGATGGTGCGCGACGGTTCCTTGACCTTCAGCACGACCACCGGACGCTTGCTCTTTGTGGGCTTCTTTATGGCCTTTGCCATTAAAGTCCCTATCTGGCCTCTCCATTCGTGGTTACCAGATGCCCACGTGCAAGCCCCCACGGCTGGCTCGGTCATTCTAGCAGGTGTCTTGCTAAAACTGGGGACTTACGGCTTGGTGCGCTTCAACCTGTTCTTTTTCCCTGAAGCCTCCGCCGACTTTGCGCCCTATATCGCGGTCTTGGCGGTGATAGGCATCATCTATGGCGCATGGGTCTCCTATGCCCAAACCGATGTCAAGAAGCTGGTCGCCTATTCGTCCGTGAGTCACTTGGGGTTTGTCGTCTTGGGGATTTTCGCCCTCAATAGTGCGGGGGTCCAAGGTGCCATTTTGCAAATGGTCAATCACGGCATTAGCACAGGCGGCTTGTTCTTGTTGGTCGGGATGCTCTATGAGCGCCGCCACACCAAAGCCATCGACGCCTTCGGTGGGATTTGGAAGGTCATGCCCATATTCAGCGGCATTGCCTTGATTGTCTCACTTTCCAGCATGGGCTTGCCCGGTATGAACGGCTTTGTAGGTGAGTTCACCATCTTGCTGGGTTCAGCGGGTTCCGAGGTGTTGAGCCTGTGGTTCACGGCCCTTGCGGCGGCGGGTGTTATCTTGGCCGCCATCTACATCTTGTTCATGTTTAACAAGGTCTTTATGGGGCCAGTTGATAAGAAGGAAAACCAAGAATTGGTTGACCTGTCATGGAGCAAGAACTGGACCGAATTGGCAGCCCTCATCCCGATTTTGATTATGATTTTCGTGATTGGGTTGTATCCACGTCCCTTCTTTGAACTCATGGATGCTTCGGTTAGTCAAGTCACGCAGATGATTGACGCCACCGTCATCGCGGGTCGCTAAGGAGCGTCAATAGGATGTTTGCGACACCGACTTTCGACGATCTAAACGTGTGGGCCGCCCTACCCCTGATTATGCTAGGGTTGGGTACCTGCGTTTTGCTGATTGCCGATTTGCTAATCCCGAAAGATAAGAAACTCTATACGGCGGTGCTGGCGGCGGTTGGCGTCATCGTCTCGTTGGTGCTGGCGCTGGCTCAAGCCACAGGTGCCGCTGAGATTGGAGAGAGCGGGACAGCATTTTCTGGCATATTCGTTGCCGATCAGTTCACCTATTTGGTCAATGTTATCGTGTTGACCGCGGCACTGATTGGCATTCTGGTCTCGTATGATTACCTCAAGCGTACTGGCAATGAACGCGGTGAGTTCTATACGCTGATGCTCTTTAGTGCGATGGGGGCCATGCTGATGGGGTCATCGCGCAATCTGGTGATGATTTTCGTCGCGCTGGAATTGCTCTCCATTCCCCTCTACATCTTGTCAGGCTTCCGCCGCCCCATGGAACAAAGTGAAGAAAGCGCCATGAAGTACCTGTTGCTGGGGGCATTTGCCTCTGGCTTCTTGGTCTATGGCATTGCCTTCATGTTCGGGGCTACGGGTAGCTTTGACCTGCCGACCATCTGGCAACATGCGGTGGGCATCCTCAATGGTGATATGCCCGGTCAGGCCACGTTGCTGATCGGGATTGGGTTGGTGCTGATTGCGCTTGGCTTCAAAGTCGGTGCCGTCCCCTTCCACATGTGGCAGCCTGATGTGTACCAAGGTGCGCCGACACCCGTCACCGCTTATATGAGTGTGGTCGCCAAGACGGGCGGTTTTGCGGCCCTCTTGCGCGTCCTAGCGACAGGCATGGGTGTGGTCAGCGACGGCAACGCCATCAACGCATGGCAAGACACGGTGCAGCTAATGGCCTTCATCACCCTCTTGCTGGGGAATGTGGTGGCTGTTATGCAAGTTGACCTCAAGCGCCTCTTGGCCTATTCGAGTATCGCCCACGCGGGCTATATCTTGATTGCAGTAGCAGCGGGTGGCTCACAAGGCACCCAAGACGCCGCCGTCCAAGCGGCCTTGATTTACTTGCTGGCCTATACCTTCACCAATATCGGGGCTTTTGCCTTTGTGGTGGCAATGGAACGCAATGACACCAGCGGCACCACCCTTGATGACATCAAGGGCTTGGCGAACAACAACCCCGGCTTGGCGCTGGCGATGGCTATTTTCATGTTTAGTTTGACGGGTATCCCTGCTACTGCTGGCTTTATGGGTAAGTGGTTCGTCTTCAAGGCGGCCCTTGATGCCAACCTAACGGTGCTGGCGGTTGCGGGTATCGTAACCAGCGTCATCTCAGCTTTCTACTATCTGCGGGTCATCATGAACATGTACATGGTGCAAGGCGATGCTCGCCCCGCCATGAAGTTGAAGCCAGCCCTCCGCACGGCCTTGCTGATTACCGCCATTGGCACTATCTTACTGGGGCTTCAGCCCTATCTGATGACCGACCTTGCCCAAGATATTACCTTAGCGATTGTCGGCCATTAGTTCGTTTTAGGCGTTTACTGAGGACTGCACAGACTTGCCCCAGCCTGTGCAGTTTTTTGTTTACCACCACTGCATTTTGGTGTTGGGGATTAGCTTCTGAATAGTCTCTTTTTCAGCATCACTCAGTTGAAAACCCGCAATCACTTGTAGTTCCGACAGTCCCTGTAAATTCTGGAAACTAGCAGGTAGTTGCTTGGCCTGTGTCGAGTTGATGGTCAGCTTTTGTAGGGCAGTCATGGTACCAATGTGGGCGGGTAACGCTGCATTGGCCTCGCTCAAATCAAGGTGTTCGGGGCGGGCCATGCACAGGCTATTGGGTAGCTGGCTAATCTCAACTGTGTAATTTTTACCCACGAACAGCGTTTTAACCTTAAGGTCTGCAATGTTCAGCGGATACTCTGGCACAGCACGAATCTTGAGGTACTGCAAGCCCGTCAAGGCCGCAATCTTGGCAAATACATCCGCCCAATCTGCCGCCTCGATGTCCAGATTGAGCCACTCAAGGCCCGTCAATTGCGCGAAGGATGCAGGCAAGGCTGTGACCCCTGTCCATTCTAGCGAGAGGGTACGCAATTGGCCTAAACGCCCGATGCTCTCTGGTAAACGGGTCAAGTTGCGATTGGAATCGAGTTGCAGGGTTTCTAGTGCCGCCATATCCCCAATGGAATCGGGTAATTCCAACACATCGCAGGAAAAGAGATTGAGGCGTTCCAATTGGCGCAATTGCCCAATGCTGTCCGGTAGGCGTTGTAAGCTGGTGCAATAGGCTAAGTCAAGCTTCCGCAGATTGCCTAGATTACCGATGGCATCAGGCAAAGTCTTCAATTTGCTGTTATAGGATAAATTGAGCTTTCGCAAGTGCGGGAAACTGCCGATGCCCGCTGGAATCTTGCTGAATTGATTGAAGTTCAAATCCAAGATGCGGAGTTCTGCCAATTCAAACAGGGCGGGCGGGATGGTCTTCAGGGCATTACGTGAGAACGTCAAGTGGCGCAGGTTTCGGCATTGGAAGACCTCATCAGGGATGGTCTTTAGCTCCTGTTGGTCATAGACCAAGCGCTTGACTTGCAGGGGGTCTTCGACGGGGTTTTTGTAGAGCGCATCGGGGTTGGTCAACTCCAGCAAACTGCGGTCAATCCAATTCTCGAACCAATCAAAAAAGCCCCATTGCTTGCCATTGTTAAAGATGGGCTGGAGATACTCACCGCTCTGGAAAAACCAAACTGTGCCCGCCTGCTCCCCTTGGACAACTAGCACATAGTAACCCCCGCAGCCATATTCTGACAGAAAAAGAATCCCCGACAGGGTTGGCGGCAAGTCAAAGGGCTGGAGTTCATCGTCTTCAATTTCCTCAACAGCGCGAATATAGGATTGCACAGCTTCTGCGCTAATTGGGAAGGGTTGAAAATACTCGCGGAGCCGTAGCTGCGGCGGGTCGCCTTCGCCAACGGTATCGTAGTTATTGATGGCTTCCTCAACCGCCGCCTGTAGGAAGCGCAGTCCGTAATATGGTCCTGCTCCCCCATCGGCAATCTGGCTGAGATAGAGGCGATAATCGGCGGGAAGTTTGACCTCGGCAGCCTCCTCAAAATTGCGGATGTCGTCCTCGCTCAGGGTGGGGTTAAGTTCGTAGTGGTGACCGTTCCATGGCTCATTGGAGCCAAAGATTTTGAACTCAGTGTCGGTTGCAATCAGCCGTTTTAGCTTTTCATGGATAATGTGTAGCCTGTCCTGCATAAAATAGCTCTCCTGCTATGAGAGTCTGGTATAGCAGAATCAGGAAATTTTTTACAACTTTAACAAGGCAGTCGATTGGCTAAATCGCAATAGAGGTGTTGGACTTCCTTGGTGGCGGCATAGGTTGCCAACTGTGGATAGGTATAGACAAAATCGGTGTTAAACATCGGGTTGTGGCAATGGAAGCAGGCGGCGGTGTCCTCATCAAAATAATCACCTGTTTGGGCATCAAACGAGCCGAAATTCCATTCACCCACCCGTGCCGTGCTGACAAAATCGCTATCTTGCCAATCGGCGCGTTTCTCGATGACATGCACCATCTCAAAGGGGTCGGCTTTCAGGTAATGGCCTTGCTCATCCACCAACGGCTCCCCATCGGCATCCACTTGGATATGATAGGCCTCAATCACAATCACCGTTTCGTCGGGTAGGGCCACGTTGCGCCGTGCTGCATCCAAGGCCGCGGGGCTGATATAAATATCGCGGATGGTGCCGTCAATGCGGTCAACGGTCAGATAATGGACAAAGTCGGTGCGGTACTGCGCGGGATAGGTCACGGCTGAGTGTGGATGGGGGGTGGGTGCGTTGGTGGTGGCCTCACTTTGGCAGGCAACCACCAATCCTAGCATCCAAACTATCCCCACAAGCCAACTAATCCTCATGACCTAACTCCCGATCTTTCACAGTGGCTCTTAAACTCCCACGATGCAATTGTATATCAAGCAGGGTACCTGTGTCGGCGTCTTGAGCATCGCTAATCTGTTTCCCATCACCGACCCGCCGCACAATAGCATAGCCCCGCGCCAATATCGCTAGGGGATTGGCCCCTTGCAGGGTGGCGTTGTGCTGGGCAAGCTGCTGGTTTTTGCTTTCGAGTTGGTGCTGCATAGCCCGCAAGAGACGCGGCTGGAGGGTATCAAGGCGGGCTTGCCAACTCAGTACGGCATGGCGTGGGGAGAGGTGGCGCAAAGCACGCTGGGTCGTCATCAGGTCACGGCGGCGTTCCTGCAAGACACCTACCATTGCGCCGTGCATCTCCTGATACAGCACATCCACGCTTTGGCGCAATAGCTCCACTTCAGGGGTAATCAACTCCGCAGCCGCTGAGGGGGTGGGGGCGCGATAATCTGCTGCAAAATCGACCAAGGTGAAGTCAATCTCATGCCCGACACCTGCCACCAATGGGATAGGTGAAGCGGCTACGGTGCGGACAACACCCTCGTCATTGAAGCACCACAAATCCTCCATGCTGCCCCCACCGCGCACCAGCAAAATCACGTCGATGTCGTCACGCTGATAGAGACGCTCTAGGGCAGCCATAATCAGCGGAGGGGCGTCATTGCCCTGCACCATTGTCGGACTAAGCAGCACTTCGGCTACCGGAAAACGCCGATTGAGAACATTCAGCACATCTTGAAAAGCTGCCGCTTTGGGAGAGGTCACTACACCGATTTTACGTGGGAAATACGGCAAGGGGCGCTGTTCACGGTCAAAGAGACCTTCGGCATCAAGGCGGGCCTTGAGTAGCTCAAATTCACGGTGCAAATCGCCAACCCCGCTTGGTTCGAGGGTGGTGGCGACCAGTTGGTATTCCCCGCGTGGCTCATAGACGGCAATCCGTCCATTCGCCAGCACCAAATCACCCTGACGCGGGACAAAACGCAAGCGGTCAGCGCTCGATTTCCAAATCACGGCTTTCAGTTGGGCGTTGGCATCTTTGAGCGTGAAATAGATATGCCCAGAGGGGGCGCGGGTCAGGTTGCTCACTTCGCCTTCCACCCAAATATCTTGGAGCATGGGGTCACGCTCCAATTTTTGGCGGATGTGGGTGGTCAAGGCACTAACGGTAAACGGGCCTTCGTTGCTGGAGTCATCAGAAAATAAGGGTAACATCGCTCGATTTGTGCTACAATTCTTGACGATTTGAACTAAGGAGATTCTATCTTATGCTGAACGAGAACGAGCGTCAACAATTGGCTGAAAAATTGGCGGGTTTGGCACTAGGAAAAGCCCGCAAGGAAGTGCGCCGCCTCGATAAGGAAGCCAACCTCAAAGTCTGGCGCAATTCAGTGCGGCGTGAACTACAAACAGTCTATGAATTACCTAATCTTGGGGTGCGGGTCATTCTCATTGAGCTGCCAGAAGCCAAGCCGATGGAAGGCGTCAATAAAATCAAAATGTCTTATTTTTTTACCGAAGCCCGCGTCGAGCCTTGGACACCGCCTCAAGCCAATTAGGTCAGCGGCTCCACCGGAATCGAGAAACCAAAGGTACTGCCCTCACCTTCTTTACTGGTGAACCATGCCCGCCCTTTATGGCGGCGGCAGATTTCCTCAACCAAGCTCAGACCGATTCCGGTGCCTTCAATCCCTTGAATAGCATTGCGGTCAGCCCGATACCCCCGCTGAAAAATATCCGCTTGTAGGGCCTCTGGGATACCAATGCCCGTATCTTCGACAGAAAAATGGAAGCGTCCCTGCTCAATACGGGCATGGATAGTAATGGTTCCCTCATCAGGGGTGTATTTAATGGCATTGGTCATAAAATTGACCATCGCTTGGCGTAGTTGAGAGGCGTCCCCACGAATGTCAGTCATATTGGGGGCCACATCGTAGACCAGACGGTGTTTCTTCCAAACGACCTGATCAACTACCGCGTTAACCGTATCTTCAATCAACTGATAGGGATTCACAAGACTGCTACGGAATTTACTCTCACACTCAATGCGGTCTTCACCCAAGAGATCATCAATAAGATCATTCATGCGGTCAAGGGCCTTAAACACCTCGTTGACCCATGCCCCATCTACCCCCAAGCCCTCATCAATATCGGAGAGCATCAGGTTAATGTAGCCCAACGCAATGTGTAGAGGATTCTTGAGGTCATGTGAGGCCATCCGCAGCATGTGCGATTTCAAGCGGCTAAGGTCTTTCATGGAGGTGATGTCGCTGAAAATTACCACATAGGCCGGAAAACCCGTATCATTCCGAACTTTGGACACATTGACCTTAAAATCACGTCCTGCTTGTTCATCCCGCAGTTCAAAAACGTAGTGCAGCCGCCCTCCTTCGCCTCTACGTCCGCTACCATCAGCACTGGTCTCTAACAGTTGCTTGGTGAGGTCTACCCACATTGGGTTAGCCGCCAAGGTGTCTAGTGGTTGACCTATGAGTTGATGGTTGGCCTTGCCAAGGAGGGTGGAGGCCTCTTGATTAATGAGGGTAAAGCGAAAATCATGGTTGAGCATAAATATTGGCTCTCCCACATTTTGCAGTACAGTTTCAAGCTGGCGTTGATGCGTCTGCACATCATCAAACAGATAGGCATTATGGATGACCATACTGGCTTGCCCTGCAATCGCGGTTGCTAGTTCAAGCGAATGGTCGGTAAAGCTACTCGGAATATCGTTGACAAGGGTCATAACACCTTGCACACGGCCTTCCAGTAAGAAAGGGACACATAAGGCCGAAGCCACATCCGCTTGATCATCGTCCGGCAGAATCAACCACCGTTCATCGGCGTTCACATTACTGACAATTGCACCGCGTTTTTCGCGGGCGACCCAGCCTGCTAATCCTCGTTCTAAGACACGGCTCACGGCAATTTGCGACATCTCCGGCGGCAAATTACGTTGGAGGATGAAGCGTCGATAAGGTGCGCCATTAATATCTAAGAGCAAAATACTCCCCTTCTTTGCGCCAATCACATCATTGGTGATTTGCAGGATTTGGGTGAGTACCCGGTCTAAGTCTAGCGTGGTAATCAGTTGCGCGACTTGTAGCAGTGCATGGTATTCATCGGTGAGCCGCCGTCGATCAAATTGGTTGGTCATGGCTTAGTCTTCATCCGGTATAGCGAACTGACAGGTTAACTCCTCTTCGGTATCCGCTGGGGCTACGGGGCATTCCAAAATTGGAACACCATTATTGGATACGGTAAATGTGGTATTGCCGCCAACGGAACGCCAAAAATGATAGGATGTTAGGTTACGCCATTCAAACACTACATAGCGAAAACATGGGCTTTCCAAATCGTTGGGCTTGATCAACACAGCACGGGTATCGGTTACCACCTGCACACATCCATGGGACAAGATTCGGTCAACATCACCATCAATGACCTGCAATTCTTCGCGCCAATCAACTGCACGATAGGTACCCGTGCGGTTACCGTGAAACTGGAGATTGCTAATATCTTGAAGGTCATTGGAGATATTTTCCAGTACAAAGCTCTCGTCGTTATAACGCAGTTCGAATTCCGGCTGTAAGGTGGGTGTTGGGCTGCTGGTTGCTGTGGGTGTATCGGTTGGGCGCGGGGTGCGGCTTGGACGACGAGTCGGAGTATCGGTGAGTGTGGGGGTATTTGTCAGTGTATTGGTGGGTGTTTCAGTTGGCTCTGGGGTATGGGTATCGGTTGGCGCAGTGGTTGCTGTTGGTCGCTCAGTGGGAGTTTCGGTTGGGCCTTCTCCACCACCAATTGCTGCGTTTTCAGTTTCATCAGGCGTTAGAGTGTCTGTTGGAGCCTGTGTGGGGGTATGGGTCGGCTGATTAGTTGGCGTTGAGCTAGGCTCTAGTGTATTGGTGGGCAATAGTGCAATAGCCATTTCTGTCTGCAATGCCGCCGTCGCAGTACGCCCATCATCGGTGAGACCACTAGACTTGTTGTCATCCCCACCATCACCTTGCCCCAAGACCAAGAATGCGACTACAACCAGTATCAATAGCAAAGCGCCTGCAATAATCAGTGGCAATGGGAGCTTATTCTGCTTTTCAGATTTCGCATCAGCAGGTAGGGACGCTCCCTGTGGAATAGCGTCGGTTGTAGTCGTCGCCTTGGCAGGCGAGGTTGCCTCTTGGGCCACTTGTTTTTGATACGCAGAAAGCAACGGATTGGCGACTTTAGGCGTAGCGCCGTGCATCTCTACTGTATCGTCATCATCACCCTTGAGCGCCTTTTCCAAAGCGATAATCATGTCTTTGCCTGTGTGGTAGCGGTCTTTGGGTTCTTTATTGAGAACCTTGAGCAAGACCTTTTCCACTTCAGGCGGAATATCAGGATTATACATACTGGGGGGAGGAGGTGGTTCGTTCAGATGTTTAAGTGCAACGCTCATCACCGAGGGGTCGTCAAACGGAACTTGCCCCGCAAAGGCCTCATAGAGTACCACCCCTAATGAATACATATCACTTTGAGGAACGGCACGGGCTGACGAAATGGCCTGCTCTGGCGCGATATAATGAGCGCTGCCAAAGGTATCACCCATTGTGCCCTCGGCGGTACTGAGCGCCAACCCAAAGTCGGTTAAGGCTGCTCCCCGGCTGGTCATCATGATATTGGAGGGCTTGATGTCGCGGTGAATCACGCCTTCGCTGTGGGCATAATCTAGGGCGCTGGCAATTTCACGCCCCATCCGCACAATTTCTTCAGGGGGCATCCGTTTGCCCTGTTCGGCATAGGTCTTGAGGCGCACACGCAAGTCGTCCCCATCCAAAAAGACCATTGCCATATAATACAGGCCCTCAAGTTCACCGAATTGGTACACACCAACGATATTGGCATGCCGCAACCGTGCGATAGAGCGAGCCTCACGCAAAAAACGTTCTTTATATTCAGTTTCATCAGCGGTGGCAACAAAATCGGTGGTAATCACCTTGACCGCTGCATAGCGATCTAGTGCTTCATCATAGCCCTTATAAACACGGGCCATTCCACCTTTGCCAAGCAGTTCTAGGATGGTGTAATCACCTAATTTCTTGCCAATGATTGGGTCTGTTGGAAACATTATCTACTACTTTTTGAGTTCAACTGACAAGTGGCGTACACTATTATAGCGCACAATCAAGAATTGTTGACTGCCTGCTATAATAGGTTAGGAATCAAATTTAAGCGAGGGAACCCATGCCAAAATCGCCACATGATGTGAGCGAAGCCGAAATCCGCCAACATTGCAAGACGATCCTCCGAACAGCCCGCGAGGAGGCGGTGCGGCTGAAGCATAATTATATTGGGATTGAACACCTCTTTAATGCCATGACACGTACACCAAATGGTATTGCAACTTTGATTTTGACCGACAGTAAACTCGACCCACGTGAAGTCCGCAATGCGATTCGCCGTGAAGTCGGAAGTGGGGATGAAGAAGTCGCAGATATTCCACCACTGACTCCTCGTACCCATCGCATTTTGGCCCAAAGTATTTTCTTGGCGGATGACCTCAATTCCCAGCATGTCACGGAAGAACAGATCTTGCTGTGTATGCTTCAAGATGGAGAAGGCATTGCTTTGCTGAAAATCCAAGAAATGGGCGTCAGCATCCAATATTGGATTGACTATCTCACCCGTTTCTTGAATATCGAAAACAAAGACGACTCCGATGACTCTGATGATTTCTTCAGTGACCTCATCGACGATGATGACTTTGAAGATATTCTGGACGCTGATGACGAGAAATCCTCCAGCAGCGGGCAGATTCCGACCCCTTTACTCGACAAATACGGACGTGACCTCACTGAGCAAGCGCGGGCGGGTAAATTTGGCCCTGCCATTGGGCGTGACCGTGAGATGCGTGCAGTAGCCCGTACCCTCACCCGCAATAAGAAAAATAATCCCTTGTTAGTGGGCGATGCAGGTGTTGGCAAGACAGCAATCGTCGAGGGCTTGGCGTGGCAGATTGCCAACGAACTGGCCCCATCTCCTTTACGCAATAAGCGCATTGTCCAAATTGAAATTGGGATGCTGGTGGCAGGCACCAGTTTACGCGGACAATTTGAGGAGCGACTGGGCGGTATCATTGAGGAGGCCAGCAACGCCTCCAATGTAATTGTCTTTATTGATGAAATTCATACCATCGTCGGGGCTGGTGATACTATCGATAGCAACCTAGACGCCGCCAATATCCTCAAGCCCGCTTTGGCACGGGGTGACATCTCTTGTATTGGAGCCACTACTTTTGAGGAATACCGCAAGGCCATCGCCAAAGACCCAGCCCTTGACCGCCGCTTCCGCACCATTGATATTCAAGAGCCTACCATTGATGATACGATGGTCGTTATTGAGAACATCTATCAACGCTATGAAGCCCATCATAATGTCGAGATTCTGCCAGAAGCCCGCCATGCAGCTGTCCAGCTCTCGGCCCGCTACTTGGTAGACCGCCGCTTGCCTGATAAGGCGCTTGACTTACTGGATGAAGCCTGTGCGCGGGTAGTCATTCAAACGCATTCCCCTGACTTGATGGAGGGTGAGAAGCTCCAAGTCAACGCTCAAACTGTGCATGAAGTCCTCAGCGAGTGGACGGGCATCCCTATGACCGAACTCAAGTCCACTGAGCGCGAGAAATATGTACACATGGAAGAACTCATTCGCGGGCGGGTACGCGGGCAAGACCACGCGGTCAAAATTGTGGCTGATACCATCAAAACCCATCGCGCAGGATTGAGCAACCCCCGCAAGCCGATTGGGGTGTTTTTGTTCATTGGGCCAAGCGGTGTCGGTAAAACCGAACTGGCTAAAGCCCTTGCTGAATTCCAGTTTGGTGATGAGAAAGCCATTATCCGCCTTGATATGTCCGAGTTTCATGATGAACACACCGTCGCTCGCTTAATTGGCGCGCCGCCCGGCTATCGTGGCACAGAGCGCGGGGGTCAATTGACCGAAACCCTGCGTCGCCGCCCCTATTCAGTGGTCTTACTGGATGAGATTGAAAAGGCCGACCCTGCTGTCTTTGACATTTTCTTGCAGGTTTTTGACGAAGGGCGGTTGACGGATGCAGTAGGCCGCACCATTGATGGTCGCCATGCCATTTGGATTATGACCAGCAATATCGGCACTTCGGATGTAGGCAAGGGCTTGGGTTTTGTGAGTGGACCAGACCGTCTGCCGGATTATTCCTTTTATCTGAAGAAATACTTCCGTCCCGAATTCATCAACCGCATTGATGAAATTGTCACCTTCAATGCCCTTAGCCGTGAAGCGCTTGATGATATTCTGGATTTGAATATGCAGGAAACAGTTGACCGCTTGAAAGAGCAACAACTTACGTTAGAATTAACAGCAACGGCTCGTGATTTGTTATTGACTGAGGGCTATGACCCAGCCAATGGGGCGCGTCCATTGCGACGTGTCATAGAGCGGATGCTGACCCGCCCCTTATCCTCTGCTTTGTTAGCCAATGAATACAAAGCAGGTGAGACTATTGTGGTCACCGTTGAAGACGGGATTATTACCCTTACTCATCATCAAAAACAGGAAGAAAACAACTCAAAAACGTCATGATTATCCCACCTGTACCCCAAACTGGACGCCAACGCTTCCCGCTGAGTCTCCAAGATGAAGCGAATCTGCTTAAAAATTGGCGTGACTCAGATCGGGTTGATATGTTTGCCAATGACCCTGACCCCCATGTGAGTCGGTTAGGGCGCTTGGTACTCCGCCGCGATGGGTTATTCTTAGGGGATTACTTGGAATTGGCGGACTTGTGCGCGGCACTCTCAATCCAACCTGATGCCGAGCCACCCCGCCTCAAGATTTTTTATGTCGGCAAAACCCTAATTGCCTATCGCAAGGCTATACAAGTGTCTCCAGAGGTCATTGAAGACCGCAACCGCTACTTGGATTGGCTTATCGACCTTGCCAAACAAGTCCCTACCCGTCTCAATATCGCTACCGCGCTATGGGCTATTGGCTTCGATGATTATGACGGCATTGCAACCACAGACCTCACGGCTTTGACAACCTACTATTTGTCACCACCGATTGAGGGTCATGCCACACCACATCCTGATCCCACCCCCGCCTCGAATTTCATGTCGCTCACGGATACCCTGCCGTCTTCAAGCTCTAACGACTCGTTGTACTATTCGGATGAACACATCGTTATCAGCGAAGATGCCCCGCCGGATGCCTCGGAACTCGATACTTTGGGGGCTTCTGAAAGTGGGAGTATGCTGGTCGTCCCACCCGAAAACCGAGATGAGTCAGACATTATCAACTACAGTTTGTCCACCAGTGATAATACCCTTGGGTTAGGCATTCGTCCGAATCTCGGCCTAGTGCGGGAGCGGATGTCTCTGCCTGAAATCAGTGATTACAAAATTGGGGACACTATTGCTGATCGCTACAAGGTTGAACAACGTCTTTATGGTGGGATGGGTGTTGTCTATCTCTGTTATGACAACAAAGAACGGACACCTGTCGCCCTCAAGACCTTTCAGAGCAAGTTCCTACAAAATGAGAAGGCCATTGCCCGCTTTACCCAAGAGGCTTTGACATGGATTCGAGTAGAAAAACATCGCCATATTGTTCAAGCGCTCAAGGTGCAGCGTTTTGATGACCGCCCCCATATCATTTTGGAATACATCTCTGGTCCAGAAGGGCTTGGGCCTGACCTGCGCTCGTGGATTGACCATAATCTGATAGACCTTCCAACTGCCCTTGACCTTGGTCTACATATCTGCCTTGGGATGCAACATGCTACCCGCCGGGTGCCGGGTTTAGTGCATCGGGATTTGAAGCCGGGCAATGTTCTCGTCAGCCATGACTCGGTGGCAAAGGTCACCGACTTTGGGCTAGTGCGCTCTCTTGACTTAGATAGTCTTGTAGATAGCGACCCCGACAATGATGGGCCATTGCGCCTGACCCGCCAAGGGGCACTGGTTGGGACTGCCCCTTATATGTCACCAGAGCAATGTCGCGCCGATGAGGTAGACATGCGCTCAGACATCTATGCCTTTGGCTGCGTACTCTATGAAATGCTCACACGCCGCACCGTCTTTGGTATGACCAATTTTGCGGACTGGATGAAAGCCCACAAGCTCTATCTGCCTTCGTTTCCCGAAGAACATCCCTTTGAGGTTCCCATTCGCCTGCAAGCGTTGGCACTGGCCTGTCTCGAAAAATCCGCCAATGACCGCCCCCAAACATGGGGGGAGATTGTCGATGAACTTGCCATCATCTATGAAGATGTCACAGGTGAAGAACCTGACCTTGAAGAAAGTGGCACCGATTTAGAGGTCAATGACCTACTCGACAAAGCCTATAGCCTGACTGAACTCGGTTACGTCCAAGAGGCGCTGGGGGCCTATAACCGCGCCTTGGATTTGGAGCCGCTCAATGCCCGTTCATGGGCACGCAAAGCACGGGCGCTTCGCATTACTGAGGACTATGATGAGGCCTTTGCATGCGTCAATCGCGCCCTTGAGCTAAACCCCCAGTTTGGGTGGGGTTGGCTGGTCAAAGGACAGATTTTAGAGAAACTCGGCAACTTCGAGCGTGCCTTGGCTGCCTTTGAGACCGCCAGCCGCATCAAATCAGGGGATGTGCGGGCGTGGTACAACCAAGCAACTGTGTTATTTGCTCTGAATCGCTTTGATGAGGCGATGGACCGCCTTGACCATGCCCTGCGTATCGACCCCCGCCATGACCCCTCGTGGGCCAAAAAGGGTCAATTGCTGCGTAATCAGGGTCAATACTTACCTGCCCTGAATGCGTATAACCGCGCCCTTGAATTGAACAACGCCTTTGCATGGGCATGGAATGGCAAAGGGCTATGTTTAAAGGCACTTGGTCGCCTAGAGGAAGCCTATGAAGCGTTTCTGCACGCTTCCCACTATCAAGAAGATGATGTCTGGATTTGGTATAACCAAGCTGAGACTCTCTTTGAATTGAAGCGTTACCGAGATGCGATTCAGGCTATTCAGCACGCCACAGATGTTCAAGTTGACCACTATTACAGTTGGGCCAAACTAGGGCAGATTTACCGCTATCTAGAGCGCTATCCCGATGCACTCAAGGCCTATGATAAAGCGATTGGTCTCAACCCAAGTTACGCATGGGCGGTCAATGGGCGGGGTATTGTGCTAGAGCGTATGAAACGGTTCCCCGACGCTATAGAATCTTATCGTCGCGCCACCGAGCTAACACCCGATGATGTGTGGCCTTGGTACAATCAGGGTAATCTACTGGTGATGATTGACCGCCTAGAGGAAGCCTTGCCTGTGCTGGAAAAAGCGGTCAAAGTTAATCCTCAACATGCTCGTTCATGGGCACGCTTAGGCAATGTCCATCGGCGTCGAGGTGACTTCAAGCAAGCGATGGTCTATCTCAATCGGGCTGTGCAGCTTGAACCTAATTATGCGTGGGCATGGAATGAAAAAGGCAACACCCACGAAGACTTGAATCAATACGAAGAGGCCCTTGAAGCCTATAGCCAAGCCACCCGTTATGATACTGATAATTCCACCTACTGGTATAACCACGGTGAAATTCTCATTGAACTAGAACGTTTACAGGAGGCCCTCCCTCCCCTTGAGCGGGCTATCAAAATTGATAACCGCTTCTTCCGTGCCCATGCCAAATATGGTCAAGTGCTACGCCGTTTGGGCCGCTATGAAGAAGCTCTCGCGGCCTATAGCCGTGCGGTTGAGATTGCCCCCAACTATGCGTGGGCATGGAATGGGCGAGGGCTGGCCCTCAGCGCCCTAGAGCGTCATCAAGAAGCCATTGAATGCTTCAAACGAGCGTCTGAGTTGGTGCCAGATGATAACTGGTTCTGGTTTAACCAAGCCGATGAATACAGCATTCTTGGTCGCTTTGAACCCGCCTTGCACGCCATTGAAAAAGCTCTAGAATTTAACGCCGAGCATCCTGAAAGCTGGGCTAAGAAGGGCCAAATTCTGCGGCGGCTAGGGCGCTATGAGGAGGCCATCCCCGCCTATGACCAAGCACTACGCCTTGATGCCAATTATGGCTGGGCATGGAATGGGCGCGGATTGGCACTTGAAGCCCTTGATCGCCATGAAGAATCACTGGCGAACTATGAACGGGCAGCTAAGGTTGAGCCAGATTCGGTATGGTATTGGGTTAACCAAGTACCACCCTTATTGGCGTTGGGGCATGTTCAGCAAGCCCTTGATGTGATAGACCACGCCCTCAGCCTAGAGCCAAACAATGAGGCCAGCCTAACCCGCAAGGGCCAAGTTCTGCGGCGGATGGGCGACTTTAAGGCGGCTATTGCAGCATACCAACAAGCGATTGATGTAGCACCTGACTACGGTTGGGCATGGAATGGGATGGGGGCCGCTTATACGGGCCTTGGACAACCAGAGACGGCTTACGAGTATCTTGAAAAAGCCACACAACTCATTCCGAATGATGTCTGGGTATGGTATGATTTAGGCGATGTCTTGCAGCAATTAGGACGTTTTAGTGAAGCACTAAGCGCCCTGAACCGAGCGTTGGAAATCAACCCCAGCCACCAACCTGCCCGCCAAAAACGGACAGAGGTGCGCCAACACCTTGATGATGAGTAGGTAGGAGTCGCTATGTTGGTCAAGCAGATTTCTATAACATTTATGAGCGGCCCGCGTGATGGTGATCACAAGGTTTTTGAGGTTGATACCCCGCCCCTTGTGTTGACTATCGGGCGGCGTGAAGATACCGATATTTGTCTTAACTTCGATAACCAAGTCTCACGTCTACATGCTCACCTTGGCTTTGATGGGGCTGATTTTTGGCTAGAGGATACTGGCAGCCGCAATGGAACCTTTGTCGAAGAATTTCGGCTCTCAGACACAGAACGACGGTCGCTCCACCCCGGTGATTTGTTCCGCATTGGGCGCACATGGCTGCGACTTGACCCCTTGCCGACAGATGTCACCGCCCCTTCTGACCCCGTAAATGATGACGATGACGATTTGCCATTCTAGCAGTCGCTTACGCCAAGCCCTGATTTTGATGATGCTTGGCGTTTTTTTATGCCACTTCATGCTTGCTACCGCTCAAGAAAATGTGCTTCCGCCAAGGGCACCTATCGGCAGCCACCCGCGCTTAATCATCACCCAGCCCTATCTAGACACAACCTTAATGGGTCGTCTCGATACCCCCACAGGCCAAGCATTCAAAGCCTATGTCGATAGTGACACCATAACTGCTGATGCCCTACAACACCCTGAGTTGGTGGTGCGTTCCTTGGCGCTGGCATGGCTACTCACAGATGACCGTCTCTACCAAGACAAGGCCTTCTCGATTTTGCAGCGGTTGGTGAATTGGATTGAAGATACCCCTACATGGGATATGGCCTATGTCGATCGGGTGGCGGCGCTGGCCGTCGGCTATGATTGGCTCTATAGCGCTCTTGGCAATGAGGACCATGAGTTTTTAGCAGAGGTTTTGATTGACGCCTCTCGCCATCTACTTGATCCCACCACCGACCGCGGGCGGGTTTGGATACCCTTTAATGACGCCTACTTGTTCCAAGTCTTCAGCGGTGAGAGCGCTCGTTGGCTATGGGCCATTACAGCAGCGGGCTTGGCAACCCAAGGCGACCACCCCGAAGCGGCCTACATTGTGGAACAGGCCCGCACACTTTGGCAAGAATATGGTCTCTCTGAGCTAGATGTACAACCCAATGGGGCATGGGCCGCGGGGCCATACGATGGTTTGCGGGGTGTGTGGGCCAAATTGCAGACGGCCCTCGCATGGTGGACGGCACGCGGTGAAGATGCTTTTAGCGGCTCCGAGTGGTGGTATCAACGCATAGCCTACAATACTTTGATGTTGCATCCTGACCTTGATTATCCAGCCATCATCGGGGCAGGCATCCGCAACCACCCTGACCGCTGGTATAGCCGCGCTCAAGATTTGCTGCTACAGGCACTATACCCAGACACCCCCGCCGCTGCATGGGTCAATTGGATAGCGGAGCAAAGCCGCAGTCCAGCATGGTTGTTGGTCGAGGAGATTCTCTGGCATGACCCCGACGTCGAGCAAGCTATCCCCGATACGCTGACATGGCGGGCGTTAGGCACCAATCATGTCTTCATGCGGAGCAACTGGGTCAATAGCACGGGGCGTCTTGACCCCACTACCACCTATATTAGCTTTCAGGCAGGCGACCACTTTGCCGCCCAACAGGTCTATGACCAAGGCAGTTTCACCATCTGGCGGGCAGGGGTCGATTTGCTGGTGCAGGGCGGGATTTATAGCGGCACCGATGCCGACGCCAATTATTACGCCCGCACCATTGCCAGCAACACTGTGCTGATTTGCGACCTCAGTGAGACTTTTGAGAATATCTGGCCTGCTACCTATTGGCTCAATGATTGCGGGCAGCGTCCCGTGGGATCAGCCGTCAATGCCGAGATTTGGCGCAACAACCGTGATTTTTATGAAACAGGCAATATCGAGCGCATCTGGGATGACCCCACAGTTACCTATATCCGTGCTGATATTACCGATGCCTACAGCGCCAAAGCCCAAGCTGTTATCCGCGAATTGGTCTATATCCGTCCGGGAGCCGTTATTGTGCATGACCGCTTGACGACCAGCCGCCCTAATTTAACTACACTGACCACGCTACACTTCAACAGCCCACCCCAAACTGAAGATAACCTGTGGGTCGTCAAAGAAGGGGCCTCAGCCCTTTATATTCGGCCTGTTGCTCCAGACGCAACCGTAGAGATGGTCGCAGGCTATATCACAGCGGGCCAGACTATCCCTTTTCAAGCCACCCCCTATGAGGTCAACCCTAGCGGCTACTATCGCCTCGACATTTTCTCGCCCTTGGCAACGACCACCCCTTGGTTCTTGACGGGCTTGGTGGCAGTTGATTCAGCGGCGGCTATACCCTATATCGGCGGCTTGATTGATGGGGAGAGTATGCGCGGGGTGGTGGTCAGTACACCGCAACGTCGTTGGCAAGTCATGTTTGATGATGACCCGCTGAATGTTACTAGCGCTAGATTCAGTATTGAGGTGGGTGTTGATGTGCTGTTGCTGACGGGCCTTGCACCTGAGACAACCTACACCCTCCAATGGGCCGATGGACGGCAAGAGCAACGAGTCACCCAAGGAGCGGGTACCCTACGCATCGAAAACCCTATATCTGGTGTGTTCTCATTGGGGTAAACTTGCAACATTTGAGGCGTATCTTGCGTAGAAGGTAGTAAGTAGGGGGTAACTAATGGATGAAAAACGCTTAACCAATCTGACAGCCCTGATGTGGCTGATATTTGGGATAACCATGTCGGTTTTTTTGATTACCGCCGCCGCATCTAAACTGTCTGCTTTTGCAATTGTTGCTGTGGTGTTGATTATGGCGCTCTCCACACTGGGCGGAACCATTGCTATTTGGAAGACATCGGAAGACAAAAAGGGCATCGGCAAAGCCAAGCACGACGACCATTACTATCGCGTTGAGCGCCTTGTCCATATGCTAGATGATGAAGACATTGCTGAAATCGAAGACCAACTTCAACAGCGTGGATACCGTGCCTAGCCCCCAAAACGGAAGGGTGGCAAAGGCGTAATTGTTGGTGTTGGCAGCGGCGTCTCAGTGGCAGTTGGTGAGGGCGTAATTGATGCAATAGCGGTCTGCGTCAATTGCTCGGCTTCACGGGTTGCGGCAAGGTCAAGGCCGAGGGTGCTGGTCGGCTGGTCATGCTGCACGGGGTCACGCGAATCGTCATCGTTGTTATTCCAGCCATTGAGCAACAACGCCCCCGCGATAATCATCACTACCGCTGCAATAATCAGGCCCCAATTGGTCAATGAGAAACGCTGGCCTGTCCCATTTTGCAACTGCTCAACCTGTCCCGCATGATGCCGAGCCAACCAGACCGCCTGCAATTCCGCGGTAAAGGCATAATGCCCTTCTCCAACACTCCGTACCACATCCCAGTATTCAAGAGACCGTAGTGCCGCTGCTAGTTGCAATTCATTAAGGGGATAATCCGTCTTTTGGAGCCACGCCCGCAAATCATTAGGATGGATGGTCTCTTGATGCTGCCATAAATCCAGCATGGCTGTCAGAGCCAGCCGTTCATTAACGGAGAGCGCCTGCCATAGACTATCAACCGTATCACCAGCCATTTCCAATGCGGCGGGATAAATGGCGCTTAAATCAGTTTCTGTCATTAAATCAATATGACGGGCTTCTTCCCAACGCCGAAAGAGCAAGCGCCCGATGGCTTGCAACAGGAAGGGATGCCCACCCGTTAAGGTTTGCACCCGTGCAAGCGCTTGGGGGGCCAATTGGTAGACCTCGGCAACAGGTTCGGTCATCAAGGCACGGCTTTCCTCTGGCGACAGCACCGTTAGGCGAAAATGAAAATGAGGTTCATCAAAAGGAGCCGTTCGCAGCACACGCTGTTCATCGACAATGTGCATAGTCGCCAACAGGTCAAGTTGGTCATAACGAATCAGTGTCACTTGCAAATAGTCCATGAAATCAGCAGGAAAAGCACCGCGCTCCACCGCATCAAAGAGCAATTCGATGTTATCCAGCATCAGCACCATGTGGCGCTCCCGCCGAATCGCCGCCAGCACTACGTCCAAATACTCATCTGCGAACCATTGCAGTACATCAATCGCGGGGTCAGTGGGGTCAGGAAAGGCGGGCAGGCGGTAGGTGCTGGCTTGAATGGCGTTCATCATGACGCGGGTCTTGTCCACAATCATCGCCACCAGCGCCACCGGACTGCTCAAGTCAAGGGTGCTGAGGTCAACATGGATAGCTGGGTAGCGCTCATCAACGACCAAGGGTAAATAAGACAAAAGCGAACTCTTGCCAATACCGCGTTGCCCCATAATCACCAAGGCCTTGTCATTGACCCGCCCTGATAGATTCAGCTTGAGGAAAGCGAAGGCTTGG
Organism: Anaerolineales bacterium; assembly: GCA_020634155.1. Taxonomy (GTDB): domain Bacteria; phylum Chloroflexota; class Anaerolineae; order Aggregatilineales; family J027; genus J027. The sequence continues at coordinate 891,840 of JACKCI010000002.1, forward strand.
TCACGCCCATAAAAGTGGGTCGGGTCAATGACTGGCTGCAAGGGGTTATAGGGGTTTTCGCTCATGTTTATCACCGCTGTCGGAGCCGCCGCCGCTGTCCCCACATCAACATAGCACTGGCAACCCCCGCTGCGCCAATCGCGGCTACCGGACGGAGGTTCTGTGGCGTCAAAGGCGGGCGATGCTCTACACTAAAACGCTTGTCGGGAGCAAGATAATCAGCAGCGACCCGTTGCACATCGGCATGGGTGAGCCGACCTATCTCATAAAAATAATCATAGGGGGCATTGTTGTCGAGGGCAAGCGAGTCGGTGGTGAACCACCACGCCAACTCGACATTATCCTGTAGGCCGAGCAAGGTGCGCCCTTGCAGCGAATTTTGCGCCTCGTGCAATTCCTGTTCTGTAAACTCACCCATGACCATCCGTTGCAAATGACGCTCAAGGGTCTGGCGGATGGTGGCAAAGTCTTGGCTCTTAGCGGTGGTATAGACCACAAAATAGCCCGCGTCAGTATACAGTACCGGATAGACCTGCACATCATACGACAGGCCGCTGTTATAGCGGATGTCTTGTAGATAGGCATTCTCAAGGATTTCCGCAATAACCGACCATGCAAAGCGGTCAGGATGATTGCTTGGCCCCAAGGGAGCGCCAATCAGCAATTGCCCCTGTTGGTTAGGCGTTGGGCCATGGAGCCGCACATGAAAGGGCTGGTTATTGAGTTGCACGGGTGGGCGCGACGGGGGGAGCGAGCGTTGGGGGATAGCCCCGAATTGTTTTTCTGCGAGGGCCAGAACTTGCTCTACCTCAACATCGCCTACTACCAGAAGCGTCATGTTATTTGGCCCATAGTAGTCTCGATGATAAGCGCGGAGGTCATCAAGGGTGATGGCTTTTAGGCTCTTGTCGGTGCCGATAATGGGCAGCATTAGCGATGGGTCAGGTAATAGACGCCGCCGCACGGCCCGCGAGATGCTCCAGCCGAGGTTATGGTCTTCTAGCCAGAGCCATGCCCGCCGTAGATAATCGTATTCACCGCCCTTCTCGTTCATGATGACTTGGCGCTCTTTCTCAAACTTCTCTTCAGTGAAGGTTGGTTTGAATAAGAGTTGGTCGAGCCAGTCCATGCCAAATTCAAAGTCTTGGGCAGCCACATGCAGGTGGTAGACGGTTTCCTCCCGCGAGGTTTGGGCATTGCATTCCCCGCCCCGCCGACGGACAACATCGGTCACCTCGGCTTCATTCCAGCGCTCGGTACCCGTGAAAACCATGTGTTCCAGAAAGTGGGAGATACCATTATTGGCTTCGGTTTCATACCGTGAGCCAACCGGAACTTGCATCATAAGGGCTACGGTCTGGGTGTCCGGACGAGGGACACACCAAACCCGCAGCCCATTACTGAGTTGATTGCGGTGTAACTCAAAAAAGGACTTCAAAGAGCGACTAGTCCTCAGAGATTTCAATACTGATGAGCGCATCCCCCGGCTTGGGGTCAGACATGGGGTCGCGTTCACGAATTTTCAAGACCACATCCATGCCAGAGATGACCTTGCCGAAGACACCATGCTTGCCGTCCAAATGAGGAGTAGCCACATGGGTCACAAAGAATTGGCTCCCATTGGTGTTGGGGCCAGCATTCGCCATGCTCAGGGTACCGGGGCCTTCATGACGAAGGCGCAAGGCACCTTTTTCGTCATCAAATTTGTAGCCGGGGCCACCGCGTCCAGTGCCGTCGGGGTCACCGCCTTGCACCATGAAATTACGAATCACCCGATGGAAGGTGGTGTTATCGTAATAGCCCTCTCGCGCCAAAAACACAAAGTTGTTGACCGTGATGGGGGCTTCTTTGGCAAAAAGCTCAACGACAAACTCACCACGTTCAGTCTTGAAAGTGGCGGTATACCGTTTGTTGGGGTCGATTTGCATTGCAGGCGGCGATGAATATTTTTTCGCCATTGGGAAAGCTCCTTTCGTCAGATGCTGCTAGTGTACCGCAAGACAAGCGGCCTGTGTACCTTCATTCATCCTGTACAAAGTGATCAATCAATGCTGCTGTAAAGCGCATGGTGCGGAAATAGTCTTCAACATAGATATTCTCGTTGGGTGAATGGGCGCGGGCGTTGGGGTGCCATGTCGCACCAGCCGAGACCACCGGAATCCCCAACTCTACACTGAGCGGATAGACGGGGCCGCTACCCGCAAACCAAGGCGTCATCACGGGGTCTTGCCCCAGAACCTCTTTGCATGCTTTGATAGCCGCTTGTCGAATAGCGCTGTCTTGGGTTTCCATCGCTGGATGCTCACCCGCCAACATGACCATTTCAATATCGGTATAGCCACGTCGGTCAAGGTGTTCACGAATCAGGCGCTGGGCCAGTTCAGGCGTCAAATCCGGCACAAGACGGCAGTCAATCTTAGCCATCGCTTTGGCGGGCAGGACGGTTTTGGTGCCCTCATCGGTGTAGCCGCTATTAAGGCCGCAAATGGTCAGGGTTGGTTCCAACATGAAGCGGCGCAAGGCAATGACATCATCCATGTCATTAATCCACGTTGAAAGGCCGACATTTTGGCGCATCTTGGCACTCTCAAAGGGTAGGGCATCAATGCGGTCAATGGCGGTTTGGGGCATGGGGCGCACCACATCCATATAACCATCAATGGTGATGCGGTCTTGAGCGTCTTTCATGGTGCTAAGGGCCTGTACCAGCCGCCATGCCGGATTGACAATCAGTGGTGCCAGCGATGAATGCAGGTCATGGGATGCCCCTTGGCAATGCAATTCAAAGTAGGCGATACCTTTGCAGCCCTCGGCCATTGTAATGCGACCTGCTTCATCATAGCCGCCACCTTCCCATAGTACACCATCAGCATCCAGCAAATGCCGATGCTCATGTGTCCATGTGGTGAGGTTGACGCTACCGATTTCTTCTTCGCCCTCAAACACAAACTTGATTTTGAGGGGCAGCGGCCCTTGGGTAGCTAACCATGCCTCAATCATCTGGATGCGGGCTAACAATTCGCCTTTATCATCGGCCACCCCGCGTGCAATCATCAAGCCATCGCGGAAAGTGAGTGCAAAGGGGGGAGATTCCCAAAGTTCGAGAGGGGTCTCTGGCTGCACATCGTAATGGTTATAAACCATCAAGGTACGCGGCCCCTCGCCAATTTCAGCAAAAATCATCGGGCTGCCACCATTAGGCAAATCAAAGCTTTGGGCCTTTGCACCGAGCTTCTGTAAACGGCGGATGAGCCAGTCCGCCCCTTCATGTACCCCACGTTTTTGGGCGGCAACGGTGGGTATGGCGACAAATTCGGCAAATTCGTCCAAGAACCGTTCCCGATTGGCCTCAATATAAGCGTATAATTTTGCGGCATCGATCATTTGACAATCTCACCTTTCTATCCACAATAATCAGTATGTTAACACTACTTGATTTTCTCACTGCACAGTCTCGCATTAAGCCCTATCTTCATCCTACACTTCTTGAACCGAGTGTGACACTGGGGGCAGGGGTCTATTTCAAACTGGAAAATACCAATCTGACCCATGCGTTCAAGATTCGTGGGGCGCTCAACGCCATTCTTGCCCAAGCGGACATTGCCCGTGAGCGGGGTATTATAGCGGCCTCAGCGGGTAACCATGCAGTAGGCGTCGCTTATGCCGCGCAACTGGCAGACGCGACCGCCACATTGGTGATGCCGCGCCAAACCCCGCAGCGCAAAGTCGAAGGAGCGCGTCGCTTAGGTGCAACCATTGTGCTTTATGGCGACATCTATGATGAGGCCGAAATCCATGCCCGTGAGCTAGAACAACGCGAAGGCACTCTTTTTGTGTCCCCATATAATGACCCATATGTAATTGCAGGGCAAGGCACGATCAGCCTTGAATTGCTTGAGACCATACCAAGCATTAGCCGTATTTTGGTACCGACTAGCGGGGGTGGTCTATTGGCTGGGGTAGCGACTGCGGCCAAGTTAATTAACCCCGCGATTGAGGTGATAGGCGTGCAGTCGGTGGCGACACCCGCAATGTATAACGCTTTTTATGGCACTGACCATTCCCAACTGGACACCATTGCTGATGGCTTGGCAGGCAAGATTGAGGAAGGCTCGATAACAGTGCCGCTGTGCCGTCAATATACTGATCGAATTGTGCTGGTGGAGGAGCAAGCTATTCATGAGTCGATTCGATGGGTGTTTCGGCAGCACGGTTGGGCTATTGAAGGGGCTGCGGCGGTGGGGGTTGCGGCCTTATTAACAGGGCAAATAGAGCCACAAGCAGGCACGGTGGTCATCATCTCTGGCGGCAATATCGATGTTGAGAAATTCCTACATGTGATGGCGGAATGAATGCGAGGCTTGTATCGGCGGGGTTAATAGGTTTAGGCGGGCTGTGCTTAGTGGGGGGCATTGGCTTGCTAATCGTGCAGGTTATTCAGCCTGTGAGTATCACAGCGCCCCAGCAGCAACCGACGGTACCGCCAACGGCTGTCTTGGCAGGGGTCACGATTGAGCCACCTCTGTTGCTGGATAGTTTACCATTGATGCCTGTGATGGCTGTTGAGCCAGCGACTCAAACCACAACGATACCGTCTCCGGCAGCAACAATAAAGCCAAGCGTGACGGCGCGACCTCACCCGCCTACGGCGACATCGCCCGCGCCTGCGCCCCTGCCCACCCTCCCCATGCCACTCCCCCCCGACCGCATTATCATCCCTAGCCTTGAACTAGACGCACCTGTTGTGCCTGTGGGATGGCAGAACACAATCATTGACAGCCAAACCTATAGCCAATGGGAGGTGCCAAATGCCTATGCTGGCGGGTGGCATGAGACCAGCGCACGGGTAGGTGAGATAGGGAATCTGGTCATCAATGGGCATCATAATATAGAGGGGGGCGTTTTTCAGGATTTGGTCAAGTTGGTACCGAGTGACTTAATAATTCTCAGTGCGGGGGGGGAGACCTTCCATTATCAGGTAGTGCAAACGATGATTTTGCCAGAGCGCGACCAGCCACTTGCCACCCGTCAAGCCAACGCAAGGTGGCTATTGCCCACACCTGATGAACGTGTTACCCTCATAACTTGTTGGCCGAGCGATGACAACTCGCATCGATTGGTAGTTATCGCGTTGCCGTTGGAGTAAAGAATGATACGATTCATTGCCCTCTTGTTAACCCCTTTGTTGAATTTTCGGCCCATTCGCCGTATCCGCCGCAATCACGGCCTCGAACATGCCACTATTCACATGATGAGCCGCCGTATCAAGGATTTAAAGATTCTTGGCGGACGGGCGGTACTAGATGGCTTTTTCATCTATGGTGAAGCCGAGACGGATCAGATACGGGTTGCCGTTGAGGAAGCCATTACCCGAATGCGAAAGGGCGAACACGGCTTGGCGGTGCATCCCAACTGCGGCACAGGCTTGGTGACCACAGGTCTTATGACCACCTTAGCGACCATGCTCGGTACCATTGGAGCCAACCAAAGCTGGAAAGACCGCATCAGCCGTCTGCCGACGCTGGTGGTCTTATCCGTCTTCGCTGTGATGCTTTCTCAACCTGCGGGCCTCTCGCTGCAACGGCATATCACAACCTTGGGCGACCCCGGTGACTTGGAAGTGGTGCAAATCTCCCGCCAAGACATGAAGTCACCCTTCTCGAAATCGAAAATGGTTGTACACCGTATCTGGACACGGGCAGGCTGATGAATCTCCTAGAAGCGCTCCAATATCCCTTTGCGGACAAACAATGGAAAAATAAACTCGGTATTGCGACGCTGCTGATGGTTATTCCGGTAGTGGGGTGGTTGGCCTTATTAGGCTATGGTATCCGCATCACGCGCCGTATTGCCAACGATGACCACCGCCTACCGGATTGGCAAGACTTCGGGCGTGACGCCAACACTGGAATCATGGTGGCTTTCGGTAGCTCCGTATATGCCGCACCCGTCGTCATTTTTCTGTGCATGATTATCTTTCTATCGGGGCTAGGCGGTGATGAAGTGACCCTCATCCTGAGTTGCTGCTTAGGCTCCATGTTGCTGGTCTATGGCATTGTAATTGCGCCCCTCTCGCAAGCTGCGGTTGCTCAATATGCTCATCATAACGATGTCAGCGAGTTTTTCAATGTTCCAGCCCGTGTTCAAGATGCCACCGCCCACTCCGACCAAGCCGTGAATTTGGCGATGCAATCCGCAGGCTTAGGTATCCTGATGGCTATTCCGCTAGGGCTAGGGGCGTTGACTCTCAGCCTTCTTTTTGTGGAGCCGCTGTTGGGGCTATGCTGTTTATTAATTTTTCTGCTGCCTGCGCCCGCACTAATGGCCTATCTGTTGATGGCGAACTTCTACTTAATAGGGGAGTGGGGCAAAATTATTGGCGCTCGTCGTCAGCATTAAAAAAAACCCTCTACAAACACTGTAGAGGGCTGTTGATTACGTAGACGGTTGCTGCACAGTGAAGACTTGCCAAGGGCCGTGCAACCCCTCTTCAGTAACCCCATAATAGATGCGAACATTGTTTTGCTCATCGTATTGGGCGAGGTCATAGCGGGTGTCATTGCCACGCTCATAGACCTTTATCAACCCAATCTCGCCATGCCATTGAATAGCATTGGGGTCAAGGGCGCGGCTCTCGTGCTCGGTAATGGCATAATGCCAAAGACGCCGAGCTGAAGAGCGTGTCACATTGCGGACAGTGCTGCCATTGCGTAAATCACGCACAGTATGATACATCCGCCCTTTGCGCTCTTCAGTGGCGATAATCTCCACACCAGTTAACGGCGCGGGCACGCCCTCAGCGGGCAAGGGTGTTTCTTCAAGTGGTGTCTCAAAGGTATAGGTTTGGGGTTGGCCTAGATTACGGGCAATCATCTGCACAATCTCATCACGGACAGCCAAGCTAGTCTCGGAATCATCCCGCACATAGATTTTGCTTTCGTCCACTGCATAAGGGACATCATTGCCGCGTGGCACTTGGATGCGGATAATGGTTTTGCCTTGACTATCTTGGGCGTCGATTTCCACATCCAACTTGGGGGTGATTTTGCTATCAATTTCCGCATAAAGTGCTTCAATTGAGGCTTGAACGTTTTCTACCCCAATAGGCTTCTTTTTCGGACTTTCCTCCAGCCCCACATAAATAGCCCCACCATTGGTGTTCGCCATCGCGCAGACATCCGCCACAATATTGTAGAGGAATCCATTGCGACGGGTCATATCTTCATGGAAGGATTGCACGATATTCGCGCCTTCTTCACGGGCCGCTTGAATATAATCGTAGGGGTCGCGTGAACTGCGATAGGGACGGGTGCGAGCGAAGTCCGTGCCTCGGAACATATCGATCAGGGCTTCAAAACTGCGCTCTGGTAAGGAGACCTCGGTCACACGGTCACCAATCCCCAGATTTTTAGGGTTACGGGCATCGGCACTCAAGCGATGGGCATCAGAGCCTTGAATACAGCGCATCTTGCGCGGATATTCGGGCTTGGATCCATCAAAAAAGCGCGAGGTTGTCTGCCAGCCTTTTTTCTCTAAATCAGTGACTTCAAGGGCGTGCAAATAGGGGTCTTGGGTATAGGCAATTTTGGTCTGGCCGCCGAAATCAAACCCACGCATTGCCACTCCATGTGTCGAATTGGCATGTGCCGCCAATACAATCCCGCCCGCCTCATTAATCAAGCGGTAAGCAGTCAGAACATCTGAAGAGGCTCCCGCAGCCGGGTTGCCTTCATCCATGACGGTGGGATTGATGCGTAGGCTCATTAGAATATGTTCAATTTGGCGCAGGGGAGTGCGGGGCGAGAAAATGCCCAAAATATGGAAGCCAAAAGTAGCGGTAAACTCAAAACCGGGGAGTACCAATACTTTTTCTAACAAGCGGCGGTATTCGGCCAAGCGGCGGATTTCTTCGGGTTCAGCGCGGCCTAAGCGCTCTAAGAATTCTAATTGCTCGATTTCACGCATCATGGCCGCATACCCACGTAGGGTATTGTGGTCAGTAAAGGCGATAATATCGAGGCTACGAAGTTCGGCTTTGCGTAAAATATCGAGATACGAGGCCGACTGCTCTTGATAATCAAGCGAGCCGGGGGTATGGATGTGCAAATCCATCCGATACCACTGTATCTTATTCCGTTTCGACTTATTGGTCACAAATTGTACACTCCATTTATCCAAGTAGATTCATCAGTTGATCGGCCAATTGACCGGGGTCATAGGGTTTGACCAAGAACATATTAGCTCCGGCAGCCCGTGCCTCTTTGCCGACATCACGTCCAGAAGCCATCACAATCGGCAACTGGGCAAACTCGGCGGAATCCCGCAACTGATGAATAACATCAATGCCAGAAATATCATTGAGATGGTAATCAACAATCATCACATCTGGCTGAAAATGCTGTGCCTTGGCGAAGACCTCAAGTCCCCGCAGCACAATCGCCACCTCGAAACCATCCATTTCTAGCAGGGTCTTCAGCAACGAGGTGGAATTTGCATCATCATCAACAATCATTACCTTCGGCAAACTAGACTCTCCACTGTCTTTAAGACGATAGGTGATGGTGCGATAGATATTGGCGACGGACTGTCGGATCATATACCTCTGGCTCTAGAGCCGCTTCTAATACCTCATCTACCGTCTTCGCCATGATGAACTTCATGCTCCGACGCACCTCATCTGGCAATTTTTCCAGTTCGGGTTCATTACGGATGGGCAGGATAACGGTATCAATCCCCATCCGATGGGCAGCGAGGATTTTGTCTTTGACACCCCCAACGGGTAAGACTTGGCCGTGCAGGGTAATTTCGCCTGTCATGGCTACATTTTGGCGCGTTAAGCGATTGGTGAACAGCGAGGCCAACGCTGCGGCAATCGTTACACCTGCTGAGGGGCCATCCTTGGGGATTGCACCTGCGGGGACATGTAGATGAAAGGCGTGTGTTTCAAAATAGTTGGCAGCCAGACCAAAATCCAGCGATTTGGAACGGATATAGCTAAAGGCAGCACGGGCGCTTTCTTGCATGACCGCACCCAGTTGGCCCGTCAACTGAAATTCGGCACGCCCATCCATTTGGGTGGCTTCCACAAAGAGGACATCACCCCCAACCGGAGTCCATGCCAAGCCTGTCGCCACCCCCGGACGCATCACGCGTTCCTCAATATCAGTACGGTAGCCATAGGGTGGGTGCGCCAATAGTTCACGCACCTTGTCCGGTGTTACACGCACCGGGGTATGAGTACCCTCGGCAATTTTGGTAACAATCTTGCGAGCCACCTTGCCGATTTGACGTTCTAAACTCCGGACGCCTGCCTCACGGGTGTAGTCTTGGATGATTTTGAGAATAGCCTCATCCGAGAACGTTACCTCATCAGGAAAAAGGCCGTTTTCCTCATTTTGACGTGGCACCAGATATTGCTTGGCGATTTGTAGCTTTTCGCGCTCAGTGTAGCCGCTGAGTTCAATCACCTCCATCCGATCCAGCAAGGGACGCGGGATGGGGTCGAGTTCATTGGCGGTAGTGATGAAGATAGCCTCTGACAAGTCAAAGGGAACATCCAGATAATGGTCACGGAATTCACTGTTTTGCTCTGGGTCTAGCACTTCAAGCAGGGCCGAGGCTGGATCACCCCGAAAATCACGTCCCAATTTGTCGATTTCATCCAGCATAATCACTGGATTACGGCTTTCGACCCGTCGCATGGTTTGGACAATCCGTCCCGGCATAGCCCCGACGTATGTCCGACGGAAGCCACGAATCTCGGCCTCATCGCGTACCCCGCCAAGACTCATCCGCGTGAATTTGCGCCCCATTGAGCGTGCAATCGATGCCCCCAAGGAGGTCTTACCTACTCCGGGCGGGCCGACAAAGCACAAAATGGCCCCTTCACGCCGACGCCGCATGTAGTCCTGCACCTTGTCTTTAGTGAGGGCTTCACCGCGTTCTTTTCGCAACTTACGAACCGCCAGAAATTCCAAGATGCGCTCTTTGATGTCGATGAGGTCATAGTGGTCTTCATCCAAGACTTGGCGTGCATGAGGAATATCGAGCATGTCGTCAGTACGAACATCCCAAGGCAGATTGACCATCCAATCCAAATAGGTGCGAATAACCCCATACTCGGCGGCAGCGGTCGGCAGCTTGGCTAGGCGGTCGAGTTCACGCTTGGCTTCGCGGGCAGCCTCTTCGGGCATGTTGGCCTTGGCGATTTTTTCGCGGAACTCCTCAATCTCGACAACCTGCTCATCCCCTTCGCCCAATTCGCGCTGGATGGCCTTGAGTTGCTCACGCAGGAAATACTCGCGCTGCACCTTTTCCATCTCGGATTGGGCTTCGTTCTGGATTTTATGCCCCAGTTCCAACACATCGAGTTCTTTGCGTAATAGGCCCATCAAGACCCGCAACTTCTCGCTGCTATTCTCAATTTCCAACAGGTTCTGTTGGTCTTCGAGGTCAATGCGGATGTAGGTCGCAATAGTATAGACCAATTGCAAGGGGTCATCCAAATTGAGGGCTGACGCGATTAACTCGGTGGGCAGGTTGGGCATCAAATCTGACAACTGCGTAAATTGATCAACCACATTGCGAATGAGGGCCTCAATCTCTAGCGATTCCTCCACCTGCTCAGGGACAGGAATAACGCTGGCCTTGAGATAGGGTTCAGTCGTGGTGTATTGGTCAATACGGATACGCGCAATACCTTGCACCAACAAACGGATGGTGCCATCAGGCGCACGAAACAGCCGATGAATTTGCGCGAGGGTGCCGATTTCATAGATTTGGTCGGGGTTGGGGGTCTCTAGCGCGGGGTCTTTGGCGGCAAAAAGGCCAACCATACGATTGCTGGTTGCCACATCATCGACCAACCGAATGGAGCGAGGCTGTCCTACAGTGAGGGGAATCGCTGTATGCGGATACACCACCGTTCCCCGCAACGGCAAAATCGGCAATTCGGCGGGGATTTGCTCATTGAAATCATCATCGTCGTCAATCACAGGTGTGGTTGAAGCGCGTTTCTTTTCATCGCGGTTACGCAGGCTCTGGGGCATTTTCTCGAAATTAAATTCAACATCTGACGTCATATGCAAAATCTGCATTATCCTTTATGGCTATGGTTAGCTCCCATTACAAAAACACCCCCGCGTATGCAAATCATACCACAGCGTCTAATGCTACTCAATAAGAGTTCCGCAAGAAAATGCTTTGCATTTGCCCTAGGCATGTTCTATACTCATAGACGTAGCGATGAAGTAAGGAATTTAGGCGATGTTGGTAGAAGTAACGATAGATTGTATCCGTATGAGCCTCATGAATCAGAATCGCGTTGTCATTCTGAAAGAGAAAGATCGAGAGCGCTTTTTGCCCATCTGGATCGGGCATTTTGAGGCCGACGCGATCAATCTAGAATTACAGGATGTACCGCATAAACGCCCTTTTACCCATGACTTGCTGAAATCTGCTATTGTCGATTTGGGTGGCAATATCGAGCGCATTGTCGTCACTGAATTGCGCCGACCTGAAGATATTTACTATGCCAACATCATTGTCCAACTTGATGGGCGACGTGTTGAAATTGATGCCCGTCCTAGTGATGCTATTGCCCTTGCGGTGCGTGCCAGAGCGCCCATCTTTGTTCATCAATCTGTGATGGATGCGGCAGGTGTCACCCCAGAAGAAGACATCCTCAGCCAAGCCAATCCGCCCATCGAAGAAGAGGATGAAGGCTCATTGAATGACCGCCTTCAAATCTTCAAGGATTTTGTGGACACCCTCGACCTTGACAACCTTGATGAGGAATAACTAACGCCCATCAACATAGATGGGATTGCTCAAAATCCAACAGCGCTCAACCCCTTGCCACAATTTCCAGACCTCAACACGATAGGCACCGGGTTGGAGCGCGACATAGGTTAGATTTTCCTTGTTGGTTTCCATTGCCACCGTCTCTCCGTGTCGAATAAGCTTAATTGTGGCACGAGCAGGTGCGACCACCTGAAGAGTGACACCACCTGATGCCCCAATCCGAATGCTGTCGCCCATGATGGCACTACCCGTTGCGCCTTGCCCAGTAAAGCGGAAGCCCCGCGCACTGCCGAGCAGTTGATAGCTGATGAAAGCCCGCCCCGCATGGAGCGTTTGGTAAATCAGGGCCTCGTCGTCCGCCACAACCCCGCTAAAAGGCGTTAAAGGCAAGATATGGGTGTTCACACATTGAAAGAGGTATTCATAGGGAAAAATGACCCGCTGGAGTGGCCCGACCTTGAAGTGGGTGCCATGTGCGTCTGAGTTGCCAATGCCGACTACTTTTTGCCCTGATGCCAATAGTGCATCCCATTTAGCAAGGGTCTCAACACTAGGGCCAATCATGGCCTTATGGGGTTGATAAACGTGGCGTAGTGTTTGAGCAGGCGTGAGGAGATAAGTCTTGAAGTTCGACATGTAATTCCAGATTTCAAGACCTGTGTAGCCTGTCACATCCCAATCAACCCATGCGATGGCCGAGCTATCTTGCTGCCAAGGAATTTGAGTATCAAAGGGATGGGCTAAAAAGCTTAATCCGCCATGTTCCTTGACAGCATTAACCAGTTTTTGGGGATGATGGGCATATTCGCTCATCTCGCGTTGCGTACCATAGACCAAGCAGTGGTTGACTTGGGGCAAGCGATTGCGGTCGTGGATTTCTTCGCCTGTTAATAACAGCACATAGCCGCGCTGATCGTCTCCGTAGTAACCCTGCACATGGTCAACCCAAATGTTGTGGTCGGTCACAATCACAAAGTCGAGCTTGGTCTTGATGGCAGCATCCGCTATCTCACGGTGGGTGCCTTCTCCGTCGGAGTAGGGGGTGTGCATGTGCATATTGCCAATATACTCATAATAGGTCATCAGATTCCTCTCTTGTTGGCGTGGTGAATCGTACCGCAAAAAGAAAACTTTTTCCCCGTTTTATCTTCCCTTTTTTAGTAGTCGTAGTAGGGGAAATCACCAAACTGTTGATAACTCATTTGGGCGGCATCAATAAGCCATTTTACCTGTTGATAACTCTGTTGAAAACCTGTTGATAACTTTTGAGTTTTCAACAGGTAGGTGTTGATAACTTCCGAGTTATCAACAGTTTTCAACAACCTGTTGATAACTTTTCCATTAACTTTTCGTCTATTGTCCTTTTTTTGAAAATACAACCTTTTGTACAAGCCATGCAAGACCAAATGTTAAATTTCACAGCCTGTTGATAACTTGTTGATAACCTGTTGATAACTTTTTTCAAGCGATTTCTAAACTTTTCGTCAACGGTACTCTGGTGGGCGGTCGTTCATTGGGCAAGCGTTGACCCCGCGTGGGGTGGTCTGCTGCTACAATGAATCGTAGAGGATGAGTAACCATGAAACGTGCTTACCGTGTCTTATGGAAAAATCGCAAGCGCTGGCAGCGGGGGTTATTGCTGATAGGGCTACTTTTGCTAATCTCGGTGGTGTTCATCTACGAATGGCTCTTTGTAGGCTTGCCGGATATTGACCATATCGACACCGCCCTTGCGTTGCCCAGTACCCGCATTTATGACCGCAACGGACGCCTGCTTTATGAAATCGTCGATTTATACGGGGGCAGCCATCGAGACATCCCCCTCGAAGAAATCGCCCCGTGCATGGTTAGTGCAACGGTTTCCACTGAAGACGCTAACTTTTATCACCACCCCGGCGTGGACATCGAAGGCATCACCCGCGCTATGTGGATTAACCTGCGTGGAGGTGAGATTAAAGCTGGCGGAAGCACCATTACCCAGCAGGTGGCCCGTACTCTGCTCTTAACCAAACATCCCGCCCTTGACCGTAGCTTGCGCCGCAAATTGCGCGAGAGTATCTTGGCTCTCCAAATCAACGCCGCTTATTCCCGCGATGAAATTCTCACGCTCTACCTCAATCAGACCTATTATGGCAACTTGGCTTATGGGGTGGAGGCTGCTTCCCGTATGTATTTTGGCAAATCACCCGCCGCCCTAAGTTTGGCGGAGTGTGCGATGCTGGCAGGCTTGCCCCAAGCCCCCGGTCAATATAATCCCCTCACCAATCCCGAATTGGCAAAGGAACGCCAAGAGACCGTCTTGAGCCTGATGGTGCGGCATGGCTACATCAGCGAAGCCGATGCCGAACAAGCCAAGAAGGAAGAACTGGTCTATCAATCGGACAGCTTTAACATCCAAGCCCCTCATTTTGTGGCGGCGGTCTGGACGCAACTTGAGCGCGATTATTCGGATGTCCTTTATTCTGGCGGTCTTGAAGTCTACACGACCCTAGACCTCAGTTGGCAGGAAGCCGCCCAACGTATTGCAGTGCGTCACTTGGATTTACTGAACAACCCCATTGATGGCACCGCCTCTAAGCACGTGCGGAATGCGGCAGTGGTGGCGATTGACCCACACACCGGCCAAATCTTGACCATGTTGGGCAGTCCCGATTATTTCAATGAGAGCATTGCGGGCAATGTCAATGCCGCCCTTGCGCCACGTCAACCGGGGTCAGCCCTTAAGCCCTTTACCTATGCTGCTGCTTTTAATCCCACCCGTGAAGACCCTTGGACGCCCGCCACCATGATTATGGACATCGAGACGCCTTTTGTCACACGCCGCCTAGAAAGCTACACCCCTTCTAATTTTGGCTTGGTGGAGCATGGCCCTGTGCTTGTTCGTGAAGCGCTGGCCTCATCTTATAATATTCCGGCAGTGGTGGCCTTAAATGAGATTGGAGTCGAGGAATTGGTGGCCTTGACCTCCCGTCTCGGTATCACTACCCTAACCGATACCAGCCGCTTCGACTTGGCCTTGACGCTTGGTGGGGGGGAGGTACGGCTCGTCGAATTGACGGGCGCATATGCGGCCTTCACCAATGGGGGTTATCGTGTCGAGCCAAGCTATATCCTCAAAATTGAAGACCGACGCGGCAACACCATTTATGAATGGCAGCAACCCGAATGGGGACGGCCCGAACTTGACCCACAGGTGGCTTATCTGATTACCGACATTTTATCAGACAACAATGCTCGTATTCCCTCATTTGGCCCCACCAGCGTCTTAAATGTCGGACGCCCAGCCGCCGCCAAGACAGGCACCACGACCGATTACCGCGACAACTGGACGGTGGGCTATACCCCAGATTTGGTGGTCGGGGTGTGGGTCGGTAATGCCGACAATACACCGATGGTGGATGTGAGCGGCATCAGTGGGGCGGGGCCGATTTGGAATGAATTTACTCGTGAGGTTTTATACGGTAGTCCGGTCTACGACTTCGAGCGCCCCGATGGGTTGGTACGCGCTGAGGTCTGCGCCACATCGGGCCTGTTGCCGACGGAGGCCTGCCCCAAACGTTTGTGGGAATGGTTTATTGATGGCACGGTACCGACCGAAGCGGATACCTTCTATCAAACCTTCGAGATTGATACCCGCTCCGGTCTGCTGGCAACTGATGACACCCCTGCCGAATATCGTGCCGAAAAGGTCTATTTGGTGTTACCCCCTGAAGCACGGGATTGGGCCGCCCGCCAAGGCATTGAGCCACCGCCTGCGGATGCAGTCTTAATAAGTAGCTATGAGGACGATCCTCTGCGCTTGTTAACCCCTGACCCCTATACTCGTTTTCAGTTAACGCCTTTAACGCCTACCGATACTCAGCGCATCAAGCTGGCGGTGGTGACACCAGCCAATACCGTGAGTGTCAGCTATTGGCTAGATGATACGCTACTCACCACCCTTGATGATGGCCTTTTTGACTATTGGTGGGCACTGGAGTTGGGAGAGCATACGCTTACGGCCCAAGCGCTCTTGGATACAGGCGAGGCTCTGGAAAGTCAGCCGATACCCTTTTGGGTAGAAGCCTATGCTCTTTATGGTGAGCCTATCCAACAGCCGGATTAGGGCGTATTGGTTAAGGTGCCTTCAGGAACGGTTGGTAACTCCCATGTGAAGTCAGGGATGGGCAGATAAAAATCGGTGCTGCCTGTATAGCTATAGTCCCCACTGCTAGGGTCAGCGAAGGTTGGCTCAACCTGATTGATGAGGTTATCCGCTAGGAGTTGGGTGAGGTTGCAGGCGGGATTATCAGTGGCACATCCTGCATCCGACTCGATGCCAAGGGGCATAGCTGGCCCGCCATTCCAAATTAAGTTCCCGCGAATCTGTAGATTGTCGTCGGTATGAACGGGATTTGGGATATTGGTACCCTCAGAAGCCGTGCGGGGTGCATAGATTGCGAAATGAGACCATTGGCTCTGGGTACCCGTTGGGTTATAGAAGATATTGTTGTAGACATAGATGTTGCGATTCGGGATAGGCTCACCCTCTGTACCCACCGCTGTGGTTCCCCAACCACCTGCCGCTAGGTAAGTAGTACATTGCTCGACATCCCCATCGCAACTCCGCAGCCCAAAGACGGCCTCAAAGATGTGACTGCGTGCCCCAATTTGATAGAAAACGTTGTTGGCGATGAGGATGTTATAGCCGCCATTGACGCCTGCCCCTGCGCCTTGGGTGTCATGCACCACATTGTTGATAAATTTGATGTCGTATGCTTCATATTGCAGCCAAGGGGCCTCCATATACTCAAAGCCTGTTCCCTGTCCGGCTGAAAAGCCCCCTGTGTCACAGTCATAAAACTCGTTACTTTCGACGCGAAAATAGGCCGAGCCACCTTTGAGGTAGAGGCACCAATCGCCTGCCAGATGGATACGGTTATTGATGATGTGTCCGTAGCGTACAGCTACAAAATCAACCCCATTATTCCATGCGCCTGAGATATCATTGTTTTCTAAATAGATGTATTCGGATTGGTTGAATTTGGCGGCCTCTTGGACGTTGTAAGACTCAGGTGTATCGCCATAGATAACAGAATCTCGCAGCAAAAAGTGGTCGCAACGCTCACAGTGGAAGGCATCGCCACCACCATGAATGTTGAGGCCGATGATATATAAATAACGGGTATCAAAGATATTGAGATTGGTTTCAATGAATACCGTGTTGGGTTCGCCTTCAATGATAATGGGCGCATCATAATTGCCATAACGCGATTCCATGTAGAGAGGAACGGCTTCTTGTAGATACATCCCTGCTCCCAGATGGATATGATAGCCTGTTTCCAAAGGTGTGCCTACTGGAACGCGATTCCATGCCTCATAAAAGGTGCGGAGGGCAGTCGTGGCACTGTCTCCGGTTTGGCTATCGTCTCCATTCACGGGGTCAACCCACAAATTAATAAGGGTGGGGGTGCCGATGTCATAATGGGTAGGGCTTTGGGCATATGTCAATCCGATGCTACTAACCACAATCACGATAATCAAAATCGCTTGCTTGAACATGACGTGCCTCCTGTAGTTGTGTATAAAAAAAGCGGCGACTCAAAAGCCGCCGCTGGATGCCATATGCGGTGGGTTAACGGTCGGTTGCCAATAACCCGTAATTACCATCTTCACGTTTATAAAGGACGTTGACACGCCCAGTTTCCCCATTGAGGAAGACGAAGAAATCATGCCCTAAGAGGTCGATTTGCTCCATAGCCTCATCTTCAAGCATAGGGTTGAGCAAAACATCCTTGCGTCGGACGATCAGCATTTCTTCCTCATCAAAGGCCGTTTCTGGGATGGGTTCTTCCTCGGCTTCAGGTATTGGAAGCGCCAAATCCTCGGCAACGTCTAGGTCAATCCAGCGATCACCGCCTTTCTTATGGCGGCGTTTGCTTTTGTAGCGCTCTACTTGGCGGTACATTTTGTCAACAACCTCATCGATGGCAGCAAAGATGTCCTGTTGTTTTTTATCTTCTGCACGGAAGATGGTACCGTTGCGGTGCCGAATGGTTAGCTGGGCAACGGGCTGCTCATTGCGACCTTCTTTGCGAAGTTCGAGGTTCGCCTCCGTGATGTTGGATAAGTAACGATCAAGGCGCTCGACCTTTTTGTCGATATACGTTTCGAGGCGAGGGGTTAGATGTAAGTTTTTGGTGTGGACCTTGATCTCCATGCGTGTTACTCCTTTAGGTTTCCTTGTCCAGTGTGGACATCAGATTAAGGGTGTAAAGTGGGCGCGGCTCAGAGTTGCCGCGTATAGTGTTACAACACCTGCTGCGCGTAATGGGGCAGCACAGGCAACAAGGGTTGCCCCGCTAGTACATACATCGTCAATTAACAATACACGCTTGCCTTCGAGTTGTTGCGGCAAGAACGCTGGTTTGAGCGCAAAGGCATCGTTCACGTTTGTTTTGCGTTCTGCGGCGGTCTTCCCAACTTGGGTAGGTGTTTCGCGGGTTCGTGCAAGTGCATCCATTACGATGGTGTTCTCCACAACCAATGCGTGTGCAATGATCTTAGCTTGATTATACCCCCTTTCTTCCTCTCGATGCTGGTGTAATGGTACCGGAATAATAGTATCAAACGACCATTTTTGTTGGTGTAGCTGTTGGGTGAGCAAAGCACCCAACGGTTGAGCAAGGCGCGGGGTAGCTTCATATTTGAGGGCATGG
Organism: Anaerolineales bacterium; assembly: GCA_020634155.1. Lineage (GTDB taxonomy): Bacteria > Chloroflexota > Anaerolineae > Aggregatilineales > J027 > J027. The sequence goes on from JACKCI010000002.1 coordinate 910,340, forward strand.
ATAATTTTACGTAGCGGGCCGCTATGGGTGCCAATACAAGTAAACCCATCGAATCCATCGGCATCAAAGGGTGTGAAGGGTGTGATGAGTTGCTGAAGGCAATTTGAGCAGATAAGATGCCCAACCCGCTGACAACCCGCGCATATATCAGGAAAGACGAGCGATTGGAGGCTATCCCACAAGGTCTGAAATAAGACAAAACTCGCCCCTATTGGCGAGCTTTGCTGCAATTTACTGGAGTTAAAACGCGACATATCGCCCGTATTAGAAACCCCCAATAACACCACTCTCGATGAGAAGGATAATAGCTGGCCCCATCAAGACCACCCAAATGCTGGGGAAGATGAGGAATACCATCGGAATCATCATCTTAACTGGTGCTTGGTGAGCCTTTTCTTGAGCGCGTTGCCGACGTTTCACACGCATCTGGTCAGACTGCACCCGCAGAATTTTACCGATACTCACACCCAATTGATCCGCTTGAATAATGGCTGCGGCAAAGGTGGTGAAGTCGGGCACATCAAGACGGTCTGCCATATCACGCAAGGCTTCCCGTCGGAGCTTACCAAGCTGAATTTCTTGCAGAATTCGGCCAAAAGAGTTGGAAAGGTCGTTGTCCCATTTTTCATAAACCTTCCCCATTGCGGTATCAAACCCAAGCCCTGCTTCCACGCAAATGGTCAATAGGTCGAGTGCATCGGGCAAATCTTTCACGATCCCATCTTGGCGACGCTTAATCTGCGAGTCAAGCTGCATCATGGGTAGGTAATAGCCAATGGCGGCTCCCCCGATAGTGCCAATAACACCCCGGAATACAGGCCAGTTGCTAACAAAGAAAAACATAAAAAAGGCCCCAAGACCCAGCACTAGGGTCAAGAAAATCCGTTGAGCAAAGAACACGGCGGGTTGGGTGTCTGTTTTATTTGCACGGTCAAGCTTGACGCGAACAGTCTCAATCTGGTTCTCTGGGGTGAATTGTACGACAAAAGCGGCGAGCATCTCGAACATCGGCATGAAGATGCGGTCTTTACGACTAAGCGACATCTCAAGCTCTGCCAGTGATGAGGGAAGTTCTTCACGGTCACCCAGTTCGGCAAGACGTTTTTGTAGAGGGTCTACTTCTTCTTTGTTGCGAACACCCGTAATTACAAGCCCGCCAAGCAGGACAAGACCAATTACAAGGAGTACCAAGATTCCAGCCATCACCTATCCTCCTTAGATTTCAATATCAACGATCTTTTGGATAGCGGCGGTTCCCATACCAATCAAGGCTGCACCACAGCCCAACATCGGCCATCCGCAGAGCTTGTTCGTGAACATGCGCTTCATATAGCTACCGCTTATTAAATACAAAACTAAGGCGAGGACAATAGGCAACCCACCGATGATGTAGCCCGTTACACGACCTTGAGCGGTCAACACACGGACCTCACCTTTGAGCTTAATTCGCTCTCGAACCGTATGGCTGATGATGTCCAAGATTTCAGCGAGATTTCCACCGACTTCTTGCTGAATGTTGACAGCGGTGATAATCAGGTCAAGGTCTTCGCTAGGGATACGATTTAACAAGTGTTCGAAGGCCTCCGGACGGTCAATCCCGAATTGGATTTCTTGTACCACACGGCGGAATTCACTCGCTGTTGGTTCAGGGGCCTCGGTTGCAATCGCTTCCATAGCTTGCATAACCGAATAACCGGAACGCAGACCATTGACCCACATCCCAAGTGTGTCGGGCAGTTGGCCTTCGAACGAAACAAGTCGTTTGCCCTTGCGGAACCCAACATAGAAGCGGGGTGCAAAGAAACCCGCCATCCCCGCCACCATTGAAAGAATCAAGTTACCGCCAAATAGCAACAGAAAACCCACCCCAAAGAACCCTAGGATGGATACAACATGTGCTAGGGCATATTCAGCCGGGGTAATCTTCAAATCGGCGCGAGCAAGCTGATCTTTCCATTTTTGGGCAAATTCACGTTGTTCAATGGCTTTGTCGAGCGTTTTGATAGCAACATTGCTTTCATCGCGCCGCTTGGCCGCCATCTGTTGTTCGTTTTCAAGTGCTTGGATCGCTTCATCATAATTGCTGGTATAGCGACCCAGCACTTCTTCAATATCGGCTGTACGGCGTTGCTGCATGGTGATGATGCCGTATATCAGGACGATAACGGCAACACCCCCAGCAACGCCGATAATCAACAGTTCCATAACCTCATACCCCTAAACCTTAATAGCGTACCGTACCAATCCCAAATACCGAAGGGGGTAAGTGGATACCAGAGGCTTCAATCTTATCGATAAACTTTGGTCGCAGGCCAGTGGGGCGGATGCGCCCAATAACGTTTCCGGCTTCAATACCTGTCTGCTCAAATTCAAAGAGGTCTGACATGGTGATGACATCACCTTCCATGCCTTGAATTTCAGTGACTTTGGTAATCTTACGGGCACCATCGCGCAAGCGGGCTTGGTGGCAAATCATGTCTACCGCCGAGGCGATTTGCTCACGGATAGCACGCACAGGCAAGTCCATACCAGCCATCAGGCACATCACCTCAAGACGAGCCAATGTGTCACGAGGGCTGTTGGAGTGGGCCGTCGTCAATGAACCTTCATGACCAGTATTCATGGCTTGGAGCATGTCGAGGGCTTCACCACCACGGCATTCCCCCACCACAATCCGGTCAGGCCGCATACGCAAGCAGTTAATCACCAATTCGCGGATAGAGACCTCACCCTTGCCTTCGATATTGGCTGGGCGCGACTCTAATGTGACCACATGCTCACCCTGAAGTTGCAGCTCGGCGGCATTTTCTACCGTGATGACCCGTTCATCTTTAGGGATGAAGTTAGATAACACATTGAGAAGTGTGGTCTTCCCTGAACCAGTACCACCCGACACCACTGCGTTGATTTTGGCAATCACCACAGCCCGCAAAAATTCAGCGATTTCAGGTGTCATAGAGCCAAAGCGGATGAGGTCTTCAACCTGCAAAGGCTTTTTAGCGAACTTACGAATAGTGATGGTTGGGCCATTGAGCGCGAGTGGTGGAATAATAACATTCACACGGGAGCCATCTTTAAGGCGGGCGTCTTCATAAGGATGAGATTCATCCACACGCCGACCCAATGGCGACACAATACGGTCAATGACCTTCATGACATGTTCGTTGTTCTCAAACGTTACATTCGCACGGACAAGATTACCCCGCCGCTCTACATAGATGTTCTTGGGTCCATTGACCATCACTTCCGAAATGGTTTCATCTGAGAGGAGGATTTCTAACGGCCCAAGCCCCAGAATCTCAGCGATAATGGAGTTAAAAAGCTCACGCTTTTCTCGCTTTCCCATTACCATGCCTTCATCAGCGAGGATATGATCGAAAAGTTGTTCGATGGTGTCACGCACGCCGGGCGAATTGGGATCCTCTGATGGATCAATCTCGGTTAGGAGTTTGTCTTGGACTCGTTGTTTAATGTCCTTGTAGTTATTGGCTGATTGTGAAGGAACGGGTTGGCGGCGAACACGCATATCACCTAAACGTGATTGCTCATCACCTCCGCCGGAGCCGCCTCCGCTCAACCCTCCGGTTGAACCACTACCGCTACTACCACTGCCACCTTTGTCAATCCGCTTGAGTAAAGACATTGTGTTACCTCCTCGCTATACATTACATTACGACACAAAACAACACGAGACTACGGCGAAAGTGCCGCGAAAGTACGAAGTGTGCTGAGATCGAACCGCCGAATATCGGTAATTGCTGGTTCAATAGAAATGGGCAAGGTTGGCGGCTCATCAATGCCGAATTCGCGCAACATGTATTCCAAGGAAACTGGCTCAGTAAAATCATTGAGGGTTGTATCTTGCACCGCAGGGCGCAATGTATAACAAATCGGGATACGGGCATCAATTGCCCAAGCCAATACCAAGGCATCTTGCGGGGTGACACCAATAGTCATCAAGACTGGAATATACTCAGTTGGGGTTGCAGCAGCGGCTGAAGTGGGGGCACCACTTTGTTGCTGGGCTGCTTGGGTTGGGTCAAGCAAGACGGGTTCTTCAAAGGTGGTAGGAGTTGCGCCAAAAATAATGCCATCTGGCGGGAACCACCCGACATAAATCACGGGTGCATTTTGAATAGTACGTTGAGTGACCAACCGGGGACGCTGTTGGGTTTCACTGGGGCTAATCAGTACCCCTTGTGGGAAGACATTGCTGGGTTCAGGCCGACCGGGCCGTCCTTCTGTAAAGCCTATCGAGCCATCCTCAAGCAGTGAAATGATGGAAATCTCGTTAGGACGACGGGTTTGGAATTCCTCGTCCACATCAATAAACAGGAAGGACATCAGCACGTCTACGCGGTCGCCGGGTTGAATACCATAGGCGACTTGGCAAAGACCTGTGAAATCCAAGGGAACCGAGATACCCACCAAGGTAGGATCAAGGAAAAGGGCGGCATCTGAACCTAGCCGCGACAAACCAGAGGCCGCCGCAGCACAAATTGAGCCAGTTAATTGTCCAGAGGCCAGCAATTGTGGGTCTGGAACCAATTGAGCCACTAATATGGCTGATTCACGCGGAACGTCTGTCCGAGTACGGCACCCGACCAGTTGATTGGGGTCTTCGATGGATGTTTGCGGCGCAAACTCCAACGGCCAAAACCGCACATCGACCAGTGCTTGATCGACAGAGCTGGTTGGCGACACGATCATCTCCGGAGTGATAAGTGTCCCCCGGGGTAAGTCTTGCAGGGCAATCACAACTGCGGCAAAGTCGGTTAATGCAGGAGCTGAACCGCCGCTGCCACTGCCAGAGTTATCGTTGCCACTACCACTACTGCCCCCGCCACCAGAAGTGCTAGGGGCTGCTGTTTGTGTTTCTGTTGTGGTGTTGTCACCATCTCCGCCGTTGTTAAGCAATAGCAGAGCAGCGATGAGCGCACCACCTAGAATGATTATGCCAATGAGTATTAACACTCGACCACGCATTTTTTACTCCAAAGCGCCTTAAAGACAGAATAATAGAAGTCGCTCTCTCTCAAGTGTAGTGAGAAAGTCGTAGAATGCAAACAGTCCCCTAGTCCTAGCTAGGTTCGAAAAATCTGACCTTATAGATCAGGTTCGAGATCCTCTTCGTAGATCGGGAGGACAATCTGGAAGCGGCTACCTTCACCGGGGGCGCTGTAGATGTCTACTTCACCGCCAACAAGTTCAACACGCTCACGCACGGCGTTCAAACCCTGTACATTCGAATCACCGTGTCGGTGGTCGAGCGCTACTTCAGGATCGAACCCTTTACCATCATCTTCCATACGGGCGGCAATCACTTCGTTGCCCATATCCAATTGTATCTTAATATTCTTAGCACCCAAATAGTCGCGGGTAATGCCCAAGAGCGATTGAATGCTACGGAACATCATAACTTCAGTATGCTTGGGGATGCGCCGTTCTTCACCTGTTGAGTTGAAATCAACCGAAACCTCATATTTTTGGCGGAAGTTCTCGGTGTATCGGCGCAAGGTCGGAACTAGCCCAAGGTCATCTAGCATCATTGGGCGCAGGTCAAAGATAAAGTCGCGCACTTTTTGGAAACTAGCGCTGGCGGCGGTCTTTAGGTTATTGAGTTCAACGCTGGCTCGGTCAGGGTCACGGTCAAAGAGCCGTTGACAGACCTCCGCTTGTAAAATGAAGTTGGTGAGAGATTGAGCAGGGCCGTCGTGCAAATTTTTTGCCATAAGTTGGCGCTCATCTTCTTGGGCCTGCACAATGCGGATAATCGTCTCTCCTGTGGCGGTCATTTTGGGTCGTGCTGTAGTGACAACACCGACATTGCTGCTCAACATCATGGGGCCTTGGCTCTCAAGGTGCGCCAAAACAACTTCCAGAATTTCGCTAAAATGCTGAAGTTCTTGTTGGTTGTTGCGTAGCTTTTCAAGTTGATTTTGCATTGACCATAGACGTGATTGAGTATTGATGATGGTATCATACGCGACCTTGATGTCAGGGCGAGGAACGGTGTCGAAGCTGGCATGAATACGGGCTAATTGGGTTTTTGCACGACCATACTCATCCTCAAGGCGTTTGACCTCAGCATTATTTTGTTCCAACGTTGTTCGCGCTTCGCGTAAACGTAGTTGAATGGCATCGTATTCAGCCTGAATCTGGTCGAGAATACTGTCATCATCGTTGTCGGGGGTGTTGCTATACATATAGCTCATGGTTGTTTATTCCTCCTCCTCTTCTTGGTCGCTCGTCGTCGTTTCATCCATCCGTACCCAGCCCCGTCGCATGGCATAAATAGCTGCTTGGGTTCGGTCTTCAACGTCTAGTTTGGTCAAAATCGAACTCACATGGTTTTTAACTGTTTGGTGGCTAATCCCTAGCATTTGTGCGATCTGTTTGTTGGTTTTGCCTTGGGTTACATAGCGCAAGATTTCCATTTCACGTGGGCTAAGAGGGACAAAATGCTCGTTGGGGTCAACCATATAAGGCCCCGTCGCGGCCTCAACCCGACGATTAATCCACTCTTCAATTTCTGCTTGGTTATATTCCCGCTCTTTAATGACATAGATGCCATTGACGACCTTGCGGATGATTTTAACCAACATCTGCGGGGCGATGTCTTTGGCACAATACGCCACACACCCCGCCCGTAAAGCGTGCAGCGCTTGCTCTTCATCATCATAGCCAGTTAACATGATAATAGCAGCTTCGTTGCGTTCATGCTGGAGGCGGGTTGCAATTTGCAAACCATTCATTTTGGGCAGATTGATGTCCAGCAAAATCACGTCCGGTCGGAGTTCACGGGCGAGTTGCAACGCAAGTTCACCATCATGGCTTTCGGCAACGACCTCGATATTATCTTCTTCTTCAAGTAGATACTTGAGGCCCCGTCGCCAAACGGGATGGTCATCGACAATCATCACGGTAATTTTAGCGAGAATGGGGTCTTGCCCTTCCCCCATCATACTGCTGATCCTTTCCTGTGGCCCGTACAGATGTTTGGGCGTTACAGCGTTTCTAAGTATATAATAACTGATTTCAAGCAATTGCTGGTAATTTCAAGATACGGTAGGATAAAAGCAGTAGGAGAGCAGTGCCATTAACAGACGACTTTTATGGACCCTTTTTATCATGTTTCTGGCGGCGTGTGGTGGCTCCGATGCGACCCCTGCGCCAACGAGTGGCCCTCAGCTACCCACCTCTACCCCGCGCTCTACACCCCTGCCTGAAGTAGCAACGCCTGTAGTGTTAGGGACAGCCGAAGACCCCCTTACCCTTGCTTTTGTCGTCGCTGAATTGGATAGCGGTGCCCAAGATGCCATTGATGCGCTTGATACCTTGATGACCGAAGAACTTGCCAACGAGCGTTTAGCGGCAATTGGTCTGGTGCCTGCGGTCGAGGTCAAGAGTCTCACCACTATGCGCGAGGGTTTGCAGGCTATCTGTGGCCCTGAAAAAGCGCTGGTTTGGGTGGATGCTTTTACCTATATTGCTGCCGAACAAGCATGTGATGCCCAGCCTATCCTTGCTTTGAACCGTACCGCTAACGAAACAGTGGAAGGCTTGCCCGACCGCGTAACGATCAGGGCCGTTCAAGGGCTAACTTTTGATATTATCTATCGGTCGTCGCTGGGAACGCTAACCTTAGCCGACTTGGAAAACAAGACCTTCTGTCGATTGGGTGCCGATGATTTGGTGAGCTGGGTGTATCCGAATTTGACTTTACGAGGTGCTGGTATCAATCCAATTACAGGTATTGCGGGTGTAGTCGATGTAGAAGACTACGCCGCGATGGTGTCTGCGATTCAAGACCCACGTGGGGAGTGCCAAGTTGGGGCTATCCCACGCGGCACCTTGCAGGATATTTTTGATGCCCTTGCCAACGATGATATTGAGATTAATCCCGATGCGGTGAACACCTTAGCAAGCGAGGCCCCCGCCGTCCCCTATATGATTTTGGTGGCCCCGCCCAGTGATGTATTGCTGGCCGATTTGCGACAAAGTGTAGTGGATGTTTTGCAAGCTGAAAACGCGGCTGAAATCCTCCCTGAACTCTTTGTCTATGACGAGTTAGATGAGGTCACCCCTCAAACCTATAACAGTTTTCGTCAGTGGCTACAGGCGGCAGGCTGGGAGATGAGTCAGTAAGCCGCTATGACTGATTTGGCGATTATTATTGTCAGTTGGAATACCCGTGCGTTGACGCTGGATGCCATTCGTACTCTGCGTGAAGACCTCAACGCCAATGGGCCACAACAGAGCCAGATATGGGTGGTGGACAACGACTCTAGCGATGATAGCGCTGCTGCTATCCGTGCCGAGTTTCCCGATGTCCATCTTCTTGAGAGCAAGCGCAACCTAGGCTTTGCAGGCGGTAATAATCTCGCCATTCGTGAAATCGGCTTTGGCAAACAGACTCCTATTGACCAACTCCCCAAAGCTGTCTATCTGCTCAATTCTGATACCCGCACCCATCTTGGTGCAACCTACACCTTGTATAACACGCTCTTAGAGATTCCTGATGCAGGGGTGGTGGGCGCTCGCTTGACCTACGAAGATGGCTCCTTTCAGCATAGCGCCTTCGAGTTTCCGGGTCTCAAGCAGTTATGGGTTGACCTCTTCCCAATACCGGCCCGCTTGTATCACACCCAATTCTTTAATGGGCGCTATCCTCAAACGTTTTATCAAAGTTATCGACCTTTTCGCGTGGGACACACCCTCGGTGCGACCATGATGTTGCGCCGCGAAGTTATCCAGCAGACAGGCATGTTTGACGAGAGCTATTTTATGTATGCCGAGGAAGTGGATTGGAGTTGGCGCATCCAAAAAGCGGGCTGGAAAATTTATTGTGTACCTGCCGCCCATGTCACCCACCTTGAGGGTCAGAGTACCAAGCAGGTCAAACCTACCAGTATTCTCAACTTATGGAAAAGCCGCTTTTTGATGTATGACCGCCACTATACCATCTGGAAGCGCTTCATTGCTAAACGTATGGTCAAGGCAGGGATGCGCTTCAAAATACGGGATGCTCACCGCGCCTATGCCGCCAAACAGATTTCCGCGAAAGAGCGCGATATGCTGATTGAGGCTTATCAACAGGTGCAGCATCTATGAAATTGACCGCCATCATTTTGGCCCGCAACGAGGCCGCCCATATCCAAGCCTGTATTGAGAGCCTACGTTGGGCCGATGAGGTGGTGGTTTTTGAGAGTGGCAACAGCACCGATAACACGGTTGAATTAGCGCGGGCAGCAGGCGCAACGGTTATTGTGCATCCCTTTCACAATTTCCCCACCCAACGCAATGCCGCCCTTGATGGGGTGGTTGCCGATTGGGTGTTGTTTGTTGATGCCGATGAGCGTACCACCCCTGAATTGGCTGAGGAAATCCGCCGTGTGTTGGCTGACCCTCGGCACGCAGGCTATTGGATACCGCGCCACAACTACATCTTTGGCAAGCTGACACGTCACACGGGTTGGTATCCTGACTATCAAATGCGCCTCCTCAAGCGTAATTCGGTCCGCTATGACTTGGAGCGACAGGTGCATGAGTTGGTGGTCTTGACGGCGGGCGAAACGGCGGGCTATCTAGAGACGCCCTTGGTGCATTATAACTACCGCGACCTCCAGCATTTCATCGGCAAGCAGCGCTACTACGCCCGCCTTGATGCTCAAATGATGTTTGAGGAAGGCCAGCGCCCCAAGTTTCGTAACTTTATCTTGCAACCCCTTCGTCAATTCAAGTGGCGCTTGGTGACCCTCAAAGGCTATCGTGACGGCTGGCATGGTCTACGCCTGAGTGTCCTAATGGCGTGGAACGAGTTTGACAAATACTGGCAGTTGCGCCGCTTAGTTCGGGGTAGCTCGCGCCGCTAGAATCTCGCTCATCACATGCAGACCCCCGCCAACAGCACTATGCCCACCGAGTAAAATCGGGATGGGGGCAGCAGCAGCGGCAGCCGTAAACTCCCGAATCCAAGGCTCTTCAATCGCATTTACCCAGAATAAGTCCGAGGCGAAGCGGTCGGCGGCACTCGGTTGTAAGCCCTGATGAGCAAAAAGTACCCGACTGTCAATAATCGCGGCATCCACGATACTGCCAAGCGTTTCAAAGAAGGCTTGTGGCCCCTGCAAATCCAGCAGCACTCCCAACAATGACCGCACACCATTCTCGGTAGCCCGCCCACTAGCAATCATGCCGCGTTCTTCTGAGAAGACCCGAATCCAGCATTGCGTAGCATGGCTAACGGCGTCCCATGCGCGGGGCGATACGCGACCTACCAGAGCCAGACGACTCCCCGGACGGGCAATGGTATCCAATACAGCTTGGATGGGGATGCTATCAAGGAGAGGGGTGTTGAGTGCTTGACGTAAAGCTGGCCCAGATTCGGCATGTTGGCGCAAGATGGCAAGGTCAGTAGGGGTGTCGATGTCCATTGCGGCGGCTTGGCGGATTTCTGGCAATACCCGCACATGATAGCGGCCTTCTTCGCGCAAGGCCCACGCTAAACCATTATCGCGCTCGGCGGCTTTGATAATGGGCAACGCATCCTTAACATTGGTCAGACCCACCCAATCGCTAGAATGCAGATTATTGCAAATCAAGGTGCGCTTGGTAGAGGATTGTCGCAGGAGGTCAAGGAGCAAGCCGAGCATCTGCTGGTCAAGGAGTGGGGCGCTGGCTCCCCCAAAATACACCACATGGTCAAGTTGGCTGGCAATAATGGTCTCGGCAAGGTGTTCGCCAAAGTGAAAGGTCCGATTCACCGGATCAGGGGCTAACCAGACGGGTATATCTTCGGCCCACCAGCTAAACTCCTGTGAACACAAGATAATGGGGTTAATGTTGAGATGGTTGAGGGCGTAAATGAGGTCAATGGTGGCGGCCCGTTGGGCGGTAAGAACGAGTTGCTCTTGAGGGCTGGCTCCACCTGAACCCAGCATCACAATCGCGCCTAGTTTTTGCATAACCTGTTACTTAATCCTGCTTTCCAATAAAACTCTATGATGCTCTATCTAATGAGCGAGTTCCAACTCTACCAAGTCGGCACTTGTTTATTGATGTCACCTAACGGTATTATGCCACAAATACGAATTACGGTCAGGCTGTGTAGGGGATTGCAAATGTTGAAGCGTATCTTTTCTCGTGAAAACCTTTATGCGGTTGGGCTGTGCCTGATTATCTTGCTGGTGATTATCATGTCGGCGGATAGTGCGCCACAGTGGATTTATCAGGGCTTTTAATCCCTTGTCACTCCCCGCTATTGTTTTATTTTTTGCGTTGGTTCCGTTAGCACCGCACCGATGGCGACTACCCATCTTACTGGGGATGAGCCTTATCTTCATGGGCTGGCTCCAATATCCCACGACCATACTGACTCTGGGTATGTTGGCGCTTATAGCGGGCGTTTGGTGGATAACCAATACTGACCGCAGCATTCCTCCTTGGTTTATCCTCATCTTGATACTGGGGATAGGCGTAGTTGGCGGCTTGTCGGTTGGGGTTAGCGTTGCGTTGTTTGCGCTGGCGGGAATGGGGGCAATCAGCCTCAACCGCTTATCTATTTTGAATGTGGCCTCAACTTCTCGTCACCGCTTGGCGCTACTGGGTATTGTTTTGGTGGTAGCGCTACTGGTGTGGAGTAAGGCATGGGGCTGGGCATGGATAGGGTTCTCCTATGTTGCATTTCGTTTGCTGGGGGTGTTGCTCGACTACCGCCAAGGGCGGTTGCCTGCCTTCACCCTGCCTGAATTCATGACCTATACGCTGTTCTTCCCTGCGCTGACGGCTGGCCCCATTGACCATGCCCCTCGTTTTATCGAGGAATTGCGCCAAAACAAGCCCCTTGATGCAGCGACAGTAGTGATTGGTGGGGGACGGGTAGTGGTTGGCCTTTTTAAGAAGTTCGTGATTGCGGATAGTCTTGCCCGCCTTAGCCTGACCCCTGCTCTAATCACGTTGACCGATAACCGCGCTGGATTGTGGTTGTGGATTTATGTTTACAGCTTTTATATCTTCTTTGACTTCAGCGGCTATTCCGATATTGCGATTGGGCTAGGGCGGCTCTATGGCATTACCTTGCCCGAAAACTTTGACCGTCCCTATCTCCAGCGTAACCTCCAGCAGTTTTGGCAACGCTGGCACATGACCCTCAGCGCATGGTTCCGCACCTACTATTTTTTGCCGTTGAGCCGTTGGTGCATTCGTCGGCAGTGGCCTACCTATTTGACCTTATTCGTTGCCCAATTGAGTACCTTCTTGCTGATTGGGCTATGGCATGGCCTGACTGTCAACTTTGCATTATGGGGCTTGTGGCATGGCGTGGGGCTTTTTGCTCACCGCTGGGTAGTTGACCACACGCGGGGCTGGTATCGTTGGGTGCGTCAACGCCGCTGGTTGCGGTCAATGGTACACATTGGGGGTATTGGCTTGACCTTCCATTATGTGACCTTGGGCTGGGTCTTCTTTGCCTTGCCCACAACGTCGGATAGTGTGGACTTGTTACTGCGATTGGTTGGAGGGCGCTGATGCAAGGGTGGGATTGGCTGACACGCCCAACCTATAACTGGCGCTTTGTGCGGCGCGTATTGATGAAGACAGCGCTCCTGCTGATAGTCGTCAATATCCTCTACCTAGCGCTAAATCCGCTACCTTATCTGAGCCGTTTGACTCTATACAATGGCTTGTTTACAGGGCGTGAGCGCTTGCCCTTTTCTGAGCTTAATCCGGATGAATATAGCGTACCGCTGCACCGCCTTGAGGGGTTGCTGGCTTCCCATGTGATAAGCGATACCCCCAAAGCACCAGACGAGTTTCGGGTGGTGGTGTTGGGTGATTCAGGGGTGTGGGGGTGGCGGTTGCAGCCAGATGAAACGATGACGGCCTGCTTGACCGATTCCCATGTCCAGATTCCCGATGGGCGGGTTATCCATGCCTATAATCTAGCTTATCCTTATCCAGCGGTCTTGAAGGATGCGCTGATTTTGCAGCAAGTCTTGGTCTATGAACCCGACGTGGTGCTATGGTTTATCACCTTGAAGGCCCTTTATATACAGGATCAAACATGGCACCCCCTTGTCCAAAACAATCCCGACCTCGCCCAGCATTTTGTCGAAGATTATGCGGTCAACCTTGACCTGAGTCCGCTCTTTCCTGAGCCATCGAATCTGTTGGGTGAACTGATAGACCTCATCCGTGACCGCTCGATTTTAGGGCAACGGCGTGAATTGGCGGATTTGCTGCGGCACCAAGTCTATGGCCCGGCATGGACATTGACCAGTTATGATTATGAAGACCCGCGCTTCTTTCGACCCCTATCCAATGACCTTCTGCCCAACAACGCCAACCGCAACTATACCCATATTCCCGAAGGAACCGATTTAGCGACGGAACTGGCGTGGGATGTGCTGCGGGCAGTCGTGGAAATAGCTCAAGGAGCAGGTGTGGGGGTGCTAGTGGTCAATGAGCCAATCTTCCGCGCCACTGGAGCCAATAGCGACCGCTACTACAATGAACTCTATGACCGCTGGGCCTATGATGCCTATCGTGACCTGCTGCCTATCCAAGCTGCCCACGACGGCTGGGATTATGTTGATGTATGGGATGCTTTGCCGAATGATGTTTTTTCGGAGTATTCGCTACATTATCAAGCGGCAGCGGGCTGTGGCCTTATGCAACGTCTAGTCCCTGATATGGTAGGGGCCGAACTCTCCGCCGCGATACCCAACCGTGACAGCTATCGACGTTTCATCGGTGGGTAAACTTAGGGCATGGGTGGTGCTGATTTTTAGCGGCTCCCAGTTGCTTACAGGATATTCGACGACGATACTTTCAGCGGATTGTGTAAGGGTGATGGTGATAGGTGCTTCCGGTAGGGCTTTGAGTTCCCAATCAAGGCGAATCCGCAAAACATCTCCTTGGTGTAGGTCAGTGAGGGCGTAGCTCACCAGCCGCATATCAGGGCTGAAGGCAAACTCAGCGGTGCGAGTTGGTCCAAAGTCACTAATAGCCCCATAACGAATCCAGAGTTGGTCACCTTCGCGCTGACCGGGGTCAAGTTCGACATCCAGTTCTTTACGGTAACGTAGCGCCTTAAATTGCGAGTCACGTAGCGAATAGCCCGCCAGTGGCCCCTCCACGCTATTGAAATAGATATAGTCGGGTGCCAAGGCGATAATCAACGAGGTGTAGTCTTCGCGCTCTACGTAGTCGCTCACCAATGGCGAGTATGCTCCATCAAGGCTATACAAAGCACCATCAAAATCAATCATCTCCGCCACAATGCCTACACTGCGGTCATGCAGCAATGAATGGCTTCGGGGGATATACAGCGTTTGGCTGAGGCGGATGTCCTCGGCTAAGTTGGCCTCAGTTTGGAGTGGGTTGAGGATGGTGAAGGCCGCAATCAACGCCAACGCTACCCCTCGGCTCCCCCATTGCCCAAGTGGGTTGGATAGGCGACGGCTGACCCACACTACGCCTATGCAAACGGTCAATACCAAAGGCAGGCTTTGCACCAAGACCAGTTGTTGGGTTATAAAGATACGGCTTCCTATTTCGAGGGCAGTCCACAGGGGCCATATCCAGCCCCAATCGGGCACGTCTGCACCGCGCATAAGCCAGACCATTCCTGCGCCTAATCCGATCCACAGCAGGTTAGGCAGCATGTCCCCCGTTGTGAGGGGTTGTTGCAGCATGATGCCGTCGGGGTAACTAAAGGCCGTCCATAGCCCCCACAATGCGATGGGTATCCAGACCGTATGCCAATAGCGCCAGCCTTTGGTCAGGGTATAGCTGCCCAAAGCGATAGCACCTAAAGCGCCTTCTGGCTGAACAAGCAGTGCCATACCTGCCAATAGACCCCCAATACGCGGTCGGTCATGCTCCCAATAGAGCAGACCAAGCAGGATGAAAATCAGCGTATAGGGTGTGGGGGCGTTCCAACTGGCCCACGTCGGCCAACTGAATAGCCACGCTGTAATAACAAAAGCACCTTCAAGGTGAGTGAATTGGTGACGGCGCAACCCATAGTACAGCAAAGCGGCGGCTAGACCGTAACCGATTGCCAGTAGCGCCAACGTGATATAAGGGATAAAGGCAGGCGAGAAGCGGTCAAGCTGCGCGATTATTCGCAAGATAAGACTAGTGGGGATGACCAGTAGCGGCCCTGTAGTTGGCAGGATAGCTTCATCAGGGTTATAGATGATGCCATGTCCCTGTGCCAGATTGAGTACCAGCCGATAGAAGTAGAAATCCTCAAGGCGAGCGTAATCATGCAAGCCAATCCATAGGCTTAGTGCAAAGGCTCCCATGCCAACCAGATAAGATAATACGCGGTCTTTCATTGCAGTTGCCCTCCACCAACGCTACAATGTGGTCATGCAGACTAAGAATCATACCTTACCCACCATAGCGTTATTAACAGACTTCGGCTTGACGGATAGCTATGTCGGGGTCATGAAGGGCGTGATACTCTCAATTTGCCCAATAGCTCGGCTAATTGATGTGACCCACGCCATCACACCCCAAAATGTACGTCAAGGGGCCTATGTCTTGCTCAATACATTAGGGTATATGCCCCCGCAAACCGTCTATGTTGGGGTGGTGGATCCGGGGGTTGGCTCGGCCCGTCAATCGGTTGCCATTAAAACCAATCGAGCGGTATTCGTTGGCCCTGACAATGGCCTGTTCAGTTATGCCTTGAAACACTGCGAAATTCAAGAGATGGTCATTCTGCAAAACCCGCAATATCTCCTTGCCACCATCAGCAGCACTTTTCATGGACGGGACATTTTCAGCCCAGTGGCGGCCCATATTGCCTGTGGTGTACCGCTTGACCAGTTAGGGCCATCCTTAACGAAGCTGGAAGCCTTGCCCCCGCCACGCTTAGAAATCACCCCCCAAGCCATTTATGGCGAAGTATTGGATATTGACCACTTTGGCAACGTTGCAACCAGTATCGGGCGCTTGACATGGGGTAATAACGACCTGCTGGCGCTGGTGCCATTCTTTGACCCCCAGCCTGAACCCACCTTGATGATTGAGCCAGAACGCTGCACCGTTCAAATCAACCACCGTATGATTGATATTGTGGGGTTGACCTTTGCCTCGGTACCACGCGGCGAATTGATTGCACTAATTAACAGTGCCGACCAATTGGAAATTGCTATCAATCATGGCAATGCCGCCCATGAGCTAGGGGTGCAAATTGGCGACCCTGTTATCTTATCTATCAACTAAGGAATCGGAGATGAGGCCTTGGCTCGTGAACAGTTTGTGGTAGAGGGGGGACATGCCCTCAAAGGGGAAATCAAGGCTAGTGGCAACAAGAATGCGGCCCTTGCCTTGTTACCTGCCTGCCTATTGACCGATCAACCCGTAATTTTACGCAATGTCCCCGACATTGGGGACGTGCATGTCATGTGCGATTTACTTCAATCCTTGGGCGCTCAAGTCGAATGGATTGAGCCAGAGACGGTGCGTGTCCATGCTGAGAAGATTACTACGCATCGACCCGACCCTGAACTCGCCAAGAAAATACGGCCTAGCACCCTTCTCGCTGGCCCGATGTTGGCGCGGGTGGGCATGTTGGAGATTCCCGCGCCGGGTGGTGATGTTATTGGTAGGCGGCGCTTAGATACCCACTTGCTGGCCCTGCAAGCACTAGGGGCCACCATCGACTATCAAGGCAAATTTATCATGAATGTCGAGGAGCTAAAGGGAGCTAAGGTGCTGTTGGACGAGGCCAGCGTCACCGCCACGGAGAACACCATCTTGGCGATGGTACTTGCAAAAGGCACCAGCATTATCCGTAACGCTGCCTCCGAGCCGCATGTCCAGCAGCTTTGCCTGATGCTGAACCAGATGGGGGCACAGATTGAAGGCATCGGCTCCAACCAACTGACCATTCATGGTGTTGCTAAACTCAACGGTACTGATTTTCGAGTGGGTGCAGATTATTTGGAAGTAGGGAGCTATATCGGCGCGGCAGTGGTCACAGGTAGTGAATTGACCATCCGTGAAGCTGACCCCGAATATCTCGACATGATTGCACTGGTCTTTCAAAAATTCGGTGTGACATGGGAGACACGCGGCAACGATGTGTTTGTCCCCCGCCAACAATCGATGCTGGTTCAGTCTGACCTTGGCGGCAAGATACCTGAAATCAAGCCCCAGATTTGGCCCGGCTTTCCCACCGACATGATGAGTGTAGCGAT
Organism: Anaerolineales bacterium; assembly: GCA_020634155.1. Lineage (GTDB taxonomy): Bacteria > Chloroflexota > Anaerolineae > Aggregatilineales > J027 > J027. The sequence goes on from JACKCI010000002.1 coordinate 927,556, forward strand.
ATTGGTGGCCTCTCAATGCTCCGGCGCGGTGCTATTCCATGAATGGATGTTTGAGGGGCGGCTTTTTTTCACTGACCGTCTGGTGCAGATGGGGGCCAAGATTGTGTTGTGTGACCCGCATCGGGTGTTGGTGCAGGGGCCGAGCCGCCTGCGCGGTGACCAAGTGATAAGCAGTCCGGATATTCGGGCAGGTATGGCGATGGTTTTGGCGGCACTCTCGGCCCGTGGTACGACTGTTATCCGCAACATTCACCAAATTGACCGAGGCTATGCCCGCCTTGAAGAAAAACTGGGTAGCCTCGGTGCCAAAATTACCAGAACGGTAGTCGGATGAGCCAACGACCTTTACCCACCTTTGGTCTGCGCTTGGGCTTGATGATGGTCTTTTTGACCGTTGGTATTACACCCCTCATCAAGGTTTATGTTGCGTATCGTCTCAATGCCTCTGTTGAACGTTATGAGGTGTTGCTGGGTGTACCTTTTGACATCTGGACACAACTGGTCGGGGTGGGTGCGGTGCTGACATTGGTGACAACGGTGCTGGCATGGCGGGGTCGTCCTAAGCAGGTTTATTGGGTATTTCAAGCGGTTTTGTTATTGACGATGGTAGCGATTGGGGCCGAGGCCGCGGTGCGGGCCTTTGCTAAATGCGAGAATTGTGTGGTTGACCCCGGACGTGACGCTATCAACATCACCTTTCAGTGTATTTTGCCCCTACAAATTTTAACGGTAGTGTATATGCTATGGTATATCAATCGTAAGCCAGCGCGGGCCTTTTATGGAAAGGGTGTGGAAGAAACATCATGAGTCGTATTATCAATACAGAAGACCCCGGCAAAATTCGGAACCAGCAATTGCGTACCTGCGCTGAGATTCTGCGCCACCTCAGTACCAAACCCGAACTTGATGACGAAGCCAAGGACATGATTGCCCATCTGGTCTATTGCCTACGGATTATTGGCGAGACCATTGAGCATGCTTCTGAGGTGTGGGAAAAGCGCAATTATTGGGTCAAGGCCGAAGAGCTACGCCGTGATTGGGATTGGACGCACAAAATGACCCATGACATTGAGCAATTGGTGAAAAGTGGTGATTGGGTCAAATTTCCGGCCATCCTCGCGGGCTTATTTCAGCATGTGGGGAATATCAAGATCAAGAAATTCACCCGCGAGAGTGATACATGGCAGGGGGCGTATCAAAAGCTGGTGGGTGAACTCTAAGGTTTGCTATCGCCATTGGTGGCCGCCGCAGGTATCAACGGATTAACAGGCGGCATCACCTCAAATTCCATCATCAACCCCTTGTAGCCCTCAATATACAGGCGGGCACGGGCCTCTTCGAGCTTCCACATGCGATCAAGCGATTGTTGCAGGGGGGCTACCCTTGCCCGTGATTCTTCAATGAGTTTGCGGAACTCGGTCATTTCTTGCTGGTGGCCGCGCCATGCCTCATCGTTGGTCAGGGTAAATTGCTTCCAGCGGCGTTGGTCGTCTTTAATCCAGTCATTCCACTCCTCGCGGAAGCGTTCTTCAGACAAGCGCTGCATTTCAGAAACTTCATTAATGCGGCGCTCCAACCGTTCTTGGATACGCTCAAAGTCACTAACGATCTTCTTCATTTGGCGATAGGTCTCAGCCCATGACTCAAGGCGCTCAAGGCTACGACGGATTTCCTCATCATAGGCTCCCACGCTACGGCTCAGTTCCTTAACTTGTTGGTCGCGCTGCTGGGTAATGAGGCTTTGCTGCTCAATAAAGGCTTGGAGTTCTTCACGGCGGGTGCGGTCGGTGTTTTGAATATCAGAGACGCGCTTTTCATTCGCCAGCCCTAACGCCTCGACCCGCTCAGACTTCAATTTGACGCTATCAATCAATTTTTGGAGTTCAGGCAGCAGCGCTTGGAGGTCAGCAAGTCGGCGGTTGTCTTGGCGGCGTTGTTCTTCCAGCAGGGCCAAGCGGCGCTCTGGGTCTTCACCCTTTTTGGCAACATCTTCAATACGCTGTTGCACCAATGTCAGCGCCGAGGCCACACGGTCACGTTCTGCACGGGCCGCTGTGAGGTCATCAGCATTTTGTTCAAGTTTATCCATCCGTTCATGCAACTCACGCAGGGGACGGTTGGTCACTTCGCGGGCATACTCTTGGCGGCGTTCTGCTTCACGCTCGGCGGAAATCCGCTTCGATTCGACGTTTTCCACCAATTGGCGCATTTCTAGCCGAATCTGTTCCATCATTTCAGCATCGCGCCCACTAGGGACAAATTGGCTCTTCATGCCTGCTTGATCTTTTTCCAGCAGGTTCATGTGGCGTTGCAGTTGTTCGACAGTTTCTTGTTGTTGGAGCAGTCGCTCTTCCAACTTTGCAATGGTACTCTTATCCCGTCGTCGTTCCTCATCCAGCCATTCAATCATCCGGAGAGCTTGTTGTAAATCCATTCAGACCTGCTCCTTTAAAAACTGTTGCTCCCCATTATAATATAACAGAAGGAAGGTTGTGAGAGTGTCTCGAATCGGAATTGACGCCCGTTTGTTAGGGTATCGTAAAGGTGGCATCGCAGAATATACCCGTCAACTGGTCTTGGCACTGGCTGAACTGGACTCTCAACGCGACTATGTGATTATCCACCGTTCTCATGACAGCACCTCCTATATTCCCGCCGCCAATTTTCAGCGCATCAATGCCTATACACCCGCCCATCATCGCTGGGAGCGCCATGCTCTATCGCTTGAGCTATTGCCGCGCCGCTTGGATGTGCTGCATAGCCCTGATTTCATACCACCCCAATGGGGAGCGCGGCGGCACATCATTACCATTCACGATCTGCACTTTTTGCATTACCCCCACTTCCAGACCGCCGACAGCCTACGCTATTACCGTGACCAGATCGGCTGGGCGGTGCGCCATGCTGACCACATCTTCGCCCAAACCGAGGGCACCCGCCACGAGATTATGGAGATGCTGGGGGTACCTGCTGAGAAAGTTACCGTGCATCTATTAGGGGTGCATGAGTCTTTCCGCCCCTTACGAGATGAGGTAATACAGGCCACCCTCGACCACTATCAACTGCCCCGTGATTACCTGCTCTTTGTGAGTACCATCGAGCCGCGTAAGAACTTGCCGAATTTATTCAGGGCTTATGCCACCTTGCCGAATGCGCCGTTACTGGTCTTGGCAGGACAGCGCGGCTGGCACGCTGACGAATCGTTTGAGACTATCGAGCGTTTGGGCCTACAAAATCGGGTGCGCTGGCTGGATTCGGTGCCGTTTGAGCGCTTGCCCGCCTTGTATAATGGTGCGACGCTCTTGGTGTTGCCTTCCTATCATGAAGGCTTTGGTATGCCTGCTATTGAGGCGATGGCCTGTGGGACGCCCGTCGTGGTCTCCAATCGCGGTTCCTTGCCAGAGGTGGTCGGTGATAACGGCGTTTATGTCGAGCCAGAGTCGATTGAGAGTATCGCGGCGGGTATTCAGTGTATACTCGATGATCGCCGACATGCCGCCGAATTGCGCGAGGCGGGTCTACGCCATGCTGCAACCTATTCATGGCGGCGCACCGCTGAAATTGCCCTACAAGTCTATCAACAGGTACTTTCCACATGAAACTCAGCGCCCTTGTTGCCGTCCTCGTTGCCTATTGCGCCATGATTGCCGCCTTTTGGGTACAAGATTCGGTTTTTGAAGACCTCCCCAAACTCGAAGATGAAATCGCCTATATCTATCAAGCCAAGATATTTGCAGGCGGGCGTGTCTATATGCCTGTCCGTGAACCGGCGCGGGCCTATTGGCAACCTTTCATGATTGAATGCGGTAATCAAATCAAGACCAAGTTTGGACTAGATGGCTGCGTGGGCAAGGCCTTCAGCAAGTATCCTCCCGGTTGGTCATTAATCTTGGCAGGTGGCTATCGGCTGCACATGGAATGGGCGCTTAATCCCATTTTATTTATGCTGACCATTGCGCTGACCTATCGCCTTGCCCGTGAGATTTTTGGCGAGGCGGCGGGTGTCCTTGCCGCGATCCTGCTTGCCTCTAGCCCCATCGTGTGGCTCAATAGCGGTACATGGATGGCCCATCCAGCCGCGATGTTCTTCACGGTCTTGGCATTGTATGGTATCTGGCGGTTGGAACATCGGCGGCGGCGCTGGCTATGGGCGGCTTTGGCAGGCATGGCGCTAGGGATGTTGGTTGCGATTCGTCCCTTGACAGGGTTCAGCCTTGCTCTGCCACTAGTGGCCTATAGCGGAATTCGCCTTGTTGCCGCCGTGATAGTGCCGCTGTGGGGGAATCGTCCATTGTCGTGGTGGCTACGACTAGGCGTGGTGATAAGCTTTTTGATGCCGGTTACGCTATTAGCTTATTGGTCTGCCCAAGCCATCCCTTTCTGGTCAACATGGTTTATGACCGCGCCGCCCTTGGGCTTTGATGAAGTCGTGAATTATGACCCCGCATGGTCGATTGCCTTGGTTGGGGGCTTGTTAGCTATCTTAGCGGCCCTATGGGCTACCGCTGACCCATCGTGGCCGCGTGTCAATCCGCCGTTGGCTCCCGAAAATACCCGCCTGCGTCCTGCCGTAAGGGATACCTTGCTGCCTTTACTGGTGGTGGGTCTGATGGCGATTCTCTTTGGGGCATTGTGGCCTGCCTACAATTTCATCACGACGGGCAAAGCCACCCAAAATCTCTATGTTTTGGTATGGGATTATGACCGTATCGGCTTTGGGCCGGGGCATGGGCGCTGGGGCGGGGAACGAATAACCCCGCAAACCGTTGCGGTCGGTATGTCGGCAGGTGGGCTAACCGAAGGGGGGCATAATTTAGAGCGTGCCAAGACGCATTTAGAGGACGATATGCAGTGCTATACCCGTGACCTCTTTGGCTGGGTTGAATATCCCGATGACCGCCCTGCGACTATTGAACGTGGCAATGACTGTATGGTGGGCAGCAATGGCCTGAGTTTGGCACTATTGCCTTTGGTGGTTGTGTTGGGTTGGCGACGACGCTGGACATGGGTGTTGCTGGCAGCGGCACTGGCGTTGATTGGTTCAACCATGTTGTATTGGATTGGGGCGGCGGTCTATAGCGCTCGTTATTATTATGAGGCCACCGCTATCCTCGCCATTTTGACAGCAGGCGGGGTGGCGGTACTGGCTAACTATCTCAAGGGCTTGCGGCTCGATTGGGGCATTTATACGGCGCTCGTGATGGTAGTGGGCTATTCCCTCTTGAGTTACAACACAGAGCGCATGGAAGGCGTGAGTGATTACGGGCAGATTGGTCAATGGCAGGTTGAGGCTGTAGACCGCTGGCGTATCCATCCCGACCGTCCAGTGCTGATTATTGCTTACGGCTCAGTGGGCTGGCGCGATGTAGGGGCGTTGATGGCCTTGACCAGCCCCTATCTCGATAGCGAGTATGTGCTGCTGCGTGACCCCGACATGTTGAATGTGGAGCGCCTCAAGGCCATGTTTCCCGACCATGATATTGTGTATTTCAAAGATGGACAGTTTCTCCCATCCCTGAATGGCTAGTCTGTTGGTTCGAGGGCGCGTTTTTCAGCAGGTTGGCCGCGATTAATCACAAAGCGGTCAAAGTCACGCGCCACATGAGCCTCTGGAAAAATGGCGCGGGCTTCTTCGCGGACTTGATATTCGCTATTGCGCCGTGAAATATGGGTTAAGATGAGCGACTTCACACCCGCATCACGCGCCAACTCAGCAGCCTGCACGGTGGTGATATGTCCCACTTGCTCGGCAATCTCGCGCTCAGATTCTAGGTAGGTGGACTCAATAACCAAGCAGTCGGCATCTTTGACTGCTGTATAAAGGTTATGGGTTTGTCCCACATCGCCAATATGCACCAACTTAGCTCCCGGTAGTTCTGCGCCTAACACATCGTCAGGATGGATGACGCGCCCATCATGTAGGGTGACCGATTCACCGCGCACCAAGGCGGCCCGTTCTGGCCCAAAGGGTACCTTGAGCGCATTAGCGGCCTCTTCTAAAAAGGGGCGGTGCGCTCTTTGTTGGAAGATAAAGCCAAAGTTGCCACTCCCGCGATGGGTAACCGGAAAGGCCGTCACCGTCATATACTTATCTTCGAGGATGATGTCATCGGGCTGCAAGGTGGTGAGTTGAATCGACATCGGCGGCTCTACCCCACGAATGGCAACCCCAAAGATGAGGTCGGCTACACGCTTAAGGGTGGTGTAACCTCCGTATATCTCCAGCGACTCGATACCCTCTTCCCATTGCACAAAGGTTGAGACCAAACCACCGAGGCCCAATATATGGTCAAGGTGTCCGTGTGTTAATAAGATGCGATTGAGCTTGCGGAAGCCAATACCACTCTTGAGGATTTGGCGTTGGGTACCTTCTCCGCAATCAATCAAAAAGCGATGCTCTCTGGCTAGAACAATCTGCGCGGGCAGCCCCCGATGAATGCTCGGTGCTGCTGCTGAAGTTCCCAGAAAGATAATTTCAAACATCCCTAGCCCTTACCTTGCGTGTAGGCGACGAAACGGACGGCAAACGACCGTCCGTGAAGTAAGTGTCTATTGTAGACGCCTACCTAGTCGAGTTGCAAGTCACCAATTGATTGGAGCAGCAATTGACTGAGTGTGTCGTCTAAGGGGAGTGATTCAATTGGCACCCACGCCCAACCAATTGGCAATGAGGTGGGGATTTCTTCGGCTTTGAGGACATAGAAATGGGTGCGGTGGATGTCTCCATTGGTTTGGCTCACAGTTGCTAGTTGGGGTGGCTCAAAGCCAACATCGACTTGTCGTTTTTCGGCATGGCGGCGTGTAGGTTGAATATTGATGGTTAGCGCTGAGTAAAGGGCATCTTGAATGGCCTCAAAGGGGAGTTTGTCGGCTGGCACTGCTACACGGGGGAGTGTATCGTTTTCAACTAAGACTTGTCCATCTTGAATAAGCAGCCCTGTTGACCAATAGCGGATGTGCTGTGGGTCCCAACCGGGGTTGGGTTCGCTGGGGCCACGCATGGCAACTTCACGTTGAATAATCTCGATGGCTTCAGTGGCACAGTCCTCAAGATGGTCGTCACGGTTGATAAGGCGATAATCATATTGCGAAGCAAAGCCCATCTCGAAATCAGCCCGTCGCAAGCGGGTATAGAGTTCCTCTTCGCTCTGAATATCATCGCGTGCCCGCAATCGACGCTCTAGAGTGGCTTGGTCGGGGGCTTGGACAAAAATGAGCACGACATGGTCACCGAATTCATGTTTCAAGTCCATGGCACCCAGCACATCGACATCTGCCAGCGCCAATTGGTCTTCAAGGACAAGGCGTCGGACAGTCTGGCGTGGTACCCCATAGACCGCCTTATCATGGATGATTTGCCATTCAACAAGGCCCTTTTCCAAGATACGTTGTCGGAATTCGGCTTCGGTTAAAAACTCGTGTTCGCGGCCTTCTTGCTCTGTGCTGCGTCGTGGGCGTGTCGTTGCCGTCGGGAGTTGGCGGAGGGTTGTCTCGGACTCCTTGACCAAGTTCATGATGGTGTTTTTGCCAGCACCAGCTGGCCCTGAAAAAACAAATAGCAATCCTGCTGGCGTTTGCATCCTTATTCCTTATAGCAGACCCTGACATTGGATAAACCTATTTTACCAAAGGTGGAGCAGATAGCAGGTTAAAATCTACAAATTAAACAAAAAAGCCCAAACCAATTGGTCTGGACTTTTTTGTTTGAGATTCAAGGGTTATTCAATGATACGGATATTGTCAATCCACCAGCCATCCGCTACCCCAGAGTTCGAGAGAGCGTTGAGGCGGAAGCGCAGGACGATTTTCTGGCCTGCAAAGGCAGACATATCATAGTAGGGTTTGCTCCAGTTCCAATCGGTACTATTCCAAATCTGGGAGGACCAAATTGGGTTCCACGTAAAGCCTTTGTCAGTCGAGACTTCAATCACGATATAGTCACTGTTGCCGATGTTATAGCGTTGATCCAAGAATAGAACCGGATTGACAGAACCCGTGAGGTCAATCTCACCTTCTAGCTCAAGGTAGTTATCGGTCTTGTGGATGTAGTTTCCATCAGGGCTGTCATGGAAGACCATGCTGGGGCCGGAGAACCCGAAGCTGAACTCTGCCGAGCCTGTATGCTCGTAGTATTGGACTTCCACATTGTGAGGTACACCACCCGTAAAGGTATATGGTGAAGATTCGTAATTACCCCAACCGCAGTCGTCCCAGCCATAGCTATAGAAGAAGACCCCATCAATGTAGATTCGCATCCCATTGTTGGTGTAGCCCGTGAAGGTGTAGGTCACGTCTTGGTCAAACAGGAAGTTACGGGAGAATTTGGCACCCCAATAATCACCATCGCCTGTTAACCCAGACCCACCATCTTCGCGCCAACTCCACCAATTGAAGGTGAGTTCATCGACCATAGTTGTGTTGCGTTGGGTCGCCAAAGTGGCTGAGGATGTGCAACGATTGGTAACATCATCGTACCATGTTGCTTGCCATTGACCGGGGCCAAGTGCGCCACCCGAACCGAGGTTGCGGTAGACTTCAATGGCTTCCCATGTACTACCAAAGACCCATTCACCCGGCGTCAACACTTCAACATCTTCAAAGTAGGGGTCACCGTCATAGAGGATTTCATTGACATTATCAATAATCGAGATGTCGTCAATCCACCAGCCATCATCAATGGAGGAGTTGTCCAAGGCGTCAAGTTCCCAGCGGAGCCGGATATAACGATAGCCTGCATCTAGCGCTGGTTTAAGGTCCACCTTCATCCGTGACCATGCGAGGTTGTCGCTAACATAGTGGGTGGTGCTGCTCACAACTTCCCAGTCGGTTAATGGTACTCCTGTAGCGCTTACCGCTTGTGCATGTACAAAGGTGTAGTCGTAGTTGGCAAGGTCATAGCGCTCCCAATAATAGAGGGTGGGGTTGGTCGTCCCATTGAGGTCAATGGTCGGCTTCAATTCAATGACACTAAAGGTATCATCGGCGTAATCAGTCCCCGGACTATCGTTGAAACCAAGGGATGGGCTATGTGGGCCGGGATCGCCTTCGTTGCTGATTTGCCATGTTCCCATCATTGTCCATTCATTGTCACCACCCTCTAAGTCATCAGAGAATGGCGGAGAATAGATCATTGGAACATAATCTTTCACACAAATAGCATCAACATACCAGCCATCAGCGGTATCGGAGTCAGAAAGTGCATCCAAACGGAAGCGGAGTTGGTACCCCACCGCAGGCGAGACTAATGCAGGTAGACTACTGAGTTCCACCGTAGAACGATACCATGCAAGGCTTTCGTTGTAGCGGTATCCTGCTGGGATACTCGTTCCCCATCCCGGTATACGTGCATCCCAAGATTGGGTGTAAGCCCAAAGGGTTGTCCAGTTTGCCCCTTCGTCTGGTGAAATCTCCACATAGAGCTTGTCACTTGTGTTGGTGTTCAAGTCCCAAATGCTCCAGAACTCCAAGACGGGGCGGGTGGATGGTGCTGCGGTAAGGTCGATGAAGGGTTTGAGTACCAATGAGTTATTGGTGTTGTGGGTGTAGTTACCGCCGGGGCTGTCTGTCCACGCATACGCCCCATCATAGCGGGTATTGGTCAAGCCCCATGTGCCTTCTGGCAACCAATTTGCTGTGCCAGTTTCCATGCTATCACACCACCCAACGGTGATGGTCTCAAGGGGTTTGTTGCGGAATTCAATGTCATCAATGTACCACCCATCGTCTTGGCTGCTGTCGTCAGCACTAAAGAGACGGAACCGTACATAAACATGGCTGGAAGTATTATACGGCGCAGGGATTTCGGCACTGGCCTCAACAAAGTTATTCTCAGCGCCGGGGCCTTCGAGATAATCTGTTGGGTCGGTGGGGCCGGTTCTTAGGGCTACCCAATTCTCACGGTCACTCGATATTTCGAGATAAATATAGTCGTTGCTATTGAGGCTCCAGCTATGCCAGAAGGCAATTTCAGGGCGATTGACCGTTCCTTGCGTGAGGTCGAGCCGACCATCTAGCTCAAGGATGTTGTTGGTTTCTCTATCATAGCTATTCGTTGGACTATCAGACCAAGAGTAGGTTCCACTATGCGGTTTTTCGGCGGTACGTGCCCAGCGGCTTTGGTTGACCCAGTACGTTTCGCCTTCGATGTCATCCGCAAAGCCTATCGTAAATACTCTGTCAGGCTTTTCGTAGACCCGAATATCATCAACCCACCAACCATCATCTCGGTTGTTGCTATCAGTATCGATGGTAAAACTTAGTTCAATGCGCTGTCCAGCGTAGTTGATGGTTCCTTGGCTGCCCGTGAAGGCTGTCAGGTCTAGGGACTGCCGAGTATAGGCATAGTTGGTTTCTGACTGATGCAGCACTTTTTCATTCCAGACATCAGTTCCCTCTACCGCAATAGCGACAATGACTTTGTCGGCGCTAATGTCCAGCTCGTAGGCTTCCCAGAACTCAAGGAAGGGCCGTGTTGCACCTGCCAAGTTGATAGTTCCGCGTAACCGCAAGGTACAGTGCTGGTTATTTTGATACTCGGCTCCGGGGCTATCATCCCAACTCGTTGGTGCAGAGTGGGGATAGTCACTGGAGGTATCCCATGTACAGTTGCCGTCAGAAGAAAGGCTAGATTGCTCTAAACGAACCTCAAGCCGCCCATTACCGCCTGTATCACGGTGGACGATGCGGAAAGTCTTGTTTTCGCTGGTGGTGTTCGTCCACACAATCTCATGATAATTGGAGTCATGATAGCTCCAATCCCAGTCACTGGGATCAGTGAGGCGGGTGGTACCACCGCTGTCAATCACATACAAGCGTATTCCATCATCATTTTTGTAGATGATGCGGTATTCGCCTGCTGGAACATGGAAGGTGTTTTCAAAGCGAGTGCAGAAGTCGCTATTGACTCCGGGATAAGGCCGATCCCCTGCGGTCTGCCAATAATCATCAGGATTATCAGGATTGGGGAAGAATATCTTATCAACGTTGGCGCTGGCCTTGGCAGCACGGCTTGTGGTGCCTGTAGAGGAGTTGAATACCCCACCGTCGTTACAGCCACCGGGATTATTGTTATTGTCATCCCAATATTCAGCCGCCCATGGCCCACTTTGTTCAAACAAATCAGGGAAGCCGTCGGTTTGCCAGTCATCCCCACCAGTACCATCATCCTCATAGGGATAGTCATAGTCTTGGTCGGCGGGTGTCGGACTTGGCCCCGGCGTAGGTGTGTTTGATGCTGTAGGCGAAGGCGTCACTGGTGTTTTAGTAAAGGTTGGCACATCTGTCGGTACCACCGTATCCGGCAATGGGGTGTTGGTGATTAAATCTACCGTATCAGGCGTAAACGAAGCGACCGCCGTGACCTGATCCCAAAACTCACCAACGGTTAAGGGGTCTTGGGGGGTGGTGGTTTGACCGAGCAGGTTATAAACCGTGTTACTGAAAACGTTACCTACCGCGGGGGTCGTGATTGCCAATACAGCAATTAACCCTAGAAAAGCCAATACCAAAATTAAAACATATTCAATGAGGGCTTGACCACGTAACCAGATCGACTGTTCTGGTTGAGTTTGTTGATTTGACATATCTACTCCTAGCCCTAGAAGTCATGAATCGTCAATAGATTAGCAGAAACGCACAGGCGTCCCTAGCCTTAATATTACATGACCTTTCAGAAATTGGGTTTTTTAGTTTTGTCATCAATTGTCGGAAGTCATTGACAAAAGGTGCCCCTTCGCACTTTAGAGACGCTGCAAGCTGTGTTAGGCTAAAGGAAAGTTGCAGAAAGGAAAATCTCCATGATTATTGATGGTAAGGCTGTAGCTGAACGGATTAGAAAAGAAATTGCCGCAGAAGTGGAACAAATGGTTCAACAGCACAATCTGCGCCCCGGCTTGGCTACGGTACTCGTTGGCACCGACCCCGCTTCCCAAACCTATGTCAGCATGAAGCGCAAAGCCTGTGCTGAGGCTGGTATTGAATCGTTTGGGCATGAACTCAGTGCCGACTCCTCTCAAGATTACGTGCTAGGTGTGGTGCGTGAATTGAATGCCGACCCGCGGGTACATGGCATTTTGGTTCAACTGCCTTTGCCCAAGCACATTGATGAAGAAGCCATCTTGAATGCCATTAGCATTCAAAAAGATGTCGATGGTTTTCACCCCCTCAATATCGGACGCCTTTCTATGAAGGGCCGCGACCCGCTCTTTATGCCCTGTACGCCTTTAGGCTGTATGGTGTTGTTAGAAGAGGTTGGGGCTAAGTTCGATGGGGCCAATGCAGTGGTTTTAGGCCGCAGCAACATCGTTGGCTTACCCGCTGCAATGATGCTACTGAAGCGTAACGCTACCGTCAGTATTGTCCATAGCCGGAGTAAAGACCCTGCTGCCATGTGCCGCGAGGCTGATATTTTGATTGCAGCCGTAGGCCGTCCGCACATGGTCAAAGGAGACTGGATTAAACCGGGAGCCTTGGTGATTGATGTCGGCGTTAACCGCATTGATGACCCCAGCCGTAAGAGCGGCTATCGCTTGGTCGGTGATGTGGACTACGAAGCCGCCAAGGATGTCGCAGGTGCGATTACGCCTGTTCCGGGCGGGGTTGGTCCCATGACCATTGCAATGCTCTTGCAAAATACGCTCCGTGCAGCGAAAATGACCCTTCCTGTGAATGCTTAACCACCAAGGGGGTGCGCCTTCTATACATCAGCAATTATTACTATTGGAGGGCGTACCCTCATGGTTCTGCCAGAAGGCCATGAGGCTTTGATGCGCCAAGCTTTTGAATCCAGCGCGTTACCTACTGAAGTTGACCCTGCGTGGTTGATTTTGGGTAATGTGCGGACAGACTTTCCCACCGTCCAAGCTGACCATCGTCAAAGCATTTGGCATTTGCTGAAATTGGTATCGGATGGCTTTAGCTGCAAACGTGGTAATCATCCGATTCATGCCATGCGCTGTCGAGGGCAGGTGGTCGCCGATGCCTATTCGCAGATGCGCCAACGGGTGCTTGATATGATGTACAAAGGATGTGATGCCAAGCTAGATTGGGAGACTCGTGCCCTATCGTTTGGCTCGGCTTTGCATACCCTTCAGGATAGCTATTGCACGGCTCATGCTGCCCGCATTGATAACAGCGACCCCCATTCTCCCATTATCAATATGCACACGTATCCTAGCCAACAGCATCCCTTGAGTACCCAAAAAGATGTGGTTTGGCAAGACCCCCAACAGACGGCTTTTAAACCCGATGCGGCAGCGGCCATCACTGCCACTATCGCTGCCCTCAAGATTTTCAATGCACAGAAGACCGATCAGATAGAACCTTTTCTCGCGCACTATCTTGCCTTTCGAGAGGATATTGCCCATGTCTACACTCCTCGTTAGCCATATTCATACCCTTGCAACGATGGATGCTTTCCGCCGTGAAATCCACGATGGGGCCATATTTGTGCGGGACAACGTCATCGAGCAAGTAGGTACCACCGCCGACTTACCTTCAACTGCTGATGAAGTCTTGGATTTACAAGGCCGCCATGTGGTCATTCCCGGTCTTGTGAACACCCATCACCATCTCTACCAAAGTTTGACGCGGGTGATTCGGCCTGCCCAAGATGTTGAGTTATTTGATTGGCTGGTGACCCTATACCCCATCTGGGCCAATTTGACCGCTGAGGCCATGCAGGTCAGTACCCAACTAGGCCTTGCCGAACTCATCATGTCAGGGTGTACGACCGCCAGTGACCACCACTATATTTTTCCCAATGACTGCACGTTGGATGACCAAATTGAGGCCGCCCAAGCGATTGGGATGCGTTTTCATGCCAGCCGCGGGAGCATGAGCGTTGGCGAGAGCAAAGGGGGTTTGCCGCCTGACCGTGTAGTTGAGGATGAGGCCTTTATTCTCAAAGACAGCCAGCGTCTGATTGAGACCTATCATGACAACAGCCGTTATAGCATGATGCGGATTACGCTGGCCCCCTGTTCTCCCTTTAGTGTTTCAGTTGACCTCATGCGTGAATCGGCGGCCCTTGCTCGCAGCTATGCTGGGGTTCGTTTACATACCCATCTTGCCGAGACCGAGGGTGATGTGGCTTATAGCCTAGAGCAATTTGGCTTGGCTCCGGGGGACTATGCCGAAGATGTCGGTTGGGTCGGTGAGGATGTCTGGCATGCCCACTGTGTTTGCCTGTCGGATGATGCCGTCCACAAATTTGGACGGACGGGTACAGGGGTGGCCCATTGTCCATCCAGTAACCTACGGCTTGGCAGTGGCATTGCCCGCGTGCGCTTCATGCGTGAGCAGGGGGTTCCAGTTGGCTTGGGGGTTGATGGCTCGGCATCTAACGATAGTGGACATCTGCTCGCTGAAGCCCGTATCGCTTTATTAGCCGCCCGCGCCGGACGTGACCCCGCCGGCATGACCGCCCGTGAAGCTCTCGAAATAGGCACCCTTGGTGGAGCGCGGGTCTTGGGGCGTGACGATATTGGTAGTATTGAGGTTGGCAAGGCTGCGGATTTTGTGGCCTATCGGATGGATACGCTGGCGATGGCTGGCGCATGGCATGACCCCGTAGTGGCGCTGGTCTTCTGCACACCGCCCAACGTTGAGTATAGTGTCATCAATGGTCGAATGGTGGTACGCGAAGGCCAGTTGGCTACCGTTGACCTGATGCCCCTGATTGAACGCCATAATCGCTTGTCACTGGCCTTAGTCAATGACTAAAACATGGTGAGGCGGGCCAACCGGAAGCCTACAAGGTCAAAACGGAAACTAGGGAAATAATTGAGGCGCATGGTATTTTGAGCGACATTATGGCTCGAAGACCATGTGCCGCCCCTCAATACTCGGTTACTCCCCCCCTCAATATCATCGCGGCCACTATAACCGTCAGTTAAGCACCATTCCCATACATTGCCGCACATATCCATGACCTCATAGGGGCTGGCTCCAGCGATAAATTGTGTCACAGGTGTGGTCTGACCCGTGATGTGGGTAGGATTGCAATAACGCTCGTCATAGGTATTGCCCCAAGGATATAAACGTTCATCATCTCCTTGTGCGGCGCGTTGCCATTGCGGTTCAGTGGGCAGTACAATCATCTCGCTGGTGACATCACTTAACCAATGACAGAAGGCAATGGCCTCATACCACGAAACGCCAGCAATGGGGTGAGTGGGGTGGTGCCATTGTGGGTCTTGCCAAAAACGTGACTGATCAATCAGCTTGCTTTGTCGCCAATACCACCCTGCTTGTGTCCAATACTCCTCCACCTCATAGCCTCCTGCTTCAACAAAAAGGCTATATTGAGCGACAGTTGTAGGGTATTTGCCAATCCAAAACGTATTTACATGAACCTCTAGCCCTTCATCTGGCACATAGCCCCCCATTGCTAATTTAACCAGCCCAGCAGGTATCTCAACCCATTCAAATGGCTCTGGCAGAATATCAATGGTGCGCGGCTGTTTGGGCTTGGGGGGTAATGCTGGGCTGTTGGTACCTGTGCTCTGGGGCAGAGAAGGCGCATAAATGGGCGTATAGATAGCTGGGGGGGTTAGCACATTAATCAAGTTTTCGGGGTCATAGGTATTGCCATATTTATTGAGGTAAACCTGCCAAGCAACTTGTGCGCCGCGCTGTGTAGCAGGGTCATGGGCAAGGCGCAGAATCTGGTTGTAAGCAATCTCGCGCTCACGCTCAAATCGAAGCTCTACGATTCGCTGGGTGGCAGCCAACCCTAGCCCCGCGGGGTCAGTTAACGCGACTTGGTGGAATAATTCATGGGCAAGGGTATCGTTCCCGTGTGAGGCGGCTTCCTCAGCCAAAGCAAACACCTCAAACACGTGGTCTGGTTTTTGCACACTCGGCGTAGGGAGTGGTGGGCGTTGGACAGTTCGTTTGTGATACAGTCCCTTCATAATATCCAATTGAATTTCACCAAGTGCGAGCGTGGCCCGAATTAAAACGCGATCGAGCGGCATATCCGTGATGTCTTCGTATTGGAGGCGTTTACTAAGGGTAGACGGAAAATTACATGGCTTTAGAATAAGCGGCAATATGGGCTTATTGAGTGCAATGGCGTAATCAAGTTCCGCTTGGCAATAAATAGACTCAACTGCTTGTGGGGATAAAATGCTGATAAAACAATCGCATTTTTCGATATGTTCCAGAATAGAATCCCACCAATCTGAGGCTGGAACTAATCGACGATCAATCCAGATTTCGTAGTTGGTGCTATCATGTAAAGCCCGCCAAAACTCAGAGACCCAAGTCTTATCGTCACGTGAATAATTGATAAAAAGCTTCATAGTTTGAGTTTTTCATAAAAATCGCTACTACTCTGATACTAACACATGAAATCACAAAAACCAAAAAACTCGGATTCTACTTAAAATAATTTTAAAATAACCCGCACTTTTCTCCTAACTTAGGCAAGCTAAACGAAATCCAACAAGGGTATAGCGGAAACTAGGAAAGTAATTTAGGCGCACGGTGGTGGTGGCAACTACTTGACGATAATCCCATGCCCCACCGCGTAAAACCCGATTGTTGGCACTCGCATGATCTTGCCTACCAGTTATACCATCAGTTTGGCACCATTCCCACACATTGCCACTCATATCGACAACCCCATAAGGGCTGGCCCCGCTGGGATATTGCGTTACTGAGGTGGTGTGCCCCGTAATGTTGCTAAAATTGCAGCGGTTTTCATCCATCATATTGCCCCATGGGTATAAACGTTCATCATCCCCTTGGGCTGCTCGTTGCCACTGCTGTTCCGTCGGCAAACAGATGGTCTCGCCAGTTATGGTGCTTAACCACTGACCGAAGGCCACCGCCTCAAACCAAGAAACGCCGACAATTGGGTGATCAGGCAGGTGCCAATTGGGTTCTTTCCAGACACGCGGCTTTTCGATACCCTTCAAAATACGCCAGTTCCATCCCTCTGTTGTCCAATATTCTTGTTTATCGTAGCCGCCTGCCTGCACAAAGAGGCTATATTGCTCAACAGTTACGGGATATTGCCCAATTTGGAAGGGGTCAACATCCATCGTCAACCCGCCCCGTGGGACATAGCCTCCTTCTTCCAGCGTAACTCGTCCGGCTGGGATATCGCACCAGCCAAAGGGTGGGGGGAGAGTGTGCTTGCTGGGGACAGGATGCGGATAGGGCGTTTCCGGTGTAGGGGTAATGGCAAGAAAAGAAGCTGTGTCAATTGCTGAGGTGCGGACATATGATGACAACAATTGGGCAAGGCCATTGGGGTCATAATTGAGACCATACTTTTTCACGTAGACTTGCCATGCGGCCACTGCCCCACGCCGTGTAGCAGGGTCATTTGCCAAGCGTAATACTTGGCTATAGGCAATTCCTCGGTCGTGGTCTAGGCGGACTTCGACCATACGTTGGCTGGCGACAGGGCCTAAGCCATCGGGGTCACTGAGGGCCACTTTATGAAAAAGCTCTAGGGCAAGCGTGGGGTTACCATGTGCGGCGGCTTCCTCAGCCATTGCAAAGACTTCAAAGATGTGGTCGGGTTGGCTCGGCTTAGGGGTTGGCACATCCGGACGCGACGCATATTGGGATGGATATATACCGCTGGCTATTTTCATCTGGAGTTCTGTTAAGGCAACAGTGACGCGCAACAAGACCCGATCCATTGCCATCCCACCGATAAATTCATATTGAATATGTTTCACATTGAGTTTGTCAGGATAGTCACACTGCTTGAGCAAGAGCGGCAAAATTGGTTTATTCAACGCTAAGGCATAATCTAACTCGGCTGCACAGAAAATCGACTCCAGCGCATGAGGAGTTAAAACAGCCACCAGACAATCACACTCTTCGATATTTTGGAGAATGGTTTGCCACCAGTCTGAGGCTGGGACAAGACGTCGATCTAGCCAAATGTGGTAATTGGTTTGTTCTTGCAGCGCTCGCCAAAAGTCATACACCCACGCTTGGTCATCGTGTGAGTAACTCAAAAAAAGACGCATAAGGCTGTTGCTTCATATTCATTCTGAATTGACGTTCAATCTATTATTCCACCAACCCAAACGTTATTCAAACTTTTTTATCAATTCCTTATAGGCTTGGTTGATGGCCTGCATCTGGTCATTGGCATTTGGATTGGGGTTGTAGTCGGGGTGGTATTGGCGGGCAAGTTGGCGATAGGCCTGCTTTATCCGGTCTATATCCGCATCATAAGGGACACCTAGCAAGTCGTAATGAGCTTTCATGACCCCCCGCGATTGAATCTGAGTTACTGTCTGCTGGCGGGGCTGGCTGAGGTCAGGTGGCTCCCATTCAACGCTTGGTGCGAAATATGCGGTGGCCCAAAACCCACGTAATGGATAGCCGGTTTCGATGTAGCCACAGGTAAAGTCTGTAAGTTCAACATGAGATTGATAGACAACTTCTTTGGAAGTATGGCTGCCATCACTGCGAAGCTGCACAGGAAAGATGATGACCTGCCCTTGTTGAATCCGATAGCCATAAAGTTGTTGGTGATACAGCGTTTGCAAAATACTAAGATACGGCGTGAGGACAGCTTGGCTACCATCCGGTGGCAAGAGATCTTCTGTTAGGACAAACAAGCTATGAATGGCATGAAGTGTATTATGTTTGAGCGCGTTTTGGAGGGCGCGGCTCGACAGTGGCTCATCAATCAAGAAGATGACGGCAGTGCTGTCCGGTAGCTTTATCAGCAAGTAACGTTCATCAACGCAGTCAGCACGAGCGATGCCTTCGATAGCCTGAAATTGGTGTTCAAGGGTATAGAGAGCGTCGATGCGGTTCATGGTGGCTACTTTCTCAAGATGGCACGATAGGCTTCATTGATCGCTTGCATTTGGTCGGTAGCGTTGGGGTCAGGATTGAGGTCAGGATGAAAGGCTTGGGCCAAACGCCGATAGGCTTGCTTGACCTCATCTTCACTGGCGGTATGCTCAATCCCCAATAAATCAAAATAGCGCTGTGCAGCCCCATTACGGCTAATTTTACCTCGATAGGTATAAGGTCGCTCATAGCTGGTCGGTTCCACTTTGGGGCGTGGTTGCCATTGTGGAGCCGCTTCGAGAGCCGCTACTTTCCAATCACCGATAGTCTCGCAGCAAAACGCGCTAACTTTCAGTGGTGCGCCGAACAGCAGTCCTGCTGCTTGGCGTTGATAGGGCAGGGTCAAGACTGTAAATGAGTTCTCGCCTAGATGGTACACATAGCACTTGCGCGGGTAGATGGCATGGAAGCTGGCAAAAGCCGCGTTGAGGTCATTTTCTGGTGCGTCGATATTGATGGAGGCCCCATCCACGATGAACAGACTGTACAGCCCTTGGGCGGTGCTACGTGTCAGCAGGTTTTCGACATGGCCTTGATAAGGGCAGCGCTCAAAGAGATAAATGGCGATTTGCTGGTTGATGAGTAGGGCGTTGTCATCGAAGCGGCGCAGCGTTTCGACAGTGGAGCAGAGTGTTTGGGCAAGGATGTGCATGGGTTTTCGCATAACCCTCATTATAATAGAGGTCAAGCTGTAAAAAAACGAAAACGAGTACACCTCATGCCA
Organism: Anaerolineales bacterium; assembly: GCA_020634155.1. GTDB lineage: Bacteria > Chloroflexota > Anaerolineae > Aggregatilineales > J027 > J027. The sequence goes on from JACKCI010000002.1 coordinate 947,114, forward strand.
CGTTTATTAATCCGCAATGGGCAAGTTGTGACCCCCACCGACCTCCTCAGTGCTGATGTGTTAATCGAAGATGAGCAGATTGTTGGCCTCGTGGCTCCTGATAGCATTACATGGCCGGATGCCGAAGTGATTGACGCCACAGGCTGCTATGTAATGCCCGGCCTTGTTGACCCCCATACCCATGTGCAACTCGATACAGGTATCTACAAAACGGCGGATGACTGGGAGATTGGCACCAAGACGGCGGCCTTTGGCGGCATTACCACCCTTGTTGATTTTGCCACCCAATTCCCCGGCATGACCTTCCCTGAAGCCCTCGAAAATCGCCTGAATGAATGCCGTCCTGCGTATATTGATTATAGCCACCACATGATGGTAACTGATCCGCCCTCCGATGATGATGCCTACCGTGCCGCCCTTACCGAATTGCGCGATTTAGGGGTACCGAGCATCAAACTCTATACCACCTATCGCCCCAATTATTATATGGACGATGCGGCTCTACTGCGTACCTTTCAAGCCATGCCAGAGGGGATGATGGCTCTTGTACATTGCGAGAATGATGCTATTGTTAGCGCCGCAACCCAGCGCTTAGTGGCGGAAGGCAAGACCAGTTGGGCCTATCATGGACAAGGACGGCCTTGGCAAGCCGAGGTCGAAGCGGTGGCGCGGGTGGTGCATCTGGCGATGATGGCCCAAGCGACAGTCTACATTGTGCATTGCACCATGCCCCGCTCATTGAAGCACATCAACCGTATGCGCCAGAGCTATCCGCGTGTCTATGGCGAGACTTGCCCGCAATACTTCACGCTCAACGAAGATGCCTATACTGGCCCTAACCCCGAACACCATATCTTGCAGCCACCGCTCCGTAGCCCCGAAGCCATGACCACCATGCGCGACACCATGCACCTAGCTGATGTTATCTCCACTGACCACTGTGATTATTCCTTGGCGCAGAAGCAAGAATTTACGGATTTCACCAAGACGCCGGGCGGTCTACCGGGGCTAGAAACATCCCTGCAATTGACCATGCAGCACCTCACCCCCCAAGAGATTGTGGTCAAGATGTCGGCAACGCCAGCCAAGCTATTTGGCTTGTATCCGCGCAAAGGGGCGCTGCTACCGGGGAGTGATGCCGATGTGGTGATTTATAATCCGCGCCCATCAGTCACTATCCGTGCTGACAAGTTACATACGATTGGTGGCTATACTCCCTATGAGGGCCTGACCGTGCAAGGCTATGTGCGAACCACCATTAGCCGAGGCATGATTCTGGTTGATGAGGGTAAGTTTTATGGCAAAATAGGCCGGGGTCGTTTCTTGAAAGGTGCGCCTTTCTCAACTAAGTGAAATATTGCACGAATTTTTGTGGTTAGTCGTTGGCTGTGCTAGAATGTTTTACCGCTGCATTGTCAAGCGTTTAACCCTGCGATATACTCATCGCGCAGTTACGGAGGTAGTGGCAGTAATGGAATTAAATGAATGGGCGTTTATTGGCGCGTTCTTTGCAATCGCATGGCTGTTGCCTGTAACCCCGATTGTGCTGAACCGTATCCTTGGCCCACGACGTGTCAGCGATAAGACCTTGGTCAAGACCGATACGTATGAGTGCGGTGTTGAAACCGTTGGCGACACATGGGGCCAAATCAAACTCCAATATTACCTGTACGCCATTATTTTCCTCGTCTTTGATGTGGAAATGGTGTTTTTGTTCCCGTGGGCTGTTGCATATAATGCGTTGGGCATTGGGGCTTTTCTGGCTGGTGCCGTTTTTGTCTTTTTGCTGGTCGAAGGTCTGGTCTACGCATGGCGCAAGGGCGCATTGGAATGGAGTTAATGGTGTAGGAGTATCGGCGGCTAACGCCGATATTTGTGTGTCTGGGAGAACCTATGAAAGATATTCTTCTTGATCTGGGTTTAGCGGATGGTCTCGCCGCTGTTCTCGCCAATGTCATTGGCGCGGGGATGCTGGCGACGATTTTCTTGTTAATCCCCATTTTCACGATTTGGGTAGAGCGTAAACTAGCGGCCCGCTTCCAAAACCGGATTGGCCCGAACCGCGCTGGCCCCCTCGGCTTGCTGCAATCTTTTGCCGATGTCATCAAGCTGCTGGGTAAGGAAATGATTTTCCCGCGTCATGTGGACGTGGTGCCCTATGTGCTGGCTCCGGTCATTATGGTTTCGGCAGTTGTATTGATTGTGGCGGTCATCCCCTTGGCTCCCACCATCATCGGTACTGACCTGTCGATTGGGGCGCTCTATTTCATCGCTGTTTCATCGTTTACCACCATCTCGGTCGTTATGGCTGGGTGGGGGAGTAACAACAAATATGCCCTGCTAGGGGCTTTCCGTACCGTTGCTCAATTGGTCAGTTATGAAATCCCGATGGTGTTTATGCTGCTGTTGCCTGTCATGTTGGCGGGGAGCATGAGCATGATGGGGATTGTTGAATTTCAGAGCAACTATTGGATGATTTTCTATCTGCCGACGGCGGCAATCATTTTCTTAGCAAGCAATATCGCTGAAATTGGCCGTGCGCCCTTCGACCTGATTGAAGCTGAGTCGGAGTTGGTGGCGGGCTATATGATTGAATACAGCGCCATGCCCTTTGCCATGTTCTACCTTGCCGAGTTCTTGCACGCCTTTTTGGTGGCGGTTATCTTCTCGGTGCTGTTCTTGGGTGGCTGGCAAGGCCCGTTTGCTGAGGATTTGCCCGTGCTGGGTATCCTGTACCTGACGGTGAAGACCTTCATCGTCTACTTTGGCATGATGTGGGTGCGTATGACCCTCCCACGCTTCCGTATTGACCATATGATGGCCTTTAACTGGAAATTCTTGGTACCCCTAAGCATTGTCCAGTTGTTGGTTGCCGCCTTCATTTGGAAAATCATGCCAGAACCTGATTTGACGGGCAATTTGATTGAGCGTTGGGTCAATGAATTCCCCCGCATGGCAGTGATGGGGATCTCGGGTCTGGTGGTTGGTTACGCAAGCCTTGTAATGCTGCGAAATTATGCCAGCCAACAACGCAAGCATATTTTGAGCCTGACCACAACGACTCAAACCTATCCGCTGGCAGTGTCACCGACACCCGCCACAGGTCAATCAAGTGTTATTGTCGTCACACCGGGCGACTAATAAAGGGGTTTTAGGTTTATGGAACTCACGTGGGAATCGCTGGCCTTTTTGATCTTTAGCGCCATGACGCTAGGGGGAGGCTTTGCAGTTGTCACCCAACGGAACCTATTCCATGCGGCGCTGTTCTTGATGCTGAGTCTGTTCGGCACTGCTGGTCTGTTTGTGCTGCTGGTTGCCCCATTCCTTGCGGCTGTGCAAGTCTTGGTGTATATCGGCGCGATTGCCATTCTCATCCTCTTCGCTATTATGTTGACGCGGCGCATTATGGGCCTAGAGACAACCCTCAATAGTCAGTGGCCGGTGGCCTTGATTACGATGGTTATTCTCTTTGTGTCGCTCCTGCTGGTCTTGACCCCCTTGGGTGATAACGTCAGTGGGGAACGCCTCAACGCCACCTTTACCGAGATTGACAAAGAAAGCGAAGTGTCCGATGTCTCGTTTACAACGGTAGCTGCCATTGGGGAAGCCTTCTCAACCCGTAATGGCTTTGTGCTGCCGTTTGAAATCGTCTCGTTGCTGCTGACCGCTGCCTTGATTGGCGCGATTGTGGTAGCCCGCGAAGACGAGGCATAGCAGGAGGAAAGGCATACTATGGTACCGTTGTGGATGTTTTTGATGGTGTCGGCGGGCTTATTTAGCTTGGGCGTCTTTGGCGTCCTGTCCCGTCGCAATGCCATCGCAATTTTGATGAGTGTCGAGTTGATGCTAAATGCCGCCAATATCAATCTGGTGGCGTTTTGGCGCTATCTCAACCCAGACAATATCGCGGGGCAGGTCTTCGCGGCTTTTGTGTTTGCGGTTGCCGCTGGTGAAGCCGCTGTCGGCCTTGCGTTGATTTTGGCGATTTACCGTAACCGCCAAACCGTTATTGTTGAAGACGTGAATTTGATGAAGTGGTAGGTTTATGGACTGGTTAAACGCCAACAATTTACCATGGCTTATTCCGGTACCGCCGCTTGTCAGCTTCGCCCTGATTGTTTTATTCGTCGGGCGTTCTAAGCTGTGGACAAGCATTGTCGCGGTGACATCGGTCTTTCTCTCGTTCATCATGGCGTGGTCGTTGTTCTTCCATACCACCGTTACGGACAAGTTTGGGGTAACGGAGGCAGGAGAGCATATCTATGATCTCCATATCTTTGGGAGCGACTTCACATGGATGGACTTAGGGCCAACCGCCTTCAAGATGGGCGTAGCTGTTGACCCCCTGACTGCTGTCATGCTCTTCATGGTACCCTTAGCCATACTCATGATTTTTATCTATAGTGTCGGTTACATGCGGGCTTACCCAGTCGGTGACCCCCATGAAATCCGTTTTTCACGGTTCTTGGCCTATTTGAGCTTGTTCGGTGGTGCCATGTTGACCTTGGTCGTTGCCGATAACTTGTTGCTGCTCTTTGTCGGGTGGGAGGTCATGGGCTTGTGTTCGTACTTGCTTATCGGCTTCTTAATCGAAAAGAAGAGCGCCTACCAAGCTGCCGTGAAAGCCTTTATGACCACCCGCGTCGCGGACGTGCTGATGCTGGTCGGTATCGGTTATCTCTTCGTGGAAACGGGTACCCTCAACTTCCGCGAGATTATGCTCAACCCCGAAGTGCTGGAGCGTCTTGGTGATGCCAACTTAACGGGCTTCCTTGGCCTAAGCGCAGCCTCGATTATCGGGTCGTTCTTGGTCATCGGCACTGTCGGCAAGTCGGCTCAATTCCCCTTGCACGGTTGGTTGCCAGATGCGATGGAAGGCCCCACCCCCGTTTCTGCTATGATTCATGCGGCAGCGATGGTGTCGGCTGGTGTCTACATGGTCATCCGCATGTTCCCATTGTTGGAAGCGGGCGGCAATCCTCACCATGCTGAATACACCCTACCCTTGATTATCATGGGGGTTATCGGCTCGGTGACAGCGCTCGGTGCAGCGGTTTTGGGTATTGCACAAAATGATATTAAACGGGTCTTGGCCTACTCCACCATCTCCCAACTGGGCTTTATGGTGGCGGCATTGGGCATTGGTGCCTATGTTGCTGCGGCCTTCCACCTGATTACCCATGCTTTCTTTAAGGCGCTCTTGTTCATGAGTTCCGGCGCAGTCATACACTCGATGGAGCATGGTGAACAGCACATGATAGCGGAGGGCAAGCATCCCCCGCATCGTGTCCAACCCGGTGAGGCGACCCCTTGGGGTAACACCCACCTTGGCCTCCACGGTGAAGCACCCGATGATGCCGAGTGGCAGCCTGTTATGCCTGATGGTATCCAACTCAGCTTTGTAGCGGTTCCCAACGACATGCGTCTGATGGGAGGCTTGATTAACCGCATCCCTGTGACGGCTTTTGCGATGTTGGCGGGTGCTGCGAGTTTGGCAGGTGCGCCGCTGATTAGTGCGGGCTTCTGGTCAAAAGACGAAATTCTGGCCGATGGCCTGCTCTTCTTGACCGACTCTAGTGCTTTTGAAGGCCACGCCCCTTGGCTACATATTCTCGTCTTCTTGAGTCTGTTCTTTGCGGCAATTTTGACGGCCTTCTATACCACCCGCATGTGGATGATGACCTTCTTGGGGCAACCCCGCAGTGAGATGGCGAAGCACGCCACCCTCAAGCACGAGCATCATCACGGTCATGACCACGCCCATGATGAACACGGGCATGCTCATGACGAACATGGTCACGTTGAAGCGCACGCAGTGGTGGAGCATCACGATGAGCATCATCATGAGGAACACGCGCCCGCCCAAGGCTTCGACTTCCGTGCATGGTGGAGTGTCTATAGCAACAGCTTCTTGATGCAAGCGCCGCTGGTGGTCTTGGCTTTCTTTGCGCTGACGGCTGGTTTCGTCGGCATTCACCCAGAGTTCCCCATCCTTGAATGGTTCACGGGTGGACACAACTTCTTCCACGAATTTGTGGGCAAGACTCTGTTGCATGAGCCGCCCGGCTTACCGTGGAGTTGGTTGCCCGTCTTGGCCTCATTGACGGCCTTCTTTGTAGGAGCTGGTCTTGGCTATGCGATCTATGGCACCCCGCGTGATGCTGACGAGAAGGACTTCATGAATGTGGCGCTGGGCGACCCGGTATGGCATGCCCTGCAAAACCGTTTGAACCTTGATAACGTCTGGCTCCGCACCCTGTATATGCCCTTTGAGTGGTTCGGGCGCGTGGTCGTCTATCGTAATATCGACAAAGAATTGATCGATGAAGCCTTACACGGCATTGCCGATGCGGCTACCGCGATTGGCGAGGCCATTAAGCGCTTCAACCGTGTTGTGATTGACGGTGTTGGAGATGGTATTCCGTACTTGATTTGGCAAGGCGGGCGACGGTTCCGCAGCATTCAAAGCGGGCGGATACAACAATATCTGCTCTTTAGCGCCTTGATGCTGTTGGCAGTTGGCACCTTCTTCATCTTGCAGTTGTTCTAGGGAGACTGAATGGAAAGCTTCGCTTCTAACCCCTTAAATTTACTGGTGTTCTTGCCGCTGATCGGGGCTGCCATTGTCGCCTTTTTGCCGAAGGGTCTACCGAACCTTGCCCGTTGGGCAGCGTTAGTCTTCAGCATTCCGACACTGGTCATTGCCATTGGCGTTTTCTATAACGTCCAAAACAACGACCCCGGTTCCAGTGGCTTCTTCTATGAATATACGGCAGCATGGTTCCCCCAAATCGGGGCCGCGTGGCACCTTGGTGTGGACGGCGTATCGGTCACGATGGTGTTGCTGACGGCTATTTTGGTGCCATTGTCGATATTGATTGCCTTTGAGCATGATAAAGGCACCCAAGTGGTCTTGGCGTTAATCCTCTTCATGCAGGCCGCCATGATGGGCGTCTTTATCACGATGGATATGGTCGCCTTCTTCATTTTCTGGGAACTCGGTTTGGTGCCGATGTACTTCCTCATTAATCAATGGGGTGGGGACAATCGGCGCTATGCCTCCAATAAGTTCTTTATTTACACAATGGCTGGCTCGTTAGGGCTGCTGCTGGCGATCCAATTGATGGCCTTCAGCGTCGGTGATATTCAAGGCTTGGGGCATCCCACCTTCGACATCCCGACGTGGCTCCAAACATGGCCCGGCTATACGGGTACCGATGGCAACATTTTGGGTATTGCTGCTGACCGTGTGAAGTATCTAGCCTTTTTAGGGTTCTTTGTGGCCTTCTCTATCAAAGTCCCGATTTGGCCCTTCCACACATGGCTGCCTGATGCCCACACGGAAGCCCCCACCGCTGGCTCAATGTTGCTGGCAGGTGTCTTGCTCAAACAAGGTGCTTATGGCTTCATTCGCTTCGTCATCCCCTTGTTTCCGGATGTGGTAGCACGGCCTTATTCTCCACCGGGGTTGGACTTCATTGTCCTCAACTTCTCGGAGGTGTTGGCCTTCCTTGCTATGATGGGGATTGTGCTTGGGGCCTTTGCAGCTTGGGCGCAAGATGACTTTAAGAAGCTGGTTGCCTATTCATCAGTTAATCACATGGGCTTTGTGGTCATGGGCTTGGCGATGATGGCGATTGTGTATGCGACCTTCTGGAATGCCCAACAAGGCAACTTTGAAACCGCGCTGGATATTGCAGGCAAGCCCTTGGTGGACGAGGATATAGTCAAACTCGGCGGAGTGGATGGCCTCACCTTAGATGACCTCAGCGCGGCTGATAAGGCTGCTCTTGCTGAGGAGAAATATGGCACACTCAACCTAACAGGCGATACCAGTATGCGCCAAGACGCCAACGTTGCCATGAATGGCGCGGTCTTGCAGATGTTCAATCACGGCTTGAGCGCGGCGGCCATGTTCTTGTTGGTTGGTGCCTTATACCACAAAGCCCATACCCGCGACTTGCGGCGTTTTGGTGGCTTGTGGCACACCATTCCGGTCTATGCCACCCTGTTGGTCTTCACCAGCATGGCGAGCTTGGGCCTTCCGGGGCTGAATGGCTTTACGGGCGAGTGGTTGATTGTGGCCGGGTCGTTCCGCGTCTTCCCTGTGCTGGTACTTATCAGCATGATTGGGTTGTTGCTGACCGGGGCCTATATCCTAAAGGGTATCCAAAAAGTGCTGCATGGGCCGCCTAATCCAGAATGGATTGAATACCATGAGCATCACCACAGCCTAGAGATTAACCTACGTGAGTTCGTGGCAATCGCTCCGCTCGTGGTCTTGATGCTGGTCACGGGTCTGTATCCCAACTGGATATTGCCCGCCATTAACGACACGATTTCGGCGATGCTGGCCTTCGCTATCGGCTAAAGGGAGTAACGTATGGAATTCACTGGCATCCTTACAGGGATATTGGCCTTCCCCTTCATTGGGGGGCTGGTCATCCTGATGCTGAATAAAGAAGCCAAGGAGCAGGCCCGTGTCATTGCGGCCTTTGCGACTGGCGCGAGTTTACTACTCAGTTTGTTGGTCTTTTTTACCTATGATGTTGATGCTGCCAATGCTGCCCATGCCAGTCTAATTGAAAACGGTACTGGTCCAATTGTCTTCCAATTTGTTGACCATATCACATGGGTCAAGAACTTGGGGATTAGCTATCAACTGGGGGTTGATGGTCTGACCGCCACAATGGTGATGCTGACAGGTCTTGCCAGCTTTGCGGGCGTGATGATTTCATGGGGTGTTGATGAGCGCCCCCGTGAATTTATGGCCTTCTTCCTCTTTTTGGTGGCGGGTGTGTATGGCGTGTTCTTGTCCACCGACATCTTCCTGCTGCTATTCTTCTATGAACTCGCTATCTTCCCCATGTACTTGCTGATTGCAGGCTGGGGCTGGGTCGAGTTGCGCGAATATGCAGCCATGAAGCTGACCCTCTATATCTTGATTGGGTCAGTGATTGCCTTGGTCGGTTTGCTGGTTCTCTATTTCCAAGCGGGTGCTTTTTATACTGCTAATCCCGACTTGCTGCCAGCCGCCTCCGATGGTGCCTATAGCTTCGACTTCAACCATATTCACCTTGCGGCTCAATATGGGGCCTTTAATGTCAATGGCTACATGGGCTTTGATGGTCTGACTATCGCCCGTTTCTGGTTCCCCTTCATCTTTATCGGGTTCGGGGTGCTGGCGGGTCTTTTTCCCTTCCACAACTGGTCACCTGATGGTCACGTGGCGGCACCTACTGCCGTTTCGATGATTCACGCGGGGGTGTTGATGAAGCTAGGGGCGTATGCGGCGTTGCGGATGGGGGTGCAACTGACCCCTGATGGAGCGCGGGTGCATCTGCCTTGGATTGTGCTGTTGGCCTTGGTCAATGTGGTCTATGGTGCCTTTATCGCCTTCCGCCAACGTGACTTTAAATATGTCATCGGCTTTAGCTCTGTGTCGCACATGGGTTTGGTGAGCCTCGGCATCGCCACCATGAACAACACGGGCATGATGGGCGCTGGCCTACAAATGTTCTCGCACGGGGTGATGACGGCGCTCTTCTTCTCTTGCGTCGGGATGGTCTATGACCGCGCCCACACCCGTGACTTGCCCAGCCTTGGCGGGTTTATCTACAAGATGCCCATTGTCGGGGTGGCCTTCATTCTCGGCGGTCTGGTGAGTATGGGTATGCCGCCCTTGAGTGGGTTTGTGGCGGAGTTCCCCATCTTTATCGGGGTGTGGGAAGGTATCCCTGCCGAAGTGATTGCTAAGGCTCCCACCTCACTAACCGAAAACGGAGCGCACTATTATGGCTTGATTGTCATTCTATCCGCGCTCGGTATCATTTTAACGGCAACCTACGTGCTACGGGTCACCGCGCAGGTGTTCTTTGGCGACTTCGATGAAGAAAAATATCACGAAGTTAATACCAAGCCCTTGCGCGTGCAAGACCGCGTGGCCTTGATTATGCTCAGTTCATGGCTAATTATCTTGGGGGTCTACCCACAGATTATGACGGGCATGATTCAAAGCGCGGTTGATCCAGTCGTCGGGTTGCTGAAGTATGGCGCTGGCCTTCAATAGGAGTAGTGGTTTTGGACTTCAATAACGATCTCGTGCAAAATATGGTGTCGATTGTTCCAGAAATCTTGATGACTGTGCTGGCTCTGGCTGTCATCTATCTGGACTTGTATTTGCCAGCGGGTCGTCGCCAAGCCACTGTCGGCTATGTTGCAGGCATTGGTCTGCTCATTATTGGTGGCCTTGCGGCGCTGATACCCACTGGCGGCAATACCCTTGCTGACCAGTTGATGTTCGGCGGGATGATTCGTAGCGATGACCTTGCCAAGATTTTCAAAGTCATGATTATCACCGTTGGCGGTCTCACCTGCTTTATGGGCATGGGCGACCTGCGCCTCCGCTATAAGAGCGAGTTTTATGCCATTATCATCATCGCCAGCATTGGGGCTAGTCTCCTCAGCGCGGCGGCAGATATTGTCATGCTCTTTGTGGCGCTCGAAACCCTATCTATCAGCCTGTATATTCTGGCGGGCTTTATTCGTACCTCCCAGAACTCGACGGCGGCTGAAGTGGAATATGCCAACCGTAGCTCTGAAAGCGGTTTGAAGTATTTTCTCTTTGGGGCCTTTACATCGGCTTTCCTGCTCTATGGCCTGACCTTGGTCTACGGCCTGAGTGGTGGCGAAACCAGCATCTATCAAATTGGCCCCAACCTTGCCACCAGCGAACATGGCACAGCGGTCATTATTGTGGCCTTGGGTATGGTGGTGGTTGGCTTCGGCTTTAAGATTAGCGCGGTGCCGTTCCACTTTTGGACGCCCGATGTCTACGAAGGTGCCCCGACGCCTGTCACCTCCTATATCTCAGTAGCTTCCAAAGCTGCCAGCTTTGCGGTATTGACCCGCTTCATGTTGGCGGTCTTCCCGCCCGAACAACTCTTGGATGGGCTTGAAGGCTATAGCACATGGTGGGTACAGTTGTTGGCGATGACTTCAGTCGTAACCATGACCCTCGGTAACTTGCTGGCCTTGGTGCAAACCAATATCAAGCGTATGATTGCCTATAGCTCGATTGCTCAGGCGGGTTATGCCTTGATCGGTGTGGTGGCAATTGCCAGTGACTCGTCAGCAGGTAGTGGGGCCGCTGCGGTGTCTTTCTACATGTTCATGTATGTCATGACCAACACCCTGCTTTTTACCGGGATTATCCTTTTCAGCAACGCCACCAATTCCGAGACCATTCGGGATATGGCGGGCCTGTCGCGTCGGAACCCTGCCATCGCGCTGGGGATGACGATTGCCTTGCTGTCGCTAGGTGGTATCCCCCCCGCAGCAGGTTTCTTCGGCAAATTCGTGCTGTTCCGTGCGGCGGTTGATGCCGACATGGTATGGCTGGCGATTATCGGTGTGTTGAATGCGATTGTGGCCTTGTACTACTATCTGGTGGTCATCAAGGTTATGTATGTTGACCGTAGCCCCGACGATGACCAACCGATTGCGATGCCTGCTCCCTATGGCTTTGTGGTGGGTGTGACCAGTCTCGCGGTTGTGTTCTTGGGTGTGTTCTTCACCCCTGTTTGGAATTGGGCGACAACGGCGGGTAGTGACCTGTTCCTGCGCTAAGTTCACCCCTTTAGCTGAATTCACAGACACCTTCTCTCATGATTGAGGGGAGGTGTTTTTGTTTGGCGCATCCAACCCCGTATAATGGAATCAGGAGGTTGCTATGTCCAAAAAACTGCTGTTGCTGATTTTATGCGGGGTCTTGTTTGTGGCCCCTGTCATGGCTCAAGATGACCCATCCACTATCTTTGCATGGCTACTCAATGGCGAATTGTGGATAGCAGATGAGACCCATGCCGAGCAACCTCTAGCTTTGAACACCATCCTCCACGCCAGTCTATCGCCTGACCGCACCATGCTGGCCTATGTCACCGCTGGTACCTATCCGCCTCCAGAACTCATCATCATGGATGTGCGGGATAATACGCTCGTCCAGCATTTATCGAGTACCATCTTCGCGTCACCAGAAGGGGTCACCATTGAGTTTTCTGCGCCAGTGTGGGGCGGGAATGAAGCGGTGCTGTTTAACACGGTCGAGGTCTACGGAGGGCTATCCGGCGCACACAACCGCTATGATGTGCAGCGCCTTGATGTGCAGGATGGTAGCTGGACTGAACTCCTGCCCGCAGGCGAAGGCGGCGACATGGTACCCAGCCCCGATGACCAATGGGTAGCCATCCGCCAAGCGGGACGCTATGGCCCGCCTAATGAGGCTGGTTTTGTGCAGATTATCAGCGCTGCGACTGGCGATCCACTCACTGAGCGCTTCATGTTTCCCGCCGTCGCAACTGCCAGCGAGATAGTCTGGTTGCCGAGCGTCCATTGGGATGCAGCCAGTAATGAACTACTATGGGCCATTCCCGACCCTGATGCCGTGTATCTGCTGGACGATGCCCCGCCTGCCCAATTGTGCCGTTTCAAGCTTGGCTCTGATATGACCTGTAGCGCCTTGGCAATCGCCTATCCCGCCGATGTGGTGGTCAATCCAGACTTGACCCAAGTGGCTTATCTCTATCAGCGTCAACTGCTATGGGGGCCGTTGGATGGGGAGCGCCAATCGATTGAGGTGGACGGCCTGCCGATTGCGTGGCTGGATGATGCCACCCTCATTTATCAGCGTTATACTGAGGGCGCAGGGCTGTACCGTGCTGATACCCATACGCTGTGGGAGCCAACCGGACAGCCCGTTATCAATATGCAGGCTTTAGAAGACGGGCGGTGGTTATTGGCAGTTGGGAATTATACCGCCCTTACTATTGGCCTATTCGACCCCGCCAACACCACCTTTAACGCGATTACTGCCCTTAGCGGTGGATACCCCATATTTGCCGAGCGTTAATCACCCGCCACTGTCGCAGGGGGAACACTCTGCCAGATAGCTTTAAGCTTGAATTTGTTGGTGTTATAGCGCACCCACAGTAGGGCCATTTCAACGGTCATACCAAATGTTAAACTTAGGCCAGCGGTGATAAGCCCAGATAGCCCCAGATGGAGACCCACCCAAATGGTGGTTCCAGTCACGACTAACCCAACTGCCATGGCTTGGTAGATAGGGGCAGTGGTGTCAGTTCGCATTAACATAGCCCGTAGATAGTTTTGGAAGGTAGTCAACATCGGAATTAGGCAGGCGATTCGGGTACCCTCAATCACGAGTGGACGGATGTCTTGTGGCACACTCAGCAAATACCCGATATAGACATCAATCAGTGGGGTAAAAGCTAAGAGCGCCATCGCTCCTGATAGGCTTGTCCCCATTACCACCGTGAAACGACGCAGGGCGCGGGTCTGCTCTGGCCCTTTGCTGAGGGCAATCACCACCTCTTGCCATGCCATGCCGCCCGCCCGCATGATGAGGATAATCGAGAAGACAATCGGCCATGCCGCCAGCGCATCCTCGGCATTAGCGGTGCTGGCGAGGCCGCGTTCAATCATGGGACGCACCAATAAGGTCAGCAGGCTGGTCATGGCTAATGGGGCATGGAAGGCAAAAATCATACGATAGGTTAGGGGTTGGGCGTCAGGCTCTGGCTCAGTGGCTTTGAGCTTATCTACTGCTTCTCCTGCGTACCACACCGCATAGACTGCCTCGGCTCCCACCGATGATACCATTGCAATTGCGCCAATCACGACGCCTGACCAACCTGCAATTGCGCCTAATAAAATAGCAAGACCAGCGGACACCACGACACGGATAATCGTCCCGCTACCGATAACACCAGTTTGGTCATTGCGAATGAGGATGCCTTGGAAGAAGCGCCGATAGCCAATCGCGGCACTCCAGAGTAGCATGATGACCATGCCGGGGCGGGCGGCATCATGCACGTTATCAGGGATACCGAGTAGGATACCTGTCCACCATTCAAACAGTGGCGTAAAAGCAAAGGCCGCTGCTATAACGGTAACCAGTACATTGGCAACCAACATATAGCGCCACAAGACCCGATAGGCTTGGCGGTCACGGGCAAGGGCGGTGCTCGTCGCAAGGAGCATCATAATCGGGGTTTCGATGGTAACAGAAACACTCATCACAATCCCAAAGGCGGCTAGATTGGTCTTGGCATCGGGCAAGCGGCTGATAACGGCTTGGATCCAAGGCCCTGCAATGGTCATGAGTAACCACGAGAAGGCAAGGGGTAACCAGAAACGGAAGATTTTTTGGTAGGACACAATACATCGACGCCCTAATGGACAATTTCATTACATCGTCAAAATGATACTTTCAAAATAAAAGCCCGTCAATTTATACTTAAAGATAAAGAGGATGCCCATGAGTACACCTGAACCTATGTATGGCTGGGCGCTTGATGCCCAAGGACGCCCTATCCCCATTGCAGCAGCCACCCGTGGCGCACAAGGCTATCGTTGCCCGATCTGCAACGGGGCCATGATTGCCCGTAAAGGGGATGTTAAGCAACACCACTTTGCTCATGAGTCGCTGTATCATTGCACACCAGAGAACGTGGCGGCGGTCATTGCTGGCAAATGGTTGGTGATGCAACTTGCCCAACGTATGGTCTTGAAGAAGTCTGCAATGGTTGGATGGGCTTTGGGTGACCGAAGCTTCGAGGGTGACATTCTAAAAGATGTTATTGCCATTGTCGAGAATCATGAGACCGAACACGGCAAGGCTGATATTGCGCTCATCGGGGCCAATGGTAAACCCAAGACAGTGATCAACGTGACCTCGACTGATGCAACGTCGGCCTTTGCCAGCCATGGTATTACCGTTATCAATCCGCCGATTGATGTCTTCCGCAGTGGGCAAATGGATTTGGATGGCTTACTCAAAGCCTCGGAGGTGATTGGTGGGTGGCGGCTGTTAAATATCGATGGTGAACTCCAGACTGAGCCTATTAAGTTGAGAGAGATATTACAGCGCATGGTCACCTATCCCCCGTTTCAATTTTGGGGCAAACTAGGGGTAGAGGGGCCATATACCGATGTTATCCGTTTTGGTGAGCATCTACTGTGGCTGTCACCTGAAATTTGGCAGGTGACTGTCGGTGGCTCCATCAACCGCTTAGGGCCAGAGCTGGTGGTCACGATTCAAGAATGGCCTCAAGACAATGGGAGTGTTGTGGTACTCTTTTATGTGGTGCTGCGCGATAAAGAACGTGCGATTGCAGTACGCCGCTTTGCTCATCCTGATGAAGTCCATGCGCGGTTAAGCGCTGCCTTTCGGATGCGGCAAGTCACGGTCGAAGATGTTGCACGCTGGTTAGCAACAAGCTAAACAACAGGAGTTGCAGTTGTGGAAAGGTTGTTAGAACGGGCCATTGCATTGGCACAAGCAGGTGAGCGTGAGCAGGCCCGCCGTCTATTATTACAAGCCATTGAAGAAGACCCCACCCATGTCTCGGCATGGCTATGGTTGGCGACGGTTGCCGCTGACCAAGAAGAACGTATCAACGCCCTACAACGGGTGCTGGAACTTGACCCTTCCCATAAAACTGCCCGTTCTGCTCTAGAGCAACTGGGGCAGATTGAAATTATTGATGATTCTGTTCCTAAACAAGAAGTGGACTGGCCGCGGGAGCCATTGCAGCTAGAGGCCCCTGAATCACCTGCCCCTCGTCCGCTGTTGACCCGAATGGAAGCCATTATTGTGGCTGTATTCGTGATAGCCGCCATTCTGTTGTTGTCAGGTGTTGTGTTTGTGCGTGAGGTTGTAATTGCCAATGAGACGCCCACGCCCCGTCCAACCAATACATACACGCCATCTGTGACCTTTACCCCATCCTTGACCTATACGCCGAGTCCAACCAATACCTTGCCGCCAGTTCGCACCTTACCACCAGCGGCGACGTCTACCCCGACTCCGACGGTAACTGTATCCCGTACACCGCGTCCATCGGCAACCAATTACCCGACGCGCACGCCCTATGTACCGCCTGCGTTAGCCTCCCCAGTACCCACCAACACGCCTAATCCACGTCCATTTGGGGGCTAATGATGGGTGAGCAGAAACAACTGATTGAACGTCTAGTGGCCCTAGCGAACACCAATGGCGGGGCTTTAACCCTGCCCGCTGCTCAACGCCCCATGTTGGAGCAAGTAGTGGCCCAATGCCAGCCACCGCTGGTCATTCAGATACAGGATGGTGCTGATTGTGTAGAGGTCAAGGTACCCCAATCCAGCATGGTACATGCGACACTTGATGGTCGTGTCTTAGGGGAGAGCCGTCAGGGGCCGGTCGAACTCAATGGCACCCATATTCGCCAATTAGCGGCTTTGCGTGTCTTGGGTGATTTTGAGACAACGCCTGTGCCGGGAGTATTGTCCGCCGATTTAGACTTCTACCCACCCCCTGAATCAGTAACCGTTGCAGAGGTGGTCATGTATGCTCATCAACCGCACCAGTGGCTCCCTCAAGCCCATGTGGTGGTGCGGCGCTGGGTGGGGGCAAAGGTGGTAACCCAGCAGGCATATTATGGCTCATTGCCCCGTTTGTTAGAACAAGCCGAGGCCGCCATTGCTGACCATCAGTGCCCACCGTTAGTCATTCGGGAAAGCATCATCAATGCACTTATTCATCGTGACTATCGGTTGCCTCAACCTATTATGATTGATGTTCATCCCCAAACAATCGACATCGCCAGTCCCGGCGGCCCGCCTGCTTTTGTATCAATTACCCAGATAACCAAACACCGCTACCGACGCAATCCCCGTATTGCCCAATGGATGGTCGCTGCTGGTTATGATGGCCTTGGTTTAGCTACCGTTTATCGCTTGGCAGCCGAAGCGGGTTACCCTGAGCCGTCGCTGACCGTACAACGCAATCATCTGCATCTGCGTGTATACCGAAATAAAACGAGAGCCACACCATCTATACCCGACCTCAATGAGCGTCAGGAACGCGCATTGGCATATTTGCGGGAACACGGTAGCATTACTCAACGGGTTTATAGTGCCCTGTGTCCAGACACCGCCGCGCCCGTGTTACAGCAAGAATTATCGGCGCTGGAACAACTGGGCATGCTTACACGAATTGGAGAATTAGCTTACATGCTGGAGCCGTCGTGGACATAACTCTATCCTCAGTGATTGCCGTTGCGGTGAGCCTTGCTTATGGCGTAGTTCTGGCGGCTACATGGCGCTACCGGGATAACGCCAAGCCCTTTCACTACTGGCTCTGGTCAATGTTGGGCCTTGCGGCAATTACCACCATTTTGGGTATCTTTCCTGCCGATACAACTACGCGTGTCATGATTTATTCTGCTAGCTTGATGTTGGTCTTTTATGGGGCCATCACCTTTGGCTATTCCCAGCAGAGTAAATGGATTACGGCTTGGTTGATTGTTGCGGGGGCGTGGTGGGTAATTGTGTTGTTGGGTAGCTTTACCAGCGACACCCTCAGCCAAGTCAATTGGCTCAATGAGACAGCGGATACCAGTGATCCCGCAGGGTTGGTGACGCTCGGCGGTTGGGCCGTGATTGGCCTCGTCCTTTTCCTCAATACTTTCAACAATTTCTATAACGCCCGTTTGCCCGAAATTGCCAACCGTGCCCTCTATTGGAGCGTCATGATGCCAATGGTGCTGCTAGGGGCTTTCTTTAGCGCCAGTGGTGTTGAGGTCTTGCGTGAGACAGGGTGGGTAATTCTGTTAGCTGGGGTAGCCGGGGCTATGTATGGCGTGATGGCCCTGCGTGTGGTGGATGTGCGCGAAACCCTGCGAATCACCATTGTTAACATGACCCTTATTCTTGTCACCTCCTTGGGGATTTTAGCCGCCTTGGTGATTGTTGACGAAATTGACCCCGATAGTGGACTTAATCGATGGGTTTTAATGGTTGGCTTGGCACTAGCAACCGCGACGATCCATGCTCCGATTTATTGGCTGGTGAGTATCTTCACCAACCGCTTGGTGCGGGGTAGTATTGATAATGTGGCCTTTGAAATTAGCCGCTTCGCCCAAGCCATCACGGGTGTGGTGGAGATGAAAGAACTCCACGATGTCGCCACCAAGACCCTCCAAGAGATTATGGGTGTGCGGCGTAGTGCCTTGATTTTTGCCACGACAGGCGAGGATAACACCCTCAACCTTGATTTGTACCAGAATACAGGGGCGACCAAGGGGCAATTGGTTATTGGCGGCCCGATCTATGAGCAGTTGTTTACCAAGCGCAAACCGCTGCGCCAGTACGACCTTGAAGTGTCGTCGGACTATAGCGGGGTGCAGCCCATGGAACGTGAATTTTTCAACCGCTTGCAAATGGCGGCTTTTGCCCCAATTGTTATTCAAAACAAGCTGATTGGGGTCTTGGGCTGTGGCTCGAAGGTCAATGATGCGCCCTTCTCAGACAATGACCTCGAGTTACTGAGTACCATCGCCAACCAAACGGGTATCGCTCTCCGTAATGCCCGCTTGGTCGAAGACCTCCGCAAACGCGAACATGATGTCGCTGAATCGAACAAACGCCTTGAAGCCGCCAAGCGTCAACTGGAAGCGCTCGATGCTGTGAAGACTGACTTCATCACTATTGCCAGCCATGAACTGCGAACCCCGCTGGCCCAGATTCGCGGTCATACCGACATCATCGACGCCCTCAATGACCAAAGCATGATTAACCAAGACCAACTACGCGGCTTGACCAATAATCTCCGCAAAGCCGCTGACCGTCTGGAATCGCTGATTGGGGATATGTTGGATGTAAGCCAACTCGACCTTAGTGCTATGGATTTGCGCTTTGTCCAAACCAGCATTGAGAATGTGGTGCGGATGGCGATTGAACCCCTCCAAGAGAGCATCCGCAACCGCAAGCAATCCCTGACAGCGCGGGGCTTGCGAGGTCTGCCATCGCTTGAGGCTGACATGCAGCGCTTAGTACAGGCTATACGCAATGTGGTGCTGAACGCCGTGAAGTTCACGCCTGACGGGGGCCGTATTGAGATTATCGGCGCGTTGCTCAACAATGAGCGTACCGGACAGGATGAGATACAACTGGTCATCCGTGATACAGGTATCGGCATTGACCCCAAGAATCATGAAGCCATCTTTGAGAAGTTCTTCCGTGTAGGTGACCCCGGATTACATTCGACGGGTACTACCAAATTTATGGGAGCCGGTCCGGGACTTGGCTTGACCATTGCCCGCGGGGTAGTCACAGGCCATGGTGGGCGCATTTGGGCCGAAAGCGAAGGCTTTGACCCTGACAACCTCCCCGGCAGTATTTTCTATATTGTGCTGCCCCTCAAGCCACCGGAAGGCCAGCGCCGGGTGATGTCTTTCAGCACCCCAATTGGCGCACGCCCTACCCAAGCCAAGCGGCCTGAGAAAGCTACCCCACCTGCTGCGATGGAGAAGACACCTTTACCAACCCCTGCACCAGCAGCACCGCCACCTGCACCATCCCTTGAGGATGACGAGGAAGCAGAAGATGCGCCCTTCGTGGAAAACAATCCGACTATCTTCAACCCCTCCGCCAGCCGTGCTGGGGTGGCCGCCGCAGCAATGGCTGCTGCTCAAGAAGCGGCTGAAAACCTAGATGCGGTTGAGGCGCAAGGAGATGAGGCGGCTGAGGAGCCACCAGACATTCGCACTACCCAAGAGGCATCCCTGCCACCTGATGACCCTGAAACCTAAACCAAGCCCTGCCAACTATGGCAGGGTTTTTTATTCGTCGCCAACTTCCTCAGTGCCTTCGGGCTGGTCGGGTTGAGGGAGATCGAACTCTGGGGCTTGGGGCAAGGCTGTCGCCAGTTCTGGCTCAATCGGATAGAGGCGTGAGGTCGTGCGCGGGTCGGCTTGTTGCAGGACAAGGGTGCGGGTTGGGAAGGCAAACTCCACCTTGTGCTTTTGCACCAGATACATGATTTTGAGATTGATGTCTTGCTTAATTTGCTGAAAGTCAGTCCAGCGCGGCTCATCAATATGGCAGATAACCCGAATATCGAGGGTGCTTTCCCCAAAATTAACGAACTGCACAAATACGCTATCCTGAATTACCCGCTGGTGCTGCATCAACATATCGCGGATGGCCTGTACCACCGCCAGCAATTGGTTGGGCGAGGCGTCATAGGTAATCCCTACGTTCATATCCAAGCGGCGCTTGCTGAGGCGGGACCAATTGGTGATGCTATTGGCGGTTAACTGGGCATTCGGTACCACGACTAGGCTTTGGTCGAGTTTACGAATACGGGTACTACGGAAGCCGATTTTCTCAACCACCCCTGTTGCTGAATCACTTTCGATATAGTCCCCAATGTAGAAAGGCGAATCGGAGAGGATGACAAAATAGCCAACCAGATTAGACAGGGCCTCTTGCGCCGCCAGCGCCACCGCCAACCCACCAATCCCTAGACCTGCCAGCAAGCCGTTGAGGTTATAGCCGAACTGATCCATAATGACCACGAAGGCAAAGAGGACAATAATGCCCTTGAGGACTTGTTGCCCAAAGCGCACCACGCTACTATCAATGCGGCTATTGAGGGTCGCAATACCTGCAATGGGGTCAGCCAGTACATCAATCATGCGGAAGAGAGCCGCGAAAATCGCTACCGCAACCAACGATGTAATCACGCGGTCAGGCAAGCGATTAAGTTGCTCGTTTAACTCCAAAATATCCAGCGTCCACCATACCCCCAAAACCCCAATAATCAAGCGCAGCGGTGGCTCAATAGCCCCAATCAGACGTTCATCAAGGGTGGTGCGGGTGCGACCTGTCAGCCGCAATAAGCGCCGAAGTGCCCAAGCAATCACCCAACGCAGCATCAGAAGCGTAAAAGCCAGAATAACGGCCACAATGACCAAGCGGCTGATGGTCTCAGCGGTTTCGGTTCCAAACCAGTCAATCAAGAATTGTGGGGTATCCATGACTTACTTGGCGGTTTCTTGATCTTCGGCAAGGCGTTTGATGTTCTCTTCGAGTTTAAAGTTCTCTGCTCTAGGCTTGAGGGTGCGTGGCATCACAATCCCAAAAACAACCCCCACCAGCATACTGATGATAATTACCAGTGCCAAAGAGATGTTCATATCAAAAAAGAGAAATTCGACATCGACTGCTTCCGTATTTTGCAGGAAAAAGACGATGAGCAGTACAAGAATGGCTAAAATGAAGGCGAGTATAGGGCGCATAGAGGTTCCTTTACCTTTCTCATTACATGAATCAATTATCTACAAAAGTACGAAAATTTGAAATTTAGCTAGAATTGACTACAATCCTTAAAATTTCTCAGCTTTTTCGGGGTTTGCTTGAATATGAATGACCTTATTCTGCACGTTCAGAGCATTTCTTTAAGTTTCGGCGGGATTAAGGCCATCCAAAATGTTGATTTTGAGGTCAAGCGTGGGGAAATCCTTGCGATTATTGGCCCCAACGGTGCGGGCAAGACCAGCACCATTAACAGCATTAGTGGCTTTTATCACCCTCAACAAGGGCGTATTCTCTTTGATGGCAAGGACATCACCGATTTGCCGACCCACAAACGCGCCCCCTTGGGCATTGCCCGTACCTTTCAAAATATCGCCCTCTATACCCACATGACCACCCTCGATAATCTCATGGCGGCTCGCTTCATCTACATGAAATCGGGCGTGATGAGTGGCGCGGTCTATTGGGACTTGCTGAAATTCCTTCCCCAGACATGGCGTGATAGCCTGAGTAAAGTGTGGCAGCCAGCCATCTATGAGGAAATTGAGCATCGGGCAATTGTCGAGGAGATTATCGACTTCTTGGAAATGACCCATGTCCGCAACCGCACGGTGGGTATGTTGCCGTATGGGATGCGGAAACGGGTCGAATTGGGGCGGGCGTTGGCCCTTGAACCCAAGCTTTTGCTTTTGGATGAGCCAATGGCGGGTATGAATGTCGAAGAAAAAGAGGACATGGCCCGCTTCATCCTCGATATTCACGACCAACGCGATATCACTATTGTGCTAATTGAGCATGACATCGGTCTAGTGATGGATATTGCGGATCGGATTGTTGTATTGGACTTTGGGCAGAAGATTGCGGACGGCACACCCGATCAGGTTCGCCAAGACCCGCACGTAATCGAAGCCTATCTCGGTAAAGAGGCGGTGATGGAATGAGTGACCTATACCCCAACGACCCCATTGGACCCTTGGCACCAGAGGCCGATACCCTTCCCAAGAACTTGCTGCTCACGGCCCAGCGTATGGGGCCAAGCAAAATTGCCATGCGAAAGAAGCGCTTTGGTATCTGGCAAGAATACACATGGGGAGAGAGCATTCAAATCGTCCGCGAGTTCTGCTTAGGGTTGGTGAGTCTTGGCCTGCATAAAGAGGACAAGGTGTGCATCGTTGGCGATAACGACCCTGAATACTACTGGGCTGAATTCGCTACTCATGCCGCACGAGGTGTCACCATTGGTGTTTTCACCGATGCCGCCCCGCGTGAATTGGAGTATCTGATCACCAACTCCGAGGCATCCTTCGTAGTCGCCCAAGACCAAGAACAGTGTGACAAATTGCTCGAACTGCGCGAGAAGATTCCCAATGTGCGAAAAGTTATCTATTGGGATGAGTCGAGCTTGTGGGGCTATGAGGATGAGAAGTGGCTGATGGGCTTTAGCGCAGTGTGTGAACTAGGTCGGGCCTATGAACAAGAGCATCCGAACCATTTTGAGGCGTTGGTGCAACAGGGTTCCGCCAGTGACCTAGCGATTCTAAGCTATACCAGCGGCACCACTAGCCTGCCTAAAGGGGCCATGATTACCCAGAGCAACCTGATTTATGGCTCACGTCATGCCGCCCAAATCGCGGCGGTGTCCCAAGAGGATGACTATGTATCCTTCAGCCCGCTGGCATGGATTACCGAGCAAGCCCTCGGCTTGGCCTATCATGTTATGGATGGCATGGTCGTCAATTTCCCTGAAAAGGCCGAAACGGTACAGAACGACATCCGTGAGATTGCCCCCGTGATGTTACTCTTTCCCAGTCGCTTGTGGGAATCGCTGGTTAGCCAAGTCCAAGCCAATATGACTGACTCTGACCGCCTTAATCGCTTTTTCTATCGAGTTTTTCTCAAAATTGGCTATCGGCTGGCGGATTATCAAGAAAAAGGTGAGAAGCCACCTCTACAATGGAAGCTGCTCAAATGGGTGGGTGAGTTTGCCTTGTTTGCACCCTTACGTGATAAATTGGGCCTCTCACGCCTGCGCTATGGTTATACATCGGGTGCCAGCCTCAGCCATGACGTGTTGCGTTTCTTCCGTGCCATTCAAGTTGAACTCTATCAACTCTATGGTTCCACTGAATGCCAAGGCCATACCTTCCATTACCCCGGCGACATCCGCTTTGGCACCGTCGGCAAACCCATCCCCACCGTCAATGTGCGGGTAGCTGATAACGGTGAAATTCAAATCAAGAGCCGTAGCATGTTTCAGGGCTACTACAAAGATGAGGCCAAGTCTCAAGAGGCCTTCACTGAAGATGGCTGGTTCAAGACAGGCGATGCTGGACGCTTTGATGAGTTCGGGCATCTGGTCTATCTTGACCGCGTGAAGGACATGATTCGCCTGCCGAATGGGGCCGCCTTCAGCCCGCAGTATATTGAGGGCCGCTTGAAGTTTAGCCCCTACATCCAAGATGTGATGGTCGTCGGCGGTGACGATATGAGCTTTGTAGCCGCTATGGTGACCTTGAATTTTGATAATGTTGCTCGTTGGGCCGAGAAGCGCGGGATTTCTTTTACGACCTTGGCTGACCTCTCCCAACGTGATGAAGTGGGCGAATTGATTTTGGAAGATGTCAACCGCACCAACTCTAGTTTGGATAAGGATGGACGGATTAAGCGTTTTGTCGTCTTACCACGTACCTTTGACCCTGACGAGGAAGAATTGACCCGTACCCGTAAGCTGCGCCGCGGGGCGATGGAAAGAAAATATGGTGACATTCTGACAGCGATTTATACTCATGAGCAATCGTTGACCATGCGGGCCGAGGTACGGTACCGCGATGGGCGCGTGGGGTATACCGAGACCGCTGTGCAAGTGCGGGATGTCGAGGGAGCATAAATATGGCTGATTGGGACATTTTGGGTAAAAGTTTTCATTTGGTTCTCCAAGCCACCCTCAATGGGGTTTTGCAAGGGGGCCTCTATGCCCTGATTGCCTTGGGGATTGTGGTGATTAATAAGGCCTCCGGTATTTTTAACTTTGCACATGGCTGGATGATGTTTATCGGGGCGCTGATATTTTGGCAATTCTACGATAGTCCACCCTCGGACACCCTTCTGGGAGTAACGGTTGGGCTGGCGGCCTTTCTCGCCGTGACGGTGGTTTTTACTTTGGGCATAACCGCGCCACGCCCCCAAGCTGATCCACCCCCTAAGACTAAAAATCGTTTTGTGCGTGTTGTTCACTATTGGCGCGGCCAACAGCTTGTCCCTCAACGGGCGCTGATGTTTGGCGGGGCGGGCTTGGTCGTGTGGGGCCTGCTGGTCTTCCTGCTGACCCAAAGCAATTGGTTAGTTTTGCGTGGCGCAGCCGCGGCGTTGATTGCCAGTGTGTTAATCGGGCTATTGGTGGAACGCATCACCATTCGCCCCTTATTAGGGCAACCTGTCCTAACCGCTATTCTGATGACTCTAGCAATTGGCTTTATCTTGCAAGGAGTCACCCAGATTGTGTGGGGGCCAAATGACCATAAACTGGATGTCTTCAAGGCCGAGCAACCCAAGGCTTCTGAAAACTCATCCAAGCCACCTGCTGCAACCGGAACAATTGTGGTGCCTGTCTTTACCTTTGAAACGGGTGAGGCGGTCACCACGGAAACCAAGCAAACCGTTGGTACTGGTTCCGCCCCCGACTATCGTTTGAAGACCGCCAGTTGGCTGGGCAATGACCTCCGCCTGAAACGCTTTTTGGTATGGGGTTTTGGGATTGCGGTTGCCACTTTTGTCGGTTTCTCGCTCTTTTTCCAATACACCTCCGTCGGCTTGGCTTTACGGGCAACCGCTGAAAACCAAGTGCTGGCTGAAAGTGTCGGGTTACAGGTGCGCCTGATGCTGGCCCTGTCGTGGGCGATGGTGGCGGTTATGGCGACGATTGCGGGTGTCATTCAAGGCACAGGTGGCACAGGTATCGCCATTTTGGTCATCCCCTATCTGGCGCTACGGGTCTTTCCAGCGGTGCTACTCGGTGGCTTGGAGTCGATTACGGGCGCGATGGTGGGTGGCTTGGTGGTCGGTGTGGTTGAGCAATTGACCGTTGTTTATATCGATACCAGTGCCGCGCAACAAATGGCACCCTTTGTGGTGTTGATGATTGTTCTCATTATCCGACCCGATGGCCTCTTTGGTCAGCGGCGGATTGACCGCGTGTAAAGGGGTAGCCAGATGCGTCCAAGTGGTGTTTACGATACCAACTATATTCAAGCCCAAGCCTTGTTCCGCACCCGTGTGGATAAATGGTGGACATGGATTATTATCGGTGTACTCCTGCTGGTACCGCTATTGTCGAAAGAAGGGCCATTAGGCCTTGAACTGGTTTCCTTGAGCGTCCTTAACATCATGACCACAGGTGGTATCCTGTTGATTTCGGTCACAGGGTTGAACCTGCTCTTAGGCTATACCGGACAGATTTCATTGGGGCAAGCAGCCTTCATGATGGTTGGGGCCTATACAGGTGCGGTTCTCGCACGCCAGACCAGTATCTCATTTATGTTCGCGTTGCCCGTTGCGGCCTTGGCTGCGGGGGTGGTTGGCTTGGCCTTTGGCTTGGCCTCCTTACGGGTGAAGGGCTTCTATCTAGCGATGGCAACCCTCGCGGCCCAGTTTATTATCCCTTGGGCCATTAACTCCTATCGCGGCGATTGGGTGAATCTCGGTAAAGGCAACCCCTTGCCAGTTCCCAAGGCCAGCATCTTCGGTCTGCACATCAGCAGCAATGTCGATGAGTATTATTTGGTGTTGGTTTTCGTGTTTCTGACAGCAGCGGCAGCCCGTAACCTGATTCGCAGTCGGGTGGGGCGGGCATGGATTTCTATCCGTGACAATGACCTCGCTGCCGAACAGTTAGGCATTAACGTCTTTCGCTATAAGGTGTTGGCCTTCTTTGTCTCAGCGGTTTTTGCAGGCATTGCGGGCGCTCTCCAAGCCCATGTGACCCGTAGCGTGACGGACACCTCCTTTACCCTCGAAACCAGCATCGAATTGCTGGCAATGTTGGTGATTGGCGGGGCGGGGTTCCCCTTGGGGCCATTGTTTGGGGTGATGTTCTTCATGGTCATGGATCGCTATGTAGTGGACAGCCTGAATGAAATCCTCCAAGACGAGTTGCCCAAGCTGTTGACCTTCCTCAATCCCGAATATATCCCGATTGGCTTACCTCATTTCATCCTTGGGACGTTGCTGGCTTTGTTTCTCATCTACGAACCAAGGGGTTTAGCCTATCGGTGGCGCATTTTACAGGCAGCATGGCGGCTACGACCTTTCTCGAAAGCTTAGAAAATACGAAAAGTTGTGCAAAAGCGCAGAATCGTTTATAAAATGGAAGGAAGTAACCGCAACCGTTTTACAAAATTTACCGATCGTACTATAAGGAGACTGTGACTGTGAAAAAGTTCATTTTGTTATTGGTATTTGCGATGCTACTGGTCATGGTAGCCCCCGTCGTTGCAACCCCCCGCACTCCTGACGTTGCCGTCAAGGTGGCACAAGACGGGCATACTGAGTGCAACGAAGATTTGACGGGTGAAACCTTCACTTATTATCTCTTCGGTGACCTGAGTGGCCCCTTTGCCTTCATTTCTCAACCGCTGTTGGCGGGGTTGGAAGATGCCACCGCTTACTTCAATGAGCGTGGTGGCGTATGCGGTGCTGAGATTGAAATCGAATTTGGCGACACTGGTGGTAGTCAAGACAAGGCCCAAGAGTTCTGGGATGAGTTCACCTCCCGCGAAGAAAAACCCTACATGATGTTCATGTTCGGGAGCGCTGATGCTGAATTGGTGCGCGACCAAGCGGTTGACCTCCAAATCCCCATCTTGCTGGCTGCTGGCAGTGAATTGGCCCTCTATGGCGAAAACGGTGATGCTCCTGCGTGGACATTTGCCATTATCCCCTTGTACACCGACCAACTTGGTAACTTCTGCAACTACGTGAGCGAAAACTGGGATTCCTTCGGGATTGAAGGCGATCCGGTCATTGGTCACCTGAGTTGGGAAGGCGCTTTTGGCCGTTCCAGCGATACCGAAGCAACCCGTGCCTACTGCGAGAGCAAGGGCGTGGGTTATGCGGGTGCTGAATACTTCCTGCCCACCACCTCTGACGTTTCCACCCAATTGGACTTGTTGGTTGGCAATGGTGCCAACATCATCTACACCACCTCATTGGCTTCTGGCCCTGCCAACGTTGCAGCCGCGATCGCGGGTGCCGAATTGGGCGACCAAGTCGTCATGGCGGGTACCAACTGGGCGTTGGATACATCTGTGATGGGCTTGGGCGGTCTGGACACCAACGGTATTGTCGGCTCACTGCCCTATATGTGGTGGGACGAACTCGACAACCCCGGCATCCAAATCATCAGCAACTCATGGGCCGTGAACCGTTACTTGCCCGCTGGCGATGATGCAACGGCTCAACGTGCAGCTTTGGCAACCCGTAATATTGCCTATCTGTTGTCCTTCGCCGTGATTGATGGCTATATCGAATTCATGACCCAAGCGATCAATACCGTAGGCTATGAAAACCTCAATGGTGCGGCGATTTACGATGTCTTCAATGGCGGGTTTGATTACTCGGCCTTGGGTGGCGTGTTGAACTTCTCCTACAACGAGACCAACCGTGCGAACCCCACCTCCCGTATCGGTCAAATTCAATTTGTCGAGGTCGAGGGCAATGTCCTCCCCACGATTTTGCCTTTGAACGAATCGGCTATGGTGCCTGACCTCAAGGTCGGTGGCGCGGATGTCGTTGGTGAGTAATTAAAAAATAGGCTTGGGGCAGGGTTCGCCTTGCCCCTTCCGCTTAAACTAGGGGTTTATGATGCTGGTTGTCAACAATATTGAAGTTATTTATAGCAGCGTTATTTTAGTCTTGCGGGGCATTTCTTTTAAGGTTGAGGATGGTCAAGCCGTTGCGCTGATGGGGCCGAATGGCGCGGGCAAAAGTACCACCCTCAAATCCATTAGCGGACTCTTGCGTAGCGAAAACGGTGATATTACACGCGGCTCCATTTCATGGGAAGATACACGCATTGACCAATACTCCGCCGAGCAAATTGTCCGTGCGGGTATTTCGCAGGTCATCGAGGCCCGTCCCTTGTTCCGCCATCTCACCGTCGAGGAGAATCTGCGGGTGGGGGGCATGGTCTATAAGGCTGGCCGCGAGATTAAGCACGACATCGAGAAGATGTATGGCTATTTCCCACGCCTGCGCGACATGCGGAACCGTACCAGCGGCTATTTATCGGGTGGGGAACAGCAAATGTTGGTGATTGGGCGGGCGTTGATGGCGCACCCCAAATTGCTGATGTTGGATGAACCCTCCTTGGGCTTGGCTCCGCTGTTGGTGGAGGAAATCTTCTCTATTGTCCACCAAATTCGGCAGCAAGAGCGCCTTTCGGTGCTATTGGTTGAGCAGAATGCCAAGGCTGCCCTCGACCTCGTGGATTATGGCTATGTCATGGAAAACGGGCGCATTGTACTAGATGGCAGCGCTGAACAACTTAAATCCAACGAGGACATCAAAGAATTTTATTTGGGCCTTTCGCAACTCGGTGAGCGCAAGAGCTACCGCGAAGTTAAGCGCTACAAACGCCGCAAGCGTTGGCTTGGCTAAACATGCGGCACCTGCTCCTGTTTGATGTTGATGGGGTGTTGATTCACCCTCTCGGCTATAAATATGCCCTGCGCGATACCGTCAACGCCTTTGCTACCCAGCAGGGCTATACGCCTGTTGACTTAACCCTTGCTGAAATTGCTGACTTAGAAGCCTGCGGTCTTACCAATGAATGGGACTCGGCGGCGGTCTGTGCGGCGTTACTAGTGGTGGAATCTGCCGCAGGACGCCAAGCCCGCCCCGATTTTGTGGCTTTTGCTCATCAAATCTCCGCCCATAATCCCAACCACATGACGCCTTCCTTAGTGGCCCTTGACCTACTGATAGCCAGAACGCCTATTGCCCTTCATGCTGAACTCGCTGTGTTATTGACGGATGTTTTTTCCCTTGATACCCCCACGACTCGTCTGCAACAAGGCTTTACCTTGGGCCATGAGCAGTTTGTAACGACCTATCAACAGCCCGCTCCGCATGTCGGTCATAGCTATTTGCTGCATTACGATACCCCCTTGCTAGATGAACCCAGTAAAGCGGCCCTGCAACAGTGGCGCAATGCCGAGCGTGGCGTGGTCATTTACACGGCACGTCCTAGCCTTCCGCCAACAGGTGACACGCTTGGCTATGCCCCCGAAGGCGATTTTGCCGCTGAACTTCTTGGTCTTGGGGTGCCGTTGATTGCCGCTGGACGTATGGAGTGGTTAGCCCGTCAGCATGGACGCCATGCCGCCGATTATATCAAGCCCTCCCCTGTCCAAGCCCTTGCCGCAATGGGGGCCGCCGCCAGTGGCGATGAAGTTGCCGCTTTGCAAGCCGCCGTCTGTTTCTATGAGCAGGGCCAGCTAGAGTCTCCCTTGGCGTCGTTAGATAGGGCGCATATTACTGTTTTTGAGGATTCAGTGGGGGGGATACTGGCGACACGCGGGGCGGTTGAGCGTCTAAGCGAGGCGGGTCTTGACCTTACCCTGCAAGCGGTCGGGGTCGCACCCGAAGCCAGTAAGCAGGCCGCCTTAGCCCGCGTCGCTGACCATGTGGTGGCTGATGTCAACGCGGGCTTGCGTTTGGTGATTGGTTAGCGGTGGCGTTTCTGCAATTCTTCCGCCACATCCTCCAGTGATAGACCCTGTTGGGCCAACAGCACCAAGCAGTGATAGGTCAAATCCGCCAATTCTGAGATGAGGCGTTCTTGACCTTGGCCCTTGGCCGCTAGAATGACCTCGACGGCTTCTTCCCCCACCTTCTGCAAAATGCGGTCTAGCCCTTCATCCAAGAGTTGATTGGTGTAGGAACCCATCTTGGGGTTGGCTTTGCGGTCTTCGATGACCTGAAACAGATCAGTGAGTATATCAGTCAAGGGTGTCCTCCAAAGTACGATAAAAGCAAGAGGTGGCTCCGGTATGGCAGGCAGGCCCCGCTGGATGCACTTTGATGAGCAGTGTATCCCCATCACAATCGACATATAGCCCCACGACGCGCTGGGTGTTGCCGCTGGTGGCCCCTTTATGCCATAGTTCTTGACGGCTACGGCTCCAAAAATGGGTCTCGCCTGTTGTGCGGGTGCATTCAAGGGCCTCGGCGTTCATCCACGCTACCATCAAGACCAGCCCTGTCTCGGCATCTTGCACCACGGCGGGGATTAAGCCGTTGGTATCCCAGTTCAACTCAATCACGGGCCACCCCGCGCACTGGAATGTCTTGTTGATGCAGATAGCTTTTGACCTCACCCACCGATAGTTCGCGGTAGTGGAATAGACTAGCAGCCAAAGCAGCATCGGCTCTCCCAGCAGTGAAGGCCGCTAGGAAGTCTTCAGTCGAACCTGCCCCGCCTGATGCAATCACCGGAATGTGGACAGCTTCGCTAACTTGGCGTGTCAGGTCAATGTCGTAGCCCTGTTTGGTACCATCCCGATCCATACTGGTGAGTAAGATTTCACCCGCCCCGCGTGATTCGGCCTCTTTTGCCCACACGATGGCATCAAGGCCCGTGCCTTTGCGCCCACCACTGACAAACACCTCATGGAAGGTGCCATTCCACCGTGCATCAATTGCCACTACAATGCACTGCACACCAAAACGGGTGGCCCCGTCGGTGATGAGGTCAGGGTTTTGGATAGCGGCGCTGTTGATGGCAACGCGGTCGGCTCCCGCCAAGAGCGTCTCGCGCATATCGCCAACCGTGCGAATACCGCCGCCTACGCAGAAGGGAATGAAGATGGCATCGGCAACGCGGCGCACCACATCCAGCATCGTTTCGCGGCCTTCATGGGTGGCGCTGATGTCGAGGAAGACCAACTCATCAGCCCCCTCAGCATCATAGACCCGCGCTTGCTCAACGGGGTCGCCTGCATCACGCAAATTGACGAAGTTGACGCCCTTGACCACCCGCCCCTTGTCCACATCCAGACAGGGGATAATGCGCTTGGCTAACATCAGACCTCCATCACATACAGTTGCATATAGGTCAGCATGTGGCTTTCCACGCGGCTGAAGCCTGCTTGCTGGGCATAGTTCAGCACGGCCTCATGCTGAAGGCGGTGGTCAAGGGGGGGGCCTTGTTCCTCCTCACGGTAGGGCCATTCCACCACCACTACCCGTTGACGCGCTACCCGTCGCGCTTCTTGCAGCGCCTTGACGTAATCATCAACCTCATGCAGTACATGGCTCATAAAGGCGATGTCGAAGGTTTTATCGGCAAAGGGCAATTGCTCGGCGGGCGCTTCATGAAATTCGCCCTGTGGTACATACTCACGGGCGGCCTCTAGTAATTCAAGGTTCACATCAACCCCAGCTACCCCCAAGCCTTGTTCCGCGAAGGCATGGGCAAATAGCCCTCCGCCTGTCCCAATATCGAGTAAACGTTGTGGAGCATCCAAGCCCGTAAGGGTGTGCTGCACCACGCGCTCGACTTCGAGCATAGCACGGCGTTGGGGGGAATGTAGGCGGTCTAACTTACCACCAAAACGACGATCATTCGGCTGCGACACGTAAAGCCTCCTCTAATGTGAAAATACCTGCATACAAAGCGCGACCAATCACGACCCCGTTGATACCTGCACCAGCGACCTTCAGGGTACGGATTTCATTGAGATGGGCCACCCCGCCCGATGCAATCACCTCTAAACCAGTGTTATGGGCAAGGCTGGCGGTGGCGGAGATATTGGCTCCTGTTAAAGCACCATCTTTGCTGACATCGGTATAGAGCGCATAGCGAAAGCCCGCCTCTGCCAAGCGCTTGCCGAGGTCAACGGGTGTCCATTCGCTGACATTTTGCCAGCCATGGGTAGCGACACGGCGATTCTTGGCATCTAGCGCCACGATGACCGCTTCGGCCCCAAAGCGCTCTATGAGTTGCGGCGCGAGGTCGGGATTATCAACGACGAGGGTGCCGACAATCACACGGGTCACACCTGCATCTAGGGCTTGTTGGATGGCCTCTAGGGAACGGATGCCGCCCCCAAACTGAATCGCTACGCCGAGTTTGGCAACCGCCTGCACCGCCTGTAATGCGGTGGGGTCATCTTCGCCCAAGGCCCCATCCAAATTAACCATGTGAATCCACTTAGCGCCATAGGCCGCCCATTGCCGCGCCACCCCAACCGGATCATCAGCATAGACCGACTCAAATTCGGGGTCGCCATGCAGCAAGCGTACCACCCGTCCCTCGCGTATATCAATCGCTGGATAGATAATCATGCTTTCTTAATCACTCCTGTAGTTTGGTGCTGGCGGTAGGTGGCAGCGGCTACACGGCGGAAGAACCAGTCAAAGCCATAGCCGGATAGTGGCATCCCATAGCGTGGCGGTTTGCCCTTGGCTGGTGGGGGAGTGGCGGGAAGGTTTACTTCCGCCATGACAAAGCCCTCTGTCTCAGGCGGCACTTGCGCCAAGACCTGCCCCGCCGCATCGCTGATATAGGTCTCGTTGAAATAGTCGGTCTCGATTTCAATTTGCTCGGCCTGCTTAAAATGCTTCCAGATGCGCGGGAAGAAGAAGCCCATCAACAGCACCGCCATCTTAGGGCGCGGGATATGCGAGCGAAAATGCCCAGTACCTGTCGTATTGACTAATGGCACCCCCAAATGACTGGATTGGCGGCGTAGATAATCGCCAAAGGTCTCTTGGCTTTGGGTGCGTACCCGTCGCAAGATAGGGTGATGGTCAGCTTGGCGGATGCGTTGACCATCAGGCAGGGCAATCGTCAAATCACTGACCAGTGGCGGGCAACTGGAGACCAGCATGGCCTGTACCTTCCCGCCATATTCTGCCCATAAATCGGTATGGGTCACATCGGCACAAATCAGCATACCGAATTTGCCGAGGGGTGTATCCGCGATGGTGATGGCTTGTCCATTCTTAAAATAGGCCCGTTCCCATGCCCAAGGATAGTTCTTGTCATAGCGCCACATCTGCCCATCGGGCGCAAATAGCAACATGGCGTTGAAAATATCGTCCCCGTCCCGTAACAGGATAGACCCCGCGAGGTAAATCTGGTGTTCGGCAGCGGCCTGTTTCATCCATGTCACGGTTGGCCCGTCGAGCGTTTCAGCCCGTTCATAATTGGCGGTGCTGTACTCATAGCCGATGTTGAAAATTTCCGGCAAGACCACCACATCGGCTCCCGCTTGGGCGGCGGCACTAACCTGCCGGGCGGCGCGGGCGAGGCGTTCCGCTGTTGGTGCGGGTAGGGCTATCATCTGCACGGCGGCAATCTTAAGGGTATTGGTCATGGCTCCCACTCCACGAAATTGCGGAGGATGTGCAATCCCACCGCTTGGCTTTTCTCTGGGTGGCATTGTATCCCAAAAATGTTGCCCTGTCCCACCACGCTGGCGTAGTCAATGCCATAGTCGGTGGTGGCAAGGATGTCGCTTTCATTGGCGGCTTGCACATAGTAGGAATGCACGAAATAAGCGTAGCTGCCCGACTCAACCCCTTTTAGCAGTGGGTGTTCCTGTTGAACGTGCAGTTGATTCCAGCCAATATGAGGGATCAGCGGCGCTTGTTCCCCAAAGTAGCGCACATGGCCCTTGAGCAAGCCTAGCCCTTGATGTTGCCCCATCTCCTCGCTGCTCTCAAACAGATATTGCATTCCCAAGCAGATACCCAAGAGGGGGATTCCTGTTCGTGCGAGTGTTTGTATTGGCTCGACAAAGCCCCCCTCACGCAAAGCCGCCATGCCCGCCCCAAACGCTCCCACACCGGGCAAGATGATTTTGTCGGCCTCCTGTAGTTGTTCTGGACGGCTGATGGTGACGACTTGCGCCCCAAGGTGTTGCAGGGCATTGCGAACACTGCGTAGATTTCCGGCTCCATAATCGACTATGGCAATCATAGGCTTCCCTTGGTACTTGGTATCACACCTGCTCGGCGTGGGTCGAATTCTACCGCCATGCGTAGTGCCCGCCCTAGTGCTTTAAAGAGCGCTTCGGCCTTGTGGTGGTCATCGCGCCCATAGAGGACTTGGGCATGCAGATTCATGCGCCCCGCTGTTGCAATGGATTCCAGCACATGCACCACCAGCGAGGTCGGCATTTGCCCAATGCTGGGTGTGCTGAAATCAGCTTGAATCACGGCATAGGCCCGCCCGCTGAGGTCAATCACGACTTGGGCGAGGGCCTCATCCATTGGCACCAAGGCCGCCCCCATGCGTGTGATACCTTGTCGCTCGCCAAGCGCCTCATGGATGGCTTGACCCAAGCAGATAGCGACATCTTCAATGGTGTGGTGGCTGTCGATGTGCAAATCCCCGACGGCCTTTACCTCTAAATCCAACAGTCCATGCACCGCGACATGGTGCAGCATGTGGTCAAAAAAGCCAACGCCTGTATCAATCGTGGCTTGTCCACTCCCGTCCAAATTGAGGCGGAGCGTGATGTCGGTCTCGTTGGTGGTGCGTTGAATGGTGGCTTGGCGCATCTAGTGACCCTCCCCAATTTCAACTAAGGCATGAATCAGGGCGTGGGTGTGTTCGGGCTTGCCAATGCTAATCCGCACACAATCGGCAAGGCCGGGTTTATTGGGGTAGTTGCGGATGAGGATACCGCGTGCATCAAGCGCCGCCTTGAGTGCAACCGTAGACAAGCCATGTACCCGACACAGCACAAAATTACCTTGGCTGGGCAATGGAGTGAGATAGGGGATTTGGGCGAGGGCGTGGCGCATCCGTTCCCGTTCCCCGATGATTTTTTGCAGGGTGGCTTGTGGGAAGGCATTGAGGGTGGCTTGGGCCGCTAAATCTGCGGCTATGTTGACATTGAAGGGGTGCTTAATTTTCCACAGGTGGGTGATGATGTCCAGCGGATAAATACCATAGCCAATGCGGAGGCCTGCCATACCCGCCCATTTGCTGAAGGTGCGGAGGATAATCAGGTTCGGCGTGTCGGGGATGCGGCTGGCGAAACTTTGGCTATCGCTAAACTCAATATAAGCCTCGTCCAAGACCACCACCAGTGGCAATTGTAGCAAGCGGTCGAGTTCTTCCGCTTTGAGCAGACCTCCGTCGGGGTTGTTGGGCGAACACAGAAAGAGCAACTTGGCGTGGGTGGCATGGGCGGCCTGCTCAATGGCGTCGATGTTGAGGCTAAAGTCCATGAAGCGCGGCACATCGACGACACGACAGTTACCAATCCAGCGGGCCACCAAGGTATACATGGTGAAGGTCGGCGGGCAATTGAGAATGGTATCATTCGGCTCCAAAAAGAGGCGCAGGGTCAGGTCGATGAGTTCATCGGCCCCTGCACCGACGAGGATATGCTCGGCTCCTACCCCCAGATAGTCCGCCAACAGCGCCCGTAGATGCCGCGACTCGACATCGGGGTAGATATGGCCTTGCTCGCGTAAGTCGTCGAGGGCGGCCAGCGCTTCGGGCGTCATACCATACAGGTTTTCGTTGGTATCCAACTTGATGATTTGGTCAGCCGGAACGCCAATTTTCTGGCTCATCACATCATAAGGGCCGCTGATGAAGGTATAGCCCTCCATCTTGGCAATATCGGGTCGAATACGGACAGATGGGTGCATGGGATTACTCCTTTTTGCTGCGGGCTTCCGCCGAGGCAGCATGGGCGGTTAGGCCCTCGACATGGGCCAGTTTCGCCGCTATCGGACTGAGTTCGGCGGAGAGTTCGGCGTCGAGATGCACCAAGCTTGTGATTTTCACAAAATCCCAGACGTTGAGCGGTGAGGCAAAGCGGGCGGTGCCAGTGGTGGGCATGACATGGCTTGGCCCCGCGATATAGTCGCCCAGCACCTCAAAGGACTGTTCACCGATGAAGATGCCGCCTGCATTCTGCACATAGCCTGTCCATTCACGGGCATCCTTAATCAATAAGCAGAGGTGTTCGGGCGCATAGGCATTAGTGACTTCAAAGGCTTGGGGTAGGTTCTCCACAATCACGGCTCCGCCTTGACCTGCCAATGACTGGCGGATGATGTCGGCGCGGCTCAGGCTGGCGGTCTGCTTTTCAATCTCGACCCCCACCTGCTCGGCAAGGGTGCGGCTGGGTGTCACCAGAATGGCCGCCGCGAGGATGTCATGCTCGGCTTGGGCCAGCAAGTCAGCGGCAACAAGGGCCGGATTAGCCGTATCATCGGCAATAATCATCGTTTCAGTGGGGCCGGGCAAGCCATCAATGCCCACCATCCCGAAGACTTGGCGCTTGGCAAGGGTCACGAACAGATTGCCGGGGCCGACAATTTTATCAACACGCGGGATAGTTTCGGTGCCATAGGTCATGGCTGCCACCGCTTGAGCGCCCCCCACGCGGTAGAGCTTGGTCACACCTGCGATAGCCGCCGCTGCTAAGATGACATCCGGCACCTTGCCACCCTCACGCCCCGGTGGGGTGCAGACGATAATCTCTTTAACATCTGCCACCCGTGCGGGAATGGCGCTCATCAGCAACGAGGAGGGCAGGGGAGCCGACCCACCCGGCACATAGACCCCCACCCGCGCCAAGGGGCGAATCAATTGACCTACGCCTTGCTCAACCCATTTCTTGAGGGGTTGCAGGCGGTGGAAATCATGAATGCGTTGGGCAGCGAGTTGCAGGGCGTGGTAAATATCAGGGGAGACGGCTTTGGCGGCGGCACGGATTTCTTCTTCGGGGACGACAAGGCTATCGAGGCTAACCCCATCAATGCGCTGGGTCCAGTCTTTGATAGCCGCATCCCCGCCCTCGCGCACACTCTTGAGGATACGCCGCACCGCTTCATCGGGGCCAATCGGTTCGCCAAAGAGGGCCGTTAAGCGCTCTTGCATGGCAGGCGGCACCTCATAGGCGTCGGGTGGTTGGCGTTTCAGGATACTGGCTTGGGCGTCGGCTAAACTGTAGATGGTAAACATTAGTCTTCTAGCGTCCCTTCTAAAGCTTCGGATAATTGACGACAGCGCTCTGGGCGCTCCTCAAAAATATAGGAGACAGGGGTCATGACCACGCCGCTCCCACCCACTGAGCGAATCTGCTGCACCGCTTTATAGAGGTGGTTTTGGGCGACCACCAGATTAATCGACCACCAGCCGGGGCGGGCAAGAGGGGCGATGGTGGGCCATTGCAAGCCACCCAGTTCGCTTTGGGTGCGGAGACGGTCAGCGACATCTTCGATTGAAACCCCGCGCATATTGGCGAAAATCATGTATTGACCCTCGGCCCGCAGATAAGCCTCAATAAATTCTAGCATCTGCTCCGTAACCGCCAACACTTCGGGGCGGGTCTGGAGGGCGTGGCGGTTCCCGATGAAAATGGCTTGTGAGTTGAGGATGGTGCCGCCTTCAATGGCCCGCAGGTTGTTCTCGCGCAGGGTGGTGCCAGTGCTAGTGATGTCGGCAATAAAATCGGCATAACCTACGCTGGGGGCCGCTTCCAATGCCCCGTCAGCGGTGACCACCCGTATATCATGCAGGCCTCGCTCATCGAGGAAGCGCCGCACCAACGCTGTGTATTTGGTCGCTACCCGCAAGGGCTTTGGGGTGGTCTTGGCGGCTAAATCGCCAACCTGCTGCATGTCTGTCCAGTTATCGGGAATGGCTAAGACTAGTGAGCATTCCCCATAGCCTAGTGCCTCATGGATAATCAGTGCCTCGCCCGTGGCATCGGCTTCAGCAAAGGTGTCCATGCCGCAAATGCCTAAATCGACATCACCCGCCAACACACTCACGGGAATATCACGCGGGCGTTGAAAAAGTACCAATACATCGGGCAGGGCTGGAATAATGGCACTGTATTGGCGCGGGTTGGGCTTCTTGACCTTAAGGCCACAACTCGCCAGAAAATTGAGGGTTTCTTCTTCCATGCGCCCCTTACTGGGTAGGGCAATCCGTACTTGTTCCGCCATTCGATGCTCCTCACTATAACAATAAAAAACGCCCTCAGAGGTCTGAGGGCGTGTTATGCCTTGGCTATTGATAGCGTGCGTGCATCATCAGACCGCGTGGGGGCGGAGGCTGCAATGATGATGGTGAAGGAATGCACAACAGGTTATCATGGCGAACAGTATACCATCCCTTTTCGTTTTGTCAATTTTCGCAGTTGTGTTAAGCTAGTGGGCAAGGAGCGTGAATCATGCAGCACGTTGAACCGGATGAAGTGCGCGTAGAAGCGTTTTGTGTCAGTTGTCGGATTAAGGTCGAGATGGAGGAGCCAACCCCCGTTTGGACCAGCCAAGGTCGCCCCGGCACACGCGGCACCTGCCCCATCTGTGGCACCTATGTCTATCGCATGGGCAAGACCGACGCCCATGACCAGATGGCCCCACCCGAAGCGATTAATGTGGTTGACCAGCGCGGACTCAAGCGCAACTCCAAGGCCGCCAAAATCAAGATTGAAGCTGCTACCTATATCGTTGCATCCTCGTCGATGGCTGACCTTGCCGAGAAATTAGCCGCCGATTTGAACGCGGTGGGGATTTCCACATGGGTAGACACAGGCGAACAACTGGAGAATGTCAATTGGGCTGGTGGGGTGCATCCGGCCCTCGACCAATGCCAGAAGATGGTTGTGGTGATATCCGAAGGTGCTTTGGGAACCACCAGCGTGCATGAAGCATGGACGTACTTCTGGGGCCGTCGTAAGCCGATTATGGTGGTATTAGCAGACGAGACCGAGCCACCGGACGAGCTACGCCGTCGCCCACGCTTTGCTATGTATCAAGACTATAAACGCGGCTTCCGCGAGTTGGTTCAAGAATTATCGAAATAGGGGGAACCCATGCGTAAACTACTGCTTTTTGTGATTGGTGTATCAATGGGAGCGGTGATTGGGGTGGCCTTGGTGATGCTGCTCACGCCTGCCTCTGGTCAAGATATGCGTGATGGTGCCCGCGAACACTTCCGCCAAGCTCTTGACGAAAGTGCCCGCGCTGCGGCCAAGCGTCGTGCCGACCTCGAAAAAGAATACGACGAGATGACCAAGTCCACCAAGACCGACGACGCCAGCTAGTTCAGCGTCAATTGATATTGAGCCTCTAAGGGGGTAAAGGGTGCCATTGCCCCCACAATAAATGTCGCCCCGCCAGCGGGAATATCCACTTGGGCAATCGCTTCGCCGTTGACCACAGGTATCTTGACCACTTGAGGGGTGCTTTCATGAGTGAGTATCACAACTGCCCACTCTTGCTGCACTGTCTCCGGTATCCGCAAGAATCCATCCACATCCCAGCCGTTAGCCCCGTTTTCTGCATCATCTGACCAGCCAATGTCGGGAATGCTGATGTCATCCAACACGAAGCCGTAGCCTGTCACCGAATTGCTGGTGACATACTCAAAGCGGATTTGAACCACTTGCCCTGCATACTCACTAAGGTCGATAAAATCAGCCCGCCATTCGTTGATTTGGCCTGCGTAGTGCGGGCCGGGGGCCTCGCTATGGCGGTTAAAGATGTCCATATTAGCCCCTTGCAGGATTTCCCAGTGTTGCCCATCGGTAGAGGCCAGCACATGCAAATAACCGGGGAAGCGCCCTGTTTCGCCATAAAGCCAATATTTGAGGGTGGCTTGACTAACGCCTGTCAGGTCAACGCTACGGGTTAGGCTAGTAGCTGAGGCTGCTGCGTTGTATGACCACCACATCCAGTCTCCAGAGTGCGGCTGGGTCGGCATAATCGGCGTTTGGCTATCACCCACAAAGTGCAGGGTATAGCTACCGGACTGGTTAAAGGTTAAGTATTCAGCCCCATATTGCTGCACCATACCGAGATGCTGGTTACCCGTGAGCGGGGTGGTCTTGATGGGGGTGCTGAAGTCAAAGGTTTTATACGCATAGCGCCCATCGCCCACCGCTGGATTATCAAGCGTGTTGGCAATCCACCAATCGGTTGTGAAGTCATTGAGGTCGATATGCTGGGTACGGCGCAGGACATCATAAACGCTGGCAAGGCCGTCGAGAGGGTTACGCGCCAGTTCGCGGATGGTCTCAACCCCGAAGCGCTCATAGAGGTAGACCGTGAATAGGTTACTGCCCCCGTAATAGAGGCTTTGGTCATATAAACTTGACCAGCCATCAAGACGAAAATTGGGGTTGTTGCGGTAGTTGTCCAGATTGGTGTTGTTGATGGGGTCATCGCCAAAGCCGTTTAGGTGTTCGGCTAATTGACTCAAGCCCTCATTCAGCCAACGTGCTTCATTGCCATCAATGCTGTACTGAATCATATGCTGAAATTCATGGGCGATGGTCGAATAGTAGAGGTCGCTGCCGACTGGACCATAATCCAAAATCAGATACAGGGCGTCACGCTCATTGCTGCCGAGACAGATATGCTGGGCGCATTGGTCAGTGGGGCTGAAAAAACCCGCAAGGCCGGGGGTGAGGGAGGCCAGATGGACGAGATGGATACGAGTATCGCCATCAATGCCGGGAGTGGCGTTTTCGCCGTAGAGATAGCGGTCAAGCTCCCAAATCTCATGGTCAAAGCGCTCCCCCGCCGCGACAAGAATGTCGGGGTCAATCTGATAGCCAACCTCAAACCAAAAATAGGCCTTCTCGCTGCGATAGAGTAACTCAAACTCTTTGGGTGTCTCGCTGGATACAATCGAGAACATGGTATGGTCGCCCACTTGAAAGGGCTGTTGGAAGAAGGGGCCAAGGGCTTTATCAACCGTTTCCCAGCCCCATCGCACTTCAGCATCCCCAAAGTGGCGGACGGGATAGGGGCTAGGGGCATCGGCCCATGTTAGCGAATGCGTTGGCTGCGGTGATTGGGCGATAACGGTGGGCAGCAGACCCGCCATCACCGCTACCACCAGCAATGCTACAAATTTGGCCTTGGCTGGCATTAACTGTTGACTTTCACTTGACGCTTATTGGACTTGCAAATCGAATACGGCAGATTGGGTGGTCACAGGTGCAAAGCCGGAAACCACCAGCACAAGGTCTTGAATGTTGTCCTCAAGGGTCAATGTCCATTGGCCTGTCGGGGTATCTTGAGCCGCAAGCAAGCGCTCAACGGCGATAGTGCCATCGGTATAGCGTTTGATGGCGTGCAGGGCAAAGCGCTGTTGTACACTGTTGTTAATCCGCACCCAGCCCTCGCTTGTCCACGCGGGGTCAGGTGTCTCGAAGTCGTTGAAATAGCCAATTTCAGGCACCGATATATCGTCAAGGAAAAAGCCATCTTTGAG
Organism: Anaerolineales bacterium; assembly: GCA_020634155.1. Classification (GTDB taxonomy): domain Bacteria; phylum Chloroflexota; class Anaerolineae; order Aggregatilineales; family J027; genus J027. The sequence continues at coordinate 988,536 of JACKCI010000002.1, forward strand.
GGTGGCATCGTCGGTGATATACTCGAAGCGCACCAAGACCGAGCCGCCTGCATAGGCACTCAAATCAGCACTCTGCTCAACCCAACCCCCCGACCGTCCAGTGAAGGCATTGCCATAAGATATGCCGCGTGGGTTGGCGGTGGTGGTATACGCTGTCGGCAAAAGATTCCACGTCTGTCCCCCGTCTCCGCTTGCCATCACATAGCCATAATCCCAGCCCTCTTCAATATCGAACCACGACCAGAAGTTAAGGGTTGCATTGGATACCCCGCTCAAATCAAATTCACGGGTCAGGCGGGTATCGCTACCATCGACACGGTTCGACCAATAGACATAGCTGCCGCTGTGGGCATCCGTGGGAACAACCCGCACACTGCTGGCACCCTTGAAATCAATCTGCACGCTGTTGCCCAAAGTACCTTGCAGCACATAATAGCGTGTGGCCCATTGATTCACGTTGGCATTGTCAAGATTGACGGGCAAGTTGGTAAAAGTTTGGGTAGTAGCGGCACGGGGTAGACTTGCAATACGGCTATGTTGATAGCCATAGCGCCCATCCAGCAGGGAGGTGTCATTGAGATAATTGGCGATTGACCATTCGCTAAAGAGCGCCTCAGCGGTCATGGCTTCGCCCGTGAATGGGTCAGTTGCGCCGATACGGTCAAGCATGTGTTGGACGCCTTGCATCCCATCCGCTGGGTCAGCGACCAGTCCTTGGATGGCATCCACACCATAACGCTCCAACATATAGGCCCCAAATAAGAAGCCACCGCCATAAACAGGCAAGGTATTGGCTTCCGGCCAGTAGGTTAGTTGGGTGTTGGGGTTGCCGAGGAAATTGCTACTAAAGCCGCTTGGCCCAAAACCCGCGATAAAGGCTGATAGCTCGCTGAGACCCTCGTTCATCCATGAGGGTTCGTTAGCATCCACCGCCCAGTGAATCATATGCTGGAATTCATGCGCCAGAATCGACAGATAATAATCCACCCCAGAATTAAGCATGCCCACGCTGACAAAAAACATCTCGCGCTGATTGGAGGTTGGCACCGCTGCCTGTGGATACTCGCTCTCGCTGTAGAAATAGCCTGCAATTCCGGCCCCAAGGTTGTTGCTATGGAGAATATGCAGGCGCGGGTCACCATCGACACCGGGCGAGAGTTCGCTACCGAACACATCACGCACGGGTTGATAAATCTCAGTGGCGAAGCGGTCAGCGGCGGTTTTCAGGCGGTTCTCATCCAGTGAGTAGCCGTCTTGTACCCACATATAGAGGACATCGTTCATATAAACGAGCCTTGCGTTAATCGTCAGCACAGTGTCATCATTATGGACTTGGAATTGCTCGATATCCCCAACTTGGTAGGATCGGATGGGGCTGGTTGGCGGTGCTGGCACATCGGTGATACCTTTGAGCCGTTGGGCTAGTTCGCTCAGGTCGCGTGAGGGTACAATGGTGTTGGCGAGGGTTTCTTCAGTGCTGGTGCTGCCCCCATCTTGGGCCAAGACCAGCGAACTGCTGAGGAGAACCAAGATAATCAATAGGATAAAGTAGTGTTGTTTTTTCATCAATTGCACATGTCCTCTTAAGGGATTTCGTACTCTATGATAGCACAACTATGGCAGCGTTCAGGAAAAATTCACAAGCTAATCAGTCGTTAAACAGAGAGGTTTTTAACCATGACGGAAGCACCGTCCCTATTTTCAGAGCGTGAACTCAGCACCCTTGCTGCTCTATGTGATACACTCATTCCGGCTCTAAATGTTCAAGACGACCCGCATGGTTTTTACCAACGGGCCGCCAGTGACCTTGCCATTGCACCCCGTTTAGCCGACCTCTTGCCGCAGGTAACGGACCCAGCCTTGGTGCGTCAAATGCGCTGGTTCTTGCGGGCCATTGAGGTACCCTTGGTCAACTTGTTGCTATCGGGTCAGGATAAGGCTTTTGGTGCTATGAGCCTAGAGGAGCGCACGGCTCTACTGGTGTCATGGGAGACCAGTAAGCTCAACCTCCGCCGTAAAACCTTTCAATCCCTTAAGCGCTTGACCCTGATGCTGTTCTATAGCCTTACCGAAAATCAGACCCCTAACCCCAATTGGGTTGCGGTTGGCTATAGCGGCCCGCCTCCCCAAAATCCCAAACCTGCTGCCAACCCGATTCGCCCCCTTGAAATCACCGAAGACACTATCCTCTATACCGATGTGGTCGTTATCGGTAGCGGGGCTGGCGGGGGTGTGGTCGCAGGTGAATTGAGCGCGGCGGGGCTAGATGTTGTGGTCTTGGAGAAGGGCGGTTATTATGCCGAGACCGACTTCACAGGCGATGAACTGAGCAGCACCGAGCGCATGTTTGAGAATAAAGGGGTCTTGACCACCAGTGACCTCAGCCTCGCTATCTTGGCGGGTAGCACCCTCGGTGGCGGCACTACCATCAACTGGGCGGGTTCTTTACGTACCCCCGATTATGTCATCCGTGAATGGGAAGCCGAGTATGGTGTCAATAGCCTTGGCGATTATGAGGCTTCAATGGATGCGGTCTCGGCGCGTATCCATGTCAACACCGACTACAGCCAAGCCAACCCACAAAATGCGGCTCTTGAAAGGGGCGCACAGGGTCTAGGGCTATCGTGTAAAGTCTTCCCGCGGAATGCCCAAGGTTGCGATGATTGCGGCTTCTGCAATTTCGGCTGCCAGTACGGAGCCAAGCAAAGCACCCTCCGCACCTATTTGCATGACGCCTTTGAACGTGGTACCCGCATGGTGGTGCAGGCTACAGTTGAGCGTGTCCTAATTGAATATGGACAGGCAGTAGGCGTCTTAGCAACCGTGATGGACAGCGAAGGCCGCCCGCATACCCTGACCATCAAAGCGGACAAAGTAGTTGTTGCGGCAGGGTCACTGCATACCCCTGTCGTGTTGATGCGCTCTGGACTCGCCAATCATCACATCGGGCGCAATCTGCACTTGCATCCTACCACCGTGATTTATGGCATTCATGCCGAGGCGGTGCGTGGCTGGAGTGGCCCCATGATGAGCCGCTATGTCGATTCTTTCAAAAACCTCGATGGGCGCGGTTATGGCGTTACGCTGGAGACAGCCCCCATCCACCCCGGTATCGGTGCCTTAACGCTCTCGTGGTCAAGCGGTTTGCAACACAAGCAGGTCATGGCTCAACTCGACCATCTCGCCAATATCATCATTATTACCCGTGACCAGAGTGGTGGACAGATTACGCTCAACCGTCGCCAACAACCTGTCATCCATTATACGCTCACCAATGACGACACCCGCCATATGATGCGCGGTTTAGTTGAGGCCCTACGCATTCAAGCGGCAGCGGGGGCGCGTCAAATTGGGGCACCCTTTGCCCTGCCTCTTGTTTGGCGTGAGGGTGAACCTTGGGAGACCTATTTAAGCACAGTGGGTCGCCAAGCCCTGACCCCCAATAACTTTGCCTTGTTCAGCGCTCATCAAATGTCGAGTTGTCGGATGGCGGGTAGTTCGGAACGCGGGGCCGTTGACCCCAGCGGTGAGACCTTTGAAGTTAAGAATCTGTATGTCGCCGATGGGAGCATTCTACCTACTGCGTCGGGAGTTAACCCCATGTTGACTATAATGGCAATGGCCCATCTGGTGGCCGGACATATCCAAGCAAGGAGTTAGCATTGTTTAAGAAAGTCATTTCGCGCATTCGCCAACCAGAGGCCATTCCTCAATTGTGGGGATGGCCCCTCCCATTTTGGCTATTGGTGGGCTATGTAGTCGCCAATCTAGTTGGTTTATTGATGGTCACCACCCAACGCGATGATGAATTGACCAACCCCGATGCCACCTCCTTGGTGATTGCTGGACTTATTAGCTGTGTCATGCTGGGTTGGAGTATCTATCAAAATGTGCGGTTGGCGGTGGCCGAACATAATGAGCAGCACAAAAAGGAACTGCTGAACATCCCTGCTGCCCTTGCCCTAAGACCCAGCCAGAGCCGTCCCTTGTGGTTGATTGCCCTTTGGTCATTGGCGGCAGTAGTCACCTTAGATGCTTTAGCAGTGATTTTAGGGCGCTCCATTAGCGACTACCCTCTAGGCTTTGACCGCATCAGTGGCGCTAGTTGGCTGACGTGGGTATTGGCGGGGGTGTGGGTCATTGGCTTGCGTCCAATAGGTGAAGAATTACTCTTTCGCGGTATACTGTACCCCGTACTAGCACGGCGCTTGGGTGACCAATGGATAGCCGTATTGGTAACAACTATTTTGTTTGTTGTGTTTTACTTGGCCCTAGCATTTGATGTCTATTGGGGCTTGGTCTATCCCCTTGTGTTGGGCTTGGCGGCTGGCATGGCCCGCGCCCATACGCAATCCACATGGGGGGCGGTGGTAGCCCACATGATGTTTGGGGCGTTTTTGCTACTCAGTGCGCTGGTTAATCTGGTGTGATAAAAAGGAGCCATGATGAGTTACGAGAATATTCTTGCTGAAAAATTAGAGGGGGGCGTCGGATTAGTGCGCCTCAACCGACCCAAGGCCCTCAATGCGCTCAATGCTGACTTGATGCGCGAACTGGTTGAGGCTTTGATGCTTTTTGATGCTGACCCGGAAGTTGGCTGTTTGGTCATCACTGGCAACGAGAAGGCTTTTGCAGCAGGGGCCGACATCAAAGAGATGGAGACCGCCACCACCGTTGAAATGCTCTATAACGACCGTATCAGCCTCTGGGATCGTATTCACGATCTGAAGAAACCCGTGATTGCGTCGGTATCGGGTGTAGCGCTGGGTGGTGGCTGCGAGTTGGCAATGGCCTGTGATATGATTATTGCGGCAGACAACGCCCGTTTTGGTCAGCCCGAAATTAATCTGGGTGTGATTCCGGGAGCGGGTGGCACCCAACGTCTGACCCGTGCTGTCGGCAAGGCTCTTGCAATGGAAATGGTCTTGAATAACCGCTGGTTGACCGCCGAGGAAGCCTATCGCTTTGGCTTGGTTAACCGCGTCTATGCTCCTGAAGTGGTATTTGATGAAACGCTACGGATTGCGCGTGAAATCGCGGCCCGTGCGCCTGTTGCTATCCGCATTGCCAAAGAGTCGGTTAATGCCACCTATGATATGTTCCTTGGTGATGGCATCCGCTTTGAACGCCGTAACTTCTATTTCCTATTTAGCACCGAAGACCAAAAAGAGGGCATGAATGCCTTCGTCAACAAACGCGATCCTAAATGGCAGGGGAAATAAATGAGCGATAACCCATTCAAGCTAGAAGATTTTTTCCATCAAACAACACTCCATGTCCGCTTTGGCGATATTGACTCGCTCGGTCATGTCAATAATGCCAAGTACCTAACCTACATTGAGCAAGCACGGATTTGCTACGCCCGCGATATTTTGGGGTGGGATGGTTCCTTCAACAACTTGGGCATGATTCTTGCCAGCACCACTGTTGACTACAAGCTGCCGATGCAGTTTGGCGATACGGTGCGGGTGCTTACACGGGTAAGCCGCATCGGTTCCAAGAGCTTTGATATGCTGTATGTCCTCAAGCGTGACTCTGACCCCACCATCTTTGCAACAGGCAGCACGGTTCTGGTGGCTTATGATTATCACGCTGACCAATCTATCCGTGTGCCGGATGAGTGGCGCGAGAAAATTTTGGCTTTTGATACAGCCCTTCGCAACGCCCCCGCCAGCTAGGGGGCGGCTTGCTGCTTGACGCCGTTTATAAGCCTAGCTAGACTTTGAGTAAGTGTCCCACAAGCCAGAGAATAAACTGAATGGATGACTTGCAGGAACTCCGCTCCGAAGCCGTCGAAGATTTTGTCAAGACGGTATACAAATTGCAGCAGCGCTATGACTTAGTGCCAACGACTGAGATTGCCCAAGCGCTGAATATCTCGCCCCCATCGGCAACCGATATGGCAAAAAAATTAGCCGATGCCAACCGCCTCCGTGAGCCGCTCTTAACCCATGAACGCTATAAGGGTGTGCGGTTGACTGAGCTTGGCGAGCAACTTGCCCTTGAGGTACTCCGTCACCACCGTTTGATTGAGCTTTATTTGGTCAAGGCGCTTGGTTACTCATGGGATGAGGTTCATGAAGAGGCCGACCGCCTAGAGCATGTAATCTCAGAACGCTTTGAGGCGCGGATTGCTGAATTTTTAGGGCATCCAGATATCGACCCGCATGGTGACCCTATTCCGGCGTTGGATGGGTCGTTACCAATGCGGGGAGACTTGATGCCGCTCTCTGAATGGCCTTTGGGCAAGCAGGGTATCATTGGACGGCTCTTAGACCAATCTCCCGAAAAGCTACAATATTTGGCGCAAAAAGGCCTTAAACCCGGCACAATTATCGAAGTGGTGGAGCGTGAACCCTTTGATGGATTGACCCATGTTCGGGTTGAGGATAAATTACATGTGTTAAGCCAAAGCATCACTTGTATGATGCTGATTCTCGAACTAGAGGAGCATTGACGATGGATATAACCATACAAGAAATTCTTAAGCCTGTGCCGGGGCATGAATTATGGGATTATGTTGTTTACGGCCTTTTTGTTTTGGGGTTGATTACCCTTTTTGCCCTCGGTGAAAAAGGCTCCCAGCGCGATACCATTATGATTTCAATAGCCATCTTTATCTGTGTTCTTGATAAGGCCTACGCTTGGGGCTATATGTTGGATCCATCGGGTGTGATTCCACTAGGTCCGGGGGGCGAGTATACCCGCGACCAACGGATTGCAGCCCATGTCACACATTTTGGCACTTATGCGATGCGGGTGATGTTATTTGCACTGCCCATTGTTGTTGCTGCTCAGACCAAATCTAAATCAGGGCGGGCCTTGGCGGGTCTGTTTGCTATTGCAGGTATGGTCTATTCCTTTGGGCGTTGGTTTGATGAGCAACGTGAATCGACGGGTAGCACGGGCTTGAGTTGGCTCCTAACAGAAGAGCCGCAGGTACTACTAGCCCACGGCTCATTTGTTTTAGCACTAGGGGAGCTACTTTGCCGACGGTACTTGGGCATAGACTGGCGTCACCCAATGCCGATAGTCGGGATGTTGGCCCCGCACAACACGGAAATACAGGTCACGCAAGTCGCGGACAATCGGCCCCATCTTGCCCGTCCCAACGGGGCGATGGTCAACCTCAATGATAGCAGCGAGTTGGACGCCAGTCCCACAGAAGAAGGCTTCCTCCGCCACATAAAACTCGGTGCGATCCAGCGGACGCTCGACCACTTCTAGACCGAGTTGCTCACGTACCAATTGTATAATCGTCCGACGGGTAATGCCCTCTAAAATATCGGCATTCACGGGCGGGGTAATCAGGGTGCCGTTGCGGACGATAAAGACATTCTCGGCACTACCTTCCGCCACATGACCCGAATCATCTAACACCAGCGCTTCATCAAAGCCATTGAGGAGCGCTTCTGTTTTGATAAAGGCCGAGTTGATATAGGCCCCTGTAAATTTACCGCGTGCGGGAACGCTGTTATCACTGACCCGCGTCCAGCTACTAAAGCCGACCCGTGCGCCCTCTTCATTGCTGACATAGCGCCCAAAAGGAATAGAAAATAGCGAAAATTGGCCTTCGAGATTATTGAGGCGTACCCCAATAATCGATTCAGATTTGTAGACCAAGGGGCGCAGATAGCAATCTTCGCGGTAACCCTCTTTTTGGAGGAGTTGCAGGGTAATGTTGACCAACTCATCGCGGGTATAGGGCAGGTCAATCATCAACATCTTGGCAGAGGCTAAGACGCGCTCATAATGCTCGTATGGGCGGAAGACAAAGAGTTCTTCTTCTTCACTATTCCAATATCCCCGTAACCCGCCAAAGGCACCTGTGCCATAGTTCAGCGCATGGGTCATAATGCTGACTTTGGCATCTTCAATGGGTACGAATTTGCCCTCGAAAAAGGCATATTTATTCTGGGGTTTTGCGGTCATTGCGTCTCCTTTTGACACTACTTAACCCTATTTTAACCAATTTTCGGACACTTTTCCTTAAAGTGGTATCACCCGATGCGGCGGATTTGACCCCTTGCCACGTGAACGCCCCCCGCGCTTTTTGTTGGTGCGGCTGGCAGGGACGCTGAGGGTGGGCGGGCAAAGCGGGTCATTGTCGGCATACTGCAAATTCGACTGTACCGACACAATCATCCGATGGAGACGCCGCATCACGCGTAGGGCTTGTTGTGGCGGAACCGCTAACAGGCTACATTGGGGCGACCCATGCCCCAGCGCCAAGAGGTCAGCCTTGGCAGATTTGACCGCGTTCAAGACTTGTACCGTTTGCTGGATGTCCGTTACCCCAATCGCTGCCACAATTGAAATCGGCTCGGCCCGCCACGCGGTACCAGCATCTTGTAGGGCAAAAGCAGCTTGCAAGGCTTCTACGCTTTCGGTCATTGCAGTACGACGCGCAGTCGTTGGCACCACATAACATAGCAATTTGCCCGCGTGTGAATCGACGGTAATCACAGGCTGGGCTTCTTGGAGGAAATGCTTAGTGAGGAGTTGTTGGGTGAGGGAAAACAGGCTATCGACATGCTGGCTGGGGAGGAAGACCAGCACGCCATCAATGGAGGTGACGGCGCTCATGTGCTTGGGGCCGCCTACTTGTTGACCATTGATGCGCGTTCCCGGATGCACCGGATTAAAGGTATTGCAGACCCGTAGCGGGGTTTTCGGCTCCAAGAGAGGTTCCACCGAGCGCGGGTGCAGCACCTTAGCTCCGAAATGGGCGAACTCGCTAACTTCTTGATAGGAGATGGTGTCCATAATCTGGGCTTCTTTGATTTTGCGTGGATCGGCTGTCATTACACCGTTAACATCTGTCCATATCCAGACCTCATCGGCATCAATCACGCTGGCGAGATAGGTAGCCGAATAGTCCGAGCCACCCCGTCCGAGGGTGGTAATGGCCCCTTCCGGAGTTGCGCCGATGTAGCCTGTCACAACCGGTACTTGCCCTGCTGCTAAAATGGGGTCAATGATGCGCTGGCCGTTGATGCGCGAGGGGCCAGATTGGGGTTGAGCGTTTTGGTGTCGATAGTCCGTCACCAACACTTGACTGGCATCGACCCCTGCCGCTGGAATGTCGTTGACCTGCATGATAATGGGCAGGATTTGGGCCATCAAGCGCTCACCCATCGACAAACTGGCATCGCTCAAGCGTCCATCGGCTCCCCCCGCCGCAATGATTTCTTGGCAGGTGCCGTTCAGTTCAGCCAATAGGCGGTCAATCTCGCTATCGACATGGGCTAACTCGGTGGGGTGCTGTGCGGCGTCGATAAATTCACGGGCGGCGGTATAGTGACGTTTACGCAAGTCTTCAAGCTGCTTGTCAACACTGGCGGTCTCACCCTTAGCGGCGCTATCGACCAGCTTTACCAAGCTATCGGTCACGCCCCGGATAGCGGATGTAACCACCACCACTTCATCCCATTGCTGGCATTCTTGTCGGACAATAGCGAGTACATGGCGGATGGCCTCTGCGCTCCCCACTGAGGTGCCGCCAAACTTCATCACCAATCTGGACATCTGCATTTCCTCCATTGAAACAAAAAGCGCGACGTGGGTTGTGTTTCACGTCGCGCAGGTTAGCCTGTATCTTTTGTCGTCTGCTACGACCTGAAACACAAAATTTCGCTACGGGTCATTCCCATACCGAAGGGTGTAGTAGTGCTAGTCATGGTGCCAAAGTGTTTCAGTTGCAGCATTTTGGGTGTTTTCCCTACGTTAGGCAACAGCATAGCATAGAGTGGTTTGTATTGCAACGGGTCGTGGGGTAGTATTGCCTGCGGGGAACCCACTCAATACCGCTTCCCCACTGAGGAAACATCAAGCATGGACAATTTGCACAATCCGCGTTGGGTGCCGCTGAAACGCCTCTTTGTTATCGGGATGGCGCTGGTTTTCGGTTTCGTGGGCTTGGCGCTGGATTTGATGAATGACGGTCTGGTTGACCAATTGCTCTGGAATATCACAGGCGAGACCGACCCCTTTGAGCAACTCCTAGGAGGTGTGCAATATCTCGCCAATTACACTCGCCGCACCCCCGACCTAGGGCCAACCAACGCTATTGAGCATAAGCCGGATAACCCCTTCGGCATCAATGCCTTTCTGGAGCTAGAGGCTGACCCTGCCAATCGTGAGCGCTCCATGCAACTGATTGCCGACGCCGGCTTTGGTTGGTTGCGCCAGCAGTTCGCGTGGGAAGATATTGAGATTGCGGGCAAGGGCGTTTTTTGGGATAACCGCAATACCCTCCCCGAAGGCACCCGCGAACACGGGGACGTTGGCGTTCATGAGTATTTGAGTTGGGACAAATACGACCAGATTGTGCGCCTTGCCAACCAGTACGACGTCAATTTGTTGGCGCGGATTAGTGGCCCTACGCCGCGCTGGGCTTTAGCGTCCGACACGACCAATACCCATAGCCCGCCTGTTGATACTCAAGATTTTGTCGATTACGCGGTAGCAGTGGCAACCCGCTATAAGGGCCGCATCACCAATTATCAAATCTGGAATGAGCCGAATCTCTATCCTGAATGGGGCGACCAACTGATTGACCCGGTGGCCTATGCCGACTTGCTCTGTCGCACCCATGACGCCCTTAAAGCAATTGACCCCAACATCGTCATCCATACAGGCGCGATTGGCCCCACCATCGACCTATCGGGCCATAATGCCTATGACCTGCTCTATCTGCAAAAGCTATATGATGCCGGAGCAGGGCGCTGCTTTGATGTCCTGAGCGCTCAAGGCTATGGCCTCTTTACTGGCCCGACCGACCGCCGAATGCGTCCCTATACCGTCAACTTCGCTCGTCATCAGTGGTTGCGCGATGTCATGGTTGCCAATGGGGATGAGAACAAGCCTATTTGGATTAGTGAGGCGGGCTGGAATCCGGTGCCGAATGACCCGACCATTATCGGCTATGATACCTATGGGCAGGTGACGATGGAGCAGGCCGCTGACTGGGTGCCATTGGCCTATGAACGCGCTTTGACCGAATGGCCCTATATCGGTGTGATAAACTATTGGTTCCTCAAGCGCCCCCATGACCTAGAACGCGGGCAGGCCTACTACTATTTCCGCTTGGTGGAGCCGACATGGGAACCGACCCCCATCTATGACAGCTTCAAGACCTATATCCGTGCGGGCGATTGGCAGACTCTCACGCCCGATGATAGTTGGGAGAGCCGCGCCCGTCGTTTGGTGCCGAATGTGTTGGTCAGCGGATTGGCGCTGTTGATGATGGGCTACGTCTTCGGAATAGCCATCCTCAAGCGCGTGGGGTTGTGGTAATCATGCGCCGTGTGATTTGGGTCGGGTGCCTCATTCTGCTACTGGCGGCAGGGCTGCGCTGGAGTGGCCTTGATTCGCGCTCATTATGGCATGATGAGGGCAATAGCTTGCGCCTTGCCGAGCGCTCCATATCTGATTTGATTGAAGCTACCAGCCACGACATCCACCCGCCCGGCTACTATCTGATACTCAAAGCATGGATAACGCTCGTTGGCACCTCGGAACTTGGCCTACGCTCCCTATCGGCCTATTGGGGCATTCTGGCGGTGGCGGCTACTTGGGGTGTCGGACGGCGCTTATATGACTGGCAAGCGGGGGCAGTGGCGGCCCTACTGGTGGCGCTCAACCCCTTTGTGGTCTATTACAGCCAAGAAGCCCGCATGTATGCCCAACTCGGCGCGGTCAGTATTTTGAGCCTGTGGGTGTTGCTGCATTGGCTGGATAGCCGTCAACATGGCTGGGGTATTGCCTTACTGGTGCTGAATACCCTCGGTCTGTATACTCACTACACCTATCCGCTGACAATGCTGACCCAAGGTGCTTATTTCCTATGGCGTTGGCGTGACTCGCGGTGGGGTCTATGGCCCTATGCCCTCGCCAATGTCACCACCATTGCCCTCTTTTTGCCTTGGCTCCCGACTGCCTATCGTCATATCACCACATGGCCCACCACAGGCGATGCCACGCCCACCCTTGAGCGCCTTGAACGCATGGTGGCTTTGTTGACCTTGGGCCATTCGGAGTGGTCACTCGTGGCCTATGGGATGGGAGCCGTGCTGCTGATTGGCCTATTTCGCCCACCCGTGCGCCATATCGGGTTGCCTGCGCTGCTTTGTGGCCTCAGTGTGGGGAGCTTGCTGCTGTCGGGGGCCTATCGAGAGACCAACCTCAAATTCCTGCTACCTGCTCAAAGCGCGGCGGCCCTATTGCTTGGATGGGGCGCGGTCAATCTCCAGTGGCGGCGCATACCCTTTGGCGTGATGGCGGCGGGTGTGCTGGCGATTGGCGCGGTTATGAGTGGGGCGGGTATTGTCCATGGCGATTATCGCGGTATTGTAGCGGCTATTCATCCCCGCCAAGGTGATGCCATCATCCTGAATGCACCGAATCAGCAAGAGGTCTTCAGCTATTACTATCACGGCACAGCTCCCGTTTTTCCGCTGCCGATTGGCTTGGGTGGAGATGACCCCGCCACGGCTGCCGCTACCCGCGAGATTATTGCCAACTACCAGCGCATCTACTTGGTGCTATGGGGCCAGCAAGAACGCGACCCCAACGGCGTGGTGCAGGCCACCTTGGATAACGAGGCCTTTGTGGTGGGGCGGCGCTGGTATGGCGATGTCGAACTGGTGCAATACGCGGTCTTGGCTCCCCCACCCACTGAACCGACCCACCTACTTAATATGGCCTTTGGTGAGCATATCACCCTCGTGGGGTATGCCTTGTCGGGGGATAGTTTTAGCGCGGGCCAAGGTGATGCGCTCGGTGTGACGCTTTTCTGGTCAACTGCCGCGCCCCTCGACCAGCGCTATAAAATCTCAGTGCAACTCTTGACACCCCAAGGCACCCTTGCTGACCAACACGACAGTGAACCGCGCAACGGTCAAGCGCCCACCCCAACATGGCAGGTCGGGCAGACGGTCATTGATAATCACGGTTTGGCCTTGGATGACAGCCTCGGTGCGGGGGAGTATCGCTTGGTGGTAGTGGTTTATGGTGCCGAGTCGCCTTATACCCGTTTGCTGCCTGCCAATGGCGACCCCAACGCGGTCTTGACCCTCGGCACCATTACCCTGCACTAGCCCTATTCGATGGTAAATTCGAGAGTTTTATCTTTCTTGCCGTTAAGTGAAATCTCGACCTTGTATTTGCCAGTGGTGAGACCGACGGTGTTGGTATCTAGTGAGAACCACACACTTCCGCTACCTGTTTCAACGGATACAGGCTCATCGTTAATCTGGGTGTTGGGTTCAACGCCCTCTACATCGACCATATACCACGTCGCCTCGACCTTGGTATCGCTGGGGGCATTATCCAAATCCATCACGGCGTATATGGTGTCACCAAGGGCGAAGGTGGTTTGCTTGTTGTTGCCGTCTTCATCGGTGGCAAGACGGGCGTCGTTGATTTTGGCGGTGCTAAAATTGAAGCTACAGGCCATTGCCGAGAGTACCAACATGCTAATAATAAATGCGATCCAACGTAAAGATTTGAACATCAGGTTATCCTCATTTCGTCTGTATTTGATGTTGAGTTATTATAGTGAACTTCTGCGATGCTTGCAGCCTTAACCCATGCCCTCCAAGTCACCGTCAGCGGTCTAATGGAAAGACGCTTGGTGTACCGCGTCGGTTCCCAGATTGTGCCGCATACCTCGCCCGCCCATCGGGAGATTGACCTGAGCGGCTATGCCCTCTATGCGGGTCTGATTAACGCCCATGACCACCTCGAACTCAACCATTACCCGCGCACCAAGTTTCGTGAAGTCTACACCAATGCCCACCAGTGGGGCGAAGATGTATCTAGTCATTTGCACGAGTCGCCCTACCGCGAGGGTCAAGCCTATCCGTTGTGGGAGCGCTGCTGGATTGGCGGCCTCAAAAATCTGCTCAGTGGCGTGACCACCGTCGCCCATCACAACCCCCTGCATCGTCCCTTGCAAGCGCGGTGGTTTCCCGTGCGGGTGGTGCAACGCTACGGCTGGTCACATTCCCTGCATTTTGAGACCCCCACCGCCATCCAACGCAGCTATCAGCGCACGCCACCCACTGCCCCTTGGCTGATTCATCTAGCCGAAGGCACCGACACTATCGCTGTTGCTGAATTGGGTCAACTTGGGCAACTTGGCGCATTGGGGAGCAATACCGTGTTGATTCATGGGGTGGGCATAACTAACCCCCAACCAGCTATTGAGCGCGGGGTGGGGCTGGTGTGGTGCCCATCAACTAACCACGATCTGCTAGGGCAGACCGCACAAGTGGGGGCATGGAGCGCGGCGGGTCAACTGGCCTTGGGTAGCGACTCGCGCCTGACCGCTGATGGGGATTTGCTGGATGAGCTACGGGCGGCCTATGCCACCGGACAGGTTGATGCCCCTACTTTGCTACAACTGGTGACAACCAACCCCGCCCGCTTGTTGAGGTTATCGAAGGTGGGGGATTTGCAGGTAGGTTATCATGCTGATTTTATCGCGCTGCCCCGCCAAGCTGACCCCTATCGAGCCTTGATTGAAGCACGGCGGGCCGATATTGCCTTGGTGGTCAAGGGCGGGCGGGTGATGTTTGGCGACCCCGACCTTGTGCGCCAGTTTAGCGGACGCTTTGTGGAGGCTGAACTGGATGGACGCCCTAAGCTAATCAATGTGGGCTTGGCGGCACGGCTACAGCGTTCATCTTTGCAGGAGACGGGCCTAATCTTGGGGGCATAGCTCCACAATCAAGCCCTCGCTCCAGTTGTATTTGGTATCCATCAACGCGCACACGCTTTCGCAAAGTTCAGGCTCGGCGTCGGGGTTAAGTATCCGTCCGGTGCCTGCAAAGTGGCGCTCCCCGACCCGCACCTGCACGGCAGGATTGTGGCGGATATTCTGTACCCAATGCGAGCGCTCTAGCATTTCCGAGACCAGATAATAGCACCCGCCATGCTCCACATACCAAATCTCAATCTCATGCGGGTTGCTTGATTTCCAGCCAGTGGTGGTTAAGTAGAGATATTGGGCTGCCATGTCAACTCCATCCAATAATGATCGGCCCATGTACGGAACGGCCAGCGTGCTGCCCAGCGCTGTTCGAAGGCCATCAATCGCCGCGCCAAACGGGGCCGCTTTTCGATGACACCAAAACTATCGCTAGGGGGCAAGAACACGCCTAGCCCTAGTATAGCCGTTTGCTGAAAATAGGGTGCAAGGGCCGAGGCCAATTGACGCGGGGAGGGATAATATACGGGGAAGGTGGCACCATCGGGCAGGGTGGCAGTGGTGTGGCGTTTCCAGCGGCGGGTGGCGGTCTTAAAGTCGAGATGTACCCCATGCCAAAGCGTCTCCCATAAGCAGAAGGGCGACATTACGCCAAAGCCAAGGCGGGCTTGAGGTGTGAGGCGCGGATGCAGGAAGCGTGCCAAGCCTGCCCAATCGCGGGTGCAATTGAGGGGGCCAAAATTGCTGTAGACCCCATCGAATTGATACGCAAACTCAGCGGGCAGGGCGTTTAGGTCAAGTAAGGCCGTTTCCACTTCGACCCCTGCGGCGTGGGCCTTGGCTTGGGTCTGCTCCAACATGACCGGACTGGCATCGGTCGCCAGCACCCGCACGCCCTGTTGGGCAAGCCACACCGCATCTTCACCTGTGCCACACCCCAACTCTAAAACAAAACTACCCGACGGAAAGAGTCGGGTCAGTCGTTCCCACACCCGACCTCGGAGCCAGCGTCCAAGGTCGGTGTGGGTAAAGTCATGGTCGTAGGTCGTCGCGGCGTGGTCGAAGCTACTCGGCATACAGGCTATTGACGATGATGCTATCGAGAGGCCCAGCCAAGGCATAGCCCACATTTTGCAGAACCACGGGGATAACTTGGTCGCTGGGAATCACGCCGTCCAAAATCACGATGTCGATGGTCAGGGTAAAGCGCTCCTCATTCCACAGCACCACATAGCGGGTCGCGGGGGCATCACAGATGTCGCTGTTTGCGGCTTCATAGATAAGTCCTTCGGGGTAGCCTGCAAGAGCAAATTCTTCCGCCGCACCCGCCATGGCCGTGAAGCCATTGGCGGTCAAGAAGGTATCCAGTGCCTCATCTGCTAAGAAGCCCGCTGCGTTATCAGCATTGCCCCAATCGGTCAATGAGAAGCCAATGCCCTGCAAGGCGGGGTTTTCGGCACATTGAGCCGCTGCCCAGAAGCCACCTGCATCAAAGAGGAAGCCATGAGTCTCATACAGGCCTTGGAGGGTTTCAGTAGCAGCCCCATCAAAATCAGCGATGGCGCTTTCGACATCAGTATAGGCATAGCCATCCACTTGTTGCAGGCTGTCATCACCTTCAAAGAAAGATTCAACAGTGGCTTGGATGTCTTCGGCGCTAGGGACGGCCTCAGCTTCAAAGGTGCTGGCGACACTGCTGGGGTCGGTGATAATGAGGATGGTGTTGAGGGCATCCCCTTCGCCCGTGCCTTCAACCTCAGTTAGGCTGTCAATCACGTCTTGGCCTTCCAGCACTTTGCCGAAGACAGTATGAGCGCCATGGAGCCAAGTGGTGGCGGCGCGAGTCAAAAAGAATTGGCTGCCGTTGGTGCCGGGGCCAGCATTCGCCATCGCCAACCAGCCTTCGCTGTACATACCAAGGAAGGGGCGAACCTCATCCTCGAATTGATAGCCGGGGCCGCCAGTGCCTGCGGGGTTGCCCACTGGGTCGCCACCTTGGGCCATAAAGTCAACAATCACGCGATGGAAGATTGAATTGTTATAAAAGCCGTTTTCGGCAAGGAAGACGAAATTGTTAACGGTGGTGGGGGTGTATTGCTCGAATAGGTCAACATAGACGGCCCCCTTTTCGGTGCAGAAAATGGCGCGGTAATCGATACCTTCTTCAAGGACTTGCTCGGCTCCGCTAAATTGGCGGGTTTCAGGTTCCACAATGTTGTCTTGAGCGGCTTCACAGAGTTGGTTGGGCGTCTGAGCGCCATCTTGGGCGGCGCTCGGCCAGACCATGACCAAGGAAGCGACCACCATCACGAGCAAGGCCAAACGGATTTTAGGACTGAACATGGATACTCCTTATGGATTGGTAAAGGTTGCTTACAAATCACCCGCGCCAAAAATCTGACCGGGCTGGATAATCGTCGGGGGGTTGAGGTCGATGGTGCCGACCAAGTCATAGAGCATGGCGTCGGTAATGCGGACAGGCACCACTTCATGCACGGGAGCCTCGCCCATGACCATCACATAGCCGTCAATCTCTGGGGCGTCCCGATAGGAACGACCAAGGGAAATACTCTCGCCTGTCAATTCGCCATCCTCATCTTCAAGTTGGGCATGCCCTTCAATCAACACATCCATGACGCGCCCAACCTGTACTTGATTACGTTGGAGGCTGATGTCTTGCTGGACTTCCATCAAATAATCGCGGCGTTCTTCTTTGGTGTCGTCATCAACTTGGTGGGGGAATTCAGCGCTGGGGGTGCCGACCTCATAGCTGTAGGTAAACACTCCTACACGGTCAAATTGAATATCGCGCACAAAATCGACCAAGGTTTCAAATTCTTCATCCGTTTCACCGGGGTAGCCGACAATGAAGGTGGTGCGGATAGCAAGGTCGGGCATCGCTTTTCGCATTTTCTCCAAGGTGCCATAGACCCATTCCACATTAGCGGGGCGCTTCATCCGCAGTAGGGTTTGGCGGTGGGCGTGTTGCAAGGGGATGTCGAGGTAATTCACAATTTGCTTATGGCTTGCCATCGTTTCAATCAACTCATCGGTGACATAACCCGGATAGGCATACATAACTCGCAGCCAAGGCACATCTGGCACCGCTTTAACCAACTGGTTGAGTAGGTGGGCGAGGCCGTTCTTTAAGCCAAGGTCATAGCCATAATCGGTGCTGTCTTGAGCAATCAAGATAATCTCTTGCACGCCTTGGTCACGCAGCAACCGCGCTTCATTCACAATCAAATCGACAGGGCGGCTGACGGCAGTTCCCTTAATGGCTGGAATGGCACAGAAGGCACACGGTCTCCGACACCCATCGGCAATTTTAAGATAAGCGCTGGCCCCTTGAATACTCACTCGCGCCGCCCCATGTTCATCGTTGCCAACGGTTAGGGCCTCGGTGGGGATATGATACAGGGGTTCGGGGTGTTTACGGTCGCGGATGCGCTTGACCAACTCCATAATATCCATCCAGCGTCGTGTGCCGATAATCCCATCGAGACCGGATACCTCTTGGCTGAGGGTATCGCCATAGCGTTGGGAGAGGCAGCCCGCCGCAATCAGATATTGGTCAGGGCGTTTAAGGCTGGCGAGTTCTTGCAGAGTTTCGATGCTTTCAGTCTTGGCGGGGCCAATAAAGCCACAGGTATTGACAATCAGTACCTCGGCTTTTTGCGGGTTGGTGACCGCCTTTAGCCCGCCTTGATTGAGGACTTGGGCGATCGACTCTGAATCGACTGTGTTCTTTGAACAACCCAAACTCAGGATGTAATAGGTGTTTTTTGGCATAGTTCCCTTTATGGTGGCTGAATTTGCCCGCCTATCATACCTGAAAAGCTACCCCACGTTCAACCGACTTTCACCTAAACGCCATTGCAGCTTAGGCTGGCTCATGCTAAACTCCCCCGCAAAAACTAGGCAAACTTTAGACAAGGACATGCCCAAGGATGCGATACTTCCGTTTTCTTGCCATTCTGACAGTAATTGCCCTTATCAGTAGTGTTTTACCAGTTGTCCCCCGTAGTCTAGCTCAAGATGGTGTACAAGCACGGGTTCAAGTTGCTGGCTTAAATGTGCGGGTGCAACCCGGCACTGACTCAGCCCGCGTTGGCAGTTTTGACTACAACATCATGGTCACGGTAACAGGCCGCGAAGACCAAGCCAACAATGGTGGCGTGTGGGTCTATGCCTCGGCTGATGGCGGGGCGACGGGGTGGGTACTTTCCGATTTCCTTGAGTTCCCCGCTGGATTTGATTTGAATAGCCTACCTGTGATTGAGGTCGAAGGCGTGGCGGGTTCCGGCGGTGTTACTGTTTCGGGTGATGCCCTCGCAGGTGTGACCACTGGCCCCGTTAACTTCCGCGCTGGCCCCGGCACCAATCACTCAATTGTGGCTGGCTTAACGGCGGGTACTGCTTTCTCTGCCACTGCCCGTAACAGCAATAACACATGGTTCAAGGCAGTGGTCAACGGTCAAGAAGGCTGGCTTTACTACACCTTGGTGGAAATCAACGGTGATGTCAGCAGCTTGCCAGTCGATAACACCGTTGTAGCCGCCCCAGCGGGTGGTGCAGGTGGAGCCTTACCCCCAGCAGCCCCGGCTGGTTATAGCACGGCTAACCTCGGCGTTTTCTCCTTTGGGGCGCATGTCCAAAGCCTAGCCCACTCCGATTTGATGCACACAATGGGTATGACATGGGTCAAGACCCAAATCCGCTACTCACGCGGTCAAGACCCCAACTCGGTCGCAGGCTGGATTAATGATGCCCATGCGCGTGGCTTGCGGATTTTGCTCGGTGTGTTGGGTAGCCCTGGTGATGTGACGGGTGGTGATGCCTACTTCCAAGACTATGCCAATTTTGTGGGCGGTTTGGCGGCTCTTGGTGCCGACGCCATTGAGGTTTGGAATGAACCCAATCTTGACCGTGAATGGCAACATGGGCAGATTAACCCTGCCACCTATACCCGCCTGCTCTCTTTTTCCTATAACGCCATTAAAGCCAGCAACCCTAGCACGATTGTGATTAGCGCGGCAATGGCTCCGACAGGTGCTGAAGGCGCTTTTGGTCTTGATGCGGTTTGGAATGACAACCGCTTCATTGCGGGGATGCGTGATGCGGGGGCCGCCAACTATATGGACTGCCTCGGCGCTCACTATAACGAGGGTATTGTCAGCCCCTACTGGACGACGGGCGACCCCCGTGACAACTACTACACCCGCTATTTCTGGGGCATGGTCAATACCTATCGCAGCTTGATAGCCAAACCCATCTGCTTTACTGAACTGGGCTTTCTGTCCCCAGAAGGCTTTGGTGGTTTGCCCGCTAATTTTGCGTGGGCAGGCAATACCTCTGTCGGTGAACATGCCCAATGGTTAGCCGAAGCAGTACGAATTGCACGCAGCAGCGGTTCTGTTAAACTAGTGATTATCTGGAACCTCGATTTTCAAGGCTCGTTTGGCAGTGACCCAATGGGTGGATATGCAATGATTCGACCCGATGGAAGCTGTCCCGCGTGCGCCGTTGTACGCTAACAACTGAATAGTCCATACCGAGGGGGATACAGCAAGGCTGTGTCCCTCTTTTTACCGACAAGGAGAGTTTATGACTTATCAAAGTAAAGCCAAGCAAATTCGCGGATTTGTGGCAGTTTGGGTTGGTGTTTCTTTGCTGGTTGCGGCTGCAACCTTTGTAGGAATTTATGTTGGAACTGGAGAATTAGAAACCGCCACCGCCAGCCAACCCATCGCCCCATCTGATAATACAACTACCACTAGCGAAACCAATGTACTCGTTTTTAGTGCCCCTGAAATTGTTGAACAAGCGGCCCCTGAAGTTATTGAAGACAGCACCGCGCCTGTGGCTCCAGCAGTGGATGAAGATACCACTATAACTATAGCTGTAGAATCCGCCGACAATGGGACTACTGCCGATACGGAGCCTGTCACTGTTGCGGTAGAAGCCGAAACGGGCGACGGCCCTGTTGCTGAACCGCCTCAACAAGATGGCCCCACCCCGACCCCCGCGCCCACCATCCCACCTATCCAAGACCGCGGCTTCAACCTTGGTGTCCAAGTCCTGCCCAACTACAACAACGACGAGAATGTTATGAGTGGCTATATGGACGCCGCTGCCAATCAATTGCGCCTGAATTGGGTTAAGTTGCAGGTACGCTGGGAATTTGCCGAGCCGCAACCCGGTGTCTATGACTGGGAGCGCTTGGGCTATGATTTGTTCTTTGATCTAGCTGCTCGTTATAACCTCAAAGTTTTGATTAGCGTGGTGTCGGCTCCCGATTGGGCGCGTGAAGCAGGTGTTAATCTGGAAACGCATGGCCCGCCCGCTGATAACCAAGCCCTTGCCAATTTCATCGGTACCATGATTAGCCGCTACCCCGGTCGCATCCACGCCGTCGAGGTCTGGAATGAGATGAACCTTGCCCGTGAATGGACGAGCGCACGTGGTTTGCGGGCGGCGGATTATGTCGCGTTGGTGACCACCGTTGCCAATACCATCCGCTTTGTTGACCCCAACATTATCGTGGTCAGTGGGGCGCTCTCCCCAACGGGTGTTAATGATGGTGTGAATGCCATTGACGACTTTGTGTATACCGACCAACTCATTGCAGCGGGCTTGCTGAATGTGGTAGATTGTTTCGGTGCCCATCACAATGGCTATAACATTGGGCCGCGTGTGCCGTCTGATAATGTCCCCAATGACCCCACCGCCATCTTCCGTGGCCCCTTCGATAACCCGAACCATTCGTGGTCGTTTTATTCGACGTTGACGACCTACGCCAACAAGATTCGGGCAGCAGGTAGTAGTGTGCCGTTGTGCGTTACCGAATTTGGCTGGGCGGTCACTGAAGACCTTGACCTCAGCCAAGTTGGGGGCATGATCCAAAACTTCGAGTTCGCTAACGATAACACCCTCGAAGAACAGCGTGATTTCTTGGTCGAGGCGGTTCAAATGATGGATGAAGAATGGGACTTTGTGTGGCTGGCCTTCATCTGGAATCTGAATTTCGGCCCCG
Source organism: Anaerolineales bacterium (assembly GCA_020634155.1). Taxonomy (GTDB): domain Bacteria; phylum Chloroflexota; class Anaerolineae; order Aggregatilineales; family J027; genus J027. The sequence goes on from JACKCI010000002.1 coordinate 1,010,285, forward strand.
AAGCCCAATGGCAAATCCGTGCTGACCAACCCTTCAAGGACAATATTCCCTATTCCTTGATTCGCACCAATTACACGCAGTCACTGGCATGGCCTTTTATCGCTGAATTTGACTTCCGTGGACGGGCAGCCCAGCCCTAATCCATCGTGTGAATGTGGCATTTTATATAGACGGGGGCGGACAGTCTGTCCCCGTCTTTGTTATCCAAGGGGTATTCATGAGAAAACGTATGCTCATCTTCAGCGCGGGCGGCGTGCTGCTTATCATCGGGGCTGTAATTGGCATTATCGCTTGGCAGCGCAGCCAAGACGACGATGCTCTGCCCTATGGCCCGCGTCCGCACTATGCCGCAGTGAATAACCTTGCCGCTGATGCTGTTGATTTATCAACAAACGCCAAAGTCTTCCCTTCATTGACCTATGGCATCCAAACCTTTTTCTGGTGGCACCCCGACTACCGCCAAGTGGGTCTCGATCACGTCAATATCATGCAGTTCTCGCATATCCGCCAAGACTTTGCATGGGCCGATATTGAGCCTGTGCAGCGTCCCAAGGATGACCCAGAGCGCTATGTGTGGGCGCAGGCTGATGCTATGATGCACGACATTGAGGCCAAAGAGGTGCAGGTTATCGCTCGCTTGGATAAGCCGCCCGCATGGGCTTTGCGCCCTGATGTGGATTATGGCGACATTCCCTTTGATACCACGCGCTTGTTTGAATACTGTGGGGCAGTAGCCACCCGCTATCAAGGTCGCATTACTGCCTATCAAATTTGGAACGAACCTAACCTGAAACGCGAATGGGCCGACACCCCGCCCAGCCCAGAGGGGTATGTGGATTTGCTGAAAGGCTGTTCAACCGCTATCCGCCAAGCCGACCCCGACGCTATTATCATCTCAGCAGGTATGGCCCCCACCGGTACCCGTGATACAACGGCTTTGCCTGATGAAGAATTTTTCTGGAAGATGTACCAAGCAGGAGCCGCCCCCTATTTTGATGTACTCGGTGTTCATGCCCCCGGTTATGCTTTTGAGCCAGAGATTGACCCCCAAGCAGTCGTTGAGCAGGGGTATCTGGCGTGGCAATGCTTCCGCCATGTGGAGGCTGTTCGGGCCATTATGGTCGCCAATGGGGATGAGGCCAAACAAATCGCCATTACGGAAATGGGCTGGACAATCGACCCCCGCCCCGACTCGATTTATCATTGGTTTGCCGTCACGCCAGAGCAGCAAGGGGAGTATCTAGCGCGGGCCTATGCCTATGCTGCCGAGCATTGGCGGCCTTGGGTTGGCCTTATGGTGGCGTTATATTATCCTAATCCCGCTTGGACAGAAGATAATGAGGAGTATTGGTGGGCAATAGGGGTGCCGACCATCCTGCCTTTTGCAATGGATCATCGCCCCGCGTGGCCTGCCTTGGTGCAGATGCGAAAAACCTCCTCTAACCCTGACTATGACCATCCAGCCCGCGATGCCTACTTCAACCCTATCGAGGATGATTAGCCATGAATGTCCTACTTGCCATCAGTTATTTTGTGCATTTGGTTGCTACTGTCGTCTGGATTGGTGGTTTGGCGATTTTTGTGCTTTTGGTTTGGCCCGCCGCCAAGCGCACCCTGAACCAACCAGAGACCAATCATCAATTCCTCGCCACCTTACAAGAACGCTTCCGTCCCTTGGCTAATCTGAGCCTGTTGCTCTTGCTCGGCACGGGTATGGTGCAGACCGGAGCCAATGAGAATTACGAGGCGCTGCTGACCTTTACCAACACATGGACACAGGCTATGCTTTTTAAGCACATAGCTTTTGGCGGAATGATACTAGTGGCGGGTATACTACAATTTGGGATTGCCCCCGCACTAGAACGTGCCAAGCTTTTGGCGGCACGTGGTCAGGCTAACGAACTGGAAGCGGTGTTGACCCGTGAAGCTCACCTGACTCAACTAATGCTAGGGCTGGGTATCCTTGTTTTAGTATGTACTGCGATTGCGACCGCCGTCTAACTAACGGAGTGTGGTTTTGAAGTCACGCTGGCTAGAACTCATGATTGTGAGCATCTTGCTCCTCATTGGCTTTGGGGTGCGGGTGCATGATATTGCAACAGTCCCAATGGGCTTTTCTGCCAATGAAATCATTGGTATTCGCGTGACTGAGGTCATCAAAGACCGTACCTTCCGCGTTTTTTTCACCACTGAGAATGGGAGCATTGAGAGCCTTTTTTATATGCTCCAAATCCCCGTTACCATGTTGGTCGGTGATGGCTTGGTCGGCTATCGGATGATGCCCCTCTGGACAAGTCTAATCACTCTTGCCTTGGTCTATGCCGTAGCCCGTCGTCTCTTTGGCATATCGGTTGGCTTTATTGCGCTCATTACCATGTGTTTTGGAATATGGCCTGTGTTGATTGGCCGCACCGCTACCCATGTCTCGTTGGTAGGAGCCATGACCCTCATCACCTTACTGGCTGCCAGCCATGCCTTCTATTTGCAGCAGAACATCCGCCCCCTGCGCCCCAAAACTATTTCTTATACCTATTTAGCCCTTGCGGTGGTTCTCTCGGCCTATACCGACTATACGGGCCTCTTGGCAGGGCTTGGGGTGTTTTTATTCGTCTTGTATCTGTGGTATACCCGCCAAACTGTCTCGCGTCATACATGGTGGAACACGGGCTATGCGCTGACCCTCTCCATGATTTTTGGCCTGCCCTACTTAATTTCCTTTCTGCGAACCGCCTCCGTAAGTGGTCTCTATGTGTTTTGGCGAGACCGCCCCACCAGCCCACTTAATCTCCTTGAATCGATAGGACATACCCTTGTGGCCTTTGCATGGCGTGGGGATGCTAACCCTGCTCATAATATCCCCGGCCTAGCCCTATTACCACCAGAAGGTGCTTTGATTGCTGCGGTTGGTCTGATTGCTGCCCTATGGCGTTGGCGTAAACCCAACTATGCCTTGTTGGTGATTTTCTTTAATTTGGGCCTGTTGCCGGATATGTGGTTGCGCGGTGGTCCAGATTACGAAGCCTTGGCCTTTGTGAATCCGCTGGTCTATATTCTGATTGGGGTCGGGGTCGTTGAGTTCTTCCGCATTTTGCGCGAGAATACTGACCCACCCGATAAATTGGCATGGCTCAAGCGCCAACGGTTGCTAGGTGAATGGCCCCAACCGCTGTATCGTATCACAATCATTTTTGTACTGATTATTTTTGCACGAGATATTTGGTTCTTTCGTCAACTCTTTGCGGACTGGCCTAATCGTCCGGATACCCAACAAGCCTATCACACCAACATTGGGCAATTAGCCGTTTATCTGGATCATAACCCTGACGGGCCGCCTGTTTTAATTTGTTCGCCACAAATTCACCCTACCACCAGCATCACTGAGGCCCCAAGCGACCAACAATTGCTGGAGTGGATGCTTCACAGGGAGGATATATCCTATCGGGTCGCCAATTGTCGCCGAGACTTTATCTTGCTCAATGCGGGTGCTACCATGCGGGTGGTGTTCACCGATGCGGCAGATGTGACCACCCTTCCTATCCAAATTCGACACTGGCTCGAAGATGCCCAACCGCTGTCTAGCCAGTATCTTGATCGCGGTACAGCTTATCTCTTAGAAGTTGAGCGCCGTCTTGCGGATATGGGGGGGGCATTACAACGCGAGTCGCAAATTTTCTATCCCCGTGTCTCAACTGAAGATGAACTGGAACAAGTGCCGCTTCCCGTGCGTTTTGGCGGTAATCTAGCCTTGATGGGTCATGAACCTCTACAACTGGAGGGCGATATTCACTCCGGCACCGTCTTTACGCTGGTCACTTATTGGCGAGTTGATGGGTCAGTGCTATCCAACGCAGGAGTTTTCATCCGTTTGCATGATACCCCCCAAGCCAGCCCCTATGCTGAGGTCAATGAGTTCCAAGTCGATACCAGCCGTTTACAGGCCCGTGATATTATTGTGCAGGTTGGGTTGTTGCGGTTACCAGATACGTTGCGGAACCAAGAATATCGCTTGACGTTGGGGGTCTATGATGGTGAAACCGTCAACCAGCTACCCGTTTACGATACCCTCACAGGTGCTGTGCGCGGAACCTATCTGCTCTTGGGTCAGCCTTTTATCGTGACTACAACCAACGGCGGATAATAGCCTCTAGGGTGCCGTCTGTTTTCCATTGATTGAGGATATTCTCAATGGCGTTGTATAGTCGCCAGTCCGAGCGCCGCATGGCAATCACATATGGGTCATTGACAAGAGCCGTATCACTGACCTGCAACTGGGGGTGGGTGCGGCTGGCTAATCGGGCGCTGATGGCATCAATCAAGGCGTAATCGACCTCTCCATCTAAAACAATCTGTATAGCCTCCTCAACACTCAGCGCCGAGATAATGGTCAAATACCCAGCCAACGGACGCAGTGCTAAGTCCCCATCCGATGCAAATTCAACCACTACCCGTTGCCCGCTCAGGTCGTCTAAGTGTTGTGGTAATGCATCATTGAGGCCAACGACGACTTGCCCCGCATCAAAATAGGCTTGGGTATAAAAGACTTGCTTGGCGCGATTGGTGTCAGGACGCAAGGCTGCAATAATTAGGTCAATTTGTCCCGTATAGAGCGCGTCAAACATGCCGTCATAGGTGACGAGGACAAAGCGTACAGGTACCCCAAACTCAGCCCCCAATGCTTGGGCAACCTCAACATCAATTCCTGCGAGGCCCTCATCAACAAAAGCCGCAAAGGGTGGGATACTAGGGTCAACCCCCACCACCAAAGTGCCGCCCTCATGGATTCGCCGCCATGTATAGTCAGGCGAACCCGTCCCCGTACTGCGGAGTGCCAAACTACTGACTAGCATGGCCCCCAAGATGACCAACCCTGCCAGTCGCCCCAAAAATTTATTGCCAGCCCCGCGCATAAGCCTGCAATGCCTCATAAATAGGTTTCAGGTCGAAGTTGGTCGAAACCAGTGTGAAATAGTCTGGATAGCTGTTGGTTGGGGCGGGGAGGCGGAACTGCCACAGGCATATCACCTCCAGCCACGGGTAGCGCTGACTGTAGTCATACATAGCGAGGGTGTATTGAATGCGCTGGGCAGGGCGCACAGCATAGGCATAGCGCGGGTGGTCATTCCAGCCCGTTTCAGTGATGTAAATAGGTTTGGCACTATCCCCATTGTCCTCCATAATCTGGCGGATGAGTTCAACCCGCCGAAAATTGAGGATGTCGGGGGCAGGTTCGGCTTGGGGTGGCTGGGTAAATGGGTAGTTGTGAACCGCTAACGCATCAAAATAGGCACCTGCGCCTGCTTCATACATGCGTTGCAAATAATCCAACTCATCCCAACCGCCCTGCAACCCGCCGGGTGCAGCAAGGGTTGAGGCCAGTGCTCCCCCTAAGATGACTACATCGGGGTTAGCCTCATGTGCTGCGTTATAGGCCAGTCCCAAGAGGCGCGTATAGGCTACGGGTTCAGGCGGGCGCTCCCCCCATTCAAAATTGAGGTTGGGTTCATTCCAAATAATCAAGTGGTCAATACGGCCCTGATAACGGGCGGCAAAGGCTCCCACAAAGCGGGCAAAATCATCAAAGGACTCATCAGGCAGATAGTTGAGGGTGGCCCGTTCCGCATCACCTTGCGCCCATGCTGGTACTAGGCCCAAGCGGGCAATAACCTGTAGCCCTTGATTCTCAGCATGGAGCAGTGTGCGGTCAACATGATTCCAGTCATAGGTGCCTTGGCTGTTCTCAATATAGGCCCAAGGGAAAAACTCAACAATGGTGCTGGCTCCCATCTCACGCACCAATTGCAGGGTCTTTTGGATTTTCCACGATTCGACTTCATCGGTGAGGCGGGTATGGACACACACACGCGGGTCGATAGTCTGCACGCTTTGGGGTGGCCCAATCTGTACCGTGGGAGATGGGGCTGGCTTTGGCTCTCGAAAAGGGGGGATAGGCGCGGCCCATACGATGAGCAGACCGAGGAATACCGCGCCACGCAGGAGTGCCGCTTGTTTATTTATTACTGCCGCCCAATTCCGTGATTTGGCGAACAATGCCCAAAATCGAGAGACCTAATTTGACGACATCGTTAGCGCGGAGGGCCGGAATCTTGGCATCATTGGCTTCTTCGGCGGCCCGTGCATACAGATTCGCCGCAATCAAGCCCACCACAAGGCCGATGATGGCTCCACGCAAGTAGGTTTGGGACTTCCAGTTTTCCTCCATCAAGGCTCCTTCTTCACCATACGGATGATAAATTGTTCCCAACGGGTGAGGCGTGTGTCAAGGGCGATTAAGGGTTGCACAAGCTTCTCTGCCAAGGGCGGTAACCAGCCCGTAACCTTTTCAATCTTCTCCCGCACTGACCGCAGCAGTGGGGTGGTGCCACCAATCAAGCGGTCATTGAGCGAGAGCAGGTAAGCCAATACAACGGTCAAAATGCCTAACACTATTGTTATGGGCAACAAAAAACAAATCACGCCCAAAATACTGGCGGCTGTTGTGACCTGATAATCTTCCCACGTTCCAGTTAGATTCAGAGTCAGTAAACCCACCACCGCCAAAATAAGTGCCCCCGCCGTGAGGGTCATCGGCAACACAATCATCAGCCATACATCACGGCGGTGCTTGGCAACAGGGTTCATTAGGCGACGCTCGGTAAGGTCTGCAACAAGCGCAGTTGCAGCATTGCTAGCGCTTCAAAGGCGGATGTGCGTACCCCAGCATCTTTGTCCATCAGTGCGCCATAGAGGGGCTTCACAGCACGAACCATACCCAGCTTGCCCAAAGTACGGGCTGCGAGTACCCGTGCATGGGTGTCACCCTCTTGCAAGGCGCGGACTAGCAATTGCAGCGCATTATCCCCATTGGGTACACCCACTCCAATTGAGTTGGCCCAGTTGTTGAGCCACAAGAGTTGTTCCAATTGTGGATAAGCCCGCGGTGCTTGGTGTTCAGGTGTGCGGACACGAGCAAAGTTGAACTCGGCAGCCGAGCGCACAAACCACTCTGGGTCATTGAGCATAGTACGATAAATAGCGATTAAGGCCCACGGCTGTGGGATGCGAGAAAGGCCATAAATCGCTGAACGCCGTACCATCATATCATTATGCTCAACCGCATCTTCCAAAATCCGATGCCCTTCACCGGGGATACCACCCAATCCTTGAGCAATGACTTGGCGGAGTGGTTCTTCACCTTGTAGCAGCGCCCTCACCATAATCTCTAAGGCTTCTTCAGTACCAATTGCCCCAAGGGCCTCGCCTGCTGCAAGCTGCACTTCCCGATTTTCGTCCACCAACATGGGAGGCAAGTCAGCAAGGGCTGTTTCATCACCCAGCGCTCCCATGCCAATACAGGCCATCCGTCGAATAGTGGGGTTACCGCTACGAATAGCTTGGCGTAGGATAAACAATACATTGGGGTCACGGCTGGCAATCAAGGCCGCTACCGCCCGTGCCCGAATGGTAGGGTATTGAGTGGGAGCCAGCAACGCTGCACTTAAGCGCTTCATAATCTCGGCACGCCAATTCGCATCAGCAGGGGCTTCTGGCAGCCAGCGAGCAATCGAAAACAGGTTATTGAATAGAATATCCGGCGCTACTGAGAGTTTCTTGGCGATAGCCGGAGATAGGTCGAGTGTAGAGGCCGTGTAAGCGATTGCCATATGCCAATTGGCATTGGCGGCAACATCCCCGATTCGTTGCGGGAAGTCTTGAATCAACGCTTCGGCTCCAAGGTAAGACGTCAGCATAGGGTGGCGCAAGTCGTAAGTGTTGCTGGCCCGCTTGACCATTAGGCCATTACTGGTGAGCGCTTTGGTCAACTGGTCAACTGTGGCATCATGCTTATCATCGGTAGCAGGTACACGCTTGCTGGCGATTTCGTGGATTTGGTCTTGTTTGAGCAAAACCCCACGATCCAGCATGACCATTGCCACTTCTCGCAGCAACCCTGCACTGTATTGGTCATCGGGCAGGTAGTCACGCACATAGCGCTCATACCAGCTTCGTATCCCTACCTCGCGCTCATCGCCGTTAAGGGCCGCTAATACCTTCAGCGTTATCTCTAACGGCATCCGGTTGCGGTTATCATTGAGTAGCCGTTGGGTAATCTTGGGGTCAACCCCCTGCACTTGAATTTTCTTCTTGCCTGCTTTGCGGCTTTCCACCGTCGGCCAGAGCGCAACCCATTTGCGAACATATTGCTCAGTCTCAATAGGTGTCCAAGGCCGAAGATACATCGGGACAAATCCCAGATGTGCCAATGGGTCATAGTTGTTGGGTGGGCCGCTAATGATGATACGGTTGTTGCCATAAGCCGCCATAAAGCTTTGCAGCCAAGGATAAACCCGTGTGCGTTCTTGCACGGATAAATCATCGAAGCCATCAATCAGCACCAAGCAGTTGCCTTGCCCCAATCGTTGATAGATGAGGGCTGGGGCCGCCTGCCCCGTCAACAGAGTCGCGTAATCTTGAAAGGCGCGGATGACTGGCTCGGCGGGGTCTACCTCGGTACCATAGATGTTGAGGTCAAGATCGATTGAGCCGATGTGAAAGAAAATCGGGAACCAGTCCGTGAGGGGGCGGGTTTGCACATAATCTACCCGCTCAACCCCACTTTGCTGCACACTCTGGAATTGCTCCATCACCCGCTCTTGGATCTTTTCCAAGTCACTGCGGCGGCGGGAGCGTTCTGCTTCTGAGAGACCTTCTTGCTCTTCTTCAATGGCACGGTTGGTCAGGTCTTGTAGATTCTCAAATGAAACTGCCCCAAGTGTCATGAGTGCCAAGGTTGCGAGGGCTGTGCTTTTGCCTGTACCGGGGTTGCCTAGTAAAGCGACATGGGGCGCACCCACGCACAAATCTGCCAGCGGGATGTGTTCGAGGCTGTAGGAGGCATAGATTTCAGGAAAATCATGGTGACGTGGAATCACCATTGAATACTGAAATTCCGAAGCATCATCGGTTTCGGCAATCGCAATCAGCGCCTTATCGACGATAATCTTCGGCTCCATGACAATCTCGGACAGTTTGACCGTTGGCCCCGCCAGATGATAGCCCTCAAGGTACTCGGTCAAATCATCCATATAGCGAGCGTCGGCGGTGCGCTTTAAGAATTGGCGGGCGCTTTCAGCTTGACCTTCTGCCGCCTCCCGAATCCGGCGCAACCGTTCTTGGTAACGCCATAGCCCATAGCCAATCCCTGATGCACTACCGAAACCAAGCAAGAAAGAAATCAGGTCAAAACGCATAATGAGCGGCCCCCTAGCCAGTGACTAAAATACGTCCACATCCGATGCAATACACCATTTCGTCACCGTGCAAAATCCGTTGGACATCTGAGCTTGGTTGCTCGATACCACACGCGCTACAACTATCTTCTTTGAGGAGGGCGATAGCCTGCCCCCGTTTGCGTTTGCGGAGGTTGCGGTAATGATCAAAGGTTTCTTTGGGGATTCCCTGCATTTTAGCTTTGCGCTTCCGCAAAATGGTGTCTATTTCGTGGTTGAGTTGGTCGCGTTCTTCGATGAGTTCGGTTTCGTCAGTGACGCGATGCGCGAGTGCTTCTTCAAGCGTGTGTTGGGCTTCTGTATGGTGCTGCTGGGCGGTGGATTGTACCTTTTTCGCCTCAGCAAGCTGTTCTTCAAGCGTGGTCTGTCGGCGGCGTAAGGATGCCACCTCATCGTTGCGCTCTTGAAGTTCTTTGGGGTTTTTGATTTTTCCGCTATAAACAAGCGTGTCAACCTCTTGAATTTTCTGGATGAGACTCGATAATTCAAGTTCTAGGTTTTTGGTATGGGCGCTGGCCTCGTGTAGGGCAGCTTCTGTTGTGCTGAGGGTTTGGCGGGTCGCGGTGATGACCGCATCATTAGAAAGTGCGGCTTCAATATCATGTAACCGCTGGCGAGCCTCATCTACCGCAAGTTCAAGGCTTTGAATTGCATAAAGCGTGCTGAAAATATTGTCCATAATGGGTTCCATTTAGCATTTTACTTGACCCTCATTATACTACAGAGAGGATTGTACGCCCACAGGTGCGGTTTTACCCAAAGCATACTATAATCGGGCGTTAATAGACTAAGGGAGACCTCATGGGATCGCGTCGTAAGGTAGATGTTTCAACCCAAGAATGGCGATGGGTAGCTTTTTGGGGTGGTGTTTTTGTAACCATCACATTTTTACCCTATGCGTTGGCGATGTTTGCCTCCAACGATACATGGCATTTCTTGGGGATGCTAGGTAATCCCAAGGATGGGGCACCATATTTCGCTAAAATTCGGCAAGGGATCCAAGGAAACTGGCTGTATGATTTTCGTTATACACCGGAAACCCATGATTCAGCAGGTCTATTTACATTTTACCTGTTATTGGGTCATTTAGCGCGGCTACTAGGTTTCTCCAATTTTGTCATTTTCCATTTAGCGCGTATTGCGGCCAGCTTGTTCATGTTGACCGCTTTTTATCAATTTGGGGCTACGGTTTGGCAACGGCTCCGCCCTCGTCGGATGTTTTTTGCGATAACAACAGTGGCGAGTGGCTTAGGTTGGCTAGTATTACCCCTTGTGCCTGATAATGGGGTGTTCCCGCCTGATATTGGTATTCCAGAGGCTTTTCCCCTCTATGCTAGTTTTGTGAATCCGCATTTCCCATTTATCATTGGGTGCCTTACCTTAATGGCGGCCACCTTGCTCAGTGTTTTTCGCCCCGGTTTTTCGGAAGCGCCAACTGTTGACAATGGGGGGCTACAACTCATTTTGCTCTCAGTTTTGATCTCAATTGTCCAACCCCCCGCCATGATTGGCATTGGGGCTGCGCTAGTCGTATTCATTTTTCTCAGTAGTTACATCAATCACTCTATTCCTTGGCATGAAGTGCGCTGGGGGGCGATGGTTTGGCTGCCCGCTTTTCCCGTTGCGATTTACTATATCCTTGTGTTTCAGACCAGTTCAATTGTTGAGGAATTTAACAAGCAGAATATCACCCCTTCTCCCAATATCTTTTTTACCCTGATGAGCTTTGGCATCCTCTTATTTATTGCCTTTCCGGGGATTGCCCGTGCGGTGCGGCGCTTTGAGCGTGATGGCGACCAATTGATGCTCTTGTGGCTTATCGCCAATCTCATAGCTATCTATACACCTTATAGTTTGCAGCGGCGCTTTTTTATTGGACTAATTATCCCCTTTAGTTTTTTTGCGGTACGGGCAGTAGAGGACTATTGGTCTTATCACATTGCCCCACGCTGGCAAAGAGTCACAATGGTTGTTGCGCTGATTCTGATTTTCCCGTCACATTTTATTACCTTGGGTATCCCTCTCTATGGCGCAATTAGTGACCGAGAAGCTGGCGCTAATGCAGGCTTAGTGGCTGGTGCAGACTATATTGCGGTTTACGATTGGCTAGAAGAAGTGGGACAAGTTGATGAAGTTGTCTTAGCTGCCCCGAATATCAGCCTTTGGATCCCCTCCCGAACCGACTTACGTGTCGTCTATGGACATCCGTTTGAGACCGTTCCTGCCGACACCCGTCTCAAGCAGGTTGAAGATTTTTATAGCGGGCGTGACTGCACGGCTTTGTTCAACGAGAATCTCAAGTTTCAAATTGATTATGTGGTTTGGGGTAGCGAAGAGCGCCAGTTTGCTAAAGACATTCAAGAGGATAACCCCAATCAATCCCATAGCGATTGTATTGCCCAAATGGTTACAGACCAAGAACTGACTGACGATCAAATTCGTATCTTTGGAGATGTGACCCTGTACACCTTGCGTGAGCTACGCTAGTAATGGCCTCAATTTCCCAGCGCGAATGGCGTCATGTTGCCTACTTCACGGTGGGGGTATTGGTTATTACTACTGTGCCTTATCTATTGGCATGGTGGCTACAAGACCGTTCATGGCTATTCAATGGTTTTGTGTTTGGAGTCGAAGACGGTAATGCTTATCTCGGCAAGATGCGTCTAGGGGTGCGTGGCTATTGGGATTTCTTTCTCTTCTTTACCCCTGAAGCTCACGCAAGCGCTCCGCTTTTTTATTTGCCGTATATACTTCCGGGCCAATTTCTTGGCCTGTTTATGGATAGCCATGACCCTGCGCTATTCGGCTGGATGGTACTGACTTTTCACGCCATGCGTCTTGGGTTTGATGCATTGTTGATTGTAAGCATCTATCGCTTTATTGCTTTGTTTTTAGATACATCATCCCAGCGTTTCATGGCTCTCCTACTTGCTTGTTTGGGCGGAGGGCTGGGATGGCTTCTCATTCTCATTGGGAAATCCAACTTGTTGGGTGATTTGCCTGCCGAGTTTTATATACCCGAAGGCTTTAGCTTTTATATCCTCTATGGATTGCCGCATATCGCGTTGGCGCGTGCCCTACTGCTGATAGGTTTACATCTGCTTATTACCCAACCACGTTATGCTCAGGCAATAGGGGCTGGATTATGTTGGGCGGGGGTCGGCCTGTGTGTTCCCTTTTATTTACTCGTCATCTATGGCATTCTAGGCGGGTGGGGGTTGGCACGGTGGTTGCGGAACAAGCGCTTTCCCAAAGCATTCGCTGTGCAGGGCCTGTTGGCAAGTAGTCTGACATTCCCCCTGTTGTTGTACTATCTGATGGTGTTCAATCAGAATAAAGCTTTTGCCCAGTGGTCGAGCCAAAATCTGCTGCCATCTCCGCATCCGTTGCATTATCTCTTGGCGTATGGGATATTAGCTATACTCGCCATGTTTAGTCTACGCCGCTATCTTCCCATTACCGATACCAATGCGCTGTTGATTGCATGGGTCTTGATGGTTCCATTATGGGTCTATTTGCCAATCAACGTACAGCGACGGTTAGCTGAAGGGGTTTTGGTACCACTTGCCATTTTAGCAACACCTGCTTTATTCCATGTGCGCTGGCAGATGGGTATTGTAGTGATATTGCTACTGAGTAGCCTCTTGTTGCTTATAGGCAGTACCTTTGCAGTCCTTCAGCAGACCCGCCCTATCTATAGACCTTATGATGAAGTGGCCGCGCTTGATTGGTTAAATGACTATGCAGATGAGAATGCGGTGGCGCTGGGTACCTTTGAAACGGGCAATTTTCTGCCTGCCCGCACCAATCTCCGTGCTTTCTTGGGGCATGGCCCTGAAACACTATATGCGTCAGACAAACGTGATTTGGTTGATCGCTTTTTTGCCGACCAGATGACCGAAGCCGAGCGTCTTTCATTCTATGAGCAGTATCATATCCGCTATATTTTCTATGGGCCGCTTGAGCGTGAACTTGCATCTCACCAAGCGCAGCCCACATGGACACATTCAGTAGCTTTACTCTATGACTATGACGGATACCAAATATTTGAGGTGTTATTGACATGCACCGACGAGACTTGCGCCCTTGGTTGCCATTGCTCATCCTTGCCATCACGGTAGGGGTGCTGTTTTATCGCATCCTTGTGGGCGAGGTATTATTTTGGGGCTTACCATCTTTACAGTTTTATCCTTGGCGCTGGTTTGCTTTTGAGGAGCTGGGCGATGGACGGTTGCCCCTCTGGAATCCATATAATGGTGCGGGCAGCCCACTGGTTGCCAATTATCAAAGCGCCATTTTATACCCGCCCAACTGGCTTTATGTTTTCGATATTCCCCAAATGATGGGCATTATTGCCTTGCTCCATATTGTGTGGGCGGGGTGGGGCATGTGGAAATTTACCGGAGCGCTAGAGTTCTCGACCTTTGGGCGCGGAGTATCCCTTCTATGCTATGCACTAGGGGGATATACGCTAGGGCGGCTAGGGTCGTTCCCAACAGCCAATACTGCGGCTTGGATGCCTTGGCTGTTTTGGGCGTGCCTGCGGGTACTCCAATACCAGCAGATGCGCGATGTTGGCTTCTTAGCGCTATATTCAGGCCTTATGCTGCTGGCGGGCCATGCTCAAACCAGTTGGTATATCTTTGTAGCGCTTGGTCTGTTTGCGCTTTGGTATGGGTTAACTGTCCGTCGTGACATCATGCAGAACCTCCAAGGGCTACTACTCGCGGGGATTGCCGTCTTGCTTGGCGTAGGTATCGCCTTTTGGCAATTGGGTATGACCCTCGAATTTTTGCAGCAGTCCCAGCGGGCGGGTGGGGTTAGCTACACTGAGTTGACAAATCTTTCCTATGCGCCCTTGCGTGCCTTAACCATACTGATGCCGCATTTTTATGGCACACCTGCTGATGGTTCGTATCTAACCCCCGATACAGGTGTTTATTTTGAGGATGCGGCTTATATCGGTTTTGTTCCATTGGTGGCGGTTGCCTTTGCGATTACGGGCTGGCTGAAGTGGCGCAAGTTCTTGACCGTATCGGTGCATTCGGCCTTCCGTTCCGTTCCATTCTGGGTTGTCTTAAGTGTCGTTGGTTTTGTGCTGGCTCTAGGATATTACGGCCCATTTTATCGTTTTTTCTACGATTACGTCCCGACTTTTGATAATTTTCGGGAGCCAGTGCGCTGGCTATTATGGCCTGCTTTTGGCCTTTCAATACTTGCAGGGATTGGGGTTCAAAATTGGAGCCGCAGCCAGCGGGCGTTCTTTTGGTCACGTTTAGCGGTAGCTGGTGGCTTTGGCTTTGTGGGTATGGCTTTTTTTGCAAGTCGCGCAGTTGAAGATGCTGATAAAGATGTCATTCAAGTTTTTGTGACGGCCCTCATCGCCTTGGGTTCTTGGATAGCCATTTCGGGTATCTTGACCCTTACCCAGCCCAATGTAACTCCCAACACCTCGGCGGGGTATTGGCAACTCGCTGTGCTGGTGATTGTTGCTGCTGACTTGGCTTGGGCCTCGGCAGGCTTGAACCCAACTGTTCCTAATGATTTTTATGAGCGTGACCTCAGCATGTCTTATCCCCAAGGTCGCCTCTATTGGTTTGAAGACTACGAGCGCGAAGTCAAATTTGACCGATATTTTGATTTAGGTGATTACCGTCGGGCGCGTGACCGTTGGTCAGAAGTTCGCACCTCGCTATTACCCAATCTCAACATTCTCAATCGGATACAACTCTTTAATAACTTTGACCCTTTGCAGCCCCGTGTTCATCGCCAATATGTTGAATTGATTGAGGCCTCTGGTGAGAACAGCACTGCTTTGTTACGGGCAGCCGCTATTGGTCAGGTTTATGGCCCTGTGCAGCCCAATGGTTGGGAAAATGATCAACAAGCCAACGCATGGGTAGCCCAAACGGCTCCACCAACGGTATGGCTTGTGCCAACAATGCTATGGAGCAAAGATGACGAGGCCACGATTGAGGCCATGACCGCACCACAGTGGAACCCTGAACAGACGGTGATTCTGCAAGGTGAAGAACCCGTAACCACTGCGGGTGCTAGTGCCGATGCGTTGGGTAGTGTGGTCACCATCTCAGAGCGTCCGACCCGCCGCCAATATCAAGTATCAAGCGATGGGCCTGCCTACTTGGTGATGGCCTCAACATGGTACCCCGGCTGGCAAGTGCGGGTGGATGGCGAACCCGCCACCTTGTACCGTGCAAACTTGGCTTTTCAGGCAGTTTATATTCCAGCGGGTGGGGCGGATGTTGTGGTTAGTTATGTTCCCCAACGGAGCGGAATTACCATTATCGTCAGTGTTGTTTCATTACTAGGCACACTGGTTCTTGTAGCATGGGGACTATTCCAAGAACCTACCTAGTAGACAGGGGCTACCGATGAAATATGAGCGTCGTTTTCAATTGAAAGTCTCTGAACGCCGAACTCTGCTAAAGTTAGGCGATGCCCTTGTCATCATCCTTGCCACCCTTAGCGCCTTGTGGATTTGGGCTTTGGCTGATGGTAGTGGCCCTGCTTTGGGCTTTTTTGTGTTCAATAGCTGGTGGTTTGTGGTGCTGCTTGGGCTATGGATTATTCTAGCTAGTGCCAATGACTTCTATGATTTACGGCTATCAAGCCGCCCTGCCCAAAGTTTGCCGCGTCTTGCCCAAATTATCCTGCAATTGCTGGTAGCCTATCTCATTATCTTCTTTTTATCCCCTCGTGATGAACTGCCGCGTCTCTTCATTTTGTATTACAGCTTGTTGTCCTTCTCGCTGATTTTGCTGTGGCGCACTGTTGTTTGGGCTTTGGTTATTCGTCGTTTAGGGATTAAGCGGCGGGTGCTGATTATTGGCGCAGGATGGGCAGCGCGGACGATTGTGCGGGCACTGACCGAGGAGACTCCAGACGATTATGAAGTGGTTGGCCTCATTGCTGAGTTTGACCCCCATGATACCCTGACCAATGATGTTCCGGTCTTGGGTGGTGGCAAAGAACTCGTTCAAGTGGCAGAAAAAGAACGCGTGTCTGACCTGATTATGGCCTATGGCACCACCTTACCCGGTGAAATCTACCAAGGCGTGATGGATTGTTATGAGCGCGGTTTTTCGATTATCCCCATGCCCTTGCTCTATGAGCAGGTTACCGGACGGGTACCCGTCGAGCATGTTGGGCCGGAGGACTGGAAAATCATCCTTCCTATGATTCAGACCTCAATATTCAACCCCTTCTCACCTCTCAAGCGTTTGATAGATATTAGCCTATCGCTTATCGGGCTTTTTCTTTTTGCCTTGATATTGCCAGCCTTGGCCCTTGCGATTCGCCTTGATAGCCGAGGCCCAATCTTTTATAGCCAAGAACGGGTGGGCAAAGGAGGCAAGCTCTTCCACATGATTAAGTTACGCTCGATGGTGGTTGATGCCGAGGCCGATGGGCCGCGGTGGGCCAGTGCGGGAGATGTGCGTATTACCCGCGTGGGGGCCATAATGCGGAAGGCCCGCCTTGATGAGCTACCCCAGTTTATCAATATTCTTAAAGGTGAGATGAGCGTGGTTGGGCCACGCGCCGAGCGCCCTTATTTTGTTGACCAGTTATCCCAAGAAATTCCCTTTTATCGAACCCGTCATGTGGTGCGTCCGGGCGCTACGGGCTGGGCACAGGTCAAATATACCTATGGCAATAGCGTAGAAGACTCGCTGATTAAGCTGCAATATGACTTGTACTATATTCGGCACCAATCGCTTGCGCTGGATATGCTGATTATTCTGCGAACCATTGGCAAGATGGTGCGTCTATCGGGGACATAAAGCAGGGCCAACACACGGCTGACCCTGCGGGGTTGTCTTACGCTTCGTCGGGGGCGGGACCGTCTTCAGATTCGGCTTCCACCGTGGCCTCTTGAGCGTTGGCTCCGATGCTAATGCCCGACATCGGGCCAGCGGCTGCGGCAGCCAGAGCTTCCAGCTTGGCGTGTTGATGATCTTCGATGTGGTGCTGGGCGTGCTTAATTTCTTCACGGAAGATGTCACGCTCTTCCTTGGAGAAGCTGCGATTTTGGGCCAAATCGTTGAGGACTTTGGCGGCCCGTTCAGGATCAAGTTCCACCAAGCTTTGGACATACGTCTCAAGGCTATATTCTTCGGGTACAATCCAAGACAAAACAAGGTCAAAGACCTCGGTATTGCCCGTTGCCACTTTTTCTAAGACTTCAAGGGCTTCGTCGCGGTTTTCGGGTTTTTCTTCAACCCACGCTAAAATGGTGGGGATGATGTCCTCCCCGAATTGTGCGAGGGCATTGATACTCGCAAAATAGGTAGGTTGGCGTGGCGTTGCTGTTTCAAGCACAGTCAAGAGCTTAGGCACTGCTTCTTGAACGTTCCATTTGCCGAGCAAACGCAAGGCATTAACCGGGGCATTGCCCTTACCGGGGGCGGCGTTTTGATACAAGTAATCATCCTCAATCAGGCTCTCCAGAAATGGGATGACTATTTCGCGTTGGCTTTCCAAACGGGCGGCGGCGACTTCTTCGTTCATGCCTTGCATAAAGAGCGTCCATGCTGCGGCATACAGGTCATGGTCACGGGTTGTCAAGGCTGTACGCCAAACCTGCGTTGTTTCTTCGGACATACAGTTTTTCCTCTAGGGCTAGATTTTTGCCGATTGTGCTTTGAAAAGGGCATATTGGCAAGGGTTTGTTTGAGAGTACATCATGAAATTAACGATTGATCGCTTGGCTTTGTGGATTTTATTTGTGCTGTTATTTGCGATGGCGGTTCGTGTGCCTCTGGATACAGATGTCTGGTGGCATCTCCGGAGTGCGGAATGGATGGTAGACAACGGCAAAATTCTCGATAAGGATATTTTCTCCCATACCCAAACGGGCGAGGCATGGATCAACCACAGTTGGGGTGGGGAGTTGTTGCTCTATGGAGTCTATCGTTTAACCGGAGGCAGCACTGACCCTGCTGGAACAGGCACAATAGGCCTTGCCCTCTTAACAGGTGCCTTGGCTACACTCGGCATGGCGGGCATTTATCGCATGTGTGCGGGTAATGTCTATAGCCGTATGTTTGTTATGGTCATCGGGGCCAGCACCGCTGCTGTCTTCTGGACACCCCGTCCACAGATGTTTTCGTTTGTGCTAGGCATAGCAACCCTCTATTTGCTCTATCTCTACAAATATCAGCAGCGTGACCGTCTATGGCTCATTCCGCCCTTGATGGTGCTATGGGTTAACCTCCATGCTGGATTTGCGATTGGCTTTATTATCCTCTTTGGTTTTATTGCAGGTGAGGTCATCAGTCGTCTGTTAAGCCCTGATGAGGCCCTCACATGGGCGCAACTGCGGAAGGTCAGTGTTGTGACAGGCGTTGGGATATTGGCCCTAAGCCTCAATCCTTTTGGCCCTCAAATGATGCTTTATCCTTTTCGCACGGCTGGCTTGCAAACGCTCAATCTCTTTATTGTGGAGTGGAAATCTCCCGACTTTAAGATACCTGCCACATGGCCTTTTATTTTTCTGTTGGGGGCTATTGTGGTCTTGGGCAGCCGCGCCCCCAAATTGGCATGGAGTGATTTGGTACTAACGGCTGGTACAGCGGCCCTTGCACTCTGGTCAGCCCGCAATATCGCTGTTTTTGCGATAGTTGCCACACCTGTTTTGTCTCGCCAATTAGACAGTTGGCTTACCGCCCAAGGGTGGCAGATTGAACCCTCGCGTAGCCTAACGCCTATACAAGCGCGGCTCAACCTAGCTCTTGCCATGATGGTCTTGGTGGCGGCAGGTGTCAAAATCGGCGCAGAACTTGCCCCCGCAGCCGTTGAAAAGGCTCATCAGGAGTTCTTACCCGTTGAACTCGCGGCATATTTGAACGAAACCCACCCCCAAGGCCCAATGTTTAATGAGTATAATTGGGGAGGCTACCTCATCTTTAGGGTGCGCGACTTACCTGTCTATGTGGATGGGCGTACCGATTTGTATGGAGATGATTTCTTGCGAGACTATATCCGAGCTACGCTTGGTGCTAAGGAATGGCAAAAACCACTTGAGGGAATCAATCTTGTGGTAGTGCAAAAACAGAGCGCATTAGCCACGCTCTTGCGGCAAGATAGCACAACATGGGAGTTGGCCTATGAAGACGCATTGGCGGTGGTCTTTGAACGCCAATAATCCCCGCCGTGACCTCCTACTCCTTGCAGGCTTGGCCTTGGTGGTTGGCTTGGGTCTAATGGCTGCCATTCGTATGCCGGGCTATACCGATGCCTACTACTATTATAATGCCGGAGAACGTATAGCCACGGGGGAGGGGTTGACTGACCCATATTTGTGGAATTATCTCAACCCCCCCGATTCCCTGCCCGCCCCTAGCCACACCTATTGGATGCCCCTAGCCTCTTTATTGATGGCTGCCAGTCAGGTCATTTTAGGTGCCAGTTTTACAGCGGCCCAAGTCCCATTTCTCTTGAGTTTAACGGGTCTCACAGTGCTAACAGGCTGGCTCGGATGGAACATTGGTGGTACCCGCCGCTATCTTTGGCTACCTGCTCTGTTGGTCTTGTTTGGGGGCTTCTTTTTCCCCTTTTGGCTCTCAACCGATACCTTCGCTCTCTTTGGCTTGTGGGGAGCCATAACGCTCATTACACTTGGTCTTGGGCGTGAACGTCACGACTGGCGTTTATTGGCTGTTGCGGGTGTGGGTTCGGGCTTGGCACACCTGACCCGCGCCGATGGCGTGTTGCTGCTCTTGGTTGCACTATTGATGTTGGGTTGGCCCCGTCCGCGCTGGCGATTGATGGGGGTGGTCATCCTTGGCTATTTGGCAATCATGACCCCTTGGTTTATCCGCAATCTGAATGTGATTGGCTCTCCATTGCCCTCTGGTGGGGTCAATACGGCCTTTTTGCGCGGCTATAACGAGCTTTTTGATTATCCGGTGGAGTGGTCAGCCGCGAACTTTTTCGCATGGGGCTGGGGCAATATCCTCAACTCACGCTGGGAAGCTACCGTCAACAATTTTGCAACATGGGCGGTGGTGGAAAATTGGGTGCTATTGGGGCCGCTGGCATTATGGGCATGGTGGCAACGTCGCCGAGAGTCCCTATGGGCGGGGTTTGGTCTCTATGCCTTGGGTTTGCATCTTGCCATGACGCTGGTCTTTGCCTATCCGGGCTATCGTGGTGGTTTGTTTCATTCCTCAGCAGCACTCTTGCCGTTTTGGGCGGTGTTGGGAATCCAAGGGCTGGATGCTGGGATTGCGCGGATGGCTCAGTGGCGGCGTTGGAACGAACCCCAAGCCAAGCGCGTCTTTGGTGGAGCCGCTGTGTTGCTGGCCGTGTTTTTGTCTCTCAATGGTCTCGTCCTTCAGGTTAAGACCCGTAGCGCTGGCCCTGATTATGAAGCGCTGCGAGCCTATTTGCCTGATGATGCCGTACTCATGGCGAATGATCCGGCTGGCTGGTACTATCACACGGGGTTAGAGGGCGTGACCTTGACTGATGCCCCCTTGTCGCGTGTTCCAGAAATCGCCCGTCGCTACCATGTCACCTACTTAATCCTTGATGTTAATGTAACGGATAGCTTTGAGCCTGTCTTCAAAGGCGACAGTACCCCGACCTATTTAGAATTGGTGGTTCATTTAGATGAAGGCACAACCGACCCTGAAGATGATGTCCGAATCTACCGTTTCACGCTGGATTAATCCGCTGCTCCTAGTTTTAGCGGCGGCGGGCGTTTTGGCTTATACCGCGATTGCTGCTGCCAAGAATGCAGTAGGCTTCCCGCTTGATGATTCATGGATTCACCAAACCTATGCGCGTAATCTTGCCCTGCATGGCGAATGGGCCTTTGTCACAGGTGAACCCTCAGCGGCCTCAACCTCCCCTTTGTATTCATTCTTGCTCTCATTCGGGCATTTGTTCGGGCTGGCCCCTTTTGTCTGGACACATCTACTCGGTATTCTTGCCTTATTTGGTGCGGGGTACTTCAGCCGTCCTCTTGCCGAGCGCTTATTCCCGAATGTGCCTTGGGTGGGTATCGGCACCAGTTTGATGATGGTAACCACATGGCACTTCGTATGGGCTGCCTCTTCTGGCATGGAGACCATGCTGTTTATGA
Source organism: Anaerolineales bacterium (assembly GCA_020634155.1). Taxonomy (GTDB): domain Bacteria; phylum Chloroflexota; class Anaerolineae; order Aggregatilineales; family J027; genus J027. The sequence continues at coordinate 1,031,681 of JACKCI010000002.1, forward strand.
CGTTGAGTTTGGCCTTTATGTGGGCTGTATGGCGCGAACTCGATTCCGATATGGAATCCCCTGTGTGGCGGCGTGGGGTGCAGGTGGGTGTTGTCGGCGGGCTATTGACCTTAACACGGCCTGAAGGTGTCGGTTTGGTTGGGCTTGCCGGACTGTTGATGCTGGTGAGTCGTGTACATTCCACCCGCCGTATCTATCTGCACTGGGCAGTAGGTGTGATAGCTGGCTTTGTGTTGGTCGTGACGCCCTATCTGGTTATCAACTATATACAGTCTGATCAGCTTTTGCCCACGACTATTGACGCCAAAATAGCTGAAAATGCGCCCCTGCGAGAGCAATTTATCGGCAGGCGCTATCTGCGGCTTGTGTTCTCGATTATCGCTGGGGCGCAGTTGGTCTGGCTACCGGGAATTATCTGGGGAATCGCCTCTACTAAACGGCATTGGTTACTGAGTTTGCCGCTGGTGTGGGCTTTTGCTCATTTAAGTATATTTGCATGGCGGCTGCCAGTTGGTTATCAACACGGGCGCTATATTATGCCAATACTTCCCCCTGTGCTGCTCTATGCGGTTGGGGGTATGCTCCTTGCGGTTATACACTTTAAGCACACCCCGCTCCAACGGGTTGTCGTTCGCACCTTGGCCCTGAGTGCCGTGTTCTCAGTCGGCGGTTTTTGGTGGATAGGCGGGCAGGCTTATGGAGATGACGTGCGGCTTATCAACACCGAGATGGTCAAGACTGCCAAGTGGGTATCCCAAAATGTGCCTCCGGATGAACTCCTAGCCGTTCATGATATTGGCGCAGTTGGCTATTATGCTCCACGCTCGGTGTTTGATCTTGCGGGTTTGGTAAGCCCTGAAATTGTCCCGATTATTCGTGAACCTGAAGCACTGATGCAAATGATGTGTGAGCAAGGCGCTCAATGGCTGATGGTTTTGCCAGAACAACAGCCAGCATTGGATGACGACCCCCGTCTTGAATTGGTCTATTCCACCAACGAGCCATATATCATTGAAGAAGGTGGTGAAGGCAATATGAAAGTCTTTCGGCTCCACTTTAGCCCAGACTGTCATTAATTACCTTCAGTTGATTGAGGCGCTGGTGGTGCTGCCCGTGAAATGCCGGGAACTTCAATAGAAATCAGGTAGGCATTGCCGCGCTCTAGAAACTGCACAGGTTGAATGCTGCGGGTGAGCTCCCAGATAGTGGCCGCCCAATAGCCATCAACCCATGTGGCTGTGCCTTGGTCGGCCAATTCAGCAAGGTCGATAGGGGCGTTGCGTTGCCAAGGGGATTGAATAGTCGAATCGTCGCGCTCAACAGGATAAGCCCGTATCCAGCCTCCTTGGGCCACTACCAGTGCTCGCGCATCTGCTAAAGTACGGCATCGATCTAAGACGGTTTGATAGCGGTTTTCGTCCCAATCCCCATAGCGTTCAACCGTGCGTTGTTCTCCATAGAGGTTAAGCGTCATGGTTTGGCGCACGGGTTCAAAGTCAGCAGGGGGGACAATCGAGTCTTCCCAGCTATAAAAGCCATTACCAATCACAAATTCGACAAAACTACGGATTTGCTCGTCGTTTAGCCGCGATTCCAGCACCTCATTGCTGGCTTCCACGTAGTTCGTCCATACCAACCGCCCATCACCCCAAATGGTGCATTGGGGAATGGTGTTTTTAATCATGGCTTCTGTGTTGGTGGTGGTGACTTCATCAATTTGAAACAAGATAGAGGTTGCAGAACGGTCCCAATCAAAGCGGCGGAGATTACTATCAGCCGCATTGTCTGTGTTTTTATCGTCACCTGAGCAGGCGGTTATCAGCAAAAGAACTAAGAGCAAAGCCCGTTTAATCATATTTCTAGCTCCTCATTATCTGGTTGCATTGTAGCCTCAGATAGGAAGCCTTGCCAACAACAAACCGGACGATTTATCTGATAAACCGTCCGGCTGTTGTTCAGGTTTGTCAGAGATTATTCGGCACTGACAATCTCATAGGCCGTATCATCCAGCACAAAGATGATGTGTTCACCGAGGGCATAGAATTGGGCAACACGCTCATCGACATCCAACAAGTCGAAGTATGCATCGCTCAAGAACTCGATTTCAACCACTTCCATCTCATCGGCGTTATAGGTGGTATCAATCCATGTTCCATCACGATAGAGGAAGGTGCGGTCAGCGACCAGTTGCAGAGGCGCAGGGCCACCGGGTTCGCCGGGAGGAGCCTCATTACCATCATAATAGCCATCATCAGCATCACCACCAAAACTGCCGCTGGTTGGAGCAGGAGCCGCACGGTCAGCGTTGGTCATCGACTGAGCTTCTTCAGCAGCCCCAACTGCGCCAGCACCACTGGTGACATCCGCCAAATCTGAGGCAGCAAATTCAGCCTCATCAATGGCCCGCTCTACACCTGTTTGGGAGAAGATGTCATCTTCCGTAATCAAGAATGAGGTATAGGGGGTGATGATGCCATAACGGATGCTGAGGCGCACAATACTATCGACTAATTCGGGATTTTCCCCATTGAGGCGGATGGCGTTAAGCAGTTCGCCAATCTTGCGGGTCGCCCACAAACGCGGGATGAGGACTTCACCGCCCGCGTTGGCACGGAAATCGAGATTGCTGTAGATGAAGGATTGGTTTTCGCGTTCTACGTTCCCGCTAAGGGTCACGGTCGCGTTGTCTGCATCACCGCGATAGCGCCCAACCACCACCAATTGGCTGCCAATGAACAGGTCGGGCAACGTCGGCGGATACAGGTCATAGACTTGGATACCGTCAAACGCCAATTCCAAGTTGGTTAGCAGGGGCGAGCTAATCTTGCTATAGAGGGTGCTGACCTCGGTATCAATGCTCTCGGAGGGGCGCACATAGGCCGATGCCCCACGGTAACCTTGGGCGATTTGGTCGAGCAAGAAGGTATCCACATCATCACCCACGCCAAAGGCAAAGATACGGGTAGCAGGGTTCATGAAGGTGCCGACATTCTCCAAAATTGATCGGATGTCGGTTACGCCTTCGGTCGGCAGTCCGTCGGTCAAGAACAAAATCACGGTTTGGCGTTCACGGTCAGCCATTTCAAGGGCGGTCTTGAGCGCCGAGTCGATATTTGTGCCGCCGATGGGTTCAACTACATCCAGCCAACCCTTCGCATCGTTAACCTCGTCCAGCCCTTGCATCTCAAGGCCATAGACATCAACACCCGTGCTAAACAACACCACATTAAAGCGGTCTTCGGGGTTGAGATTGTCCAACACATACTTGGCAGCGTCACGGGCTTGGCTCCACTTGTCCCCATACATCGAACCCGATTGGTCGATGACCACAATCACATCCTTGGGAATAACGCGCTCGGTATCCACCTCCACCGGAGGCGAGACCAATAGCGTGAAGAAGCCATCTTCGGTGGCGCTCTCACGGTAGGTCAGCAAGTTGAGGTTAACATCCTCATTGGCAAGGCCATAGTACAAGCTAAAATCATTCGCCTCTTGGCTATAGCTGGTCTCAAAGCCTGCCACAAACTTGGTGTCGCTGATGCGGTCAATGGCAATCGGGTGTGTAGGCGAATAAATATTACTGATGGGATCATTGGAGTTGACGGCAACCCGAATGCTTAGTTCACCGACTGGCAGCGGGCTGATATGGCGTGTCCGCAAAGGATACACATAGTGGACAATGCCGCTTTCAACAGGCAAAAGTTGGTTGAACTCAATCACCAATTTGCGTTCATCACCCGCTGGAATGGGGAACACATTGGCTTGAATGGCATCGTTGCCGATATATTCAAGCAGGGCGGGGTCGCGCAAAGAACGTACAATCTGGTCATAGATGGCGCGAGCTTCGTCTTTTTCCAAAATCTTGCCTTCGATGGGAATATCGTCAATGTACATCACCAAGTCGGAGACGGTGACACCTTTCGGCAGTGGGAAGACATAGGTGCCCTCAGCCATCGTTGTGCCTTCATTAACAAAGATTTGCTCGACACGGGTGCGGGCGATTTGATTGTCAATTTGCACATCAACCCGATGCGATTTGATGAACACCGATTGACGGAAAGCAGGTGGCTCTTGACCGGGGCGTCCATCCAATACCGATTGACCTTGGAAGGCCAGCGCAAGGTTGGTGCTTATCATCACCACACACAGCGTTATAATCAGACTAAGTTTGCGATACATACGAGCGCTCCTTTTGGCTAGGCTTTGCTTGGAAGACGTTCATAATTTGTCAAAAGTTCCAGCCTCGTCCCAAAATAGGGATACAATGGGTACTATGATTGAATCACTCTTTACCGATATTGAACATCTCGCGGCTCAAGGCCGTCCCCCACACTCTGATGCTGAAGCTGCTGCCATCCAATGGGTAGAGGCGCGTCTTACTGCCTTGGGTATCGAAACCCAGCAACAGCCCTTCATGAGCACCGGATTGCTCTTAGAACGCTGGGGGCCTATCAGCTTTTTGGCGGGACTAGCGACCCTACTCGCAATGGGTAAATCCGAGCGTCGGCGTGGGCTTGCTACCATGTTGGTCACTGCTGCCCTCTTGGGCAGCAAACAGGTACATGATGGGCAATCGGCCTTCTGGGAAGCCTATTGGCCCCAACGTAGCGCCACTAATGTGGTGGGGGTTATTCCGGCCCAAGTGCGCCCCCATCACCGTGTGGTATTGGTTGCTCATGTCGATAGTGACCGCGCCCGCCTCTCCGCCCATCCCCGTGTGCGTCAGTGGTTGACCGGACACCAAAACATCGCGCTGATGAGTGTGGCGGGACCGCCCCGTCTGCGTAAGCTGGTTTTTGCCGCCATTACGGGGCAACTGGCCCTCCTGATTGCTGATGAGGCTGCACCTAGCATCGACGGGGCGATTGATAATGCGTCAGGGGTGGCGTTATTGCTGCATCTAGCCGAACATCTAGCTGCCAACCCCTTGCCCTATACAGAGGTAGCCTTGGCCTTTACCAGTTGCGATACCCTCAACGGGCGGGGTAGTGCCGAATTGGTAGCACATTATGGCGACGCATGGCAAGACGCCCATTGGCTGGTTGTCGATAGCATCGGGGCGGGCGAGTTGTGCTGGATTACGCCCAATATCGAGACCGCAACCGCGCCCTTACTGGAACAAGTCGCCCGCGATAACCGAGCGCTAGGGGTAATGGGGCGCACATTATCCATTGCTGACCCTGCCATTCCCTTACGAGCAGGTCATGTCAATGCCGTGGCACTGATGGGCTATGAACGTAGTGACCATTTCCCTGTTCATTGGCAGCGCACTACCGATACCATTGACCAAATTGACCCCACCAGCCTAGAACGGGCATGGCATTTTCTCTGGGCGACCCTACAGTCAATTGAGGCTACGACATGATTGAAGTCAAGAAGCTAGTCAAGCGTTTTGGCGATTTCCAAGCGTTGCATGAGGTCTCCTTTAAGGCCCGTGAAGGTGAAATTCTCGGCTTTCTAGGGCCAAATGGCGCAGGTAAGACCACCACCATGCGTATCCTAACGGGCTATATGCCGCCTACGGGTGGAACTGCCACCATTGCGGGCCATGATGTCTTCAATGACTCAATGGCCGTTCGTAAGCAGATTGGCTATTTACCCGAAACAGTACCCCTCTATCCCGATATGACGGTGCAAGGCTATCTTGAATTCGCTGCCGAGTTGCGAGGCGTACCCAAGCGCAAACAGCGCATCCGTGAGGTGCTGGAGCTAGTGGGAATGGCCGAACGCTCTCGCAGCCTGATTCGCACCATTTCTAAGGGCATGCGTCAGCGCGTTGGCCTAGCCCAAGCATTGATACACAACCCAACTGTGCTAATTTTGGATGAGCCAACCATTGGCCTTGACCCCCATCAAGTCTCAGACTTGCGCGAGTTTATTCGCTCATTGGGGGGGCAGCATACCATCATGTTTAGCACCCACATCTTGACCGAGGCCGAGCAAGTTTGTGACCGTGTGGTGATTATCAACAAGGGGCAGATTGTGGCGGAAGGTGCGCCTAATGAGTTGCGCGACGCCTTGCAAATCAATAGTCGGGTGTATGTGCGGGTGCAGGGGCACTATGATATCGCCAAACTCGCCAAAAGCCTTGAAGGGCTGGCGGGTGTATCATCTGTAGAGGCACACGGGGATGCACTGGTTGTGACCTCCAAGGCCAAGCATGAAGTCCGACCCGCTATTGCCAATACTATTGCTCAACAAGGCTTGGCGCTTTTAGAACTGCGCCCATTGACCGTCACCCTAGAGGAAATATTCTTAGAGTATACGACATGAGCTTTTGGACAATCTTCAAACGTGAGTTTCGGCAATACTTTGTCTCACCGATTGCCTATCTGGTGGCCTTTGCCGTCTTGGTATTGCTTGGTCTAAGTTTCAATACTGACCTAAACTATCGTATCACCAATAGCCTCCCCCCCAATGGGGCCGTGGTCTTAGGCAATTTTGGCTTTTTGATGGTCTTCTTTGCCCCGCTCTTGACCATGCGGCTTTTTGCAGAAGAAATGCGTGAGGGTACCTTGGAACTGATGATGACCATGCCCCTCCGCGATGTGGATTTGGTTATGGGTAAGTTTTTGGGTGCTTGGGGCTTCTATACAGTCCTGCTCAGTCTAACTTTAGTCTATCAGGGCATTCTCTTGTTTTTGACCAATCTCGACCCCAACCCTGCACCCTTGCAGACTTATTTCGACATTGGCCCTGTTATCGCAGGCTATATGGGTCTGTGGCTCTATGGTGGTGCGACGATTGCCATTGGCATGTTATTCTCAGCCCTCAGTGACAACCAAATTGTGGCAGGCTTTTTAAGTATGTCCGTGTTGCTGGTCTTGTGGGCGGGGGATGTTGCGGGTTTGGTGCCAGCTTCTGTGATTAGCACCGATGTCGTTCTCGCCTTGCGGGTGATCAGCTTGCAGGCTCATTACTCCACCTCATTTTTAGAGGGGTTGATTGCACTACAAGATGTCTATTTCTACATCGCCATTATGATGGTTTCTCTCTTTATAACTACGCGTCTAGTTGAATCGCGGAGGTGGCGGTAATGCCCTTACCTAAGCACTGGCTACGACGGATGGCGGTATTAGGTGCCCTAGCCCTACTAGCGGCCCTTATCATTTATCTTGCCGAAGATGAACTCAATACGGTGGTTTTTGTCCTGCTGGTCGCTGGAGTTGTTGGTGTTGGCGCATGGATGTTGTTGGCCCCTGATGAATTGCGTGATTGGCTGACAGGTCGTCAAGTGTATTATGGTACGGGTACTGCGATACTGACGATTATCGTGATCGGCTTTGCGGTGGCAGGGTATTCGCTGGCCGAGCAGCAAAATCTGGTGCGCGACTTGACTGATGCCCAGATTTATACCCTTGATAAAACCTCTGTGCGGGCATTAGAACAAATGGAGAGCCGCTTGGCTTTCGGGGGCTTTACAGCACGGATTGTAGGCTTCTATAACCGCGAAGAACTGCGAGAGCGCAAATCAGCAGAATATCTCCTTCAGCAATATGCCGAGAAAAGTACAGGCTTGTTGACCTTGGAGTTTATTGACCCTGATATTGAACCACTCATGGCCCAGCAATTTGGGTACAGCCCCACCCTTGATCTAGGCCCACTTTATCTTGTTATCTATAACTCAAGCGGCAATCGGGTCACCATTGAACCCATTGGCGGTCCAGAGGAAGTGCTGATTTCTACCGCCATGCTACGAATCTCGGTGGCGGGGCAGTTCAAGGTCTATTTCATTACAGGTCACCTTGAGTACAGCGCCCAAAGTGAAGCGGGCTTAGGGCTTTCAGGTGTGTATACAACCTTACCCTTGGTGGGTATCAACACCGACACCCTTGATATTACAACCGCTGAAGCTATCCCATCTGATGCCACCACTATTATTATCGCGGGGGCACAGTTGCCCTATACCGACTCTGATGTCGAGAAGATTGCGGCTTATATGGCAAGTGGTGGGCGGATGCTGGTGCTAGCTGACCCGCCCTATGCCGACCCGATTTCAATGGTTAGTCCCAACACCTTTATGCTAACCGATGACCCCCTCAACCGTTATTTGTGGGATGAATTTGGGGTTCGGATGCGGGAGGATTTAATTTCTGATGTCTCATCCTCTATTGAAAACGAGTTTGTGATAGTTCCTGCTCGTATTGGCCCCAGCGCCATTATGGATGACCAACTCCAAAGCCTTGCAGTCTACTTTACACTGGTGCGGTCGATTGAAATGGCCGATGACCTAGGGGCCTTGACCTCAACCCAAGCTGCTTATCGTCGTGATGTGATTTATGCGACTTCCGATGATGCCTTTGGTGAAACCCGCTTGCGGGATGTTAATTTGGAAGACGAGGCCAGCTTTGACGCTGATTCCGATACGGCTGGCCCCTTAGCCTTTGCGGTGAGTATTCGATTAGTGAATGAACTCGATTCGGATATTCAGCCGCGTGTGATTATTATCGGGGATACGGATTGGTTGACCAACGACTTCATCGACCCCCAAAGCGGCATCGAGGGTATTCCGGGGAATATCAAACTTTGGAACAATACCATTGAATGGTTGACACGTTACTCGGAAATTGCCAGTATTCCGGCTGCTAATCGTACCGACTTGCTACCCATTATCGTCACTAACCAAGAGCAAACCCGTATTCAACTCATTACCTTGGTGTTGTTACCGGGTGCAATCTTGGCAGTGGGCGTCTTAGTTTGGGGTTTTAGGCGACAAGCCTAACCCTCTTGTAATTTTTAACAAAGTCTAATGAAACGTAACCTGCTCTATAATATACTATTAGCGTGTTTCGCTGCCTTGATGGTGGTGGTCTTGATTTTCAAAGGCCCACCCTCAACGGCTGTTTCCCGTCCTATTCCGACTCCAGTTTATGCCCTATTTGGGATAGATGACCCTAGCCAGATTGACTGGTATGGAATACGCACCGCCGAGCAAGATGTGGTTTGGGAACGCACAACAGACGGTTGGCAAACGCAGACTGGGGAGACTGTTGATACCCAATTGGCTGAGACTGGCACATATTTACTGGCTAGTCTTCAACTCCGCCAACTGCGTGAATTTGGCCCAACTGAAAGTCTCGCACAGTACGGGGTGACCACTACGCCCCAATTTGTGGTCAGTTTTGGCTTAACCGCGTACAATGGTAAAGAGACCTTTACTCTCTACCTTGGTACGCTAACGCCTGACCAGAGTGAGTTCTATGCTGTGTTTGTGGACGATAACGATCCGCCACGTCGTATAGGAGAGTGGGTTTACTTAATTCCGGCAGCTTATATTCAGACCTTAGCTGAAATAATGGTAGAAACCACGCCGTAATTAAGTGCCTACCTTGTGGTGGTAGGTCTTTTTTTTCGTAATCACTTGCATTCAACGAGGATTAGCGTATCTTTAAAGATGATGATGGTAAGTACAGAATTCAAAACCATGAGCAAATTGACAGCAGTCCATCAACAATTGGTCGAACTTGCCGAATCGCAAGGTTTCCTAACCTATGACGATATTTTTCGGCTTGTCCCTAAGTCACGCCGCGACGTGACCCTGCTTGACCAACTGATTGATGAGCTAAGTGAGGTTGATGTGTCCATCATTGACACTTCCGTTGACGATGAAGCAGATGATGCCGCTGATGCCGATTTGGATGCCATTGCGGAAGAAGGCGAACCGGACGATTTCGCGGCTACGCTTGAGATTGACCTTGACGCCCTCGAAGAAATCGCCTTGGATGAAGCCCAAGCCAGCAGCGAGATAGAACTTCTTACCCCAGATTTATTAGGTGATGCTGGCTATCAACAAGCGATCGATTCTGATGATGTGGTCGGCTTGTATCTCAAAGAAGCTGGGCATATCCCTCTCCTGACCGCTGAAGAAGAGGTATCTTTGGCGATGCGGATGGAAGCTGGGGAAATTGCAATGGAACAGTTGCAAGAACTCAGCGATAGCTTGGATATGGACACCGTAGACCGTCTCTTGGCAATTATCGAAGACGGTCAGTTGGCCCGTGAACACTTGATTCGGGCGAATTCCCGCTTGGTGATTAGCGTCGCTAAGAAATTTGTGGGGCGGGGTGTGCCCTTCCTTGATCTAATTCAAGAGGGTAACATTGGCCTTATCCGTGCCGTTCGCAAGTTCGAGTATCAGCGTAAACATAAGTTTAGCACCTACGCCACATGGTGGATCCGCCAAGCGGTGAGCCGTGCGGTGGCTGATCAAGGCCGCACCATCCGTGTACCCGTTCATATGGGCGACCAACTCAATAAGATGCGTCGCATTAGCCTTGAGTTGCAGCAATTGTTGGGGCGCGAACCTAGCCCCGAAGAGATTGCTTATCGTATGGAGACCACGCCGGAGAAGATTCACCAACTCATTGAAATCTCGCGGCGTCCGATGAGTTTGGATACCCCCATTGATGAAGAGGGGGATACTGACTTGGGCGACTTCATTGAAGACACGGCCAGCCCTGCGCCCGATGAACTCACCATGCAAAACCTCCTGCGTGAGCAACTGGAGCAGGTCTTAGCCCGGTTGCCTGACCGTGAAGCCCATATTCTGCGGTTGCGTTATGGTCTTGAGGATGGCGAAACCCATACCCTCGAAGAAGTGGGTAAGCAAATCGGGGTCACGCGTGAGCGTGTGCGTCAACTCGAAGCCCAAGCGTTGAATCGGCTGCGGCGCTCTTCGGCCCATACGCTCTTAATTGATTATCTCCGTTAGGGTACGGATTGCATGAGAGCGCAGTCAAGCCAAACACCGTTTCTCTGGCCCTTGTTGTTTGTGGTGGTCGGTATTCTGTTGTTGTTGAACAACTTTATGCTGATTTCCCTCAATGTGTTGGAGTTTTGGCCGATTGTGCTGATTTTCATTGGTTTGCAGTTGCTGTGGCGGGGTGATCTTGCCCCCAGTTGGCAGGCCCAAACCTTTGGCATTACACGCGGTACAGTCGAAACGGGTGCGTTAGAGGTTAGTAGCGGAGAGATTGATGTTAAGCTGCAAGCCCTTCAGCGCCCCGGACGCCTGATTACGGGTCAATATACGGCTCGCTCACGTCCCAACCTTGTGGTGCGGAATAACCGTGCTTTTCTGTCTATGCGACGGGGCAACACATGGCTATTTTCTCTGGCCGATTGGGAAATTAACCTTACTAAGGACCTCCCTTGGGCGGTCTTGGTGAGTACCCATCTTGGTCAAGTCGATATTGACCTGCGTGGCTTGACCATTAGCCGCGCTTATGTGGCAACTGGTATCGGCAATGTGCGATTGGTTTGTCCACAACTAAGTAGTGGCCCTGTGGTAACTCGCTCAACTTTTGGTGACATCCGCTTGGGGATACCCGAACAAGTCCCTGCGATTATTCGCCTCAAGATTAGCCCGTTGTGCCGTGTAATCCGTCATTCACGCCAATTCTTAGAGCAGCCCGACCATGTGATTGTGACGGATACCTATAGCCCCGACGCCGCTGCATTAGAGGTGTTGGTTTCGAGTACATTTGGTAATATTCACCTTATCACGGTGCCCAACGAGACATGAAAGGCTACAGCAATGCCGAAACTGCTGATTGTCGATGATGAAATCGCCACCGTTGATATGCTATCTACTTTCTTGCAGATCAGCGGTCATGAACCTGTTGGTGCCTATAGCGGTGACGATGGGTTGGTATTGGCGAAAATCGAACAACCCAATCTCATGATTCTAGACCTCATGATGCCAGATGTAGATGGCTATGAGGTCTGTCGGCGCATTCGCTCGCACCCTGACCTCAAGGAACTACCCATTATCATTGTATCGGCGCGGACGGATACTACAGCCATTGAAAAAGCCATTGACTCTGGTGCCAATGTCTATTTAACTAAGCCGATTAATCTCGCCCAACTCACGGGTGAAATTCAGCGATTATTGGCACCATCTGGCAGCTAATGCGGTTGTATGAGGAGTGAATGAACTAATGTCGGGTCGGATTCTTGTTGTCGATGATTTAGCGGATATGTGTACCCTGCTAGGGTTAACGCTCCGCCGTAATGGATGGGAAGTTCTCGAAGCACGCAACGGCGAGGAGGCTGTTGAGGCAGCCCGCACCGCCCAGCCTGATTTGATTTTGATGGATTATGACATGCCAAAGATGAATGGCTTGGATGCCTGTCGCATCATCACCAGCGACCCTGCGACAGCCCATATTCCAGTAGTAATCTACACAGGCTATAGTGCTGTGCATGTCCGTGATGAGGCGTTGGGGGCTGGGGCCACTTCATTCTTGCTCAAACCGATTACCCCTACCCGCCTCCGTGAAGAGATTGAAGATATTCTAGCGCGTTAAACTGATGTTCACGCGTTCACTTTCAGCGCGGTTTCCAGCCTTATCATAGACCACCGCCCATACTGACGCAGGCCCCTCTCGCGTAATCTCCCATAGATACTCATAGGGGCTTTCTGTTGCCCGTCCCATCAACTCTCCATCCAGATAGAAGTCTACATAGTCAATTTGGCGGTTGTCGGCTGGTTCGGCACTCCACCTCACAAACACATCTTGGCCCGCGCTCAGGGTTTGGTCGGCTACAGGCTGCAATAGACGTACACGGGGTGGGGTGTTATCTACAATAATCTCCCGATTGGCAATCTCGGTCGTGCGGTCTGTCCGAACCAAAGTCAAGCGCAAGGTGTAGGGGCCATCAGGGACTTGGGCGGTGTTCCATGTTCCCAGTAGTACATCGCCTCCGCCTTCGCCCTCGTTGGTGCCAATCTGCTGCCATGAGGTCGGATTGACACCTGCCCCAAATTCGAGACGGAAATAATCGAAGGCATCATCCCGCGCATTGCCCCGTATATCAATCGTGCCGCTGACAGGTTCCAGCAGCCCCGGACTGAGAATCGCCACCCGACTAAATGGCGTTGCACTGTCCCCCACATCATAAACCGTTGGTGGGAGGTCGGCCCCATTCTCAATGGCCCATTCGAGCAACGCTTCCGGATACTCAAAATACTGCTTTTCACTGACACAATCAGCGGGCGAATATGGAACCGCCAGTGTGTTGTTACACGTATTGACGCTTTTCACCACCCAATAGGTATCCGTGCGGTTGGGGCGGTAATCAATGCCGCGTGCCGGATTATAGTAGAAGATTTCGGATTGGGTTGGGCAGATGCTATTCGGCAGTAGGCCCGATATTTGACACACATTTTGCCGAATCACGGTGTCGGGTTGCGCCCAAACTTCAATCGGGAGGGTATCCTTGGTGTGGATATACTCCATGATGCCGTGCCAAATCGGGGCGGCTCCCATGACACCCGTCACATCCGTCATGCTGGCATTATCGTTGTTGCCAACCCAAATACCCACCGTGTATTGCGGAGTATAACCAATCGTCCAGCTATCGCGGAAGTCATCACTGGTGCCAGTCTTAGCCGCTGCCGGACGGCTCAACTCCAACGCGCTCCCCAACGGAAAAGCAGGGTAGCGGGCGCTATTGTCGGAGAGTATATCGGTCATCATATAGGCGATACCCGGCTCTAACACCGTCCGTTGATTGAAGGTGCCGTACTCTTGCCCATAGGCCCATAAAATCTCGCCATTGGCATCTTCAATTCGCAATACCGAGACCGGATTGAATTGGCGGTATCCATCTCTCGCTTCAATGGATGGTACAGGTGCGCCAACCATCACGCCATTGTTGTTCAGCACATTATAAGCATAGGTCATATCGAGCAGACTGGCCTCGGCTGACCCTAGTGCCAACGAAAGGCCATAGGCACTGATGCTGTCATTCATCGAATTAATGCCCATACGGTGGGCAATCCGTAGCACTTCGCTCAAGCCCACCCAATCCAAGACCTGCACCACTGGGACATTATAGGAACGGGCCAGCGCTTGCCGCACGCTGATGGGGCCGTGAAATTGGCGGTCAATGTTTTGAGGGATATAGGGGGTTCCGCTGTTATTGAACTCGGTCAGCACATCATAGGTCATGGTGGCGGGTGTGACCACCGTTGTATCGTTGATGGGGTTGATAAAGGCCGTCACATACACAAAGGGCTTGAAGGTCGAGGCAGGCTGACGTTGGGCAAGGCTGGCATTAAACTCACCCCCAATACCCTCATTCCAAAAATCGACACTGCCCAACATGGCGACAATCTCGCCTGTGTTGGCTTTGAGGATAACCCCCGCGGCATTGGTCACTGTCCGATTTTCGCCCGCGTCGCCCGTCGCAAGGGCGGGCAAGAACTCAGCGGCCACACAGGGCGTCCCGACGCTAGTATTGTGGACAAAATTGGGGTCACCACCTGCCAAGCGCGTCGTCTGGGTACGGGCCAAGCACTCTAGTTGCCGCTGTACATCCAAATCGAGTGCCGTATAAATCTTTAGCCCTCGCCGCAAAATCATATCTGTGCCGTCATAGCCCAGTGTATCGAGAATTGTCTCCGCTTCATTGCGGGCATAGAGCGCAAAGTGGGGGGCGGTGATGTCGAAGCGTAATGCGAAAGGCTTGAGGATAATCACCTCTTGGGTGGCGGCGTCCATGTCAGCTTGGGTGATATAGTCTAACCTGACCATCTCGCGCAAGACTATCCGTTGGCGTTCTGCGGCTGCGATGCGGTCATCAAGCGGATTCAGTGCCGGATTTTGCGGGATAGCCGCCAGCATCGCCGCCTCGCCAAGGGTCAGGTCATGTGCTGATTTATCAAAATAGACTCGTGCCGCCGCTTCCACGCCATAGGCCAGATTGCCATAAAAGGAGGTGTTGATATACCACTCCAAAATCTGGTCTTTGCTATATAGGCGCGAGAGTTCACCCGCCAAGATAATCTCTTTGAGTTTACGGTCAACAGTGCGGGCGTTGCGTTCTTCAGCCGAGAGCAATTGATTGCGAACCAACTGCTGGGTGATGGTGCTGCCCCCTTGCACAATGGTGTTATCGCTGGTCAGGTTAATCCATGCCGAGCGCAAAATCCCCTCGACATCAAAGCCGGGATTTTCATAGAAGCGGGCGTCTTCAATGGCAATCGTTGCATCCAAAAAATATTGCGGCACTTCATTGAGCGTCACATATTGACGGTCGCCACCGTTGGGGTCAATCACCTCGTAGATTTTGAAGGTGCCCGTGCGGTCATAGAAAATGGAGGTTTGAAAGGTCTCTGCTTGGGCGCTGACAATGGCTTCCGGTGGCGGCAATCGGCGGGCATAGGCCCCATAAATCAAGACAAGGCTGGCAAGCGCTCCAACTACACTGAGAATCGAGGCGACTACTACGGTGCCGAAGCTACACCCCAGCCAACCCGCCACTTTGGAAGCATTGCCCCCGCGTTGAAGGCGGTGTTTGCGGCGCTGGCGGATGATACGAGCCGTGCGGGTGTTTTTGTGGGTTGCCATAACTCAATGACCTTTTCTCTCCGACGCTCATCATAGCAGAGTTGGGCGCTCCCGACAAAAACAAAACCCCCGCGCAAGCACGGGGGAGTTGCCGTCAAGTGTAAAGCCTAAAAAACGGGGGCTGCTATTTGATTTCGACGACTGCGCCAGCTTCTTCGAGCTTCTTCTTGGCATCGTCGGCAGTTTCTTTGGCAACCGCTTCGAGCAAGGTAGAAGGCGCACCTTCAACCACACCCTTGGCTTCGGCCAAACCGAGGTTAGTCAAGGTACGGACGACCTTGATGACCTCAATCTTCTTGGGGCCAACTTCCTTGAGGACAACGTTGAACTCGGTTTGGGGCTCGGCTTCTTCAGCCGGAGCCGCCGCGCCGCCCATCGCCATCATGGGCATCGCACCCATCGCCATCGGAGCCGCCGCTTCGACGCCCCAAGTTTCCTCAAGCATTTTCTTTAACTCAGCGGCTTCCATAATAGTCAAAGCGCTAAGTTCATCAACGAGTTTTTGCAAATCCGCCATTTTTATTTCTCCTTGGTGGTAATTTAGGCAGCGTCGCCTTCTGAATGTTTATCAACATAAGCAGCGAGTACGCTCACAATATCGCGTTGTGGCGCAACCAACAGACTGAGCAATTGGCTTGCAGGTTGAACAATTATCCCGATTAGCGTCGCCCGCAATTGGTCAAGCGAGGGCAATTCCGAAATGGCCTTGAGGTCACTTCCGGGGTAGACGCTTGTTTGGGCAATCGCCCCCTTCAAAATCAACAGTTCGTTATCTTTTACGCTGTCGATGAGGGCTTTGACGGTACCGGGAAAACTATCGAAAGCAAAACCAACCGCTACTGGCCCCATGAGCAGATCCTCTGGCACGGCCATGCCGACTTGCTCTAAGGCAATTTTGAGCAGGGTGTTCTTAGTAACGTTGTAGCTGGCACCCGCTTCGCGCATTTTGGCACGGATAGCGTTGAAGCGCTTCATGGTCAACCCGCGATATTCAGTAATGACCACGCCTTGAGAACGCTCCAGCATATCGACATATTGCGCGACTAGCTCATCCTTACGGTCTTTAGTTAGCGGCAAGAGCTTTCTCCTTTCATCGAGAAAGGGCTGTAAAACAAAAAACGGCCTTTATTGCAGACAAAGACCTTGAATATCCCATAAAAAAAAGTGATGGGGGACATTTCTTGGGGGTCTTCACCTCGGCGGGCTGCGTGTTTTAAGTGCCAATTGGCACACCTGCTGTCTGCGGTAAAGCGCTGCAAATCATACCAGTCGCTTCCTGTGCTGTCAAGCGCCGACTATGCGTTCTGCCCCAACTTGCCCTATAATGTTTCAAGAGGAGACGGCTTGTGGACGATACTATTTTTGCGTTTGCGATTTTGTCATTAGGCGCTTTTTTAGGAGTATTGGTGGCCGCCTTTGTTTATGTCACCACCGTGCGGCCCCGTTTATTGACTGAAACGACTGAATCATCAGCCGTTACGATTCGTGACCAACAGGCCCTTGTGCGTGATTTACAGCGCCAATTGGCGATACATGCCTTTCGGTGGGGAGAGCAGTTGCGGGCTATGCAGCGTCAACAGGACATCCAAGACGACCTGACGACTGAACTGCGGGCCTACCGTGCCGAGCGTCGCCAATTGACGGCTCCCCCGCCGCTGGATTTGGCTCCCTTGCACCAAACCCTCAATGAACAACGTATTCTACTGGAGACCTTGCAACAGATGGTCACGGAGAATAATGGGCGCTTGCATCAACAGCAACAAGGTCTTGCCGAGCAGCTAGGGCGCAATCAAAACATGCTTTTGCGTCTAACCACCTTGGTGGAGCAGCATGACCAGCACGACCCCCAACAATTGGATGATTTGATGCAGCAATTAGATGAATTGGCGAGTTTAGTGCAAGAGGTCAAGCAACAGCGTTCACCGACACCCATCGTGGTGCAATCTCTACCCCAAGCATCGCCTGCCCAAGACCGCTTAACTGATATTAAAGGCATTGGGCCAGTCTATTCGGGAATGTTGCACGACATCGGCATCCATTCCTTTGAGCAACTTGCCCAAGCCACCGCCAGTGATTTAGCTGCACTGCTCGATACACCCATCAAGCGTGTTGCCCCTTGGGTCAAAGAGGCCAAGCAGCGAGTTAAGGTGGTCAGGAGCGAATCGTGAGCGACCAAAAACGGGGATTGGTGCGCCGTTACGACGCGATATTGATAGCGGGCTTGCTGGCATCCAGTGGCCTCGCTGCGATTTTCTTTTGGATTTTGGCAATTGACCGCTTGCCGGCCAGTGATGCCGCCCCAAATATCCCTGCTCCATTGATTGAACCCCTCAACGCTGCTAATCTTTTTGCTGACCAGCCCTTGCGCTTTTCGGGTATGGCTCAGTCAGGGGATAAGGTTGTGCTGCTCAATGAGGGCCAGCCCATTTATGAAACCGTTGCCGATGATGACGGGGCATGGCAGATATTCCTTGCCGACGGCCTGCCTACAGGAGCTTATAGTCTAGAAGTTATTGCTGAAGATGATAATGGAAGCCGTAGCCAAGCTGCACCAGTCAGTATCAGCATTCAAGCGCCATTGACCCCCACTCTAGCGACCCTTGCGCCGAGTGTGACCGATATGCTACACCCAACCGCCACATCAACCATGACGCCATCAGCTACAGCAACATCAAGCGCGTCACCAAGTCTGACCCTTACCTCACAGCCCGCCGATACCCCAAGCCTTGAGCCATCTCTGACGGTTGAGGTCGTCGCACAGGAGCCAAGTCTAACCGCTACGTTGCTACCTGTGACGGATACACCATCGACAACCCCAACGATTGTGACCCAAGCGCCTAACCTCACCGCCACACAACGGCCTACCCGCAGTGCAACCCAACGCCTATCTACCGAGCCAGCGGTTGTGGTCGAGGAGCCAAGCGTGTCTCCAACTAAGGTTATCCTACCTACCGATACCCCCGCCCCGCGTCCATCACTGACACCCACCGAAGCACCCCCGATACCGAGCAGCACGCCTACTCAGCGCCCATCGGTGGAACCTGTCATTGTCGCCCAAGACCCTAGCGCGACCCTCCCCGCCCAACCGAGTACCACTACTGCTCGACCACCTTCTGCGACACCTTCCCGACGCGCCATTGCTGGCCCAACCCTGACCTTTACCCCTTTTGGTCGTAGCCTGAGCCAACCAGTGGAGCCATCATTGAACCCCACACTGGCTGCGCTAACGCCTTCGGTCACAGCTTTCCCTATGCCCACCCCAGTAGCCCTTGCGCTTGATTCTGCTCCACAGATTGACTCGCCACCCGATGGCGGGCAGGTAGCAGCAGGCTTGGTAATGGTCAGCGGGCAAAGTGCGGCTCATACGGCAGTCCAGATTCGGGATGACCAAGGGATGGTTTTGGGGATTACAGTTAGCGATACTAGTGGTCAATGGGCCTTAACGGTGCCATTAACGGCGGATGTCATGCTACAAGCCGAATTGGTAGATAACCCCCGCCTACAATCCGACCCCATATATCTAACGATTTCTCCTGTGTTGCAACCCCAAACGGGTGCCGCCAACGACCATTCGAAAGGTAAGATTACCACCACCTTAATCGCTCTATTGCTATCAGCGATAGGTACTGCCATGATAGTTGCCGGACATCTTCTCTACACACTGAAGGAAATGAACAATGAAGCTTAAACGTCTCGCTATTGGTTTTATCGCTGGGCTGATTTTGATGGGGATTGCGGTGGGAATTTATTGGTTCTCGCGTGATGTCGAAGCCGAAGAAAACAAGCTCAGTGTACCGTCGCTAGAGGAAGAGAACGCCCAAATTTATCTCATAGACCCTAGTCAAACCACCTTAAACTTCACCATCGAAAGTAGCCTACGGGATATTACAGGCACTTTTGATATTGTCGGACGCTGGTTTGAATTAACCGAGACTCCCGACGGCTGGCGGGTAGCGATTGTACTCGATATTGATGGTCGCACAGCAGATACAGGCATGGGGCTTGTAGATACCTTAATCCGCGAGGGCTTTCAGGCAGAACGTTATCCTATCGGACGTTTTGTCGGGGAGGCTGATACGCTGATTGACGATTTAAGCGTTCCCCACGATGTGAACATGGTCGGACAACTTGAACTCAGTGGGGTTGTTAAAGATTATTCTATTGCCATTCATTTTCAAATTAAAGGCGATACCCTCATTGCCAATGCCAATACAACTATTGACGCTGCCGACTTTGCCGTTGATTTTGCCAGTCAGATTGGCAGCACTGACCTAGATACCAAAATTAAGGTTGTTGCGGTGCGGTCTGACGACCCCATTGAGGATATTCGAGCGCGTTTTGAAACACCCACTCCGTCTAATGAAGGATAAGCCACGATGGAACAAATTTGTCCGAATTGCAAACATCGTAATCTCGCCCGTGCCATTTTCTGCTTTGAATGTGGGCAGAACCTTCTGGTTGCACCACTGGTCGCAGGTATCAAGCCGCGTGCCAATGATTTGGCGCAGCTACAAGAGGATGGAACAGGGCCGCGTCCGCGTTCAGTTGAAACGGTCAATGAGACCCGCAAGACCCGCGAGACCTCCAGCCTCTACAATGCGATGCTAACCTGTATGCGGTGCAGTGGGGTGAACTCACCCTCAGCAGAGACCTGTACCCTGTGTGGCGCTAACTTGCTGGTAACCGATGAGGTGTATCGGGTTCGCATCAAAGGGAGCGCCCGTTCATCCGTCGGGCGGGTGCGCTCTAATAATGAGGACACAGTGGGCCTCTGGGCACGTAATGGGGTGGTATTGGGCCTTGTTGCTGATGGCATGGGAGGAGCCGCTGCGGGTGAGGAGGCCAGTCGTCTTTCCAAAGAAGCTGTTCAGGCTGATTTTGTGGGTGCTTTACGGGGGAGCGAAAACTTACAAGAGATGTCCGAAGCCGAAATCGCTCAAAAGCTGCGGATGGCGATTGACCATGCCAACAATACGCTTTTGATGCGAATTCGTGAAGATCATATGCTGCAAGGGATGGGCACCACGAGTACCCTTGCCCTGATACGGGGCAACCGTGTCATCCTTGCCCATATTGGCGATAGTCGGGCCTATTTGGTTAGTGGCGAACAGGGCTGGATTCACCAGATTACTGACGACCACAGCTTTGTGGAGGCATTGCTGGCTTCAGGGCATATCACCCGCGCCCAAGCTGCCATTCACCCCATGCGGAGTGTCCTCTATCGCGCCCTAGGACAGGCAACCTCCATGGGCAATGCGGACTTATACACCCGCGATATTCACCCCGGAGATCGCCTGATTTTGTGTTCGGATGGCTTGACCCGTCATCTTGCTGATCACGAGATTGCGGCCATTGCTTTACAGGATGAAAATCCAGAACACATTGCTCAAACTCTCATTGACCTCACCAATGACCGTGGGGCCGAGGACAATGTGAGTGTAGTAGTCATCGTTGTTCAGCCGAGCAATGAAGCCAACTATCCTGAAAAACTGAAGCCGTTGTCCAGTGAACGGGTGCAGCATGTCAGCGATGCCGACGACATGTTCCGCACAGGACGTATCACTACCAAAGCATTGGAAGAAGCCCGTTCAGCCGCCGCCCGTGCCTTGAAGAATAACGGGGACGCTGACTCTACCAACTAAACAACTGCAATGCACTCAATTTCTACCAGCCCACCGAGTGGGAGGTCATTGCCTCCAAAGGCGGCACGGGCTGGTGGATTTTCCCCAAAATAACGTTGGTAGACCCCGTTCATTGCCGCAAAATCGCTGATGTTATGGAGTAACACGGTTACCTTGACGACCTGCTCCAGCGTAGCACCACCCGCCTCCAAAATAGCCTTGATGTTCAAAATTGCGCGTTCCGTCTGGGCTTCAACGCCCTCAGCCAGTGTCTTGGTCTGAGGGTCGATACCCAATTGACCCGATACAAAGACAAAGCTCCCACTAGCGAGTATCCCTTGGGAGTAGGGGCCAATGGCTGCCGGAGCGCCGTCGGTTTTAAGAATTTGTTTGGACATAGAAAACTCCTTATCTAGCGTACAAATGGTGCCTGCTGGCGATGCTGTAAGTCTGCGATAATCTGGCGGCGCATGGCAGACAACCCTGCTTGAGCCGCCAATGCCTCAAGGCTCATAAACTGAATGCCGTCAATCTCATCATTATCCACATGCGGAGTGCGGTCATCAACAATGCGGCATTCCAAAATGAGGTCAACCAAGTGCGCCTTGTCCCCATTGCTAAATTCCATATGGGCAAAGCTGGGGTGGGTATAGAGGCCCAAGATTCGCACAGGCTCTATGATGAGGCCCGTCTCCTCCTGAATTTCTCGCACAACGGTGCCTGTCGTACTTTCACCCAAATCAGCCAACCCCGCTGGCAAATCCCATAATCCGCGTTCTTTGTCGCGCACCGTCAAGACCTCCCCCGCTTCGTTGAAGATAACCGCTGTTCCTCCCGGCAAGATAATCCGCTCGGCCCCAACTTTGGCCCGCAGAATGGGGTAGTAGGGTTTAAGGGGGTGCTTATAATAGACGGGTTCAAAGCCGATACCCTCACGGTAGCTGGTCAGCATCTGCTGATATTGGCGTGGCAGGCGCTCGAATATCTCATCAATGGGGCGGAAGGCGGCTTGCAGGGCTTCCTTGCCATCCACTTGAATCGCCTCACTGGTGGCACGGCACACAAAGGCTGCTGTCCACGGCTGAACTTGGTCGCCATTGGGGTAGGTCAAGTTAAAATCGGGATGGCTGAAGGCCCCGATGAAGCGTTCAATGGTGCAGTGGATGCCCGTTTCTTCGTAGGTCTCGCGTAGCACACAGTCCCGAATTGACTCATGGGGTTCCATGGCCCCGCCCGGCACACTCAGCCAATCAAAATCATAGCGCTCTTGCACCAACAGATAGCCGCGTTCATCAAACACAAAGGCTACCGCATAGACCAAGTAAATCAACTCGTGTCCGATATGTGAGCGCAACCAGCGTATATATCCATCTTGATGGGTCGTCATACCATCTCCTCCCGTGCCAAGTGTAGCACTAACCCCCCAAGAGTCGCTATTATTGAGACGAGGAAAGGCTGGCTATGGAAACACTTGAAGGAAATGTTGAACGCATCACCTACTACAATAGCGAAACAGGCTATTGTGTCATGCGGATTGTCCCGAACCAATTGCGCCTTGGCAAGCGCGACCAACTTATCACCGTCGTGGGTACCATGCCCGAACTCCAACCCGGTGAGCAGGTTAAAATCGACGGGACATGGATGAACCATCCCGTACATGGTCTGCAATTCAAGTCTGACACGCTTGTCCAACTGCGCCCCGCCACCCTAGAGGGTATTCGTCGTTATTTGGGCAGTGGCTTGATTAAAGGCGTGGGCAAGCGCTACGCTGCCCGCATTGTCGATTTCTTTGGCATGGATACCCTTGATGTTCTCGATAACAATCCCCAACGCTTGCTGGAGGTGCCGGGGGTTGGGCGCAAGCTCATGGATAAGGTTGCCAAGGCATGGGTGGAGCAGCGTGAAATTAAGCGTGTCATGCTCTTTTTGCAGGGACACAACATCAACACAGCCCTAGCCCTCCGTATCTACAAGACCTATGGGGATGATTCACTCGAAATTGTGCAGCAAGACCCCTATCAGATGGTGCGTGATGTGGTGGGCATTGGTTTTATCACTGCCGACAAAATCGCCCGCGACATGGGTCTACCTGCCTTTGCTCCCACCCGCATTCGGGCGGGCTTGGTCTATGCGCTGAATGAAGCTACCGACGATGGGCATGTCTTCTTACCCACCCAAACCTTGATTGAACAGGCCGCCGAATTCCTTGATGTCGAAGCCCCTTTACTCGAAAACGAGTTGACCCGCCTCGAAGATGAAGGCGAAATCTTCCTCCAAGACCTGCCCCATCCAGAGACCCAAGCACCTATGCAGGTCGTGTATCATAGCGTCATGTATCGTAGTGAGAAGGGGGCCGCCGAGCGCCTGCGTGAGCTATTGGATGCCCCGAAAAACCGCCTTGACCGTCTCACTCGCATGAATAGTGATGAATGGCGACACCTCATCCATAGCATCACCTCTGCCGATGGTATCCGCCTCACTGAACAGCAAAGCAAAGCAGTGCAAACTGCCCTGACCAGCAAGTGCAGTATCTTGACGGGCGGCCCCGGCACAGGCAAGACCACCACGCTCCGCACCATCATCGCTGTACTGCAAAGTACCCGCCATAGCTTCAAACTTGCCAGCCCCACCGGACGCGCCGCCAAGCGCCTCGCTGAAGCCACCGGACAGCCCGCCCAAACCATTCACCGCATGTTGGATTATTCACCACAGGATGGCTTTGGCTACAACCGCGACAACCCCTTAGATACCGATATTGTGGTGGTTGATGAATCGTCCATGATTGACCTTGTGTTGTTCTATAGCTTGTTGCGAGCTATTGGGCCTGAAACCCATCTCTTGCTGGTCGGGGATGTTGACCAATTGCCAAGCGTGGGGGCGGGCGATGTCCTGCGTGACCTCATCCGTAGCCATGCCTTCCCCACTATTCGCCTCGATACCGTGTTTCGGCAGGCGGGCGATAGCTTGATTATTGAGAACGCCTATCGCATCAACCAAGGCCAGCAACCCGATACCAGCAACAAAAGCAGCGATTTCTTCTTTTTCAATGAAGAAGACCCACCCGCCGCCGCCGAATTGTTGGTCGATGTCGTCTGTAACCGCGTTCCGCAACGTTTTGGTTTTGACGCGATGCGGGATATACAAGTGTTGGCTCCCATGTATAATGGGCAAATCGGGGTGACAGCCCTCAATAACGCTCTGCAAGAAAAACTCAACCCTCCCGGACGCCCCGTCGAAAAACGCATCGCAGGTACCTTGTTTCGGGCGGGGGATAAGGTCATGCAGACCCGCAACAACTATGAAAAAGAGGTCTACAACGGTGATATTGGGATTGTCCGCAGCATCGACCTTGTGGAACACTTGTTGGATGTCGAGATTGATGGGCGCTTAGTGACCTATGATTGGCTGGAAACGCCCGAACTGGTGCATGCCTACGCCATCTCTGTCCATAAGAGCCAAGGCGCTGAATATCCAGTGGTGATCATGCCAATTATGACGCAGCATTTCATGATGTTGCAGCGCAATCTACTCTATACCGCCGTGACCCGTGCCAAAAAGATGGTCGTTTTAGTAGGGAGCCGCAAGGCACTGGCAATCGCGGTCAAGAATAATCAGGTCAATCAACGCTGGACGGCTTTGGACTGGCGTCTGTTCAATTAAGCACCCCAAATGGTGACTTTTCATACTCAGAATCACCGATTGGCTCCCTGTACAATGTTCCTGTCAGAAAGGGAATTCTTTTATGCGTCAACGTCTCAGTATTGTAACTGTTATTTTCGGTGGCTTACTGCTCGTGGTTGGGTTAGTCGTCGCGCAGTCGGGGGCTGTGATTACCGCAGAAAACGCTAGCCAATTGGCTTTCTTGGGTGGTCTTGCTAATGACCATCCCATCACCTATGGAATTTTATTTGATGACTCACATCTCTTTGTAAGTACCGACCGCCAGATTTTGCTGGTCTCTTTAGATGATGGCACCATGCAGGTGGTCTGGGAGACGGATGCTAACCCTGCCCTAGACCTCTATTTGCGGGATGATGTTCTATTTTTTCACACCTACACCGCCATCCATCAGCTTGACTTGGCAACGGGCGACGAGACCCTCCTATTTGAAACCGACGCGGATACTGAAATCCGCAGTATGACGGTCTCGGAGTCTACGATTGTGATGGGTTTGGATGATGGCAGCCTGCAAATCCTTGATGGGGAGACCTTTGCGGCCCTCACCGAAGCTGACGCGGTAGCCTTGGCCTTTAGCCCTGATGCGTCTCAATTAGCGGTGGGTTATGAAGATGGCACTCTGGTGCTATGGGATATGCAAGGCGAGGGCTATCAAGCCTTAGAAGGGCATCGCATCGGGCGGGCGATTTATGATGTAGACTTCAATCCCGATGGTACCCTATTAGCCAGTGCAGGCCGTGATGGAACGATACGGCTCTGGGATGTCGCCAGCGGTGAGCAACGCCACCAATTTGATGTACGGGTGCGCTCACTGGACTTCAGCCCTGACGGCTCGCTATTGGCAGGTGGTGACAAGACCCTGCGTATCTGGGATTTAGCCACTGATACCCTGCTCTATGAGTATTTCCACTCCGACTCAACCATCACCGCCCGCAATATCGCCTTTAGCCCTGATGGTTCCTATCTGGTCTCTGGCAGTTTGCGCTTGGCTTTGTGGGCCGTCGATTCCTTGAGCGTAGAGGCCTTTGACATTATGGCGGTGCCGGATAACCGCATTGAGGCTGGTATCCGCGCCTTCCGACGCTATGGCTGCGGCAATTGCCACCTCGACTATCCTTCTAGCGCGCCCTTTTTAGTGGAAACCGCCATTGATGGGAGCCGTATCAGTGGCATGAGTACACGCGAGTATCTCTATCGCTCGATTTTGTACCCCGATGAATATGTGGTGCGGCACTACCCACGCGGGATTCACCCCGGTTACTATCGAGATACCATGCCTGCCGAAGATGCGTGGCTCTTGGTTGAATATATCATGAGCCTTGATCCGCAAAACTAAAAGAGGGGCCATGTGCCCCCCTTTTAGTTATTCTTCGAAGACCTTATTCAACCCATAGGCTTGGGTAATCGGCCACACAAACAGCACTCCGACATCAGGGCGTGTCCAGTCTTCGACAAAAGCGGTGCTGGCATCAATAACGCGCTGCAAGCCCTCTTCACTATCAATCACCGAAAATAGGCTACGGCGCGGTACCTCTTGGGCACGCAACATGGTTCGCAACGACGGCATCAAGCCAAGGTCGTCACGGCGTAGTTCGCCTTTTTCCATGAGTTGGCGCATCCCAACGCCTTCCATCATGGTTACACCCCGCACCCCAGCCTTAACCCAGACGTCGAGCATATCTTTCGCTTGGTGAATATCATTCGCAACATACAATAGCATATACATGTTAGTCGGCTCCTGCTGCTTGAGGCGCAGCCATCTTCTCAGCAAATGACCAACGGACAAGCGGTGGCGTCACAAGCGTGGTCAGCAAAACCACAAAAACCACCGCTGCAAATACATCTTGACGCAAGATGCCACTTGAGATGCCTATAGTGGCAACAATGAGACCAACTTCGCCTCGGCTTATCATCCCGACGCCCACCCGTAAGGCGCTTTGCTGGTTAAAACCGCTCAGTTTGCTGCCTAAGCCCGCGCCAATGACTTTGCTCAAAACAGCAAAGATAGCGAGTAATACAGCAAAGGGGATAATATCAGCGCCTAACAGCCTTAAGTTGGTTTGTAACCCAATGCTGACAAAGAAAATTGGCACCAGTAGCCCATAATTGATGCTATGGAACCCATAGCGAATGTGGTCTAACACATCAGAACGGGTACGCCCCAAGGCAACCCCCGCAATGAAAGCCCCCGTAATAGCAGCCACCCCACCAAAATACTCGGCAATAAAACCCATCAGGAGGGCTGAAACAACGGCAATCGTTACTCCACCTTCGGAGATGGGTAGGTCTTCAAAGAGAGCTGCAAGATAGGGCAACGCATACCATGCGACTAGTGTGCCTATTGAGAGGAAGGCCGCCATTCGCAAGAAGACCTCCCAAATTGGGCGACTATCGATATGTTCGACAACGCCACCGGGGTTGATAGCCAGATATAGCGAAATCAGCAAAATAACCAGCACATCATCGGCTACTGCTGCTCCCAAGAGCGCGAGACCTTCACGGCTTTCAATAACATCCATCTCCAGCATCACTTGGGCGCTAATGCTGACACTCGTTGCCCCTAAAACTAGCCCTAAAAATAGACTTGCTTCAAGGCTGTAGCCAAAGCCAACTCCCAAAACACTAATCAGTATCAAGGGAGCCACAACCCCTAGGCTCCCTGCCAATAATGCGGTTCGGGCTACCCGCAACATACTTTGTATATCAATTTCAATCCCTGCCATAAACATTAAGAAGAGTACCCCGACTTCTGCGACTTCGATCAGGGTATGCTCTACGCTTTCGCCATTGGCAAACAAGCTATGCACATTTAATAAATTGAGGATGGATGGACCAAGGATGACACCTGCCACCAATTCTCCGAGTACCGCTGACTGACCCAGCCGAATCGAGAAATACCCCATGATTTTGGCAAAGGCAATCATCAGCCCTAGGGCCAGAAAGAATTGTAAAACTTCACTCACAGTGACTGGATTCCTTTCAAGGATTTAGGATTGCTGGTGATGGACATCCGGCCCATCCCTACCGCGTCGAGGTTAGGGGTCTGTGGAGGTATCGTCGTCACCAAATGGAAATTCAGGTAAGTTAGGGGGATAGCTTGACATAAGCCGTGTCTTGCCAATACCCGGCTC
The DNA here is from genome assembly GCA_020634155.1 of Anaerolineales bacterium. GTDB lineage: Bacteria > Chloroflexota > Anaerolineae > Aggregatilineales > J027 > J027. The sequence continues at coordinate 1,059,467 of JACKCI010000002.1, forward strand.
CCATTCATCGGCCAAGGCACCCATGCGGCGTGTCAGTTCCAGACCGCCTAAGTTGCGGGCAATAATCTCAACCTGCGAAGGGTGTGTCCATGTTAAGGTGTCAATTTGAACCGCTGTTGCCCCAGCATCCACATAATCGCGGGCATCGTCGGCGCTATGAATGCCGCCACAGGCAATGACAGGAATTGCAGCATGGGGTACCAATTGCCCAACCGCCCGCAAGACTTGGGCTTTGAGCCAAGGTCCATATACCCGCCCGCCAACCAACCGTCCTGATTGCGCGTCACGCTCAGTCCCCCGTGGAGGAGAGGCTACCACCAAGGCATCGGCTCCTGCATCTTCGGCAGCTTGTGCTAAATAACGGGCATGATACAGCGGAAGTTTGACTAACAGCGGCAATTGGCAGCGTTTACGGGCCGCCTCAATCAGTTGCCCCACTTGGGCAGGCGTGGCTTCATCGTGCAACCCCAGTTCAATACCTGCCACACCCGCTGCCCCTTCAAGGGCTTCAGCACTATACATTACATCGTTGGTGTCACTGGCAATCAGATGAACAAGGATGGGTACTGGGCTATCAACCCAAATCGGACTATATTTCTTGATGACACGCTTTACGCCCGCATTCGGCAACCCTGTATGCAGCAAGAACCCCCCGCGATAATTCACCAGCCGCGGGCCACGGGCCGAACCGCGTGGGCGCAGGCTCACCGCACTGGTCACAATCGCCCCCAGCTTTTCGATCTTCAGCAGGGAGCGATAGACCATCGGATCAAAACCCATCATACCCGATGCAATCATGACGGGGTTTTCAATCATCAATGAATATTTGCCGGGGCGTGTAATCTCTATCATCATCGTCCTATTATCATAGCATTCGCGTCAAGGGGATAGAGCTTTTTTTCACAAAAACTTGAGTTGGGTGACATCAAAAGCTGGGCCATCGACACAGGCAGGCAGATTGCCATTGCTCGTGCGTACCATACACGCGGCACAAGCTCCCGTTCCGCATGGCATAGGCATATCGAACACCCCTTGCAAGAACCCTTCTGGCAAGGCTGGACGCAATTTGCTAAGGGTATAAATTAGGGGCAGATAACGCTCTTCTGAAAACATCGGCGCAGTCAATAGATAGACTTGGTCAGCCCATGTCAAGGTATCCTCTTGGTTGGGCCATGTCTCTGGCTCATCTCCAATGATGACCTCGACCACAGGCGGTAAGGTACTGATAGGATATTCGCGGGCGATGCCAGTGAGTACCAACGTGACAGCCATCTCTTTTTTGATGGCCTGATGCAATAGAAACAACAAGCGTGTCGGTTCATAATCCAGTACCACCAAGAGCAAATGGCGTACCCCATGCCGCAACTGGAAGGGGGTTCCCACTGGCCCCAGTAGGTTAATCACCTCACCGGGCGTATAGGTGCGGCCCAGCGGGTGTTCAATGAGCATGACCCCTTCTTCGCTATCAAATCCGACGGGTATCCAATTCTCGCGCAGGTAATCGCCCGTGTCTGCCAATAAAGTCTGACCCGGCTGAATATGCTCCAATGCCGGGTCTTCGACTGCGAGGGATAGCCGCTGCCAACCAGCGCCGAGGCGTCGGGTGCGTTCAATGATCGCCTTGGTCTCGCGGATCATTAGCCGAGCAGACCGCCCAGCCCGCCGGGCAGCATCCCGCCAAGGTTGCCAGTAATGCCTTCCATGCGTTCTGCCGCCATAACCTGTGATTGCTCAACGGCTTGATTAATGGCCGCCACCAACAGGTCTTGCAGGTCGGTCAACCATTCTTCATCGGTCAGATCCAAGGCTTCTTTGTCAATGGCAATACCCTTGATGCGTTGGTGTCCGGTAATGGTCACCGTGATGGCTCCACCGCCGGCTGTCACATCAATTGTCTCTTGTTCGAGCGCACTTTGGGCATTCGCCATATCTTCTTGCATCTTCTGGATTTGCTTGAGCATGCCTGCTTGGTTCATACCACCGCCCATTGCTGGGCCGCCAAATTTCTTGCTACCACCAGTTTTCTTTGACATCTGCTATTCACTCCCTTTAAAGATAATCTCGCCACCAAGTTTCTGGGCAAGGGTATAAAAGGCATCCCCCGCATATTGATTCGTGGCATGGACTAATTCTAAGCGAACCTCTATCCCCGCGCCAAATAGCCCTTGAATGGCGTTAACCAGCGCGGTGATGTTTCGCTGTTTTTCGATTTGACTCCGATGGGTGTCATTATCGACCCCAATCACCACCATATTGCCATCAACACGCAGGGGTTGGCAATGGTTGAGTACCCCTTCGAGGCTGGCGCTGCCCTCCCGCTTGGCACTCTCCACAATCTGCGGCCAACTGGCATAGAAGTCATTAAAGCTGACCTGCTGTTGTTGCGAGAGCAGGGGTGGTTGGCGCGGAGGCACAGGCGGGCTAGGCGGTGCCGAGCGCGGTTGCTGCTTCGATGAAGGGGTAGGCGGTGGCTCCTCGGCAATCGCTAGGGTGCAATCGACCAACGCCAATTCAAGCGGCAATTGTGGCTGCCATCCACCCCGCGTATCCTCAACTGCGCTGTTAAAGGCCCGTATCGCCTTCAGCAAAACCGCATGAGAAAAGTATTGCGTTTGGTCGGTTAGCCATGCGCGGGTATCATCCGACACATCGACCAGATTGCCGCTGCCCATCCGTACCAGCAATAACTGGCGTAAATGGTCAACCACCTGCCGCCCGAATTGACGCGGGTCAGCCCCTGTATCTATTGCTTGGTTAATCATCTCTAGCCCATAGGCTGTATCCTGATCGGCAATGGCTTGGGCGACCTTCCACACATATTCAGCCCCCGCCGCACCCAACATCAATTGGGCCAGTTCATAGGTCACATGTTGGGTTGGGTCTGCCACAATCTGGTCGAGCAAGCTGATACTATCGCGCACGCTGCCCGTGCCTTGGCGGGCGATTAGCTCAAGGGCCTCGGTGTCGATATTCAGCCCTTCTTGCTCACAGATGCGGCGCAGGTGGTCGGTCACTTCACGTAAGGAGACCCGCCGAAACTCGAAGACCAAGCAGCGGCTTTTGATGGTGTCGGGTACCTTGTTCATCTCAGTGGTTGCCAGCACGAAAATAGCATGGGCTGGTGGTTCTTCTAGGGTCTTGAGTAGCGCATCAAAGGCCGCGCCTGAGAAGCGATGCACCTCGTCAATAATATAGACCTTATAGGCCCCTTCGCTGGGCGCAAAGGCGATTTTGTCCCGCAATTCACGCACATCATCCACACTGGTATGCGAGGCGGCGTCGATTTCGATGATGTCAAGGAAGCGCCCCGAATTGATGCCAGCGCAGTTCACGCAATTATTGCAGGGGCGGCGCTCTGGCTCAGGATGTAGACAATTGACGGCTTTTGCCAATAGGCGGGCGGAGGTTGTTTTGCCCGTGCCGCGTGGGCCGCTAAAGAGGTAGGCGTGGCGAATCCGCCCTTGTCGGATTGCGCCCAGCAAGGTGCGTGTCACATGCTCTTGCCCAATCATGTCATCAAAGCTATTGGGCCGCCATTTGAGATAAAGGGCTTGGTTTGCCACTGCGCTTTTGTCCTATCCTTTTTAGTCTAGTCTACCTGATTTCGGACTCGATTGCCTGAATTTCTGCCAGTACACGCGGGTGTTGGGGAATCGTTGAATCCACCTTGATGACGCTTGCTTGCTCAATCCGAAGTTGCTTGCCATCCCATACCGCATCCACCCGCCCCAAATACTCGGCATGGCTACCTGCTTGGGTAATCATCACATTATTAACGCGCACCCCTGTTTCGAGCAGGACATGCCAATGACCGCCGATAATCAACGCCACATCATCAAAGTGTTGATTGGCAAGCACATGATCCATATCGAGACCCATGTGCGATAACAGAATAACGGTGTTGGCTCCCGCCGCCTTGAGTTGAGTTATCTGCTCTTTGATGACTCTAAAGGGTGATTCAATTTGCAGGTGGTGTTCGTTCACAAAATTGGACTGATCGGTGGTCAAGCCAATAAACCCAAGCTGGATATTTCCTGTTGGCAGAAGGGCGCTAGGGAGTGTGCCGGGAATAGCTGAACCTTCTGGCAAGCGCAGGTTGGCCTGTAGGATAGGGAATTGTGCAGCAAGCGCATAATCCTTCACCACCCCCATGCCATAGCGTCGCATACACTTATTGCCAAGAACGGACATTTGGCAGCCCGCCACCCGCAACAGACGGTGCATAGCAACCCCTTGGGTAGCCTTGCTCAAAGGGTTACTGAGGTCTTGGCTATCGCCAGCATCCACATAGATGACGGGGGTGGTGGGGTGTTGCGCTCGAATGTCCTCGACAAGGGTCGCAATCCGCGCTAATCCATCAACCTGACCATGAATATCGTTGCTATGGAGTATAATCAAGGGTTGCATAGGACAATTGTAGCATTGCAGCATTATCCAACAAGGATTAAAATAAAATAAATATAGAATGATGGGAGTATGCCCTTAATGCCCTTTTTATTAACTCATTTGGTCTGCCGCGATTGCGGTCAACGGTTAGCTCCTGATATTAGTTTGACGACCTGTCCGGTCTGTGGCTCTAATTGGCTGCTATCCAGCTATGATTATGATGCCGCTCGTGAAATCTGGTTGGATGAATTGGTCTACCGCGATGCCTCGCTCTGGCGCTATGAAGAATTGCTACCCGTGAATTATCCCGGCTTCAGTGTTTCAATGGGCGAGGGTTGGACACCATTGGTACAGGCCCTCAAACTTCAGCAAGAGCTTGGCCTAGAGCGCCTCTATATCAAAGATGAGCGTCAAGGCCCAACGGGTTCCTTCAAAGATCGTCAAGCCGTTCTCGGCGTGGCGGCCCTCAAGCAGATGGGGGCTACTGAATTTGTACTCTCCTCAACGGGCAACAAAGCGGCGGCCTATGCAGCCTATTGTGCGCGGGCGGGCATTCGCCTCTGGATATTCCTCACCAGCATGGTACCCAATGAGAAATTGCGTGAACTAGGGCTATATGGCGCTGAAGTAGTCAAGATTGCGGGTACTTATGACCAAGCCAAGAAAGTCGCCAGTGATTTTGCTGCCCGCCGCAAACTTCCCACCGACCATGGCGCACGCGGTATCCCTGATGTGGATGGCATGAAAACGATTGCCTTTGAGGTTGCCGAACAACTCACCCGTCTCCAACCCCTCCCCGATGGTCGATGGCGTGTGCCCGATTGGTATATTCAAGCCGTCAGTGGCGGTATTGGCCCCTTGGCGGTTTGGCAGGGCTTCCTTGAACTCAATAGGATGGGTCTCATTGACCGTATGCCCAAACTTGCCATTGTGCAGGCCGAAGGTTGTGCGCCGATGGTGCAAGCGTGGGAGAACAATCAAGAGCAGGCCGAACCCGTCATTCCACGTACCCGCATTGCGGTCTTGGCGACAGGTGCGCCGGGCCATTCCTATGAACTGCTGCGCCAAGCCTGTTTGAGTAATGGTGGTACGATGGTCTCGGTTGATGATGGCGAAACCTTCCGCGCCATGCGCCGAATGGCCCGCACCGAAGGCTATAGTATTGAGCCTGCCACCGCGGTGGCCTTTGCGGGTCTCGAAAAAATGGCGAACCAAGGCTATTTCAAGCCCGATGATTGGGTGGTAGTCAACTGTTCCGGTCATACCTTCCCCGCTGAAAAGCATGTCTTGGAAGACGAATACGTTTTGGATTTGCAACTCGGTCAGCAGGAGGGCCAGAGCGCTACCGTACAGACCCGCCTCGAAGAAGGTCTCAGTGCTGCCCTTGCCAACTTGGATGAGCAAGTGACCACCGTTGTGATTATTGACGATAACCCCCAAGATAGCCGCCTCATCCGCCGCCTGTTGCAGACCTACAAAAATTATCGTGTCTTTGAAGCCAACACCGCCCGTGATGGTCTTGATTTGGTCAGGCAGCGCAAGCCCGATTTGGTCGTCTCCGATTTGACTATGCCAGAGATGGACGGCTTTGAGTTGCTGACGGCCCTCAAGAGTACCCCTGAAACCCGTGATATTCCGGTCTTTGTGGTCTCCGCCAAAACGCTGACTATTGAGGAACGCAACCGCTTAGAAGATCAAGGGGCCTCGCTTTGGCAAAAGGGTAATTTCAATACCCGTGAATTGGTTGACCATGTCGTGCAGACTTTGGGCGTTCATCAAGACGCCGAACCCTCCACGCCTATTCAGACCACCGTCGGCGAAGTGTCGCAAAGCGTGAAGTCCGTTATTGACAACATCACCCGTGCAACGGTTTTGGTCATTGATGATAACCGACGTGATGCACGGCTGGTGCGCCGTATCCTTGAGGCCACCAAGCGCTATGATGTCCTCGAAGCCTATAGCGCTCAAGAGGCCCGTGAGTTACTCGATGAGCAGGATGTGGCCTTAATTGTTCTAGATGTCATCTTGCCCGATACCGATGGCTTATCCTTGATGCAGGAATTGAAAGCAACGCCGCACCTCCAGCATATCCCTGTTGTGATTTTGACCGCCAAAGAACTATTCCCAGAAGAAAAAGAAGCTTTTGCCGCGCAGCAATGTTCGGTTTGGTACAAACTCTCCCTTGATCGCCAAGCTTTAATTGCCCATGTTGACCACATACTTCAGCCCAAAGGTTAAGGTCTATGTCAAAGCGAATTTTGTATGTTGAAGATAATTTTCAGAACAAGCGGTTGGTTCGTAAGGTTTTGGTCGCACGGGGCTATACTGTCCTTGAGGCCGACGATGGGCAGACGGGAATTGATATTGCCGTGGCGGAGATTCCCGACCTCATCCTAATGGATATTAACATTCCGGGCATTGATGGTATCGAAGCCACCCGCATCATCAAATCTTATGAACAAACCACCCATATCCCGATTATTGCCCTCACCGCGAATGCCATGCGCGGTGACCGTGAGCGCTTCCTAGCGGCAGGCTGCGATAACTACTTGCCCAAGCCCATTAGCACCAGCGACTTATTGGAGGTAGTACAAGCCTATTTAGGCGAGGCCTAAGCATGCTTACCTTCCCACAACGTCATTTTTGATTCGTGGTATCATGAGATAAGGAACAATTGTGCTTCCCCTATCGTCATTTTATTAAACAGGTGTGGTCTTTATACCACCGCGAATTTATGGAGCAACCGGAACAGGGGGAAGAAGGAGGATACCAGTGAAAGGACGTTTACTGGTGGGTTTGGCTTGCCTTGCCGTGATTGCAGGGTTAGTTGGGATTCTCCCAACCAATTCGCATCCCCAAACAGCGTATGCCCAAGTTGGGCCAACCTGTGGAGCAGGCCTGTGGGATACCACCTATTTCAATGACACAAATCTCACGCTGGCGGCTTATGTTGGCTGTACCGCCTCGGTACAAATCAACCAAGGCCTCTATTGGGGGACAGGCGGGCCAGTTGGGGGTGTTGGCCCCAATAACTTCTCCGGACGATTCGTAACGAATATCACGTTTCTAACCGCCGGAACCTATCGTTTTACCTCGACATTCCAAGACGGCGCACGACTCTATATCAATGGACAGCCAACCGCTATCAACTATTGGGGGATTGACCTCGCCAGCCCACAAACCCTCAGTGCCGATTACTATGTCGCGGTGCCTAACCAGACTGTGACGGTGATGCTAGAGGTTGCGAAGTACACTGGCACCGGACAGATTAACCTCAACTGGGCGTTAATCGGTGGTGGTGGGGGTGTACCAACACCGACTACCGCGCCAGTGGGTAGCCCTTGGTCAGTGGAGTATTTTAACAACGGTACCCATACTCCACCCTCTATTTATGGCTCACCGATTCCCGCTGGCCCACTCAACATCAATTGGGGTACCTCGGCTCCCGTCGGCGGTATCAATCCCGATGGTTGGTCATCGCGTTTTACTTGCACTGTCACCTTCTCAACGGGCGGCTTAGTTACCTTTACCGCCCAAGCCGATGACTCGGTTACGGTGTGGGTCGATGGGCAAGCGGTTACCGCCTCGGCTCCCTATTACACCGGAGAGGTCTATACAGGTACCATCAACTTAACGGCAGGAACGCATACCGTTGTGGTTGAGCATGTTGATATTGCCGATGCCGCCTTCGTCAACGTCTCATGGTCAGGTGGTGGCGGTGGCGGAGTGGCTCCAACGGCTGGCCCCTCTCCAACGCCTGTAGTGGTCTCCCCAACAGGTGTGACTGGGCGTGTCACCGCTCAAGTTGGCCTCAATTACCGTGTCGCTCCCTCATCGGGTGCTACCAAGATTGGGCGCTTCGATTACAATGTCGTATTGCCTATCCTTGGTCGTAACTTCGATAGCTCATGGGCTTATGTCGAGGGCCTCGGTACTCGTGGCTGGGTCTATGCCACATGGCTGGCCTTCACAGGTGATTTCGGCGCGGTGCCAGTCTTAGATGCCAATGGCAACCCCTTGGTGCCGTCCAACGAGATTGTGATGTTTGCCCGCCCCGTCGGCAACATGCGGATTCGGGAATGCCCATCCTTCTCGTGTGGACGTTTGGGCTATGTTGGCTGGGGCCGTGTGGTGGGTGTCTATGGTCAAAGCGCTGATCGGCGCTGGGTTAAGATTAGCTACACCGACGGCACGGGTCAGACCGTTGTTGGTTGGACATACAAGATTTGGTATCGTACCACTGACAACCTCGACCAAAACTTGCCTGCTGATTTGCCCTTTACCGAATAGTACACAACTCCCGAAATCTAAAAACCCCCGCATCAAGCCGATGTGGGGGTTTTCTCTTGCGGAGAGGATGAGCTTACTCAGTCACGGTAAACAGCGCCCCGTCACTGCGCCCAAATACCTCTGGAAAGTAGAAAGCATAACCTTGGGCGGGCCGCGTCTGGAACTCACCCGGCACCGTCGCGTTAACTTGATAGCTGAAGACATAGGTGCCGCGTGGCAGATAGTCGGCATAGAGGTTGGCCTGCTCATCGCGCAACTCGGTGCGGTCATACCACCACCAGCCCCACCACCAGCGCCATTCATCGCTGAAACGGTTGAGTTGAGGTCGCCCATCTGATGCTGTGGTCAGCAAGCGGCTGTTAACCGCCTCGGTACCTGCTGGGTAGGGGTCTTCAAGGACGAAATAGTACATATCCTCTGTCAGCGTGAAGGTTAGCTTAACCGTGATGGTATCGCCCACCTTGGCGCTGGTAATCGGTGCTGCGGGGTCATTGGCAAGGAAGTATTGGCGCTCAATCTGCACCCCCCGATTCAGCGCATCCACCTCGGAGGCAGGCAGCCGTAAGTCGAGATGGGCGGTGTAATACAAGGCTCCCATTCCATCTTCGCGGGCTACAATCAAGCGATTCATTTCATCCGCCAACAAATCACGCACCGCAATCCGTAGCACATGACCCTCGCGCACGGTGTCAGGTGTGACACTTTCATCCAGCAAGCCCTCGTTATTGAGATTGACCTGATAATCATAGTCGCCCTGCAACTCGCCTGTCAGCAGCATCCAGTCAGTGAGAGCTAAGACCGTCCACACCGTCTCTTGGGTGCTTTCCCAATGGTCGCCATTGCGAGCCACCATTAGCCAGCGCACGGCATTCGGGAGCAGGTCACTTTCGGGTTGGGCATGAATCAGCGCCGAGAGGACAATCGCAGTGGTGCGGGTATTGCTGCCCCAGTTCCACCAATCGACATATTCCTCCTCCCAATGAGCGCCCGTCGCTGAGAGGATAGCGGCGGTGGTTAGGTCACTAATCAGGTCATTGATGGCTGCTTCTGTCGGGAAGCGTTCTTGATAGGCCAAGAGCAAGTAGGCCCGTGACGCATACGAGAGCTTCAGACGCAATTCGTACAAGCGTTGGTAATCATCGAGATTACCTTCGCCTGCCCGCGCCAAGACGTATAAGAAGAAGGCTTGGCGGTTGAGTTGCCACTGTTGGCTATCAATGGTGGGGCGCGTCAACTGACCGCGTAGATAATTCATGGCGCTGTCCATCATGCCACTATCGACCTCCCAGCCCGACTCTTGCGCTTCAATCAACCCCAGCACAGCATAGGCACTGACCATCGGGTTGCTTTCCATGCGGACGAACCAGCCCCACCCGCCATCAGGGTTCTGCTCATTTTGCAGGCGTGTCATCCCATAATTGAGCGCAACATACAGATTCGCTTCTAGATTGGAGTCTTGAACCCCCAACGAGGCGAGGGCGCGATAGGTGACCGCATTCGGCAAGAAACGGCTGACGGTCTGCTCAATGCACTGGTGCGGATAGTTTTCGAGGTAGTTCAACGAGTCGATAGTCGTCACTGCTAGGGAGGGGTCGGTGCGGATGACCAACTCGCCCTCGCGGTCATCAAAGCGCGGTGGCAAGCTGATGCCTTCGACATCTGCCCCACCTTCACGCAAGATGCCCGCTGTTCCAACCTTATCGGGTGCCGTGTAGCGATAGACCGGAATGGTGCCATCTGGCCCCGTCGCTAAGGATGGCTTGGCGGCATCTTGATAGCCGTCTTGCCCCACCGCGATGAAGGTTAGGTCTACATACTCGACATCTTGCACGGTAGCCCACCAGCTAATACGGGCACGGCTGCCTGCTTCAATCGTTACGGTTTGCTGGCTATCGCCTTCGAGTTCAACACCTGCCGCTTGGATATAAGCCTCAATGTCTTGGGCGGCTTCGGTGTTGTTATTGACCACCATCGCCAACTGCACGCGGTCACCGACCACCATAAAGCGTGGCGTGGCAGGCCGTACCAGCAAGGGCAGGGTTGTGACGACCTCGATGGTGGTTTGCCCCACTTGGGTTTGGGTCGTCAAGGCACGGGCGTCAAATGTCCATGTTGTGAGGTTATCCGGCAACTCAAGACTGACGGTGGCTTTGCCGTTGGCATCCGTCACCACATGTCCCTCCCAGAGTGGCGTCTGCTCAAAATTCTCGCGCACCGTCACGTTAGGTGGTTGGGCGGCTCCCCCCGGCGAATCGCCAGCAGTTGGGGCGGGGGCTTCGGCAGCCATCGCTGTCATGGTCGGGAGGGCTGTTGGTGTGCCGAGTTCTTCCGTTCCGCCTTTATCTTCTTCAGGTGGCACAGCGGTATCGGTGACCCGATCAAGCAGCGCTTGCAACGAGATACCTGTATACACATAGTCGCGCTGATAGCCATAGTAGGCCCCCTCCAACGTACCACTATTCGGTGGTGCCAGCGCGAGAATCGCCTTGTCGGTCAGCGCCAAGCCAATTTCGGCCTGCACGGGGTTGCCGTCGGCATCGGTGATGGTTAGCTCAAAGCTGAGGGTGTCACGCGGCTGGGTCAGGCTGGCGGAAGGTGTTACAGTGATGTGTAGACGCTGTTGGGTCGGTTCAACTGCGAGGGCAATCGAACCCGTGCGGTAATCAGGATTGAGGCTCTCCCCATCAATGCCCTTGACGGCGGTAAAGCTAACATGCACCGTCGGCACATGCGCCTCGCTAATCGGTAGGTCATAGAGCAATGTTGAGCCTTCGACTTGCCGCACTTCGTAGGCAATGACCCCTGCCCGCTCGGTTGTAATCAACACCGTCGAGGCCCCTTCAAAGGGTAGTGGCACAAGGATTTGGGCGGTGTCGCCTAGTTGATAGCTGTCTTTGTCGGCAACTGGCTGGATGCGTGTGGAGGCTTGGCCCCACCAGACCCGCCGTGTACCCGTCACCCAGAAGCGCAGGGTGCTGCTATTGGGGCGCTCATATTCATCCAAGGCACTGGCCCGCACGCGGAAGATACCCGCATTGGGCGGCGTGAAGGTATAGGAGGCCAAGCCGTTAGCGTCAGTTGTGATTGTGAGAGTCTCGACTGCTATCTCTTCTTGATTCCATTCATAGCGCCCGAACTGACCCTCAATCGGTGTCCGTTCCCAGCGTATCTCCACCACCTCCAGTGTGATGGTCTTATCCGCGATGGGGGTGCTATCGGCGGTAACGGCAATCAGGTCAATGGGCATCGGCTGATTTTCGCGCCCAAAGTATTGACTGGACTGTAGCCCCACATAGATATTGGCGGGATGGGCCAGCACGCTGGTGCTACTGCTGATAGATTGATAGCTTTCGTCAGTGACAGTCGCCGTGACCGTCAAGCGTACTGGACGATTTGAGTTGGTTTGGGTGTTGGTCGAGGAGATGAGGTAATTGCCATCGGCATCAGTCCGCCCTGTCCCATTCCCCACCGTATAAGTGGTAGCTGTGGTGGTCTCATCATAGAAACGATAGCGTCCGTTGCCCGTATAGACAAATCCGGCTGGGGCCGCCGTTGCGCTCCATGAGACATCCGCATTACTGACCTTACCACCCGAATAATAGTCAGCACTGACCAGCACATTCAGCGGGTCGCCTTGGAAGATTTCGTCCTGTTGGGGCGTAGCGCTCACCGCAAATTCGGGTACCCGAAACTCGGCAATGGTGAAGGAGCCAAGATAGCGCCCGTTGGCGTAAATGGTGGCGTTCCCCAAGGCAGTCTCTTCAGGCAGCAACAACTCACCGCTAAAGGTGCCAAAATCGGTAACCTCGGCATTTCCCTCAAAGAGGGTGGTGCCATCTGTCGCGGTAATCTGAACCGGAACTTGGCGCACATTAGGGATGCCATAGTCCATATCCTCACGCTCCCGCAGCACCCCGCGATAGTACACAGTCTCACCGGGGCGGTAGATGGGGCGGTCGGTATAGAGATAGTCTTGGATGATAGGCAGGTCGTTGTCGCTGGTGCTATACCACACGCCATAGGCTCCGGCACCCTCAATTACCACAAAAATCTGCTCGTCGTCCACCAAATCAATCGGGGCGCGGAAGATACCCTCGGCGTTGGTTTGTCCGCGTGCGATAGCTTCCCCTTTATTGTAAATCGTGACGGTGGCTTCTTGGATAGGCGCGGCGCTAGGCATATCAGTCACCCACACCATTGTCTCTTGCGGGCTGCGCTTGACGGTAGCCGTCGCATTGACCACCGCCAGCGAGTATTGGTAGTAACGGTTGTCGTCGCGGCTGGTATCCCGAAAGGCCAGCCAATAGACTCCCGGAGTCAAGGCTCCACCTTCCTCTGATGCTAGAAACACCTCAGTCGGGATGTTCTGCGCCCCGTCGGAGTTGAAGTTGGTTGTCCATGTGCGGGCGATTTCAAACCACGACAGCCATGCGGGTAATTCACTAAAGCTATAAGGGTAGTTGCTGGTCAGGTTGCCAGCGACTTCCGGTAGCCTGTTACCCTGAATCCGATACAGGATAAACTGTGCTTGGGGCTTGCCTGAAATCGAAAGTGAGATACGGGTATCTTCCCGATACGCCCCTGTTTGTAACAAGCTAGGGCTACCGCTTTCGAGGATGGGGTAGAGGCTACTTTGCAGTTCGCCCGTCGTAAAGCGGAAGGTGTAGTCGGTAGCAATCGCGTTGCCGTAAATATCCTCGGTGCCACGCTTGAGCGTGATGGTGTATTGAGTGTTGGGCTGGCTGCGGAAGCTAATGCCAAGGCTTTGCTCACCATAGACCACTGGTTCCCACTCCACATCCGGCGACACCTCAATTTTATCCACGAAGGTCTCGGTATCCATGCGGGTACGGAAGCGGATACTAGCCCCACCTCCCGGACGCACACCTGTGTTGCCGTCATAGGGCGAGACAGTATCCACAGCGGGGTAGGGAACTGTGCTGAAGGTATAGGAGATACCCGCGTCCAACGTCGCATCACCATAGGCGCTCATGGCGCTATCGGTGATATTCAAGATATAGCTGCTGTCGATGGTCAGTAGTTCAGTTGGCCTAAAGAGGAAGCTGGCATGGGTGTCGCCCCATTCAAAGCTACCCGCCACCGCCGCCCCGTTATGCCACAAACTGAAGGCGGCCTCGGTGCTGGTCTTATCCATCGGCTGGCTAAAATAAACGTTGATAACATCATCCAAATAGATAAAACCCGCTCTATCACGGGGATAAACTGAGGTCACTTGCGGCGGGAGCGTCTTAAATGACCACCCATAATCGGCCTCTAAAACTGCCCCATCCACTGCCGTTAAACCACTTTGCACCGTCACAGTGTAGATGGTGCCACCCCGTAGCGGCTCGGCAGGGGTGAAAATATAAATCCCCGTGTTGAGCCATTCGCCCGACCCCGCCAATTCCGGTTCAATCTGGATGGGCTGTGGCAAGTCCTCGAATTGCTCCGTTGAAACCAACGGCACGACGGGGCGGTTGAAGGTCACGACAATGCTGGCATCAGCCGCGACCCCTTCGGCCCCGACATCGGGCACAACAGTCGTCACCTCCAGTGGGCTAATCGTCTTGAGGGTGGCGGTGTAGGTTTCTTCTAGTCCGATGCCATCTGGTGTCTGGGCATTGGTGCCAATCGTTAGGCTATAGCTGGTATTGCGCGGCCAGCCACCTGTCGGCACAAAATTGACGCTCCGCCCATCGACCCACGTGAGACTCCCGTCCAAACTGGGTTCAAAGCTGAGGGCCTTGGCGACACTATCTTGATCCATGGCTTGATTAAAGGTGATGCTGAGGGTGTCATCGGGGAGGAGTTCAACGCCGGGGAGGGGCCAAACATCAATAACACGCGGCGGGGGATTCATACTGTCTTGTGATAAGGCGCGGTCAGATGCGACCACGGCCAGCATTCCAAATAGGGCAATGAAGAGCAACATTCGTTTCATGTGGTTCACCTCCTGTCATAGCTAGGACGTTAGGCGGCGCGGTTTCGTTCCCCTTTGGGGCATAAAAAACTCACCACCGCACAGGGGCAGTGGTGAGCATCATCGTCTATATATCAGAGATTAGCGTGTGGCTTTAATCCCATGTGCGCTGGTCTTCGATGAGCCGTGCGCCGTCGGGGATACTCTCCACAAACTCGACCTCGTTGATAGTCAAACGGGCCGCTGCGGAGAGAGCCTGCTTGAGTTGTTCGGCGTCCATACTCCCAACCACCCGTAGCGTGACCACATCGCGCACCCCGTCGCGGGTAATGACGGCTTGCATAGCATCCACATCGGGGAACATGCTCACCGCAAAGCGCAATTGATTGGGGTGCAAGAACATGCCGCGCACCTTGACGGCCTCGCCACTTCGCCCGACCAACCCGCGCAGACGGTCGCTTCCCGGTATCATCACTGCCATATCGCCCGTGCCAAAGCGCAGCAAAGGATACACACGGTCAAATTTGGTAACGACCACCTCACCGGGGGTGCCTTCGGGGACAGCCTCGCCCGTCTCAGGGTCAACCAATTCCATCACTTGATTTTGAGCCACAATAAAGCCCTCTTGCCCGTGAATCTCAGAGGCGATAAAGCCAAGGTCGGCGGTGGCATAGGCTTGGCTGGTCTGGATGCCATACTCGCCCTCAAATTTGGCCCGCAACGAGGGTGGATAGGGTTCAGCCGAGAAGAACGCTTTTTTCAAGGGGATGGCGGCTTTGGGAATGCCGAATTCAAGTGCTTTATCTAAAATAATCGACAAAAAGCTGGGGGTGCCAACATAGCCCGTGACCCGTAACTCCTGCATGACCTTAACATGTATCTCCGTATTGCCCGGCCCCAAGGGGATAACCGTAGCGCCAGTGCGGTGAACGGCCTCATCAAAGAGCAGGCCCGCTGGCACCAAGTGATAGAGGAAGGCGTTAATCACACGGTCTTCGGGGCCAAAGCCTGCCATCTGGAGAGCGCTAACGGCATCCTCAATCAGGCTTTCATCTTCACTGCTACCGGGGTCATAAATCGGTCCGGGTGAGAGGAAAATGCGGTCGAGAGCATCAACGGGCATGGCTAACCAACCCCCAAAGGGTGGGTCTTGGCGCTGCATTTCACTGAATTGGTCTTTGCTGGTAATCGGTAAGCGGGCGAGGTCGGCAACGGTGCGAATGTCATCTGGTGTCAGCCCCACATGGTCAAAGATGGCTTTAACCGCTGGGGCGTTGGCATAGGCATAAACGAGGTGTTCATGTAAGCGTTGGTCGAGGGTGGTCACTTTCGGCTCCTTTTTCTACACGGCCACCATGTAGCCGCAATGCAATGAACAAGGCCACGACCGTCACCGCCGCGCCAATCAGGAACAACTCATTAATCTGGGCAACGGTAGCATCCAAATAGGCGGCTTGACGCTCGTCAATGTCCGTAATATTACCCAATGCGCGGGTTCGCTGCTCGACTCTCGATAGGGCATAAGACGTTAGGCCAGAGATAGCGAGGGTCATGCCCACCAGCCGCAAAATCAAGACGAGGGCCGCCGATACCCCACGCTCACCCATCGGCACCTCATTAATCAGCGCCGTCGATACGGGCGAGATGGTCAAGCCTAAGCCGACGCCAATCACCGCAATCTCAAAGGCCATAATCCAAGGTGAGATGTCCGATGTCCACGTCAGGCTGCACAGCACAAAGCCAATCACTGCCAGCGCCAGTCCACCAACTGTCACCGGACGGAAGCCGTAGCGGTCACTCAACAGCGCTCCCGGATAGGCCGCCAGCGCCATTGGCACCGTGAGACCCGATAACACCAGCCCTGCGATGAGGGCCGCGTCTTGAAAAGCCTCTTGGCTCGTCGATTCGGCGCGGATGTTAATCACCAATGGCACACTCACCAAGCCAATCGCCAAGCCAAACCCCACACAAAAGTTGGTAAAGGCCGAGGCGCTATAGTTGCGCTTGCGGAAAAGCTTGAGGTCAATCAATGGGTGGCGGGTTCGCATCTCCCACAGCAGGAACAGACCAAAGAAGACGGCGGCTCCAATCAGCAGGGGGATGGTGTAATCATTGCTGGAATGGGTCGAGAGGTCTTCAAAACTCTCAGCCCCTAATGCCGATTCTGGGCTGGCACCCCCGACCCCTACGCTAAAGCCAATCAGCGCAAGGGTAATCAAAGCCGTGCCGAGGACATCGAAGTATTGTCCAGAGCGATGCCCAAACTCTCCCCCGCGCAGGGCATACCACGCCCCCACCAGCGCCACGAGGCTAATCGGGATGTTTAGGATAAATAGGGTATGCCAAGTGGGATAGCCGAGGTCAAGGCCAACGCTGCCAAGCGCATCCACAATGATGTCGCCATGCGCCCCAAAAAACTTGACCATCGCGCCGCCGTAGAGATGCCCCAAGACCCAGCCCGCTGTATCGACCGCCCCCACAAAGCCCAATGGGCGGGCGCGTTCCCCTGCCGGAAACATATCGCCCACCACCGCCATTGTGACAGGTACCATCGCTCCCGCACCAAAGGCCTGTATGACCCTCCCAAGGATGATCATATGCAGTTGGCGGATTTCCAACGCAGGCGGGATATGGGTGTCGGGATTGGGATAGAGCCACCGATACCCGTCGAGGTACCAATCGGCGGGCCATGTATGGGCAATCGTGACGAACCACGAGCCAAACATGAAGATAATCAGGCAGGCGATATAGACCCAGCGCCGCCCGATGATGTCCGAGATGCGCCCCATAAAGGTCATGCTAATGGTATAGGCCAGCAGATAGCCACTGACCGCCCACGACGCATCATCAAAGCGTGAATCAATCGGGAGTTTAAGCTGGTTGATAATCTCTGGCAGAATAGCCGAGACGATGGTGAGGTCTAACGCGCCAATAAACACAGGCAACGTTAAGACGATGAGTATACCCCACGGACGACGCATGATTAGCTTACTTCAGGCTCGGTGATGGTAACGTCTTGGTTGTAGGAGTCAAGCTCAATTGTCCAGATGGTGGCTTCGCTTGCCTCATCAACGGGCGGCTCTTCAACTACAATCCGCGCCACGCGGTTGGTATCATCGCGGCGGATATAGACATCGGTCTTGAACAGCCCCTCTTGGGTTCCAATCAGCCCCACTGTAACTGAGCGTATCTTAGCAGCCGGTACCATCCCGCGGATGTGATACACCGCAATGCCACCAACCTCATCCGTGCCGACATATTCAATGTCTTGCATGGCGCGTAACGCGGCTCCGATGCCATCTTCATCCGATTGGAGGTCTTCCGGCACAAAGCCCGTCGCAAAATCTTGCACAAGCCAGTTGTCACCAGTCAAAATGGGGAGTTGAATATACTGGCGGTCAGAGATGGCTACCACCTGCACCTCTTGGGTCACGGCGTCAATCCGCACACTGACACTGGCCCGCACCTTGTCCGGACTGGCAAAACGCGCCTCGGCTTTGTTGAGTTCAATGCCTTCGTCAATGAGGCCTGTGTTAATCACCACCGCAGCCCCTTGGGGGCGAATAATCAAGCGAAAAGAGGTCGCCTTATCGAGGCTATCGGCGGCCTTTGCCATTAAATCTTCTGGAGGTGGGGTGGCTTTGTCGTCGTCATCTGACTTACAAGCTGTCATCACACCCAGCACCAACACCAGCAATAGTAGCCATTTCCAATGGGTTTGCATCCGTGCCTCCGCCTAGCGATTATAAATGATTTCTACGCAATCGTGTCGTGAATGTTGTGTTAGAAATCTCTAAACAACAAGATGGACACCCACTGCGGGAATCCATCTTGTGCGGTAACGATGCTGTTTACTCGAAAATCCAGCGGTCGGTATCGCGTGACCAATCAATCAGTTCAGCAGGTGTGAAATACAAGTTAATCTCGCGTTCAGCATCCGCTTCATTGGCTGACCCATGCACAATATTGCGCCCAATCTCAAGCGCCAAGTCACCACGAATAGTGCCGGGGGCTGCATCTTTGGGGTTGGTCTTGCCGATGGTATTGCGTGAGATGTCGATGGCGTTGTTGCCTTCCAAGACCATCACCACCACGGGGCCGCTGGTGATATAAGAAACGAGGCCTTCAAAGAAGCCTTTGCCCTTGTGTTCAAAATAGTGTTGTTCGGCGAGGGCGCGGTCGATTTGCATGAATTTCATACCCACGATGCGGAAACCCCGTCGTTCAAAGCGCGAGATAACCTCGCCTGTTAGCCCACGTTGTATTCCATCGGGTTTGACGATAATCAGCGTGCGTTCCAAGTTTATTTCTCCTACTGTTTCTATTCTGCGCTCAACATAGTAGCACAAAAACAACAAACGGGCGACACTCGCGCCGCCCGTTGGTGGTTTAAGCGTGTATCAGTTAGAGTTGATTGAGCGCCCCACGATAGGTATCCAAAGCCTCTTGCAGGCGGCCTTGGCGCATATACACATCGCCCAACAGACGCCGTACCTTGGGATGGTCTGGCAGATTACTGGCAAGGGCCACAAGATCAGTGGACACTGTATCCAGCATCGCCGAATTTTCCACCAAAGCCTCGTATTGCTTGAGGCTATCACCTGTGCTGCCATGTGTGCCGAGTTCGCGGGCCAGTCTCAAGCGGGTATCGTGATCGTCTGGATTCTGCTCCAGCCTTGCTTTATGTTCTGCGAACTGGGCGGGAACAGGCGGCGGTGGTGGCGGCGGCGGTACGGGTTGTGACACACGGCGCACAGGTTCGCGGGTAGGGAGTGGTGGTGGGGCCGCAACCTTTTCTTTGTGAACAGGCGGTGGTGGTGGCGCAATAGGTTGGTGTTCCGCTGGCCGCACAGGTTGGCGTTGCTGCTGGCTCGGATGCCATGTGGGCAACGCACCTTCTACCCCTTGCGGGAGGATTTCACCAACAGGTTTAGGCGGTGCAACAGGTGGTACTACGATGGGTGTTGGAAGCGGCGCGGGTGTATCGGGTATAGGAGTCGGTTCCTCGGCCTCTACTACATCATCTAGCCAACTCATGGCAGGTACATCGTCTGTGGCGGCGGTTTGCCAGTCAGTCGCTTCGGGGGTGCCTTCCCCTAGCTCTTGCTCACGGAGCCAATCGCCAATAGCCCCACCTGCATCATCGTCGCTGACACTCATCCGCAACCAGTCCGGCAATTCTGTCCCTTCCGTAGCAGGCTCTTCATCAATGGCCTTCAGATACCATGCTGTTGGGTCAGGGTCTTCTGCCACCTCAGGCTCTAGGTCTTCAAATTCCTCGACCTCGCTAGTGAAGTCTGGCTCTCCCAGTTCTTCAGCTTGCTGCAAGGCTTGTTTGTACCAATCAGGCTCGGCGCTGGCGTCCAAGGCACCCGATGCCTCCGCCGCAAGGGCCTCTACCCAAGGGTCATGGCTTTCATCGTAGCCCGCCAACAAGCTGCCTGTTGCTTCAAAGGCTGATGTGTCTTCAAGGGTAATCTCTGGAATGTCGAGGCTGCCTTCTGCCTCTTCCGAAAGCCAGTCTGTGACCGCCTCTTCTTGAGATAGAAGGATGTCATCTAAATTGAGCGGCAAATCACCTTCAGGCGCAAACGCATTTAAGTCATCGGTGCCGGACATTTGGGCCATCACCCAATCTGGAATATCCGCCGGAACTGCCTCGCCTGTTGGTAACACTTCCTCCTCGACATCGGTCTCATGCAATTCTTCCAATTGATGGGCCTTCT
This sequence comes from Anaerolineales bacterium, assembly GCA_020634155.1. GTDB lineage: Bacteria > Chloroflexota > Anaerolineae > Aggregatilineales > J027 > J027. The sequence goes on from JACKCI010000002.1 coordinate 1,079,789, forward strand.
GCATAAGCCAAGCCAATTCTTGCTCCGGGGTGATGGTGCCCTCAATCTGAGCGCGAGCGATGTCTTCATCCGTCATGCCGGATAAAGCCTCATCTGTGTAGCTGGCTTGCGGTTCTTCGATCATAGCGGCAATAGCTGCCGTCGCTTCCTCATCGGATGTGTCAAAATCAAGGTCAAAGCCCGGCAGCGCTTCGGGTTCAAATTCTGCTAAGAAGTCGGTGGCATCTGCGCCTTGGTCAAGTGCAAGGTCTTGGAGCCACGAGAGCGATTCTTCCTCTGCGGGGGCCTCTGGCATTGCTTCCTCAGACCTAGCTTCTAATGCCATATCAAGCTCAGGAATAGAGGGGATTTCTGGCACACTGGGTGGGGGCGGCGGTGGCTCTTGTTGGGTATACCCCGGTGTCGTTTCAAAGGGCGAATAAGGGGTATAGCCCGGTCCCACGTTGCTCATATCAGTTGTCGTGGGGTCAAGTTCAGGGATGTCCATATCCGCCGCAGTAATAAGTTCCTCAGCATTGGCCCCATTGCGTAGTGCCAAACTTTCGAGCCACTTCATTGGGTCGGATTCCGCCATCAACTCAGGGTCGCTGAGGTCTCGGTAGGGGGTCGGTTCTTCCTCTTGCTGATAGCCATAGGCCGACGCATCATCATATTGATACTGTTGTTGGTCAGCAGGCTGTTCATAGCTGTAATCCCCTTGCCATGCCGTCTGGTCGCTATAGTCATATTGCCATGTGCTGGCATCGTCAGTTGGCTGCCATGTGCCAGCATCTGCCTGCTGTTGCCATGCTGCTTCATCATAGGTATAGGCTTGCTGATCAGCGGGCTGCTCATAAGTGTAATCACTTTGAGCATAATCACCCTGAGCATACTCCCCTTGCTGGCTGTACCAATCAGCTTGTTGTTGGGGCCACTCAGTGGGGGTCGCTTCTGGTTCAGGTGCTGGCTCATAAGCGGGTGGCTCTTGAGCAGGGGGTTGTGGCGGTTGGGCGTGTTTGCTAAAGCTAAAGGTCTCCGATGGCACATAGCCCGGTTCATCAATGACCACACTATCAGGGTCAATCTCTGGAATTTCCATGCTGGCCGCCGTAGTAAATTCGGAGGGGTCAGCACCTTGCCGTCGTGCCAATGATTCGAGGAAGGCCATGGGGTCATCCCCAATCATATTGTCATACCCACCAGCAGGCGTTTCTGCTACGGGTTCTTGCCATTCCTGATAGGTCTCTTGCACAGGCCATTCGGTAGAAGCCACTTCGGGTTCGGGTGTCGGTTCCCAAGCGGATGGTTCTTGGGCAGGCGGCTGGGGTGGTTGGGCGTGTTTGCTGAAGCTAAAGGTCTCCGATGGCACATAGCCCGGTTCATCAATGACCACACTGTCAGGGTCAATCTCTGGAATTTCCATACTGGCCGCGGTAGTAAATTCGGAGGGGTCAGCACCTTGCCGCCGTGCCAATGATTCAAGGAAGGCCATAGGGTCATCCCCAATCATATTGTCATACCCACTTGTGGGAGTTTCTGCCATCGGTTGTTCGGCTTGTTGTTGGGTGACATCGTAAGTGGCATATTGCTCGGTTGCTTGTCCATCCCACGCAGGTTGTTCAACAGGTGGGGTTGGCTGGGCAGGTGGTGGGGTTGGCTGGGCATGCTTGCTAAAACTAAAGGTTTCAGAAGGAACATACCCCGGTTCATCAATGACCACACTATCAGGGTCAATTTCTGGGACATCCATATCCGCAGATGTCGTGAACTCATCAGCACTAGCGCCTTGGCGTGCGGCAAGGCTTTCGAGCCAACGCATCTGTTCATCTAGGCTCATGCTGTTAAAGTCGGGAATATTATCACCCATGGCGGGGACTCCTTCTAAAAACCGTATTTATTCATCTAAGCCCGATTGGGACTTTTTCATCCAACGCGGCGGTTTCTTGAACACAAATTGTGTTGCATCTTGTTTAGTATCAGGCATATCTGCTTCTGAGGCAAGGAATTCCTCCGTGGGTTTTTCCTCAAGGAGCAGATCATCAAAATTGCTGGGTTCATTTTCCGCTTGCAGGTCAAAACGTGAAGCCGCAGGCTCGCTGAGAATATCGGCTAACAACGCATCGGTACTCATCTCATCATCAATACTGAGGTCTGCGCGTCTTGCCTCCCCCAAAATCTGATTGAGGTTAGCGGCCTCGGCTTCAAGGTCTAGTTCCTCATCATCAAAAATTCCCGTATAGCTATCATCTGCGGAGATAGTCTCCAGTTCCAATTCCGTATCGCTATCGCCAAAGAGGTCACTGAAGGTATTATCCGCCGCCGTATTCAGGTCAGGGGTTTCCTCAAAGAGAATATCAGCATCGCTGGCGCTATCGCCAAAGAGGTCACCAAACGCATCATCAGCCGCACCTGTAGCAGGGCGACCAATGTCCCCAAAAAGGCCACCGAAATCGAGTTCATCTTCTTCACTGGCAAATGTATCTGGCGCTTCTTCAGATACAGTGCCTAGCCACGACGGAGCTTCTTCGTGGGCTGGCGCAGTATCCGCGAATAATCCACCGAAGTCCATGTCATCCTCTGCACCAAGACCCTCAAACGCTAACTCGTCGTCAGGTTCTTCTTCTGTCTTGGCACCCAGCCATGCGGGCGTTTCCTCGCTAGGTTGAGCGGTGTCACCAAAGAGGTCACCCAGATCCATGTCGTCGTCATCGGAGCCAAATGTGTCAAACGCCAACTCGTCAGCGGGCTGCTCACCAGCCATCGCACCCAACCATGAGGGCGTTTCCTCGGTAGGTTGAGCGGTGTCGCCAAAGAGGTCACCGAAGTCCATGTCGTCGTCATCGGAGCCAAACGTGTCAAACGCCAACTCCTCAGCGGGCTGTTCATCAGCCATCGCACCCAACCATGCGGGCGTTTCCTCGCTAGGTTGAGCGGTGTCGCCAAAGAGGTCACCGAAGTCCATGTCGTCGTCATCGGAGCCAAACGTGTCAAATGCCAACTCCTCAGCGGGCTGCTCACCAGCCATCGCACCCAACCATGCGGGCGTTTCCTCGCTAGGTTGAGCGGTGTCGCCAAAGAGGTCACCGAAGTCCATGTCGTCGTCATCGGAGCCAAACGTGTCAAACGCCAACTCCTCAGCGGGCTGTTCATCAGCCATCGCACCCAACCATGCGGGCGTTTCCTCGGTAGGTTGAGCAGTATCGCCAAAGAGGTCACCGAAGTCCATGTCGTCGTCATCGGAGCCAAATGTGTCAAACGCCAACTCCTCAGCGGGCTGCTCATCAGCCATCGTACCTAACCATGTGGGCGTTTCTTCGCTAGGTTGAGCGGTGTCGCCAAAGAGGTCACCGAAGTCCATGTCGTCGTCATCGGAGCCAAACGTGTCAAATGCCAACTCCTCAGCGGGCTGTTCATCAGCCATCGCACCCAACCATGTGGGCGTTTCTTCGCTAGGTTGAGCGGTGTCGCCAAAGAGGTCACCGAAGTCCATGTCGTCGTCATCGGAGCCAAACGTGTCAAACGCCAACTCCTCAGCGGGCTGTTCATCAGCCATCGCACCCAACCATGCGGGCGTTTCCTCGGTAGGTTGAGCGGTGTCGCCAAAGAGGTCACCGAAGTCCATGTCGTCGTCATCGGAGCCAAACGTGTCAAATGCCAACTCCTCAGCGGGCTGCTCATCAGCCATCGCACCCAACCATGAGGGCGTTTCCTCGGTAGGTTGAGCGGTATCGCCAAAGAGGTCACCGAAGTCCATGTCGTCGTCATCGGAGCCAAATGTGTCAAATGCCAACTCCTCAGCGGGCTGCTCATCAGCCATCGCACCCAACCATGCGGGCGTTTCCTCGGTAGGTTGAGCGGTATCGCCAAAGAGGTCACCCAGATCCATGTCGTCGTCATCGGAGCCAAATGCCTCAAATGCCAACTCCTCAGCGGGCTGCTCATCAGCCATCGCACCCAACCATGAGGGCGTTTCCTCGGTAGGTTGAGCGGTATCGCCAAAGAGGTCACCGAAGTCCATGTCGTCGTCATCGGAGCCAAATGTGTCAAACGCCAACTCCTCAGCGGGCTGTTCATCAGTCATCGCACCCAACCATGCGGGCGTTTCCTCGGTAGGTTGAGCGGTATCGCCAAAGAGGTCACCGAAGTCCATGTCGTCGTCATCGGAGCCAAATGTGTCAAATGCCAACTCCTCAGCGGGCTGCTCATCAGCCATCGCACCCAACCATGAGGGCGTTTCCTCGGTAGGTTGAGCGGTATCGCCAAAGAGGTCACCCAGATCCATGTCGTCGTCATCGGAGCCAAACGTGTCAAACGCCAACTCCTCAGCGGGCTGCTCATCAGCCATCGCACCCAACCATGCGGGCGTTTCCTCGGTAGGTTGAGCGGTGTCGCCAAAGAGGTCACCGAAGTCCATGTCGTCGTCATCAGAGCCAAATGTGTCAAATGCCAACTCCTCAGCGGGCTGCTCATCAGCCATCGCACCCAACCATGAGGGCGTTTCTTCGCTAGGTTGAGCGGTGTCACCAAAGAGATCACCCAGATCCATGTCGTCGTCATCGGAGCCAAACGTGTCAAACGCCAACTCCTCAGCGGGCTGTTCATCAGCCATCGCACCCAACCATGCGGGCGTTTCCTCGGTAGGTTGAGCGGTGTCACCAAAGAGGTCACCCAGATCCATGTCCTCATCGTCCACCGCTTCAAGCCCTAGTCCACCAAGTAAATCATCGAAACTTCTTTCTTCGGTGGCCTGCTCGCCATCTGTGTTGCTTAACCACATGGATGCGTCGTTAACTTCATTCTCACCAAAGAGGTCATCTAAGTCCATATCATCATCGGCAGCAAGGGTATCAAACTCGAAACCAGCCGCAGGTTGTTCATCAGACAAAGAGCCTAACCATGCGGGTGACTCTTCGTCATCTTGAAAGCTGACGGGGCTTTCTTGCGGTGTTGATAGCCATGCGGGTGCGCTATCCTCGGCTTCCGCGGTCGTGAATAAATCTTCTTCCCAATCAGGTTCTTGACCAGCAGCAGCCAACCAATTGTCATCTTCAAACAAATTCGATTCTTCCATGTCTTCGAGGTCGGTCGTTTTGCCACGCGCCGTAGCGATAAGGGCGTCTACATCAGCTTGTGAGGGTGGGCGTGATGCAGCCAATAGGTTGTCAATATCAGGGGCTTCAAAATCGTCTTCGACGCCTGTACGTTGCTTGATCTCACCCAATAAATCGGTAAAACCTGTTCCGATTGGTGCTTCCGCTTCGTTATCTTCCATGAGCATGCCTGTAAAACCAGTTGATGAGACATCAGTGTCATCTTCGTTGAGGAAAAATGCTAACTCGTCATCTTCCGCTGGTTTTTCATAATCCCAACCCAGAACATCCGTTATGCCAGTGGTACTTAGCTCCTCATCATCGGCGGCAGATTCTTCACCGAAATTGAAATCGAGCATTCCTGTCAAGCCAGTGGGTACCCGCTCACTACTGCCACCCGCACCTGATACCCCAAAGGCATCATCCAACATTCCCGTAAACCCTGTCTTATCAGCACTCGCTGACTCATCTTCCTCCTCAAACGCACCACCAAGCATATCGGTGAAGCCAGTTGGCACCCGTTCCTGTGGAGGAGACGCTGGCTTATCTTGCTCATCTAATGAAATGAGCATATCGGTGAAGCCAGTTGATGCCCGTTGGTTGGGGGACTCGGCCTGCGATTCTTGGCCTGTTCGACCAAACCAATCCTCTAAGGTTGTCTCTGCTTCGGGGTTGGTGAAAGTCTCGCTGGCTGGAGGAAGTTCGTCCGTAGAGTGGCGTTTAGGACTAGCCGTTGACGTTGCCACATCTTGATACCAATCATTGGCTGATTGGGTGGAGGAACTAGCAGTGGCTGGGGCTGAAAATCCTGCCATCCAGTCATTTGCGTCTGCTGCTTGGTCATTAGTTGAGAACACATTGCCGATGCTATCCAGCCAATCGGGGGTAGCTGTCTCTACAAAAGCCGTCGCTGATTCCACACTCCAATTCAGGCGTGGAATCTGAATAGTGCCTTCTGGAATAATGGCGCTTGAATCGAGCGTCCGATACAGCAACTCAAGGCTATCTTGGGGAGATACCGCCTCAACACGCTCCAAGAAGGGGCGGGCATCGCTCGGACGTTTATTCAATATCCAAAAACGCGCCATTAATCGGTTAGCAGCAAGGCAATCTGGCAACAGTTCTAATATCTCAAGCGCAAGTTTGGCTGCTTCAGTGTCATAATTGGCTTGCCACAGGGTCTCCATGAGCAACACTTTAATATCAAGTCGCTGTGGAAAATCGGCAAGCGCCTCTCGTAATTCCTGAATCGCCGCTGTATACATATGATTGTTGAGATATTGGCGGGCGAGGGCGCTGCGCGTCATTTGTAGCTTATCTGGCGCAACACTATTGCGACGCTCATAAAGTGAGCGCAGTTTTTGCAGCAACAATGGGGTATTGGGGCGTTGTTCTAGCGCACGCTCAATATGCCAAATTGCTTGGTCATACTGGCGCTGGTGTTCGTAGGCCTCGCTTAAGCCAAGGTGGGCCGCAAAATCACCGGGGTCTACACTCAACACACGCATAAACACATCCGACGACTCGTCATAGCGCACTTTCTCTAAGAGCGCTCGTCCTAGGATGCGATAGGTAGCCACATTCTTCGGAAAATGCTGAAGAATGTGACGACAATGGGCCATTGTTTCTTCATAAGCCTCTTGCTGCAATAGCAACTCAAGGTCATTCAGATAGGTTTGTAAGCTCGTATTTGACATCGAAAAACCGCTTTTCTGCGGGATGAACCGATTTATCCCATTATCCTATGCTTAAACTAAAAACGCAACTCGCCCTCGGCGGGGGTTTGGTGGTATAATCGACTCACATTTATTTTAGAGTGTTGTCGCATGATCCGAATCCGCCCTAAATACAAGCTGCTTATCAGTTATGATATTCTACCTGAATCACAGGAAATCTATTACCGTTTTGTGACTTCCGAGTTTTTACCGGGGTTACGTGATTTAGGCCTCTATATGGTTGAAGTTTATCAAACACTGTGGGGAGATTACCCGCTACGCTTGGCGGAATTTGTTGCCGAGTCATTAGAAATTGTTCAGGCTGCTTTACAAAGCGAGAAATTCCAAGAGCTTGAACAGAAATTTCTGCGCTACACCACCAACTACAGCCGAAAGGTTGTTCCTTACCGCAGCACCTTTCAGCTATAAGCACTATCCTACCTGTTTGTGAGGTTATCTTATTATGAAATTGACCGTTGTACTCCCCACGTATAACGAAGCTGAAAACTTGCCTCTAATGATTGAGGCTCTTTTAGCGCTAGAAATTCCGGAAACCGACCTGTCTATTTTAGTGGTAGATGACAACTCACCAGATGGCACAGGTAAGATTGCTGATGAATTTGCGGTTGAGTTCCCCCATCAAGTCAAGGTTCTCCATCGCCAAGGCAAAGAAGGGCTTGGTAAGGCCTATCTTGCTGGCTTTTCTACCGCGCTGCAAAATGGGGCTGATGCAATTTTGCAGATGGACTGCGATTTCTCTCACCAACCCCGTTATCTTCCCGTCATGGTCGAGAATCTCCACAGCCATGATGTGGTTTTGGGGTCACGCTTTGCCAAAGGTGGCAGCGTCGATGAGCGCTGGGCATGGTGGCGTAAATTGCTGAGTTGGTTCGCCAACAGTGTTTATATCCGCGTTATTCTCGGTTCCCCTATCCGTGACATGACAGGTGGCTTTAAGCTTTGGCGGCGCGATGTCCTCGTTGGTCTTAGCCTTGACCGTATCCGCTCCAATGGCTATGTCTTCCAAGTCGAAATGACCTATGTGGCGATGCGCCTCGGCTACACGATTGTAGAAGTGCCGATACACTTCCCTGACCGCGCTGTGGGCGAATCAAAAATGAGTGTCAAAATCGGTTATGAGGCCGCTATGCGCGTTTTCCAAGTCTGGTGGCGGCACCGTCGCCTCAAATCCACCGATCGGGCGACGGCGGTACCGCATCTTGTTTAGCGCAGGCCCCATACCCGCACTGTTCCATCATGACTCGCTGAAACCAACAATGTGCCAGTCGGATTAAAGGCAACACTTCGCACGGCTGCACTATGCCCCGTAAGCACGCGAACCAGTGACCCATCCTCCATATTCCAAATACGGATGGTGCTATCAGCCCCGCTTGAGGCCACCAGTCGTCCATCAGGGCTAATGGCGACCCCAAATACTGGCCCCCCATGACCTTGCAGCACAAGAATACGCCCCTGACTAGGGTCCCATACCCGCACGGTGCTATCGCTGCTGCCTGTTACTAACACGAATCCTTCGGCGTCAAAAGTCATGGCATTGACAGAGCGTGTGTGTCCCCGCATCGGAATCGCCTCTGCATTTTCCTCAGTGGCATCCCACAACAGAATCGCGTTGTTCGCGCCTGCCGCTGCCAGCGTCTGTCCATCATTGCTAAAGGCGACTGTAAAGACGCCCGCTAAGGCAGGTAGGGTGCTAATCGCTTTACCTGTTGCCGTTCCCCACACCCGTACCGTACCATCATCGCTTGCGGAATACAGCAGCGTGCCGTCCGGATTAAAAGCCACGCTATTAATCCAATTTTGGTGGCCTTCAAGTGTGTATTGGAGTGTGCCTGTTTGGTAATCCCATAGCCGGATGGTGTTATCTTTGCTCGGTGTTGCCAAGATGGGGTCGGTTGGGCTAAACACCACTTGCCAGACCCAATCGCTATGTCCCTCTAAGACGGTGAGTGATTGATCAAGTGCCTCAGTTTGATACAACCGCACACTGTTATCCACTCCGCTTGCCGCTAGATACTCCCCATCGGGACTGAAGGCCGCACTGGTCACCCATCCCGTCTGCCCCTGTAGACTGAGTTCAGCGCGTTGGGTCTCCATATGCCAAACCCGCACTGTGCCATCTTCACTGACCGCCACTAACTGCGACCCATCAGGACTGAAAGCGAGGCTGCTCACTGACCAGATGGGTTCAGTAAAGGCGATGACCTCGGCACCCGTTGCCATATCCCAGACCCGCACACTCCCTACCGTGCTACCATCAGCCCACCCGCGTACTTGCCCTGATGCCAACAGCGTCCCATCTGGACTATAGGCAATGGCCCGCACCGGACTATCATGCCCCTCTAGGGTGAACTGAATTTCATGGCGGGTTGTATCCCAAACGATAACCCGCCCATCTTCCGAAGCACTGGCAAGCTGCTGTCCGTCAGGGCTGAATTGCACATCATAGACCGTGTGAATCCCGTCCCGCAACATAGCGATTTCGCTATCGTCCGCTAAATTCCAGAGGCGGATGGTGCTATCGGCACTAGCCGAGGCGAGAAGCGTGCCATCAGGGCTAAAGTCTAGACCTAAAATCAGCCCATTGTGGCCTGTCAAAAAGTGCGGCGCACGGCTACCATCCCACACACTGATAACCTTATCAAGACTACCCGCCGCAACAGTCTGGCTATCGGGGCTGAAGGCCATCACTTGTATGGCATCGCTATGGCTGGTCATAGTATTAACAAGGCTGCCATCGGCGACATTCCAGAGGCGCACTGTATCATCTACGATGTCGCCACTGGCGAAGCGCAGGCTATCGAGACTAAACGCCATGGTAGACTCAACGGTGTTGCCGTCTAAGGTATGGCGTAGGGTGGTGGAGGTTGTGTCCCAAAGCTGAATCGCGCCTGTAAGGAGTGCGACAGCGAGCGTTTGTCCATCAGGGCTATAGAGAATATCACGGGTGGGTGTGTGGTCACCTAGTAGACGCGGTTCATGGCTATAATCAGCCGCATCATAGAGCCAGACCCCGCGTGAACTTGCCAGCGCCAAGGTGCTACCATCAGGTGACCATGCCGCTTTGTTAACGATTCCCCGTCCTAAGACGAGCAATTCCTCAATATCAGCAGCGTTTTGCGCGGTAATAATCCTACTGCCAAGCTGTGTTGGGTGGGTTGGGGTGCTGATGCTTGGGGTTAATGCTGCTGCCGTTCCAACCACATTCCCCACTACCCAAACGACAATCAATGCCCGTAGCCAGTAGTTCATATCAACCCAACTCCTTTGATACCTCGTTTGCCTGACTGTACCATAGCCATCTAAACCCTCACTTAAGCTTGGATGAGCGTAATTGCACCATGAGCATACCTACTGAGGCTACACCCATTCCAATCCCTTGTTGTGTGCTGATATCTTCACCGAGAAATAGCCATGCAAGGAAAGCAATTTGGATCAGCATGGTGTTATTCAATATGCTCGATTCCACTGCCGAAAGTTCACGCAAGGTGTGATTCCACAACGTAAAGGCAAAGGCCGTATGTACCACCGCCAGCCATAGCACAATAGCCCATGTGGTAATACTCAAGGTCGGCAGCCCTTGGGTCAGCATGCCCGTTGTCAGCAGTAATGTTGAGCCAATACCCATGCTCACCAGCGTTACAATCCGTGCTGGAAGCCGCCCTCCTCGATTCATGAAGCGCCCCAAGACCGCCGCAACTGAATTGGCGACCATGCTGATAAAGCCAATCAGCAACCCCAGCCAGCGCCCTGCCGGAAAGACCACTGGATAGAAGAATATCACGACCCCCACCAGAAAAATGCCAATCCCCAGCCATTGCCGCCGATTCGGGCGCTCCGCCAGTAGCACAATGCTCATCAGTGCCACCACCACCGTCGTAAAATTGAGCAAGAAGCTGAGGGTGACAGCAGGGAGGCGGTCAAGCGCTAGAAATTGGGTGCCTTGGGTGATGGTGTAATAGACCACCCCCAACAGCGTGAGCCAACCCCAATCCCGCCGCGTCAAGCTGCGTACCGCTGATAGCTGACCACTGCGCCACGCCAGCGCCAAAATCGCCCCAAAAGCGAAAAAATAACGCATCCCTGCGAAGGTTAGCGCGGGTATATCCTTCAAGCCGATTTTGATTAGCACCCATGACATCGACCACAAAAAAGTCACGGTGATCGCTTGCAGAACCGCTTTAAGGTGAGCCGTGTCTTTAAAAATGACGCGGGGGTGAGGCGCAGGTTTAACGGCTGATGGCACGGGGCATCTCCTGTGATAGAATGCAGTGGTTTTTATAGAAAGGTTGTGACATGCGTCGCTGGTTGCCAGATGGCTTGATTATACTGGGTTTATTCTTAATTCCATTGGCTTTATTTTGGCAAGTAACCATTGGTGGGCGCACCCTCATTCCCGCCGATAATCTCTATCAGGTTGAGCCTTGGGCCACCTACCGCGAGGCTGAGGGCGTGCCGTCGGTGCCGCATAACGCGCTCCTCTCTGATCTTGTGCTGCAAAATTACCAATGGAAGCACTTTATCCGTCAAAACATTAGCGATGGTGAGATTCCCCTCTGGCAATCCAACCAACTGGCGGGTACCCCCTTCCTCGCTAATGGTCAACACAGCATGTTATACCCCTTCAGCATCCTCTATTATGTCCTACCCCTCGCCAGTGCTTATGGCTGGTTCGCCGTCAGTCAATTGTGGTTGGCGGGATTGTGGATGTATGTTTTCATATGTGGCATTGGCTTGGGGCGACCAGCCGGAGCCATCGCGGGTATCATCCTCCAACTCAGCAGCTTTTTTGTGGTCTCAACCGTCCATCCCATGATTCAAGCGGGCGCGGTGTGGCTCCCCTTGATTTTGCTCATGGTCGAGTACACCATCCAGCGCCGCTCTTTCATTGGTGGTAAGCCCGCTATGCTGCCTTGGGTGCTAATCGGCGCGGGTGCCTTAGCCATGTCAGCCCTTGCTGGTCACATCGAGATTACCTACTACACCCTGCTATTGATGGCCTTCTATGCTGGCTTCCGCCTCCTACTGCAATGGCGTCAACAGGGGCGCGGCTGGGTCTTGGGTACAGGTGCTATGATTGCCTTGATGGTTGTATTGGGCTTGACAATTGGCGCTGTCCAATTTTTGACCACCATCGAAGCCGCCAATAACAGCTTCCGCGCCAGCCGTCCCAACTCCTCCTTTGCCACCGTCCAAAGCTATGCCTTGCCCTATCGCCATGTCCTCAAATTCCTCATGCCCGATGTCTATGGCAACCCTGCCGACCATGCCTACATCGACGTGTTCGAGTGGGAGCGGGTCGAGGTCAAGAATCTGTGGTCGAACCGCATACCCCGCAAAACCGACACCGACTTTGGCATCAAAAACTATGTCGAGGGTGGAGCCTATATTGGCATTTTGCCCCTCATCTTGGCGGCCCTTGGGCTATTCTGGTATCGACCGACTGACCCCACCCGTCCGCCGTATCGCTTGATTTTTGGGGTGATGGCACTGGTAGCAGCCTCCTTTATGTTTGGCACCCCCACCTATGCCTTGCTCTATTATGCCTTCCCCGGCGTTGACCAACTCCACACCCCCTTCCGCTGGCTGTGGGCCTTTACCTTATGCCTGAGCGTGTTCGCTGCTTTTGGCATGGAGGCTCTCCAGCAACGCCCCGCTCCCAAGCGCCTGAGCCTTGCTGTTATCGGCGCGGGGGTGACCCTGCTAATGGGCCTTGTGGGGAGCCGTTTGCTCTATGAACCCATTGCCCCCCTTGTTGAGCGCCTCTATACGGGCCTCGCCAAAGCCAACGATGCCTTCCCCGACGCCCATTCCTTTTACAGTTACGAGTTTTGGAATGCCTTGCTACTAGGGCTATTGTTGACCGCTTCGGGGGTGGTGCTATTCTGGCGCGGGAAGCGTTGGCAATGGATGGCAGGCGGTCTAATTGTGATTGACCTGTTCATAGCGGGCTACAACTTTAACCCCGCCGCCAAGACCGCATGGCTCAATTTCACGCCGCCCAGCATCGTCTGGCTTCAAGACCAGATGGCAAGCGAGGGGCCATTTCGCATCCAAGCCTATGATTGGGGCGAGAAACCCCTTGATGCCAACTCCGGTTGGCGCTATGGTCTACAGGATGTGCGCGGTTACGATAGCCTCTTTAGCGCCGATTATGCCGACGTGATGGGGCAGGTGGCTCCCCAAGGTGGCCTCGACGCCAACCGTATCGACCCCATCCTCTACAACAACCCCGCCGCCCTCAATAACCCTCTGCTTGACCAACTCAACGTGCGCTACATCATCACCGACTGGATAATTCGTCCTGAAGATGGGGTTGAAGGCTATCAAGAGGTCTATGTCGATGCGGGGGTGCGGATTTACGAAAATTTGGAAGCATTGCCGCGTGCCTATACTACTGACGCGACAGGCACCATTCAAGCCGCCACCATCACCCAATATGACGATACCGAGGTGCGCGTCGATGCTGTGTTAGCTGCCCCCGCCTTGCTGGTCTTAGCCGACAACTATGATGCAGGCTGGCGAGCCTTTGTCAAACCCAAGGGGGCCGCCGATGACCAAGAGCGCGAGGTCGAGATTGAGCAGGTGGTCGCCAATCAGCGCGGCGTTCAACTCGATGCGGGTGAGTGGACGGTGCGCTTCAAATACAGCCCGCGCAGCTTCCAACTAGGGGCCTTTACCAGCTTTGTGGCGGGTATGATGGCGATTTTCCTCGCCTTGGTGTGGCTGTGGCAGACCTTTGTTAGCCCTGAGACCGACGCCGACGCAGGCAAGCGCCTCCTCAAGAACAGCGTGGCCCCCATTGCCCTCAATCTCTTTAATCGCGGTATCGACTTCGCCTTTGCCTTTATCATGTTGCGGATACTCGGCCCCAAGGATGCGGGCGTCTATTACTACGCCATCGTCGTCTTTGGCTGGTTCGATATTTTTACCAACTTTGGTCTCAATACCCTGTTGACCCGCGAGGTGGCCCGTGACCGTGAGGCCGCCGGACGCTATTTGTTTAATACCAGCCTCTTGCGCTTGACCCTTGCCCTGTTGGGGATTCCAGTTTTGGTCGGCGTCTTGATGTTCCGCAACGCCACCGTTGACCCTGTTCTCGATACCCGCGCCATTGCCGCCATTGCCTTGCTCTATATCGGCCTCATTCCCAATAGCATCAGCACGGGCTTAACGGCCCTCTTCTATGCCTTTGAAAAAGCTGAATACCCTGCTGCCATGACCACCATTGCCACCTTGGTCAAGGTCAGTTTGGGCTTGGGAGCCTTGTTGTTGGGGTGGGGCGTGGTCGGATTAGCGGGGGCCAGCATTTTAACCAATGGTGTCACCTTTGTGCTACTAACGCGCTTGGCATGGCCCCTCATCCGCGCCAATTGGCAACCGGCCCGTGATGGTCAATTCCAGCGCACCATGCTGCGTGAGGCATGGCCCCTGATGATGAACCACCTCCTAGCCACTGTTTTCTTCAAGAGTGATGTTATCTTGATGGAAGCCATCAATGGCGTGACCGTTGTCGGTACCTATTCAACCGCTTATAAGTGGCTAGACGCTATCAACATCATTCCAGCTTTCTTCACGATGGCTCTGCTGCCCATCATGTCGCGCCAAGCCCATACCAATCCTGAAGGCTTGAAACGCAACACCATGATGGGCATTAAGCTTTTGGTGATGATTGCCCTGCCGACAGCAGTATTTACCACCTTTCTGGCGCATGGCCTGATTGGGTTTCTGGGCGGGCCGGAGTTCTTGCCGGAGGGGGCCATTGCCCTGCAACTTATGATTTGGAGCATCCCTATCGGCTGGATGAACAGCCTCACCCAATATGTGCTGATTGCCCTTGACCGCCAGCGCCAAATCACGGGGGCCTTCATTGTAGCGGTTAGCTTCAACATCATCACCAACCTCATCTTTTTGCCTGCCTATAGCTACAAAGCCGCCGCCATCACCACCATCTTCTCAGAGTTGGTGCTATTCATCGGTTTCATGATTTTGCTACATCGTCTGTTGGGGGGTATCAATTGGTTGGGGCAGTTGTGGCGTTTGTGGGCGATGGGCGGGGCGTCCTTAGCGGTGACTGCCATGTTGTGGTCAACGATACCGCTGGGCGCTCTGGTTGCTGGTGGGATAACCTATGGGGTGTTGGTGTGGATCTTGTGGCCTTTTAGCCCTGCCGAATCGGAACGACTGGCAGCCTTAGTGCCAAGTCGTATTCGCTCACGGATAGGGCGTCTGTTATCAACTAGCGGGTAGCGGCTTGCAGGTTATAGTCGCTGATGACCCGTTGCACCATTGGGTTGGCACGCACAGGCATCTCAATCACTTCACCGTTGTTTTCGAGCAGGAAGTGATAAACCTTCACGGTGCGCCCGCCTCCATACGAATAGGTGGTATTGCCAGCAATGCCTTGCAATTTCCAGCCGCTTTGTAGCCGATTAATCAGGATGTCGGCGGTGGCAATCGGCTGAGAATGGCTTGACCAATGTCGGATAATTTTCGTATTTTTCATCATTATCTCCTTTCATAGCTACACTATACCGAACTTTTATAAAGGCTTTGTGAATATCTCTTAAAATTTTTTTGGCATTTCGGGGTTGTTTCTCTCGTAACGTGCCTCATGTTACAATGAATGACGATAACAAAAGATTGGAGTAAGGTGATGGGCAGTTTACCCCCAAGTTGGCGCAACCAACCCCCGTTTGATGATGAAGATGACAATTATCCGCCTACCCAAGGCGGCACTTACCCGCCTGCCCAGAACTACCCGCCGACGGGTCAAGCAGGGGCCAATTATCCACCAATAAACCTTGATGACCCCCGTGGTGGCAACTATCCACCGCAAGGGGCAGGTGGCTATCCCCCCCAAGGCAACTATCCGCCCCAGCAACCACCCCAAGGCGCGAACTATCCACCATCGGGCAATTACCCGCCAGCCGGAGCCAACTATCCCCCGCAAGGGGCAGGTAGCTATCCACCACCCCAAACGGGCAACATTAACCTTGACGATCCGCAATATGGTGGACAGCCAGCGGGTTACCCCCCGCAGGGTACGGGTGGTTATCCCCCCCAAGGCAATTACCCACCCCAGCAACCACCCCAAGGCGCGAACTATCCGCCACAGGGCAACTATCCGCCGCAAGGGACGGGTGGTTATCCTCCTCCCCAAACGGGCAATATCAGCCTTGACGACCCCCGCTACGGTGGGCAATCTGCAGGCTATCCGCCGCAGCAACCCCAAGGCACAGGCGGCTATCCACCCGCTCAGTCGCAATCGAGCTATGCCCAACAACAGGCTGGCCCTATTGATTTAGGTGACCCTTTGCAGGGCGGTAGCCGACGTGGTTCAGCCTCGCGCCAAGAATTTGTCGAAGATGAGCCGATTAGCTTGGATGACCCGCGTTTTGGTGGACGTGGTACCCAACGTGATGAGCCTAGCTTTGAGAGCCGCGCCAGCCAGCGCGAAAAATCAAAGCGGCGTGATGACACGCCTCAACTCGGTGACCGCCAACAACAAAGCTCTGGCTTTGGCTTAACCGAGCGCCAAGTCGAGTATCTCGCGTGGGGCAGCACCATCATTTTGCTGGGCGTATCGCTCATGATGTCGGTGGCTGGCAGTGCCCGTTACTTGACGCTCATCTTCCCCTTGGTAGCGGGGGGTATCTTGATGGCCTCGTCAATCTACCAACGGGTGGTGCGTGGCTGGCATGTTGGCCCATTGACGTGGCTAACGGCGATTCTTTTGGTCTCTTATACCATCACCCTGCAACTGTCGGGCGATGGTACCAATATCTTCAAGTGGATTGCCTACTTTCTGGGGACGCTAACGATTATGACTGGGTTAACGCTGTTCTTGCAGGTCTTTCGTAAGCACTAAGTCAATGTGAGGAGAGTTCAATGTCCCTTAACGATTTACCAACCGAGCGCATTGACCCTTGGCTTGTGACATGGGATTATGGGGGCGAGACGATTCAGAAGATTAAGGAATATGCCGAAGAAGTCCATTTCAAATCTGGTCAGACTATCTTTGCCGCAGGCCAACCTTCAGATGCCATGTACTTGGTGTTGGAAGGCATGGTGCTGGTTCTTGTCAAAGACAACGATGGCAAAGAGCAGACCCTAAGCATTGTGACTGAAGGGCAGTCCTTTGGCGAAGTCGGCTTGCTCATCAAACAATCACGTTTAGCGACAACTGCGGCTGGCTTAGATACTCGCCTGTTAAAAATTACATGGGATACGCTCGAACAACTCGAAAAAGAGCGCCCCGATTTGCTGATACCAATGTACAAAGCACTTGCTCAAACCTTGGCCGAACAATGGATGTTAGCTGTATTCAACCAAAAGGGATAAATAGGCATGACGGATAACGTACAAGCACCGATCGCTGAAAACCAACCACAAGAAACGCTATTCAATATGCTGCGTGCCCCAGAAGAAACGCAACAACTTGATATTCCGATGGGCATTATCATTGACCTTATCGTGCGTATCTTGTTCAACGAAGGGGATGTTAGCCTCCGTCGCATTTCTGAGGTGGTGCGCCTGTCGCCTGCCATTCTTGACCCCATCATGGCTAAACTTCAACATGATAAGATAGTGGAGGTTGCCAGCGCGGGGCAGATGGGCCGTTTTACCTATATCTATGCACTCACTGATGAAGGTGCCAAACGTGCCCGTGATGCGATGGAACGCAGCCAATATGTTGGCCCTGCTCCAGTTCCCATCGAAAAATACAATCAGATTATCTTGCTGCAAACCAACCGCCGCTTAACGGTTAGTACCGAGCAAGTCCAGCAGTCTCTTAGCCACCTGATTCTTCCTGACAACTTCCACCGCAGTATTGGCCCCGCCGTTAATTCCGGTACTTCACTTTTCCTCTATGGCCCTCCCGGTAACGGTAAAACCACCGTAGCCGAAGCCATCGCCAAACTCATCGCGGGTACTGACTCTATTTGGGTGCCCTATGCGGTCTCGGTTGCTGGCTATATCATCAAAATTCATGACCCCTTGCTCTTCAAAGCAATTGACTTAACCGCCGATGAAGACCGCTATTTGGATAAGCGCTGGGGCAAATGGGAGCGCCCTGCCATTATGGTCGGTGGTGAATTGATCATGGAGGCCCTTGAGTTGCGCTATGACACCATTGCCAAATTTTATGAGGCCCCCCTGCAAATGAAGGCCAATGGTGGCATGTTCCTCATCGACGACTTTGGTCGCCAGACCATGCCCCCCCAACAATTGCTCAATCGCTGGATTGTACCATTAGAATCCCGCTATGACTTCTTGCGCCTCCGCACAGGGCAATCGTTCCAAGTGCCGTTCCGCCAACTGATTGTATTCAGCACCAACCTTGACCCCAATGAGTTGGTCGATGGAGCCTTCCTACGCCGTATTCAAATGAAGGTGGCCGTCAAGAGTCCTGATGACCGCATGTTCTTCCAAATCTTCGGCATTATGGCGAAGCACTATAACATCCCGATGGAAAAAGAAGGCTTCCTGCATTTGGTGCAGAAATGGTACCGTGACGCTGAACGCAAAATGGAAGCCGTGCATCCCCGTGACATCCTTAAGATTATCGTCTCTATTTGCAGTTATACAGGTGAACAGCCGCGCCTGACACCGCAATTGGTTGACGAAGCCTGCTCCAACTACTTTGTTGAGACCGATACCAAAGATTGGTAACCATTTCACGGCCCCTTTCGCACCGAGAGGGGCTTCTTTTTACAGGAAATGAATAATGAGTGACTTGTTTTTCTTGGATTATGTGGTTCAACGCGCTATCCCCCCTGAACTGATGCACGGCCTTAATGCAGGTATATACACCTTACATGGCGGGGTAGTACGCGATTTACAGGGGCGGATTGTACGCCATCTGCTCCCCCTTCCCGAAGTTGCTAATGTGACCGCGAGTGCCTTATTGCCATCTCCGCTCAATGCTGTTAGTCTGGTGAGCCAATATCAACTCTCGCGCCAAATGACGGCCCTCGGTAATACCACCCAACACTTACTCGAAATTTCCCGAAATACCATGCTGCTATCAGGCTTTCATTTGACGGTAAGCGCGATGGGCTTTGCTGCCCTCAATCAAAAATTCAATCGCCTAGAGGCTTATCTAGGGCAGATTGAGGCTGTAATTCGCCAAATTTGGGAGAAGCTAGAGCGCCAAGACCGTGCCAAGTTGAAGCACGCCCTCAATGATTTGCTGGTGGTGCTACCTGCCGCGACAGACCGCAACCACCGCATCGGCATTCTGGAGTCCGCCCGCCGTGATTTAGGTCAATTGCATATCGAGTACCGCGCTTTATTGCAAGAGGCCACCTCTATCGAGGAAGCCATTGCCTTTGAGGAGTATTTTAGTCTAACGGGACTGGCTCAGGTGCGTTGCTTTGCCGAGCTAGATATGGGGAAACTGGCCTATGATGAACTCCGCAACATGTATAGCACATGGCAAGAGCAAATGCGCCGCCTTTCCCAAGATACCTTAGTCGGTGATGACCCAGAGCGCTTCTTAGCCAGCGATTTTGCTGAGGAAGCCCCTACCGCCGTTGTTATGGAGTGGCTCGACTTTACCTTTGCTGAAGATAATGGCTACCAGTGGTTGGATAAGTTACGAGGCCGCGCCCGTCCTTGGTATAGCGTGAAACTGCCATCATTCTCGATCGGCAACCGTGATGAACTGCGCCGCCAGCGTGATCAGGTCATCCCTGCTCTCAACAAGATTATTACACGCAACAAGGTTTATGATGGCTATATGGCCCAATATGAACTCCTCGCGGCCTATCGGTTGACCCCCTCCGAATTTGAGGAGGAGCTTGCCCAACTCGGCCACGAGGCCTTCACGGATGGCTATCTCATTTTGGAGCCAATCAACAACTAACTACTCATTCCGCAACACATTCAAGGGCTTCTCGCCGCTGGCACCCCACGCCGTCAGGATGGCCGCCACCAACGCAATCCCGACACACAAGGCCATCAGCAGCAAGGCCGTGCCAACCGGTAGAGCGCCCTTGAGTTCTCCATCGAACAGGAACGCCCATAGTTGAATTAACAGCAGCAATGAGACCCCCACGCCGATAATCCCTGCCAGAAAGCCCATCAACCCGTTTTCCAGCAGCAACATGCCCAACACACGCTCCCGTTGCACACCCAGCGATTTCATCACCCCAATCTGACGACGACGCTCCATCGTACTAAGCGCCACCGAGTTGGCAATCACGGTGCCACCCGTAATGAGATTAAGAACCGCCACCAAGAAGGGCAGGGCTGTAAATTGGTCAATCAAGCGGTTGACGATTTGGTTGAGAAAGCGCGTTTCTAGCACAATGGTGTTATTGACCCGATCCAATATCTGCCGACGGAAGACATTGACCTGATCCTCATCAATATTAACCACCCCGCCCATCGCATCGGGACTAATACCCGAAAACGCATCAATCGGCGCGTAGATGGGGCTGCCCACATCCGAGCCAATATCCCCAATCGTCTCATCGGTTACACCCACAATCAAGAAGCTGATTTGGCGGGGTTGGTTGCCTGTGGCCTTCGGAAACTCAAAGATGAGTTTGTCACCGGGTTGGATACCCGCCAACTGGATAGCCCGATTACCTGTCACCACCACCACCTGCTGGCCCTCATCCCCCGCATTGAGTTGGCGGCTACCTGCTGCAAATTCTTTCTTTGGTAGGGCTTGGTCAACAAAACGCCCGTCGATATTACTTAGCGTAAAATCAAGGAAGTCGGTCATATTCTCGCCCGATGCGGCATTCGCTTCAACAAGTGTTGCCAATTGAGCGCGTTTCAGGCGGGTGCCATCGGGTTTTTCGAGCGCCACAAAATCAACTTGATAGTTGGCAATCAGCGTATAGTCCTTGACCCCCTCGGTTGTTTGCAGCACATCTTCAAGGTTAGTGAGATTAGCCTCCCAATTGCTGCTTCCCACCAGTGTGAAGACCAAGACGTTCCCGCCGAGATTTTCCTCAAGGCTAAAGGCAAAGAGCCGCTTGAGCGAGGTGGCGAACATGGTTACAAGGCTGAGGGTCAAGACCCCAACCACCAAAGCCATCAAGGTTGTCGAGACTCTATTGCGGTTAAAGACCAATGACCGCAGCGAGATTTTGACATCGGGAATGCCCAGTGCGGGTGTGCGAGCCGTCAGCGTCACAAGGAACCACAGCACTCCAATCATCATCATCGCCAGCATAAACGAAGCTTCGACCAGTGTCAGGTTGGTGAAGAAATCAATTGCCGCTTGGCTATCGCTATAGTTGTGAATCAACCAGCCGACACCCCCGCCAACCGCCATCCCGATTCCGAACAGCACCGCAAAGGCCAGCAGGATACCGCCCAAGGCCACAAAGATACTACGTTGACGGAGGAAGCCCTGCACGCTGACCAAAAGCCCAAAGATGACACCAATTCCGGTAGCGAGATAGAGGCTATCGGTGGTGATTTTGCCGTTGACGATGGCGACCACCACGATGGCAGAGGCGAAGAACAACATACCTTGTAACACCGTTTGTACCACCATCCCAAACAACAAGAACCCCCACCGCAACAGCAGATTCAGGGTACCAAGTTTTTTGGGGTCACGGTTGACAAACGGCATACCGGGGACAATAGCGGCCCCCCCAATGCCAAACGCAAAAGCAAAGGCCAGCGCCACACTCAGAATGCTCCAACTGTTGTCAACAGGCACGCTCAACCGCCCGCCGATGATACTCCATGAAATCGTACCCAAGGCTAGCAGAATGACGAAGGTGGCAATCAGGGTATGGATAATGCCAATGCTAGGCAGTTGGGTGGTGCTAGGCCGCAAGACATGACCGGGCCGCACTTGCCCCGCAATCAGTGTCGGCAAAAAGCCAAAGACCGCCGTCACCAGCACGCCCAGAATAAAGCCGCGAATGATGGCCTCGCTCGAAAAGACCCACGTCAGCCGCGTCCCAAAGAAGGTATCGAAGTATTGCAAGAGGTAAGCAATGCCCACCCCTAGAAAACACCCAATGATGCTGCCGATAATGCCTAGCACAATTGACTCCACCAGAAACAGCATCGTGACTTGCCGTGCCTGTAAGCCGATGGTCTTGAGTACGGCGATTTCAGTAGTTCGGCGGGCCACAATCACCAACATGGTGTTGATAATCCCGATACCGCCAATCAGCAGCGAGACAAAGCCCATCAGCAGCACCAAGTCGCTGACGGCATCGGTAATCTGGGAATTGCGGTCACGTAAATCAGTGGTGGTCGTGATGCTCACATAGCGGAACTGGCGCTGGAGACGTTGCGACATCTCTGCCACAAACTCCGGCTCTCCATTTGAAAGCGAGACATAAACCTCCGCCGCATGACGATTGCCCGCAATAGACTCGGCATCCGTAAATAAGTCCACCGCTTGGACATCCATATAGTAAAAGCCAACCAGCGTCACAAAGATGACATTTTCACTGAGGGCTTCGGCTTCGCGGTCAACAATTCCCCGCACGGTGAAAAGGCTATTGCTGCTGTTCAGCCGCACTTGGTCGCCCACCTTGAGGTTATGGTCAGTAGCGGCGTTATCGCTGATGACAATATCAGTCGGGTCATTCATCACCGCTTGGATGGTCTGCCCGTCGGTGGTCAAGATTTCCCCGTAGGGCGGGTATTTGTCCACCTCTATCACAAAGGGCAGAATCGGTTGAGAGGCGTTATTCACCTCCAGAAACGTCCCGGCAATGGGGTTGGTCGGTGAGAAATAGCGATAGGTTACCCTTGCGTCGGGGTCATAGCGCTGTACCGCCTGCTCAATGGCTAAAACGCCCTCATAGGTAAAGACCGAGGTACCGCTACCGGAGGTCTCTACGTAGCGGTTATCAATGCGTGTGTCGCCCACCGATTCGCGGTTCGGGCCGGGGCCGGGGGGGAAGACCCGTATATCCCCACGATTCAATTCTTGGATATTGCCTGTCAGGGACGCCCCAATCATGGCCCCCAGATTTTGCAGACTGACCACCGCCGCCACCCCCGCCGCAATACACAACAGCGCGAACAGGGTACGCTTGCCCCCAACCCGCAGGTCATTCCATGAATGGGTGAAGTAAAAAGCCAGTTTTTCCATATGCTTAGATAATCCTGTTTTTCTCAAGCAGTACCCCATCTTCCAGCGTGACAGTGCGGTCGGTCTGGTTGGCAATGCTTAGGTCATGCGTCACAATGATGATGGTGGTCTGCAAGCGTTCACGGATGTCTTTCAAAGAGTCAAGAACTTGTTGCCCCGATACCGTATCAAGGTTGCCCGTTGGCTCGTCACAGAGCAATATGGGTGGGTCATTGGCAAGGGCGCGGGCAATCGCTACCCGTTGCTGTTGCCCACCGGATAGCTGCGATGGACGGTGCTTCAAACGGTGTTCAAGCCCCAACATGGTCAATAGCTCAATCGCCCGCTGGTTGGGGTTATATTTGCGCTTCTCGGCAAAGCGAATCGGCAAGGCCACATTCTGCACCGCCGTCAGGGTCGGGATGAGATGAAAGAGTTGGAAGACAAAGCCTATCCGTTCATTACGGATATGGGTTAGGCGTTGCTCGCTCATGTTAGAGATGTCGATGCCATCAATCACCACCCGCCCAGTGGTAGGCGTATCCAATCCACCCAACAAGCCGAGCAGGGTGCTTTTACCACTCCCTGATGGGCCAATAATGCCCAAAATCTCCCCGCGTGCCACCTCTAGTGAGATACCTTTGATAATAGGCAGCCGTTGGTCGCCCAGTTCCACTGTCTTAGTTACATTTTCCAATAAAATCGCGGTACTCATCACAAACTCCGATATAGGTTCTCAAAACGCGCCACCATCAAAGGCATTGCATACTCAGCAGCCCGTTGCTGGCAAGCCGCCTGCATCGCGCCAAGGGCCTCTGCTGATAAGGTACTCACATAGGCAAGAGTCTCGGCTAGGCTTGCCGCGTCCCCCGCCCTAAAGACCCAGCCCGTGACCCTATCTTCAATCAAACCACTGGCGTTGGCGCGGTCGGAGATGATAACAGGCTTGCCTGCTGCCAATGACTCAAGGGCCACATTGGGCAATCCCTCATAATCACTACTCAAGATAGTCGCATCCGCCCCCTGATAATACACCTCTGGGGTAGGGGTAGGCGCAACTTGCAGCAGCCAATCCGTCAAATTGTACAGGGTACGGAGGTGGTCGAGTTCGGCTTGCATGGCGGTATCTTCAACTTCCCCGACCATTACCACCTGCATTGTTAAGCGGCCTTGCTGCTGAAGACGCCCCATCGCTGTTGCCAACAAGGTTTGATTCTTCTGCCGCGCAATCCGCCCCATATTCACCAATACGCGCTGGCTGCTCAAGGGTTGCCGCCATTCAGCTTCTACAGGGCGGGCAAAGCGCTCCATATCCACGCCATTCGGAATGAAGTGTATCTTATCATGGGGCATAACCGCTTCTAGCATGGTTTGGATATGCGGACTGTTGCATATCACGGCATCACATAGACGATGACTCCAGCGCTCATATCGCAATTGTTTAGCTGTATATTCATTCCGCACACTCCCAATCAGCCGTGTTTGTCGCGGTAGAAAGGGCCGTGCTAGTCTTGTGAGCAGATTGCTGTGATAATTGACAGCGTACACAAGGCGGGGCTGCAATTGCCAAGCTGCACGTATAATAGCCCAGATAGCTTGGATTTTGCTGAGAGGGCCATGACCAAGGTCTAATACCTGCACATGGGGGAGTTGGTTGGCAAAATGGACACTGCGCCCCCATCGGCTGGCATAGAGGCATAGTACATGGCATTCGTACCCATTCAGTCGTTTAATTAACTCGGTGGTTTGGTACTCAATTCCACCTGCCATCAGAAAATCGGTACACACAAACAATCGATGACGGTCGCTTATGTTCATAATGACACTATACCCAATCGCACGGCCCATACCATTCATGTTGCCAAGATGTGCCAAGCCTTTATTCAAGAGGGTTATTCAACAACGCTTTTTAGCTATTCGGGGCCACAATGGGTTGATTTGCCACAGCACTATGGGCTAGAGGTCGAGGTGCCACTGGTGCAATTTAAGCCCCATCCTTGGCTGCGCGGGCATGATTTTGCATGGCGGACAGCATGGACAATTAAGCGAAGTGGCTATACCTTGGTCTATGCCCGTGCCTTAAGCACCGCCCTCTGGACAACACTCCTTGGCATTCCCACCATCGTCGAAGAGCATCAACCCCCCGGCTCCCGAATGGGCCAAGTGTATCTGCATATAGTTTTTCGGCAAAGGGCCTTTTGTGGCCTAGTGGTGATTCATGAGGTGCTGCGGAAGCGCTTCCTGCAACACTATCGGCATGTCCTTTGTCCTGAACAGGTGATGGTGGAGCCAGACGCCATCGACCTTGAACGCTTTGAGCATGTACCCACAGTCTGTGATGCGCGTCATTTATTAGGCTGGGATACGGCTGCCTTCACCGTTGGCTATGCGGGTCATCTCTATGCCGGGCGGGGTATCGAATTGATTCTCGATCTTGCCCGTCATTTGCCAATCATGCGTTTTGTCCTAATGGGTGGCGAGGAGGCTGACCTTGCCTATTGGCGAGCGCAGGCCATTCCTCCTAATGTCACCTTTACTGGTTTTGTCCCCAACGCCGATTTACCCCGCTATCTTGCGGCCTGTGATGTTTTGCTAATGCCCTATCAACGCCATGTATCAGTAGCAGGCACCACCCACAGCACCCACGCATGGATGAGTCCCCTGAAGCTTTTTGAATACATGGCGGCCCAACGTCTCATCATTGCCAGCGATTTGCCCGCGCTCCATAACCTGCTGAATCCGACCAATGCCGTACTCTGCCCACCCGACGATAGCACTTGTTGGGAAGCTATTCTTCAACGTGCCGCCCGCCAACCCGATTGGGCGCGACAATTGGCAACCCAAGCGCGTCAGGATGTGACCCCCTATACATGGCGGCAACGGGTTCAGCGCATCATGGGGCAGTTGGTATGAAGCTCTCTTTTATTGTCATCACTTACCAACGCGGAGCCTTGCTCCAACGGTGCCTTGCCTCCATCTATGCCCAAGAGGGTTTGCCCCCCAATTATGAGGTAATCGTCATCGACAATGGCGGGGATGCCGTTCTGCTTGACCCCCCCACGTCCGCCATTCAGTTGCACCTTGAATCACCGACAGCTAACCTCGGCGTGACCGGTGGCCGCAATCATGGTATGGCTCTAGCCCAAGGCGAATACTGGGTATTGATTGATGATGACGCCGTATGGCAGACTCCCAACGACGTTGCCTATATTCTGCACGCCTTTGAATCACATTCTGATCTCGGTGCCCTTGCAATCAAGAGTTTGTACCCAGATAGCCAAACCCCCATCCGCATGGATTTACCGCATCCCCGCAAGCGCTATATCCAAGAAACTACGCATGATATTGAAGTTCCTTATTTTTATGGTGTGGCCCATGCCCTGCGAGCCTCAGCGATTAAGACGATTGGGAATTACCCAGAGCGCTTCTTCAATTATATGGAAGAGATTGACCTCAGTTATCGGCTTGTAGATGCTGGCTATCATATCTGTTTCACGCCCAAGGTTGCGGTGTATCATTACCAATCCCACCTCGGACGTCCCACCCAAGGCGCAAACTATTGGCGACAAAACGCCCTCAATAAATCACGCATGGCATGGCGCTTGCTGCCCTATCCCTATCCCCTAACTACCCTAGCCATTTGGAGCATCGTTAGTTTGTACAAAACGCGCTCCCTCAAGCTGGTCTGGGGCATCTGGCGGCAACTATGGCAAGAGCGCGACCTCTTACGGCAAGAGCGTCACCCCTTGCACCATGCCACCATCCGCTATCTCAAACAAATCGGTGCCCGCCTGCTTTATTAACACCCCGATAACACTTTGGCAACAATTTGCCGCTATGGTCGATTGAAACGGTCCAAACAGGAGAAAGTATATCGACCATGAACCGACGCGACTTTCTAAAAGTGCTGGGGGCCAGCGGGGGAGTAGCGGCTACCCAAAGTGCTGCCCTACGCCGTGTCCTTGCCCACAGCCAACCGGGGTCTTTTTTGCCTACGGTAGCCATCGAGCGTGACCCTGTTTTACACGCCATCAACCGCCTCACCTATGGCCCAACCCCTGACTTGGTGGCCCACGTCCAAGCCATTGGCGTGGAGGCGTTTATCAACGAGCAGCTTGCCCCTGAGTTGATAGCTGACAGCGCCCTTGAGCGCCGCCTTGCCCCCATGACCACTCTAACCCAGACCGCAGGTGAGTTAGCCGCTGAGTATGAAGGAAGTGGCAATGGCTTCCAAGTGCGGAGCCACCTCATCGCCGCCACCCTCCTGCGTGAAATCTATACCCAGCGTCAACTCTACGAGCGCATGGTCGAATTTTGGACCGGCCACTTCAGCATTTACCTTGGCGATATTCTATCAGGCTTTCTCAAGGTTGATGATGACCGCGACGTGATTCGCCCCCATGCCCTAGGCCGCTTTCGTGATTTGCTCGGCGCATCGGCCCATAGCCCCGCCATGTTGGTCTATCTGGATAACGCTACCAGCCGCAAAGAAGCCCCCAACGAAAACTATGCCCGTGAATTGATGGAACTCCATACCTTGGGCGTCGATGGCGGTTATACCGAGACCGATGTCAAAGAAGTTGCCCGTTGCTTTACAGGCTGGACGATTAACCCTATCCGCCGTCGCTTTGACGATGGGAGCGAGATTCTGACCTTCCGCTATCAAGCCACCTTCCATGATGATGGCGAAAAGACCGTCTTAGGCCAGACCATCCCCGCAGGCGGCGGTATGCGTGATGGCGAACTGGTGCTGGATATTTTGGCAAGTCACCCATCAACCGCCAAATTTATTGCTACCAAACTGGTGCGGCGTTTCGTTGCTGATGACCCACCCCAGAGCCTCGTTGATGCCTGCGCTGCTACTTTCCTGCAATCCGATGGGGACATCCGCAGCGTATTGCGTACCCTCTTTGGCGCTGCCGAATTTTGGGACGCCGCGCCGAAGTTCAAGCGTCCTCTCGAATATACCGTCAGTGTCATGCGTGCCTTAAATTATGATATTCAAGACTGGCAAGCCTTTAGCCGTCCTGCTTTTACGGTGTTGCTTGGCATGGGCCAAGTTCCCTTCAACCGTGAAACCCCCGATGGCTATCCCGATGTCCAAGAAGAATGGACGGATAACCTGCTCACGCGCTGGAATATAGCAATTGCAGCGGCTCATGGCGGCATTCCGGGGGCGCAGGCTTCCCTCAAGCCGCTTTTGGAGGCTAACAATATCCCCATTGAGGCCGAGCCGATTCTCAATTTCTTCGCGGGCTTGCTCTATGGACGTGGCCTAACATCAACTGAAACAACGTCCATCCTGAACTACGTAGCCACTGACCCCACCAACGTTGAAGTTTTGCAGGACGCGCTGGCCCTTCTGATGGCGGCTCCTGCCTTCCAATATCGGTAAAGGAGCGACACCCATGAAAACTTACTCACGACGCGAACTGCTGCAACGGGCCTCGGCCTTGTCGGTACTTTCTGGCGCTCATTTGATGCTGCCGGGTTGGATGCCACGCCTTGCTTTTTCGCCCCGCCACCGCGCCCCCCAAGGCGATGTCTTGGTGTGTGTCTTCTTGCGGGGTGGGGCCGATGCCCTCAATATGATTGTACCGCATGGCGAAGATACCTATTATCAAGTCCGCCCCGTGCTGGCTATCCCGCGCCCTGATGCCTCCGGTAGTGACCCCAAAGCCCTCGACCTTGATGGCTTTTTCGGCATTCATCCGGCTTTGTCGCCCCTCTTGCCGATTTTCCAAAGTGGGCAACTCACCGCTATTCATGCCACAGGCTCTCCTGACCCCACCCGCTCCCACTTTGAGGCCATGAGCTTTATGGAACGCGGTACGCCGGGCAGCAAAACGGTCAGCACTGGCTGGATAGGTCGTCATCTTGCTACCCTTGACACGGGCAACAACTCACCTGTGCGGGCCATTGGGTGGGGGACATCGGCCCAGCAATCCATTCGCGGCACTGTCTCGCCTGTTGTCCTGCAATCCATTGCCGACTATCATCTCGGCGGGCGCGTTGATGTCGCCATGCAGATGATGGAAGCCATCAATGGCCTCTATAGCGAAGATACGGAATCCCTTCAAATTGCGGCTGAGGCGACCAACGCCGCCATTGATGTGGTTTCTTCTGTGCGGGTTGACCAATATCAACCCCAAAATGGAGCCGTTTATGATGAAGATGGTTTTAGCTTTGGCTTGAAGCAGACCGCTGCCCTCATCCGTGCCGAGGTGGGTCTAGAGGCGGCCTGTTTGGATATTGGTGGGTGGGATACCCATGCCAATCAGGGCGGGGCGGAAGGCAACCAAGCCGCGTTAATGACCACCCTTGCCGCAGGGCTTGGCGCTTTCCATACCGATATGGGAGCCGATATGAGCCGTGTCACGCTGGTGGTTATGTCCGAGTTTGGACGCCGTGTCGAGGAAAACGCTGACGCGGGTACCGATCATGGGCATGGGGGGGCCATGCTGGTTATGAGTGGCAATCTGGCGCAGGGGCCTGTCTTCGCTCGTTGGCCCGGCCTTTCCCCTGAATATCTTGACCGCGGTGACCTTGCTATCACCACCGACTATCGTGATGTCTTGGCTGAGATTATCGCCACCCGTCTCAACAACCCACTGATTGATGACATCTTCCCCAGCTTTCGCCGCTCGGAGCTAGGCCTATTCAGCGGATGAAGTGCTGCCGTCGCCCACAATCTGGGTGACCCGTAGCTCGGCTTGGTTGAGTTGTTCTTGACAATAGGCCGCCAAGCGCTGGCCTTCTTCAAAGAGTTTGAGTGCATCGTCCAATGGCAGGTTTTCACTTTCCAGCCGTTGGACGATGGTGCTAAGTTGGGTATAAGCTTCTTCAAATGTCATCGTTTTTAGCCCTGTGTCTATAGGATTAGCGCGTACCAGTTCTCCGAACATTTGGGGGGGCGATTCTGTGGCGCTTCGTCTATAATGGTCACTATGGAAATGGAAGCAACTGCATCAATCTCAACCCCACGCTGGCTTGCATGGGGAGTCATTATAGCAGCAATTACTGTAATTGCCTTGTGGTTGTTAGGGACACCCGCCGGGGTTGAGGGTAAAGCCGACGCCGTTGGTTATGCCATTTGCCACCGTATCCCTGACCGTTCTTTTACCACTTACGATAGCCGCCAACTCCCCTTATGCGCCCGCTGCACGGGCATTTATACTGGGGTGATGACGGGCTTCTTGCTCATCAACCTTACAGGCTATGGGCGGGCCAGTCGGCTTCCCT
Source organism: Anaerolineales bacterium (assembly GCA_020634155.1). Classification (GTDB taxonomy): domain Bacteria; phylum Chloroflexota; class Anaerolineae; order Aggregatilineales; family J027; genus J027. The sequence continues at coordinate 1,109,899 of JACKCI010000002.1, forward strand.
CATGGCGGATGGGGTTAGTCTTTGTTGGGTTTCTGGCCTTCTTTGGGATCGATGGTCTCAATAGTTATTTCCATCTCTTTCCCAACTTTGAGGGAGGGCTATATGAACCCAACAACACCCTGCGCTTGATTTCTGGCGCACTCATCGGCCTAACCATGATTCATCTGCTTTTACCGCTCTTCAATATGACCGTTTGGCGCTATCTCGATGAGCGCCGCGCCCTGCCGAATTTTCGGATGCTGGGTGTTCAACTTGTGACACTAGCCCTTGTCGTGGCTGCTATGCTCACGGGTAACCCCTTTGTTTTATTGGTGACAGGTTTACTGAGCGCCTTCGGAGTCTTGATGGTATTGACGATGGTCAATGCCGTGATGTTCATGACCTTTATCCGTCGAGACCGCACCTATACCAACTGGGGTGAGCTATGGCTGCCTCTTCTGGCGGGCTTGACGGTTGCTTTACTGCTCGTTGGGGGAATTGATGCCGCTCGCTATATGTTCACTGGAACATGGGACGGCTTTATATTTGCACAGAGGTGATGCACCATGGAAGCGATAGCCACTGGCTTAGGTTTATCATCCAGTGCCGGATTAAACGCCTATTTGCCACTGCTGCTCTTTAATCTGGCGGTTCGTTTTGAATTGATTGATGCCGAAGGGGCCACTGCTGAGAAATTAGCCTCTTGGCAGGCCCTCGCCATTTTCAGCATTTTGCTCATTGTGGAAATGATTGTCGATAAAGTACCTGTCTTGGACACCCTCAATGATATTGTGGGGACGGTTATCCGCCCCGTCGCGGGGGCCGCTTTGATGAGCGCCAGCACGGGTTCCCTCCAAAACGACATCGACCCCACCACCTTGCAATGGATTGCCTTAATCACTGGCGGTATCTCCGCTGGTAGTGTCCATGGCGTCAAGGCAGTCTCACGCCCCCTGATTACAGGCACAACAGGCGGAACAGGCAATTGGGCAGTCAGCATTTTTGAGGATATTATCAGCTTTGGGGTGTCTATCTTTGCGATTCTGTTACCCTTCATCATGATTTTCGTGGCGGTCAGTATTGTAATCTTGGCGCTCTGGTGGCTCTGGGAAACACAGCGGCGAGACATGGTTACCCATTACTACAAAGGAAAAAATCAATGACAGAACTTAAAAAGCAACCTTACCGCAAAATTGTGGTGCCGATTGATGGCTCTGGTTGGGCCGATCGCGCCATCCCTCATGCGGCCCGCATTGCCAAAAACAACGATGCCGAATTGATTTTGCTGCACATCTATCATTCGCCCTTGGCCCAATATCGGGATAGTGTTGCGTTGGCCCAACAGCAAGGTTTGGTTGACCAAGAGCGCGAGCAAATCAAGCAACATATCATCAGCATCCGCACCGACCTCCGCAATGAAGGCGTCACCGTGCGTGGTCACATGATTGATGGGCGCGACCCCGCTTTCCAAATCTGTCGTTATGTGCAGGCGGAGGGGGCTGACTTGGTGGTAATGTGTACTCACGGGCGCACAGGATTGGCACGTTTCCTCTTTGGCAGCGTCGCCCAAAAGGTTATGCAACGCTTGGATGTGCCCGTCTTGCTGATTCGTCCAGATAACCCCGAAGAAACCAATGTTGACGATAGTGATATGCCCAAGGGTGAAGATATAGTCTAGCCGCGTGTGGGGTGTGGCTTAGGTGAGCTTTTCCACCGCCACCTGCACCAACCACGCCCCCACATAGACCATCCCAAATAGCTTATGCAGACGGGCCGTCCCAACCAGCACCAAATGGAGTTGGGCCGCGTCGGTGGTGTGTGTGCCCGTGTGAATGAGCCGCCACGCCTCGCGCCCCCAATAAACCACCGCTACCGTCAAGAATGGGGCAATGCCCGCCCCAATCAACACTCCTACGCTGAGGAACGCTCCCGCCGTCAGCACCGTGTACTCCATTTGAGCAAAGCGCCGCCCAAAGATGGTCGCCAGCGTGTATTTTTGCTCGGCGGCATCGGCCTCCAAATCCCGCAAATTATTGGCATGCAGGATATTGGCGACCAAAAACGCAATTGGCAACGAGGCCCATACCGCAGCTAACGTCGCTTCCTCGGCAATCACATAATATGTTCCCAGCACAATCATCGGCCCCATCGCAAAGAAGACCGTCAACTCGCCCATGCCGATATAGGCCAATGGGTAGGGGCCAGCCGTATAGAGAACCACCGCTAAGGTGCCGCCCACCCCCAGCCATAGCACCAACCAGCCCGCCGTTGCCACAAAATACAACCCAATCACCACCCCCAGCAGCAACGTGACAATACCCCCCGCCAGCACTTGACGCGGTGTCAGCAACCCCCGCGCCAAAATCATGCCGAGTCCGTGTGTCTTCTGGCTATCGGAACCCTTGGCATAATCAAAATACTCGTTGAGCATATTGGCGCTGATTTGTAGAAACAGCACCCCCAACAACGCCAGCACCAACGGCACCACCCGAAAATGGTCGGCCTCCCATGCCATCACTGCCCCCAACGCCACCGGAACATAAGTGGCGGTCAGGCTGCGCGGACGGGTGGCTTGATACCATGCTTGCCACTTCATAATGACATCCTCGCTAGACGACCATCAACCAGCATCACCAACTGTCCGGCGCTCACATCAGCAATATCACTCAAGGGGGTATCAGCGCTCAATTCACTGGCAAAACGACGGGCGGTGGCCCATGCACGGGCGGCCCGTTCCGAGTCATGTTCTAACATAAACAAATCCCCACTCACAAAATGGGCAAGGGCAAAATCGGGCCGACAATAAATCGCCGCCCGTAGCGCAATCCGCGCATTGGCCCAGTCGCGTTCTTCGAGATGCACCAAGGCCAGCAAATAATGGCCTTCGGGATGCAGGCTGTCAAGGGTCAGTGCCTGTTGCAGATGCTCATAGGCGTTTTGCCAGTCCCCCATGCCCATCAACACCGCCGCTACAAGAGTATAGAGCGCGGGGGTCGCCTGTTGGTCAAGTTGTGCTTGGCTCAGGGCGAGTGCCTCATGCAATTGCCCACGCTGCAAAGCTTGCACCGCTTGGCGGTAAGTTGGGTTAATTGCCACAACGGTAGGCGTTGGGTCAGGCGGTGTCGGTGCTGCTTCGATGCTAGGCGCGGTAGGGGCATAGGGTAGCTTTTGATAAAGGGGTGTCCCTTCATAGCGCTGCACCTGATAGGCCGAGCGCGTACTGCGGAGGGCTTCTATCGGACTGAGTACCAACCATCCCTTGACCGCCAAGCTATGCAGCAACTGTTGTTCGACCAATTCCGCTTGGGAGCGCGTGAAATACAACAGTACATTGCGGCATACAATCAGGTCTTGGGCTTCAGGGGCATCATAAATCAGGTTACGGTGATGAAAGCGCACCAAAGCCCGCAGGCGTGGCGCGACCTCATAGACCTGCGATGAATGCCGGGTGAAGTAGCGCTCAATAATGGCTTTGGGTGTCCCCCGAAATGACCATTCACGGTAACGCCCCGCCCGTGCAATCTCAATCGCCGCCGCGTTAATATCCGTCCCCATAATCTGGATGTCCCACTGGCTGCTATCGGGTATCAACTCATCGACTAGCATCGCCAAGGTATAGGCTTCCTCACCTGTAGCACACCCCGCACTCCAGAACCGTAGCCGCCGCTTCTCTTGGAACAGGGCGGGCAAGATGACCTCGCGCAGCGCCTTGATTTGCACACTGTCGCGCATGAAATAGGTTTCACCGACGGTCAACTCAGCAAGGAGCGCCTGCCAGATGGGGTGTTGTTCGGGCAGCCGTCGCAGCCGTTCAAGGTACTCGGTGGGGCTATGCACCGCCTCAGCATGGTGATACAGCAACTCGACCAAGCGCTGACGGGCATGCCCAAAGGTGTTAAGCCCCGTCCGCTCGGCAACCAGTACCGATAATTCATCAAAGAAGGGTTCGCTAAACATGCTCAGTTCAATAGGCTATGGTCAAAAAAGGCCACCACACGCTGCTCATACTCATCGGGTGCAGCACGAATATAGCCCCCATGCCCTGACCCTTCCACCACCCACAACTCAGCATTATCACCTGCTGCCTTTAGCTGGCGATAGCCCTCTGGTAGTGATGACTCCTTGCTTCCGTATATCAACAGAATTGGGCGGGGGGCGATGTCCGCAATCACTTCCAAGGTATCAAGGTCATCAATGCTGTTGCCTGTTATCTGCTGATAGGTGATTTGCATCGACCAGCGCCATAGGGTGAAAAGCAAAGGCGCATCCACGCTACTGTTATCAATGATGGTTTGCATATTGGCATAACCGCCTTCAGCAACAATTGACCGTAGTTCGGGGTAACGGGCTGCTGCCATGATTGCCCCTGCGCCACCCGTCGAGAAACCGTGAATGCCAAGGTGGGCCATATCCACATCTCCCCGTTCTCGCAGATAGACAATCACATCCTCTATCTCACTCACCTCTTGATACCCTAAGCTGACTGCCCCCATATCAGCACAGCGCCGCGCTTCATACAGCACTATCCCATAGCCGTGCCGCCATAGCACCTTCGCCTCATTCCAACGACTGGCACGGGAACTGCTGCTATAGGCAGGTGGGAAGATAATCGTAGCGCCGTTGGTGCTGGGGACATAATAGCCTTTGAAACTGCCCCCAGCACGCGCTGTAAGCTCAAAACTCTCAATGTTCGGTGGCGTTGGTGTTAGGGTTTCATGCGTGCTGCAATCTGGGTGCAGCAATATCCACATGGAGACAAAGCCACCCACTACTGGCGTCAAGACTCCCGCCAGTACCCCCAGAATCAAAAATAGCCGCGTTAACCGCCACCAATAGCGCCATGACCGCCAACGTTTCGCCATTGTCTAGCTAGGCTTTCGCTTAATCCAAGGCCCATCTTGCAGGGGTTGGCGCGTCTGGCGAATAACCAGCTTCGGCGGAGCCTCTTTGCTAACCCCCGTTGAAAGCACGGCCCCATGCACTTGCCAGCCTTCGCGCTGACAGGTCAGATATAGCACAGCATCCTGCCCATGATTAATCGGTCGAATCATGAACCCGACTTGCTGTTCCCGAACAATTTCAAGGCCCCGTACCAGCATCTTCGGCTTAAAGAAATAACGTGCCTGTGTACCGGGGGTGATGGCTTCTCCATCAATATTGATATAACCGGGAGTGAAGTCAATCATGATGGCGTTATCTTGTTGGACAGGTTCGCCTTCTTCATCAATTTTCTGTATCAGGTTCGCCATCGCCAAATGAACCATGTCGGCAAGGCTGACATAAGGGGTGCTAACCATCATATCCGGCAATTGGCTCATGAGCGTAAACTCACGCGGCGCTTGAAAATCATCCGCCAGCCATTGCCACTGAAAACGAAATTGGTCTTTGCCAGTCGTGACAATCATGCCCACAATATTGCGGTTAGTCATGACCTGCACTTGATCGATTTCCCATGCCGCTGGCCCTGATAGCGTGCGAGCCACAAAAGGTGGTAAGAGAAAAAACATCGGGGTCTTGATGGTCGGGGCCGGATATGACCACGACGCGAGAAAACCTTCTGGCTCCACCACAAACAAGCGCAGCCAACCGTCACCCACTTTACAGAGAATAGGGGATTTTGCCCAGCTTTGTGCCCATCCGAGGCCCGTGCGTAAGGCGGCAATATCTAGCAGAACAGGTTTACTCAAAAAAACGGACATGCGGTGCCTCTTTCTAAGTTTCCCTAGCATTATAACACGCCCGTCCCCATCCCTAATACTAATCGAATCTACATTTGGGTGGGGTTCCAGTCCAAAAAAATGTATGCTAAAATGATTGGGTAGCAATTTAACCCCGCTTAAAAATCATTTATCTATACCGTTAGTGGGGTACCCTTTATGAGGTTCCAATAACCAAGAGGAGGCGAGAGACGCCCGTGATTCAGGAACTCATGAACAGAGCAGATCAACGCGGCTTTTTGACGTTTGAGGATGTTCTGGAAGTTCTGGATGTCGATGGGGAAGATGCTGCGGTGATTGAGGCTATGCTCGAAGAACTCGATGAACTGGGCATTGAATTCCGACGTGACGACTCCGACCCTGACCCTGCTCTTGATGATGATGATGGTTATGAGCCAGAGGAAATCCGTGACCCTGAACTTGGTGACATAGAAGCTGTTTCTCCCGATGACCCTGTCGGTCTGTATTTTCGCCAGATGGCCCAAGAACCACTCCTCACCGCCGATGAAGAAATCGGCCTTGCCAAGCGTATTGAACTTGGTAAAGAATCCCAAGAACTGTTCAAGAAATTCAAACGCCTCCAAACTGTCATTCAAGAACTCCACGCCCTCAGCCAAAAACAAGACCGTGAGCGCGTCCTGCAAAAAAGCTATGACATGGTGCGCTTGGGCAAAGCCTTCGATGAGATGCACGAACTACTCAAACAGGCCCAAGATGTGAATTGGGGGGCGGAGACCTACGAAGCGTTGATGGCTCTCGTTTATGACTTTGATGTCAACTTGCCACTGGTTCAACAAGATTTTGTTGTCATCCAGAACTACTCCAATAACGGTCACCATCCCGTTGAATTGTTGGGAGCGTTCACAGGTGTTGAAAAGAGCTACGGCCTCGCGGAATTTTTCATTGACAACGGCCAAGCTGCCCGTGAACACCTCGGACGCGCCAATACCCGTTTGGTTGTGAGCATTGCCAAGCGTTACATGGGGCAGGGTCTACCCTTCCCTGACCTCATCCAAGAGGGCAACGTCGGCCTCATGCGGGCGGTTGATAAATACGACTACAAACGTGGTAACCGCTTTAGCACCTATGCCACATGGTGGATTCGGCAGGCCATTACCCGTGCCTTGGCGCAGAAAACCCGCACCATCCGCATCCCCCTGCACATGACTGAGCGTATCCGCCAAATGTACCGTACCGCTCAAAACCTCGAACAGAAGCTAGGCCGCCGTCCCACCCCCGAAGAAATTGCCGAAGAAATGGAAATCCAACCCGAAAATGTCCGCAATATGATGGACGCCAGCCAGCACGCGATTGCCTTAGAGCGTCCGGTGGGGGATGACGGGGATAGTGAATTTGGCGATTTCATCGAAGACCAAGACACGCCCAGCCCTGTTGAGTCCGCCACCCAGCACTTGCTTCAAGAGACTATCGAAGAAGTGTTAAGTGAGCTAACCCCGCGCCAGAGCCACATCCTGCGCCTGCGCTTTGGCCTTGGCGGTGGAGAGCCGCATACCCTAGAGGAGATTGCCAATAAATTTGGCCTCAGTCGGGAACGGATTCGCCAGTTAGAAAAAGAGGCCCTGCGCCGCCTTCGGCACCCGCGTCTATCCCATAACTTGCGGGATTACCTCAGCTAACTGCCGAGAACCCTTGACACTGTGCATGACCAGAGCCGGACATCCGGCTCTTTTTTTGAGATTATTCAACTCAACTTTTTGCTATAATGCCAAACACTGAGGAGGTTCATCGTGGTTTCTCAATTGCACTACAACAAACGCCTATGGCAAAAGCATGTTCTGGCGGAAAACCGCCGCGACATCCCCGGTCTACTCGCCACCTTAGTCGATGACCCGCTCTATATCATCATGGCAACGGGTCTCGAATATCGCGGCAAGACAGGGGTGGCAGGTTTTTATCAGGGCTTGTTTGATGGTATGCCCGATGCTAACTTTGAACTCAAATCCGTGACGATTGGTGAGGAGATGGTCGTGGAGGAATCCGTTTTTGTCGGAACCCACACCGGCCCCCTTTTTAACTTGCCCCCATCGGGTAAATATATTACCTTCCCATTGATGATCCTGTTCCCCTTGGTGGGGGATAAATTCTGGGGGGAGCGCATGTACTTTGACATGAACACCCTCCTCGTTCAGATGGAATACGACTGGTCAATATTGAAGGCGAATTGATGGAAACAGCACTCCAAGACCTACATAGTGGGTTAAATAATGCCTATGTCTTGTTTTCTTTTATACTAGGAGTTTATGCGGCATTCTTAGCGGCGCGGAATGTACCCATTAGCGGCAACTTTTGGGGAGCCATGTGGATGAGTACCGTTCTAGCCGCCTTGGTGCTGCTGGTGACGATTGCCCTAGCCTTCTGGGGGGTTAATCCCAAACGTGGCGTGTATTATCTTTATGCCATCTGGTTTGTCATCAGCCTCCCCGGAACCTATGCGATTGTGCAGGGGCGAGATGACCAGCGGGCGGCGTTGCTCTTTGCGGCATGGACCTTATTCAATGCAGGCGCTGCCTATCGCGCTGGGGCCTTTTTGGTCACACCTTGGCACTAAACCTTATCGATAGAGGGGATACCCGATGACAACACGAGTCTTGGTTGTAGATGACGAACAAGATACCTTGAATTTGCTCAAACTGCTGCTGGAAATCAGCGGCTTTCATCCCATCGCTACCCTTAACTCATTGGATGCGATGACCTTGGCCGAAATCGAGAAGCCAGATATTGCGCTCCTTGATATTATGATGCCCAAGCTGGATGGCTTCGCGCTTTGCAAGATGATTCGGGATAACCCCCAAACCAAACACCTTCCCGTTATTTTTGTAACCGCTTATAATGCCCTTGATTTGGAAGAACGGCGCTTGGAGGCGGGGGCTGATTTTGTTTTACCCAAGCCTATCAACATGGACGAATTGCTCAAGGCAGTCACCAAGATTCATGACATCCGCAACAATAACCATGCTGGAGCAACCCCCAAGCCGAGCCTTTCTACACAGACGACAGAGGCAAAGCCGCTTACACCTAAGCCCGCCGCTGATGCACCCAAGGTATCGCCGCCACCTGCCGCCAAGTCTGCTCAACCCATCGATGATGAACTCGATATATCCATCACACCCGATAACGGTCACGCAGCGCGTGATGAAAAAACAGATAAACCAACCGACAAAGGAAAGGATACCCATTGAACACCCCAACTATTATTGTTTTACGTGGTGATGAAACAGGCGAAGAACTCCTCCAAGAGTCCCTACGGGTCATTGACCCTAACGTCATTCGCACCCCGCTGAATTTTCAGTCTTATGACCTGTCCCTAGAGAATCGCCGCGAGACCAAGAACCAAGTAGTGCATGATGCTGCTACCGCCATGATGCACGCTGGTCTCGGTTTGAAGGCCGCCACCATCACTCCCGGTGACCCTGACGACGTGGGCAGCCCCAACGCCCTCTTGCGTGAATTGCTCGACGCCCAAGTTATTCTGCGGACAGGCCGTCGTATTCCCAAGGTACGCCCCACCGCTGGCGTTCACTCGCCTATCTCGGTGGTGCGGATGGCTGTTGATGGCAGCTATGGGGCTAAGGAATGGCGCGAGGGCGAAGGCTTGGACGAGGTGGCATGGGTCACTCAGAAAATCAGCCGCCGCACCAGCCGCATTGTCGCTGAGTTTGCCTTCCGCCATGCCTCCAAAACAGGCTCCAAAGTCTTTGGCGGTCCCAAATACACGGTTAGCTCTGTTTATGAGGGCATGTTCAAAGAAGAGATGGATGCCGCCGCCAAGCGTCACCCCGATGTGCGCTATGAACCCCAACTCATTGATGCCACCTTTGCTCTACTACTCGAAACAACAGGTGAGCCGCTGGTCATCCCCACCCTCAACCGCGACGGCGATGTGATGTCTGACTTGGTGTTGAAGATGTTTGGTACCATTGCCGGAGCCGAGTCCTTGGTCTTGAGCTTTGATGAGAACTTCAATACCCGCGTTGCAATGGCTGAGGCCCCACATGGTACTGCTCCCTCGCTCAAGGGCAAGAATGTGGCAAACCCGACCGCTATGATTTTGGCGGCAGCCTCGCTCCTTAGCTATCTACCCAGTGAAGAAGCCAAGCGTGCCAGCCGTGCCATCCGTGAGGCCACCATGGAAGCCATCTACGACAACATCCGCACCGCAGATATTGGCGGCTCGTCCTCGACCTCTGAATTTACCGATGAGGTCATCCGTCGCACGGCTGCCAAGATTGAAATCTGGGAAACGATGTAGGTGCGCCTCATCTATACGCACAACAACGCCGATTTTGACGCGATTGCGTCCCAACTGGCGCTGGTCAAGCTTGACCCAACGGCGACTCCCGTCTTGCCGCCCCGCTTGCACCAGAACGTGCGTCGATTCCTGACTCTCTATGCGGGCCTTCTGCCTGCCTTACAACATGACGATCTGACCCCAGTGCCGGAATATGTGTATCTGGTGGACACCCAGAAATACCACAACATTCCGGGGCTGGGGGCTGATACCCCTGTCCACATTATCGACCACCACCCCCTTAAGCATAAACTGCCCAAGCATTTTACCTTCTGGGGCGATACCGTCGGCTCTACCACCACCCTCTTGGTCGAGCGCATCCAGCAGGAGGATATAGCCCTCTCCATGCTTGAAGCCACCTTGCTACTGATGGGCATTTACGAGGACACTGGTTCGCTGACTTATGGCGGCACCACTCCCCGTGACCTACAAGCAGCAGCATGGCTCCTAACCCAAGGGGCCAAACTGGACCTGCTCCGTGATTTCTTGACCTACCCTCTTGAAGATGACCAGTGGGGCGTTTATGACCAACTCCGTGAGTCGCCCGATGTGCTAGAGATCGAAGGCCACTCGATTGTGATTAGCAGCGCCGTTGTGCCTGACCAAGTGAGCGATGTCTCGACCATTGCCCACCAACTTGCCAATCTCTATGACCCCCATGCCCTCTTTGTGCTGGTGCAGATGGCTGACAATGTGCAGATGGTGGCCCGTAGTGGTGTTGACCAAATTGATGTCGGGGCCATCGCTCGTCATTTTGGGGGCGGGGGACATGGACGGGCCGCTGCTGCCCTCATTCGCCGAACCCCTATCGCCGAGGTGCGCCAACGCCTACGCGACCTACTGCCCACTATCATTCAACCCAATGTCACCGTGCGCGACTTGATGTCGGCTGCCCCCATTGAAACCATCGCCGATACCGCCACCGCTGAAGAAGCCCACCGTCTGATGACCATTTCGGGCCATGAAGGTTATCCGGTGCTGCATGGAGGGCGGGTAGTTGGCCTCTTGACCCGCCGTGCCGTTGACCGCGCCATGAGCCACCAACTGCGCCATGCTCCCGTATCCCAAATTATGGAAGCGGGCGGTAACATCCATGTCACCCCCACCGATTCCCTTGAAACCCTGCGTCAGAAGATGATGGATACCGGATGGGGCCAAATGCCTGTGCTGAATGGCGGTCAACAACTCATCGGCATTGTGACCCGCACCGACCTTATTCGCCGCTGGGGTTCCAGCACTGTTGTTAACATCCATCAGCAACACCTCATCGTCCAGCAACTCCAGCAGACCCTACCCGAAGGCCTCTGGACACTGCTCAAAACCATCGCTCACCATGCCCAAACCAACGGCATCGACCTCTATCTCGTGGGCGGCATCGTCCGTGACTTGCTATTAGGCGTGCCCAACCTTGACCTTGATTTAGTGGTTGAGGGAGATGCTATCGGCCTCGTGCGCTATTTGCACGCCACATGGGGTGGGGATATGCGCTTTCACCAGCAATTCGGCACCGCTAAGTGGATGCTCGCTCCTGAAGTAGCCGAGCGCCTTGGGGTAGCCTATAGCCCGTCATGGCCGGAGTTTATCGACTTCGCCACCGCCCGCGCCGAATTTTACAAAGAGCCAACTGTGCTACCCACTGTCCGCCAAAGCTCCATCAAGCAAGACCTGCACCGCCGCGACTTCACCATCAATAGCATGGCGATTCGCTTGGCACCGGAGCCGATGGGTACCCTGATTGATTATTACAACGGGGAGCGCGATCTCAATCAAAAAACCATCCGCGTTTTGCATAGCCTCAGCTTTGTCGATGACCCCACCCGCATGGTGCGAGCCGTCCGCTTTGAGCAGCGCCTTGACTTCACCATTGACCCCCGCACTGAGAACCTCATGCGTGAGGCTTTGCCTTTGCTCAACCGTGTGACTGGTGACCGCATCCGCCACGAGTTGCGTCTGATATTGTATGAGCGTGACCCCTTGCGTGCCTTGCGCCGCCTAGAGAATTTGGGCATCCTTGCTGAGATTGTGCCAGATGTGCAGATTGATGACTGGTTTGTGGGGGCCTACCGTGCCTTTATCAGCGCCAAACAGCAACCCCCTTGGCCCTTATCCGAAAATTTTGATAGTTGGCAGATCGGCACCCTTGCCCTGTTGACTCGCCGCCATACCCCAGAGCAGATTGAGGCGCTTGCATCACGCTTGCTGCTTTCTCGCGCCCAAGTCCATGTTTTGCTGGCCTTCCAGAAAGCCATCCCCCTCTATACATGGCCCTACACCACCCCACCGAGTGCAGTGGTTAATCTCTTGGAACCCATGCCCGAAGTCTGCTGGTTAGCGATTTGGGCCGCGGCCCCGACTGCCCACACACGCCAACTTGTGGTACAGTTTGTGCAAGCGTGGCGGCATATCAAGCCCCTCCATGACGGCAAGCAACTCCAGAGCCTTGGTGTTGAGATTGGCCCCGTGATTGGCAAAATCTTGCGTGAGTTGCGGCGGGCATGGCTCGATGGTGAGATTACCACCCCCGAACAAGAAGACGTTTATTTGAATCGATTATTGCACGATGGTATCCGAGATTTCCCCAACTTATGAGGTTCCCCTTCGCATTCAATTTCGCTTTGCGACCAGAGCCGACTTGCCCCTGCTAGAGTGGTATGGGCAATACACCCATTTTCGCAACGTCTATCAACGTACCTTTCAAGAGCAATCCCTAGGCGGGCGGTGGATGCTGGTCGCTGACCTGAACGGCTTTCCAGTGGGCCAGCTTTTTGTTGTCCCTGAACTAAGCTACTATCCCGATACTGGCTATTTCTATTCCTTCCGCATCATGGATCATCTGCAAGGTCTCGGCATTGGTACCCGCTTGCTGAACTATGCTGAATCCTTGCTCTGGGCTGAGGGCATTCGCGGGGTAATTATCTCAGCCGTCAAGACCAACCGCCGCGCCCGCGAACTCTATGAGCGTCTTGGCTATCATATTATGCGTGAAGATGAGGGCCGCTGGCAGTATACCAACCACCTTGGGCAAACCGTCGAAGTGCATGAGCCTTGCTGGATTTTAGAAAAGCATCTACAATGAGCCACCAGCAATTTTTAGGAGATATGCGTCTATGGCGAAAGCTAACCAACAATCAGTCCGTTTTGTGCGCTGGCAGGGTGGGCAACACCCAACCCCCACATTGATGAAGCAGAACCTCGAAAAATTCGGCCTCCACGTTTTTAAATGGCAGCAACAAGCGAACTATCGTTTTGGCACCCGTAGTCATGGCTATAGTAAATCCCTCTATTGTGTTGAAGGCAGCCTTGAAGTCTTTATCCCTGATACCCGTGAACGCTTTACCTTGCGCGTCGGTGATCGGCTGGATATTGCTAATGGTGTACGCCACAGCATCACCGTTGGCTTAGGCGGCGCAGTCTGCTTTGAAGGCACCCCTGCTGACCGTCGTTTAGTCGCTGCTGCTGGTAAATTCTAGAACCCTCTATGAGCAAAGTCCGCGTTTTACTCGTCGATGATGACTCCGAAGTCCGTGATTTATTGATGGATCAAATTTTCAATCCTCGGCGCTTTGATGTCCATGAAGCCGCCGATGGCGCACAGGGCATTGAAGCTGCCGCCAAGTTCAAGCCTGATCTGGTCTATGCCGATTTGGTCATGCCCGGCCTTACAGGTAAGGACTTACTGATTGGCCTCAAATCCAAGGGTTACCAAGGCCCCGTGATTGTCGGGGTCAAACGCGGCAACGAGCAAAGCGCGATTGAAGCTTTTCGCTTTGGGGCTACCGACTACATTACCAAGCCCATCCGCGAGGCCGAAATGATGTCGGTCGTGCAACGCGCCTTGGGTGATATTCAACTTCGTAAAGAGCGCGACAAGCTCCTCGGACAGCTTCAAGCCAGCAACCAACAACTTGAGAACCGCATCCGGCAACTCACCATCCTCCAGACTCTAGGCCAGACCCTGACCTCCATTCAAAGTCTAGATACGATGGTTGATGCCGTCCTAAGTGGGGCCATTGATGTGACCAAGGCTGACCACGCCACCCTCATCTTGCTTGATGAAGCCTCCGACCAATTGATTTTGCGGGCGGGGCGCAACATGACGCTCGTTATGCAAGAGAAACTCGGCGAACCCATCCGCGATGAATTAGCCCGCTTGGTGATGACCAGCCAAGAACCCCTTAACGTGAATGGGGATGGCCTTCAGCGCTTCAAAATCTCCCGTGATATTATCGCTACTATCTATGCCCCAATGGTCGTCAATGGCAAATCGATAGGTGTCTTGACGGTTGGCAACCATCGTAAACGTGCCGTTTTTGATGATAGCCTTGCCAATGTCGTGAATGCCTTGGGCGATTATGCCGCCATTGGCATTGTCAACGCTCGCCTCTTTGCATGGCTAGAGCGCCGTGCCGCCGATGTCCAATCCCAATTGCAGAAAGTATCGGAATCCTTAGCGCCACCTTTGGGTCAATTCAGTCAACAACTGGACGCCATCGCCAAGCAACCCAAGATGAACGATAGCATCAAGCAGCAGCTTCAACAGATGAGCCGCCAGTCCCTGCAAATGCAGCAATTCGTCGCCAGCCTCAAGGGTAACTAGTCATGCTCCGCCGCAAAGATGAGGGCGATTGGGTAGTCGTCGCGGAGGTCATGGGCATGATGGAAGCCGAGATTATCGCGGGTCTGCTGCGTACTGCTGAGATTCCCTGCCATTTACATCAAGAGGGTATTGGGGCTGCTTTTGGGGTATCGGCTGGCCCAATGGGCTTTATCAAAGTCCTCGTGCCAAGCCAGTTTGCCGACGACGCCTTTGCCCTCCTCGATGATGACGAACCCGACCCCGCCGACCTTATTGATGGCCCCACCATTGATTTTTGACCAGATACAGATGGTAGCTACCCCATAACGCAAGGCGTATCATGCCGGGGTTATCCAGTAGGGCATGGACACTCAGCCAAGGGCCTTGACCTTGCCACCGATGCTCAATCATCCAGCCGTTAATCAATAGATAGACGGGGCGGTCTTGGGGTAGATTCTGCACAATAGTCGCGGGGTCTTCATAAAACAATTGGCGCATTTCAATATCCGTATAATGCCCCATCATCGTCCACAGGCTCATGCAATACACCATCGCATCAGGCTCAATGGCTGCCTCGGTGCGCCGTATCACCGTTAAGTCCGTGTTCTTGGTCTCGACAATATACTGATACCCCGCTTTGCCCAGCGGGTAAGGTGACCACAGCGCCACCCCTATCGCCAACATCAACCACCCCCGCATGACCATATCCACTACAGACAAGCCATACCGCTGGCGAAGGGCTATACCGATCCAGTCCCATAGGCTGGCACCCCCCACTCCGCACCACACCGCCACCGGAATCATCAACGGCAACAGGAAGCGGATATTTTGATAAGGGATGCCCGCCAGAAAGCCCCAGACACACCCCAACCACCCCAGCCACAACCAGCCGCGCCGCTCCCACACCATCCGCCCCAATCCAATCAGCGTGAAGCCGACCCATATCCGGTGCAGATACCACCCATCATAAAGCGATTGGCTGTAGTAGACCGCGTTTAGGTGCGGGTAGTGAAAGGTGCCATCGACATTGACGAAATCACGCCGCAGGGCATTGCCCGCTTGCCACCCCTCCAGCCACGCATGGTGAATCAAACTATGTTGGCTAACCAGCAATTGGGGGAGTAGCACCACACTAGCAGGCACCAGCGCCCATAGTCCATCGCGCCATGTGTGTTTGTAGCGCCAAAAGTAGAGCGCCCACACCGGAATCAGCACCCCATATAGCCAACGCGAAATGGTGGCCCATGCCAGCGCCCAAGCTACCATTGCTAACCATGCCCAGCGTCCGCGCCCCTCTGTCTGTCGATAGTAGAGCAACCCCACCGCGCTCACCACCGCCCACCACAACGACGGCACATCCGCCATAATCACCAAACTACTCTGGATGAGTTGTCCGCAAAAAGCCATGATAAGCCCCGCCACGATACCCGCCCGCCGTGCTGAGGCCAATGTCCATCCCTCCAAGCGTAGGCTTTCCATGGTCAAGAGATAGGTAAGGGGGGCAAGGCTGGCACCCATCACCAGCACCAATCGCTGGCTATCACTGGGGGAGCGGCTGGTCATGGCAATCAACAGGGAGAACCCCAACGGCCAATAAGCGGGATTGGGAAGCTGAAGGTGGCGCAGGTTTTGGGCGTAGTTCCAATAGGCGAAGGCATCTTGCCCATACAACCCATCAAAGGCGGTTGATTGGGCCAAATGCCAACGCAGACCAAGTGCTAAGATTAGAATCCCCAAAAACGGGGCGACGGTGTGTGCTTTCATGGTGTATGTAGTATAGTGTTTATGCCAAACCACCAACAAGGGGTATTGACAGCCCCCCCTCAATCAGTGCAGAATGAGGGCGCTTCAAAACCCAAACCTACCGAGAATCATTGTGGTCAATAGAATTAACCATCTACGGGTGGTTATCAGTAGCCAACATAATCATTCCCCTCCTTAACACCATCTATGCAGCCTCGCATTGTGGGATTATTTTCACTTAAGTTGCATTGAACAATTGAATCATATCATCTAAATTCTAGGAGACATCATGGGAGTGACTGTTCGTCAATTGGTTTTCGGTAAGCCATTGGCTACCGACGAAGCCATCCATCAACGTTTGAGCAAAGCCAAAGCGCTTGCTGTATTTTCATCAGACGCCTTATCTTCGACCGCCTATGCGACCGAGGCTATTTTGCTCGTGTTGTTGGCCGCAGGAACAGCCTCTTTGGGTGTTTCAATGTGGATTGCCCTTGGCATCTCGGCACTGCTGCTAATCGTCGCATTTTCCTATTTTCAGACCATCCACGCCTATCCCAATGGCGGGGGGGCCTATATTGTCGCTAAGGATAATCTGGGTATTTTTCCCGGCTTAACCGCTGCCGCCTCTCTGCTCATTGATTACGTTTTAACTGTTGCAGTAAGCGTTTCGGCAGGTGTGGCCGCGTTGACTTCAGCCTTCCCTGAATTGGGCAGTGGGCGTATTGCCATGGCAATTGTCATTGTCTTTTTCATCATGTTTATGAACCTGCGCGGGGTCAAAGAAAGTGGCACCTTCTTCGCTATACCCACGTATGCCTTCATTACCGCCGTTTTGCTCATGATTAGCATTGGGGTGCTGCGTGTACTCATGGGCGATGTCAGCCCTGTTCCGCATCCTTCGCCTGAAGCTATTGAGGAGGCCCAACGTGGTGCTGGTACTTTGACGCTGTTCTTATTGCTACGGGCCTATGCTGCGGGCTGTACGGCCTTGACTGGCGTTGAGGCTATCTCGAATGGTATCCCCGCTTTTAAGAAGCCTGAAAGCGTCAACGCCGGACAAACCCTGATTATCATGGTCGCGCTGTTGTGTACCATGTTTATCGGCATCACCTTCCTCGCGCATCAATTTGACGTAATAGCCGTTGAACATGCTGAGACCACTGTCCTCTCCCAAGTCGGCAAAGCGGTGTTCGGTGAGGGTGTGCTGTATTACTATCTCCAATTCGCTACCCTGTTTATCTTGTCCTTGGCTGCCAATACCGCCTTTGCCGACTTCCCGCGCTTGGCATCCCTTATCTCCCAAGACCGTTTCCTACCGCGCCAATTCACCAATCTTGGTGACCGCTTGGTCTATAGCAACGGTATTTTTGCCTTGTCGGGTCTTGCCATTGGCTTGATTATTCTTTTCAACGCCCGTGAACATAATCTGCTGCCCCTCTATGCCGTCGGCGTTTTCCTGAGCTTCACCCTGTCTCAATCGGGCATGGTCATTCACTGGCTTAAGGAACGCCACAAAGAGGGCTTCCAGATTGACAATGGCTGGCGGGCACGCATTATCCTCAATGGTTTTGGGGCATGCTGTACCTTTGTCGTCTTGATTATCTTGGTCGTGACCAAATTCGTGGAGGGCGCGTGGATTGTGACCCTCGCCATCCCCCTTGTAATGGGTATGTTTTGGGTCATCCATCGCCATTATAACAAAGTCGCCAGTTGCCTGACTTTGGACGGCATCACCCCCAAGCGCCTTGCCCATGAATTCCCCGGCTCCAAATCCCATGTGCCGATGGTCGTCTTAATGAACAGCCTCAACCGCTGCTCATTGCAGGCCCTCGAATATGCCCAGCGCTATTCGGACAATGTGCGAATTTGCGCGATTGATACCTTTCCGGGGGCCATTGATACCCTCCGCACCAAGCTCGAATCGCTTGAAATTGATGTGCCGTTGGATGTTGTCCAATCACCTTTCCGCACCATCGGCAATCCTTTGATTGACTACCTGCACAACCTAGACGACCAAACACCTGAGCGTGTCCCTACCGCCGTGATTTTGCCTGAATTTGTGGTCTCGGAGTGGTGGGCGACCTATCTCCATAATCAAACCAGCAAGAGCATCCGTCAGGCGCTCTATCAAGACCAGCTTGACGGTGGGCGTGGGCGTCCCGTCATCAGCGTCCCCTATCGCATCGGTGACCGTATGTATGAACCGCCTACACCCGAAGCCGTCGCTGCCGAATCAGAATTGGCTACGCAATAGTGTGCTGATCGAACTGTTCGGTTGTTCTGCGGAGCCGCTGGGCCATGATGCGTAACATCGACATGGCAATGTTGGGGTCATCTTCAAGCGCAAGTTGCAGTGCGTCGCGGTGAATACTCAACAAAAACACAGCGGTCTCCGCAATCACATCAGCGGTGCGAGGTTCGCCATCCAATAGGCTGACCTCGCCAAAGACCTCCGATGGCCCCATCATCCCTAAATCCACCACCTTGCCCCCAACCTCAACCCGTCGCTGAATCTGTACATAGCCCTCTACCACAATATACAGGCCATCCCCAACCGCCCCTTGCTCAATGATGGCCTCACCCGGCTGGGCTGAAACCTCAGTACAGCCCCGCGCCAAAGCCCGCAACTGGTCCAACCGTAGGTATTGAAAAAACGATACATTCCGCAAAAATAGCATTCGTTCTAAAGTCGATAACATCGGGGTTCCCTCTGCTGGTTCTTCTTGTGCAATCAAGCGTTTGATAAGCCGTACTGCCTCACGGATAACATCAAGGTGGCTCTTGGCACACCGCTCCAAAATTGCCGCCGCATCAGGCTCTGATAGCCACAAAGTGCGCTGGATATTCGGTAATCTGCTCACACAATAGAGCGTCAAAATGGGGTGCCACTCATTGTGCTGATGCAGCAAAATACTCAAGACCACATGGGGCAGGGTGCTTTGTTGGTGGGGAGCCGTGTCCCCTTGTATCAACTGGCGAAAATGCTCGGCCAAGGATGGGGTGGTCAAGTTCTGTAGGGCATGCAGCGCTTGGTGTTGCTCATCGGCAGACGCTGCACGAGATTGGAGGGTCTGGAAGATAGCTTGGATGCGCGTTCTGCCCACCAATACACCGAGCGTATCTCGCATTATGTCAAACAGGGCAATATGGTCATAATCCAGTTGGTGAATCAGCGGCTCCAGCGCGGGCTGTTTCAACTGGCTCAAACTAAAGCGCATGGTTCGCAGTACCAAGAGGCGCTCAAAGCCCTTATGTAAGGCAGGCATCAGCCGTTGCCATCCCATCCGTTTATTAGCGGTGCTAAGGGCCATCACCAAGCGCCAATACCGCATCATTCCCTCAATCTGAATGTCAGGCGTTGGCTGGGTTTCATCCAGCGCTTGGACAAGCTGACGCATTGACCCCTGCCAGCGCCGTTGAGCCAAGTAGTGTGCTGCACTCATCCGCACCATCTCAGCGGGGTCGCAGGCTGCTTCAATCAATTCAGAGATACTTGCAGCGGGCAAGGTGGCTTCACGCACACGCGTCGCAGGGTCTCGCAGATACTGCTCCACGTCAATCGACCCCATTACTTCCCCAAAGCGATTGAGGCTTCCTTGCACAAGGGCTTTAACCGCCGCCACTCGTATGGATACCCGCGTATCCATTGCTAACCATCGCAACTGGGCACGCGCCGCCTTTTGAATATCAGGAATCGGGTGACGCTGCAAAATGGTTGCTGCCACCACATTCACCTTGGAATTAGGGTCAATCAAAAAACGCGCCGACTGATATTCGGGGTCAAGCGATGGATACACCGCAATGAGTTCAAGCGCACGCGCTCGCAATTCTCCATAGCTGCTCTGTAGGGCAGCGAAAATCAACTCTTGATGACTAGCGTCTCGGCACTTATCCGGCCACCCATCTACAATTATCGGCAATAGCTCGGCTTGGAGGCTGGCGCTGCTTTCATGCCAAATCTCATGCAGGGTTTGATAGGCTGTCTCATCTTCACTACGCGCTACCACCTCTGCAATCAACAATAGCTCACTGGCCTCAACTTGGCGTTCTTGCAATTGGCTCAGAAGTGTGGGAATCATACTATGCTCGTTAATCTCCCATTCACCCGCCGTCTGCCGTAAGACTCGATACTGTCCCGCGCTTAATGAATTTGCTAACGCTTGCCCATATAAATACCCTGTTTGACGCGCCACCAGCAGTAACCCTACCCCAATTGGGATGCTCAAGCCAAGAATCCACAGTGGCCGTCCCAACGCCAGCATCAATATCCCAACCCCCATCATGCGGGCTAGTGGTTCCACCACACTCTGGAGCGTATAGCGGAGCCACTGTTGCTCCCCTACGGGCAGTGTATGATACAGCAAGCGTTCCAGTGGCAAGCGTAGGCTCTGTTGTAGTGTTGAGCGCGTAGCATGCCCCACCACCGCCATCGGAATTACAGGCACCGCCAGCACCCCAATGACCGCCAGATTCAGCGTGCTGGGGTAAATCCACGCCAGCCTTCCTGCATCAAAGCGCCGTAACAAGCGCTCAAAAATCCAATATTCAATCGGAAAGCTTACCCAGACCGCCCCCGCACTACTCAGCGCAAAAAAGGCGAACAAGGTGGATACACTCTCAACCTCATAGCGCTGGAGAATACCTAAACTGGTATAGAGCAGAATTGTGGTCAGGAGTGTGACCCCTATCGTGCTAAGGGTCAACCAGCGTGCGAGTCCACTTTGGAATAAGCGCCGTACTTCGACATGTGGGATAGGCGGGGCAATCTGTTGTGCCTCCGCGGTGGTTGGAGGCGCTTTGGGTATCAAATTTTGTAGTAATACCAAGCCAATCGCTACCACCAACCACGCCCGTACCAGTTCCAACGCATAAGCAGCCCTCATCAGCGGCACCATACCTAAAACCAGTGTCGCTGCCCCTAATCGGCTCCCCACCACCAAATGGGTGAAAAAATCGCGTCGGTGTTCAGCGGTAAAGATGGGTGCAATATACGGAAAAAGATAGTAGTGCAGCGTGTCCGTCAAAACCCGATGAACACCAAAGAGCAGCACCGCTATCAGTTGAAGGTCTTTGGTAAGCCACGCCAACCCAACAATGCCGATTCCCAGTAACGGTGTCCATAACAGCAGGCGGTCATGACGAGACTGTCTCCTAAAACGCCCCTGTAAATAGCCTGTGACTCCCCGTACCACAGCATCCAATAGCAAAACCCATAAAAGAGTTTCAAGCTTGAAATGGCCTATTAGCAAACTAAGGGCCACCGCCTCCCCTATAAAAATCAGCGTAAAGGCCACCCCAAGATAGGTAAATATTACCAACGTCAAACGATCAAGTTTCATAACCACCCATAAATTGCTTATACTAGACATAAACCCAAAAATGAGACAACAGTCATACCCTATTTTGTCGCTAAATTGTCTATAATCAAAACATCAAACCTATTGAACGGAGTTCACTATGGAGCCAATTCAAGGCAAAATCCGTATTTTGATTGTGGATGATGTCCCAGAAGGCCGCGAAGGGTTAGCCCGTCTCTTGTCTTTTGAGCCAGACATGGACGTGATTGGCTTTGCTTCTACTGGAGCCGAAGCCCTTGAGCAAGCACAGACCCTTAAACCCGACGTCATCCTCATGGACATCAACATGCCGGATATGGACGGCATCACCGCTACCGAGAAAATCACCAAGTTGGTGCCAACCTCAGTGATTATGATTTCTGTACAGAGTGACCGCGACTATATGCGGCGGGCTATGCAAGTTGGTGCGATGGACTTCTTGCCCAAACCCCCCTCAGCCGACGAACTCTATGCAACTGTCCGCAATGCCTATATTCGCAAACCCAAGCCGACAATGGTGGCTGGTAAAACAGGCGGGACTGATGAAGGCCCCAAAGACGCTGGCAAGATTATCGTCGTCTATAGCCCTCAAGGTGGGGCTGGTGCCACAACCCTTGCGGTCAATATCGCCAGCGGGATTATGGATGAGCAACACCGCACCGTCTTGATTGATGCCAATATGCAATTTGGTGATGTTGCTGTCCATCTTGCAATGCGGAATGAGCGCAACATCCTCGACCTTGCCAAAGCCGCAGATGACCTTGACCTAGAGGTTATTGAGAATGTTCTTGGCACACATGGCACAGGCTTGCGCTTACTGGCTGCTCCCCAAAAACCTCAAGAGGCTGAGTTGGTCACACCAAATAGCCTCATCAAGATTCTGGATGCCTTAAGCCAACGTTTTGGTTATGTTGTGGTCGATACCTCCCTGCATCTTGATGATATCTCGCTGAATCTTTTTGATATTGCCGATATGTTGGTTTTTGTTGGTATACCCACCTTGCCCTGTGTCCGCAATACAAAAGTCGTGCTGGATTACTTGGCACAGTTTGAAGAGTTCGATCAAGACAAAATTTTCTTTGTCATGAACCGTGTCCCAACTGACCGCAAGTCTGGTGCCCTTGACCCTGAAGCAATTGCCAAGACCTTGAAGGTACCCATCCAATGCACCATTCCATCCAGCGAAAAACAAATGTTGGATTCGTTAGTGCGTGGTGTACCAGCCATTGTCAACACACGCCAATCACCGGGGCGTGAGATTAACCAAATGGTTGAACTCATCAAGAAGCAATTGGTGGGTGAAGAAGAAATTGAAACTGCCGAACAAGATACAAGCCGACGCAGTGGGTTTAAAGGTCTTTTAGGGAGCGGACGCTAAAGGGCAGGGTGGTCTCTCCCTGCTTTTTTTTAGAAGCGTCCGGCCCGCCGAATAATAACTTGAAAAGGCATCGCTAACTGGTCGGGGGTGATATTTGGGCGTTGTAGTATCAGAGCGTTGGCGCGTTCAAAGTCGTGCAACAGCCGCACAATAGCAGACTTCTGTTGCGCCGTTGGCTCCTTCGAGAAAACAACGATGATGGTGGTTAAATCACCTTGCATCGCCAACGCCCAACCCATGCTCCCAACTTCGATGACAATATGCGGGTACTCATCGGTACTCGTGCTTGCATTTTTAGCAAGGCGCTCAAATAAATCGCTCACAACCATTGGGTCAATTGTCACCTGCCCCAGTTGGTCGAGCAAAATATTCGTTTCATTAACATAAATCAACATCCCTACCGCCTTCGCCATTAATCGGCTGCGGATATCGATAGTATGCTCCCCATCCAATATATCTGACCAATGCGAAGCATCTTCCTCTGCCAGAAGCGCTTGCACGCCATTAATTTGCGTTTGGTACCGATCATATAAAACATGGAATTGCTCACGGTTGAGCTTGCCATCGGCAAAATCCAAAACGAGTTGTTCCATCTTGTTACGTGTTTCACGGATAAAGGCTTTGCCCCGTTCTGTTGCGGCGTTCATGCTTCCCTCCGAACCGAATGCCAACGCTCTCTTAACTTGACTTGTGAACCGACTTCTATATAAAATATAAATTGATATATAATTGAATTCAACCATGAATGCTGCATTATCTTAATGTTTGGGTCGTTTGATATAAACTACCCAGCATGGTTATACTAAAAACAATCTACCTTGCTCAAGAAATGAGTAATGCAAGACGATGAATCTTCAACGGCGTTTAATCGTATTTCTAGTCCTAATTGGGACATCTGCCGTCATTGTACAGATTGGCTTCATCATCTGGCGTAACTATTCCCTCCAAACAGACCATGCGCTCGATAAACAAGCGCTCATTGCCCAAACCACCGCCACCGATGTCTCAAATGCTGTTACCAACCGTGCCAATGACTTGGCCGTGATGTCACAGGCTCTAAGTCTTGATGGTCTAGATAGCATCCAACAACACACTTTCTTGCAGCGTTGGATGACCCAACAATCTGCATGGTCAGATTTGCGACTGTGGGATTCTTCTGGTGCCTTGCTTCAGCAGGTAACACGTCCCGGTATGGTATCCAACCCTGACCTCATCAATCCCGACGAATATTTACTCCCAACACAAACGGGCCATTACTATTATAGCCCGTTGCGGCTGAATCCCTCAACGGATGCACTTGAAATGACCATTGCTGTACCGATTACCTCAGAGAACGCCAATCAGGTGCGCTGGGTTTTGGCGGCAGATGTCAATCTTGAGGCCATGCGGGCGTCTCTACCAATCGGCACCTATCTGCTGAATGCTCAAGGTCAAGTCGTCGCCCATCACGATACTGCTATAGTACGTCGCAACACCACCTACACTGTGCCCGAACAAGCCAGCATCGGGCGTGGCCTAGAAAGTGATTGGGCGGTGGTGGCTTTCCAGACCATCTGGTTCGGCAATCGCCAATTTGTGCTTGTCGCGGAGAAACCTGTCCTTGATGTGTTCCAAGGCTTTGTGGTCAATGTCATTTTTGTGTTCGTCTTCGTTTTGGTAATTTTAGGCACAACTGTTGGGGCCGCCCTGCTCTTACTACGGCGTTGGTTTGGTCACATACACCAGATAACCCAAGCGGCCCATGCGGTGCAGGCAGGTGACTTTTCCCGTCGTCTCCCCATACAGAGCAACGATGAGCTAGGTGAGCTATCGCAGGCCTTTAATAATGTTGTTCAGCAACTCGAAGACACCCGCCGTCATATTGATGCCGAAATCCAAGAGCGGTTAGGCTCACTCCAAACGGTGGTTGAACTCAACACCCGTATTGCCACCATCCTAAACCTTGACCGTCTGCTGCAAGATGTTGTGGACTTGGTGAAAGAACGCTTTGGTCTGTATCATGCCCATATTTATTTGCTTAATGACACCCATGACACCCTTGTCCTCACTTCTGGTGCAGGCTATATCGGTGAATTGATGGTGGCCGAAAGTCGCCAAATTCGCATGGATAACGAGCAGAGTATCGTAGCGGGTGTGGCACGTTCCCGCCGTGCGATTGTCGCCAACGATGTCAACAAATCCCATGACTTCTTACCCCACCCCTTGCTTCCTGATACCCAAGCCGAGGCTGCCTTTGTGTTGGTGGCCCGCGGACAACTCCTCGGTGTGCTGGATGTACAAAGCGACCACGCTGACTTCTTTGATGAGGAACTGGCAGGTATTCTTGAGGTGGCTTCTGTCCAAATCTCAACCGCCATCAGCAATGCTCGCCTCTTTGAAACCGTTGAGCGCATTGGGCGGCATGAGCAAGCTTTGGGTACCATCAGCCGTCGTATTGAAAGCGCCACCACCATGGACGACATCCTGCAAGTAACCGTCCGTGAACTCGGCAAAGCCCTACGCGTACCCTATACCGCGATTGAATTGCAGCTAAAGGATAAGGCGCAATGATTCGCCCATTTCAGATTTACCAGCGCTTGGCGATTACCTTTGCTACCCTGTTTATAGCTTTGGTGCTGGTCGGTGGTTTTTCGATTCTACAATCCAACCGTGAGCGTGATATTCTCGAATCACTCAACGACCAAAACCATGATCTCAACACCCTAGAAGATTTAAGAGCCGAGTTTCTCCAAGCCCGTTTGCAGGCCACCATCTTTACCAGTCAATGGCGGGCGGTTGGCTTTGAAATCGCCAGCCGTAGTTATCTAGTCCCCCACGCAACCCATCTTGCCACTGCATCCGCGCTAAGTGCTGACCTCAGCACCCTTGATGCTGTCAACCTGAATGCCCTTAACCAATATCTTGCTGACTATCAAGAGAGCTTCGGCGCAGTCTCATCCTCTATTCAGCAAGAGGCCACGATTGACGGCGCAGACATCGCGGGCTATCAAATCGCGGCTCGCAATATCCTCGATGAACTAGACCGTCTGATTCTTGAAGCCAACCAAGCCCGTGACCGTAACCTCAACCGCCTTCAAGACTCCGATAGCACAATTGAGCAGCTAGGCCTTATTTTGTTAGCTGTGGCTTTTATCGGGGGTGTTGTCCTTGCGACTTTGCTCTCTATCAGCATTGTGGTACCCTTGCGTCGCTTGAATCGAGCCGCCAATCTATTCCAACAAGGTCACTTCGACCAACGCATCACCGATAGCAGCCGTGATGAAATCGGCACTCTTTCTCAGTCACTCAATCAAGTTGCGGATAGGGTAGAGGGGTTGGTTGCGGGTCTTGAACAGCGGATTGCTGCCAGTACCCGTGACCTCCAAACTGTAATTGACATTAACACCCAAATCGTGACCATCTTGGACGCCCAACGCTTGCTCCAAGCGGTGGTAAGCCTGACCAAAGACCGCTTTAACCTGTACCATGCTCATGTCTATAGCATTGATGAAGCGCACTTGGTCTTGACCGCAGGTGCGGGCGCTGTCGGGCGCTTGCTGGTTGAACAAGGCCAAACGATTATGATGGATCACCCCCAAAGTATTGTGGCCCGTGCTGCCCGTGAACGTCATCCGGTGCTAGTCAATGACACCACAGCTTCCCCGACCTTCCTACCCAACCGTTTATTGCCCGATACCCGTGCTGAGTTAGCCGTTCCCTTGATTTCCCGTGGGCAGCTGCTCGGCGTGATTGATATTCAAAGCGAGACGGTCAACTTCTTTGATAACCAGATTATCCGCATCATGGAGGTGTTGGCGACCCAAATTGCCAATGCGCTATTAAACGTGCAACTTTATGAGGAGGCGGCCCGCATTAGCCGTCATGAACAGGCTTTGGGTCAACTCACCCAAGCTATCCAAGGTGCCAATAGTGTTGATGATGTGTTGCAAGCCGCCGTGCGGGAATTGGGTAAGGCGTTGCGTGTTCCCCACACCGCCATTGAGCTTCAACTACGGAGTGAATCATGACCAATATTCGTCATTTGTTTCAAACCAAGCTGCAATGGCGTCTCACCCTTTATTTGACGCTCTTGATTGTGGCGGCGGTGACAGTAACTACCCTGCTTATCCTCCCCGGTTGGCGGAGTGAAATCACCGATAGTGTGGGCGCACAAGAAGAGCAAAATATCGCTGTCGAAGCGGCGAATCTAAATGCCTTTTTGCAAGGTGTTCAACAAGATATTGTCCTGCTAAAAGATGTGAATAGTGTTGACCGCTTGGCCTTGGCCCTTATTAGCGGTGATGAGTCGGAGATTCAAGCAGCCCGCCAAACAGTTGAGCATGATTTCTCAATCCTGTCTGACTCACGTCGCATTTACGACCAAATTCGGTTTATTGACTTATCAGGCAACGAAGTGGTGCGTGTTGATTTTGATGGACAGAGCGCAACGGTTATCAATCAAGCCAACCTCCAAAACAAAGTTGATAGAGATTACTTTAAGCAGACCATTGCCCTAGGCCCCGATCAACTCTACGTATCTCGTCTTGACCTTAACCGCGAAGGTACGCCGCCCACCATTGAAGGTACCATAACCAATGCCTCTATCGTCCCTGTATTGCGCTATGGCACACCTGTTTATGTCTCTGATGCCTCGACGGGGCAATCGGTTCTTGCGGGGGTGGTCGTCATAAATGCCCTTGCCAATGACCTGCTATCCCTTCTCCATCCAAGTGCTGACGATGCCGAGGTCTATCTGGTTGACAATGAAGGCTATTATCTCTATAACTCCAAGTCCTCTAATCGTGTCTTTGGCTTTGAAGATGAAATTGAGAGCATCGGCGGGGTGGCGGGGGCCAGCCTCAATGATGATTTAACCCGCGATGAAGTCGATTATGTGCTTGAGCGTGAGGCCGATGAAGAAGTGGTTACTGAAAATGGCCTGCTCATTCACCGCTTGCGGATTGCGCCACCCGGCGCTTCCTATTATTGGGTACTGCTCACCACCCGCGATGAAGGCGTTGTCTATAGCCGTGTTGACTCAGTAACGGTGCTTGTCATAGGCGTTATTGTGGCCCTCATTTTGGTCTCTATCACTTTTATCGTCTTCACCATTGGTCGTGTAACGCGCCCCCTTGCCGAACTGAGCCACACCGCCAATACCATCGCCCAAGGGAACCTCTCACTACGGGCAGGCGAAGTAGCCAAACGTCCTGACGAGATTGGGGTGCTGGGTCAAGCCTTTAACGACATGGCGCAGCAACTAAGCCAACTCGTTCAAGGTCTAGAAGAACGCGTGACCAACCGCACCCAAGACCTTGTCGCAACTGTGGAAGTTGGACGGCTGGCGACTACTTATGCTACCTCAGACGATTTGCTCCCCCGCTTGGTAAACAACATCCGTGAGCGCTTTGACCTCTACTACACCCAGATTTACCTCCTTGATGAAGCCGACCGCTATGCCCATCTACGGGCGGGTACGGGTGATGTAGGGCAACGTCTATTAGCCCAAAAACACCGCCTAGATATGGAAGCAACCTCCATCGTGGCGCGAACCGTTCAAACCGGCCAACCTGTCTTGGTTAGCAATACCGAACAAAGCCAAATTCACCTACCCAACCCCCTGCTTCCGCTGACCCGTTCAGAGGTTGCCATCCCGCTCATTGTTGGTGGTGACATCCTCGGTGTATTGGACATGCAGGCGGTCCGCCCAGAGACCTTTAACGAGGAAAACCTACCTGTGTTCGAGGCCCTCGCCAGCCAGATTGCAGGGGTCTTGCGTAGCCAACAAGCCTTCACCGAAGCCCAGCAAGCACTGGCCCAAGTGGACGAACTCAACCGCCGTTTGACCCGTGACCAGTGGGAAGGCTATCTAGGGCGTGTTGGGCGTGGAAACAAGGTTGGCTACCAATACGACCTTGAGGCTCCCAAGCCACTGGATACCAGCACCCCATTAACGGATATTGAGGGCATCCATGCCTCCCGCCCCATCACACTCGGTAGTCTACCCATCGGCAATATCATTATCCGCGAGGATGTTGAGCGCGAATTTGCCCCAGAGGAAATGCAACTCATTGATGATGTGGCGGCCCGTGTCGCCCAAGCCCTTGAGCAGCTACGTACCTTCGACGAAACCGAAACCCGCGCCCGTGAATTGGAAACAGTGGCCCAAGTGACTACCCGCGCTTCTAGTACCCTCAATATGAACGAATTACTGGACGCAGTGGTCAATCTCACCAAAGAGCAATTCAACCTCTACCATGTCCATGTCTATCTCCTAGACGAGCGTCAGACCAGCCTTGTCTTGACTGCTGGTTCAGGCGAGATTGGGCAACGCATGGTCAAAGGTGGGCACCGCATTCAAGTCAAGAATGAACGCAGCTTGGTAGCACGGGCCTCCCGTACCCGCCAAGCGGTTGTGGTTAACAACGTGACCTTGGAGCCGGACTTCCTACCCAACCCCATGCTCCCACGTACCCGTTCTGAAATGGCGGTGCCGATGGTCATTGGTGATGAACTTATCGGAATCTTGGACGTGCAGGGCGATACCCTTAACCGCTTTACCGAGCAGGACATCAAGATTAAAACAATCCTTGCAAGCCAATTAGCGGTGGCGGTGGCGAATGCCCGTCAATTTGAGCAAGTCGCAACCCTCCAAACCCGTGTGCAATCCATCTTGGACAACGCCTCTAGCTCGATTATCTCGATTGACGCGCATCAACGCATTGTGTTGTTCAATCGTTTTGCCGAACTGGTCTTTGGCTATACGGCTGATGAAATCCTCGGTCAGCCTTTAACCATTCTCATGCCAGAGCGCTTTGGAGGCGGCCATGAACACTATGTACAAGTGTTTGCAGCAGAAGATGTCCTCGGTCGTTCTATGCAAGAGCGTAACCTTGAGCTAACAGGCCGTCGCAAAGATGGCACCGAATTCCCGATTGAGGTCTCCATTTCCAAGCAAACAATTGCAGGTGAGCCAGTCTTTACCGCCATCTTAAATGACATCTCCCAACGGCGTGAATTTGAGCGCAACCTCCAAAAACGTGCCGTTGAGTTACAGACAGTCGCCGAGGTGAGTGCCGCCGCTACCAACATCCTTGACCAACAAGAATTGCTGCAAAACGTGGTGGACTTGACCAAGGCCCGTTTTGACCTCTATCATGCCCATATTTACCTATTTGATGAAAGAGCCGGAGCGCTGGTACTAGCGGCTGGCGCGGGCGATATTGGGCGACGTATGGCCGCCAGTGGTCACCGTATTCCGCTCTCGCGTACCCATAGCTTGGTGGTACAAGCTGCTCGCACACTAAAGGGTGTGATTGTTAATGACGTGTCCGGTTCCCCAGACTTCTTGCCGAACCCACTCCTACCTGAAACGGCTTCTGAAATGGCTATTCCCATCCAAGTAGCGAGCCGTCTCTACGGTGTCTTGGACGTGCAATCAACCCAGTTTGACCGCTTCACTGAGGAAGATGTGCGGATTAAAACCACCCTTGCTGACCAAATCGCCATCGCCCTTCAAAATGCCACCACCTTCCAAGAGGTTCAGGTCGCCAAGCAAGAAATTGAGCGCGTCTATGCCACCTCCATTGACATGCTAGGGTCAGCCAATTTTGATGGCTATTTCACGAGCCTCAACCCCGCATGGGAAGCCACCCTTGGCTTCACCCGTGATGAATTAATGGCAAAGCCCTTTATCGACTTTGTGCATCCCGATGATACTGAATCAACCCAAACGGCTGCCGCTCAAATTTTCGCGGGTGCATCCGCTGTTCAATTTGAGAATCGCTATCAACGCGCCGATGGTACCTTCCGCTGGATTTCGTGGAACTCGGTGCCAGATATGGAACATCAGCTTATCCACTTTGTGGCCCGTGATGTGACCCAAGAAAAACGCGCCGCTCTTGAACGTGACACCCTCTTGAACGATCTGCAGGAGGCCAGCGAGAATCTCACCATCAACCTCAAGCAACTCTCAGCCTTACAAGATGTTGGGGCCTATGGTGAAGAAAATCTGACGATTGAGGCATATCTTACCCGCGTCTCGGAGCGTCTAGCCGTTTCGATGACCTACGATCAAGCTACCGCAATGGTTGAATACCTTGGTCAAGATTATGGTGATACCAGTACCCGCCAAGCTCCCCAGCAACTCTCGGCTTCCATCGCTTATAGCGGGCAGATCTATGGACAAATCATCGTCGGCTACCACAATGACCGCACCTTCAGCCCTGAAGAAGACCACCATATTCGCGCTATCGCCAACCGTGTCGCCACCTATCTCCAAAGCCAGAGCTTGTTTAGCCAAATCACCAAGCGTGCTGTTGAACTAGAGTTGGTGGCTGAAGTGACCACCGCCGCCTCCTCTATCTTGGATCCTGCCCAACTCCTGAAAGCGGTGTCCAACCTCACCCGTGACCGTTTCGGCCTCTACCACGCCCACGTATATCTATTTGATGCACGGGGCGTCAATCTCGTCTTGGCCGCAGGCGCGGGTGATACAGGTGACCGCATGGCCCAACGTGGGCATAGCATCCCGCTCCTCCGTGAACACAGTCTAGTGGCCCGTGCTGCCCGTACCCGCCAAGGTGTTGTCTCCAACGATGTGACGCTTGAACCGGACTTTTTACCGAATCCCTTGCTCCCCTTTACGCGCTCCGAGATGGCCCTTCCGATTATCACTAGTGATGAGGTGATTGGGGTGCTAGACGTTCAATCGAATGAGCCGAACCACTTTACAACCGAAGATGTGCAAATCTTGACCACTCTTGCGGGACAGATTGCCATTGCTATCACCAACGCCCGCC
The DNA here is from genome assembly GCA_020634155.1 of Anaerolineales bacterium. Taxonomy (GTDB): domain Bacteria; phylum Chloroflexota; class Anaerolineae; order Aggregatilineales; family J027; genus J027. Next base: position 1,141,717 of record JACKCI010000002.1, read on the forward strand.
TCTACCAAGAGCAATTGCTCACAGCCGAACGCTTGCGCGAGGTGGACAAACTCAAGAGTGAATTCCTTGCCAGCATGAGCCATGAGTTGCGTACCCCACTTAACTCCATTATCGGCTATGCCGAAGTTATGCTCGATGGTCTCGATGGACCGCTGAATGAAGAAATGACCGAAGATGTCGAGGCTATTCATGGTAGCGGCAAGCTCCTCCTCAACCTCATTAACGACATCCTTGACCTTGCCAAGATTGAAGCGGGGCAAATGGAGCTAGACTACCAAGAAATTGTCTTGGCTCCCTTCCTCCGTCAAGTCTTGGATACCTCTCAAATTCTGGTCAAAGATAAAGATGTGGTGCTACAGCTTGAATTGAACGAGAACTTGCCGGAAATCCTCGACGCCGACCCCATCCGCATCCAGCAAATCATCAACAACCTCATCTCGAATGCCGCCAAATTCACCGAGCATGGCTCCATCACCCTCCGCGCTATAGCGGACAATGGCAACCTCCATATCTCCGTCATTGACACAGGCACTGGCATTCGCGCCGATAAGCTGGATGTCATCTTCGAGCGTTTCCGCCAAGCCGACCAATCCTCCACCCGCCGCGCTGGGGGTACTGGCCTTGGCCTAGACATCACCCGCCGTCTGGTTCACATGCACAGCGGGCGTATCTGGGTCGAAAGCGAGTTCGGCACGGGTAGCGTCTTCAGCTTTGAAATCCCGCTCCACCGCACCGTTCCTGCTATGGACTAGACCCGCCTCCCAACGCCGCAACCAACGGGGCTGATGGATTATCGGCCTCGTTTTTTATGCCTCGTCCTCAATTGGCAGCCCTTCTTGGGCCATTATCTTGAGAGCATTGGTCGTCGGGCATGGCCCTTGCCGCAACGTGTAATCGAACACCATCCGCCCCGCCTGCACCTCCTCGCGGAAATGGGCATTGTGAATGGTGGGCATATCATCCGCCAGCTTGACTAACTCAAGGTCATGGGTCGCAATCAAGCCGAAGCCGTTTTGTTGTACCAGCGCCTTGATAAATGAGCGACTGCCAATCAAGCGCTCACGGTTATTGGTGCCTCGGAAAATCTCATCAATCAAAAAGAAGACGGGCAGACCGTCCTGCGCTCCCAAGTGGTTCAGCAGCCCCTTCAGCCGCTTCACCTCCGCATAGAAGTATGAAATCCCATCATTGAGTGAATCCGTTACACGGATGCAGCTATACAGGCGATACAGTCCCGTTTCAAACTGGGCCGCATTGACAGGCGCACCCGCATAGGCCAACACCAGATTAACCCCTAGCGTGCGGAGAAACGTACTCTTGCCCGCCATATTCGACCCTGTGATGATGACCACCTCGCCCAGCCGATCCAGATGGAAGTCATTGCAGACCTTGTGAGCCGAGGCTATCAACGGATGCCCCATCTTGTGCGCCGCTAGTCCCCCCTCAGCCCGCACCATCGGATAGCTATAGTCAGGGTGCAAATCAGCGAAGTTAGCAAGGGCATTGAGCGCCTCCAGTTCATACCATGTCCCCAACCATGTCGGCATGTGTTCAGCAATCGCCCCCCGACAACGGTTGAGGCGGTCAGCAAAGAACAAGTCCCACGGCACCACCAAGTTGATGGCAAAGCCCAATAGCGGATTTTGCTGCACACTTATCGCCGTCAAGATGCGGTTCAGCCGTCGGAAATAGCGCGAGGGTGGCTCGGTCTGAAACGGCTCCAATAATGTGTTCAACTCGTGATAGCGGTGATGCTCCAAATACCCGAAGATTCGCTGCATCCGCCGAAATACCCCATAGAGGTTAATGGCCTGCCCCGACAGTTCCGCCACAGGTCGCCAATGCCGCGCCCGTATCCACATATAGCCCCCAAAACTGAGCAACCACAGCGGCGGCAACCCCAGCGCACCACTCAACACGAACAAGATAGCGGTACACGTCGTCAATATGAGGGACGCCCGCACAGGCTGGCGCACATCCTCCATCTCCGTCTCAAACCATGTTTGCAGGCGGGTGCCGTTAATGTGCTGCTCCGAACCCGTTAGCCATGCTTGCAGCGTTAGCTTGTCACGGAATAGCCCCAGCGGTTGCAGCGTCTGTACCCATTGTTGATGCTGTTGAATAGTCGCCAAATCTGGCGCTTGATTCAGCAGCCATGCCCGCAGGCGTTGGCTCCCCTCTAGCGACACACTCGTATCGAGCAGACGGTGCAGGTCGTCAATATCAATATCCAATTCAAAGGGGTGTTGTGGGTCATGCGCCATGTTGGGTGGAGTAGGGATGTGTTGCCAATCCAGCGTTTGGCGGGCACGATGCGTCTGCTTGAGTTTTTGCCACAGCCGCAATTGCAACAGCGCATGGTCAACTCGACGGTGCAGTGTCACCAACCCCGCGAAACCGAACACGGTTGCCACCAACAACAGCGCGGCGATTCGCCATTGAAAGGCATAAAACGCCCCCAAACTCCCGATAATTCCCCCAACCACCACCACCACCCGCCACTGGGCGAATTGGTTGCTCTGGCGTTCTAATCGCTGAATACGACTGGTTAGTAAATGCGGCATTGACAGCCTGACCTCCATATATATAATAAAAAACGATGGCGACGTAGCTCAATGGCAGAGCGCCGGACTCATAAGCCGTCGGTTGCTGGTTCAAATCCAGCCGTCGCCACAATAAAAACGGCCCATTTCTAGGAATGAGCCGTTTTTTGTTGCGTGTTAAGTGCGTGTTCCTAGCCCGCTAGAATCGGCGCAATCACTAGCGCGATAATCGCCAATAGCTTCAACAGAATGTTCAAGGATGGCCCAGAGGTGTCCTTGAAGGGGTCGCCAACGGTATCGCCAACGACGGCGGCTTTGTGGGCAGGAGAACCCTTCTTTTCGCCCTCAAGCAAGCCCGCTTCAATGGCTTTCTTGGCATTGTCCCAAGCGCCACCGGCGTTTGCCATCATCAAGGCCAACACAAAGGCCGACGCCAGCGAACCGAGCAGGATACCGACCAAGGTCTCGCCTGAGATATAGTCCGCCACAAAGCTGCCTTCGCCAAGTTCGGCGACCAGACCCACCACCAATGGTACGGCTACCGCCAGCACACCGGGGAAAATCATTTGCTTCAGGGCGCTTTGGGTGCTGATTTCCACGCAGCGCTTGTAGTCGGGTTTGACCCCCGCGACCCCTTCACGCAGGCCGGGGATTTCGCGCAGTTGGCGGCGTACTTCCACCACAATCTCATTAGCCGCTTTACCCACCGCATTCATGGTGCGGGTGCTGAACAAGAAGGGCAACATCGACCCAAACAGCACACCTGTCACAAAGCGTGGGTCGAGCGCTTCCACCCCGGCCAATCCCGTGCTTTCGACAAAAGCCGCAATCAAGGCCAGCGCGGTCATGACAGCGCTCCCGATAGCGAAACCCTTACCTTCAGCAGCAGTGGTGTTGCCGAGGCTGTCGAGCGCGTCGGTACGCTCACGGACAATGCCCTCTAGTTCGGCCATCTCAGCAATACCGCCTGCATTGTCAGCCACTGGGCCGTAAGCATCCGAGGCTAAGGTAATTGCCAGTGTCGAAAGCATACCCACTGCCGCTACTGCTACCCCATACAGGCCTTCGAGTTGAATCGCCAGCAAGGTAACGACAATCACGATGAGGACGGGCCACACGGTGCTTTCCATACCAACTGCCAGACCTTTGATGATGGTCACGCCTGCACCGCTTTTGGCGCTTTCGGCCAGTTCGCGTGTGGGGCGATAGTGGGCTGAGGTGTAGTATTCAGTGGTATAGCCAATCATAGCCCCTGCTACCAAGCCCGATAGGGTTGCAATCACGATACCCGCGCTCAAGCCCAGCAAGAAGGCCAGCACGACAATCGCAAGTGCTACGCCAGCCGTTGCACCATAGGTGCCTTTACGCAAGGTCTGCATCAGTTTATTCATGTTGGGGGTTTCACCCTCGCCGTCAGTAATCTTGACCAAGAAGGTCGCCCCTAACGAGATAATCAAGCCAAAAGCCGCTACCAACAGCGGGAAGACTTGCTTCTCTTCATTGACTACCCCCGCTGCAATAATCGCCAGCGTCATTGCCGCAATCAAGCTGGAGGCATAGCTCTCAAACAGGTCAGCACCCATTCCGGCTACGTCACCCACGTTATCTCCTACGTTGTCAGCAATCGTCGCGGGGTTGCGCGGGCTGTCTTCGGGGAAGTCTTCCTCGACCTTACCCACCAAGTCTGCACCCACGTCAGCCGCTTTGGTATAGATACCGCCACCGACACGGGCAAAGATGGCAATTGAGGTCGCGCCGAACCCAAAGCCCGCCAAGGCTTCCATATTCTGTGATTCTTCAGGCAACGCCACAAAGATGAGGAACAGCACGCTAATCCCCAACAGCGCCAAACTCACCACCATCGTACCCATCACGGTACCGCTGGAGAAGGAGACACGCAGGGCATCATTCAGGCTTTTACGGGCGGCGTTGGTGGTTCGCACATTGGCTTGCACCGCAATGCTCATACCGATATAGCCCGCTGCACCTGAACACAACGCGCCAGAGACATAGGCCACTGCGGTTAAGATGCTGAAGTCTTCAAAGGCGAAACTTAAAGCGATCAGCAGGGCCGTGACCACCGCCACCACCACCCCGATATAACGGTACTCAGCATTGAGAAACGCCCGCGCCCCTTCTTGGATAGCGCTCGAAATTTCTCGCATTTGGTCGGTACCTGTTTCTTCGGCTAAAATCTTTTTCGTCGTCCACCACGCAAACGCCATACCACCAGCGGCGGCGGCGATGCCTAGAATAGCTACTAGTATCGTCATACGATCAAATCCCCTTAAGCTAAAAGATATTCATTGGTATTTTACCGATGAAAACGGGGATGGCAATTAGCATTTTGTTGAATTCAAAAGGTTTTAGATGATGACGACTGCATTTCATACCAATCCACGCTTTGCCGAACATACCCAAGCGGGGCATCCCGAACATGCTGGACGCCAAACCGCTATCCTCAACCGCTTGAGCGAATTAGAACTCATCGAGCGCATGCTCCCTACCGACCCCCGTGAGGTCACTGAGGCTGAAATCCGCGCTGCTCATCGGGAGAGCCTCATCGCCACCCTCAAAAAAGTCTCCGAGTTCACCGACCCTGTCATGATTGGCCTCGATACCTACGCCTTGCCTGTCTCCTATGAGATTGCACGGCTGGCGGCAGGGGGCTTGCTCAATGTGGTCGATGCCGTTCTCGAAGGCCATGCCGATAACGGTCTCGCCATTATTCGCCCTCCCGGTCACCACGCCACCCCCAACCGCCCGATGGGCTTTTGCCTGCTCAACAACATCGCTATTGCGGCCCGCTATGCCCGCCAGCGCTTGGAGCGTGTCGCCATTGTGGACTTCGATGTGCATCATGGCAACGGCACCCAAGACATCTTTTATGATGACCCCAGCGTGTTGTTCATCTCCTCCCACCAATCGCCTCTCTACCCCGGCACGGGCGACATTACCGAGACGGGCAGCGGTCAAGGGCAGGGCGCAACCATCAACATTCCCGTCCACCCCAATACAGGCAACAGCGCCTATCGCGCCCTTTATCAAGAGGTGGTGGTACCAGCCTTGCAGCGCTTCCAACCAGAGCTTATCTTGGTATCGGCAGGCTTTGATGCCCATTGGCGCGACCCCTTGGCGCATATTCAACTCTCATTGACTGCGTTTGCTGACCTAACGCGCCTGTTAATCACAACAGCCCATGAGTTGTGCGGAGGTCGCATTATTTTTGTTTCGGAAGGGGGCTATGATTTGGAAGTCTTAAGCGAGGGCATGGCAAATGTGGCCTTGGCGCTCTTAGGTGAATCGACGGTGCATGACCCGCTTGGCATGGGTATGGATACGGTTTCGGTTACAGCCCTGATTCAGCAATTAAAGCGCCTGCATCACCTATAATCGTGTATTGCCCTAGCTTGACACCCCCCGCTACAATACATTTGTTCGAGAGGATTAAAAGCCGATGACCCACCCCAACCGCCCTGTAGATGGCAAGCGCTTGCCGGGCGACAGCGTTGACCATGCCCTGCGCCCGCGTTTCTTAAAAGACTATATCGGGCAAGACCGCGTGGTCGAAAACCTCAAAGTCTTGATTGAGGCCGCCAAGCAGCGCAAAGAAGCCCTTGACCATGTGCTATTTTATGGCCCACCCGGCCTCGGCAAAACCACCCTTGCCCATGTCCTTGCCAACGAGATGGGGGCCAATATCAAGACCACCGCTGGCCCCACCATCGAGCGAGCGGGCGACCTTGCCGCCATCTTAACCCACCAACGGGCGGGCGACATCCTCTTTATTGATGAAATCCATCGCTTAGGACGGCCTGTCGAGGAAGTCCTCTACTCCGCAATGGAGGACTTTGTACTGGATATTGTCATCGGCAAGGGGCCAGCCGCCAAGAATGTCCGCCTCAATCTGCCGCGCTTCACCGTCGTAGGGGCTACCACCCGCCTCGCTCTCTTGACCGCACCCCTCCGTGACCGCTTCGGAGCCGTCTTCCGCATGGACTTCTATGACCAAAGCGCCATGGAGACCATTGTCAGCAAAGCCTCCGTGAAGCTCAACGTTAAGGCGGAGGATGGCGGCGTGACCGAGATTGCCCGCCGTTCACGCGGCACGCCCCGTGTGGCCCTGCGCTTACTGAAACGCGCCCGCGACTTCGCCCAAGTCCGCAGCGATAACATCATCACCCAAGCCGTCGCCGATGAATGCTTATCCGGCCTGCTGGAGATTGACCAACTCGGCCTTGATGACATGGATCGGCGCGTGCTGCGTACCATTATTGAGAATTTTGAGGGCGGCCCCGTCGGTTTAGAGACTATCGCCGCGTCTATTAGCGAGGAGGCCGATACCATCATGGATGTGATTGAGCCATTCTTGCTGCAATTGGGCTTCCTTGACCGTACCCCACGCGGACGGGTTGCGACCCGCCGTGCCTATGAACACCTTGGCTTAAGTTCACCACCCCGACAGGAGGGCTTATTCGATGGAATTTGAACAAGTAGGACGGCTACTATTCGTGCTGGGGATTGGCTTGTTGGTTATGGGCGGCCTGATGGTGCTGCTTGGCAAAATCGGCTTCGGCAAGCTCCCCGGTGACATCCACATCCAGCGCGAGAACTTCGCCTGCTTTGCACCGATTGTGAGCATGTTGCTCCTTAGTATTCTGTTGACGATTGTCGTCAATGTAGCGATTAGGTTCCTCAACAAATGAAACTGACTGACTTCGATTACCACCTCCCCCCTGAACGCATCGCCCAAACCCCCCTCGAACCCCGTGACGCCTCGCGCCTCTTGGTGCTGCACCGCGAGACCGGCCAGCGTGAACACCGCCAGTTCACCGACATCATCGACTACCTCCGCGCTGGTGATGTCCTTGTCCTCAACCAGACCCGTGTCATTCCGGCCCGCCTCCACGCCCACAAAGCCGAGACAGGCGGCGCGGTTGAACTCCTCCTCCTGCGCCAACTCACCGACACCCGCTGGGAGACCCTTGTCGGCGGCAAACGCGCCACCACTGGCACCCAACTCGTCATCAACCACAACGGCGCATCTCTCCAAGCCACCATTGTCGCCGAAGGCCATGAATCGCAGCGCACGGTTGAATTCTCCGCACCCATCGAAAACGTCCTCTATGACCTTGGCGAAGTCCCGCTCCCGCCCTATATCACCACCCCCCTCAATGACCCAGAGCGCTATCAGACCGTCTTCTCCCGCATCGAAGGCTCGGCAGCCGCCCCGACCGCTGGCCTGCACTTCACGGGGGACTTGCTGCTGGCCCTCCAAGCCAAGGGTGTCAAGCTGGCCTATTGCACCCTCCACATCGGCCTCGATACCTTTGCCCCCGTCAAAGAAGAGGACATCGAAGACCACCAAATCCACCGCGAATACGCCCAACTCAACGCCGACAACGCCCGCATCATCAACGACGCCAAACTCGCTGGGGGCCGCATCATCGCCGTTGGCACCACCGCCGCCCGCACCCTTGAGTCCGCCGCCATCCGTTCCGCCACCTTCGGCACCGACTACAACGACCCTACCAGCATCCAACAGACCCTCAACAATATGGACGGTAATCTCTGCCCGTGGCGTCCCGTCATGGCAATTGATGAGGCCACCGACCTCTACATCACCCCCGGTCACCACTTCCGCGCCGTCCATGCCATGATTACCAACTTCCACCTGCCCAAATCGACGCTCTTAATGATGATTAGCGCCTTTGCAGAACGTGGGTTAATCTTAGAGACCTATCAAGAGGCGATTGAGCGTGAGTATCGCTTCTATAGTTTTGGGGATGCCATGTTGATTCTATAACCGCATCCCGTCTGCCTGAACAACACAGTGGCCTTCTTGTCGGGAGAAGTGTATGTCCATTTTTGCAAAGCGCTACGTCTTGCTGCAAGAACTCGGCCAAGGGGGGATGGGCATTGTTTACCGCGCCCTTGACCGCATATCAGGGAATATCGTGGCCCTCAAGCAAGTCTTGACGCCACCCAGCCAACTCATGTTTGGCTCCATGAACGACTATGAGGAGGAGCGCATCGCCCTGACCCGTGAGTTTCAATCACTGGCCTCCCTACGCCATCCCCATGTCATCCGCGTACTGGATTACGGCTTTGATGTCAATCCGCACAGCGCCTCAACCGAGCGTTATCCCTATTTCACCATGGACTTTTTGCAACAGCCACGTTCCATCCTCGATGCTGGACGTGGCCTAACGGTTGAGGGCAAGGTCTATCTCATCATCCAGATGTTGCAAGCCGTCGCCTATCTGCACCGCCGCCGCCTCTTGCACCGTGACCTCAAGCCCCATAACGTCATGGTCGTCGATGAGTATGTCTATGTCCTCGATTTTGGCCTTGCCGTTGATTATGAGCAGGCCCGCGGCACCGTTGGCACCTTGCCCTATATGGCCCCTGAAGTCCTCCAAGGCAAGGGGGCTGATAAACCCTCTGACCTCTACGCCGTCGGCGTCATGGCTTATGAACTACTGGTCGGACATCACCCCTTCGATACCCGCAGCATGGCTCAACTCGTCCAACAGGTTTTGCATACCAACCCCGACTTTGAGCCACTCGAAACCATCCAATTTACCCGCACCCGCTCCACCGATGAGATTCCCCTTGATGACAACGACGTGAAGACCGTCATTCTCCAACCCGATGACGCGGTAGACCCCCATGACCCCTCTACCGTCGATGACGCTACCCCGCCCCCCTTCGATAAACGCATCACCCAGACCAACATCCGTGTGGCGGAATTTGTCTCTGCGGGTGGCTATCTCTCCAGCATCGTCCAACGTCTGCTCGCCAAAGACCCCCGCCAGCGCTATCAGGATGCCGTCGATGTCATCCGCGACCTCAACCGCGTCCTTGATGTTCCTGTGCCGATTGAGACCACCGAAATCCGTGAGGCCTACTTGCAAGCCGCCTCCTTTGTCGGGCGCAAAGAACCCTTTGATCAACTCCTCTATGGCCTCTACAACGTCATGGCTGGCAATGGCAGCGCGTGGCTAATCGGAGGCGAAAGTGGTGTCGGCAAGTCGCGTCTAGTCAATGAACTCCGTATTCGCGCACTGGTCGAAGGTGCCCTCGTCTTTATCGGGCAGGCCGTTGCTGAAGGCGGCTTGCCCTATCAAATGTGGCGGGCCATGGTGCGCCGCATGGCCTCCACCACCGACCTTGAACCCCTTGAAGCCTCCGTCTTGAAAATGCTCGTGCCGGATGTTGGCTCAATGGTCGATTTTCCGGTCACGGAGGCCCCCGAACTCCAAGGCCGCGAAGCCCAACAGCGCCTTTTCGATATTATCATTGGCCTCTTCCGTAAGCAGATCTTTCCTGTTGTCATCATCCTTGAGGACTTGCACTGGGGCGCGGAAAATCTTGATGTTGTGCGTGCCCTCAACGTCTTGGTCAAAGAGGGTAAGCTGATGATGGTCGGCACCTTCCGCGATGACGAAGCCCCCAACCTGCCTGACCAGTTGCCAGAATTGCAGCTCCTCCCCCTCAAACGCCTCAATCATACAGGCGTCGCTGACCTTGTGGAGGCCATGCTAGGGCCAGCCAGCAAGCGCCCCGGCCTTGTCGATTTCCTCCACACCCAAACCGAGGGCAACGTCTTCTTCTTGGTAGAGGTCGTGCGTGCCCTTGCCGAAAGCGCGGGTAATCTCTATCTCATCGAAGACATGGACTTGCCCGAAAGTGTCATCACCAGTGGCGTGCGCCAAATCATCAACCGCCGCCTCAACCAAGTCTCCGGTGCGGCCCTCCATCTGCTCCAATTCGCCGCCCTCGCAGGCCGCCAACTCCAAATGCCCCTCTTGCGCCATTGGATCCAAGATTGGCCCGATTTTGACCTGAAGGCGTGGTTGGCCCAATGTACCCATGCTTCCATCCTCGAAGCCCAAGAAGACTATTGGCGCTTTGCCCATGACAAACTGCGCGAGGGGGCCATTGCCACCATCGACCCCACCGAGCGCATCAACCGCTATCGTCAAGTGGCCGAGGTCATTGAGACTGTCTACGATGACCCCTCCGTCCATGCCCTCAACCTGACCCGCCTCTGGCATGAGGTCGGTGATACCCGCAAAGAGGCCCACTATGCCGAAATCGCGGGAAGCCAGCAATTCCAGATTAGCGCCTACCGTGAGGCCATTCGCTTGTTTGACCGCGCCCTTGATTTGGTGCAGACCAAGGCCGAGGGCGACACCCGCGTGACTCGTGCCAATCTGATGCGCCAAATCGGGACTGCTTACGAGCGCATCAATGATTACCCGACCGCCACCCGCTATCTGGATATCAGCTTGGCCTTGGCCCGCGAGTTGGATGACAAGCTGACCATTGCCCAAGCGCTGATTGGCCTCAATCAAGTTGCCCGCATGTTAGGCCAATTTCCTAACGCCCGTGCCTATTTGCAGGAGGCCTTGACCCTCTCGCGTGATTTGAACGACGACCGAATGATCGCCACTGCATTGAACGATTTATGTGTCATTGAGTGGCTGCAAGGTGAGTATGAATCAGCAAACGAACTGGGCGCAGAGGTGTTGGATATTGCCCGCAGAATCAACAACCCTGCCTTGATTGCAACCATTCTACGTAACCTCGGTAACATTGCTGCAATACAACAAGATTCTGCCGCGAGTAGGCAGTATCTTGGCGAAGCGGTTTATCTCTTTGAGCAAATTGGCGATCGAGATTCCCATGCCAAGGCTGTAGTTGTACTCGGTGGTATTGAACGGGAAGCGGGAAACTTGGATAAGGCAAAACAGTATTTTCAGGATAGTCTAAGTTTTTTTAATTCAATTGGCGCGTTGGGTCTAGCCACAATTCCGTTAATTAGTCTCGCTTGGATAGAATTAGACCTCGGAGACTTTGCCTTATCAAAAAGCTATTTGCGTCAAGGTCTTAATCATGCTAAAGCGACAGGAACTATCCTTTATATTCTAATGGGACTTAGAGTGGTAGCCAAACTTCTCCATAAATTGCAGGAGTATCATAAGTCTGTAGAAATCTTATCAGCGATTTTGGTTCATCCTGCGTATACGCCAGAAGAAAGTGAGCCTATTCAAGATATGTTAGATGTAGCCCAAAAGTGTCTTGGAAAAGAAGACTATGAATATGCTAGATTAACGGGTTCAAAAGCTGACATAATGGCTTTGCTAGATGAACTGCTTTCAGAAGCTAAGGCCTATTTGTCATAAATTTGAACCTTGCCCTATAATTAACCTGACATACCTTGTTAATTGAGCATGACTATTAAAGAGGTGGACTGTGAGCGAACAGAACCAAACAGGAATGATTATTCGGGGGGCGGATGGTAAGATGTACTATGTCACGGATGAAGATTTGGCTCCGCACCAACTTTCCGAAGAACAAGCCGCAGAACTGCAAAAAATGTTTGATGTTGATAGCAGTTTGGTACATGTTATCGATGAGACAGAATTGCAGAAAATTGGTCTAAGAGCAAGCTCTAGTGTGATTGTGATGGTTGTTTCCGTCGCCGCCCTCCGCAAATGGCGCAATCGTGGCTAGTTGATTGACCCGTACCACCCGCGACCCCTACGCTCCCCAAATTAGGGGTCGTTTTTCTTTACAGTTCAACCAAATATCGATAAAATATACAGTTATGGTATACCTATTTGACGAAGGAGTTACACAATGAATCCCCAAACCTTTACCATTCGTGGAGCCGATGGTCGCCCGTAGGGACAGCGCCGAAGTGCCTGTCCGCAGCACCCCAAACGCTCATCCCCCCGCAATCCCCGCAATCAGCAAATCCAACGCCACCTCAATCGACACCTTGCCTGTCTTAACACCCTGATCGGTGGTCAACAGATTCTGATAGATTCTGTCCAATTGAGCCTGACTGAAGCCCCGCGCCTGCTTGCTAACCTTCTCCGCCACAAAGCTATGAATGCCGAGCGCCTGTGAGACACCCTTGGCATTGGCCCCTCCGTCAATCAACTCTCGCGCCTGCACCAACAGCCGAAACTGGCGAATAATCATCCCAAATACCGCCATCGGGTCTTGACGGTCATTCTCCAACAGCTTATGCAACAGCCCCATCGCCGTTTTGCCATCGCGTTGCCCCATCGCATCGACCATCTCAAACACATTGCTCTCTGGCACATAGGGCGTCAGCAGGGCCACCTCACGCTCCGTAATCGTCCCGCCTTGCCCCACATAGGCCGCCAGCTTGTACAACTCGTTATCAGCCCGCCGCAAGTCTCCATCGACCACCGCCGCTAGTGCCGCTACCGCTCGCGGTTCAGTCTTGACCCCATACTCCCCAACCCGCTTCTGAATCCATGCCGTCGGGTTCTTGGGAGCGCTAAAGGCCTTGATATACCCGCTTGGCTCCGTCTGCACCAGCTTGACCACCGCATGGTTGTCGCTCAGGGTCTGATACTCCACAAACACCAAGCGGGCGCTTTCGGGCAGATGCGGCAGGTTATCCACCAGATAATGCAGGTTTTCCTTGGCGCTCTTGGCCTTGCTGCTCCCCAACGCCCCCAACATGCCGTACACAATCACCAAGCGCCGATCTGAGAGGAAGGGCATGGCTTGGGCAACCGCCACCACCTCTTGGGGTGATGTCTTGGCCCCGTCATATTCGTTGATATTCAGGTCATCGCCCATTTTCTGCTTAAAGCTACTGACCTGCGCCTTGATGCTATACTCATCATCTCCATGCAGGATATAAAAGGTCTGGGTTGCCATCCTTGCCTCCTCTCTCACTCACCATCACGCTACCACACTCACCCTGTACGGAAGCCATCTATGGCGTCCATCCCTCCCCTACCACACCATCTCGCGCCCAACGGACACGCATTTTTGCCTACCCCCCCATTCTGGCACAAAAAACCCAAAAAACCCCCATCTCAAATCCCGACTTTACCGCACCACCACAACCCCAACACCCCAAATCTGCCCTCAATCAATTTTGATGCTATCCACCACAAAATAGTCACAATTTGTCGCACAATCCGCCAATGGCACAATCTCCAATTGGCTACCATCGCCCGTCGTAAAATAGTACACCTTGACTCCCACCTGATAGCGCCCCGCCATCGGCTTATCCAAGCGGTGGCTATCAAAATAGTATCCCCCAGCTTCCCAATCCACCGTCGGCGATTCCCCCTCTAAAGGATAGCTGTCGTGGCTTGGTACCGCCAACCGCCCATCCTCAGTCAACAGGAAGGCCGACACCGTGTAATTGGTATCCAGCCCCAGCACTGGCCGCCACAACAAATTGACCACCACCTCCTGCTCATGGATAGCCACCGTCGCCCGCATCAAATCCAGCACCGCACCATAGCGGGTCAGGGGGTCGCTTTGCGGTGGGCGGTCATAGCGATAGAGGGCAATCGGTCGCCCATCAGGATAAAGCGGCCATTCAATCGCGGGAGCCGTTGGAATAAAACCGAGCGCTTCAATCAAAGGCCGACTATCGACCGCGCCGGGGTTGCCGAACTTATCCAAGCCAAAATAGCCGAACTTCGCCAACCATAGCCCCGTTGTCGCCTCATCAACCCGCAAGTCATCATAGGCCATCCAGCGTACAGTAGCCCCGCTATACTCAAGGTAGTATTGCAGCGCTTCCTTGTCAGTATCGACATCCAAGACCGTCACATCATCGCTCGTGCTATGCTCGGCAATCATCCGCCCCACTTCAGGCCATGGTGGACGTTGCAGGGGTTGGGCACCCGTAATCGCCAACGACTGCACCACGATAAAGGCCACCACTACCCCTTGCTCTCGCGGGCGGAATTGCGCTACCGTCCCACCCACCAAGGCCAACAGCGCCGGAATGATGACCGCCACCGAGCGAAACGACAAAGACGGATAACGACTATTCAGCGCAATCGAGACCCCCACCGTGACCACTATCACCAGCATCGGCAGAATACCAGCGGGTGATGGGCGGCGCGGGATGCTCAATAGCCCCAGTGTGCCAACCACCGCCACCGTCAACCAGAACAGTTCGGGGATACCGACCACCTGATAGGCAATCGTTTTATAGACCGTCCATGAATTTTCGAGGGCATGGGGCAAGCCTTCAGGGCGCTCGGTGGTCATCTGGTGGGCGATGACGGGCAGCCAAGGCACATACAGCAGGCCAACGCCTACCGATGCCACCATATAAGGCTTGAGGGTGCGCCACCTAGTGATGAGCATGTGCAAGCCAATCCCTAGCAGCACCAGCGCCCCCCAATAGTGGGTATAGAGCAAGGCTGCCCCGCCAACGGCAAAGGCGATTCCCCTCTGTCGGGTGGGTCGTTGCCAGAAGCGCCAATAGAGCCACAGGGTGAGGGCGCTCATGGTCTGCTGGGCGGGGTAGTGGCGCACTTCATGGGTCAGAACAATCACCAAATCATGCACGCCGAACAGAAAGGCCGCCAGATAGCCAGCCCGCACCGAGTACATCGCCCGCCCCAAGCGGTACATCAGCGCCACGCCAATCAGCGATACCAGCACCGAGAAATAGCGCAGTTCAAAGATGCTATCGCCCGTGAATTGTCGCCAAAGATTGAGCGCCACAAAGAATAGCGGGGGGTGGACATCGACCGCCACCCACCTATCGACCACCTGCACGGGATTAGCTTCGGCGCTGGCGGCAATCGTCCAGCCCTCATCCGCCCACAGTGAGGTGGCGTCTAGGTGGTGGCTAAACAAATAAAAGCTCAACAGGCAGATACCTGTTAAGAGGAGCCAGTGGGTTAAAGGTTTCGCGTTCATCACGCGCTTGATTGTAGCAGGCGATTAAGCGTCCAGAAAGCCGTGTTTTCGGAGCCAGTTCTCCAACTGCTTGCCGCTCGGCTCGGTAATCATCACTCCTCGGTCAATCCCGCGGGGGCTGGCCTCGGTCAGTGCAGCGGGTGGCTCATAAGGCATAACATCCTCACCCTCGGCAATCACCAGTGTCGGCACTGAGAGGAAGCCCGTCCATTCCAGCACACGGCTACGGGCGGCGGTGTCGGTGTCAATATCAACCTCGCTATAGGGGACGCTATATTTGTGGAGGATGCGCTCGGCAATCTGAACATAGGGGCAAAGAAAGGTACTGCGCGAATACATCACTAAACGTTTATCAGTCATGGGGTGTCCTTGAATTAAGGTCTATTCTCAAAGTTAGAGGTCAAAATAAAGGTCTATCTTACGAGCCAATGGTCGGGGTGCGGTAGGTCTCTGGCTCCATAAAACACAAAATGCCCATCACAATCCCATCAGCAAGGGTCTCGCGCTTTTCAGTGACCATCAACCGATCAGCGAACATAAAGGCAATCTCGATAATTGCAATGGGGGTATCAAAATGGACTTCATCGAAGGTATGGTATTCGCTCA
This sequence comes from Anaerolineales bacterium, assembly GCA_020634155.1. Classification (GTDB taxonomy): domain Bacteria; phylum Chloroflexota; class Anaerolineae; order Aggregatilineales; family J027; genus J027. The sequence goes on from JACKCI010000002.1 coordinate 1,157,595, forward strand.
TGTCTTCGGTAATCCCAAAGTGGCGCGGTAGACCCGTCACGGCTCCATATTCGTTAATCATACAGGTGACAAAAGCTTCCGTATCGCCACGCGGCACCCCCCGTGCAAACGGCCCCGCTACATTATAGCCCGTCGCGCCCAAGCCATAATCACGGCAATCGTTGGTGTGAATCGAGAGCAGGGCGTCGGCTTTATAATTTTCGAGGCGGGGATCAAATTCCTCCAATAGCTCAACCTCATAACCCAACGAGAGCAGCTTATTCGCTACCATCCGTGCCACGTCGGTATTAATCTCTAGCTCAGTCAGTTCTGCAATGCCATCGTTGTTATCATCACAGACCGCGCCGGGGTCAATCGGGAAGCTAGGGTCTTGGGGTGGCCCGCTATGCCCCGCAATAATGCCGATTTTGGGCGTAACGCTGTCCGTCGGAATGGGCGTTAAGATGGCTTGGAGTGGCTGTTGGGTGATTTGGGCAATCCGCATCTGGGCACGGAAACTCTCCGGCTCAAAGCCCTCTTCGGGTGTCCAATACGAAAAAATGGTCGCTACGAGCAGGGCCGCCAACAGTGTCAGCACACTGGTCTTAATGAATATCCACGTATGCGGAAAGGGTGACGAGCCTTTGTCTCTAGGCTGGCGGGGTGGACGCTCTTTTTTACGTGACCTAGCAACGGGCGCGGGAGCCTCTTCTAAAATCAACTCCGGCTGATGAGTTGGCATCCGACGTGGGGTGACACGCGGCGGGCGTTCTTCCTCAAGGGCCTCATAATCGTCTTCTAGCCAACTCATCGCACGGCTATCCTTTAGCGCTTAATCTTCGTCAGGGGTGGCGGGCAGGTCGTCGGCTTCAAGGGTGATGACGCGATAGCTCTCGGCATAGGCCATTTCTTTACCCTTGCCGCGCTCGGCGCTATATTCCCGCACCCAGCCCGCTATTTTATCCAAATCCACCTTCTGCTGGCGAATCATCTCTTGCATCTGGCTCTCATGAGCAAACAGCGCTTTAATCTTTAGCTCAATCGTGTCACTGATGTTGACATAGAGGTTAGCATCCTTGGGGTTCCATGTTCCTACATAGACCTTCTTGGTCTTATGCGCGGTCAGGCCCTCGGCCTCTAGTTCTTGGAAAAGATGCGGCTGACCAGCAGCAGGGAAAACCGCATCAAGGGCAGCTGCACCTACCGCACGATGGTCGGGATGGTTGATATAGCCATCGGAGGCAAAGAGTACCGTGGGGTCTTGGCACAGCACCACATCTGGCTTGAAGCGGCGGATTTCCCGCACCAGCCGTTTGCGGAGGTCAAGTGTATTGACAACCATACCATCTGGTTCACGCAAGAAAACCACCTCTTGCACTCCCACGACGGCTGCGGCTGCCCGCTGTTCAGCCTCGCGGATTTCCTTGGCTTGGTCGCGGGTGATGCTGGTATCGGCAATGCCGACATCACCGCTGGTTACGAGTACATAGGCCACTGCTGACCCCGCTTGTGTCCAACGGGCAATCGTACCCGCGACGCCAAATTCAATATCATCAGGATGGGCGACAATGACCATCGCCCGTTTAGGCACATAAAAACCGTTATTGGCAGACATGATTAGACCTTTACTCTAGGATGTGTGACGAGAAACATAGGTTAAGTCGCGCTTATCGGTTCAACTATAGCACGCGCCGTCCTCACTACTTAGAGGCTTTAAGCGGCCTTGACCTTTCTCATCGGCTCGAAACTGTGCCGCCATTACTACGGTATCATGCGGAAAAACGATGATGGGGTCATGCTCTAGCGCCCATTTTTGCCAACGGCGTTTGGTCTCTAGTGTGACCAACGGCTCGACATCATAGGCCGTCATCCATCCTAGTTTCTCAAATTGGATGGCGTAAGTGGCAAGGTCACAGGGGAAGAAAAGGCTCTGTCCACCATCTTCAATGACCACACTCATGTGGCCGGGAGTATGACCGGGTGTCACCACCCCGCGTATCCCCGCCAAAAATTCCTCGTCTCCATCCAACAGCCGCATCTGACCACTAGCCACCAACGGCTCAAAATTGAAATTGATATAGGTGGCGCGGGTGCGTTCATTAGGGTTGCTGGCATCCTGATACTCACGGCATTGGACGACATGCTCGGCATTGGGGAAGGTCGGGATTAGATTTCCTTCAGCATCGAAGGAGGTATTGCCCTCGCAATGGTCGCCGTGTAAATGGGTGTTAATTACAAGGTCTATATCACTAGGTTGCAGGCCTAAGCGAGCGAGGCCATCTAGCAGCGTGCCGTGTGGATGGCTGAGGTGCCACTGCTCGACCATCTTGGGTGGCATCTTGAAGCCCATGCCTGTATCGACAAGGATATTTTTGCCATGTGCTTTAACCAGTAAGCAGTTAAGACACATGGGGATATGATGCTCGGCGTTGGGGGTCTGATAGCGTGACCAGAGCGCACGCGGTACCAAGCCAAAGGCCCCCCCCCCATCCACATAAACCAGTCCACCGCTTATCACGTGGACTTCAAAGGCTCCGATTTGAAACATGCCTATTCCTTAATATTCGGTGGTTACATCGAGTTCCTCAAAGACAGGCGCAAACTCAAGGCGCAGGGCCTCGCGCTCCTCTTCAGGCAAGAACGCGCAATCAATCGCATTCCGTAGGCATGTTTTAATATAAGATAGTGGTAATTTCAAGCCCTGTACCATCAAGGCATATTCATCGGTGAGAGTTAAATCATGGATAGCGGGGTCGTCAGTGTTGATGGTGACGTTGGCCTTGACATAGTGTAGGTCAATCAGGGGGTGATACTGTAGTTTCGTGACTACCCCAGTCTGGATATTAGAAGTTGGGCAGACCTCAAAATAGACTCCACTATCAAGCGCCAGTTGCAGGGCTTGCGAGTCCTCAACCGTGCGGACGCCATGCCCAATGCGGCGTGTACCGATGCGCTCAATGGCGTGCGTCACGTTTTCAGGGCCATACCATTCGCCAGCGTGGATGGTGACCCCTAACCCGACCCGATGCGCTTCATCAAAAATCTCCGCGAAGGGTTCCGCCGGAAAGCCGACCTCATTCCCGCACAGGTCAACCCCCACCACACCTCGATCCATAAAATCAATAGCAGTTTGCAGCATCTCCCAGCCAATCTCCACGCTTTCATGGCGGTTCATGGCAACAATGAGGTTGACCTTGATATTGGCACGTTTAGCAGTTTGGGCGACTGCGTCTGTCACCCAGTCAACCACATCAGCAAGGGGGAAATTCATCAATTTGGCTTGGGCGTAGGGTGTAAAACGTAACTCCATATAACGGATATTATCAGCCGCTGCATCCTCCACCACCTCTGCTGTAATCCGCCGAATCACCTCCTCAGAGATGAACAGTTGGCGCAGAAAGCTAAACTTGCTGAGGAAGCTCTTATGGGTGGCGGGGTCTTCGGGCATCATCTGAACATAGGGACGGAGAAAAGCTGCATCATAGGCTGGCAAGGGTATATTATTGGCCTCAGCCACCTCTACTAAAGTCTCCACACGGATGGCCCCCTCAAGGTGGCGGTGCAGTTCAATTTTAGGCATCGCCTTGAATACTTCCCATAGGCGCGAATTGCGAGTGACAACATCAGTTACTTTGAAAGCCACGACCCTTTGCCTTTCTTATAATGGGAGATCAAAGACAAAGGTACTCCCTTTGCCGACTTGACTTTCGACATGGACTCTCCCTCCATGCGCTTCGACAATCTGTTTGACAATCGCCAACCCTAGCCCGATTCCACGTTTACCAGTGCCGGGCACGCGATAAAAGCGCTCAAATACACGGTGAACCTTGTCAACGGCGATGCCCTGCCCTTCATCTTGCACAACAATCCGCGCCCATTGCTGGTGTTGCAAACCATGCACAATGATACGCTTGCCAGAGGGTGAGAATTTGACAGCGTTACTAATCAAGTTATCGAGTACGCGGTCAATACGGGCTTGGTCTAGTTCGGTCACAAGTTCTGCTTCTGTAGTCACCATTTCAAAGATATGGTCGGGATACACCAGTTGCATACCCTCAATGGTTTGCCTCAGCATTGCTACTAAATCAATGGGGCGCTTTTGCAGGATGTCAGCGCTGATAGGCTCAACTTCTAGTATATCCTCAACCAAACTGAGCATACTGCTTGCTTTGCGCTCCACAATAGCAATAGCATCTATCTGTTTCGGCGTGATAGGGCCAAAGGTCTCCTCACGCATTAGGTGCATATAACCTTGCACCAAGGCAAGGGGAGAGCGCAGATCATGGCTCACATTCTGTACCACTTCCAAACGCAACTGGTCAAGCTCTTGCAGTTCTGACGCTTGGTGTTGGGCCTCTTGTAGGAGACACGCATTCTCAATTGTGGCGGCGGCTTGGCTGGCGGCAAGCATCAACACGCGCTCATGGTCAGCAGTAAAGGCTTGTTCGGCATCCTTAGTAATACAGATGGCTCCATGCTGACCCATTGGCACCACCAATATCGAGCGGATACTGTTATCAATTCCACCTATCTCATCAGCTGTATTGGCAAGATAGATTGGGGCGTCGCTATAAGGGAAGGGCCATTGCTCAAAGCCAACAGTGCCACACGTGGCTTGGATACGCCACTGATTCTCATTGAATAGCGCTAACGCGATTCCTGTACATCCTAAGATAGCATATAGGCGCTCCACGACGGTTGAGCTGATGGTGCCAATGTCTTGGGTGTTGGTGATGGTCTGTGCTAAGGTCTGTAGCCCACTGACCTCGCGCAAGCGGCGCTGCATATCTTCGAAAAGCTGTGTGTTGCGGATGGCAATGGCGGTAGCACTGGCAATTGCCTCTAGTACAGCCACATCTTGCTCGGTGAAATGATCCGGTTGGTGGCTCTGTACCGAGATAATTCCGACAATTTCAGCTTGTACCAGCAATGGGAAGCATACAACATGCTTGACGGGTGAACCGTAATAGAAGACTTGGCTTGGTAGTGGATCGCGGCTGATGTCGCCAATCACAAGGGGCTGGCGATGGGTAATAACCCATGTGCTGATGCTCTGGCTCTCCGACAGGTCCAGTTCAATATCTGCGATACGCTCATCATTATCATAGACGTGTTTGAGGGTGATGGTGTTACGGTGGGCGTTATAAAGGCCGATATAGAAGAAGCTGGCGTCCATCAGTGCGCTGACTTCACGGTAGACGATTTCCATAATCTCATCAAGATTGCGACGGCTGATGGCAAGAGCCACCTCACTCATAGCACTCAACCGCTGGGTGCGTTCTTGAGCCTCAAGGTGCAAGGCGGCATTATAGACTGCCACCGCGGCCTCTTCTGCAAAACTGCTGGCAATGTCTGCATCCGCAAGTGAAAATGCTTGTGGGGCTGCGGCATAAAACCACATAAAGCCCATAAATTCATGATGATACACCAATGGGATACCAAGCCAGCTTCCGCTCTCAACAAGGCCATAATAGGGACAACGGGGGTCGATGGTGCAGTCGCTAATGAGTAGGGGGTGGTGGGTTTCACGTAGGACAGTGGTTGCTGGTGCTTCGGTTAGGTCTTCAATATCAAAAGTTGGGCCGTTAGGTTGGTTCTGGTCTATAAGATAATAGCCGTCTTTGCGGGTAGCCATCAAAATAGCCGCATTGCTATGAATCAACTTGGCGGTATGGCTCAAAATGAGTTCCAACACCTCATGGATGTCAAGCGAACTGACCGCTTTGATAACTGTTTCAAGTGCGGCTACTTGGGCTTGTACAACACTCTCTCGCTCGATTTCTAGTAAAACCATGAACTCTCGCCGTTCCATCACGGGTGTCAGCCGTAGTTTAACGGGTAATACATGCCCATCGCGGTGTAAGGCTTGGGTTTGGAGAGTACGGGTCTCGGTATGTTGAGGGGTGTTTAAATACGCTGCACATAGCTCAAACCACTGATTCGTTATTATTTTGCGAACATGCTCGGCGGCGAAATAATTGAGGGGCAACCCCACAACTTCACCCGGCTGATACCCCACAAAATGAACAATCTCATCTGAGGCCATGCGGATAAATCCATCAAACCCCACAATGAGTACCGCTTCCGATATATACTTGGTTGGATATGCTAAAGACTGCACACTCGAATAACCCACGTTTATTTTCTCTTTTGTGTTGGTGTTAGGGTCTTACCATCACTGGCATACACTAACCATCCCCAATAACGCCACGTAATGACCAATCCGATGATGATGCCTAACGTGAGGGGTATTAGGTAGGCAAGGGCGGCGGTTGTATCACCTGTCTCGTGTTCCATACGGTCAATATGGAGTATCCGCACCAATACACTGATGATTTCTAGACTCGCCGCGATATAAAACCAGCGGTGGCTTTGGCCCTTTTTCAAGACGGCCCCCAGCCGACGACTGAGTTCGCCTAAGACTAACATCATGACCATTAAGGCAACAGGCAAAACTGCACTCATCAGAACCAAGACTGCACGCATTAGTGATGGCCCTGCTTGGTCATTTGCCGATACAAAAACAAGCATAATCCTAGCAAAGTCGCCCCTCCAATAAAACTCAGCCCATCACCAACCCAATCTCCTCCCCATCGATTAAGGCTTGCATAGCGGGCGCTGGCAAACCCTAGCGTCAATACCGGAATGGCGTAGAACTGATAGCGCGTCTTCTCTCCAGAACTGCTTTCATAAAATCGAGCAATCAATGCCAAAATAAAGATAAGAAAGGCGATGCAAAACCACGCAATCAAATGCAGACTTTGGCTCAAGCTGATGGTGTCCATAGTGATTATTACAATAGCATATTCTGAAATCTCACGATACTTGTTAGACGGGGACTTAACCGCTTTCTAACGGCTTTGATAAGAAAATAGAACTAAGCCTGCCCTATGGCTGCATCAACCATAGGGCAGATTGGAGTTAGCGTCGTGCGGAGGTTAGTTGTTTGCTTTCCATGTCTTCGCGGTAGTGGCAATGCTTGTATTTCTTGCCGCTTCCACACCAACAAGGGTCATTACGTCCAAGTTTTTCAGCGGTGGTAGCCCGCACGGGTTCGGGTTTACTAGCGGCACCCGCACTGCCTCCACTAGCCGAGAGAACAATTTTGCCCTCATGGATATTGGTTGCCAGCATCTGTTCGCGTTGGCGCATCCCGACACGGTAGATATTGCGGATAGCAAGGCTTTGGATTTCTTCTTGCATGGCCTCCCACATATTGAATGCTTCAATTTTGTATTCAACCAGTGGGTCGCGTTGGCGCAAGGCTTGGAGGCCGATACCCTCGCGCAGTACATCAAGGTCAGTCAGGTGACGTACCCATAAACTATCAATGGCATGGAGCAAGGCGCGGCGTTCAATGGTTGCCATTTGCTCTGGCCCGCCAATGTCGCTCATGATAGTCTCATAGGCCGTCAACGCTCCCTTCAACAGCATGACCTCAATCTCATCCGCCGAGCCACCCCTATCAAGTGTTTCAGGGGTGATGTTAGGTGGGACTGGGTAGATGGTCAATGCTTGGCGATAGAGTTCGTCTAAATCCCATGCGTCAGCTTCCCCAACCAACTGCTGTTCACAGAGAGCCGCAATTTCTTCTGCAATTAGGGCATGGATACGCTCACGCAATTCATTATGGTCAGCGTACAGGATTTCATCACGTTGTTTATATGTGGCTTGGCGTTGTTTATTGACCACATCGTCATATTCCAAGACGCGTTTCCGCATATCGAAGTGATAGCCCTCAACACGGGTTTGGGCTTGGGCGATAGATCTACTAATCCAGCGGTGCTGAATCGGCACATCAGTTTCGCCAGTGAAGCGCATAATAAAGCCTTTAACACGCTCTGCACCGAACCGACGCATCAAATCATCTTCGAGCGACAGATAGAAGCGACTTTCTCCGGGGTCACCTTGCCGCCCCGACCGACCACGCAACTGGTCGTCAATACGGCGGGCATCATGGCGCTCTGTACCGAGAACATAGAGACCGCCTGCTGCAATCACCTTGAGGCGTTCCTGCTCGACCTCGCGCTTGGATTCTGCAAGGATAGCTTTCCATTGTGCTTCTTCAAGGGTGGTGAGGTCAATGTCTTGCTTATGCAGTTTCTCTCTCGCCAAACCTTCAGGATTACCACCAAGTAGAATGTCCACACCACGACCTGCCATGTTGGTGGCGATGGTCACGGCTCCCGGACGGCCTGCTTGAGCGATAATGGCGGCTTCACGGAAGTGCTGCTTGGCGTTCAAGACCTCATGGGCAATCCCACGCTTCTTCAATAGCTTGCTGAGGTGTTCGCTAGTGTCAATGGCTACTGTACCCACCAGAATCGGTTGTCCACGCTCAATGCGTGTTGCAATATCATCCACCACCGCCCGCCATTTGGCGTCTTCGGTGATGTAGATAATGTCTTCATGGTCGGCGCGTACAACTGGACGATGGGTCGGAATCGCTACCACATCCAAGTCATAGATTTGTCCAAATTCGCTCTTGGAGGTCAAGGCTGTACCTGTCATACCCGCCAGCTTTTGGTACATGCGGAAGTAGTTTTGGAAGGTGATGGTACCTAGTGTCAGGTTCTCACGCTGGACTTCAACATTTTCCTTCGCTTCAATCGCTTGGTGCAAGCCTTCAGAGAAGCGCCGTCCGTGCATCAAGCGTCCGGTGAATTCATCGACAATGATGACCTGCCCATCATCGACCACATAGTCCTTATCCCGTTGATAAGCGACCTTGGCCCGCAGCGCATTATCCAGATAGGGCAGCACGTCGGAGTTTTCGGGGCTATAGATATTATCGCCCTCCATCCGTCCGGTACGTTTATAGGCTTTTTCGATTAGCTCAACGCCCTGTTCGGTCAGATATACCGTGCGGGTTTTGAGGTCATATACATAGTCTGCGTCGGGGTCTTCGGCCTCAACTGATTCGTCTGATGATGGTTTTAAGGGGGTCACCAGTTTGGCGAAAATTCCATATAAATCAGAGGGGGCCGCGGCTGTACCTGAGATAATTAACGGGGTACGTGCCTCGTCGATGAGGATATTGTCGATTTCGTCTACGATGGCATAGAAATGCCCGCGTTGTGTCTTTTCTTCGCGGCTCCCAACCATGTTATCGCGTAGATAATCGAAGCCAAATTCGTTATTGGTACCATAGGTGATGTCAGCAGCATAGGCCTCACGGCGCTCAATTGGGCGCAGATACTGGTAGCGGTCGTCATTGCTGGCAAAACGTGGGTCATAGATAAAGGAGCCACGTTGCTGGGCGCTACTTTGAATAACCGCCGTCGAAACTCCCAGAAAGTTATAGACTGGCCCCATCTGTTGTACACCGACTTTGGAAAGATAGTCGTTGGGGGTAATCAGATGAGCGCCTTTGCCCGTTAAACTGTTAAGGAAGAGCGGCAAGGTCGCCACAAGGGTTTTACCTTCACCTGTCTTCATTTCAGCGATTTTGCCTTCATACAAGACCATACCGCCAATGAGTTGCACATCGTAGTGGCGCAGTCCAATCGTGCGCTTGCTGGCTTCTCTGACTAGCGCGAAAGCCTCTGGTAGCAAATCATCAAGTTCTTCACCATCTTCTTGATGACGTTTCCGCAGGGCTTGGGCGCGTTCACGGATGGCTTCATCACTGAGGCCTTGTATTTCGGGTTCAAGCGCGTTGATTGCATCGACACGTTGTCTATAGCGTTTGACCTGCTTTTCGTTGTAATCGCCGAAAATCAGTTTCGCCACTCGTCTGAACATGATTTCCTCATTCGTTCTTTTTTGCACTCGTGGGGTGATTATAGCTACTCTATAGGTAGCCGTGAAGAGAGAGACAGATGAGGATAGTCCCCATCTGTCGAGAGGCGGCTTATTGGCGGGCTTCCCATTCGCGGATGACGCGCTGCAAGAACTCGCGGACATCAGGGTCAATGACGGCTTCTACCACATCATAATAGCGTCCATCGACCTCAATACGCAGGCTGCCATCGTAATTGGCACGAACGTGAATACTGCGGTGTTGGAAAATCGGTGTTTGCATGAGCCGATATTGCAGGAGTTCTTCAATTTGGTCGGCAATGCCTAAGCTCGCGCTAGTTGGCTCTGGCCGAATTTCAGGCACAGGCAGTTCTGTGGTGGTCGTTGTTGGCACGGAGTCCAAGCGTTTCTGGTTGGCCCATGCCCCTTGTTGTGAAACCACCGACACCCCAGCATCAAACTCTGGCAGCGGCAACCCCGCGGCTTGTGCGCCAATAATCGCCATACGCGCAAGGTCTTTAACAAGGTTAATAAAGCGCTTTGCCATACCACGATCTTGCATTTCAGTGACAGTATGGAATACCTTGTCTCCCATTTGAACAATGAGCGATCCATCACTTAGGTCACGCCAGACCCGCATAACCTCCACTGCATCATCGGGAATATCAGATGGACGTTGTTCATTACTAGGGGATGTGATAGCCATAATTGAATCATCTTCCTCTTCATCATCAATGAGCAGGGGCGGCGTGTCTATCTCAACCTGTGGCGTTGGCATGGCTGTTGCGGCTGCAACTACAGGTATTGGCGTGGGCAGATCTGCATTGGGTAGCGGTAACGGGTCACTTAATAGGGTTGCAAGGTCTGGCTCTGGCAAATCGCTGGTTAGATCATCCATGCTGGGCAGGGGGATGTCATCAACAGATGCGCCTCGATTGGCTGACGTAGTTCCTGAACCTGCTGTCAATTGCTGATTCTGGAAAAAATTGATCAACTGTTGAAGAAAATTAGGGAGTGGTGGTAGCCCTCTTTCTTTGCGCCGTCGCCGCTCGTTGGCACGGTAGGCAATCCAGATGACCATGCCGAGCCATACAGCAGCAAAAAAGGCTGTAACCAAGAACAGGCGCAAAATTGGGCCTTGGCTGAGAAAATCGTTAAAAGAATCACCTTGCATAATGGTTTTCTCGTTGGCAATTCGGACAAAAATGCGTGCCACGCTGACCAATGACGGTTTTTTGAATGGTAGCTTCATGGCACGTTTGGCAGGGTAGACCCGTCTGCCCATACACCCGCAGACCGTCTTGGGCGCTACCTTTGCTCCCATCGGGTTTGCGGTACCAGTTGACGCTGGCTCCCTCGCGCTCAATACCCTCAGCTAGAACATGGCGGATGGCCTGCCATAAGGTACTCTGCTCTGCGACAGTTAGCGAATTGGCAGCGCGGGCGGGGTGGATACGGGCCAGATGGAGTGCTTCATCAGCATAGATATTGCCGACTCCAGCCACAAAATGCTGGTCGAGCAGAATCGGCTTAATCCGTCCGGTGCGGTGCCGCAGACGTTCTTGAAACACTTTTAAGGTATAAGTATCATCAAGTGGCTCAGGGCCAAGCTCACCAAAAATCGTGCTAGTATCTTCAACGAGATAGACCCGCCCAAACTTGCGCGAATCAGAAAAGCGCAGTTGATGGGCGTTATCAAGTTGGAACTGAAAATGCACCCATTGGTCAGCATGGTCTTGGTGCGAATTCGGCACTACATACAAACGTCCGGTCATTTTGAGATGCACAATCAGCACATCAGCCGACAATCGAATCACAATATACTTCGCACGGCGGTCAACAGCCTGTACCCATTGCCCAGCGATTCGGTCTTGAAAGGTCGTTGGGTCGGGGGTGACTAAGCTAGAAGGCCAGTTGAGCCATGCGCTCGTGATTTGGCGATTGATTAAAGCGGGTCGAATCCCGCGTACAGTTGTTTCGACTTCTGGTAATTCAGGCATTTGTCCCTAATTGTAGAGCCATTCAGTGATTATTTAAAGTGACCTAGACACACTCTAACAAATTGGGCAATCCTGACAAAATTTGTCAAGGTGGCTCTAACAATGTGGTATGATACTATCGCTCTGTTCAATAATTGAAAGGCCATTGTGATGACGACGACGGGTGCCGAGCCACTCATCGTGATTGCATCCAACCGCGGCCCCTTTACCTTCAAAACCAAAAAGGATGGCACGTTTCAAGCCAAAAGGGGTGCGGGTGGGTTGGTGACCGCGCTAGGTGCGTTGGCCCAGCAGTATCAGGTGATGTGGGTAGCCGCCGCCCTCTCTAAATCCGATCGTGATTGGGCGCTCCACCATCCGCTTCAGACCGTTCAAGGGATTGACCTCAAACTCATTACCCCCAATAAGGAAGACTACGACCGCTACTACAACGTCATAGCCAACCCCTTACTATGGTTTATCCATCATGGCTTATGGGAGATTCCGCGTCATCCTTTGATTACGGAGGCAACATGGCAGGCATGGCAAGGTTATATCAACATCAACCGTGCTTTTGCCAAAGCTATTGCCAATTCTATTCAGGACGAGACCCGTCCAGTTATTGTCTTACCCCAAGACTATCATTTGTATCTGGTTCCGCAGTTTCTACGGGAACTGGTCGGTGATGCTGTACAGATTCAGCCCTTTATCCATATCCCATGGCCGGGGCCAGATAGCTGGCGTATTTTACCTGCGCCCATGCGAAATGCCATTCTCATAAGCCTACTTCATGCCAATCGTGTTGGTTTCCAAACCCAGAAGGACGCCTTCAATTTTGTGCAAACGTGCCGTTTTTACCTGCCAGATGCCCATTCGCATGGTAGCCGTGACTCCATCGAATACAAAGACAAACGGGTGCAGGCGCGGGCTTATCCGATTTCGGTTGATGTGGAAAAAGTGCTGGCAATTGCCAATGAGAACCAGACCCAACTTTTGCAAAACCAACTCATGCAGTATATCGGGGGTCGGCGTTTGATTTTGCGCGTTGACCGTATCGAACCCAGCAAGAACATTTTGCGCGGACTAGAAGCCTATCGGGGCTTGCTCGAAAAATATCCTGCTTATCGTGGCAAGGTACAAATGCTGGCCTTGCTGGTGCCCTCCCGTATGGAGGTAGATGAGTATCAGACTTACCTGAAGGATATTATGGCGACCGCCGGACTAATCAACGCCAAGTTCAGCGATGAACTTTGGGAACCCGTGCGGATTATCGTCGGTAATAACTACCATCGTGCCATCGCTGCCATGCAAATCTCGGACGTTTTGCTGGTTAATCCGGTTGCCGATGGCATGAATCTCGTAGCCAAAGAAGGTGCCTTGGTCAATGCACGGGATGGGGTTTTACTCCTTTCCGAATTTGCTGGCGCGTTCTTTGAAATGGGCGATCATGCGTTGACGATTTCTCCATTTGACATCCACAGCACGACGGAAGCGATGCACCGTGCGCTCCAAATGCCACCTGCTGAACGGCATGCACGGGCGGAGGCCTTACGCGCCACTGTCAAACGCAACAATGTGCGTCATTGGTTTGAGAATCAAATACAGGAGGAAGCCAAGCCATGATTATTACCGTGACACTGACCCCCACTCTTGAACGTACCCTTGTGGTGCATTATCTTGGCGTGGGCTATACCAATGAAACCCAAGGCCCTGTCCGTCTCGATCCGGCGGGGCGTGGTATCAACATTGCCCGTGCGCTCCACCGTTTGAATTGCCCAACGCAAAGCCTAATCCTGCTCGGCAATGACTCAGTGGGTGAAGTGTATGAAAGCCTCTTGTCAGAAGAAGCCTTTGATGTCATCGTTGTTCCTACCAAAACCTACACCCGTAGTTGTACCGTTATCTGGGATGACAAGAACCAACTTGAAACCCGCTTGGTGGGTTCAGACCCTCGCCTTGACCAAGCAGACATCATCATGTTAGGTGAAGCGCTCGCTGAACGGGTTAAGGCAGGCGATATGGTGGTGCTGGCGGGTGATTTACCCTATGGTGTTGAACCAGACAGCTTTGCTTACTTAACGGATGTTGTGCAAGGAGTTGGTGCCAAGGTTGCTCTTGCCACAAATGGCTATGCCTTGCGTGATGCGCTCAAAGCCGAGCCCGATTTAGTCGTGCTTGATCAAGGTAGTGCCGAGGCCTATTTCAACTACCCTATCCGCACCTATGAAGACCTTTTGACCAGTGCCCACCACCTGCGGGAAGCGGGTAGTCAGCAGGTACTCATCTTTGTCAAAACCAAAGGCTTGGCAGTTTTGGTTGATGCCGACGAGCAATGGATGGTCGAATTTCCCGAATCAGATTGCTCCGGCACCAGTAGTGGCGTCTGGGATGCGATGGTCGCGGGCTTCCTTGCGGGTCGTTCTAAGCGCCGCCCGCTAGGTGAAGCACTTGAATTAGGGGCTGCCGCTGCTACCTATGCCACCATGCAAATTGGCAATGAATTCGGTACACTCAAGGAATTAAAAGCACATCTAGATGACGTGGATGTAATTTCAATCGACCATGCCGACCATCCAGCTTGATGATTTGCCGCTGTTTTATCATGACTTTGGGCAGGGAGATGAGACGCTCCTTGCCCTCCATCCTTCAACCGTAAGTGGGCTGCTCTTTCAGTGGGCACTCCCTAAAAATGGACACTTTCGGGTTCTGTTGCCCGACCAGCGTGGACATGGGCAGACCCCCAACCCTGCGCCCGACTTTCACCTCTATCGCTTTGTGGACGATATGTTGCGCCTGCTGGATGCCCTCAACATCGAGACCCTGCACGGTATTGGCTATAGCTTGGGTGCTTCGGTGCTGTTGGGAATGGCTGTTCGCCAGCCAGAGCGCTTTCAGTCCCTGACCTTACTTGGAGCGCATCACCGCCGCCCGATGCCTGCCCAACTCACCGCCTTGGCTGGCCCGCCGGAACAACGTCAGGGGCTTGTTGCTGAAATCATGCACCCAGAGCGTGGTATTGGGGTGGGGGGCGATTTTGATTTAGGCGCGTTGGGGCGGCTGACTTGTCCTGTGCATCTGATTGCGGGCGACCGTGACCCTGTTGCAGATTTAGAGGGCTATCTGGCGTTATTTCGTGCTTTACCGCATGGGCGGCTCCTCGTGGTGCCGAATTGTGGTCATTTTGGTTTCCATGCTCACCCCTTGGTTTTGGCTCATTTACAGAGTATCTATGAGAATCTGTAGAGCGCTCCCAAACACATGCACTTTTAGTTCATTGGTGTTACAATTGATGTTGGTTTTGACCTTTAATGAGTTGTAGCATCAAGGTTTTTAATTAATAAGGAGTCTACCTCTATGGTACACAAGCGTTTTGTTTCCACCTTGGTAGCTGTCATGATGGTGGCTGCTCTGTTTGTGCCATTCACTGCCCGCGCCCAAAGCCTGAGTGGTGAAATGGAAATCTTTTCTTGGTGGTCCGGTGATGAAGGCCCAGCCCTCGAAGCCCTTATCGCCCTTTACAACAGCAAATACCCCGATGTTGAAGTCATCAATGCTGCCGTGACTGGCGGTTCTGGTGTGAATGCTCGTGCCGTGTTGAAGACCCGTATGCTCGGTGGCGACCCCCCCGATACCTTCCAAGTGCATGCTGGTCAAGAACTGACAGGCACATGGGTTGTTGCTGAACGTATGGAAGACCTCACCTTCTTGTTCGAAGAAGAAGGCTGGTTCGATACCTTCCCCGAAGGCTTGATTGACCTGTTGAGCTATGAGGGTGGCGTTTATAGCGTCCCCGTCAACATTCACCGTTCCAATGTGATGTGGTACAACCCTGCCAAACTCGCCGAGTGGGGTATTGAAGCACCCGCTACATGGGACGACTTCCTTGCGGTTTGCCCCACCATCCAAGAAGCGGGTGTGACCCCCTTGGTTGTGGGTGAAGCATGGACGGTTAACCACCTCTGGGAAAGCGTTGCTTTGTCTGTTCTTGGTGCCGATGGCTGGAATGCCTTCTGGGCTGGCGAACTTGACCCCACTGGCGATGAAATGCAAGCAGTATGGAACACCTTCGGTTCTGTGTTGGATTGCTCCAATATTGCCGAAGATGCTGCCAGCTTGTCTTGGCAACAAGCAACCGACCGTATCATTGAAGGTACGGCTGCCTTTAACGTGATGGGTGACTGGGCTGCTGGTTACATGGTGACCACCAAGGGCTTGGTTCCCGGTGAGGGCTTCGGTTGGCAGGCTTCCCCCGGTACCCAAGGCGTCTTCTTGATGCTGTCCGACAGTTTCGGCCTGCCTGTTGGCGTTGCCAACCGTGACAATGTTATCGAATGGCTGCGTCTGTTGGGTTCAGTTGAAGGTCAAGATGCTTTCAACCCCCTTAAGGGTTCCATCCCTGCCCGTATCGATGCTGACACGGGTAATGCTGACCTCTACAATGCCTATTCTCAATCAGCTGCTGCTGACTGGGCGATGGATACCGTCGTTGGTAGCTTGGTACATGGGGCCGCTGCTAATGAGCGCTTCGGTAACGACTTCAACAGCGTGATGGAAATCTTCCTTGCCAGCCGTGACGCGGCTGCTACCACCACCGCCTTGGGTGTGATTTGCATTCAATCCGGTGCCTGCGGCTAAACTTTTCACTAGTCTGCATTTGAAATTCAAGGCCCTGCCCCTTCTCGGCAGGGCCTTATTGTAGACGGAGGCAAGATGCACGAGAAAAGAGATGTATTGACTTATTTTGAGGACTTTATCGACAGCCGACTCTTTCGCTACATTATCGGTGGGGTGTTGGCAATCGTCGGGATTTTGTTGTTGGTGGCTTCCTTTGCCGCCCCTTGGCTGGATGTCCCTGAAGCATCGATTGAACATGATGCCCACTATCAGGTCGTCGATGTCCCTCGCTTGGCGGCGCGGGCAGGCTTGCGCGAAGGCGATATTGTTGTTGCTGTTGGCGATAACCTGATTAATGGTGAATCGGATTTTGTGGCACGGACGACCGATGCTGTCAATCATGTCTATCTAAGCGGAAAGACTACTCTCCCTGTGACGGTCTATCGTGCTGGCGAGACCCGTACTTTGAACTTGGAGCTGCCTGATTATCGCTACGCTTTTGAACTCGCCATTCCTCAAACCACGATTGACCCAGCGAATGTGAACCTAGAAGTTGCTCAACTGGATGCCAAGCCGCTGGTTGACCCCGAAGGCACCACCCTTTCCGCAATGGATATTTGGCTAGGCAGTAGCGATATTATCCCAACCCTTGACTTACAAGGCTTTGTTAAAGGGGATTCGGGCTTTGGCGCAGTCCGTTTTATTGACCGCTTTCTAATTCTCATTCCCCTTGGTGGTCTGCTCCTCGTTGTAATCGGTGGCTTGTATCTCAGTAGCCGCCTAGATGCCAAACGCGCCTTGGCCTACGCAACCATGGTGGCCTTGGTATTGAGCCTGTTCCCCTTCTTTTGGCAGGTGTTTAGCACTGGTCAATGGCGGAGTTATTTGCTCGACAACTTTGAGCGTGAGAAAGATGTAGCGGCCATCGATAGCGACCTTGTGATGGCCTACAACATCAACCAGCAGCCCATATTCTTTGAGGTCGTTGGTCGTCAAGGCGAGACGGCCCCCAATATCATTGATGCCACTCAAGACCAACTCACCAATGCTTATCACAATGTGGCTTATCGTCAGTTGGCGCTCGTGGCGCTGGTAACAGGTGCCATTTGCTATTTACTGGTCACTCTCAAATCTGAGGGCATGATTCATAACCGCGACCAACTCTCAGCCCTTGTGATGCTATCACCATCCTTGGTCTTGCTGGGTATTTTCGTCTATGGCTTCATTGCTCAGACGATTTCGACATCCTTAACCAATTGGGGGGAGAGCCGAGCGCGGCCCGCCCTCAAAGAAGGTATCACCAAAACCTATGTCGGCCTGCAAAACTATCAAAACTTGATGACCGACATCACCGAGTTTTCCTTCCGCTCCTCGTTGATTAATACCTTCTTTTTCACCCTGTTCTTTTTGGTGGCCTGTATCATCATGGGGTTCCTCTTGGCGGTACTGGTTGACCAGAAGGTACGCGGTGAGGGTATCTTCCGCACTATTTTCCTTTTCCCGATGTCGATTTCTTTTGTGGTAACGGGTACCATTTGGGGTTGGCTCCTTCAGCAGAAGGGTGGTATCAACATTCTGCCCGAAAAACTCCTCGGCCTTAAACCTCTTAGCTACCGCTGGACATCCAGCGACCGCATCATCTGGGGCTTCCAATGGTCAGATGTGCCGCGCTATTTGACCTACATTGGTGTTGCTTTGTTGCTGTATAGTGTGGCCTCCTTTGGCTATCAACACTGGCGACGTGGTACGCGCTACAGCCGTAATTGGGGCATCCTCTGGGCAGTGTTAGGTGCTTTCATTCTGGTTTATGCCCTCGGCTTTTGGGATCATATCTGGTTACCCCTCGACAGCCCCGACATTGACAAAATTAACGGTGGCTATGGCTACAACACCGCCCTTTCTGGTATTTTGATTGCTGCGGTGTGGCAGATGTCCGGCTATGTCATGGCGCTCTATTTGGCAGGTATTCGTGGTATCTCGGATGATCTGCGTGAGGCGGCTCGCGTCGATGGCTGTTCGGAGTTGCAAATCTATCGCTATATCGTCATTCCCTTGTTGCGACCCATTACCTTAAGCGCCATTATTATTTTGGGGCATATCTCGCTTAAGATATTCGACCTCGTGTTTGCGATGACTGGTCCAGATAACAACTCCACGATTGTGCCGGGTATTTTGCTCTATACCCAAGCCTTCCGAGGGAATCGCTTTGCTTCTGGTGCCGCTGTCGCAGTCGTGATGTTATTCTTAGTGTCCTTGGTCATTGTGCCTTACCTATGGACAACCCAACGTTCGGAGCAAAAATCATGAGCAATATTAACACCAAAGGTTTTTGGCGCACCCTCGTTTATGTGCTGTTACTGATGGCCGCGCTTTTCTACTTGTTGCCCATGTACATGGTAGTCATCACCAGCCTCAAAGACCCGGCTGAGATTAGTCTCTCCAAAGCGTGGGATTTGCCCAAAGGTCTGCATTGGGAAAGTTTTACAGAGGCATGGGATAAATTTGATGACGGCCTGTTCAATAGCCTCAAGTTGGTTGTGGCAGCTACCGTCCTCTCCGCCGTCATGGGGTCAATGAATGGCTACATTTTGGCAAAGTGGAAGGTTCCTTGGTCGGGGGTGCTGTTCCCAATGGTACTGTTTGGGATGTTCATTCCCTATCAGGCCATTCTCATCCCCCTCTTTGACTTCATGCGCCAAATCAACCTCTTTAATGACCTGAAGGGCTTGATTCTGATTCATGTGGTCTATGGCTTGCCCATTACCACCCTCATCTTCCGCAACTTCTATGTCAATATCCCCGATGAAGTCCTCGAATCGGCCTCTATCGACGGAGCCAACTTTTTTGGGATTTACTGGCATATTGTCTTGCGGCTATCGGCTCCGGCCTTTGTGGTAGTCGTCATCTGGCAATTCACGCAAATCTGGAATGAGTTTCTCTTTGCTGTGACCATCACCCAACGCCCTGACCGCCAACCGATTACGGCTGGCTTGGCGCAGTTGGCGGGTGGTCAAGCGGTGGACTGGAATCTGCCAATGGCGGGCGCTATCATGGCGGCACTGCCCACGCTACTGGTCTATATCATCGCGGGCCGCTATTTTATCAGTGGTCTGCTGGCGGGGTCGGTGAAGGGCTAAGACCAGCATACACGGCCTCCAAGCCTTGCAGCATGTGGCGCAGGGTATAGGTCGTTTCCACCAGTAACCGATAACGGGCACGTTGGATGTCCCCACGCTTGCGTGCCCGTTTGAGTATCAGCTCTTGTAAATCATCCACCGGAGCCGTCATCCCCACTTCGGACAATATCCCAATCGGCGGCCCAATTACCCCCACCTCGCACGCTAAGGCTTCAATTGTGGGCAAACAAAAGGCCTCATGAATGGAGGTCGTTAAGAAGAAACGTGCTTCCTGATAATGGGTGGGCAGTTCGGGGTAGGGAATCCGCCCACGAAAAAAGACTCGGTCATCAATGCCAAGGCTCTGGGCTAGGCTTTCCAGTTCCCCGCGTAGTGGCCCATCCCCAATTAAAACCAGTGTGGCGCTGGGCAACTTCGCAAGCAACCGCAACAGGGCCGCTTGATTCTTAACGGGTGTCATCTCCCCGACATGGATGTACTCATAAGCGCGTTGGTCGCTTTGGGGCGGCTGAAAAAGCGTTGTATCAGTCCCAAGCGGCACCTCCACAATGGTATGGTGGCGCTCTGGGGCAACATAAACCGACAGCAGTTGCTTGATATAGCGGCTATGAGCGATGATACGGGTGGCGTCATGCAACGCTTGGCGCACGTGCCATTGGGTGGTGATACTGAGTTGCAGGCCGTAGTTGATGTGCGGAAAACCGACCAACTCACCGCCAATGACACTCACCACCGTTGGAATGTTGAATTGCTTGCCGACCCAATGGCTGGCAACGGCGCTGTTGTCGGCCCCCCAAACGTGAATAACATCAAAAGCTTGGCTTTGGTGTTGCTGGGTCAGGAGTTGCTGAATTTGGCGTGTGATTGACCAACGGCGCAGCCCTTTGAGATTGGGGCTGCCACCGATGGGAAAGACTTGTGCATTATAGAGCCGATAGGGGGTCGGGTCGCTTGGATACGTCAATGGGAACACGCGCACCGTGTGGCGTTCAGACAATCCCCGGATAACCTGCTGAACCAGCGGTGTGTGCCATTCATCCTCATGTGCCGAACATGCGGGCAACACAAGGCCGATGTTCATGATTTGAAACGCAACGCTCCGACACCTGTTTCTGCGAGCCGATTGACAATCTCATCCGTCAAAGTGCCATTTTGATAGTGAGAGTAGATAACGGCCCCAATCACAGGCGGGTAGCGGGCAGGTTCAATGGTAGCCTTGGGAGCCAGCCCTAGCACTTGAGCATTAAACGAGTCCGTCAGATGCTCACCGGAACGGAACGCGCCTCCAATCAAGCCCACTGTAAAGTCTTCGCCAGCAATCCCCAAGCGTTTAATCACGGCACACACCGCCTGCCCCAGCTCATCACCTGCCTGCTTGAGGATTTCAATAGCAGCAACATCGCCTTGTTCAGCGCTCATGGATACATACTTGGAGAAGCTGGCAATCTGAGGTTTCTCAAATTCAGGGGTATAGGCATACGAGAGCATGTCTTCAGCCTTCTCTAGCTGATAGTGCTGCACCATATAATCGACCAAGGGGGTTTCGTCAATACGTCCATCCCATGCCTTGATCGCGGCACGGATGCCCTGCAAACCAATCCAATAGCCGCTGCCTTGGTCGGCTAAGATATAATCCCATCCCAAGGACTTGATCCGTGTGCCATTGGCATTGACGCCAAAGGCCGATGAACCCGTCCCCGCAATAACCACCACGCCCGGCTTACAAGCAGTGGCAGCGGCCCATGCAATAACAATATCATTTTCGACATGTACAGTACCGCCAAGACCAATGGGGTCGATAAGGCCCTGAAATATCCTGTGGTTAGTTTCATTATTCAAACCAGCAAGACCAAAGGTAGCGGCGATGCAGTCTTCCAAGTGGTGACCGTTGTCTGTAACTAACCCTTGTATGACTTGGCGGAGGGCTTGGCCTGCGCTTTCCTCCCCAACCGCAATATAGTTGGAGGCTGAGGCTTGGGCGACATGGAGAACCTTGCCTTCCTCATCCGCTAAGACTGCAATTGTGCCTGTTGCGCCACCATCGACGCCAATCATATACCGCATAGTTGCTTTAACCTCTCAAGGAATTTTGCAATAACCATCTTCACAAACGGGCCGCCCCGCCAAGCGATTAATGGTATAGCGGCGGCGGGCAACCCACGCATAGACTCGTGGCCCTAGCCAGTTCATCCCCGGTAGATACAGTAGGGGCAGCAGAAGCCACAAGAGGGGGAGGAAGCGTGCCAGATAGCGCACAGCAAAAAAACCAATGAGTGTATCGCCTACTGGAGTAACGACGTGCATGGCCCCCATCAACGCCTCATATTCGAGGTGCGGGTAACGGGCCATCACCTGTTCTTGGTTTTGGGCATCCATTGGATTCAGCCGTTTGCGCCAGTCAAGCGCTTGCAAGACCTTGAGCGATTGTTGGCACAACACACACTGACCATCGTATAGCACTGTTACAGACACAGCCAAACACTCCTCGGTTAGGTTAATTATAACGTTCTTAAATTGCGTAAGCCATTTGCAGTGAGTACAATGAAACCACAATAGCCTGTAGTGGTAGCTGTAAAGGTCACATTATGTCAACGCGCCGTTTTGAGGATGAAAATCCCGATTATCAAGGACAGTCCGACCCCGCCCGTCAATCGCGCCGTCGGACATCCAGCCGCCATGCCGCGCACATGCCCCGTACCCTTGCCCAAGTCCTTAACGAGGCGAATGATATGGTGGTACGCGGTGATTTGTCTGAGTTTGTTCCTTTACCAACAGGGTTTGACCCACTCGATGGCCTGATTGGTGGCGGTCTTCGCAAGACGGAGTTGGTGCTACTCGGTGGGGCGCAAGGCATTGGCAAAACCATTTGTGCTTTACAGATGGCTCGCAATATCGCCATGCGGAATGACCAATATGCTTTCTACCTGTCATATGAACACACTGAGACTCATCTCCTCAATCGTTTGTTATGCCTAGAAAGTGTCAACCCTCCTGAAATTGATACCAAACGTGGCCTACGCCTCAAAGACCTTTACGACATCATCATCACGGAGCGGGCGCGTTCAACACTACGGGGGCGGGGCGATGGCATTACCCTACAATCCATCTTGCGCGAAAACGAGCAAACCAGCTTCCCTTTGGCCCGCTTGGGGTCGTATGCTGACCGCCTGATAGTGGTCAAGGCCAGTCCTGTTGTGACCACTCTCCGCACCATTCGAGAGATGACCATGCGTTTATGTGAGGCAACGGGCGGCAATGTCACCGTCTTTATTGACTACCTCCAAAAGATTGCCATTCACCCTGAACGGGCTACCGATGAAGCCGAAAAAGTGACCATTATTGTTGAAGGTCTCAAAGATATGGCCTTGGCTTTAGGGGTGCCAGTAGTAGCCATTGTGGCGGCTGACCGTGAAGGCTTGCAGGCCAATCGTCTCCATCTCTATCACTTGCGGGGGAGTTCAGCCCTTGACTATGAATGTGATATTGCCATCATCATGAACAATAAATATCACATCTTAGCCAAGGATGCCGTCAGCTTTAACCCTTACCAAGCCCGCCAATTCCGCGAGTGGCTGGTTTTCACCATTGAGAAAAACCGCGCAGGTCGGGCCATGCAGGATATGGAGTTTCAACTCTATGCCCCATATTTTGCCTTTGACCCACGCGGTCAGCGTGTTCAACAACAACTGATTGACGATAAGCTAATTGAGAAATAGGCCACGTTAGAAATTATAGTGTTCGGGGCGGCGTCCATCCAAAACAGGCATTTGGCGTCGAAGGGTATCGACCAAGCTAAGGTCAATCTCAACCGTATAGACGCCTTCGCCTTCACCCAATTCGATAACCGTATTGCCCCAAGGGTCGATCACTGACGAGTGTCCACAGTATTCGTTGGCACCCCGTCCATCGATATTGGCTTCATCTACGCCCACCCGATTGGTGGCAACCACAAACATCTGATTTTCAATGGCCCGCGCTCGCAGCAAAGCACGGAAATGCTCAAGGCGAGGGTGCGGCCATTGCGATGGCACAAAGACTATCTTTGCCCCTTCAACAGCATAGCGGCGGAACAGTTCAGGATAGCGCAAATCATAGCAGATGGCGACTGCGGACAGTCCCCACGGCATCTCAAAAGTCAATGCGGCTTCACCGGGGGTTAGCCAGCGGTCTTCATCCATCAATGGGAATAGGTGCAGCTTGCGGTAGGCTCCCATCACTCCGCGATTGGGTGAGATGATAGCGGCGCTATTGGAGACTCCCAACCCGCGCTTTTCCAACATCGACCCCAAGATGAAGATGTTATATTGCTTGGCAAGGGCTGCTACTTGAGAGAATAGGCCCCCACTGAGGTTACTGGAAAAATCTTTGGCTTTATCAAGTGCATAGCCGGAATCCCAGAGTTCAGGCAAAACCACCACCTGCGCTTTCTGCTGGTGGGCTTCGGCGATTACGGCTTGGGCGCGTTCCCAGTTCGCACGGGGATTACCCTTTTTGACATCAAACTGAGCAAGGCTTACACGGATTTTTTGAGTCATGCGTACCTCCAAACAGTATTATCTCACATATCAGCGCGTTCCATCCAAAACTGAAGCGCACGTTCAGCCACCGTTTCCACACTGAGGCCTGTGGTGTCCAACTGGGGAAGGGCTAGGCCTAGCACCTGTACTTCACGCTTCAGGCGACCCAAGGCGACTGACCGTGCGCCGGGGTCATGGAAACGTGCCCCTTGGACAACATGCAAACGCCTTAAAACTTCGTTTAGTGCCGCAATCAGGCATAGCACTGGCCCCGTCGCGCTGAGTTTGTCCAGATTACTTGGCTCGATAAGGGTAGGGCCATTAACAGCAATCACCGCCCCCCGTACCAGAGACAGTTCACGTACTAATTCAGCCTCAAGTGTTTTGAGACGGGCTTCTCCGTACAGGCTCCGGATGGCTTCGGGGGACTGCCCCTCGCGCAGTTCCAGTTCGTTCTCAACATCAAAAAATTCAATCTCAGCTTGGCGGGCAATTAACCGCCCGACTGAGGTTTTCCCGACGCCCATATAGCCTGTCAGAATCAGATTGCGGTAGGGAATACGATTGATAACTGGCATAACCTAGGCAAACCATTCCTCTAAATAGGGCAATAGATCGTGCAGAGACCGAATCTCTGCGTCGGGGATAATAGAAGTTGGGCGTGAAAAGCCATTGTTGACTCGTAGAACTCCCCGGATACCCACCGCTTGTGCCCCAATTATATCGGCTTCCAGCGAATCGCCAACAAAGACGGTTTCGCTGGCTTCCACCTCAAGTGCATCTAATGCCGCTTGGAAGATACGCGGGTGTGGCTTGAGGAAGCCGACATCGGCTGCGGATAAACGACAATTGGGGTGTAAATATCCTGTCAGCCCAAAAGCGTCTAGTTCCCGAATTCGCATTCGCATCGGTTGAAAGGCGTTGGTAATCAACCCTAATTTTATTCCGCGCTGCTGGAGTATGGGCAGCACTTCATGAACATCATCAAAGGGGACAACTCCCGGCACAGGTTGCCAATCATACACATCCAGCAATATCTCTGTATCGATCTGCTCCGCCGGAATCCCAAGGGTTAGGCAGGTTTTGACAAGAATATCGCCCATGTGTGGTGCTTGTAGGGTACGGCGGGCGCTATCCCATTCTTGCAGGGTTAACTCCCATGCAAGGTCATGAAACCCATCTTCATCTTCTAATGGATGGATATGGTTGCTGAGATAATTGAAGACATTCCGCATATGGGTGCGGCTACCCTCTTGCCAATTGGTCGCGGGATTGCGCCAATCAATGAGGGTATCATCTAGGTCAAATAAAATCGCTTTGAGCATAGGGGTCTATCCAATGACCAAAAAAGCTCGGCTGTTAAGGGGCAACCGAGCTTTTTTCTAGAAAAGAATTGGCAAAAACTACTCGCCCTTAACGGCTTTCTTGAGTTCTGCACCAGCCGAAAATGCGGGGCGTTTGGTCGCGGGGATCATCACCTTGTCCTTGGTACGGGGGTTGACACCCATCCGCTCCTTGGCCTCGCGGACTTCAAAGGTGCCGAAACCGGTTAAGACCACACGATCATTGGCTTGAAGGGCATCGGTGATGACATCCAAGACCGCATTGACAGCCTTTTGGGCTTCAGTTTTGGTGATACCGGCCTTATCGGCCACGGCAGCAATAAAATCGGTTTTGTTGAGGTTAGCCATTGTATGTACTCCTCTGGCTGGATTCCAGTGCCAAATGCCCTGCATTGTACGCAGATAATGTTATTCTGCCAAGTCCTATTTATGCGTCGAGGGCAGATCGAACCGCTTGAACAATCTCCGCTGGTCGCACAGGTTTGGTCAAGAACTGATCGACGTTGTAGTTTAGGGCAGACTCACGAAATTGAGGATAAGCGGTAATGACAACCAACCGAACATGGTTATAGCGTGGATTTTGCCGCAGTATTTGGAGCAGGGTTGGCCCCCCCATGCGTGGCATCATCATATCCAATATAACCAAATCTGGTGATACTTCCTCAAGGCGTTCTAGGGCATCCGCCCCATCAACCGCCTCATAGATGACATAATCCTCGCGCTCAAGGGCCTGCCGATAGATTTGGCGAAGTTCGGCGTCATCTTCAATTACCATTACTGTTGCGCCCATCGCATTCATCCACTTTCTAACTAGGGTTTGTTTTTATTATGTGGATAGTGCCTCAGCGGGCAAGCTTTTGGGTTTACCCTAGCCATAAGGTTGGAATCTGGTTGCTAGTAGCGATATTGGCTCGGCGCTTGGTTTTGGTAGGGTTGTCCCGGCCCTAGGGCATAAGGGGTCTCATCCCGATTAGGTCGTGCCTCCCACGCTGGCAACCGGACTTGTTGACCGTTCATCACAATGAGGTATTCAGGCATCCACCCAACCCCGAATAATTCAGGGAAAATATCCTTCTTATAGGGCGTAATCCGCACCTCTTGAACCTCATTGGCGATTTGATTCCACTTCTGATTGATGCGCTGCAACTCATACTCAAAGCGCCGTTGTAGCTCATCCATTTGGTTCTCAATCTCAATCAACACTTCGTTGCTTTCGGAGATGTCCTCTTTGGCCTGCCCTTTATAACGCCGCGCTCGGCTTACCCGCGATAGCGTATATGCGGTGCGCCCCTTCAACAAGCTAAAGACGGCCTCACCCATTGTAAAGAGTTCTTCACGGCCTAAGTCTTGGAATTCTTTTTGGTCGGCTCTTAATTCACGCTCTTCTCTGCGATAGCGCTCCTCAAGTCGATCAAATTCACGCTCGAATTTGGTGGTAGTGGCATCGATTTCCTTATCACGGCCTTCGCGGGCTGCCGCCACAACTTGGGCTTGATAGTCGCGGAAATCTTGCCCCGGCACTCCATAAACGCTCAAGGTTGGGTTATGTGGTACCACCAATCCAGCCGTCTTTGAAATATAATCGACCACTTCTTTCTTGAGCGCTGTTAGTCGTGTTCGGTCAGAAAGGCCCGCCGATGGCTCTAAGTAGATGACATCTTCCGCCAGTGGTGAATGTGAGACAGCGGTGGATAGTATCGGTGCGGTACGGTGACGATCCCAATGAATCAATCCTGCCCGATCAAGGCCGTAAATCTGATAGGCATAATTCTCAACGGTGTTGACATTAGTTCGGCGGTCTAAATAGCGCACTTGGACTTGGGCCAACAGGAAGGGAATATAGGCCAGTAGGGTCATTTGAAAACCAGATGCCCGTTGGCGGTTCTGTTGTTCCCAGCGCGAAAGCGCCTGTTGCAAGGTGATAGCAGGTGGCAAGAAATATTGCTCAATGGTAGACGATAGCACTGGTTGGTTGCGCGTGAAGCCTTGCGGCAATTGCTCTTGGGGTTTGCTGACGGCTCCACTGCTGACCGCCGCGGGTTGTGATGCCCCTGTTGCCATTGGCGCACTGGTATCAAAGGGGCTAGTGGGTGGATTGCCAAATGCGCCCCCGCTGGGCTGTGCCTGTTGGTAGGCGGGGGGAGGTGAATAGACATTGCCCCCGCCAAAGGCATTCCCTGCATCCGTGTAAGCTGAAGGCGGAGGTGATGGTGGCGCACCATAGGCGGGTGCTTGCCCAAAAGGTGCTGCCGGAGGTTGATAGTGTTGGGGCGGAGGCGGAGCCGCAAAAGCCGTGCTTTCTGGTAATGAAGCAGGGGGTGGTGGAGCCGCATAGCCGCTAGTTGGCACTTCTGGCAATGATGCAGGTGGCGGTGGCGCTGCATAAGGTGCGGCGGGTGCCTGATAACTACTTGGCGTCGATGGCGGACTATAGTTTGGTGTCATGGTCGGTGGTGGTGCAAAAGCAGGCTGATTGCCATAAACCTGTGGCGGACTGTAGGCTGCTTGCTGTGGTTGGGCATAAGCAGGCGGCGCGGGGGGTACCAACCCTACTGTTTGTTGTGGTTGTGCGGGAGGTTGTCCATAACCCTGTGGTGCTGCTTGGCTATAGCCTTGCTGAGGAGCCATCTGCCCGTAGCCAGCAGGTGCCTGTTGTTGAAAGTACGGTTGAGGTACGCCTAAACCGCCGTTTTGTGTCGTCAATTGTTGAATTTGATTGCGTGTTAGGGGGCCACTCAAGTATGACATCGCCCAGCGCGAGTGCATCAAACGCGGCCCGCGTGCATCATGCACATTGTTCATGACAAATACGCGGGGATCCACCGATGAAATCAAGTGGTCAAGGTCTTGGATATTCAGCGGGTTTTTGGCATTGGAGGCTGTTGAAAGGCCATCCAAGACCTTTTTCTTGTCGTTCTCGGTCTGCAACCGCCCAATAAACCACGTCCCCGCATTGGAAAGGCCCTTATAGTCAAGGTCGCCCGGATTCTGGGTCGCCAATACTGTACCAATCCCAAAGGCACGGGCTTGTTTCAACAGGCGGAGCAGTGGCTCCTTAGTCGGTGGGTTCTTGGGGTAGGGTGGGAAGTGTCCAAAGACCTCATCAAAGTACAGTAAAGCTCGCAAGCTAGATGTACCGCGTAGTTGCCGCATCCCCGCCAAGATACTCTCTAGAATCAGGGTAATGATGAAACTGCGTTGCCCTTCGTTAAGGTGGGCGATATAGAAGATACTGACACGCGGCTTCGGCCCTTGTGGTGTCTGGGCATATAGCAAATTATTGAAATCAAGCGGCTCCCCTTGTAGCCAGCTTTGGAAGCTCGGAGCAGCAATGATGTTATTCAGTTCTAGCGCAAACTTGAAGCGCTCTTTTTCAGGGAAGAAAGTCTCAATATCAAAGGCCCCTAGCCGATCAAAGGGTGGGCGTTGCACCCCTACAATAATATCTTGTAGGCCGAGATCAATCCCGTTGCGCCATGCGTATTCAAACAGATTCGAGATTAGAATATGTTCACGGTCTTTGACAGGATTGGCGTTCATACCAATCAGCGCCAAGATAGCAGTAGTCAAGGCGCGGATATGTTCGCGGTGATATTCCTCATTGCCTGCCCACCTCTCACGCGGTGACCGCATCGTCGCCAGAATGCTGATGGGTTGCCCTGCATCGGAGCCGGGGGTGTAGATATTGAATTGGGCGTTGTTGCGGTAGTCGGCAATCCGTCGTCCGCCAATGCCCCAGCTTTGCAGGCCTTCCCGCCAGCGTTGGGCGATGTCTTGGGCGTATTCCTCTGGTTGTAGACCCGCACGGTGGGCGTCGTCTTGGTTAATCCATGGCAAAAAGTCTTGGGGGTTGAGGTTAGGGAAGGCCAAGAGTAGGTTGGTGATGTCGCCTTTGGGGTCAATAATGATGGCCGGGATACCATCCAAGATGGCTTCTTCAAGCAGGGTAATACATAACCCCGTCTTCCCGCTCCCCGTCATACCAACTACCACCGCGTGGGTCGTTAAATCACGCGACTCATAATAGACCACTTCATCAGATAATTGCTGATTATCGGGATTGTAGTAACGTCCCAGATAAAAATTAGAAGGCGCTTCAATAAACGGCATGTTGACCTATCCCATCGCTAGACAAACACGTTTCTAATATAGCACAATCCGCACAGATATTCTATTGGGGCGCGGGTACTGCCTTTAGATATTCTAGGGCATCTTTCACAGCTTGCAATTGGTTATCATTTTCAGGCAACTCGCCATAGCGGATGGCAACATAGGCATCCGTAATGGTGCGAATTTGCTCATTGGCACCCGGAAAGGCTTTATACAGCGCATGGCGATATTCATAGGGTGTCTGTGATTTGCTGCGTCCAAAGCCACGTTTGCGCCCCATGCGCTCCATCCGTCCATAAGCCCAGCGGATGGTGAATGCAGTGAACAAATCACGCCCAACCCCATATTGTCCTATCAAGCCAAGATTACCCGCCAGTTTCCGCAATTGGCGCAGGAACGCTTTGGGCAAGTCCGTAAGGCCCTCTCGTTCCTCTAATGTTTCGCTATTTTCGCCGCCTTCTCCATTGTTGTCATTGGCGAAGAACATCAGCACCCAGAAGCCAACCACTACCACCACTGCGATAACCAATACCGCAACAGCCGTGCTTTGTCCCAATATCCGCCCAATATCTTCTAGGGTATCGAGGATAGCCCAACGACCATGACCAGCCCCTTCTCGTATCGGGCGCGATGCATCACCGCCCTCAATCGTCACCCCCTCTGACCCAGAATCTGTGAATGCCCCAACCAATTGTTCAGCGATAATGAAAACTGGAGTCGCCAGTACAAATAGCACGGCGATAACGGCTTTGAAGGGTAGGACGATGATTTGTAGCGCTTGGTCGCGGTCAATACCTGCTAGGAGCAACGCAAGGACAAAGCCAATGGTGGTCACCAGTGCTGCCATTCCTGTCAAGAAGCCAAGCCAAGGCAAGCCAAAGCGCTTGCGGCGGGTTTCTTCCTCAATCTTGAGGGTTGCTGCTCGTCCTAGTCCGCTGGCAATCAACATCGTGAAAAAGAAGAGCGGCGTAACAGTCAACATATCCTCGCGCAGTTGAGTAACGTTTTCCCCGATATTGAATTGGGCAAAGAGCGCTGTAATGAAAAACATGAGTATCCCGAAACGCACTAGAATGCCCACCCCAACGGCGGTGAGGGTCGCCCGTGCAATAGAAGCCCCTCGCATGAATAACATGAAGATAATCGGCGTGAGGATAATCCCATTGGGCAGCATCTCATTGGTGAAATCAAACTGTTCTCGATAATTAAAAGTCAGTGAGGACTGGGTCTCCGTGTAAACGGGTACAATCGAGACCGTCACTAGTAAGGTGATAACAAAGCCCAGCAGCAAATATAGTGATTGGGTGACAGTCCCAATCCGTCGATGCAGCAGCACCCGTCGCAGCACTAACCCTACCAGCATTGCCATCACAATCAGACTCAGCCAGTAATTTAGCTCCATCGGGAAGGGGTCATCAAAAAGAATCATAAGCCACTGCAACAATGGCCCCACCCATAACGCTTCGGTTAAGATGACACACAGCAGCAGCAGATTGAGCCGCCAGTCCCATCCTTTTTGTTTCTTTGCTTGAAAAGTTCTATTCAGCATTATACTCCGCCCGTTGTTTCAAAAACTCACGCCGAGCGTTTAAGCGTCGCTCTTGTTCTTCTTGGCTCATACCCACCACTAACTCACCATCTGACCAATCCGGTTCATCTTTGGGAATAGGCAGATGATGGATAAGGATATTGGGCACATCATCAGGGCGTTTCTTGCCCAGTACCACCCATACCACGCGTCGCCCACTACTTTGCAGGCGCAGGCTGGCGCTGGTAATCATATCGCTCACAAAGGGCGTAATCATCACAATCGTGGCCCCAATTGGCAGGCGTGGGCTTTCTTGTAAGACATAGCGCCCAAACTCGGCGGTTACAAAGTATTGCACCCCTGCCAACGCCTGTAGCACCAAACGCAACTGTGCTGGACGCCGCCCCGGTGGTACCCGAATTGGCTGGTCAGCACGGGTAAAGGCCGCGTTACAGACTAAGCCAAAAGAATAGCCATGCTCGGCAGTCCACTTGGCAATTGACGCCCCCACTGAGAGCGTATACTCCATCATCTCCGGCCACACCCCGCGCCAATACGCCTCAAAACTGGCGATGTTGACGGCCAAGACCACATGAATCCCGCGTGTTGGCTCATAAACCTTGGAGTGCAGTTGTCCGGTGCGGGCGGTGGCTTTCCAATGAATATCGCGGAACGTATCTTGGGGCTGATATTCACGGATGCCCACCACACGGCTGGGGTCTTCGAATAAGCGCTTGCGGACGCGACGGTCACCCAAGGGGTCATCCAAGGGCCAGCCCAGTTCTTCTAGTGGGATGAGTTCAGGAAAGACTACCAAAAAATCCTTGCGGCTGTTGTTGGTAGCGACTCGCTCAAAGAGGCTATAGGGGTCACCGGAGTGCAATTGCGCCGGCCCTAGCTCATAAAAGCCGCGTTTTTTGGCAAGCAGTTCATAACGCCGTCGTACCCGTTCATTCCACCGTAACGAATAAGCATTCAGGATTTGCCCATGCGTGGGATCACCGGGATCTTCAGTAAATATTTCTGTCCGTGTGGGTGCAAAGTGGCCGGGCCAGCCATCACTGATTTGGAGCCATGTCACGGGCAGCAACTTGCGATTCTCAACAATGATTTCTACCTCAGTGGTTTCACCGGGGAAGGCGTGGGTATGGTGGATGCGGCGTTGATAGGAGACGTTGACCAGCACATTGCGGCTCCACAACCACGCGAAAGTGACCACCGCCAGCAAGAAGCCTGTCATCGCCACGAGGGTAGGGCTACGGCTGAGGATGCCGACCACAAAGGCAATGACAGCTAGGCTCACATAGCGGTGATTAATCAGGGCATTGACGGTATCGCCCCGTTGCTGGATTAGTTCTCCTAGCGCTTCTTCGGCGTCAGCATGGCGCTGTTCTTCAATATCGCGCAGATTTTCAATGTTCTGCTGGATTTGCATGGGTTATTCCACCGGAACAGGCACCGAATCGACGACGCCCTCGACAATCTCCTCAGCCGTCCGCCCGCGTAAGAGCGTTTGAGGGCTAACCAAGACGCGATGATTCAGCACATAGGGGGCGAGAGTTTTGGCGTCATCCGGCAGCACATAATCCCGCCCATTGATAGCGGCCCATGCTTGGCACATCCGATACAGTGCAAGCGATGCGCGTGGGCTGGCTCCTAGCTCCAACTCGTTATGGTCGCGGGTGGTGCGGATAATCGCCACGATATAATTCTGTACCGCCTGTCCAATCCGCATCTCACGTACATTGGCAATGGCTTCCAGCAATTCCTCATTGTAGACAACTGGCTCTAGGCTCTGCATCGGGTCGCCTGTGCGGAAACGGTGGAGCATTGCGTTTTCTTCTTCTTCAGTGGGATAACCCACTGCTACCCGAATCAAGAAGCGGTCAAGCTGGGCTTCAGGCAGCGGGAAGGTGCCTTCTAGCTCAATTGGGTTTTGGGTTGCCATTACAAGGAAAGGGCGCTCAAAGTAATAGGTCTGCCCTTCAAGCGTCATTTGACGTTCCTGCATGGCTTCCAGCAGGGCACTTTGGGCTTTGGGGGTGGCGCGGTTAATCTCATCGGCCAGTACGATTTGGCTCAACAGCGGGCCGGGGCGGAACTCAAATTCTTGGGTTCGCATGTTGAAGTAATTCATGCCTGTGATGTCAGTCGGCAACAGGTCAGGCGTGAATTGAATCCGTTGGAATTTGCTCCCCAGTGATGCCGAGAGCGCTTTAGCAAGGGTGGTCTTACCCGTACCCGGCACATCTTCCAACAGGATATGCCCCTCACTCAGAAGGGCAGCAATCAAGAGGTTAATGACCTCGCTTTTTCCAACAATGACTTTTTGAATGTTCTCGCGGAGACGGCCCGCGACATCAGCAATTGAACTCATTGAATCCTCTGGTAAGGTAAATTTAAATTTTGACCATCATACCCTAAGCGGGGCACTTTCCCCAACAATACTGCTCATCAAATGAGTCGGTTCATTCTCCGCATTCAGTGTATAGTGGAGGGTATCGCCACTGTATGTCAAGGGATTACCCCATGCACATGCCGCCCCCCTTGCTCAAAAATCGTTATCGTCTCTTGGCCCCGATTGGTCAGGGCGGGATGGGTACGGTTTACCGCGCCCATGACGAAGCCCTTGACCGTGAGGTTGCCATCAAGTTCTTGCCTCCACAACACCACACCAAGCCAACTAGCCGAGCGCGTTTTATCCGTGAAGCCCAAGTAATTGCCCGTCTCACCCATCCCAATATCATGACCATCTACGATGTCGATTTTGAAGACATTTGGCCCTATCTGGTCTTGGAATATATCAACGGTCAGCACCTGCATGCCTATCAGGTGGCACGCGGCGGGGTGTTGAGCCTAGAGGAATCACTGCGGATTGCCCAAGATACGCTGCACGCGCTGGCCTATGCTCATGGACAAGCCATTATTCACCGCGACATCAAGCCTACCAACATCCTCATCACCAGCGCTAACCAGACCAAGGTCACGGATTTTGGCCTTGCCTTTATTCATGGGGACAGCCGCATGACCGAGGAGGGCATGATTGTCGGCACCTTGCTGTATGTCGCGCCTGAAGTCATCCTCTCAGCGCCAATTGACTATAACCTCGACCTCTATGCCCTTGGCTGTGTGTGGTATGAAATGCTAACGGGCCGTCCGCCCTACACGGGAGACCTCGCGGCGGTCATTTCCCAAATTTTGAATGCCCCCATCCCCAATCTACGTGATGCAAACCCCCAAATACCGCTTGAAATCGCGCAAATCATCACCAAACTCCTCGCCAAACGCCCTGATGAGCGCTTTCAATCTGCCGCCGATGTTTTAGAGCGCCTTAGTTCATGGGAGCAACGTCAACACCCAATTCTCAAGGCATCTCCGCCCCTTGTTGATGAAGAGACCACCGAGAGTATCGCCCTCTATACCGCCCTTGAAGATACCGCCACCGCCCTTGAGGTGGAGCGCCGACGCTTGGCAACCATGCTAGAGGATACGGTGATTGGCTCCCTTAATCTATTGCTCTCCCAAGCGGGCCTTTATGAACAGACCTTGGCCGCCAATGCCCAAGCCCGCACGGCTGCCTCAGTCTTAGCCAGCCTTGCCCGCCAAACCCTGCAACAAGTGCGCGACCTTGCGGGTGAACTCTATCCCGCCTTGCTGGAAAATCTCGGCTTAGAACCTGCCTTGGAGCATCTCGCCCATCAATACACCCGCACACACGGCTTACGGGTTGAGTTGGCCTTGCAGCGTATGGCAGAACGCCTGAACCCGCCCCTTGAATTGGCCCTTTATCGCCTAGCCCAAGACGCGCTCTATCGTGCCGTACAACGCGGACGGGCCGCCTCGGTGAGCATCGCCCTTGTCCGCCAAGCCGACCGAATACAATTCCACTTCAGTGATAACGGCACCCAATCGCTAGGTGTGGAGGCCCTGCGGGCGTCGCGTCAACGCCTAGAGCAATTGGGCGGGCGTGTTCAAACTGAGATACAACCCAGTGGTGGGCTGGTGATTCAGGTAGTGCTTGACCTGCGCCCACCCCTTGATTTGACCCCGCGTGAACACGAGGTATTGGCTTTGCTGGCACAGGGGCTAACCAACAAGCAGATAGCCCAGCAACTCAGCGTCAGCCCCCGTACCGTCAATTTCCACTTGGATAATCTCTATTCCAAGCTGGGCGTTAATTCACGGACAGCGGCGGTACTAGCTGCTCTGCGCCAAGGCTTTATTCAACGCTGACCCGTTCATTTAAACAGGTACGGTCTGGTGATTTACTCGTTGGGCGCTAACACGAATTGGCAGACAATGAGACTATCGAAGAATTGACCTATAAGGAGCAACACCCATGTCCTTCATGCCCTCCCTTGAATCAATCCTCGAAGACCCTAGTGTCTTGGAAATCCTCATCGACAACTTTGACCGTGTGTATGTAGAGCGTGGCGGGCAATTGGTCGATGTCGCCTCTCCCTATGTCAACAATGATGATCTGATGGCGGAATTGGTCGATTTAGCCGCTTCAATGGGCCGTCACCTTGATGAAAGCCACCCTATTGTGGATTTGCGATTGGAAGATGCCAGCCGTGTGCATATTGTTATCCCACCGATTGCCTTGACTGGCCCCTCGCTGGTTATCCGCAAATTCCCCGCCAAGAGTCTGACTATTGCTGATCTTTTGGGGTTTGGCAGCCTATCAGAGGACATCGTGACCTTCATCCGAGCCTGTGTCGAGGCCCGTGTAAATTTGGTGATGGCGGGTGGCACCAGTTCTGGCAAGACCACCGTCATGAATATCATTTGTGAGATGATACCCCCGTCCGAGCGCATCATCACGGTCGAAGCGATGGCCGCGTTGCGCTTCAAGCATAACCGCCGTGTGGTCTTAGAAGCCCGCCCCGCCAACCTAGAAGGCCGGGGTGAGGTCAGCCTAACCGACTTGATCGTGAGTACCGTTAAGATGCGGCCTGACCGTATCATTCTGGGTGAGGCCCAAGGCGGGGAGGTCTTGCATTTACTCCAAGCCATGAATACCGGGCATGATGGCAGTATGTTGTCGATGCACGCCACGGGTATTCCGGATGTCTTGGCCCGTCTCGAAACGATGGCATCTATGGGAAACCCCACCATCCCGCTGTTGACCATTCGGGAGCAACTTGCCAAAGCCGTGCAGGTGATTGTTGAGCAGCAGCGTCTACCAGATGGTAGTCGGCGTATTGTGCGAATCACTGAGGTCATGGGCATGGCGGGCGATAGCATCCAAACTCAAGACATCTTCGAGTTTTATCAAACGGGTATTGAGGGAGAGCGCATTGTGGGGCATTTTACCGCGACAGGCAATGTGCCGAAGTTTATCCGCCGTCTCAAGGTGCCGATGTCGTTGTTTACGCCACGCTAGAGCCACTCATACGGGCGGCCAAGGATGATTGGGGCCGGGGCCGGGGCGGGGGTAGGACTTACGATCTACCAGCCGCTTGGCCCTTGCCCGCAAAGCCTCTACCTCTTGGCGGTTTAGCAATTCAATCAGCAGTTGATAGGCGGGTTCATCGGGATTACAGAGGCTATCGTGCAGCCCTCGGATGTCTGCCAATAGGTCATCCTCAATGGCTTGGCCTGCAAAGTCCCAAATCACCGTCCGTAGCTTAGGCTCGGTGTGGAAGCAGATACCGTGATCAATGCCCCAAATTTTGCCACGTGCATCCACCAAACAATGCCCCCCTTTGCGGTCGGTGTTATTTAGCAGCACATCAAAGGCCGCCAGCACCTTCAATTGTGGGACAAAATCGTCACTAAGGTTGAAGTAGTTAATCTCAGGGTCATGGTCAATATAAAACTGGAGTGAGCCAATCCCCTTGGGGCCATCGCGTAGCACCGTTGGCGCAACCAAACCCCACCCCAACAGTTGCGAGACCTCATAGGCCGCTACCTCGCGGTAACACAGCGTTCCTGTCGGGAAATCCCACAGCGGACGTTCCCCACGCTGCGGCTTATAGATAGCGAGAATTTGCATCTCGTCATCCTCAACTGAGACAACGGTGGTGTAATTGGATGACCAGCGCAGCCGCCCATGCTCCTCTAAGATGCGGCCTTCCCGCAACAGACGCATGATACGCTCAACGCTAACAACAGTTGGCTTGGGGTCTTGATGCTCGTCCATCTCGGCTACGTCCAATAATAAATCACATGTCCGTTGGTTTTGGGGTCGGCTCGCCCCGCCTCGACCACATCAAAGGTATGTTCGCTGAGGGCGCGGAACTGCTGGCGGCTCCCCCAGAAGCGCACCACACTCGGCGAGATGTCGTCGGGTATATCGCTGTCGTCACTGACAATAATCAACTCGCGTGCCACCAAAATAACGCGGTCATGGGTTTCGTCATGACCAAGGCCCATGTTAGCAACGCGGAATTGTGGCTCAATGGGTTCGCGTAAGGTCATGTCAAAATCATCGAGATTGACTTTGTCAGTGTCGCCCATATCGGCCAGCATTTCACGCACAGCCTCCGCAAGTTGATGAGCTTGCTGTTTCTCAATAATCACCGACACCAGTTGACCACCTTTACCCGCTTGTAGCATGAATTGGCGGCGACCCTTTGGCCCGATGGTGCCGATGGTAATAAAATCAATTGGATTGAGTTCAATCTCCGTGTTAGGCATTAGTTTTCCTTTTCTTTTTCTTTCGGTAAGTGGCTGGTATCGTTGACCACTTGAATCATGGGGCGGTCATTGCCGAGATGTAAGATTGAGAGGGATGCGGGTGAGATATTCAAGCGTTGGAACAAATCAAGGTGCATCCCCAAATAATGGGCTACAATCATCTTGATAATATCACTGTGCGATACCACCGCGACAATCCCTTCGGGGTGTTCAAGGTTGAGGCGCTCAATGGTATCGACAGCCCGTGCTTGTGCGCCACGCATGGTTTCCCCATCAGGGAATTGCATACGACTTGGCACATGCTGAACGGTGTACCACGCTTTTTGCTTGGCAAGTTTTTTGAGCGACTTGCCCTGCCATTCTCCATAGCGAACTTCACCGACGCCATTTTCCACGTGTAAGGTGAGGTCGGGGTGGTGTTTAGCAATCGCTTGGGCGGTTTCGAGGGTACGTTCTAATGGGCTAGAATAAAGCGCTGTGAGTTTGGTTTCGGCCAGTCGTTGACCAAGGGCCTCGGCTTGGGCACGACCTAAGTCGTTCAAATGGACAGCAGGTGTCCAGCCCGCCAACTTGCCTGTTTTGACCCATTCATTGACGGCGTGTCGAATCAAGAAAAAGGTTGCCATAGGGTTCCTTTGCTCAACGCTTCATATGTAACAGAATTAGTTTAACATAGGCTTAGGAATTGGGAATAGTATGCCGAATTTTCAGGTGGATTTGAAGGGGCGCAGCGCTCTTGTAACGGGTGCGGGCAAAGGTGTTGGGCAAGCGATAGCCCTTGCCCTTGCAACAAGTGGAGCCTCGGTTTTAGTCAATGATGTTAACCCCGATAATGCTGATACTGTTATGGAGATGATTCAAGCCAACGGGGGGCAAGCGGTGGCATGGACGGGTGATGTCGCCAACAAACTGATGGTCGGGGCTATGATTGAAGGCCTCCGCGACGAATTTGGACGCATTGACATTGCCATCAATGCCGCAGGGGTCGAAAAGCAGGGCAGTGTCATGAAACTCGATGAATGGGACTGGCGACGCGTCTTTGACATCAATGTGAATGGCACCTTTTTTGTGACCCAACTCGCTGGGCGTGTGATGGCTGATGAAGGTGGTGGTGTGATAGTCAACCTTGCCAGCACTGCCGGACACACCTTGCCACGTGCCAATAGCCCAGCCTATGTTTCCAGCAAGGCCGCTATAATTGGTTTGACCAAAGAGGCTGCCCGTGAATTTGCCAGTTATGGGGTGCGTGTTAATGCCGTGTGTCATGGTAACATTGACGCACCGGACGAAGAACCGAGCCGCTTTGACATCAGCCGTATTCCCCAAGGTCGCCTCGGAACTCCCGACGAAGTAGCGCAGGTTGTGCTATTCTTGTGTTCAGACGCGGCATCGTATATTACTGGGCAAGCCATTCATGTCGATGGTGGCGAGAGTATGGCTTAGTTGTTTTTGCTCAACAGCTAATCGTTCAGTAGAATTAAAGACATTCTCTGTGTATGTAACGGACAACAGCAACTATGGCAGAAAGAAAATTGCAAGTACGGATTGATAATCGTGTCCGTTTGATGTCAGCAGTTTTAGCGGCAACCAAATGGCCGAGTTCTGAACAACCTCGCCCGCATCAACACGCTCGTACCACGACCAAGCGGGTTGCTGAGTTTTCACATCATCCCGCCGTCACGGGCGCTCAAGTTTTGCTTGACCAAGGCGCTCCCTTAGAGGCCCTGTTTACTTATGCCCTTAAACTCTCGTGGCCGGATTTAGAGGATCAGCATGTGCCGCGTTGGGTACCCCCCAAGTGGAATCAGCACCTCAAAAGCTATTTTACCGCCACTAACCTTGAGACAATATGGGGTGAAGCCGACAGCGAATGGCAGAAAGCCCGCCAAGAAACCGACGAGATTCTGGATAAAGCCGATTTTTACAGTTTCTTAGAGCCGTTTGTGGGGCAGGTAGTCGAACAATTGGTTTTTCTTCCCAACATCTCCTATCCCGTCAGCCGTTCTATCGGTGTGCGGATTGGGGGTGAATTGGTGGCAATCGGGCCGCCCCGTCCCGCATGGGGCGATAATCCCCCGTGGCCCTTCAATGAAGACCCCGCCCATATCTATGCGACGGCTCTCTCAGAATATGCTCGCTTGTTGATGTTGTCTTATCTGCGTCAACATGCTGAAGAGGTGGCTCCAATTGCTCAGAAACCCTTACCAATTGGCGACCAATTCCGTGCTGCCTATCCGAATTGGGGCGACCAGTTCACCGAACTTTTTGCATTGGGTGCGGTGGCTTTGTTCCTTGAGCAGTCAGTGGCTCCCCACGAAGCCAAGGCCTATGTTTTGCTTCAGCATAAAATGAAGGGCTTGAACGTTCTTCCGGGGGTGGTCAGTGTGTTACGGCGCTATATGAGCGACTACGCCAACAACAAATACGAGACCTTTATCAAGTATTTGCCAAATTTCCCCGGTCATTTGAGGGTGGCAAAGACGATAACAACCCTATGATTGACCGTATTGTCCTAAATGCTCGTATCTATACCCAATCTCCAACACAGCCTTGGGCGCAGGCCTTAGCCATCATCGGGGAGCGCATTGTCGCCGTTGGGGATAACGACGCAATTGGGGCATTGGCCTCATCCCAGACGGTCATTGATGATGTCGGTGGGCAGTTGGTGATTCCCGGTTTGACCGATGCCCATCTGCATCTCAAGAGCTATGCCCGCTTGCTGCATTCGGTCAATTTGGTTGATGTTCCGACTAAGGTCGAGGCTCTAGCCCGTATCAAGGCGCGGGTAGATGCTACACCAACTGGCGAGTGGGTGTCGGGTATTGGCTGGCGCAAGGATGCGTGGGGCGTTGGGCATGATTTTCCAACGGCTGCCGACCTAGACGCCATTTCTACCCAGCACCCCATCTATTTGGCTGACCGCAGTGGTCATGCCGCGTGGGTCAATAGCTTGGCGCTACGGCTTGGTGGCATTACTGACAGCACGCCTGACCCGGTAGGTGGGCAAATCCAACGCGGGCCAGATGGCAAAGCGACGGGGATTCTATTTGAAGACCCCGCCATGAACTTCGTCAAAAATATCATGCCTAAGCATACGCCATCTCAGATAGCAGATTGGATTGCCGACGCCCAAACGCTCACTTTGCGGATGGGGCTAACGGGCATGCACGACTTTGATAATCCTGATTGCATGGCGGCCCTCCAAATTTTGCGTGAGCAGGGTCATCTACACACCCGCGTTGTGAAGCAAATCAACGTCGATTGGATTGAATACGCCTATCAATTGGGCATCCGTAGTGGCTTCGGTGATGACTGGATTCGCTTTGGCGGCCTGAAAATCTTTGCCGATGGCGCACTCGGCCCACAAACAGCGCTGATGCTGGCTCCATATGAGAACGACCCCACCAATTATGGCATTACCGTCACCGACAAAGAAGAAATTTACGCGCTGATTAGCAAGGCCAGCGCCAATGGCTTGTTATCGACTGTCCATGCTATTGGTGATAAAGCCGTGCATGATGTTTTGGATGTCTACGAGGCGGTGCGTCAAGAAGAGGACCAACGGGGAACCCCTCGCCAACAATTACGCCACCGCATTGAGCATGTCCAACTGATACACCCCGACGATGTAGGGCGCTTGGCGGCCTTGGATGTGATTGCCTCCATGCAAACCATCCACGCCACCTCAGATTATCAAATGGCAGATTATTTTTGGGGCAAACGTTCCGAGTATGGCTATGCTACCCGCAAGCAACTCAACGCGGGCGCGGTCTTGGCCCTTGGCTCCGATGCGCCATTAGACGACATCAACCCACTGGCGGGTATTTATGCTGCTATTACCCGCCGCCGTGCGGATGGCTCACCGGGGCCGGATGGCTGGTATCCTGAAGAGCGCCTGACCCTAGCCGAAGCCTTGCAGGGCTATACCACTGGCCCCGCCTATGCCGCTTATATGGAAGACCGCCTAGGGCGATTAACCGTAGGCTATCTTGCTGATATGGTTGTACTTGACCAAGATTGGTTCAACAACGAGCCAGAAGCAATTTTAGAGACCAACGTCTTAGGGACGATGGTTGGTGGGCGCTGGCGTTACCGAGAGTTTTAGCGCATGGACCAAATCCCTGAAATGTATCGCCGCCGCCGCGAAGAGCGCCGCCGTGAACGCCGTCAACAAATCACAGGTGTGCAAGTGGTCTTTGTCTCGATTTTGGCGATAGGGCTGCTGCTAACGATTAACTTCAGTGCGCGTATACGGCGTGGGCAGGTCTATACTGACCTACGCAATGAAGTCCAAGGCACCCTTGATGCCCTCCAGCAACAGAATACGGATCTTCGCAAAGAACTTGATTTTTCCAAGAGTGACGCGGCGGTTGCTCAATGGGCGCATGAAGATGGCAAGATGGTGCGCCCCGGCGAGGTGTTGATTATTCCTGTTCCCGGTTACAATGTCATTCCCACCCCAACCCCGACCCGTTCTCCGGTGATTGATGAAGGCCGCGAACCTGAAGTTCCAGTTTGGCAGTTGTGGTGGAGTTTGTTTTTTGACGGCGATCCGCCATAATAGGGCAAGAAAAATCAACATCTACATAGAATACATGAGCGGGATAACCAATGACCGAAGGTCAAAAAAATATCCTAACCGGAGTTGCAGCCTTAATCATTGTTGTATTCTTTGGCTCAGTGGCTTATATCATCTGGCAGCAACAGCAAACTGAGAAGCTAGTCTCTGCCTTTGGCGATGATGTTGTCGCTATGTGTAATCCTCCCAGTGGCGGGAATGCCAACCCCAACAACACCCCCCGTCATGCTGATTATTTTAAAGCGGCTGTGTTTCCTGCCAACGGTGGATCCAAACTGCATAGTTGGTACGATGCCCTCATTGATGAAGTCCGCGCTGAAAATAAAGATGAACTAGATATTATCATCTGTATGGGCGAGCCGATTGAAGAGGCTCTTGAAGTCTGTGAGTATTACTCATTGTTGACTTATGACACCAGTACAGCCATCTTTACCATTACCCGTGTGCGTTATTTCGTGACGGCAGTGGTGATTAATGCTCGTAATGGCAACCGTATCGCCAACGCCAAAGTCTACGGTGCAGACCCCGAAGCCTGTCCTGACCAAGAACGGGCTGAACAAGGCTCTAATGATTTTCTGCGTGGGGATAAGCCAACGGAGAATGACTTTCTCCGTACTATGCAAACCTATTTAGTCGCAAGGCCAAGATAGTACACCACAAAATCCCCTTGATGGGCGGCTAACTCATTTTCGATGCCGACTCGTTCAAGGATAACCAGCCACGGTTGAGCGGTTGCTGCGTTAGGTGCGACAAGGTAACCGCTTTTGTGTTTTGTTTTCAAATAGTCGGCTAAATCTTCAGGTGTGGCAAAATACAGGACATCGACAGCAGGTTCCTCTCCTAAATACCATTGTAGATACCATCCCAGCCAATTGTCATAGATTTCACTGCCTTCAAACTCACGGTTGAGGGTATCGGCAAATTGGTCAATACCTGTAATGTCGGCGGGGCGTTGGGTAGCGTGCAAGGCGCTCGACCAGCTAATCGCGCTAATGGCAATCATGAGGATGGATATGCCTCTAGGCCAATAACTGATGACCCATGTTAACGCTTGACCTGCAATCAGCAACGCGAAGGGGACTACTAACAGCATGTAGCGATCCCATGTGCTAAATGCGATGAGCCAATAAATGCCCCCATACCACACCAAAAAACCCGTGATGAGCCATGCCACTAAGCCCAAACGTGTGGGTCGATAAGCCATAGCGCCAAGCCATAGCACTACAATAATCAAGAGAATAATACCAAGCGATGCCTGACCAACCGTCTGCGACCCAATATGCAGCCATGTTTCAGCACGGGGGATGACCTCATCGGCACGGATGAAGCGTCCGGGGTTGTTGTTGCGGCTACCGAGTGTAAAGAGGCTAGGCGCACCGCGTGGCACATCCCATAGCGCGATGATGCTAATGGGAATGAGCAGCCCGCTCAAAAAAATCGGCACATGATGGCGCGACCTCGCCCAGACCTGCGGCCTGACCTCGCCCGCGCCCGCCGCCAGCCCCATCCCGACCACCACTGGCACCACCCAAATCGCGGTGGGCTTGATTGCCAGTGCCAATCCTAACGCCCAGCCTGTCGGCCCCCAACGCTGACGCACCGCGAACCATGCTCCCAACAGGATACAAGTTAACATGGGTGGGTCTTGAAAGGCAGTGGCGGCATAACTGATGTCAAGTGGTGAGAGGGCATAGAGTAGCAGTGCAAGGGCGGCAGCCTGTTGATCGAGGCGTTTGGCGAGGGCATAGAAAGCAGCCAGCCCAATAATATTGGCGAATACATTGGGGATGCGGGCCGCAAACTCCGATTCGCCCCAGACGCGCATGCTCAAGCCGACGAGGATATAAGTTGTGGGGGGTTTGTCGGTAGGGGCGTCATAGAGCAGCCAGTCGTTGCCAATGACCATCTGGCGGGCATAGCTACTAAAGAGGGCTTCATCGGCAAAAAAAACACTATCCCGTGCCAGCCCACCAATCCGAAAATAAGCCCCGAAAAGCAAAATTGCTAAGGGGATGAGCAACCCCTTAGTTGGTGAAACGATAGCGGAAGAGCGTCCAGAGTGCGATGAAGAAGTCATACCACTTGATTTTCTTGCCTTCATCCCATTCACGCCCATTGTAAGAAACAGGCACTTCATAAATCCGAATCCGCTGTTTCAGGACTTTGGCGGTGACTTCCGGTTCAATCTCAAAGCCTGTGGAGCGTAACCTCAGATTTTTAGCAACATCAGCCCGAAAGACTTTATAGCAGGTCTCCATATCGCTCAAAATTGAGTTATAGAGAACGTTGGTTACAAGTGTTAGGGTGCGATTGGCGATCATATTC
This sequence comes from Anaerolineales bacterium, assembly GCA_020634155.1. Lineage (GTDB taxonomy): Bacteria > Chloroflexota > Anaerolineae > Aggregatilineales > J027 > J027. Next base: position 1,202,089 of record JACKCI010000002.1, read on the forward strand.
CAAAAGAACATGGCTTTGCGTGGGCCACCTAAAAAGCGTGAGCCATACACAACACTGGCTATCCCTTCCTCAATCGGGCGTAGCAGGGTGGGGTAATCACGCGGGTCATACTCAAGGTCAGCATCTTGAATGAGGATAATGTCACCCGTAGCATTCTTGATGCCCGTGCGGACAGCGGCCCCTTTGCCTTGATTATGGGGATGCAGTACACCCCGCACCACCCCATTTTCCAAATTGGGGATAAGGTCGCGGGTACCATCGGTTGAGCCGTCATCGACAATAATAATTTCATCTACTATTTCGGTTGCCAACACACGCCCGACGACTTTTTCGAGGGTTGTGACTTCATTGTAGCAAGGGATAATAACTGATAGTTTCAAGTTCGCCATCCTCGTTTTGGGTATTTATAATAGCCATGCTCATCATAGATGTCTATTCTAGTTTGTTGAACGTAGAGAGGACGTAGTAATGCCATCCCTATCCACTTTTAGTATTGTAGCTTATGACCCTGATGAACAAGCATGGGGCGTAGCGGTTGCCAGTAAATTTTTAGCGGCAGCATCGGTTGTGAGTTGGGCGCAGTCTGGAGCAGGGGCCGTCGCAACCCAAGCGTTTGCCAAAATGGGTTTTGGGCCTGATGGTTTGGCGCTAATGGCAAATGGTACCTCCGCCAGTGCCGCCTTAACGCTGTTGTTGGCGGCTGACCCTAAATCTGCCGACCGCCAAGTCGGTATCGTTGATGCTCAAGGCAATGCGGCGGCCCATACCGGTAGTGATTGTTTTCCTTGGGCGGGTCACAAAATCGGCCAAGGCTATACCTGCCAAGGCAACATCCTCACTGGCCCTGAAACCCTTGATGCAATGGCGGCTGCCTTTGAGAACACTACTGGCGAATTAGCGGATCGCCTCGTGGCGGGGCTGCTGGCGGGCGATAGGGCTGGCGGTGACCGTCGCGGCAAGCAATCAGCGGGTCTATTGGTGGTTAAGTCTGGTGGTGGCTATGGGGGCGACAACGACCGCTATTTAGATTTGCGGGTGGATGATGACCCCGACCCTGTAGCACGTTTAGCCCATTTGGTCAAAATGCACCATCTCTTTTTTGGCGAACCCAACCCCGCCGACCTTATGCCGATTGATTCGACCATTGCCAGCGAATTGCAGCAGCTTTTACTCAATCAAGGTCTGTATCAGGGGCCAGTGTCAGGCCAATGGGATGATGCCAGCAAACAGGCTTTTTGGGATTTTTGCGGTGTTGAGAATCTAGAAGAACGCTGGTCATTAGACCAAGACCCCGATAAGATAGACAAGGTTGTTTTGGAGTATATACGGGGTAGATTTCACTAATGGATACCATCCGCATTTTTGGCGTGCCAATGGATTTAGGTCAGACACGGCGTGGGGTAGATATGGGGCCGAGTGCAGTACGTTATGCTGGTCTCCAAGAACGTCTTGAGCGGCTTGGCTATGAAGTACATGATGGGGGGAATATCACCGTACCCCAACCCGAACAAGTCCGCGAAGGTCTCCCCCAGCCGCAGAGTGTCCCACTCGAAAGCGCTCACTGTTTACTGGAAGTTGCCCAAGTTTGCCAGCATATCTATGAGCAAACCCAAGCTTGTCTGGAGGCGCATGAGCGCGTTATTTTCCTTGGGGGTGACCATAGCATCAGCATTGGCACTGTTGCAGGTATCGCACGGCGTGAACCGATTGGCTTGCTGTGGATTGATGCTCATGGCGATTATAATACTCCCGATACCACACCATCTGGCAACATTCATGGTATGAGTGTATCTACCTTGCTGGGTTCAGGTGCCGAGGAACTAGTCAATATCGGGTATACAGGGCCAAAACTGAAACCTGAGCAGGTAGTCATGATTGGTATCCGTGATTTGGATAACCTAGAGCGTGAGCGCCTGCGTGAATCGGGTGTGATGGTTTTCACTATGCGCCAAGTCGATGAACTCGGCATGGCAACCGTCATCCGCTTGGCACTTGACCATTTGCGTGGCTACCATGCCCTGCATGTCAGCCTTGACCTCGATGGCCTTGACCCTGAAGTTGCTCCGGGCGTTGGGACTCCTGTTCCGGGTGGCCTGAGTTACCGCGAGGCCCATTTGTTGATGGAGATTCTCGCTGATAGTGGCAAGGTGCGTTCACTCGATATTGTTGAGATTAACCCGATACTCGACCATCAAAATAGCACAGGCAAGTTGGCTGTGGAATTAGCCGCCAGCCTGTTCGGGCAACGGATTTTCTAGTGATGAAACGTTTTACCCTCATCTCGGTATTATTGTTGGTATCGCTTGGCTTGGGTGCTTGTGATGTGCTGAACCCACAGCCAACCCTGACCCCTATTTATGTCACCGCTACCCCCCGCATTGTTGTTGTGACCAATACCCCCACCCTTGCTGCCACCTTGGTAGTGGCTCCTAGTGTAGTACCCGGTGGCGGGGCAACAGTGGTAGCGGGCAACACGACTGCCGCTCAAGCACCGCCGACCCAAACCCCCACCCGTGCCATTACCTTAACCCCCACCTTTACCCCGACGCCAACGGATACTCCGGTCACCCCCGGTGCGGTCAGCTTCTTTGTACCGAGTGGTGGTGTCGGTGCGGCTGGCTTCGGGACGGGCATTTGTGCTGCACCCCCAGCGGGCGGCTTTGGCACCATCTACAATGGTGACCCCTCTATCAGCACCCAACTGAGTTGCCCTATTGATTCAGCTATTACGCTCACAGCGGCCTATCAAACCTTTGAGCGTGGCTTGATGGTCTGGGTTTCCCAAGTCGGTACTAGTGGGCAATCAGGGATTTACGTCTTCTACAACAACAACACCTATCAGCGCTTCATTGATACATGGCGCGAAGGGGTGGACGCCAATAGTGGTGGTTTTGCCCCACCTGCGGGCTTGGTCGAACCTGTGCGTGGCTTTGGCAAGGTTTGGCGTGAGGCAGGTGGCGTGCGGGATGGTTTGGGTTGGGCTACCGCCAATGAATCCGGCACTACGGGTGTTATCCAAGTCTTTGAACGGGGTGAGATGATTTACCTATCGCAAAATGGGCAGACCTATATCGCCGTAGCAGGCACCCCCGGCACATGGACATCAGTAGCGGTACCTTACTAGGCCTGCCCATGTAACAATCTAGCGCTTGTCCTTGCTATACCGGATGGCCCATTCTTGGCTGTCGATAGCCTCCTCACCTTCTTGTGGGCGCAGGCGTACCCATGACCCGTCGGGTTGCAGGACACGGGTTCTAACATTATCCGCCAACTGCACCTGCAAGATGGTCTCATAAATCTCACGGCGGAGGTCAGGGTCTAGCACCGGAAAGATGGTCTCAACCCGCCGATTGAGATTGCGATCCATCAAATCGGCGCTCCCTGAATAAACTTCAGGGTTGCCATTGTTATAGAACCAATAGATGCGGGCATGTTCTAAGAAGCGTCCTACAATGCTATGCACACGGATGTTATCGCTAACTCCCGCAATACCCGGCTTGAGGCTACACACCCCCCGAATAATCATGTCAATTTTGACCCCAGCTTGTGAGGCTTCATAGAATTTGCGAATCATTTTGGCATCTATCAGATTATTGGCCTTGATGATGATATAGGTCTCGTGACCAGCTCGGGCATGCTCAATCTCGCGGTCAATCAGATACTCTAATCCATCGCGCATGTGTTCCGGTGCCACCAGCAAGGTTTGATAATCCGCATTGGGGGCATAGCCTGTCAATCGATTAAACAAGGCGCTGACATCTGCCGCAATATCAGGCCGACAGGTGAAAAACCCCAAATCAGCATAAATCCGTGCGGTGTCGGCATTATAATTACCGGTACTCAGATGCACGTAACGTCGGATACCGTTATGCTCACGGCGTACCACCATCGCAACCTTGGCATGGGTCTTTAGGCCAACCAACCCATAGACTACATGCACCCCATTGGCCTCCATTGCCCGCGCCCACCCGATGTTGTTTTCTTCATCAAAGCGGGCTTTGAGTTCGACCAGCACTGCCACCTGTTTACCTGCTTCCATTGCTTCGAGCAGGGCTTGGACAATTGGCGAATTTTTCCCCACCCGATACAATGTGACTTTAATCGCCAGCACATCAGGGTCATGGGCGGCAGCACGGATGAAGTCGATGGTCGGCACAAACGAATCATAGGGATGGTAGAGCATGATGTCGCCTTGCTGAATTAAGCGGAAGATAGTGGTGCCCATCGTCAGAATCTCAGGGTGACGGGGTGTGAAGCTCGGATACTTCAGTTCCGGCACATCAATCCCTGCAATCTGAAACAGGTCAGACAGTCCAAGCGGCCCTTCAATTTCAAATACATCGCGTTGGGTTGCCCCCAAGTAACGCATCAAGGTGGCCCGCATTGCGGGCGGCATGTCTTTCTCGACAGTCAAACGTACCACTTGACCAAAGCGCCGTTGCCGCACCCCCTGTTCAATCGTTTCTAGCAAATCCGAGGCTTCATCTTCTGAAATTTCCACATCCGCATCACGGGTCACACGGAAGCGATACATGTCTCGAATCATCATCCCCGGAAACAGCAAATCCAGATTGGCACGAATAACCTCCACAATGTTGATATAAACATGGGCGCTACGGGGCGGGGTTGTGCTATAGCGCTCCATCATGGTACTAACGGAAAGAAAGCGTGGCATATTCGACCCACTGGGTATTTTGAGGCGGGCAAAGCGCTGTTCACCAGCAGGTGTTTCGAGCGTAATAGCAAGGTTCAAGCTGAGATTGGAGATATGGGGGAAGGGCCGTCCGGGGTCAACCGCCAGCGGGGTCAGCACCGGAAAAATCTCATGGCGGAAGCACTCCCGCAAAGCCGCCTTTTCATGAGTATCAAGGTCATCATAATGATTGAGGACATAAATGCCATGCTGGGCCAAGGCGGGCAGTATCTCCTCTTGCCAGCATTGTCGTTGTCGGCGCTGGAGAGGGATAACCTGCTCACGGATGGCGTCAATTTCTTGGTCAGGTGTCATGCCATCCATCGTAATTTTATTAACACCTGCTGCCACCTGTTGGCGTAGCCCGCCCACCCGTATCATGTAAAATTCATCAAGATTGTTGGAAAAAATAGCAAGGAATTTGACACGCTCTAATAAAGGGTTGGTGGGGTCAAGCGCTTCCTCCAAAACACGGGCATTAAAATCTACCCAACCGAGTTCACGATTGATGTATAGTGACGGGTCTTTGAGGTCAATATCACTCATGATTCCAGCATCCTGTTGGTTCCATTATCGATTATATCCCATGCTGACTGTGGCAGAAGCGCACCGTTTCGGTTAGCATAGACCCCGTTTGCGACGTTTGGAAGTAGGGCAACGATGCGAAAATTGGTGATCTTCTGTTTGATAGGGTTACTGGTGGTTTCGGCACTCCCTAGCCATGCCAATACACCGTTTCGGGTGTGGATTGCATGGAATGTACCGCCAGATTTTGAAACAATGTTAGCACCACTTATTGCCAGTGGCGAATATGAGCGTGTCGAGAGTCGTGCTGCTGCTGACTTAGAGTTGGTGGTCACACCTTATGGCGGAGCCATCACCAGTCGCTGGCTTTACGTGCCAGTTGTGCCCTTTGTTAGCCTTGCCGACAACCTCGCCTTTGCTGATATCCAACGCTACTGGAATGGTGATAATCTTGCCTTGAGCTACCTATCGGGCATCAATACCCCGACGACTCTTATCATCAGTGCCTCGGTGATGGATGCCATGACCTATTTTCTTGGGGAACCGGCCCCCACAACCATGATACAAATTGTCCCCGAAGCAGGTTTGATTGACCAACTGTGGCGACAGCGCCCTAATGTATGGTCAATGGTGGCCTTCAATGATTTGACGCCCCAGCTTAAACCGCTCACTGTTGATGGCGTGGACATTCTCAGCGCAGATTTCAACCCCGACACCTATCCTTTCATGATTGAGATTGGTGTAAGGGGTGATGATTTAGCCCTCGCTCGTGCTATTGAAGACCTGCTCACAGCAGGGACATGGCGTGGCTCCAACCGTGACCCACAACGCCTCACCCGTGTGGTGCTATCAGGTGTAACGGCCTTAACCCGTGCCACCGCCTTTGCAATGGAAAATCAAGGCATCACCTTGCCTGCCCAGAATATCATGCCCTTTTTAGCAGATGCCGATGTCTTGCATACCAGCAATGAGGTGGCCTTTTCGCAACAATGCCCCTATCCCGACCCTAACGCTGGCACCGTGTTTTGCTCGGATGACCGATACATGGAACTCCTGCAATATATCGGCCTTGATGTGGTTGAGTTGACAGGCAACCATATCAACGACTATGGGCCGGGAGCCTTAAAGCACACCCTTGACCGCTACGACGAGGTCGGCATGGCCTATTTTGGCGGTGGTCATACCCCCGATGACGCCCGTGCCCCCTACATCATGGAGCATAATGGCAACACCATTGCTTTTATCGGCTGCAATGTGCCGGGGCCATTCAAAGCATGGGTCTCAGATGACCGCCCCGGTGCCGCTGCCTGCGATGACGCCTATCTCGCCGAGGAATTGACGCGCCTCTCTGCTGAGGTTGATGTTGTGATTATGACTGTGCAAGACTTTGAATACTACCAATACAACCCGCCGCCTGCACAAGTGACACGCTTCACCAACTATGCCACATGGGGTGCAGACGTCGTCATCGGCAGCCAAGCCCATCAGCCCCAAGGCTTCGGCATGGTCGAGCGTGAGGGGCAGGGAGCCGCCTTTATCCATCATGGCCTCGGCAACCTCTTTTTTGACCAGATGGACGCTCTCAGCACCCGCCAGATGTTCATGGACAAGTTGGTTATTTATGATGGGCAAGTCATCAGTGTTGAGCTATTCACGGGCTTGATTGAGTCGTACTGCTGCCCACGCCCGATGACCGTTGCCGAGCGCCAGAGTTTTCTGCAAACCATTTTCCAAGCGAGTGGGTGGTAATTATGTCTGTCCTTAACCGTATCGCCTCAGCCCTCAACCGTAATGATGAAGTCCCCAACCAAGAACTGGCGAAGGAACTTGTCGAGTCTGGCGACAGCGTTGGGATTGCCGAACTCGTCGCAGCGCTTGATAACCCCAGCAAGGCTATCCGCAATGACTGCATCAAAGTCCTCTATGAGATTGGCTATCTCCAGCCTGAACTGATTACACCCCATGCCGAGGCCTTCATCCAACACCTGCATAGCCGCGATAACCGCATGGTATGGGGAGCCATGACTGCGCTAGGCATGATTGCCCCCCTCCAAGCCATCATCATTGGTCAACACTTGGACGAGGTGCAGCGTGTGACTGAGAAAGGCTCGGTGATCACCCAAGATTGGGGCATACGGGTGTTGGCTGCGGTATCAGCCCATGCACCCGAACACGAAGGGCGTATTTTTCCCTTCCTGCTCAATTTTTTGCAGGAATGCCGCCCCAAGGATGTTCCCGGTCATGCTGAAAGCTGCATGGTAGCCGTCAACTCAGCTAATCGAGCGCAGATGGTGGCGGTGTTAGAAGCCCGTTTACCTGCCTTAACACCACCCCAAACTAAGCGGGTGCAGAAGGTCATCCGTCAAATCAACCATGACTGATTTTTGGACTTGCGACACCCCACAGAGCGTGCTACAATCCCCTCATTCACGATTGGGCGCATAGCTCAGTTGGTTAGAGCGCACGGTTCACATCCGTGAGGTCAGGGGTTCAAGTCCCTTTGCGCCCATTCTAGCCGCCGTACCTCATCCGAGTGGACGGCGGCCTTTGTTCTATATAGGCCACCACAAATGACCAATCAACCCAACGACCCACGACCCAACTCCAAGTTGCATCCCCTGCGGCGTAATCAAACGCTGTGGGGTGTAGTGGCCTGTATGTTTATCATCGTGGGCATTTTTGGTGGTAATACAGGGTCATTAGCAGCGGCGGTAGTAGGTGCCTTAGCCTCAGTTGTGGGCTATCTCTTTGAGGAACGCTTGCGGGTGTATCTAGAAGTTCGCCGCGAGGCTAGTAACCAAGAGATTAAACAACTCCAAACGGCTACCCAACGCAGCCGTGCTGTTTACGATCTTGCTAGCCGTCTCGGGGCCACCCTCAATTATCAATACATTCTTGAAGCTGCTCAAGAAGTCGGCATTTTGGCCTTGCGTGAACCTGACACAGAACGCCGTATGGTTAGCGCAGCTTTGCTCTTTCGTAATGAGGACAACCGCCTGTGGGTGGCTTCATCCAAGCGCTTGACCCTTGCCGACGAAAAGAAATCCCTTGCAGGTCAACAGGGGCTACTTGGGCAAGCCCTCACGGACGGTGAACCTGTTTTTGGCGACAACCCACATGATGACCCCGAATTGGGCTATTATGCCAGCTTCCAAAATATGCAGTCGGTAGTGGTTATTCCCCTACGGGCAGGCTATCGCAACTATGGGGCCTTGATTTTTGGCACCCCTGAGCCAGATGCTTTTGCTGAAGATGCCGCAGGGTTGCTGTCTACCATCGGCACCCAAGCCACCATTGCCCTGCAAAACGCGGTGCTATATGAGAGCCTCTTCAATGAAAAAGAGCGTATTGTGCAGGTCGAGGAAGATGCCCGCAAGAAGCTTTCGCGGGATTTGCACGACGGCCCCACCCAGACCGTATCCGTTATTGCGATGCGTGTCAGCGTTATTCAAGGCATGATTCGCTCTGGGCAACTCGAAAAAGCTTCCGATGAATTGAAGAAGGTTGGTGAACTCGCCAATCGTACCACCAAAGAAATCCGCTATATGCTCTTTGCCATGCGACCCCTTGTTCTTGAAAATCAGGGGTTGATTGCTGCTCTGGATGACATGGCAAAGAAAATGCACGAAACCTATGAACTCCCTGTTACCATCCAAGCCCAGCCTGAAGTTGAGCGGGTGTTGGATGATAACGCCCAAGGTGCCTTGTTCTACGTAGTTGAAGAAGGTGTTAACAACGCCCGCAAGCACGCCCAAGCCTCTCAAATCTATGTACGCCTCTATCAACGCGGGCAGTATTGTATGGTCGAGATTGAGGATAACGGCGTTGGCTTTGATGTCGCTCAAGTCAATACCAATTATCATAAACGGGGTAGCTTAGGCATGGTGAGTATGCGGGAACGGGCCGAACTCGCCAATGGTGAACTCCATTTGCAAAGCGAGAAAGGGCGCGGTACCCGTATCAGCATTCGGATACCTATCCCCGAAGAATACCTCTCCAAGGGCGCTGCTTTGCTGCAAAATGTCAAACAGCAAACCAAACCCAATGTTGAGCTTTCTGAAACCCGCTTTCATCGTCAAATTTCCCCTGACCCTGCTTCCCCATCGGCCTCTAGCTCTGTCACAACCACTGTGCCTGAGCAGGTGGCCCGACATGCTAACCCTACTGATGAGGATGTTCCGACTTGGGGGGATTTGTTAGGTTCTTCTAATGAATAGCGTAACTGAATCCCGCCTAAGTGGGTTATATACCTATTGGCAACACATGATAAAAAATTCACGAGGAGTAAGACGCTATGCGTGTTTTGATTTTGGGCGGTGATGGATATCTAGGTTGGTCTACCGCCATGTATTTCTCTAATAAAGGGCATGAAGTGGCGACAGTTGACAATTTCTTGCGCCGTACTATGCACCTTGAGCGTGGCACCGATAGCCTGACCCCGATCCAGAACATGCACCAACGGGTAGATGCGTGGAAAGAAGTCACAGGCAAGACGATTACCTCCTTTATCGGTGATATTACCGATTGGGAGTTCATCTCAGGGATTATCCGTGACTTCAAGCCCGAAGCCATTGTGCATTACGGTGAAGTTCCCAGCGCTCCCTATTCGATGATTGACGTGCATCATGCCGTCCATGTTCATGACAACAATGTGAATGGTACCCTCAATGTTCTCTGGGCCATGCACCAATTTGCCCCCGATGCCCATTTGATTAAATTGGGGACGATGGGCGAATATGGCACACCCAATATCGACATCGAAGAGGGCTATATTGAAATTGAACACAACGGGCGTAAGGATACCCTGCCATTCCCCAAGCAACCCGGCTCGTTTTACCACCTTACTAAAGTTCATGACAGCAACAATATCTCCTTTGCGTGCCGTATCTGGGGTTTGAAAGCGACTGACCTCAACCAAGGCGTGGTTTACGGTATCGAGACCGACGAGGCCAATCTTGATGACCGTCTGTTGACCCGCTTTGACTATGATGAATGCTTCGGCACCGCCCTCAACCGCTTCTGTGTCCAAGCTGTCGCCGGTATTCCCTTGACTCTATACGGGAAGGGCGCTCAAACTCGCGGCTATCTTAATATTCGGGACACCCTACAATGTGTCGAGTTGGCGATGCTCAATCCACCTGCTGGCGGCAAGATGCGCGTCTTCAACCAATTCACCGAATCCTTCTCTGTGCATCAACTGGCGATGCTCGTGCATGAGGCGTCCCAAAAGGTCGGCATTGATGTCCAAATTGCCCATTATGAGAACCCGCGTGTCGAAGCTGAAGTACACTATTACAATCCGAAGCACAGCAACCTGCTCGACTTGGGTCTGAAGCCACGCTATCTCCAAGAATCACTGGTCGAGTCGGTTATTCAACGGGTGGTGCAATACAAAGATCGTATCATTGATGAGGCGATTGTTCCCCGCATTCGCTGGCAATCGGGTGACCAACCAGAGAAAGTTCATATTCTCGAATACGAAAAGGCCCCTTCACCCAGTGCGGACTAACCTCCTAACGGACTAGGGAACCAAGGGCCTCCTAATCACGTTTGGAGGCCCTTTTTATTGGGAAGTAGTTGTTTATTTTTCGGTGGAGATTGTTTTTTCATCTCTATACAATTTAACCCTATCCTTATCAACGAATGGGAGACACACCTTCGCTATGGTGCAATGGATCAAGTTCTGGATATTGGCCCTCATCTGGGGATCGTCATTTCTACTCATCAAAGTTGCGGTGGGTGATTTAGGGGCTTTTCCACTGGTGTCAATTCGTTTGGGTCTGGCCGCCCTGATTTTTTTTGCCTTCCTGCAATGGACAGGCCGCAAACTACCTGCCACCCGTCGTGAGATGGCAGCCCTCATTTTCGTTGGCGTTTTCAACACTGCCGTACCCTTTGCGCTAATCTCATGGGGCGAAACCAAGATTGACAGCGGCCTTGCCACCATCTTGAATGCCACCGTTCCCCTCTTTAACTTGATTTTTGCCCATTTCATCCTCAGCGATGAGCGTCTTAACCTATTCAAGATTATCGGCTTGGGGGTAGGCTTCCTCGGTGTGATTATCTTGATGTCGCGTGGCCTGAGCGATACTGATAATCCTGTCGTTGGGCAGTTTGCCGTGATTGGCGGGGCCATTTGCTATGCTGTATCAGTGGTTGTCATTCGCCTCCACTTGCGCCGTCTTGACCCCTTCGTCACAGCGGGTTGGAGCCTTGTATTTGGTGCAATAGCGATTATCTCTGCTACGCTGATTTTCATCCATCCGCTCCCCAATCTGGGCGAAATGGAGGCCAAGGTGTTATTGGCTGCTGTAACCCTTGCCGTCATTAACACAGTTGTCGCCTACTTTCTATTCTATGATTTGATCGATAAGTGGGGGGTACGCGCTACGCTGGTTACCTATGCCATGCCGCCTATCGGGGTGACTTTGGGTTTTGTGGTTTTGGGTGAGCATATCGACTGGCGCTTAATTGTTGGCGGATTGATGATTGTAACGGGCATTGTCGCGGCCAAACTCAACGGTTTGCCGCCGTTTGCTATCCTGCGTGGACGTGCCATAGCCCGAAAATCAGCCTCCTAATCACCTAAATCGCTTGCCAGTACCGAGGGTTATCATGAATCTGTGATGACCCTCAATTGATTAGAAGGCCGTTCTCACTGTATAATTTTTCAAAAAACAGGGTAGCGAATGAGCGAAAATGCGGAAGCGCTGGCAAAGCTGATTTGGGAAAATCCCGAAGATGGTAAATTACAGGAATATATCTTGAGCGAAGGGGCCTTGGTCTCGTTGGGGCGCAGCCCTGATAATGAAGTCTATATTCCAGAGCGCACCGTCTCGCGTCATCATGCCACGATTGCTTATCGTGCAGGCGTCTTTGTAATTTCTGACCCCGGTAGCGCCAATGGGGTTTTTGTAAATGATCTACAGATCAAACCGCCTCAGATTTACCCTCTGATTGACGGAGACGTGATTCGTCTTTACATGCCCATTGTGCGGTTTGTGACCTTTATGCCTGTCGATACTGAGCAAGTTCCCAAAGGAGCAGCCACAACCCCAGAGCAGGTGCGCCCCCGTATCGTATTTACATCAGGGGTGTTAAGTGGCAGTGAAGTGGTGATTGAAAAAGAAGCCATTACGCTTGGGCGTGCCATTACCAATGCCACATGGGAGGTATCCCTACCAGACCATGCCGTTTCGCGCCCGCATGCCCGCATCTATGGTCAAGGTAGCCAATGGTATTTGGAAGATTTAGGGAGCGTCAATGGCACTCTTGTTGAGGGAACCTATATCCATGAGCCGATTTTACTCCATGATGGTATTCGGGTAACGATGGGTGAAACCTCGTTTACCTTTCGCAACCCCCAATCCTGATGCGTTATCATTTCCTGTATTTTGCTCCCAACTTGAGTGCGGCATGGTTTACTCAAGCGGCACGGCGTTATTGGCAAGCCTATCGCCCTATGGTGCTTTATGACCTTACCTTTGTCGCTTATGTACCGCTGAATAACCAGATTATCATTACCTCCATTGCCCGTAGCGATAGCGCTGCTCTTATCCGCGACCAACTCGCTCAAGAACTTCCCCATGTCATTCATGACCCCTTGGTCTATGACTTTCTCGATGATGTGCAATTGACCCTTGATGCACGGGTTGAGACCAACCAGCCTTTTGGAGTGCCAGTGGACTCATGAACCTCAACGAATACGAATGGTCACGCAATCCACGCGGTATGCACCAAGCCACGTTTGAAATTGATATACCCCTCATGGCCCGTCATCGTATGGGCTGGATTAAGATTGTCGCCTTGGGTCAAGCTAATCGTGCTGCTGCTGATGCGATGGCAAGCGGTATGACACCTGTGGTGCGTGTCTATCGGGAACGCCCCGGCAATAGCCCCGTTGATGAAGGGGCCTATAATCAATATCGCTCCTACCGTGAGATGGGCGTCAAGTGGTTTGAGTATTACAACGAGCCAAATCTTGGTGTTGAATGGCCCCAAGGTGCAGCCTATGACCCTCGCAGCCTTGCCACCATCCAGCCCCTCATGGACAACTGGATGACATGGGCCGAGTGGATTATCAGCATTGGTGGCTACCCTAACTTTCCCTCTTTATCCGATGTCAACACAGGCAGCAACGAAGACACCATCGCATGGATTGATGGCATGTTGGGCTATCTCAAGCAGAATCATTATGAGCGCTTTCGCAACATCATCAACAATGGCCTCTACATTGCGACCCACCCCTACATTTACAACCATTTTTACCAAGAACGCACTGGAGGAGGTGCCCGCAGCGCCCGACCTGCTGATGCGGTCAATGTCTCAGAAGGGGGCTGGCATTTTGAATACCCCTATGACCCTATTTGCCAATATGACGATCCGGGACGCACCGTGCGCGGTGGAACAGCCCTTGCTCCCAATGGTGACACCGTTGGCTTGCTCGGATCGGCCTCTGCGATTATGGCAATTTTGCAGGCTGAATTTGGTGTTGGGGCCATTCCGGTGGTATCTACTGAGGGCGGTATCTTCGCTCCCGGTTTCGGCCCGCCCCAAGCTGACAACCGCTATCCACCGGTCACTACCCATAGCCATGCTCATGGTACCCTTGCCATGTTCGAGTGGATTTCAACGGTGGCTCCGGCATGGATGTTTGGCGTCTGTCTTTGGAAATTTGATGATTACTATCGCCGTGAGGATGGCTTTCTGCCAGTAGCGGGGCTATTTGAGCAGCGTGCGCCCATCATGAAAGATGTTCCTGCTATTCCTGCCCTGACGGATGCTTCTTCGCCCGCAACGCCCCCACCTGTCATTGTCCTTACGCCTGATTTACCGGGGCCGGGGCCAATTCATGGCTATGCCGACTATCAATTTGTGTTCTTAGCTCCTAGCCTTGAGACCGACTGGTTTTTCGATGCCGCCGAAGCCTACTGGGACGCCTTCAAGCCTGTTTTGGTGGTAGACCTCGAATTTATAGAGTTTTTGCCCAGCAATAAGTCTTTGGTGGTGACAGCAATCACAACACCCGATATGATTGAATGGATTGAAACCAGCATTACTCCACGCTGGCCGAATGTCTTTATTGACTTTATCTTAGTCGAGCAACCAGATGATTTGGCCCGTGAGTTGAGTAACCGTGTGGCGGTCGGAAGGAGATTCGGTTGAGTACCCAAAAGGGACTAGAGTTTGAAGTAGCACGTTTGATGATTGAACGCGGTTGGACAGTCGCTTGTGGGGAAAGTTGCACAGGTGGCCTGTTGATGCACCGCTTTACCAACATTCCGGGTAGCTCTGCCTTTTTTATGGGCGGGGTAGTGGCCTATAGCAATAGCGTCAAGCACTCGGTATTGGGAGTGCAAGAAAACACCCTCAACGTCTTTGGAGCCGTGAGCGAACAGGTCGCCGCTGCGATGGCACGCGGGGTACGGGCATTGGTCGGAGCCAAGCTCGGTGTGGGTATTACTGGCATTGCTGGCCCTGATGGCGGTACAGATGACAAGCCCGTTGGCTTAACCTATATCAGCCTTGTCACGGCAGATTTATCGATGACCAAGCGCTTTGTGTGGACAGGTGAGCGTATTCCCAACAAGGAATCGAGCGCCGAGGCCGCCCTACAAATGCTCTTGGATTTCATCACCAAAAACTGATGTTTGAACCTTGTGAAGTTGATGCCACCTTTGCCCCTGATGGTCTCCCTAAGCCCTTGAGTATGGTTTGGGCGGGGAAACGATTGTCGGTGATAGAATACGGGCGGACGTGGCAAACTGACGAGGGATTGTTTATGCTAGTACGGGTGCAGGATGGGCGGGGCTTCCAGCTATGGTTTAGTAGCCCCATCTGGCAAGCACGCCTTGAAAACACTAGACCAACCAATTTTGTTTAGGGATTTTATTTGATGCTGGCACGAATACGGGCACTCGCCCAAACCTTATTAATTCCACTCCTATCGATTTTTACCGCCTTGCTGGTCGGCTCATTGATGATTTTGCTGGCTGGGCGTGACCCTATAGCGGCTTATGAAGCCTTGCTTGAAGGTGCTTTGCTGGAGCCGCGTGGCTTGGTGCAATCGCTCCTTAAAACCACACCGCTCATTTTAGCGGGCCTTGCGGTTGGCTTCGCCTTCAAGGGTGGCTTATTCAATATCGGCGCTCAAGGCCAGTTGATTATGGGGTCAGTAGTCGCGGCATGGGTTGGAAGCGCAACCATGTTTCATGGCCTGCCCATTTGGCTCCACATTACGCTGGGCTTCGCATCTGGTGCCTTAGCAGGGGCTATCTGGGGCGGCATTCCGGGGGCGCTCAAGGCTTATTCTGGCGCTCATGAAGTGATTACAACCATCATGTTTAACTTCATTGCCGGACGCATTGCCGAATGGCTCATTTCCAATGGAAGCGCCGATGGACGTATCCCCCCCGGCCCGCTCTCTGACCCCAATAGTGGTGCGCTCGCCCGTAGCCCAATGGTTGAAGAAACCGCTCGCTTACCGATTATCTATCGCTACCCGCCCTCCTCTGACCTCAACGTAGGCATTTTTATCGCGGTGGCGGTGGCCGTTCTCATTTTGCTCCTGCTAAATCGTACCACCTTTGGCTTCGAGTTGCGGATGGTTGGCCTTAACCCCAATGCTGCCCGTTATGCCGGAATTAACGTCAAGCGCCAAACTATCTTGACAATGGCGATTGCTGGCGCGTTGGCGGGGACGGCAGGCGTCATCCAGACCCTCGGAGTCAACGGCTTTTATGAAGCCAATCAAAGCCTCTCATTGGGCTTCGATAGCATTACCGTCTCGCTTCTCGCAGCCAATCACCCTATTGGTATTATCTTCTCGGCCTTCTTATTTGGCGCGATGGAGCAGGGCGCAACCCGTATGCAATTGACAGGTGCGGCGGTAGAATTAACCGTCGTGATTCAAGCCCTAATTTTGATGTTTATTGCTGCACCGCAAATCATTCGCTACCTCTATCGGATTGGTGATGCAGGTGGCTCCGGCCAGACCTTTAGTAGTGGCTGGGGACAGCGGTAGGAGATTTATTGATTATGAATGACCTTTTGCATTGGGTTGTGGTTTTAAACTGGGCGGCGGTCTTTGCAACCCTCAGCGCCACCATTCGCCAAGCGATTCCCATTACCTTGGGGTCGATGAGTGGTATCTCCAGTGAGCGCTCCGGTATCGTCAACATCGGCATTGAAGGTATGATGCTGATGTCAGCTTTTTCAGGCTATATGATGAATGTCTATCTTAGTAGCCTTGATATTGGGATGGCCGACACTACCCGCTTGTTGTTATCGGTCGCCGTTGGCATCTTGACGGGTGGCTTGCTCGGCTTGCTCCATGCCGTGCTATGTATCCAATACAAAGTTGACCATATCATCAGCGGCACCGTCATCAACTTGCTGGCGGTCGGTATCACGGGCTATTTTTACGACGCCACCGCTGAGACCAAGGGCAAAATTCCCAACTTGATTAAAAACCCTTGGAAGGGTGACCACTACCTCAAGGATGTCGGCGTGGTGTTGTTTGACAAGGATATCATCACTTACCTGACCTTTATCATTGTAGCGGTTATGACCTTCTGGCTGTTCAATACCACATGGGGCCTCCGCACCCGCTCTATTGGTGAGAATCCCCGCGCCGCCGATACCCTCGGCATCAACGTTTACCGCCTGCAATACACCAACCTCTTTTTAAGCGGTGCCTTGGCGGGCTTGGCGGGTGTCTATCTGACCTTGGCCGATGTGGGTGTCTTTGAACGCGGCATGACAGCAGGCAAGGGCTTTATCGCACTAGCGGTGATGATTTTCGGCAAGTGGCATCCCATGGGGGCCTTGGGGGGAGCCTTGCTCTTTGGCTTCTTAACGGCGCTCCAAAACCAACTCCAATTCTTTGGTGTCAACATGCCCCATCAGTTGGTATCACTATTGCCGTATGTGGTGACGGTGGTTGTCTTAGCAGGCTTTGTGGGGCAGGCACGGCCCCCCGCACACGTCGGTCAGGCCTACGAGACCGAAGGACACTAGCAAAAACAAAACCCCCACAAAATTGGGGGTTTTTTCTTGCCGAAGGTGGGAGTCGAACCCACACTCCCTTAAGGGAACTACGCCCTGAACGTAGCGCGTCTGCCAATTCCGCCACTTCGGCGTCAATCATGTGCATTGTAGCCGAGTCCCTAGGGCCTTACAAGGGGCAATTTGGCAGCGTGTTTCCACCTTTGTTATACTGCGAATTGCTTTAATTGATGCGTTAAATAGGATTTAGACCAAACCATGATAGAAGGAATCGCAATGTTACCAGACTCGTTCCACAGCCGCGCCGCCACATGGGATGATGCCCAAGCCGTTGCTGACCTTATCAATGCCTGTGATATAGCCTTGACGGGCGAGGCTGAAACCGATGCCCACGAACTCCACACCGACTGGCAAGACTCAGCGGCTGACCTTGAGCATGGTACATGGGTGGTTATCGCCACGAATGGTCAGCTAGTGGGCTATGAAAGCTGCGAAGCCCCTGCCGAATCAGGCCGCATCTTTGTCGATGGCTACGTCCATCCTGAGTATATAGGGCAGGGTATCGGCACCTTTCTCTTACGCCAAGCCGAAAGCCGTGCCCACGAACATGTTGCTAAATATCCTGCCGCTAATCAAGTAGTGATTCATGCGGGTGTCTATGCTCATGAAGATGCCGCCCATCGTCTCTTTGAAGCGGAAGGCTACCACCGTATCCGACGCTTCTGGCGTATGCAAATCGATATGAACGAGCCACCTGCTGCTCCCATCTGGCCTGACGGCATCCAGATTCGCACCTATGTCCAAGGCCAAGATGACCGCGCCGTGTATGAAGCCGTTGATGAGGCCTTCCAAGACCACTGGGGCCATTACACGCGCCCCTATGAGGATTGGATGCGCCGTATGACCGAGGTCGGGGACTTTGACCCAGCCCTGTGGTTCCTTGCCATTGATAGCGCCAGTGGTGAGATTGCAGGAGCCTCGCTGTGTAACTATCAAAACCAAAAACCTTGGCTGCGTTCCCTCTCGGTGCGCCGTCCTTGGCGACGACAAGGGCTTGGCATGGCTTTGTTGCTGCATACCTTCAATGAATTTTATCATCGCGGCTATCGCACGGTTGGCTTGGGGGTGGATGCCCAGAACATCACAGGCGCAACTGCCCTCTATGAACGGGCCGGGATGCACGTTGATCGAGCCTATGATACCTTTGAGAAAGAACTGCGGGCTGGCATTCCCGCTTTTAAATCTGAATGAGGTTAATCTCATGAATCAAACCATCAAAATCGCGCCCTCGGTACTTTCGGCGGACTTTGCCCAACTGGGAGCCGAAGTCCAACGGGTGGCATCTGCGGGCGCTCAACAAATTCATATTGATGTCATGGACGGTCGTTTTGTCCCCAATATCACTATGGGGCCATTGATCGTTGAAGCCATCCGTCGAGTCACCGACTTGCCCTTAGATGTCCACTTGATGATTGTCGAGCCAGAGAAGCACCTTGCTGCTTTTGCAGAGGCAGGCGCGACGGCTTTGACTGTCCATCTTGAAACTTGCCCGCACCTGCACCGTACCTTGCAGCAAATCCGCGACTTGGGTCTACAGGCGGGCGTTGCGATTAATCCCCACACGCCAGCTACCCACCTCAGCGAGATACTCCACATGGTCGATATTGTGCTGGTCATGACGGTTAACCCCGGCTTTGGTGGGCAACAGTTTATCGCTGAGATGTTGCCGAAGATTCGGGCTGTGCGGCAAATGGTGGGGGTGCGTCCGGTTGATATTGGCGTCG
The DNA here is from genome assembly GCA_020634155.1 of Anaerolineales bacterium. Classification (GTDB taxonomy): domain Bacteria; phylum Chloroflexota; class Anaerolineae; order Aggregatilineales; family J027; genus J027. The sequence continues at coordinate 1,221,097 of JACKCI010000002.1, forward strand.
ATGGGGGGATTGATGCCACCACTGCCCCTCAAGCCCTCAAAGCGGGTGCCAATGTCCTCATTGCGGGTAATGCAATTTTCAAACATGTGGATGGCATGGCGGCAATTCAAGGCGCGGTGGAGCAGTATCGGCGCTCCCGCACCATATAAACCACTAGCAAAGAAAAAAGCCAGCACTACGCTGGCTTTCCCATAGCCTTGAATGGAACTAGGCTTTGGCAGCCTCTTTTTTCGCAGTACGTGGGTCTTTGCCCATGGTCTTGATACATTTGGTGCACAAGGTACGCGAAACGAGTTGCCCACCTTCAACAATCTTCACTTTTTGAAGATTGGGCTTGAAGGTGCGTTTGGTCTTCTTTTGTGAGAACGGATTGTTCTGACCAAACTGTGTGTGTTTTCCACAATATTCACACTTCGCCATGACTCTTCGCCTTAATCTGCTAAAATTGGGGGAAATGCGAAGGCATGGTACCATATTTGCCCATTGTTGAGCAAGGCAAAATATTGTGGCGACAAAAGAAAACGAACATGGAATAATAGAAATCTCGCCAACGGCCATTGCGTCGTTGGTTAGCCACGCTGTAACACAAACCTATGGGGTGGTTGGCATGGCGACGCCGAACCTCGCGTCGGACATCGCGGCTATTTTGACTCGTGACCCACATCGTGGGGTTGAGGTCAAAATCAACGATGATAACACCATTGCTATTGCCCTCTATGTTGTTTTAGAGTATGGCACACGCATTGCAAGCGTAGCAACCAGTATTATCAATAGTGTACGGTATACCGTCGAGAAACATTGTGGCCTGCCGGTGCAACAAGTCGAGGTGCATGTGCAGGGACTTAGGTTGGATGGCGAATGAGTGATGAACATCGGTCTTGTAATGGTAGACAGTTAAAAGAACTGGCGGCGGCAGGCCTCAGTTGGCTAGAAAGCCACTACCGCCGCGTTAATGAACTTAATGTTTTTCCGGTTCCAGATGGTGACACGGGTACCAATATGCTCCTCACCATGCGGAACGCCAACAAGGAAATTACCCAACTCGACTCGACCCATGTTGGCAAGGTCGCGGGGCAAATCGCGCATGGGGCCATGATGGGGTCACGCGGCAACTCCGGCACTATCCTATCCCAACTATGGCTTGGCTTTGCCCGCACTATTGGTGAGGCCCGTGAACTGGATGTCGAGTTAGCAGTTAAGGCCTTCCGTACCGCTACCGATACTGCCTATCGCGGGGTCCAGCGTCCAGTTGAAGGGACTATCCTCACCGTTGCCCGTGAGATGACCGAGGAGGCCGAGGCCCTTACAGGCAAGGTCGAGAATCTGGTCGAATTGCTGGAGAAAATGGTGGCACGCGGTTGGGATGCCGTCCAGCGTACCCCCGAACTGTTACCCACCCTCAAAAATGCAGGTGTGGTTGATTCCGGCGGCACAGGCTTAATGTACGTCCTTGAAGGCATGCTCCGTCACATCAAGGGCCAACCCACCATTATCGAAGGGGAGGCTGACTATGATGAGGCCTTGGAGCCAGAGCATGAGGGCGGGCAATATGTCCACCCCGGCGAAAACTTCTACGATGTGCAATTTGTGATTAAGGGCAACCAACTCAATGTCGAGACCATCAAGGTTGCCATTGAGCGCATGGGCGAGTCAGCGGTGGTGGTCAAGTCTGATCTAGCCGTCAAGGTGCATGTCCATGTCCACAATCCCGGCATTCCCCTCAACTATGCCGCCAATATCGGGCAAATCACCGATGTGGTGGTTGAGAATATGCTCGAACAATATGAGGAATTCCTGAGCCGCCGCCAGCCTGAACCAACCGCCACCATTCAGCAGGTTGAAGCAGGTCAGATTGCGGTGATTGCGGTCACGCCGGGGCCGGGTCTTGCCTCGGTCTTCCAACAATTGGGTGTGGCAGCCTTGGTCAATGGTGGACAGACCAACAACCCCAGCGTTGAGGAATTTGTCAAAACCATTGAGGCCCTAGAGACCGACAAAATCATCGTATTGCCTAACAACAAGAATATCATTTTGACGGCTCAACAGGTGGCGAATTTAGTCCAAGACCGCCAGATTGTGGTCATTCCCACCCGCACCGTCCCCCAAGGCATTAGCGCTATGTTCCCCTATCAACCTGATGGCGAACTGGACACGGTGGCCCAAGCAATGGAAGCCGCCAAAGATAACATCATTTCTGGCGAAGTGACCACCGCCGTGCGTGATGTCGAGCTAGACGGAGTTGATGTCAAAGAGGGGCAGATTATCGGGCTACTGGATGGCAAATTGCGCGTCTCAACCGACTCTTTAGAGCAAGCCGTCCATGAACTCCTTAGTTATGTTGAGGACATTGACGACATGGAGATTGTGACCCTCTACTACGGGGCCGACATCGGAGAAGATGATGCTTTCGCTTTGGTCGAGTTTTTGCAAGAGATCTATCCTGACTTGGAATTTGAGACGGTTCTCGGCGGTCAGCCTTATTATCCCTATATCCTGAGTGTCGAATGATCCGCATCGTAACTGATAGCACCGCCTTATTCATAGACCCTGCACTGGTCAAGCACCATCATATCGAAGTGGTGCCAGTCTATGTTCGCTTTGGCGACCAGCGCCTGCGCTTGGGCTTTGATATTGACCCTGAAGAGTTTCTCTACCGAATGCAGCACTACGAGACCCCGCCTGTACTGGAGCCACCGAGCATTGATGAATTATACAATATCTATGCCCGTCTCAATCGAGAAACCACCCAGATTATGTCGTTGCATATCTCTGACCAGTTAGCCGATGTCTGTAAACATGCCTTAGCTGCCAGCAAGATGCTACTCGGACGCTGCGACATTGCCGTTATCGATTCACAGATGCTATCAGCAGGCCTAGGGATGTTGGTGGAACACGCCGCCTATTTAGCTATGCAGACCAACGATCTTGAGGCTGCTGTGCGTGAAGTACGGCGGGCTATTCCGCGTCTCTATGGGGTCTTCTACGTCCAATCCATGAAGACCATCTGCCGCCATGACTTGATTACTGAATCGCAAGCGATTCTTGGTTCTATGCTGGGTATTATGCCCTGTGTCACGATTGAGGAAGGCCAACTGACCATTATGGAAAAGGCCCTCAATCATCATCAGGCCATTGATAAGCTGGTGGAGTTCGCCACTGAATTTACCCAGATTGAGCAACTGGTGATTTTGCATCATAGCACGACCTTAACCGAACCTGTGCGCCAGCTCCAAGACCGCTTGGCCCTTGAATTGGGTGGCGCTAATTTCCCCACGCAAGTTTATGACGGCTCTATTGCGACCTTTCTCGGCCCCGATGCAACGGGCATTATGATCTTTGAGAGCGAAGAAGATGAAGATTAGCATTCTAACGGATAGTACCGCCGACCTTGCTGCCAGTTGGGTCGCGCAGTATAACATCCGCGTCGTCCCCGTCTATGTCAATTTTGGCGATGAAAGCTTTGTGGATGATGGCGTAGCCTTACCGCGTAGTGAATTCTATGCCCGCCTTGCCCATGCTCCCGAACTGCCCACAACGGCGGCTCCCCCTCCCGGTATCGTTGAGGAAGCCTACCGCGACCTTTTGCGTGACGCTGACCATGTGGTGACGATTACGGTAGCGGCTGACCTCAGTGGCGTTCACAATAGCATGGCCTTAGCCGCCAACAATGTCGCACCAGACAAAATCACAGTCTTGGATAGCGGCACCCTCTCAATGGGGCTTGGCTGGCAGGTTATTGCTGCCGCCGAAGCAGCCCATAAGGGTGCTGACCTTGCGGCTGTTCTAGAGGCTGCTCGTCGCGCTCGACAAAAAGGACAAGTCTATGCTGCACTCGATACCTTTGAATTTTTGAGAAAGGGCGGACGGGTCAGTTGGATTAAAGCCGGTCTCGGCTCCTTGCTGCAAATCAAGCCGATTGTGGCGGTCAAAGATGGCAAGGTTGAACCCGCCGGACGGGTACGTACCTTCAAGAAAGCCTTTGATGAAATGGTCAAACTAGCTCATACCCAAGTTCCCTTAGAACGATTAGCTGTATTGCACTCCAATGCCCCTGACCGCGCCGAACAATTGCGCCAAGCGTTGGTCGATATTGCCCCTGCTGAAGATGTTGTGATTGCTGATGTGACCACCGCCATTGGCACCCATGTCGGGCCGGGGGGTATTGGGCTGGCAATGGTAACAGCAGGATAAACATACAATGCCATCTGCACTTGAAACACTTATCAAAATCCTGCGTCTAGAGCAGGAAACGGGTTACAAAAATACGGCGGTCATTGGCGGTCTCGAATCCTATAGCCCCAATTGGCGGCGTGATGCTGCCGAGCAAGCCAAGACCCCCCAGCAACAGGCCTTGATTGAGGAACTCAGTCAGGTATTAGCCCACTATAGCCAAGACGATGACCGTGCAGCGCGTCAGCAGTACGTTAAGTACATGTTGGGGCGCATTACAGGACGGGTCACCCCCAGCCCCGATTTTGTGGTAGAGGCACCCGAAACACAACCGCCGACAACCACGCTCTCGCCGCCAGAAGCAGGTGACGATGATGACCAGCAACCCAGCATGGTTGACGTTTTTCTCGAAGTCGATGAGGTTATTCAGCCATCGGTTCCCAAGGCACCCACCGTCCGCAAGCCCAAGCCACGCCGTCCATCCCGCAAACGCTTCGACTTGGAGAGTGCAACGGCTGACCTTGAGAAACTCAATCAACCTGTAACAGCCCTCAAGGGGGTGGGGGAAACCCGCGCCGAACAACTTGCCAAACTGGGGCTGTATACCCTCAATGACTTGCTCTTTCATTTTCCACGCCGCTACGATGATTACACCCGCCTTTTGCCGATTAATCGCCTCGTCGTGGGCCAACAGCATGTCGTGATTGGCACGGTCAAAGTCGTCACAGAACACATGGCCCGCGCCAATTTGCCCTATGTGCGGGTCATCTTGACTGACGGTAGTGCCGATTTGAGGATGTCCTTCTTCAATCAAAGCTACCTCAAGCGCCTCCTCAAACCCGGTATGCAGATTGTGGTCTATGGCAAGGTGGAGAACTATCGGGGTGAGCCAACCATGAACAACCCCGAATGGGAGCCAGTTGACCAGAAAAGTCTCCAGCAAGGCAGTATTGTACCCGTGTACCCGCTCACCAAGGGCATTGGTGCCAAGGTGATGCGAAAGCTCATGCAGCAGGTTGTAGATACCTATGCCGCCAAGGTCGTTGATTACATTCCCTCCAGCGTCCTCGACCGCACCCAAATGGTTGATTTAGGCTGGGCCTTGCGCCAAATCCATTTCCCTGAGAACTGGGACTATATCGAGTATGCAATGGAGCGTGTGGCCTTCGATGAACTGCTTTTGCTCCAACTCGGCGTCCTCGCCAAGCGTCAAGCATGGCAGGCCGTCCCCGGTATACCCTTAACTATTGATGATGGCTGGCTAGAGCAATTCAAGTCCAGCCTGCCCTATGAACTGACCAGCACGCAATTGCGTTCAATCGAGTCGATCCGGCACGATGTCGCCAAAGATGTCCCCATGAACCGCTTATTGCAGGGGGATGTTGGCTCTGGTAAGACGGTGGTGGCGGCTGTAACTCTTGCCCTTGCTGTCCTAAATGGCAAGCAAGCGGCATTGATGGCTCCTACTAGCATCCTTGCCGAGCAACACTACCAGAGCCTAACCCGCTTATTGACACCGCTTTTGGGCGATGCGGTGACTATCCAACTCTTGACAGGTGCCACACCTGAAGCCAAGCGCCAAGAGATTTATGGCGGTCTAGCAGATGGAAGCATTGCGTTAGTTATCGGCACCCAAGCCTTAATTCAACGCGGAGTCGAATTTGCGGATTTAGCCTTAGCCGTGATTGATGAGCAACACCGTTTCGGGGTGGAGGAGCGTGGTGCTTTGCGCGGCAAGGGTACCAATCCCCATATCTTGGTCATGACCGCTACTCCCATCCCACGCACCCTTGCCTTAACCTTATTTGCTGACCTTGATTTGACCATTCTAGATGAGATGCCACCGGGGCGTACCCCGATTGACACCCGCTTGCTGTTCAATACAGAGCAGGCCCGCGCTCATAGTTTCATTCGCAATCAGTTGGAGCAGGGCCGCCAAGCCTTTATCATCTATCCCTTGGTCGAGGCGTCTGATAGCCTCGATGTTGGGTCGGCGGTGGAGGCCTATGAGGATTTGCAGAAAAATACTTTTCCCGACTATCGCCTTGCTCTGCTGCATGGGCGGATGTCCCCCGCCGAGAAAGATGCGGTGATGGCGGCTTTTGCTGCGGGGGAGACCCATGTTCTCGTCTCGACCTCAGTCATTGAGGTGGGCATTGATATTCCCAATGCCTCCGTTATTGTGATTGAAGGTGCTAATCGCTTTGGCCTAGCACAATTGCATCAAATGCGCGGACGGGTAGGGCGCGGTCAACATCGCTCCTACTGTTTGCTGATTAGTGCCAGCGAAGACCCCGACGTGGTAGACCGCCTCAAGGCCTTTGAAGCGACCACTGACGGCTTTGTGTTAGCAGAATTGGATTGGAAATTGCGCGGTCCCGGTGATTTATTGGGGACACGCCAAGCGGGTTTTGGCGCTGCCAAGATGAATTCGGTCAAAGATATTCATTTGGTGGAGTTGGCCCAATACGAAAGCCAAGCCATTTATGCCGAAGACCCTAATTTAAGTTTACCCGAACATTCCCTTATCGCACGGCGTATTGAACAATTACAGCGCCGTGAGACGGATTTAAGCTAAAAGGAGTAGCGCCGTATGCGCCGTGCTGTATTCCCCGGTTCCTTTAACCCTGTTCACATGGGTCACCTCGATATTATCAAGCGAGCAGTGCGGGTTTTTGATGAGGTTGTGGTGGCCGTCTATGAAAACCCGCCCGGTAAGCAGATTATCTTTGATACCCATGAGCGGGTTGCCCTTCTTGAGGAAGCCGTAAAAGATATTCCTCATGTAGTAGTTGCATCATATCGGGGATTAACTGTAGACTATGTAACAGCAGTCGATGCCTTTATTTTGATTCGTGGCATGCGTGTGTTTTCAGATTTTGAGTTTGAGTTTCGGATGGCGTTGGCGAATCAGCGGCTGGCACCGCACATTGAAATGATCAATTTTATTACAGGTGAGCAATTTATTCACATTAGTTCATCTACGGTGCGGGAGATTGCTATGCTCGGCGGGGATGTTTCTACGATGGTTCCCCCTCATGTCAATCGTGCCCTGCGTGAGCGTTTTGCCCAACTGCAAGCTGAGGATGGGATTTAACAAAGATGGATATACAACATTTAGTAGACCGTCTAGAAGATTTAATTGATGTTGGGCGGCATGTCCCAATGAGCCGCTTCACCATGATTGACGAAGAACGGGCGCTGGAACTGATTGACCAGATGCGTATTTCAATCCCTGAACAGATTGAGAAAGCCACCCGTATCGTCAACCAGCGCGATCAGTTGATTGCGCGTGCTAACGAAGATGCAACCCACATGATTGATATGGCGCGTGAGCAACGCGAAGAACTGGTCAATCGGGACACGATTGTCCAGTCTGCCAAACATCGTGCCGATGGCATCATCAGTCAAGCCAACTTAGAAGCCGAGCGTATTCGTGATGAAGCGGACGGCTATGTAATGGATGTCTTGAAAGAGTTGGAGAGCCACTTGCTGCGAACTCTGACAATTGTTCGCAATGGTATCACCAAGCTTGTCCAAGACCGTGAAATCCGTAGCCAGAGCATGACTCAGTTACAACAGCAACAACAACAGGCTGTGGAGCCTGTGGTGCCGCCTATCGCTGTACCGCAACCCCTCCATGTTGAGCAAGATGAACTGGTTGATGCCGAGTAATGCCCTTGTTTTAGACCTCGAAACGTGATAAGATGCGGGCGTTTCGTTAGGCCGTATCTATCGTTAAAGGGTATTATTATGGGGCCTTTGCCAAAACGTAAGCTTTCACGCCGCCGCAAGTACAACCGTCGGTCACACGATTCCTTGACCCCGACGCATTTGGTTCGTTGCGACGAATGTGGTGAATATAAACCTTCCCATCAAGTTTGTCCGCATTGCGGCACCTACAAAGGCCGCGAAGTCGTTCAAATCGAAGAAGAAGAATAGATTTATTCTTCCCAAACATGATGGCTAGTTGTGATAATAGACCGCCTCTCGCGTGTGTGGATGCGGTCTTTTGCATTTTTCGCCCCCCCCTTGAATCTGATATTCCTGCACTCCATGCTATTTGCCGCCCCGATGCCCCCCTATCCGAAACAACTGAATTGGTAAACCGCTCCATGCGCCTTTCCCACCAGCAACGTGGCGCAGGCTTAGTTGGTGTCGTTGATGAGCACCCTTGTGCATTTGGCCTATTGACCCGCTGGCCCCTTGTCGGTGAAATAAGTGACTTAATGGTGCGTGAAGACTTACGCGGTCGGGGAATTGGAACCCGCCTCATTGCCGAATTGACACAAATTGCAGCGCAGATGCAAATTCAGACGCTTGAAATTGGAGTAATGGCCTCCAATAGTCGTGCTTTAGCCTTGTATCAACGCCTCGGCTTTGTGGAACATCGACGGCTGACGATACAAGTTCACTCTCAACCAGAAACCATTATTTATCTTCAGAAATGAACTAAAGGTGAGGTAGTCTCTATGACCAACTATCATCAGCAATTGTTAAATCGCCTCAATAATCGCACTGCAACGATTGGGGTGGTGGGTTTAGGTTATGTTGGGTTGCCCCTCGCGGTGGCCTTTGCTGAACAGGGATACCGCGTTATTGGTGTTGATGTCAGTGCCGAAAAGGTCGAAAAACTCAACCAAGGCATCAGCTATATCATTGATATTCCCAGCGAACAAATGGCCCCCATCGTCCAAAACGGCAAGTTCACGGCCTACACCACTTATGATGCCTTAAGCGAGGCCGATGCCATCAGCATCTGTGTGCCAACCCCCCTCCGTAAGACCAAAGACCCAGATATGACCTATGTGCTACAGGCCGCCGATAGCATCCAAGAAATTTGCCACCCCGGTATGATGGTCAGCCTTGAAAGCACCACCTATCCCGGAACCACTGAGGAGGTCATCGCCCCCCGTTTGGCGGAGCGCGGCCTGACTGTTGGTGAAGATGTCTTCGTGGTTTTCTCTCCAGAGCGCATTGACCCCGCCAATGCGGTCTACACCGTGCGGAACATTCCCCGCGTGGTGGGGGGCTTGACGCCCGCTTGCCGTGAGGTAGGGATCGCTTATTATACCCATGTGGTCGATCAGGTGGTGCCAGTGTCATCCACCACCACCGCCGAGATGGTCAAGCTGCTCGAAAACACCTTCCGTGCCGTGAATATCGGCCTTGCCAACGAAGTCGCCCTGATGTGTGACCGCTTGGGGATTGATGTCTGGGAGGTGATTGAAGCCGCTAAAACCAAGCCCTTTGGCTTTATGCCACACTATCCCGGTCCCGGTTTGGGTGGGCACTGCATCCCGCTTGACCCCCACTATCTAAGCTGGAAACTGCGTACCCTGAACTATCGCGCTCGCTTCATTGAACTCGCCAGTGAGATTAACACCAATATGCCGGAGTATGTGGTTGATAAGGTCACGATGGCCCTTAATGAAGATTCTAAATCAGTACGTGGCTCTCGCATTGGCTTGCTAGGGATGGCCTACAAGCGCGATGTTGATGATGTGCGCGAAAGCCCCGCCTTTGACATTATGTATATGCTGGGTGAGTTGGGCGCTCAGGTTGAATGGGCTGACCCCCATGTTGAATCCATCTGGCTGGAGGATGGTTCACTCTCCAAACACACCACCGTGACCCCTGAGTGGCTCCAATCCTTAGATTGTGCAGTTGTGGTGACTGACCATCGTGCTTTTGACTGGGCGATGATAGCCCAACATGCCCCAATGGTAGTTGATACCCGCAATGCCTTGGGTAAATACGAGACGGTAGGTCGTGTGATTGGCCTTTCTCCTCGTAAAGCCGACTAAGCCACTGCATAAATCGATAATAACGCCCCGCATGTGTTGTGCAGGGCGTTTTTTGTTGTTCTAGAACAATGAGAGTTGCTGTGGCGGCGGCGGTGGCGGTGGCTCATCGGGTGGTGGGCTATCCTTCGCTTCTTCCATGTACTTATCAAAATCATCAATAAGCTGCTTCATGCGTTGGAAGTCCTCCTCCATTACGGGGCGTAGTGTTGGATTACGTAACACCGCTGCTGGATGGAACAGCGGATAGTAAATTCGCCCGTCTTGATACTTAGGCTTGCCATGAATGGCGGTAATCTTCTCATTGGGGAACCACCGCGCCATGCTGAAACGTCCCAAAGTGGCAATCAGCCTAGGCCGTATAACCGCAATTTGGCGGTCAAGGTAGTCCGCACAGGCTTCTAACTCAGGCCGCAAGGGGTCACGGTTCTGGGGTGGACGACAGCGCACCACGTTGGTGATAAACACATCCTCGCGCTGTAGTCCAATTTTTCCTAAAAGTTCCTCTAGGTAATGCCCTGACGCCCCGACAAAGGGCAAGCCTTGCTTATCTTCATGAAAGCCCGGCCCTTCGCCCACGAACATAATAGCCGCGTTAGGGTTCCCATCACCGGGGACGGCTTGGGTACGGCCTTTGGCGAGACCACAAAGGGTACACGCCCGAATTTCTTCAGCTATCTTTTCCAATTCCGACATGAGTGATTATTCCTCCTTAAATGAGTTCTGGCCTGTGAAGTGATCTTGAAAAAAGACTTTTTGTTGCAGTGCCGTCAAATAGGTGTCAAGTTTTCTGCGATAATCTGCATCAATGGTCGGCACGGCCATGACATAGGCGTCCTCGTTGTTGTCATGGTAATACATAGGGCGGATACCCGTCTTCTCAAAGCCATATTTATGATACAGGTTTTGGGCAACTGTGTTGCTGATTCGTACTTCCAGCATCACATGATCAGCCTCACATTCAATTCCGCGTTGGATCAACCCATAGAGCATCAGTTCGCCAAGTCGCTGGCCTCGATAGTCAGGATGAGCCGCGATAGTGCTGATATGGGCTTCCCCATGCTTGACCCACATACCCCCATATGCAGTGAGGCGTCCGACTGGCTTTTGATTACGTCGGCGAAAGGGGAATATCTGAAAACGGCTACTTTCCATAATAGGGGGGATGGGTGGTGCATCTGGTAGCTCAATCACAGCCATATAGGCTGATCGATTCTGTTGAATTTCATAAAAATAGGTCAGCGGCGACCAAGGCATACTAAAGGAGAGGCGCTCAATAGTAATGACCTGACCAATATCATCAATGGTCATCGGACGAAGCAGGTATTCATCAGACATGGGGTCTCATTTCATATAAATGGGCATGACAAGGGCGGGGTCAGGAGCGGCGGGTCGTCGCCAAGCCACTTGGGCCAAGAAGCCAGCACGACGTATTTGCCACCCAAGGGGCATCACCTGTATCCGATGTGCTTGCAATAGCTCCAAGCCATGTGCATCAAGTTCACCGTTGCAAATCGTCCCTACTGGTAGTTGTGGAATCAAGTCTTCCCATGTGGTAAGCACCAATTCCCCACTTTGGATCCACTGCTCCCCTTGATGTCGGTAGGGTGCTGCAATTATCCGTGATCGTCCTGCTTGGATGACAGCCGTCAAGGGTTGCGGGCTAGGGGGGGTACCTTCAGCAATAGTATCGAGCGTTTGTACCGGAATCAGCGGAATACTGAGCGCCAGTGCCATTCCTTTGGCTAGTCCCAAGCCAATCCGCACCCCCGTAAACGACCCCGGCCCTTGAGCTACCGCCAAGGCGCTGAGGTTATGCGGGGTTGAGCCTGTTTGCTGGAGTAGACGCTCAATCGCAGGGGCCAGTTCAACACTATGCTGATTGTTGGTTTTCCATGTGGTTTCCGCAATCACATGGGTTTCAGTTGCAAGGGCAATACTCAAAACATGTGTGGCAGTATCAATCGCAAGCAGCACGGCTTAAATACCTTTGGGGTTAAACGTGTCCAATAAAGCTTCGTGGTGGCTACCATAGGCCGTCACAGTCAGCAAGCGTTGGGTCTCATCCAGATAATCAATCGTAATCAACAATCGCTCTGTCGGCAAAAATTCCTCAATGCGCTCCGGCCACTCAATAATGATAGGGCCGTTGGTTAAGTCCTCATAACCAATTGTCTCAAAATCGTGGGGCGACTCTAGCCGATAAGCGTCAAGATGGTATAATGTCTGTGTGTCGGGTTGCCGACGATACACATTGATAATCGTATATGTTGGACTTGTGATCCGGTCAATGCTTTGCCAGCCTTGCCCAACCCCGCGCACGAAGGTGGTTTTACCTGCCCCAAGTTCGCCGGAAATGCAAATACAATGGTTCTGCGACAGGTTTTGGCCTAGCCGTGACCCCAGTTCAAGCGTTTGTTCAATGGTGTGACTTAACAACTGTAGGCTTTTCATCAAGGCTGAATTATAGCAGCGGATGGGCGTTGAATAAAGTGAACCCCCAACATAGTTGGGCAGTAATACATTTGCAAACTCCTAGAAGTTCGCTTAGAATTTCAGCTTTATAGAAAATTTTTTTCGGGAAGGAGTAAGGGTCTTTTGAACGTATTAATGGAAGTCAAAGACCTGAAGGTTAGATTTGAAGGCGAGAAAACGACTGTTTACGCCGTCAATGGGGTCTCCTACAAACTCCATGAAGGCGAGACACTCGGTGTTGTGGGCGAAAGTGGTAGCGGTAAAAGCGTTCACTCTCTCGCCATTATGGGGTTACTCCCCAAACCTCCGGCAGAAGTGGAAGGGTCGGTCAACTTCCGGGGGCGTGATCTCCTTAAGCTCTCACGCGAGCAAATGCGCTTGGTACGTGGGGCTGAGATTGCCATGATCTTTCAAGACCCAATGACCTCGCTCAATCCCGTGTTAACGGTGGGTCGCCAAATCACTGAGGCGCTCAAACTCCACCTTGGGATGGACGCGGGGCAGGCCCGCAATCGAGCCGCTGAATTGCTCTCGATGGTGGGTATTCCTATGGCAGACAGTCGTCTTGACGACTACCCCCACCAATTCTCCGGTGGGATGCGTCAACGGGCGATGATTGCAATGGGCCTTTCCTGTAACCCTCAATTGCTGATTGCTGACGAACCCACAACCGCGCTGGATGTGACTATCCAAGCCCAAATTTTGGACTTGGTGCGCCGCTTGCGTGATAAAATCGGCATGGCAATGATTTGGATTACCCATGACTTGGGCGTGGTGGCTGGTTTAACTGACACCCTACAAGTGATGTATGCTGGCTATATCGCGGAACGTGGCCCTGTAAATGAACTCTTCCACGATACACGCCATCCCTATACCCTTGGTCTTTTAGGGTCACTGCCACGTATGGACAAGCGGAATCAACGCCTCTCGTCCATCTTTGGGTCGCCGCCTGACCTTCAATACCTGCCCAAGGGTTGCCCCTTTGCCCCGCGCTGCCCCTTTGTCGTTGACAAATGCTCCAACGCTATGCCTCCGCTGATGCCAGCCGAAGGTGGGCACCCTGAGCATTTGGTAGCCTGTTGGGTTGACGTGCGGACGGCTGAGAAAACACGGCCTGAGATGGTTGTCAGTTAAATCTATTACCATAGGAAAGGAGGGATACAAAGAGATGCTTTATCTCTTTGTGTGTTGACATGGTTATATCAACCGACCAAATTCACCAACGACCAGTCGGTGCTGGTCAAAAAAAAGAAGTTCTTGTTTCAGTCAGGAACCTCAAAAAGTATTTCCCCATTAAAAGCGGCGTTTTGTTTAGCCGTGAAGTCGCCGCTGTCAAAGCTGTTGACGACATCAGCTTTGATATTTATCGTGGCGAGACCCTTGGTTTAGTAGGGGAAAGTGGCTGCGGTAAATCTACCACGGGGCGTACCATCTTGCAGTTGCATCGGGCCACTTCTGGCTCTGTTCAGTATGAAAGCCGTGAACTCACTACCCTTCGCACGGGGCAACTACGTGAGATGCGCCGTGAGATGCAAATCATCTTCCAAGACCCTTATGCTTCCCTTAACCCCCGTATGACCATTGAGCGGATTGTGTCGGAACCCTTGCTGGTTCATGGCATCGGTAATACCGACTCACGTCGCAAGCGGGTGGATGAGTTGTTGGAGCGCGTGGGTCTGAACCCCTATTATGCTGACCGTTATCCGCACGAGTTTTCGGGTGGTCAACGCCAGCGTGTTGGGGTGGCGCGTGCCTTAGCCCTTGACCCTAACTTTATTGTTTGTGATGAGCCAATTTCGGCTTTGGATGTGTCCATCCAAGCCCAAGTGGTGAACTTGCTACAAGAACTGCAAAAAGAACTGGGCTTGACCTATCTATTTATTGCTCATGACTTGAGTATGGTGCGCCATATCTGCGACCGTGTAGCAGTTATGTATTTGGGTAAGATTGTAGAATTGGCGGATAGTGAAGAACTTTACACCAATCCTCTGCATCCTTATACCCAAGCCTTGCTCTCGGCAGTGCCTATCCCTGACCCTGAAATTGAGGCTAATCGCCAACGTATTATCTTGAAGGGTGACTTGCCGAGTCCCGCCAATCCACCTGTCGGCTGCAATTTCAATACCCGTTGTCCGGTGGCTGTGGATGTCTGTCATGAGATTGAGCCAGACCTTATTGAAGTTTTGCCGGGGCATTGGGTTGCGTGTCATCGTGTCACTTAGGCCGATGAACCGCCTCCATTGCTAACGAGTAGACTCTATAGATAGCTGCTAAGGTGGGCTGCGACACGTTAACAGCTATTTATTTCGGAGGATTAGAATGTTTCAAGAACCAGTGTCTTTGGTCATGCTGATGGATGATGAACCATCACTCAGCCATCCCAAGGCCTTGTCACTTGTTCATTCCCTATCTCAATTGAGACACCATAAATCCGCAGTTGGTAGTTTATGGGTCGTAACAGGGTTACTCTCTTTAACTTTGACGACCAACTTATGGATACAGGTGGGGAACCGACTTCACCACATGGAGTATGGGGCATTGCTTCCCATATCTTTGCTGGGGTGGGGGTGTTTATTCTACCTGTTGACCGCTTGTGGATGGCTGGAGTGCCAAAACCCCTCCCCAATAGCCACCCACAACACTGTCCCCGCGTTTGCGTGGGCGGAACCAGAGAAAATGAGCATGAACAGGATGGTTGATGACTTCCATCAGCCATCTTTGTCATAAAGTGTATTGTTGGACAATAGCTGACATAGTAAGATTATGAGCTATTGATTTGGAGGACATCTATATGTCAAATTCAGAGCAAGCGAAACCAGTCAAGTTAATGGATGATCACTCCATTAGCGAAAAAAGGACTACGCCGCTTGGTGATGCGATTAATCAATTTAAACGTAACAAAGCGTCCGTTGTGGCCTTCTTTGTGATCCTATTTTTCATTCTTATGGCCCTAACCGCTAGTTTATGGACAAAGGTTGGGTTGCTCGATTACCGCACAGGTTATCGTTCTTTCCATACCATTCGTCCAACTGGCTGGGATAACAGCAATGTAGACCCATGGCCTGATCCGGGACACTGTGCGCGGGATAACCTCAATCAACCCGAATCATGGTGTGCCTTAATTAGCCCTGAAGAGCGCCTCCGGTTCCCACGCCAATGTGGGTTGCCCCTCCTCACGGCTGATGACATCAACGCTCCCCAGTGGTGTTATTGGGCGGGTGGTGATGCTCAAGGTAAAGACTGGCTGACTCAGACAGTCTATGGGTCTCAGGTATCCTTGGCGGTGGCCGTCCTAGGCTCCTCTGTCAGTTTGTTGATTGGTGTCATCTACGGTGTTATCGCGGGCTACTATGGTGGCCGTCTGGATAATGTGATGATGCGCTTTATCGACTTCTTGTATGGGGTACCCGGCTTAGTTATCATTATCTTGATGCAAGTCTACTTCCGTGAAATCAAGAAACAATATGCGGATAGTGCGGGCTTGATCGGGGCTGTCATCGACCTTGACAAAGCGATGGGGGGCTTGTTCTTCCTGTTCATCGCTATTGGCTTGTTTAGCTGGATTGGTATGGCCCGTCTGGCTCGGGGGCAAGTGTTGTCTTACCGAGAAAAAGAATTTGTGGAAGCCGCCCGCGCCGTTGGTGCCAGTGATCGCCGCATCATCTTTGTTCACTTGCTTCCCAATATCATCGGCCCCTTGCTTGTTGCGGAAACGCTAACCATCCCCGGCTATATCTTCACCGAAGCCTTCTTGAGCTTTATTGGTTTGGGTGTGCAACCGGGTGTACCCAGTTGGGGAGAAATGATTAGCCGTGTTCGCCAACAAGGTGGATTTGGCTCCAACCAACATATTTTGTTGGTTCCTAGCCTTGCATTAGTTGTGTTAACTTTAGCCTTCAACTTCTTTGGTGATGGCTTACGGGATGCGCTCGACCCGCGCTTGCGTGGGCGCTAAATTAAGTAGGAGAATTGCGTGACATGAAGAGACCATTTCTGGTACTAGTGTTTTTACTTTTAGCGTCGGTGGCTTGCTATTCGGATAGCCCTCTGTGGGTGTTCGGGGTCACAGAAGTACCGCCTACGGCGACCTTCTTGCCTACCCCTGACCAAGAATTGTATCCATCTCGCTTTACTACTGATGAGATTACCCTTGCTCCACAACCAACCAAGGCTGACCAAGCATTTTTCTTCGTCACATCCTTGCCGGAAGAACTCAAGTCAGGGGCACGGAATGCAGCGGGTTCTTGTGAATACGGCTCATCATTGGAAATTCTCTATATTGGGCATCAATTTGACAATTTCAAGGGCGATGCCTACCTTGACAATCTAACCCTCATTACTGCTGAGACCAGCGAGACCCTCTTTGACTTTGAGGCCAACGCGGGTGACTGGGTTCTCGATGAATCTCGTGAAGCCGGTCTTGCCGTCGCAGGTCAAAAAGATGTTGATTTTAACAGTCAACGTGCCAAGCCTGCTGAAGGTCAAGAGGCTCCTGATGCCGCCAATGCGACCACCGTGTTGCATTTGCAAGGCGACTATAAGGGTGAGAATTGGGAAGTTGGTACCTATACAACCTTTGCTGATGGCGTGGATTGGTCAGGGCAAGAAAGCATCTCCTTTGAGGTTTTTGTCCCGGAAAAGGCCACTAACTTCTATGCGTGGGTCTATGTGAAGACAGGTGCCGAAGGTACCGAAACCGCCAGCGAACCGCAACGGTTGGATTCAGGTGCGTGGAATACCGTCGTTGTGCCCTTGGCCCTTCTTGGCGATGTCAGTGATGTCCGTGAGTTGGGTGTACGAGTTGGTCCCAGCCCCGCCCGTACCTACTACTTGGTTGTTTGTACGGGTACAGTTGGTTGGGCCAATGAAGAGCGTTTGGCTGGTCCGATCAATTTTGTACGTGGTCAAAGTGCCCTCACCCTTGCCAAAGGCTTACGTGGTGAAGATTTGCCACTGGATGCCGGACGCCCTGTCTTTTCTATCCATGACGGAACGGCACCGCCAATTTCGCCCAATTTCCCAGCTTCCAAGGTTTGTAATGTAAACGAGGTAGTTGATATTCTGGATGTTTCAGCCGTTGAGGATGCGACTACAGCCACTGGGTTCCAAGTCTGGTATCAAATTGATTGTCCCCAATCGGGCGGTCGTGGTTGGGTTATCGAAGATCGGCTCTTTGGGCCGTTGCGCCTACCAGCGGTCAATGGCTTGGGAATCGTTATGTCCGATACTGAGGCACCCATTGACTTAACTGAAACTGCTGGCGCAACTTCCGGCGCGAATACCACGGTTGGAACC
The DNA here is from genome assembly GCA_020634155.1 of Anaerolineales bacterium. Lineage (GTDB taxonomy): Bacteria > Chloroflexota > Anaerolineae > Aggregatilineales > J027 > J027. Next base: position 1,238,841 of record JACKCI010000002.1, read on the forward strand.
TGTACCCCCAGCGATGTTATACACACACTAGGGTTTGCCAACTTAACTGCTGAAGATGGCTCCATTCAGTCTTATTACAACATTGACTGCGTTGGTATCGTCGGCTGGACATCCCAAGACCCCTTGATTGAAATTCCGTACTCTCTGAATTCTTATGTCATGATTATCGGCGATGAGAAACGCGACACAGGGGTAACCGAAGAGGATACTACCGAGGATGGCACGGATACTGAGGCAACCGTAACGGATGAAGGTGATACTACCGATACCGACACGGCATTGTTAGACCTCGGTGCGGCGGCAAACTATCTGCCAGTTCCGATCACTCGTAACCCCGAACCTGCTTTTGAAGGCAATATCGAGGGGACGTGCAATAGCGGTACCGTTGTTCAATTAGAGGACGTGCGGTCATGGGAAGACCTTGTGTTCTACCAAGTAACCTGTGGCGACGTAGCAGGGTGGCTCGAATCACGCTATTTGCCGAACTCAGTCACTTACGAAATCGGTAGTCCTGTATGGTTTGTTCGTGCATCAAAGACTTCCCGTGGCGTTCCGGAAGAAGGCTATTCAATTCGCGGTGAACCCTCGCGGGTTGGGGCTGTCGTAGGCCAATGTCAACTCTTTAGCGAAGCACAGGTAGACGGGGCAATCTTTGAACCCAAGGCTCTGCGTCGTTTAGGGTTCCGCTTGTACTATCAAATTACGTGCCTTGCTATTGACGGCGAAGAAATCTCTGGCTGGGTGGATCAAGACGGCCTGAGTGATACGATCACAGTCCGTAATCCTTACAAACTTATCGGCGGTTAGTGACCACCGTGTGGCTGCAAATAACCCGAAAGAGAGATTGAGGAACTTACGATGAAAGATGCACTAAATTTTATAAATCGGTTCTTTGGTACACTCATCAGCATCATCGGTGGCCCTAGCATGGTGAAGTTCTTGATTCGCCGTTTTCTAGCCGCCATTCCGGTCTTGTTTGCAATCATGGTGGTGACTTTCGCCTTGATTCACTCGATGCCCGGTGGCCCCTTTGATCGCACCCTGAATCAACGCTCAATGCCGCCTGCTGTTCGTCAGCAGTTGCAGGAACGTTATGGGTTGGACAAGAGTGTGTTTTTTGATAGCCCCGCCAATGGGTCTGGTGCGGAAACCATGTCCGGCAAACAGACTTATATCAAGGGAGGCTATGGTGAAAACAACGAAGGTTCTTTTGAGGCCTTGGAAGGCACTGGTATAGCTTTCTATGACACCTACAAGCTATATCGCTGGGATGACGTCACGCACGAATACCGTGCTTATGAAGAAGCCCCTTATAAGGAGTGGGCAAAAGACAACGGGGATATTACCCGTACAGTTGACATGCTCAGTGTGTTTTCCGCAAACTTGAGCGGAATGCCCGTGCCAGCCATTAGTGCCGTTGGTATCTCCATTACATCTGAATCCACCAATGAGTTTGGCCTTGACCAACTCTACGATTATGTTGAGGACTGTCGTCTATATCGGCCTTGGCCCGGTTGGTCTTTGTTCTCTAAACGCCAAGAGTGCTTAACAGGCGATTTTGGCTCCAACGAAGCCCGCGACCTGTTCCGGATTGACCCACTTGATACCCAGTTTTGGGGCTATCTCTGGAACGTACTCAACCTCGACTTTGGCCCTTCTTTGAACATTGCTGAGTTACGTGAAAACCGCCAAGTGGCTGATGAAATCAGCGCTCGCCTGCCAATTTCAATGCGAATCGGTGTGGTTGCTGTGATCTTCGGCTTCTCCTTGGGTATTCCGCTAGGGGTGATGGCTGCTATCTACCACAATACGGTGATTGACTTTTTCGCTACTTTTGTGGCGGTTATTGGACAATCAACCCCAAGTATTGTGTTGGCCCCCCTGTTGATTATTATCTTGGCGGTGCAGCTCAAAGTCTTACCGACACCAGATAGGTCGATTTGGACAGAAAAACCGTTCTTCAGTCGAGATTATCTGGTGGCTCTGATTATGCCAACGGTTGCCCTCGGAACAGGTATGAGTGCTGGTATTGCCCGTTTGACCCGCGCTAGTCTCCTCCAAGTGTTAAGCGAAGACTATATCCGTACTGCCCGCGCCAAGGGTTTGCGTGAACGCACGGTTGTCTACCTGCACGCCCTCAAGAACTCCCTGATTCCAGTTGCGACCATCTTAGGGCCGCTATTGGCAGGTATCTTGACGGGTACTTTCGTGATTGAGTTGATTTTCTTGATCCCCGGCTTGGGGCAATCATTTATCAACAGTGTGGGTGCCCGTGACTATACCACGATTATGGCTGTCACCTTGTTGTACTCGACATTCCTTATTGCAGGCAATATCTTGGTCGATATCATGTACACGTGGCTTGACCCACGTATTCGCTTCGACTAATTTTTCTGCAACCAACCTGACGCTTCTACCACGCATCGCAGTCTACCCTAGACTGCGATGCGTTTTTTGTTGAACTCTGGCAAGGTAATGCTACAATTGAAAGATAGTCCTAGTTTGAGGGAAACGCGATGTATCGCGGACGCCTAGAAATTTTCAATCCAGATGGCCCTGTCGAGAGCTACTTCATTGAAAAAGAAACCATAGCGATTGGGCGCTCAACAGGTAATGACCTAGTTATCGACCGACATGGCATCTCCCGTTACCATGTCACGCTGGCGATCAAAGATCAACAGGGTACCCTTGAAGACCTTGAATCGGTCAATGGTACCTATGTTGATGGTCTGCGCCTTGGTGCCCATACGCCTCGTATCTTGCGTGGGGGTGAGGAAATTCAATTGGGGGATACCCGCTTGATTTTCCATCCCGTTCAAGACCTTGAATTGACCCGCCCCACCAACATTCAAATTGTAGAAACCGACACCTTTCATGCCGAGTTAGATGGCCCGGCTATTGCGGCTACCCCCGGTGCTCATGTGCCTGCGACGCTCAAAATCACCAATAAGAGCAATGCCCCATTGCGCTTGATGCTTCAAGTAGAGGGTATACCCAAAGAGTGGGTACGCCTTGACCGCATTGAGTTGGAATTAGACCCAGAGACTGAGACCCAAGTCGGGGTCAATTTTAAGCCGCTCCGCCGCCCTGAAAGCAAACCGGGTGATTATCCCGTCACTATCCATCTCAAGACCGAGTCTGAGGTTGCAGAAATCCACTCACGGCTATTGATATTAGCTTATAGTGGCTTTGGCGCAGCCATTGGCACCCCCTTGGTCATTGATGACCAGCCCTTTAAGCTGTTTATCCATAACCAAGGTAACGCCCCGTTGCGGGTGCGTTTTACAGGTGCCAGCCGTGAGACTCCCATGCGCTTTGCTTTTCGTCCACCCCAAATTACCCTTGGCCCCGGTGAACGCCAAACGGTATTGGGCGAGGCGGCTTTGTTGCGGCGACCTTTGTTGATGCGTCGGCCTCGTACCTATCACTATGAGGTTGTAACCCATTCATTGGACGCGGCAGCCTTCCAAGCACCTGTCAGTGGAGACTACCAAGTTAGCCCATTGTTCCCGATCTGGTTAGTTGGCGTTCTGGTGCCTGTGGTTTTGTTGATTGCCGTGATTGTGGGTCTTTTGGTGATGAGCCTATTCAATGATACAGATGATGGTGAATCTGCCAAGCTGCCTGCCGCCAGTCCGGTCATTGAGCTATTTCAAATTGAAGGAAGTACCGCCATCAAACTAGATGAGCCGTTGGTGGTCACATGGCGTACTGCTGATGCGACTCAGGTTTGGATTGAAGCCCAACGGGGTACCCTCCCTAGTCTGAAATACCCTTTACCCGGTATTCAAGGGACAGGGCATCTGATTCAATTGCCAGAAGCGGGCTATTACACCATTACCCTTGTCGCTGAACAAGATGGTGCTACAACGAGTAAGTTTATCAACGTGGCAGTTAGCCCCATGATTAGCCTGCAAGTTGCCACCACACCACATGGTACGCAGCTATACCGGAGTTTTGCGTCTCAGCGTGTACAATTACAGTGGCAAGTGAATTGGACAACTACCGAGACCGCCAGCGATACCTTGCCTATCCAGCTATTTTTAACCAGTGCGGTGTTGGGTTTAGAAAACGAGCCATTGGCATCAGCGACCAGTACCGCGCCACGTATGTTTGAGGTGGAGCCATTCTTGACCACTGACCCCGTTAACGTGGAATTGCTGGTGGTCGGGCCAGATAATGTTCAAACAACGGAGACTGTCACAATTGAGGTGGTATACCCTGTGTGTACCACGCAATCAGCCCAAACAGATGTCTATCGTGGCCCTGCGCCGGACTTTGCCTTGGTCAGTGCCTTACCGCAAGATACCGCGGTGAGCATTACGGAGCGGACGGCGGATGATGCTTGGTTGTTTATTCAAATCCCCGCCGAGTATGTGCAAGTCAGCACCACCGGATGGATTGAGCGTGAAGCGGTTGTCTGTGATGGCTTTGTAACTGAGGATATTGTGCCTGTACCGGATGCGGCTCCTGCCAGCAATGGTTAAGGGTGTAGTGGGAGAGCGGGTGTGAGGAAACGATGGATACTAATACTAGGGCTGTTGCTCTTAACAGCCTTTAGCCCCTATCGCCAAGATCAGAATGATATTGAGCTAGAAATACGCGCTGGCTATGAGGGCTACTTTCGGGCGGGCAAGTGGCTACCCGTTCAGGTCACAGTGCGGAACAGCGGCAATGACTTTCGCGGTACCCTTCAAGTGCGGGCGCAGGATATTGGCGATAATGCTGAGACGCTCTATCAAGCACCCCTCACCGTCGCTCGTAATTCACCTAAAACTGTTTTTGTTTATGTCTCACTTGAAGACCAGCACCCCAATATCCAAGTCGAGTTGGTCGATACCAAGGGCCGTATTGTGGAGACGGCTACCGAGCGCTTGACCCAACTCCGCCCCCGCGATATTTTGCAGGTAGTTTTGACTGAATCCCCCTTGGGCACGGTTGATGTCACCGGACGGCAATTAGGTATTGGTGATACGATTCAAGTCAATTGGACAGTACGCGATATTCCCGATGAAGCTGATGCTTTACGCGCCGTCGATGTGATTACCCTCTTTGATATTCGTAACGGACGCTTGAGCCGAGAGCAACAGGACGCCCTTGCTGCGTGGGTCTATAGTGGCGGGCATTTGATTTTGCACGGTGGCCCCAATTGGCAATACACAGCCGATTTTTTCAATCCTTTGCTGCCAACTACGCCTGAAAGCCTAACGACGGTCGAGTCCTTTGCGGCATTAGGTGCCTACCTAGGCCGCCCTTCTGATACCCTTGACCCCAGTGAAAATCCCTATGTCGTCACCGCCAACACCCCCCATGATGACGCCGAGGTGTTGGTACAGGTTGAGGATGTACCGTTGATTGTACGCGCCTTGCGGGGGAGTGGGGTGGTTGATTTTATCGCGGCTGACCCCATGACTGAGCCACTCAATACCTACCAAGACTTGGATACCCTCTGGTTTAATCTGGTCGTCAGCAGCCCCCCACGCCCCAGTTGGGACTATGATTTTGAGGATTGGACGACCGCTAACCGCGCCATCCGTATTATTTCGGGCTACGACTTCCCTTCGGCTCTCCAAATGTTAGCCTTTTTGGGGGTGTATATTGTGCTAATTGGCCCCGTCAATTATCTGGTGCTGCGTCAAGTGCGGCGGCTTGAATTGGCGTGGTTTACCATCCCCTTATTGATTGCCATATTTACAGCGGTTGCCTATAACACAGGCTTTAGTCTACGCGGTGATGCCCCCACGGTTAGCCACTTGTCGGTGGTACAGGTCTGGCCCGATAGTGATATAGCGCGGGTTGATGGACTCGTTGGGGTCTTTTCGCCACGTCGTACCACTTATGACCTGAGTATTCCCGATGCCATGACCCTCCGGACTGTGCCGGGCATTAAGGACATTGATACCGCCATTGCTGAGATACCGATTGTCCAAGATGAAAACTATCGCGTCACCGATTTACCAGTCGATGCTGGTGTCGTAGCAACTTTTGCTACCAGTGGTTATGCACCTGCCACCCATATTGAGGGTAACGCTGTTTGGACACTCACCGAGACCCAAATTGTGCAACTGAGTGGGCAAGTGACCAATACCACCGATTTCGTCCTCGAAGATGCGGTGTTGTTAGCAAAAGATACCTACAATCCCATTGGGCAATTGGAGCCGGGGGCCAGCCGTCAATTCAAGATGTTGGTTGAGCTACAAGAACCGACATGGCTCCCCATCGGTAACCGCAGCCCTGTCAATGTCTACTTTAATACCCTCCCCGGACGCCCCAACCGTGCCACCACTTATGACCTCAATCCTTTTGGATGCAGTGATATTGGCGGCTATGATGCAATGATGGCGGAGGTGATGGTTGGGCAAGATTTTGACTGTAACGATGGGCGTGGGACTGAAGAACAACGCGAGGCACGCCGACGGGCGCTTCTGGTGGCGTCTATTAGCAGCGAATTTGATTATAGCGGCGGACGGGCGGGTGATGTCTACCTTGTCGGCTGGGCGAATACGGCTCCCTTCACGGCCCAACTGGATGGGGATGACCAAAATAACAAATACGAGTCGCTTTATATTTTCAAGTTGCCGGCCCGTTACGCCACCGATGTTACTGCCGACCAGCCTATCCTCATCCCGCCCGGCTTGCTGACGTGGACAGCCATTGATACCGTCGGCTTCACTCGTGAGCGTACCCCCTATAACCTACGGTTGTATAATTCAGAGCAGATTACCTTCCGTTTTGCCCCTGTTGGGGCGCTAGCCAACCTTGCCATTGACCGCATTGACTTGTTTATCGAGATACTCGGCAGTAGCCAAGGCATTAATGTGGCTTTTTGGGATTGGCAGCAAGGCATTTGGGTGGTGCAACGGCTCGACCGTAACCAGCGCCAAATCTCGCTGGAAACACCAGATGCTTACCTTGGGCCAGATAACGCCCTCTTGGTGCAAGTCTTGACCGATGATTCAGTGGACGACGGCCCACCCATCCAGTATATTGAGCCGTTCATGTATACCCAATAAAGGAGCGCGAGTCGATGTCTGATCTAGGAACTCCCCCTGTCGAAGAAGAAGTGTTTTCGGCTGACGAGCATGTTGCGGCTGAAAATCTAGCGGCGGTTTCGGCCCTACGGACAGAGATTGACGAAACCGACCTCATTATTGAAACACGTGGCCTCAATAAGCGCTATGGCAAGTTGCACGCCGTCAAAGACCTGACTCTACAGGTGCCGAAGGGCGCGATTTATGGCTTTGTCGGCCCCAATGGTGCGGGCAAAACCAGCACCATGCGGATGCTTACAACCCTTATGCGTCCTACATCGGGTGAGGCCCATATCAACGGCTTCTCCGTCACCAAAGACCCGCGTGAGGTTCGGCGCTCAATTGGCTATATGCCGGACTTCTTTGGCGTTTATGAGGATATGAAGGTCTGGGAATACCTTGACTTTTTTGCGGCTTGCTATGAAATCCCAGAGGGTCAGCGCCCCGGTCTCATCCGTGACCTGCTCGAATTGGTCGAACTCAGCCACCGCCGCGATGATATGGTCGATAAACTCAGTCGGGGTATGAAGCAACGCCTCTGCTTGGCCCGTACCCTTGCCCATGACCCCGCCGTCCTTATCCTTGACGAACCCGCGTCTGGTCTCGACCCCCGTGCCCGTGTTGAAATCCGCGAGCTATTGATTGAACTTGCCAAGATGGGCAAGACCATCTTTTTCTCCTCCCATATCTTGGCTGATGTCAGCGAAATCTGTACCCATATCGGCATTCTCGAGGCGGGCGAGATGGTCATGCAGGGGCCGATTAAAGAACTCCGCAAGCAATTATCACCGCACCGCACCATTGTCGTGACCTTGCTCAACCGCCCTGATGAAGCCAAGCAAGCCCTAAACTTAATTGCTGGTGTGCAAAACATCCATGATTTGGAACCCGAAGACGGCAAGCCCCGCCTCAAGATTGAATTTACAGGCGAGGACACGGGCATCAGTGAAATGCTCCAAGCCCTGATGACCAAGGGTATCCCCGTTGTCAACTTTGCAGAGGAAGCCTCTGACCTCGAAGATGTCTTTATGAAAGTGACCAAGGGGATTGTGACCTAATGCGACGACTGCCGAATCCCTTCCGCCTTATTGCCCGCAACCCCGTGGCCCTCAAAGAGCTACGGGGGCGGATGCGCGGCCCGCGTGCCTTTATTGTCTTGACGGGCTATCTGATTGTAGTGGCTGGCTTCACCGTCATCATCTATTTGGCGACCACTGAAGCCTCATTGAGTACAACAGGCGAAGTGGATGGTGGCACCGTTGGGCGCTTCTTGTTTAACTCAGTGGTAGCGATGGAGCTATTCTTAGTGACCTTCATCACGCCCGCCTTTACTGCCAGCGCTATCAGCGGCGAACATGAACACCAGACCTATGACCTGCTCCGCACCACCTTGTTACCAGAGCGCTCTTTAGTCTGGGGCAAGCTCTTTTCGACCTTGGCCTATGTCATGTTGCTCTTGTTGGCAGCCATTCCCCTCCAAAGTATCGCCTTTTTGTTCGGCGGAGTAGACCTACCCGAAATCTATATCGCCTTTGTGACCCTTTTTGCGACGACGACCTTACTCGGTACCTTGGGTGTTTACTTTTCAGCCACCACCCGCCGCACTCTCAAGGCCAATATCTTTACCTATGTAAGCACGATGGGGTTAGTGGTCATTACCGCGATGGCGGTTATGGTGTTGGTGAGCATTGAGGTCTCGCGTTCTTTTGGCGGGCAAAATAATATCACCGTAGCAGGGGAGTGGGTGTTGCTATTATTGCGGGGGGTGTTTGTCTGCCTCAACCCGCTCACCACCTTGCTAACCTCCCAAGACTATTTGATTAACCAGCAATCGGCCTTTAGCTTTGTCTATACCTTCAGCGATGGCTCAACCGTGACCTTGCCCTCGCCTTGGATTGTTTATTCCATTGCTTATATGGTTTTATCAGCGCTGATTTTCTGGCGCACCGTGCGTGTGATGAGCGAGATTGAAGAATAACGGAACATTTAAGGACACGTAGGCGTAGTATTCGTAAGTGAGGTGGAATCATGCAATACACAGATACCCAAGCAACCCTATTGGCTTATGTGCGCCGTTGGAATAATCGCCTACGCTTGACCCGCACGGTGGTTTGGCTCCCACGGGGCTTACTCATCGGCGTTTTGGTCGGCCTGATGATTGCTACAATCTCGCGCCTGCGTCCGTGGCTTTTACCAGAGCAAATCTTGCAAAATGCCCTTGTTGCCGTTGGCATTATGGGTGTATTGACACTGGTTACAATATGGCTCTGGCCCCGTCCGGCCCGCACCGCCGCCCAAGAATTTGACCGCCGCTTCAATCTCAAGGAGCGTATCAGCACCGCCTTGGAAATCACCAGCGGCCTCATCACCGCCCCACCTATGTTTGCCGAGCGCCAACTGGAGGATGCACGGGTCGCTGCCAACCGCGTGGAAGCCAACCATCACCTGCCCGTCAAGGTCAATTGGCTAGAGGTAGCGCTCTTGGTGTTGGCTTTAGTGGGGTTAGCTGCTGCTATTCTCATCAAAAACCCCTTTGAAGGCGAGGTCATCGCCCAGCGTGAATTGCAGCAGACCATAGACCAACAAATCGAGCAACTTGAGCAGACTCGTGAGCAAATCGAGAACGATTCCACCCTTACTGCGGAGCAGCAGGAAGAACTGACCCAGCCCATTGATGAGGCTATCGAAGCTCTGCAAAATCCCGATATTTCTCAAGCTGAGGCTGTTGCATCTCTAGCAGAGGCCGAGCAAGAACTTCGTGAAATGAGCCAAGATGGGCAGAGTCGCACTGAGCGGGCTGCGAATTCGGCGGCTGGCAAGCAACTCCGCGCCAACCCCAACAGCGAACAAGCAGGCGAGGCCCTTGAGGAAAGCGACCTCAATCAAGCGGCTGACGAACTTGAGCAACTGGCGAATGAACTCGACAACCTCTCAGAGCAAGAGCGCCAAGACCTTGCCGACCAACTCGAAGCTGCTGCTGATGCCTTGCAAGAGACCAACCCCGAATTGGCGGATCAACTGCGTGAGGCCGCCGAAGCCTTGCGTGAAGGTGACACCCAACGTGCTGCCGAAGCCCTGCAAGATGCGGCGAATACGATGAATCAGCAAGCCCAAGCCAACCAGCAACAAAGCCAAGCCGCCAATCAAGCCGCCGATCAAGTCAACCAAAGTCGCCAAGACATGTCCGGCACCCAAGACCAGCAAGCGGGCAATCAGCAGCAAGGCAACCAACAACAAGGCGACCAAGGCCAGCAATCGGGTGACCAACAACAATCTGGTAATCAAGAGGGTGACCAAGGCCAACAGAGTGGTGGAGAGCAGCAATCCGGCTCCCAAGGCGACCAGCAAGGCAGCGAAGGCCAACAAGCTGGTGACCAGTCCGATGGTCAGCAGTCTGGCAATCAACAAGGTGACCAGCAAAGTGGTGAGCAGGGTAGCCAGCCCGGTGGACAGCAAGGCGACCAAGCGGGCGATCAGGCAGGTAACCAAGCCGGTGACCAAAGCGGAGAAGGACCAGCCAGTGAAAGCCAAGGTGGTGAGCAACAAGGCCAACCGTCGGGTGGCGAAAGTGCTGACCAAGCTGGCGGCTCTGGGGCAGGCGACCAAGGCTCACCAGCAGGTAGCGATACCGCCACAGGCGAAGCAGGTCAACAACCCGGTGAGGTCAGCAATGCTCCCGGTGACGATGATATGCGTGAGTATGACCCCATTTATGTGCCGCAACGCATTGGCGAAGATGGCACCGCTGACCCCGAAGTTTCTCTTGGTGGCGAAGTCAGCAACGATGATGGCGAGACCATCAACCAGACCGATTTTAATGAAACTTTTAGCGGCGAGTCGCAGGTACCCTACAATCGGGTTTTCCAACAATACCAACGCGAAGCGCAGCGGGCACTTGATAGCGACTACATCCCCATTGGCGTGCGCGATATTATTCGGGCCTATTTCTCCTCCCTAGAACCCTAGGGCGGCTTTGGGGGTAAACACTGTGTATGCGATGGAAAGGGTTTAAAGAATGACAGATGCACCTGTGACGACCATTAGTGTTGAAGAATTTTCAGAACGCGCTCAAGCTATTGTTAACGAAGTCCGCAAGGTGATTGTGGGCCAAACTGAGCTAATCCGCCATGTGTTGATTTGCGTGGTGGTGGGGCGTCATGCCTTGCTGGAAGGCGTACCGGGGTTGGGTAAGACCATGCTCATCCGCACCTTGTCGGAGGTCATGAATCTCAAATTCTCGCGTATCCAGTTCACCCCAGACTTGATGCCTGCCGACATCACGGGTACCAATATCATGGAGAAGCAAGGAGACGGGCGTCAAGAGTTCCGCTTTGAAGCTGGCCCTATCTTTGCCAACTTGGTGCTGGCCGACGAAATCAACCGCGCTACCCCCAAGACTCAATCGGCCCTGCTAGAGGCCATGCAGGAAAAAATGGTGACGGTTGCCAACACCACTTATCACCTTGATCCGCCTTTCTTTGTCTTGGCGACTCAGAACCCACTGGAGATGGAAGGTACCTATCCCCTACCAGAAGCCCAGCTTGACCGTTTCATGTTCAAGATTCATGTGCCATTTCCCTCCACTCAAGAACTCGTTGAAATCTTCAACCGCACCACAGGCGGGGATGAGGGTCAACCCCAACCCGTGGTCGATGGGGCGCAGATTCTAGCAATGAGCGAGTTAGCCTATCAGGTACCGATTGCCTCGCATGTCAGCGAATATGTGGCCCGTTTGGTGGTGGCGACCCATCCTGAGAGCGAAGGGGCTACCGATAAAGTGCGGCGCTATGTGCGCTATGGTTCCAGCCCACGCGGTGGTCAAGCCCTCATCCTTGGCGCAAAGGTCAATGCCTTGCTGGAAGGGCGCTATAATGTGGCCTTTGATGATGTCAAACTCATTGCGCCCGCTGTCTTCCGCCACCGCCTCTTGTTGAATTTTGAGGGCTTGGCTGAAGGCATCACCGCCGATGATGTCATTTCTGAACTGATTGAACAAACCCCCACAGGAGCATAGCCTATGCCTTCTTTTGCGGCTTCTGTTGAGCAACTCCTAAAAGAACCCACCCCTGATAGCCTCTGGCATTTACAGGCCAACCTCTTGGCGCACCCAACAGGACAGGCGGCTTACGAGTTAAGCGGGCATTTCTTCCGTTATTTGACTCAAGTCAAGGCCATGATGGACACCCGCCAGTTTCCTTTGCTGGCGACGGCCTTGGCTCTGACCTCAACGGGCATCAACATCAGCGAGGAAATCTTCTCCAGCCGCAAGACCAATCTTTGGAACCTGACCGCCGACGCCTTCCGTTTGGCTTTGGATACTCTCAGTACCTATCAATTTGTCTTGCAGGTTGAGCCAACCTTCCTTGTTGGGCATGATGCCGCTACATGGGAGGTCTACCGAGCCTATTGGCAAATCAGTATGGATTATCAGCCTGACCTTGACCACGACACCCGTCGTCAAGCACTTGACCAGCTATTCCAAGTGGTGCGCGACGCCAATGCCGAGGTGGTGGTGCGGGTAGCTTTCTTGATTCAGCTTTTCCAATGGGCCTTGGTCTTGCGTCTCTTGCCCCTGCTTTCCGGAGTGCCGAGCCGTGAGTGACGCGGTCATCGTGACCGAAAACCTCACCAAGCGCTTCGGGTCACGGTGGGGTCGTGAATCAAAAGTGGCGGTACAGGGTGTCAACTTGCAGGTTACCGGAGCGCAGGTCTATGGCTTTCTAGGCGTTAATGGTGCAGGCAAAAGCACCACCATCCGCATGATTCTCGACTTGATGCACCCTAGCCAAGGTCGCGCCCTTGTCTACGGCAAAGACCCGCGCCGTCAGCCCGACGTGCTGCGACGGGTTGGCTCATTGGTTGAGGGGGCTACTTTTTACCCCTACCTCAGCGGTTGGGACAACTTGAGGGTTATCGGCAATAGTCAAGCCCAGTTCAATCAACAACGTGCCACTGAACTGGTTGAGCGCGTTGGCCTTGATAAAGCGATTAAGGTCAAGGTGCGGGCCTATTCAACAGGCATGAAACAGCGCCTTGGCATTGCTGCCGCCTTGCTTCAAGACCCTGATTTAATCATCTTGGATGAGCCAACCAGTGGTATGGATCCAGCAGGTATCCGTGAAATGCGCCGTTTCATTCGTGATTTAGCGCATGAGCAGGGTAAGACCGTCTTTTTGACCAGCCACCTCCTCAGCGAAGTACAGCAGACCTGTGACCGCTTGGCGATTATCAACGCGGGCCAGATTATCCAAGAGGGTGCATTGACTGACCTCCTCAGCCAGCAATCCCTTTATGAACTGGATGTCTCGGATGTTGAGCGAACCCGTAACGCTTTGCAGGAACGCTGGTCGGTGATACCCACCGAGAATGATGGTTTACTCCATATAAATGCCCCGCGTGCCGATATTCCGCATATCATCAAGCGCCTCGTTGAGCAGGGCATTGATATTTACAGCATGGCCCCGTATCGCCAAAGCCTCGAAGATTATTTCTTGGAACTGGTGGGGCTTGAGGAGGGCAAACTCTCATGATGGCACTCTTTCGTGCTGAATGGCGCAAAATAGCGGGCAATCGTCTACTGATTAGCTGCTTATTATGGGTTTGGCCTTTCTTAGGTTGTGCGCTCACGGGCCTGTTGACCTTGATTTTTTTGTTAAACACAGATGCCCGTGCCAACTATATCAATGAGCCTATCCCTTGGACAGATGCCGCCTTGCTCCCTTGGCAGCTTCTCAATAACATCTTTGGTCGCTTGCTGTTATTGGCCTTTGCCATTACCGTTTTTGCGGGTGAATATGAGTATAGGACATGGAAGACGGTCATTCCGGGGAACCGTCGCGCCCAACTCTTGCTCGTTAAGTATCTTGCAACGGGTGGCTTTGTGATTCGCTTTCTTGCCATCATGATGGTGTTGTTGCTGGTCAGTATCGGCTTTATGAATGCCATCTTTGGCGCATCCTATCCTCCCCAACTCACGATTGACAGTTTTCTTCACGGTGTTCAAGATGTGGTGCTAAATGCCACACTGACCTTTACGGCTGCCCTCATTGTGACCACCCTTGCCATTCTTGTGTCGATGTGGACGCGTTCAATTCTTTTCGGTTTAGTGGCCGGGATGGTCATTTCAATTATTGAATCTTTCGGCATCCCAAGCCTTTTGTTTATTGCTTCTGAACTTCTCAAAATTGACGAAATTCTTGATTTGGTCATCTTTTTTCCAACCTTCAATACCGACAACCTATCCTCATGGATTAACTCGAACCAACCCCTGATTTACTTTGACGCTACCCCAAAGGTACCCTTGCTGGCCTCTGTTCTTATCTTGACCGTTTGGGTGGTGGGGTTAGGTTGGCTGTCCATGTTCGTTTTCAAACGCCAAGATATACAATAGAGGGCTTACGCGATGAGTACAGCATTTCGTATCTTTGACCCTAGCACCCTACGCAAATTTGAAAGCCTCTCGTTGGTTGCCAATCAAGTCCGTTCCGGTTCTATGAAAGGGGAGCGGCGTTCCACCAAGCGCGGCACCAGCGTTGAATTTGCGGACTACCGCGATTATGTCAAAGGCGATGATCTGCGCCGTGTAGACTGGAACATCTACGCCCGCCTAGAGCGCCCTTTCATCAAATTGCACGAGGAAGAGGAAGACCTTGCCGTCCATTTTTTGATTGATAGCTCGGCCAGCATGGATTGGCCCCGCCAAGGCGACAAAGACCAACACAAGTTCGTCTGGTCATTGCGGGTCTTGGGTGCCTTGGCTTATCTCTCATTGATGACGGGTGATTTGGTGCAAGTCCACGCTCTCCGTCCTGATCGTATTGTGCGCTGGGGGCCATTTCGTGGGCGGGGCTATGCCATGAACATGCTCCAACACCTTGAGAAACTCGGCACCCGTGGGGAAGTCAACCTCAATGTTACTCTGCGTGATTATGCCATGCGGAGCCGTCGCCCCGGTCTTGCCATCATCATTAGCGACATGATGACCAATGATTACCGTGATGGCCTCAGTGCCATGCAATCACGCGGCTTTGAACTCGTCCTCATTCAAGCCCTTGCTCCCGATGAGGTCAATCCTGAGATTACGGGCGACTTGCGCTTGATTGATGTCGAGTCCGGCATCCCTCAAGAAGTTACCATTGATGCTGAAATGCGTGACCTCTATCAACAGCGCCTTCTTGCATGGCAAGAGGACATTGGTGATTTTTGCCTCAAGCGCGGTATCCATTACGTGACGGCCCAAACCTCGACCCCATGGGAAGAACTCATCCTCTTTGAGCTACGGCGTATCGGTGTGGTACGATGATCCGCCGCCTGTGGCTGACAATGGTGGTCTTGATGGGGGGATTTGCGCTGCGGATGTGGCGCATTGGCACCGAGTCAATTTGGCATGATGAGGGCTGGTCGATTCGCGCCATTCGTGGCCCCTTCACCACCCCTGATGACAATACCCCCTATGGCTACTATACCCTCGGTCACCTGCTCTGGCGTCTTGGTACTGGTGAATCACCCTTGGCCTTCCGCTATACCTCGGTGCTGCTAGGGTTAATCACTGTCGCGGTGGCCCTACGGTTGGCATGGCGTTGGTATAGCATGGGCGCAGGTCTCGCAACGGGTATCTTAGTCGCCTCCTCGCCCTTGCTCTGGGATTATGCTCAAGAGGTACGTGCCTATGTTGCGGTGCCGTTGATAGCCGTTCTGTTGGTGATGGGCGTTGGAGCGTTATTGGCGCACACGTCAGGCGCGGGCAAGGTCAGGCCGCAGGTCTGGGCGAAGTCGCGCCGCCTCACCCCTGAAGCAAAAATCTGGCTTGCCCTCTGGCTTACCGAACTCGCTGGCCTTTACATCCACAATCTTGCCGTTCCCCTCATCGTGTGGGCCAGTGTTGCTGTCGGGGCGGTCTGGCTCATCCGCCACGATTGGTCACGCATATTTCTTTGGGGAATCGCGCACCTCTTGTTGATTATGGTTTATCTCCCGTGGCTGCTGACCCAATCCCCCTCTGGTACGCCCCTCAATACCCCGCCGCGTTGGGGATTTAGTCTTATTCAAGATATTTGGTATAGCTACTTTTTGCCCGTCCTTCCCCAATGGCAAGCCACTCCCAGTGACCTCTGGCTCAATCTCGCGGGCCTTAGTTTGCTGCTCTCCGCCCTCATCCTAATTATCCGTACCCCTAACACTCGCACATGGGTATTGCTCTCTCATATCACCCTTGTGCCTTTATTCAGCACCCTTTTATTGCGAACCGCCCATATTGATTTTCACCCGCGCTATTATATTGCTGCCGTCCCTGCCACCTTGTTGGTATGGGTCGCGGGTCTTGCTCAACTGTCCAAGCGGTGGGTGGGTGTAACCCTTGGTGCTGTCGTCATCTTTGGCTTAGGTCTAACTCAATCCAGCTTGCACGCTATCGCCACCACCCGCGCCTATCAGCATGATGACTTCGCTGGTCTAGCAGCTTATTACGCCACTTTGCCCTCCAATGCCGTCATTATCATCCCCTTTGAGCGTGAGCCAGCCCTGCAAAGCTACTACGCCAGACTTGCCAATATCCGCGCTCAATTCATGAATATCCCCCTTCATAGCACCGAAGCGGAAGCCTTGGAACAACTCGCCACCCTTGATACACCCTTACCCATCGAGTTCTTGACATGGTTCCAACTTCCCGCCGATGTGCGCGGCATGTATCCTTGTCTGCTGGCGGCCAGTAGCGATACCAGCAGCAAAGCGCGAACTTACTACGGCCTTGAGACTCAAGCCTATACCCTTGCTCAAGTCCCTAGCTTTACCAACTCACCTGAACCAATGCCTACCTATGGCAATCTCACCCTAGAGCAGGTTGGTTGGATAGCTTCAACGCAGTCTATCTGTGTCCGCACTACATGGCAAGCCGCTTCCCCCCCCACCACTGCCATCAGCCTTGCCATGCGCTTGCTCAATAACCTCGGCTGGCTGCTAAATCAAAGCGACGTCATCATCCGTGACGCTGCTCAACATACCGATTGGCAGCATGGAGCGTCTTATCACCGCTTGCAGGTTCCAAATGGTGCGCCAAGGACTATCTATCCCCTTGAATGGAGCATCTATAGCGACCTCGCCCCACACGGCTATGACCACTACGCCTCTGACGGAGCCTCGCTTGGCGTTAGCTATCGCCTTGAGAATGGTGTGGAGGCTGTCGGCCCTCCCATAACGGTGGAACCCGCGCAGAGTCAAATCATTGCCACCAATGCCGACGCTACCCTTAATAGCGGCACCCAGCTTGAAGTCACGCTCCTCCTCGCGCAGCCTGCCGCTACCTTAACGCTCGTTGGCACCGATTGGCAACTATCCCAGCCTGTCGCATGGCAAGGCGCGGCTGGCCTTAGCTGGCATCAATTCCGCATCCCTCCCGATGCCCAAGGTGAGGCGATTTTGCGCTTAGATGATGTGATACCCCTCGCCACCTATACCATCCATACCATTGAGCGCACCTTTGACCTGCCAGCATTTGATAGAGTCGTCGAAGCCGAGTTTGTTGGGGTAGGGCGCTTGGTTGGGGTGAGCGTTCCCCAAACGCAGGTATCATCCGCTGCGCCTTTTGCTTTAACATTAGGGTGGCAGGCCACTGCAACACCCGACATTGCCTATACAGTCTTTGCCCAATTGCTCGATGAGAGCGGCCGTGTCCTTGCCCAAAGCGATAGCTCGCCTGCCAATGCCGAGCGTCCGACAACCAGTTGGCTGCCCAATGAGTATATTGTGGACAACCATCAGTTGACCTTCCGAGTAAATGACTACAGAGGAGCCGCCTATCTTATCGTTGGTTTTTATGACCCCTTGACCTTTGAACGGGTACGAACAACCGACGGTAGCGACCATGTGCGGCTGCCCCTTGAAATAGCGATAGAGTGAGGCGGTAGTGTGAGTGGATTTGGCTTGTTATCACCCTTGTTACTGGGATTAAGCGCCCTTGCTGTCCCCATCATCTTGCTGTATATGTTGCGCTTGCGCCGTACCGATATGCCGATTTCCAGTACCTTCCTTTGGCAACAACTGGTGCGTGACCGCGAAGCAAATGCCCCTTGGCAGCGTCTCCGCCCTAACTGGCTATTGTTGCTCCAGTTACTCATTTTGTTGGCCCTTGTCTTGGCCCTAGCGCGGCCCTTCCGCGAGGTGAAGACCATCACCACCGGACGTACTGTGCTGCTCATCGACGCCTCTGCCAGCATGAACGCCACCGATGTTGATGGCAAATCACGCTTTCAAGAAGCCAAAGACCTTGCCCTTGACGCCGTGAATACCCTCGGCTCCGATGACACCATGACCGTTATCCGTGTGGCGGAGGTGCCGGAAGTTTTGGCAGCGGCCTCCCGTGACCGCACCGTCCTGCGCCGTGCCATTCGTGAGGCGAAACCCAGCCAAGGGAGCGCTGATTGGGCCGCTGCTCTGACTTTGGCGGCGGCGGGGGCAAGAGGGGTTGATGAGTTACAGGTCGTGGTTTTGAGCGATGGTGGTTTGCCTGCCGACTTGCCCGACATCCCCGGCCAGTTGCGCTATGTTAAAGTAGGAGAGCAGGTGGATAATCTAGCGATTTCCGCGCTTTCAACCCGTGCCCTCCCCGGTGAACCACCCCAACTCTTTGCCCAAATCACCAACTACGGTGACCAAAATACCCGTGCCATCTTTGAACTGCACCTTGATGGTGAATTTTATAGCTCACAGTTCTATGATGTCCCCACCGCCTCGACCATCAATATCATTGTCAACGACCTGACTCAGCCTTTTACCGAACTTGAAGCACGGCTCTCCAAACCCAGTAACGAATCGGTGACCGATTATCTATCCACCGACAATGTGGCCTATGCCATCAACACCGATACGTCCAACGGTAATGTGCTGCTGATGACCGAGGGCAATATCTTTATTGAGCGCATTCTCTCCAATCTGCCGGGTGTGAACTTGACCCTTGGTGACATCAGTCGGGGCCTGCCCAGTGGCGACTATGAGTTGGTCGTCTTTGATGGCTGGTTACCCCCTACCTTGCCCGATGTCGATATGTTGATTATTGACCCGACCCAAAGCACTACCCTTTTCGATGTCGTGGGTGAGAGTACCGCCACCACCATTGACCCCTTAACGGGTGGCGTCTTGCGCGATGATGACCGCACCCGCTTTGTCAATTTTGCTGATGTCAGCATCCGTCAAATTCGCACCCTTGACCGCATTGAGTGGGCCACTACCTTAGTTGAAACCCAAAACGGTGAGCCGTTGGTCTTGGCGGGCGAGGTACAAGGGCGGCAAGTCGCGCTTTTCACCTTTGCGCTTGGCGACTCTGACCTGCCGCTCCAAATCACATGGCCTATTCTCATGACCCGCTTGATGGAGTGGTATCGCCCCCAACGTGCCGTCTCAGTCGATAGCCTTGCTCCCGGTCAATCGCTCACCATTCGCCCCTCCGTTGATGCCGATACAGTGCGAATCAAAGACCCCCACGGGAACACCACTACCCTCCGCCTAGAGAATGTGGCCGAGGTCGCCTATGCCGATACCACTACTTTGGGGTTTTATGAAGTCGAAGTGGTGTTTGATGGCAATGTGGTGCAGCGTGACCACTTCGCGGTTAACCTCTTTGACGCCCGTGAGAGCCAAATCGCCCCCGTTGATGAAATCCGTGTGCAGACTGCCAGCGGCGAAACCTTGATTACTAGCACCCAGCGCGAAGAAACAGGCCGCCGTGAGTTATGGACATATTTAGCAGGGCTGGCTTTGCTGATTTTGGGCATTGAATGGTGGTATTATCATCGTAGCTTGACCCGCAAGCCCAAGGCGTTGATGACGACATTCCGTGACCAAAATCAACCGCGCCAAAAGCGGCGGTGGTGGCAAGTCAAAGGACTAAACCGATGAGCTTTACAAACCCTAGTGCCTTTTTCCTTCTACTCCTATTGCCTATCTTTATTCGGCTGGGTTGGCCGCGCTTGGCCTATCGTCGTCGCCGTGACATGGCTGCACTCGTCATCCGCCTTGTGTTGGTGCTGTTGCTGATTTTGAGCCTTGCAGGTCTTGAAATTCGTCGCCCTGCTGATAACCTCGCCGTCGTCTTTCTGGTCGATGTCTCGGATAGTATGGACGATGTATCTCAGCGCCAAGCTCTCGAATTTGTGCGAGCTTCCATTGACGAGATGGCAAACCAAGACCGTGCCGCCGTCATCCTCTTTGGCTCCAACGCGCTAGTTGAGCATCCGATGGATGAATTGATTAACCTCAACCGCATCGGCTCCAACCCCATCCGCATCAATACCGATATGGCTGAGGCTATCCGTTTAGGTTTGGCGCTTTTCCCACCCGATGCTGCCAAACGCATGGTTGTCCTCAGCGATGGCCTAGAGACGACAGGTGACGCCTTGCGTGCTGCTGAACTAGCCGCTGCGACGGGTGTTCAAATTGAGTACGTCCCCTTCGGCATCCCCCGCGATAAAGAGGTACTGGTCAGTAGCGTCAGTGTCCCTGCCGTCGTCGGTGAAGACGAACCCTTTGATTTGATTATCTCGATTGAGAACAAAGGCACCGAAGTCATGCCAGCCAATGTCTTTGTTTTTGCGGGTGGGCAAACCATCCACGAGGCCTCAGTTGACCTCTACCCCGGTGATAACCGCTATGCCGTCGGCCCCATCCAATACCCCGTTGCTCGCTTCCTCGATTTTCAGGTCAAGATTGAGCCACAGACCGCCGAGGGCTTCAAGCAGAATAATCAACTGTCGGCCTTTACCCAAGTCTCAGGACGGCCCTGCGTGCTGGTGGTTGCCAATGACCCTGCCGAGACCCAATACCTTGAAAACGCCTTGAATGAAGCAGGTCTTTTGACGGATGTCGTCACCCCCGACAACATGCCCTTGGGCTTGGCCCCCTTGGTGACCTATAAGAGCATCATCTTGGCAAATGTCCCCGCCGCCGACCTAACCCCCACCCGCATGGAACTCTTGCAAACCTATGTGAAGGATTTAGGGCGCGGCTTGGTTGCCATTGGTGGTCCAGAGAGCTACGGTGTAGGCGGCTACTTCCAAACACCTCTAGAAGAGACCCTGCCCGTTGATATGCGGATTAAAGACGAAGAGCGCATCCCCAAGCTGACGATGGTCTATGTCATTGACCGTTCTGGCTCGATGGAGATGTCTGGGCCAAGTGGCTTTACCAACCTCGAATTGGCAAAAGAGGCCGTCTTGCGCTCTCTTGATTTTCTCAATGACTATGACCGTGCGGGCGTCGTTTCCTTCGATACCCAAGCCTTTTGGGTCTTTGAAATTCAAGAAGTCGGCGATTCTGCCAGCCGCCAAGCCCTTGAGGATGAGATTGGCAGCTTGCGCTCCGGTGGTGGTACTGATATTTTTGGCGGGCTGTCAGCCGTTGACCGTGCCTTACCTAACGACCCTTCCACCCTCAAGCATGTCATTCTCTTAACCGATGGTGGGGCCAACCCCGGTGGCATTATCCCCTTGGTGCAGCGCTTGCGTTCCAACTACGACATCACCACCTCGGTGGTCGCTATTGGCGAAGACTACGCACCCTTCTTGCGCGACGTGGCATCTTATGGTGGCGGCAATTTCCACATCAGCACCACCGTTGAGAGCATCCCGTCCATCTTCTCGGCTGAAACTGTTTTGGCGACCCGTTCCTATATCTTTGAAGACCCCTTTGTCCCGACCTTGGTCTCCAACAGCCCTATCTTGGACGGTCTTGACCTCTCGGCTGTCCCTCAACTGCTCGGTTATGTCGCCACCACCCCCAAGGACACCGCTACTGTGATTTTCACTGGCCCCGAAGACGACCCCATTCTAGCCTCATGGCAATATGGGCTAGGGCGCTCGGTAGCTTTCATGTCGGATGCCACCCTACGGTGGGGCGCTCAATGGGTCAGTTGGAGCCAATACACGCGCTTCTGGAACCAAGTGGTGCGTTGGACAATCACCGAAGGTACTACCAACAACCTCGATACGTGGGTTGAGCAACGCGGCGAAGAGGCCGTCTTGGTTGTGGATGCCCGCGATAATGATGGCAATTACCTCAATGGCCTAGAACTCGAATCCTCTATCGTCGGGCCGCCACCGGACTACACCAGCGTTGCCCTTGACTTCCAGCAGGTCGCTCCCGGTCGCTACGAGGCCGCTTTTGCGCCCACTATGGAAGGGGCCTATCATATTGGCGTCTTTGGTCAAACCCCGGAAGGCGCTCCCGTCCAAGCCACCATTGGGCAGAACACGGGTTGGGTCTTGAGCTACTCCTCGGAATACAGCGTCAGCCAGCCCGATGTCCAACTGCTGCGGGCCATTGCGGGCAAAACGGGCGGTGATACCCTTGCAGGTGACCCCGCCGGAGCCTTTATCCATAACCTTGACCAAGAAGAAGCGGCCCGCCCACTGTGGCCCTTCCTCTTAGGAGCCGCCGCCTTTTTGCTGGTGATGGATATTGCCGTGCGGCGCTTGGTCATCAACAAGAGCGACCTCCAGCGCCTACGTGAGCGTTTCTTAGTCCGTCGTGAAGCCGATTATGAAGTCAGTGAACGCTCTGAGCAGCTTGGGGGCTTGATGCGTGCCAAAGACCGCGCTAAGGAGCAGACCGCCACTAGCGATAACGCCCCATCGGTTTCACCACCACCTGCCGCCCCGCCACCACCCAAACCTGAACCCAAGGCCGAAGCACCTAAGCCGCGTGCCAAGCCCAAGTCCGCCCCACCACCTGCGACCGATGGCAACATGGCCTCTCGTCTGTTACAGAAAAAACGTGAGCGAGAAGAATAGTCTACCGATGCAACAGCGTATCCCGTTTATCCTCAAGGGGGCAAGCCGTTGGCTTGGCCTCCTGCTTTTTGTGAGTGCTACCTTGCTGGCTTGCACCGCCCCCACGCCCACGCCCGCACCCGCCGACAGCGCCGACGGCTGGACAAGCCTTGCCACTGGCGTTGAGTTTCGGGTTGAACGTGTCACGCCTGCTGATTCCCGCGCCTTTGATATGCACATCCTGCGCCTCTATCCCGCCTTTGTGCAATTTAAGGTCAGCTATCGCCCCCAAAGTCCACTCAGCTTTACTGATTGGCAGGCCGCCTTACCCGATGCTCTCGCTTTTGTGAATGCCAATTTCTTTGATGAGTATGACCGTGCCATTGGTCTCGTCATTGCCGATGGGGTCTCGTATGGCTACAGCTTGGTGGACTTTGGCGGCATGTTCCAAGTCGAGTCGCTCGATTCCATGCGCCTACGCTATCTCGTGACCGAACCCTACCAAGGCGAGGGCTACCAGCAAGCCATCCAATCCTTCCCGATGCTGCTATCGGGTGGGCAGCCAACCCGCCAAGGTGACGGTTTCAATAGCCCTGCCCGTCGTAGCGCCATCGCCCAAGACACCAGCGGGCGGATTGTGCTATTCTCAACGGGTCTACTCGGTGAGATTAGCTTTGCTGATTTGCAGATATGGCTCGCCAATCACCCCACCTTAGCCATTGAGAGCGCTTTGGCCTTGGATGGCGGACGCTCGGCGATGCTCTATGCTACCAATGCCAATGGCTCCCCTGTGACCGTTTCTGGCTTCGATACCGTGCCTGTTGTATTAGGAGTGTATGCCCGTTAATGCCACCCACCACCATTGGAATCCTGACCCCGAATGGCCTCCAAGCTGTTCCCTATAGCGCCGATACCCTCAATGTCGCCGCTCCGTTTGAACCCGACGGCATTTATACCGTTGCCAGCACCTTCAACCGTGACCATGTGCTATTGCTGGATGCCCACCTCGACCGCATGGAAGAATCGGCGCGTCTGGAAGGGATAGCTCTGCACCTTGACCGCACTGCTTTACGGTCTGCCCTGCGTGCATTGATTGAGCGCTCCGATTATCCAAACTCACGTTTTCGCATCACCATCAGCCGCCAAGACCCAACCCATATTATCTTATCGTTGGAGCCGTTTGCAGGTCTGCCAGAATCGGTGCGTCAAAGCGGTGTCCATGTCGCAACCATCCCCATCACCCGCCGCAATCCCCGTGCCAAAACCAACGACTGGATGAAGCGCCGTGCTGAAGCCAAAGCTGCCATCCCTGACGCTTATGAGGGCATTATTCTGAACGAGGTGGGGCAACTGCTGGAGGGCATGGGCAGCAACTTCTATGCCATACGGGGCGGGGTACTTTATACCGCTGGTGATGACCTTGTGTTAAGCGGCATCTCGCGTAAAATCGTGCAACAGGTCGCGCCCGCTATTGTGCAGGTCATCTATCAACCCATTGCCTTATCCGATGTGAACACGCTTGCTGAGGCTTTTCTGACCAGTTCCAGCCGCGGTGTGGTGCCGATTGTCCAAATTGATGACATACCCCTTGGCACTGGACAAGTCGGCCCCTTGACCCGCCAAATTCAGGCCGCTTATGATGCGTGGGTCACTGACCACCTCGAACCGATTTAGTGGTGGTGTCGCATGGCGATTCTGGAAACCCTGATTGGCATCGGGCTAGTGGTGGCGGGCCTCTTTACCCTGACCCTCGGCGCGGTGCATTTCTTTTTCCCCATCCTTTTGGATTTTGAGCAGGCCATCCCCAAAGAGGGGCCGTCCCTCAAACCCTTCCGCCTTGGCCCGATTCGCTACGCCACCCAACGCCGTGACGTGCATGGCATCGGCTGGGTCATGAATCACGCCGCCAGTTATGTGCTGGTCTCTATTGGTCTACTGGAGATGGCGTGGTGGCTGTGGCTGCCAACCCCCGCCGGACGCTTGCTCTCGGTGTGGATAGCGGGCTGGTGGTTCATACGGGCCGCCTCGGAGCTATACCTTGGGCAGCGGCGCGGGGATTGGCTGATATTAGTGGGCTTTGCCAGTCTCGGTGTGCTACACCTTAGCGCGGCTTTGCTGCTATGAGCCGTTCATAGGCTTCGGCCACCAACCGCGCACTATGCGCCCATGCGTGTTGGGCGACCACCCATTCCCGCCCGCGTTGCGCCAACTGTTGGGCAGTAGCAGGGTCATCAATAAGGCGCAGGACGGCTGCTGCAAATGTTTCGGGCGTATCGGCTAACACCACATGCACATCTGGCGTGGGGTCTAGCCCTTCACAGCCTACCGTTGTGGTCACGACTGGCAAGCCCGATGCCAAAGCCTCCATCAACTTGAAACGGGTACCACTTCCACTCCGCAGGGGGCAGACAAAGAGCGTCGCTTGGGTCAAGTAGGGACGCGTATCTGGCACCAATCCCGTGACCGTAACCCCCGATGTGGGGTCTTCACTAAGGGCTACCAATTCAGGCGTTGGGTCTTTGCCAAGTAGCACCAATTCAAAATCAGGCCGCTTGGCGCGGATGAGGGGTAGTATCTCGTGGACAAAATACAGCACCGCGTCGCTATTTGGGAAATACTTATAATCCCCCATAAAAACCGCTGTTGCGGGCTGGCGGGGTGCGCTGGCAGGCTGAAAGAACTCCACATCGACCCCATTCGGCGCAGGGGTAGTTGGGGCAAAGCGCCCAATAATGCCCGCATCCACCTCTGACATGACCCCTACTACCGATGACTTGCGCCATTCACGCGGTTCAAATATCCGCATTTTCAGCGCTTCGAGGGCAATAGCAGGCCGTTGATAGAGGGGTTGGGCAACCTTGGCATGCCGCCACCACGCAATGTACTCAATGGCTGGCTCGGATAGCAGCACAGGCAGGTCACAATCGGCGGGTAGATTTTGCCGCATATAAAACGACTCGACATGCACCGCGTCAAAGGAGCGCTCTCGCAGCAAACGCGCTACCGTCTCCGCAAATTCAGGGCTGCGATACAGCCGCATCGTGATAGGCCTGATACTGGTCAGGCTCAACAGCGCCGCTTGCAGGGTGCTAGGGCTAGGGGCGCGGTCAATCACCATAAATTCTTGGCAGAGGTCGCGCATGGGCGCTAAATCAAAAGCCTGCTCTTCGGGTCGCCCAAAGCTAACCAGCGTGATGGCATAATTTTCGCTGAGGCGCTTGACAAGGCTATAGGTTCGCATCCGCCCCCCGCTAATCGGCGGATAGGGCAGATAAGGGGTCAGCATCAATATCTGTTTTTTGCTCATTTAAGTGCTTTCTCAAGGGTACGGCGTAGTGTGTCATAGTCCCTATGCGTCCAACTGCCGATGGCGATTACAGGTCGATAACCATGCCCCGCCAATAGCCCCACGATGCGATAGGGCCACGGCAAAGCACCGCGCTCAATCAATAACATCTGGCCCTTGGGCGTCTTAGCCTTGTTTTGATGCTTGGGCGGTACGGGCTTCATTAGGCTATGGTTTACCATCTCCTCAATGGCTTCCCATGCTACCTGCTGCTTCTTAAACACCAGTGGCTTAATAGTCAAGCCGCCCTCATGCACTTCAATCGAGGGGTGCAAACACGCCAACAGCAACAGTGAGCTACTCAGCGCCAACAAGAACGGAATCATCACAATCATCAAAAATAGGCCGTAGCCGATGCCTAGCACAAGCATGCCAAGGATGGCGGCTGCGATGGCAACAAAGGCCACACGCAACAATACCCCCAGCAAGCGCTGGCGGGTGGGATTCAAGTGGGGATGGCTGGAAATCGTCATCAGAATCAGTTATCCTATCGCAGGGCTATTATATGCTTAAAGAGGCAAAATGTTAACGCAAATTACCATCACCGATATTGCGCCAGACGGAC
Source organism: Anaerolineales bacterium (assembly GCA_020634155.1). Taxonomy (GTDB): domain Bacteria; phylum Chloroflexota; class Anaerolineae; order Aggregatilineales; family J027; genus J027. The sequence goes on from JACKCI010000002.1 coordinate 1,265,538, forward strand.
GTGGTATCGCTTTCATCAAGGGCAAGCCCATCTATATCCCCTATACCATTCCTGGCGAAACCCTAATGGCCCATGTCTTTGAGAATCGCGGCACGGGGGTCACCTTGCTTGAATCTTCAACGGATCGGGTGGAGCCGCGCTGTTCCCATTTTGGCTTGGGTAAATGTGGTGGCTGTCAATGGCAGCACCTAAACCTTGATGCCCAAATCGCCCTTAAAACCGACCTTGTAGCGATGGCTTTCGAGCAAGAGGGCATCGCCAATCCGCCCCTGCAATTTACCCTTGCTAGCCCTCAAGAATGGCACTATAGCAACACCGCTACCTTTATCCCTGCTGAAGGGGGCCTCGGCTTTATGGGTCAAGATGGGGAGGGAGCTATTGCCATTGATGAATGCTCCGTCATCCATCCCGCCATCTTGCAGGTCATCAACGAACTCGATTTGACGATTGATACCTTGACCAGCCTCACTGTCCAAGTTAATGAACAGGGCGAGGCTATGCTTATCTTACAAACCAGTGATGATGAACCGCCCGAATTAGAGATTACGCTGCCTGTCTCGCTCAATTTTCTGTTGAGCCACCACGAACCCCTCAACCTCATTGGGCATACCCATAGCGTGCAGCGCATCCATAACCGCACCTTTCGCATCACAGCGGGCGTCGAAAATCGTTCCAATCTGGGCCAAGTCGCCCAAATGGTCGAGGTCGTGTTGCGTTATCTTGACCCCCAACCATCCCAGCGCATCCTCGATTTATATGGGGGTATTGGGCTTTTCTCGGCTTTTGTCGCACCTCATGTCGAGCATGTCACCTATGTCGATAGCTACCCGCCCGCCGCCACTGATGCCGAGGCCAACCTTGCCGACTTTGACAATATCGACATCCTAGAGGGGCGAGTTGAGCTTGTCCTCGAAGCGCTTGATGAACCCTTTGATACTATCATCGTTGACCCACCTGCCCGCGGCATGAATCACCAAGCCATTCTCAATTTGCGCCGCGTCAAAGCCTCCACCCTTGTGTATATCAGTCAGAATCCGACGACACTGGCCCGCGACGCCAAGGTCCTGATGGATGAACTCGGCTATCGCTTGGTCGAAGTCCAACCCCTTGACTTTGCGCCTCATCGTGTCGCCGTTGAATGTGTAGCCTTGTTTCACAAAAAGAAGCGAAAATAACTTATGAATCTATCGGACATCTTGCAAGAAGCCGTTCCGATTGCCCAAGCAGCCGGGACTATTCTCCGTGACCATGCTACTCGTCCGCGCCATGCTGACCACAAGGCGGCGGTGGTCGATTTAGTAACCGAGGCTGACCGTGCCTCTGAAGCCTTTATCGTCCAGCGCTTGCAATCGACCTTTCCTCAACATCAAATTGTGGGCGAGGAAGGCAGCAACTATCAGCCCACCGATGCTAACGGCTATCGTTGGTACATCGACCCCCTCGATGGTACTACCAACTTCGCGCATGGCCTTCCCCATTTCAGCATTAGCATGGCCCTAACCGATGCCGATGGTTGGCCCATCGTGGGTATTGTCTACGACCCGATGCGTGATGAGTGCTTTGCTGCGACCAAGGATGGGGGGGCCACTCTCAACGGTCAACCTGTGCATGTATCCTCAACCGAGCGTCTGGCGGGGTCGGTGGTAGCGAGTGGCTTTCCCTATGACAAATGGACAGACTCCGAAAATAACGCTGCCCAATGGGGGCATTTTGTGGTGCGTTCCCAAGGGGTGCGGCGCATGGGGTCAGCAGCCCTCGATTTGGCTTATGTGGGGGCGGGGCGCTTTGATGGTTATTGGGAACAGAAATTGCAGCGCTGGGATGTGCTGGCGGGTATTATCATCGTTTTCGAATCAGGTGGTACTGTGACTGACTACACAGGCGACCCATCGGGTATAACGGTTGTTCGCCCTCGCTTGGTTGCCAGTAACGGCCTTATCCATCCTGAAATGCTAGATGTGTTACGATTGGGTGAAGCCGCCCCACGCCCCTAAAGGCGATAAATGCTCATTAACGCATCAAGCACGCCTTGGGGGGTATCCGCCACCTTGAGTAAACTGTGGCTGGTATCAGGGATAAAGCCTTGTGCCAGTCCACGCTCTATCATTTCAAGCAGCGGGTCATAATAGCCATCAATATTGTAAATGGCGATGGGTTTGCCATGCACCCCAATTTGCGCCCATGTCACAATCTCCATCAGTTCGTCAAAGGTGCCAAAGCCACCGGGCATGGCGATAAACGCATCAGCAAGGCTTGCCATTTTCGCCTTACGGGTGTGCATGTCTGCGGTCAGGTGCAACTCTGTCAGGCGGGTATGGGTGACCTCGCCCCACTTAAATGGTTCTGGAACAATACCCACCGCCTCACCACCTGCTGCTAAGACGGCATCGGCAACGGCACCCATCAAACCGTTACTGCCACCCCCATAGATCAGGCGTATATCATGCTCGGCAAGGATGCGCCCCATCTCCGTTGCTCCATCTAAATAAACCTGCGCCACCCCGTTTCGTGCGCCGCAATAAACACAAACTGATTTAATCATTATTGCCTCCTCATATACGTTTGTATTCTAGCGGCTTTTGCTTGACAGTCCATATCTGCCTCCCCTATACTGCACGCCTATGAACACCTTCGCATTACAGCACCCCTTTTATCCGCAAAATTCCAGCTAAAATGGCTGGGACTATCTTTGCATCTCCTCACTTGTTGCCATTTATTTGGATGCACAAAACTACCACTAGGGAGGGTTGGGGTATGTGGGTTTTGCTAAAGGGTCTTATTTTAGGGTTTTCGATTGCTGCTCCGGTAGGGCCAATCGGGGTGCTGTGTATTCGGCGCACCTTGGCCTATGGGCGCTGGCATGGCCTTGTATCGGGGCTTGGCGCAGCGACGGCTGACTTTCTGTATGGCTGTGTAGCGGCTTTTGGTCTGACTATCGTCTCTGATTTCTTGCTAGATTACGCCTCATGGATTCGCCTACTGGGTGGGCTATTCCTTATCTATCTGGGAATAACCACCTTGCGCTCCAAACCGTCTGAACAAGCAGCCGATGCCCAAGAAAGCACCAGTCTATTAGGGGCTTATGCCTCTACCTTGGTTTTGACCCTTACTAACCCTGTTACCATCTTAGCTTTTACCGCCATTTTCGCCGGACTAGGTCTTGTCGGGAGCAGCCAAAGTTCAGCAGGAGTATTGGTTACAGGTGTCTTTATCGGCTCGGCGGTATGGTGGCTATTGCTTAGTGCAATGGTAAGCTTATTTCGACATCGGTTCACACCACGTTGGTTGCAGTGGGTCAACTGGCTATCAGGTGGGGTGATTTTGCTGTTCGGGGTGGTTCAACTCATTCCCTAAAATTTTTATGAATTTTGTATACTTAGAGTAGGTTGTTGTAAAAAAGAGGCAGCATACAATGAAAGCACGCACACGTAAATCATCTATCTTAATCGTCGGGGATGACGTGCATCTGGTAACCTTGCTCCAAAATATTTTGGCTGGAGCAGGTTATGACCTCCATCATGCCAAGGCCATTGATGAAGTGGGGACTATTGCTGAACAGAACTATTTCGATTTGGCTTTGGTCGATTTGCGCGTATGGAACCATGATGAGCAGATTGTCCTTGAGAAACTGCGCGAAACAATTGCCTTTGGTGCCTTTCCATGGATTGCGCTTATAGATGCTGATTTCACCCCCAAAGGTACGGGTGGCGCGGCTGGTTTTGTTCATTTACCAGTAAAAACCAACGAGTTATTGACCTCGGTTGCGGAAACTCTCTCGCGGCTCCAAGGCTCACGGCTGACCCTTGACCAACCCCCCCCTGATACCGAGTACATTCGCTCTGATGATGTGCGCCAACTCTTGGCCCGTAACCTGCTGGAACAAAAAACCCTCTCCGATATTGGGCGCACCCTAAACATTACCCTCGATATTAACGAGGTGCTTTCCAAAGTGGTAGATGCCGCAATGGTGCTAACTCGCGCCGAGGAGTCATTGTTGCTGCTGCCAGATGATGACGATCAGACCCTTTATGTGCAGGCGGAGAAAGGTCTTGATAGTGAAACAGTCCGCCATTTTCGGATTCGCACCAAAGACTCCCTTGCGGGCAAAGTATACAAAACGGGTGAACCCCTATTGATTGCTCATGCTGGTTGGCTGAAAATCAAGACAGCCTACTATGTGCAATCCCTTCTTTATGTACCACTCAAGATACAAGAGGATGTCATCGGGGTCTTGGGCGTCAACAACCGTACCACTGACCGCACCTTTACTGAACATGACCAAACTCTCCTAGAAGACTTGGCTTCTCATGCCGCGATTGCCATTGAGAATGCTCGCCTTTATAGTGAAATGGTCAATCGCTCTAAGGAACTCTCGACCCTATTTCGAGTTAACGAGGTCGTCAATTCTACTTTGGCCTTAGATGAGGTCTTGCGCTTAATTGCCGAGCAGATGACCCAAGCTCTTAATGTCGATTGGTGCGAGATTGCTCTTTTTGATGAAGATAATCACTATCTCAATGTCCTAGCGAGCTATCGCCAAGTCTTTTGGGCTTATGCCTTACGTCCGCGTCGTGATAGTGATCTCGACTTCGATACCGTTATCCTGACGGGACAACCCCTTCGCACAGTAGGCAAGAGCCTCTATTACCCCAGTGACGCATGGCTATTGCCCTTGCTAGAGGATAGTGTGCTGGAGTTGCGATACCTAGAAGGTGCGCCACGAACAGTGCCAACCCTATACGATTTAAGTGAATTGCGAACAGCCCTTGCCAACGCCGATGTTGAGATGAGGTTTCGCGTCAAGCGTCTTGTCCAACGCATAATCCGCGAAAGTGGAGCCGATATTGCCCATGTCTGGCAACGTCAAGAACAAGGCTGGTCACAAAAAGTCAATATCGGCTGCGGGATATGGCTCAAAGACCCCATGCCGATTCTCCCCCCTGACTTATTTCCTGAACTCCACCAATTGCGTCATATCTTTACCCCTTATCTTGTTACCTCCCAAGAAGACCCCTCACGCTTGATTGAGCGATTCAGCGCTCGGTCTGTCTTAGCTTTACCGCTGATTATCTCCGGTAGCCCGCTGGGGGTGGTCGTTTTGGCAGATACGCTGCATCTCCACCAATTCAATGAACGCGAGATTGCCCTTGCCCAAGGCTTGGTCTTGCAAGCTGGCAATGCTCTACAAAACGCCCGCCTTTTTCACGATTTACAACTGAGCCTCAATGAACTCCGCCGAACCCAAATTAAGCTGGTCCAGTCAGCTCGGATGTCCGCTATTGGCGAATTGGCGGCGGCCATCGCCCACCAAATCAATAACCCGCTGACCACCATCCTTGGGGATACCGAACTCCTTTTAACCGACCATCAAGAGGGAGACCGTGATTGGGAATCTTTACAAGCCATTTACCGTGCGGGGCGTCGGGCCTATGAGGTCGTGCATCGGCTTTTGGGCATGGCCTACCAAGTAACAGATGACGATGTACCTGACCTAATGGATGTAAACACCACTATCAACAACACGTTAACCCTTGTTGGGGCGCATATCCGCCACCATATGATTGATTTACAAATCAACTTAGCCGAGCAGTTACCGCCAGCCTATGGCCTGCGTGGTCAATTGGAAGATGTTTGGTTAAACTTATTGCTCAATGCACGTGATGCCGTCAAAGACCAACCCGATCCAGCCATTGGCATTGAGTCCTATTTACAAGATGACAAGGTGATGGTGGTTGTTTGGGACAACGGCCCCGGCATAACACCGGATAACCAAGAACGTGTTTTTGAAGCATTTTTTACAACCAAATCGCGGGGCGAAGGTACCGGGCTTGGTTTACATATCTGTCGCCAAATTGTGGATAAATGCGGCGGACTGATTACAATACAAACAAATGAACCACGCGGGACACAGATGATCGTGTCGCTTCAAGTAGACAGGAATGAGGCCCATGAGCGACGAGATTCATATATTGGTGGTGGATGATGAGCCAGATGTGCTAGGTACCCTAAGCCGTGCCTTGATGCGTCAGGGCTATGCAGTTGGTACCGCTTCTTCAGGGGATGAGGCTCTCCGTTTTCTTAAGCAGCAAGTCCCCGATCTCATTGTACTAGATGTGATTATGCCGGGGCTGAACGGCTTTGAGGTTTGTAGCCTCATCCGCAGCAATCCCACTTATGACTTTGTGCCGATTTTGTTCCTAACTGCACGGGGGCATAGCGAAGATGTGGTGAAGGGCTTAGATGCAGGCGGCGATGATTATGTGACCAAGCCCTTTGAATTGATTGAGTTGCAGGCTCGAATCCGTGCCCTGTTACGCCGTGCCGAGCGTGATGTACTACGGGCAAGCTCTACCCTAGAAGTAGGGCGTTTGCGGCTTGATGCTGAAACTTGCCAAGTGCTAGATCTGTCTACGGGTGTCAACATCCAGCTAACCCTGACAGAAAACCGCCTCTTGCGCTATTTCATGGAACACTCCAACCAAGCCCTTTCTCCCTTTCACTTATTAGAGGCCGTCTGGAGCTATCCTCAAAATAGCGGTGACCCCGATTTGGTGCGTGCCCATATCCGCAACCTCCGTACCAAGCTCTCTCAATTAGATGCCCAATTCAATTTTCTGAAGACTATTCACGGGGTGGGGTATATGTTCAATGAGGAGAGCTAAAAAATTCACAGAAAATTCATGAGTTCTTCACTGGATACTTGATACAATAGCAAGAATAGAGGCAATGGATGGGGAATTAAAAGTAATGACGGCCCACATTTTTGTTGTGGTATCAAATCCTACAACCTTACACAAAATTCAGGAAAGCTTGTGTCAGTCGCATTACAAAGTCTCAGCTATGCTTGATACTGAGGATATACTAGCTTCTGTCCGCCTCGATCCACCGGATTTGGTCATCGTTAGCCTTGAACTACCTCATATCAATAGCCTGATGCTGATTAACGATATTCGCCGTTTGCCCCATCTTACCAATGTTCCTGTCTTATCATTGACACATGATTCCCGATCAGTGGTCTCTGCCCTTGATATGGGTGCTGATGATGTCGTGGTGGAGCCGTTTGTAACTACTGAGCTACTGGCACGGGTACGGGTCTTATTGCGCTACGTAGAGCGCTTACAAATGAATCCATATCAAATCACGCTAAACCTCACCCAACGCCGTGCTTGGCTCAACGATACTGAAGTTGACCTTACACCAGTTGAATACGATTTATTGGTCTATCTCGCGGAAGAACCTGACTGCTACCGTGCCCCGCATGATTTACTCCACGCCGTTTGGCAATACCCCAAGGGCACAGGTGACGCAGCGTTAGTCCGCAACCATATCCATAACTTACGCTCTAAGCTAGAAATAAGTCCAGAACACCCTCAAATCATTATTTCCTCACATGGACGTGGCTACCGACTCCAAGCCAAAATCCGTCATGCGTTACCCGCTTAAGGGCGGTTTATGACAATTCTTTCACAAGTTCTCACAATTGAGAACACGCGGAACTTCTCTCGTGTGGTATCATTTCAACAGAAGTGGTAGACCACAATGGTCTTGAGGTTAACAATATGAAAAGTGCTTATCAAGCCATTATGCGTGTTTTAGACCGACCACCCAAGGCAGTACGGGGCCAGAGTCTGGTTGAATTGACCATGACGATGCCTATTCTGCTCATTATGCTTTTGGGTTTGGTCGAAGTGGGGTGGTTAGCCAATAACTACCTAATTTTGATAGATGTCAGTCGTGAGGCTGGTCGTTATGGTTCAGTACGTGACCCCAATATCAACTGGATCGTAGGTGATGAACTGAACTATGAGCGTAAGGACTGTGACTCCGAAGTGGGTACCTTTAACAAGGTAGACACAACGGTTTATGACTACTATCCCGGCCCAACCTTGCCTGACTTGTACTATGGTAATGAAGGCTTGTTGGACTATTACGATGGTGTAGCCTGCGCGGTTCTCGCCAATATGGCACCCCTTGAATTCAACGATGATACAGATGATGTGGTTGTTTCTGTACTTTCTTATGTTGTTGTGGATCAGGGTGGTGGCCCACGTGCGGTAATTACGGGGCGTTTCCCCCCACGCACGAATGAATGTGCAGACGATGGGCGTGACCCCTTTGCACCCCCATTTTTGCCAGCGGGTGAACGTGACTCGATTGGCTATGATGATGGCGTAGAAGGCCGCCGAGGGTATTTCTTCCGTGGTAATTATGTGGATGCCAATGGCTGTCGCGGTTCTGATTTCAGCCTTCCTGAGATTGAAAATATCATCAACCGCACCATGTTAGATGATACGGGCGGGGTTATTACCAACACTGAGGCCGAGTCCATTCCTAATAACGCAGTTGTGATTGTTGAGATCCATTGGGAACATCAACAATTGCTCAACCTGCCGTTCTTTACGTGGATTGGTAATCCCATTCCGCTAAATGTCTGGACGATTTTCCCTGCCTCCGCCGCCGAGCCAACCGCAACCCCACGTCCATGAGAGAATGAATGAGTAAAGAGTGGTTGACCATGATTAAGTGGCTACGTAAACGTGTAAGCAAAGACCAAGTTGGGCAGTCCATTGTGTTATTGGCACTCGCTTTTATTGTGCTAGTAGCTTTTATTGGGCTGGTAACTGACATCTCCATCCTATTTGTGCGTTATGGTACCCTTCGGCGCACAGTGGACGCTGCCGCAATTGCTGCGGCTGGGCAAATTCGTGAAGATAGTGATTTCGCAGCGCTCTCATTGACGGCCCGCGAATTTATTCAACTCCACGGCCTTGAGCCACACCGTGTGTTTGTCGAAACCTGTGAGACCGATGTCTATAACTGGCGTTCAGGTCGAGGTGCTTGGGAGGGAACGCCGCACGCTGAGACGGATGGCTGGACTCTTGACCAAATGGGTAACAGTGAATTGTGTAATTGGGAGTCGCCCCGCAAACTGGTGCGTGTAACCGCCCAAGTTGAATCACCGACCTTTTTCCTGAAAATTATCGGGATTAATGATATTACTCTTGAGGCCAGTTCTGTTTCTGAAACAGCCGTGCTGGACGTGGCCTTGGTGATTGACACCTCCCAATCCATGTCCAAATATACCGAGATGGTTCATTATGAGGCTGTTGGTTTCGATACATGGGGTACCCAACCCGCCAAAGTGCAGATTCGTGACAGTTGTGTTGATACTGCTGCACGCACTGCTGGCTCTCCTGCCCGCAATCCCCTAACTCCTATACCGATGGGGGGCAATCCGATAGCACCTGTGGGGGGCTATGGGTATCTGGAAAACCCCCTATACTTTCGGTGGGGGGCTTGTTGCGACGACCCCGGTCGCGGCAAAATTTACCAGCGGGAAGACGGGGTATGGTTGATTTATACAGACCTCAATTTCAACGACCAATATGACTCTGGCGTTGATGCTCTTGGATTTAACACGGGCTATCCCAGCATTAACCAAGCTGATGGTGATTACTCCGACCTGATTTGCCACCCCTTCCGTGAAGTTAAGGACGCTGCACGTAACTTTGTGCGTCGCTTGGACTATATTCGTGGTGACCGTATATCCTTGGTGACTTTTGACGCCGATGCAACCATTATTGAGCCTGAAGGCAAGCCTGCTGGTACCTTCGAGCTAATGATGACTTCTGAGGTCTTGGCTTTGGCAACCCTCAACAAAAAGGTTGGCGTCAATGAGAACTATTTTGGGGGTGGGTATGGTCGTTGTGCGCCCTTTGATCTTTCCTACGCCGATTATTCTGATGATGGTATCGTGAATAACAGTACAGGGCTTAATCCCAGCTTTATCCGCCCCTTTGCCTATGAATCGGTGGTGCAATGTCCGGACACCAACATTGGCGGTGGGGTGCGTAAGGCCAACGATACCCTAACCAACGTGGTCACCATCCGGCGTGATGCGGTTTGGGTTATGATCTTCTTGAGTGATGGTGGTGCCAATCGTACCGACTCCGCACCTGACCTAGAAGCGTTACCGGGTCAAAAGCCTCCGTATGGTTTTTACGGCTTTTGCCCTTGGGAGACCTTCTGTAACAACGATCCGATGGTTGGTATCCCGATTTGGAATGAGGCGGGTGTTGAATGCAATATGGCGCTCCAAACCAACCGTTTTCAAGCGCCCTACTGCAACGATGACAGTCCTGAAACTCGCCATTTCTGCCTAACGTGGTCTGAGGATGAAGACCTCAACGGTCGTCCCGACCCCATGAATCCCAATTGCTGGTCTCCGGGGGCTTACGATGCCGACGACTATGCAATGGACTGGGCCGACTTCGCAGGCTTACTAACGGTTGCTCCCGGTATCCCCGGTAACTTCATTACCATGTTTACCATTGGTTTCGGTGAAGACATTACCGATGTTGATACGGGTGCTACCCTATTGCGCTATATTGCTGATGCTGGCGATAACGGCTATATCGATAACGATCTTCAGCAAGACTGGCGTGACAATGGGCTTCGGGATTTTTCAGTAACCGCCGATAAACTCGGTGACCCCGGCCCCTGTGAATTAGTTCTTGATCCAGAAGAATGGTGTGGGCAATATTACTTTGCTGACAATCTGTCCTCCCTTGAGGCTGTGTTTGAAGCCATTGCCAGCCGCTTGTTTACCCGTATTGCTCGGTAAGGAAAGTGAGGGTTATCTGCTATGAACCCAACAGTTAAACGCAAGGGGCGACGGGGACAGACTTTTGTCGAGTTCGCGCTCACCCTCCCAATTGTGTTGCTCTTGACTTTTGGTGTGATCGAATTTGCTCGGTTGTTCCAAGCATGGGTCACCATCCAAAACGCAGCGCGTACTGCGGTACGTTATGGCATCACTGGTGCATGGGACCCTGATAGTGTACAAAAGCACCAAGGTTATGGCACTGCTGATGAGTCGATTTTGGATGAACTCGTACCCTGCCTTGGGCCAAGCTCATCCCGTTTCCTTGACCACTGGGGTATCAACTGCGACCCCGGTGAGGTGGACTCCGAAGGTTTGCGGGTTGACATGGCGCGTCTTCCTTCGATTGTTGACCGTGCCCGTATCGGGGCGTCTGGCCTCCAACTGATGGAGGGCGACAACATCGTTGGGATGCTCAAAGGCAATGGGCAACCCATGAACTCGGAGCCTTCAGCTGATGCCAAGGATGAACCTAGATGGTTCCATGTATGGATATGTAGTTCTCGTGCGCCAATCTTAGTTCAAGAAATTGACGGGCCGGGTGGTACATATGACCTTACAGCGCGTTATGAGGCCGATCCAGACCGCCGTACCCGTATCTGTAAACTAAAAGAACCCGTCAAGGACGAAACAGGCTTTGGGCCTGATGAAGGTGATTTGCAATATGACGCGGGTGGTCCGGGTGATGTTATCGAAGTCGTTGTTCACTATAACGCACCCTTGATTACACCCGTGAGTTCGATGCTGGGCTGGACAGGATTAAATGGTTATGTTCCGATGATGGCACGCCGTGTGGGTGTCAATGAGTCCTTCCGTGCTACCCGTGCGGTGAACTTACCACCCCAATTGAATCTGCCGACGAACACGCCTACCAATACCTATACACCGTCAATGACGTTTACTCCGTCATTGACACCAACCGCTTCATCGACTTCAACCAGCACGCCTAGCATCACGCCAACGGGTACCAATACCGCAACCGCTACCCCGCAATGTACCAGTTTGCAGGTCCCGCGTGAGAACATCCGTCTCTACCGCAATTTCCTGCAAGTGACCGTTCGGAACACGAATTCGGGCGAGGTCTACTTGACGGGTGCTGAGATTCACTGGCGGCCTTGGTTCAGCCAGATGTATGCAGCGGCTGCCAATATCGTCGGGCGTGATCCCCATTGGACGGGTAATGACGTATCTACCCCAACCCAAATTGGTTCGGTGGCTCCAAGCGAGGGCAACTGGATCGGTAATCCGCCCTATTTGCGTGAGTTTACGGGTGGTGGTGCCAATACAACATGGCAAATTCGCTTCCAAAACGGCCCACTTGACCTCGCCGATGCTGGTTATAGCATCCACGACTTCTATGGTTCCTATCTTGTCTTTGATGCTGGTGGCCCATGTACTATCCCGCTTGACTTGTTGCAGCCAACAGCCACGCCGGACTATTCACCAACGCCTACCACAACACCCCAGTGTTCGACCTTTGATTTCCGCTTCGATCACTTAGAAAATGCGGGTGTCGTGGCCTTCCGCGTGGCGAATACTGGCCCTGTTGCCGCTAACATTACGGGCTTCACAGTCGGTTGGGTACTCTATCCAGAAGCACCCGGTATGTTCCTCGACCGTGTAGAAATAGGAGTCTATGAGTTCGGGCACCCCTTGAACACCTTAATGTGGTTAGGGCCTGACAGCGCTCCTGATACCAGTTCAACCGCTGGTGGCGCTGGTTGGGTAGTAACACCGCTCATTGGCGCTGGACAAGTCTTGACGATGTATGCCGACTTTGACGGTACAGGCGGCCCATGGGCCTTGGATCATTTCTTGGATTACCACCCCTCCGACTTCAACGACTCAGGCATTGAGGTTGAAATCTGTGATGTGGTTACACCTCCAATTGATACACCAGTGGCCCCGACCAACACGTTCACCCCAACCAACACCTATACTCGGACAAATACCTTTACGCCGTCGCCGACCTTTACGCCATCGCGGACTTATACACCGTCGTTGACGCCCACCCGAACCAACACCTTTACCATTGGTCCTTCCGCAACACCTTCAAATACGCGGACACCGACCAACACCCGCACCGCGACCCGTACCTACACACCGTCTAACACGCCGACGATAACCCTTACGCCATCGCGGACGAATACACCGTCGCGGACGAATACACCGTCGATTACTAATACTTCGACCTACACGCGGACGCCAACACGGACGCCGACGTTTACACCCGTAACGCCGACTTCGACCTATACGCGGACGCCAACGCGCACCAATACACCAACAAACACGGTTGTACCAACGTGGACACCAGTCACATTGTCGCCGTGGGAATAGTTGACCAGATGGATTAGCTACAACGCCCCAGCAAACTCGCTGGGGCGTTATTTTTTTTGTGTTATGCAATCAATGGCTGAAAAACGCTATTGAAGAATGCGCCAACCTTGTTCTTGGGCAAAACTGGCTAAACGTGTATCAGGATAAGTCGCAGTGGGAACCTTCACAGCCCCCAACAAGGCGCGGTCAGAAAAGCTGTCCGCATAGCCCGCCCCCTGTTCCTGCAAGGATACCGATGGCAAAACCGCTTGCAGATGCTCCAGCACATACTCGATTTTCTCAGGGCCAGCGCAGGGCTTACCTTCAATCTGGCCTGTTGCTCGCCCTTCTGCAAATGCCAAACGGGTGCCAATCCCATAATCGGCCCCAACCTTAGCCGCAAACTGTTGACTAAATGCCTCAAACATGTTCGAGACAAGGACGACATAAACGCCATTGGCCTTATGTTGCTGAAGTTCATCAATAACATCGTGCCGATAATAGGGGGTCAGATAATCCTCAATCATCCAGTTAAAAATAGCCTCAATTTCAGATTCGCTCATGTCCCGCACCAACTTGGCAAGCCCGTTGACCCACACATGCCGAAAGCGGTATTCGCTCAACAAGCGCAGTTTATACAGCGCATAAAAGGGTAATTGACCCCGCCACAATCGGCGGAGACGGGCAGGGTCAATCGCAGGCGAAGCAGTCAACCCCTTCCAGACATCAATGCTGGTCAGGGTGCCTGCTATATCGAACAACGCGACTTGAATGGCTATGAGTCTTTCCTTTCTTGGAGTTCTTGCTGCACCAATTCCCGCCGCAAAATCTTGCCGACGGTGGTGCGTGGTAACTCCTTGACAATTTCAATACGGGTCGGCACTTCATAGCGGGCCAAGCGTTCACTCGCAAACTTGATAAGGTTATCAACGGTTATGTTTTCGCCTTCCTTCAACACCACCCATGCTTTGAGCGATTCTTGCCCAACCTTTTCGGGGTGGGGGACGCCTGCTACACCGACTTCCAACACGGCGGGGTGTTCATTGAGAACGTCCTCCACTGCCCGCGGATAGACATTGAAGCCACCGATGAGTACCATATCCTTCTTGCGGTCAACAATATAGAAATAGCCGTCATCATCCATGCGGGCAATGTCACCCGTATACAACCAGCGCTTGCCTTGGCTATCACGCAGGACATTGGTAGTCTCGGTCGGCATGTTATGATAGCCCACCATGATTTGTGGCCCCGCCATAATCAACTCACCGGGTTCCCCAACAGGCATATCGGTCTCGCCATCTTCAAGGCTGACAATCCGCATATCCATATCGGGCAAGGGCAGGCCAATCGAGCCGATTCGGTTCTCACCCCGCATCGGGTTGACATGCGTGGCGGTCGGTGCCTCGCTCATGCCGAAGCCTTCACTAATCACCCCGCCAGAAAGCTCTTCAAAGCGGCGTTTGGTAGCAGGTGGTAATGGCGCTGAACCACTGATACAGGCCCGCACCGACTTCAGACTATAGGTGCCGCTTATGATGTCTTCGTGGTTGTTAATGGCGTTATACAGCGCTGGCACCCCCATAAAGATGGTGGCTTTATAGGTGTGGATGTTCTCAATAACATCCTGAATTTGACGCGCATCTGGTACCATTACCATCATGGCCCCTAGTGATGTCGCAAAGCTGAGTACCGCTACCATCCCGAACACATGGAACATCGGGATAGCCGCTAAGAAGATTTCCTCTTCACCGGGAATATCACCTTTCAGCCATGCTTGGCATTGTAGACAGTTGGCAACAAGGGCGTTATGGGTCGCCATTGCCGCCTTGGCGACACCTGTTGTTCCACCTGTGTATTGGAAGATAGCAATATCATCTTTACTCACGGTTACAGAAGGCTTTTTGCCCATATTGTTGCGGAACATATCTTGAAGCGCATGGTCGCCTGTCTTGATTTCGACACGATGACCGCCTTTTTTCTCTTTGAGTAAGGTAAACAAGAATTGGGCTGGGCCGGGCAAGAATTCTTTGACATTGGTCACAATAATGGTCTGTAAATCGGTGTCTTTTTGAATATCTTTAACGGTGTTGTAAAACAGACTCATTACAATAGCGATTTTGGCTCCGCAATCCTTGAGTTGGTGTGCCATCCGCACAGGCGGGTAACTGGGGTTAGTTGCTGCGATAACGCCGCCCGCCTTCAATACCCCGAAAAAAGCAATCACGAACTGGGTGATATTGGGCATCACCAACGCCACACGGTCGCCTTTCTTGAGGCCCATATCAATCAACCCTACCGCCAGCGCATCCGACAGTTGGTCGATTTCTTGGTAGGTTACGGTGCGTTTGAGCCGCCCCACCACTGGCAATTCTGCTGAGGACAGCGCAAGGGGCCGATTGGGAAACTTCTGGGCACTTACCCGCAGAAATTCATGCAAGGGATGGTCGGGATAGGGCGCGAGACTCTTGGGGACTTGGGCGTCGTACTGTTTTGTCCAAGGCCGTTCAGCATAAGTAGTCATGGTCTAAAACTCCTTTTTATACTTTTATTTGACGTGCCACCGTTCTAACCAATCTTCTGGGATGCGTGCGACTTGTCCCTCCCGATTGATGCAAATATGGCTGGTGGTTCCCGTTACATGGATTATACCCGTATCGGGGTTGAGAATCTGATAACCGAAGGTCACTCGACGGCTCTTAATCTCCTCGACCCAGCCGATAATGGTAATGCGTTGTCCATACACCGCAGGCGCAATATAGCGCAGATGAATCTCACTGACGGCGAGTGCCAGCCCCTGCTTCTCAAAATCGGCATAATTGCTGCCCCTGTCACGCGCATATTGGCTGCGTAACTCCTCGCAATACACCAAATAGTTGCTATGATGCACAATTCCCATGGTATCTGTCTCGGCATAGCGCACAAAGAACGTTGTCTCGCTTACAAACCGATCCGTTGGGATAGTCAAGGCGCTCTCCTATTTCTAGCCAGTGGTCTTCATACCCGCCGCAATCCCGTTAATGGTTGAAAGGATGGCTTCGAGTAGCTGTTGATAATGATTCGTATTGGCTGAAGTTTGCCGCAATTCTTGCAAGAGCGCCACTTGAATAAAATTGAGGGGGTCAACATAGGGGTTGCGACGTTCAATCGACCGTTTTATTACTGGGCGCTTTTCGAGTAGAGTCTGCTGGCCTTCAATCAAATTGACATATTCACAGGCCTGCTCATAATCCGCCTGAATCCGCTGGAAGATATGGTCGCGTAGGTGCAAATCTTCAACCAAATTGGCGTGGATGCGGGCAATGCCCATATCTGCTTTGGCAAGGTCAAGCTGCACATTTTGAATCAAGGCTGTGAAAAAGGGCCATTCTGCATACATGGCCTGCAATTGCTCAAGCCCGTCGGGCGTGTTTTCGCAATAATGGGCGAAGGCATAGCCAACCCCATACCAACTCGGCAAAATGACGCGGTTCTGCATCCATGAGAACACCCAAGGGATAGCTCGCACCTCATCGAAGCCGCCCTTTTGACGCTTGGCAGGCCGTGAGCCAATTGGCATCTGCGCCAGTTCATTAATCGGGGTGGCCTGTTGCCAATAGCTGCCAAACCCATCCGTCTCATACACCAAGGCGCGATAGGCCCGCTTGCCTAACTCTGCCAAGCGGCGCATAGTGGTGAGCCACATCAAGTTATCATTGGTGCGGGGTGGCGCTCCTAAAGCGACCAATACTGCGTGCATGACTTGTTGCAGGTGGCGGCGGGCGATTTCTTCGTTGCTGTAGCGATAGGCGATAACTTCACCTTGCTCGGTAATTTTAATCGACCCGCTAAAGGAACGCGGTGGCTGGGCAAGGATGGCTTGGTTGGTTGGGCCACCCCCACGCCCAATACTCCCGCCTCGCCCATGAAAGAGTTCTAAGGCCACCCCATAGCGCTGACCAAGGGCGTTTAACTGGCTTTGAGCTTGATACAGACTCCAATTCGACGACAGATAGCCCCCATCTTTAGAGCTATCTGAATAGCCCAGCATAATTTGTTGTTTTTGGCCCCGTTGCTGGAGATAAGCCTGATACACTGGATTCTCAAACAGCGCTTGCATCACCACCGGAGCCGCTTGCAGGTCATCCACCGTCTCGAACAGCGGCACCAAATCAACCTCGACTTGGGCCTCTTTCGCAAATAGCTGCAAGGTCAACACATCACTAGCCGCCTCGCTATGGCTGGCGATAAAAGTATCAATGCTGGCCTTGCCATAGCGCCGATGAGCGCGGGCTATCATGCGCCATGTGGCAATAATGGCGTTGGTCTCTGGTGTAAAAGGTGGCTCAAGCGGGAGTAGGGGGCGCGGGTTCGCCAATTCACGGTTGAGGATAGCCTGCTTCTCGATTTCGGGCAGGCTGCGGAAGTTCTCACAGATGCCATAATGTCGGAAGATGTCTTCAATGGCGACTGCGTGCAGGCGGGCATCCTCACGCGCCTCCAGCGGCACCAGATGCAAACCAAATATCTCAATTTTTTGGATGAGATGCGCCAATGTCCCTTGTGCGGCATAACGCCCTTGGTGCTGCATTAAGCTATCTTGCACCAACCGCAACTCATCCAGCAAATCTGCCGCCGTTGGGTAGCCATCCGCCGCCAAGCGCTCATGAATCTCGCCTAATTTCTGTTGATAGACCTCACGGCTGGGCGCTTGTTGCAAGGAGGCCAATAGCGCCGCCGTTGCCCCTACCTCATCTGCCGATTGCGTAAAATCGTCTTTCAGGTCTGCCAATTGCGCTAGATAGGCGTTACGGGCTGCTTGCCGTAATGTTGCGAGGGTGTCAAGTGTGACCTCTGGTGTGACATAGGGGTTGCCGTCGCGGTCACCGCCTGTCCATGAAGCAAAGCGTAACACATTCGGCAAGCGCGACCAGTCCCCCTCTGGATAGTGGCGGCGCAAACTCTCGCGCAAATCAACGTAAATATCGACCGTTGCATCCATGATGACCGAGGTCAGGAAATAGATGCCAAAGGCCACCTCATCTTGCACGGTAGGGCGGGTGGCACGGGTTAGAGCCGTCTGCCACAGTTCCTCAATGCGCTCCGTCAATTCGGCTTCAATGGCGCGGTTCTCACGCGGAAGCAAGGTCTCACGCTCGCGCCGTGCCATCAATTCCGTGATGCGCCGTAGCTTCATCAAGACCTCTTGGCGCTTGGCCTCGGAGGGGTGAGCCGTTAGCACCAGCCGCACCGAAATTTGATTGAGCAGGTGGTGTACAGCCTCTGTGTCATGACCTGCCTCCTTGAGGCTGCCAATCGCGCTATCAATGGCCTCGTGCAGCTTGCCCTCGCGCTCCCGTTGGCGCAAGACACGGATGCGCTGCTGGTCTTCAGCGATATTGATGAGTTGGAAATAGTTGCTAAAGGCTTTAATCAGGACGTTCTTGGCCTTGAGGGTCAGGTTACGCATGGTCTCAAGGCGTTCAAGGTCGGCTTGCATGTCGGTATGTTCGGTGCGGCGTTCCTTGGCGCTGGTACGCACACGCTCCACCATCTCAAAGGCCCAATCGCCTTGTTGTTCGCGGATAATCGAGCCTAAGAGGTTGCCGAGCAATCGTATATCGGCGCTGAGTGCGGTTATGTCAGTTGGTGTGGTCATTGTGGGCAGCCTTGCGCTACAACACTCCTTCAATCGCTAAAATCTCACGTAGTAGGTCACGGCGGGCCGTACCGCCCAGCGTCTCTAAGCGGCGCACGCCCAAGGGGTCGATTTCTTCCCGTAACAGGCGCACTTCCTCAGCAGTAGGCGGTGGGGTTTCATGCACATCTGGCGCAATTTCTAGTTCAAAGCCCGTCTTGGCTTGAATGCGCTGGATGTCCACCTCCGGATGATAGCTGGTGAGCCGCATCCGCCCATTGACCCAATCAAATTGACCAAGGTCACTAATCAAATAGCGTGCCCCGTGCCCGCGTGTCCGCGCTGGGCTATGCCCCAAGCCGCTCACAAAATCAAGCTTTTCGACAAAGGTCACTCGTGAGTGGCGTGGCACATACAGATAGATATTGTTGGAATGGGTCGTCACATCGGGGATGCCGCCTGTGCCGGGCAGTCGCATTCGGGGGCGCTCATAGCTCTCGCCAAACGCGATATTGTTGAAATTGCCCGCCGCATCGACCTGTCCGGGGCGAAAGAACTCCTTAAGGTGGAAGCGCGGCAAGAGTTCCGCCACCGCCGCCACAAAGCCGACGTGCATGACCGATTTACCCAGCCACAATTCTTCGATACGGGCTACCCCCAAGGGAGCGCGGTCAAAGCACAATCCTTGACCGATAGCAGATGCTGAAGCGCAATTGGGGGCATGGGTGGCTTGGGCAAGGAGATAACCCGCTACTACCAGCGGAGTTGCCAAGCCTTGGGCAAGAACTTCGCCATCAACGACTTGGCGGGCAATACAAACGACCATGAGTTCATCAATTGTAAAGTCGGGCATCTATTGTCCTTCAATAAAATCTCTATAGCAACATAGGGATGAGGTGAATAACCCCATCCCTAGCGCAATCATTGAGTCAAAGCAGTGATAGCTGGCGGCTAGTTGCGGCGGCTCATATTCGAGACCAGCATGGCGTAGTAGACAAAGTTCAGGATAGCGACAAACATCGCCGCCAAATAGGTGAAGGCCGCGGCCCGTAATACCGCTTGAGCGCCGTCACGGTCTTCGCGGGTTTGCAGCAGGTTCAACTCATCCAGCATCTTCATCCCCCGTCGGCTGGCGTCCAACTCAATCGGAAGGGTCAAGACCGAGAACAGGGTCACGAAGAAGAACAATCCTAGACCGACCCACGCCAAGCCCACGAAGTTCATGAACAACCCCAGCAGGATGAAGATGTAGGCGATGTTGCTGCCATAGCGGGCCATCGGCAAAATCGCCATACGCGCTTTAATCAAGGCGCTTCCCTCGGCATATTGCTGCACATGCCCAAATTCATGCGCCGAAATCGCCATCGATGCAATTGAGGCATCCCGCGCTACCGCAGGCGAAAGCCGCACCACCTTCTGGGTAGGGTCAAAATGATCGCCTAATTCGCTTTGAGTGCCTTCTAGTTGAATGCCAAAGCTATAGGTGCGGTTAATCATCTCTGCCACGCGCACCCCGCTTACACCAGCCCCATTCGGGCGTTGTTTCCATTTCCGGTAGGCTCCAGTCACCGCGGCTTGTGCCAACCCGCTTAGAATCAGGGCCGGAATCATCACGAATAGAAAGTAGCCAGAGTTGAAGAAAAACATGCTGTCCTCCACAGGTACGTTACAAACTAATTGTACGTCAAAAGCTACCGTCGGGTATTAGAAATCTCTCAGAACAGCCCAACTAGCTTTGTCCCGCAGGCACCGCTGCTTGGGGCGATGTCATCCGATGGATTTGCTCAATCGCCGCTTGGATTTGGTTATCGGTGGTGCGGTCATAGACTTGACCCTCTTCCAACGGCACATATTCTAGCTCAATGTCCGGCTGAATCCCATCTGGCTCAACTGAGCGGTCTTTGGGTGTGAACCAGCGCGAAATCGTGATACGGATACCGCCGCCATTCGATAGCCCGCGCCATGTCTGCACTGAGCCTTTACCAAAGGTCGGCGTGCCTAGGATGACCGCCCGCTTGTAGTCTTGCATGGTACCGCTGAACAACTCGCTGGCACTGGCGCTGAAGCCGTCTACCAGTACCACCATCGGAACAGTGGGAGCGATGGGGTTACCATAAGCCTGTATCTTTTCCTCTGCCCCATCCGGACCACGCTCAATGAAAATCGTCCCTTCGGAGATAAACATGCTCATGGTCGCCAAGGCTGTGTCCAAATAGCCACCTGTGTCACCGCGCAAGTCGATAATCAAGCCCTTGAGGTGTTCGGCATTCATATCAATCAGTGCTTGGGCGAGTTCTTCGTCGCTGTTATCGCTGAAACTGGTCAACAAGATATAACCAATCTCGCCATCGAATACTTCATAATCAACGGTGGGGGTCACAATCTGGGCGCGGGTTACAGAGACCATCAGCAACTCCTCGTTGCCTGCCCGCCGAATACCGAGTTCAACTTGGGTCCCGGCTGGCCCCTTGACCATCCCAATGATAATCGACTGGTCAAGTTCGGTGACATCTTCCCCATCAACTGTCACAATCTGGTCGCCTTGCCGCAAGCCTGCTGTCTCAGCGGGTGAACCGGGGAAGGGCCGCACAATCACCAGCGCACCAGTATCGGGGTCTTGGCTCACCGACGCCCCGATGCCCTCATAATTGCCAGAGAGTGCTTCTTGGGCTTGGGTATAACGTTGGGGTGGCATGTATTCGGTATGACGGTCACCCACTGCACTCATCATCCCCGACAGTGCGCCTTCCATCAGCACATTGTCATCAAGGGGGTCAACATAGTTGGCATGTAACAAGTCCCATGCTTCCCAGAAGGGAGCGAAGAGTTCATCCGTGCCAGAATCGTCTTGGGCAACAGCGGTTGGGGTGGGTTGGTCATGGCGGCCAAGCCAATAACCCCCGCCAAAGGTCAGGCTAACCAATACAATCAGGCTAATCCAAGTGGTTATGCGTCGTCGATACATGCGTTTACTCCATGATTTGCGGGGAATATCCCCAAGTCTCCGCGGTCATTTCAGAACGATAGGTGTCAAAAGCTTGGCTGGTGCAGGCGTCGATATAGCGGAGTAGTTCGCCGCCCCCAACCGGATAATGTGGGTAACACGAGGTCGGCCATGCCCCATAAGGCGCATGAACCACCGCGTTGGTGACCAAGGCGGGTATATCGACATCGGCCTCTAGCTTATCCACAATCGTCTCGGCTGTAATAATGATACTGCTGGCAACCATCGCCAGTTCACGGTCAACCCCATAGTTTTTATTAAGGCGGGCATTGCCGCGTCGGTCAGCCACCAGCGCATGAATCACAGCTACATCGCAATCTACCGCAGGGAAGGCCACTAGCGTCTCGTCACTATAAGGGTCTTGGATGGTCTTAATGTCGGGCCGTAGCCGCATCATATCCGTACCCATCCATGCGAAACTCGGCATAAAGCCAACCCCCGCCAGCTTGGCCCGCATCCCCATCGCAATACTGGCCTCCGTCTCCTCAATAATCTGGATGGCACCGCGATTGGCGGCCTCCGTGAACATAGGGGCCAACCCAAAAATCTCTAGGCCAAAATAACATGTGCGGGTAGCCTTGACCAAGCCTGCCCCGACCAGCAAATCTGATTCATAGCCTGCTGTGAAGCATAACAAGGTCAAATCACGCGGTGGGGTGGGACGCCGTAGCAATTCACGTACCAAGGCCACCGGACGCCGATAGAGTGTCGTGCCGCCCAGCCCGATGGTCATGCCATCTTGAATCAGTTCAGCAGCCTCAGCCAGCGTCATGAGTTGATTGGAAGCCATAAAGCACTATACCTTAATAATGGGTCACGGATAGGTGTCATCATACACCCTCTTGGGTAGTGTGCCAACCGTTCTCATTGTAGCGAACTTTGTCTTCCGTGTGGCGATTTTTTAGGTTAAGCTTAATCTCATGAACGACCTATACGTGTTTTGCATAGAAGAAGATGAAATAGGGGAGCGCCTCGATAAAGTCATTGCAGGCCGTCTCGATGAACTATCGCGCACGCATATCCAACAACTCATCAAAGATGGCCTTGTCCAAGTCAATGACGCCCCCAGCAAGCCCGCCTATCGTCTAGAGCCGGATGATTGCGTTAGCGTTGAGGTGCCAATTGAGGAGGAGACCCCCGTCCTCCCTGAAGACATCGCCCTCAACATTATCTATGAAGATGACGCCATTGCGGTTATCGACAAGCCCGCAGGCATGGTGGTACATCCCGGCAACGCTAACGAGTCTGGCACCTTGGTTAATGCCATCCTCGCTCGTTGGCCCCAAGTGGTCGCCGTCGGTGACGACCCAGAGCGCGTCGGCATCGTCCACCGCTTGGACAAAGACACCTCCGGCTTGGTGATTGTGGCCCTAACCGATGCGGCCCGCGAAGACCTCATCTCTCAATTCGCCAGTCGCACCGTTGAGAAGCACTATATGGCCCTAACTGAGCGCCATCCCCCTAACGACAAAGGCCGTATTGAAGCCCCTATCGGACGTGACCCACGCCAACGCAAACGCATGACTGTCCTCCGTGATGGGCGCGAGGCCTATACTGAGTTTCAAGTGCGGGATTTCTACGGGGATTATGCCTTGCTGGATGTTTATCCCAAGACAGGCCGCACCCATCAAATCCGCGTCCATATGGCCTTCCTTGGCTGCCCGATTGTAGGCGATACCGTCTATGGCTTTCGTCGCCAACGTATCAAGATGAAGCGCCTTTTCCTGCATGCCTACCGCATCAGCTTTGACCACCCCGTAACAGGTGAGCGCCTCAGCTTCGAGTCGCCCCTGCCCGCTGGCCTCCAAGACATTCTCAACAAATTAAATTAATCGTCACTCAAAAAAATAGGCCTCCCTGCATTTTACGTTACACTTCTGTGAAAAAGAGGAGCAAACGATGCAGGGATTGACCTATTTGGTCGGCTTTATCTTTATCGCTATCGCATCTAAACAAATCGGAAAACTGTTCTCGGCCCTTCGCCTGCCCTATATCACGGGCTATCTCTTTGCGGGGATGTTGGCGGGGCCGTTTTTGCTCGAATTTCTGCCCAAAGGGGCCACCGACGACCTGCGCTTCATTGACGAGCTTTCCCTCGCGGTGATTGCCTTTGTCGCGGGCAGTGAGTTATACCTCAAGGAATTGCAGGGCCGCCTGCGTGTGATTGGCTACAACACCCTCGGTATTCTGGTGGCTAATCTGGCCCTTAGTGGGATAGCCCTATTCTTCCTCACCAACTTCATGGATTTTGCCGAGGGTATGAGCGTGGCCCAACGGGTCGCGGTGGCGATTCTGGGCAGCACCATTTTGTTGGCACTCTCGCCACCCTCCACCATTGCCGTCATCAAAGAAGTTCGCGCCAAGGGGCCATTCACCCGCACCCTCTTGGGTATCACGGTCTCAATGGATGTGGTGATTATTGTTTTCTTTGCCGTCAGTGCCGCCATTGCCAGTGCCTTGCTGGATTCGGTTGGCTTCAACATCCAGTTTGTGCTGTTGCTGCTGATTGACCTTGGGGCGGCTGTGCTGGCGGGCTACGGTGTCGGCAAGTTGTTAACACTGATATTGGCCCAAAAGCTACACCCCTATGCCAAAACTGCGATTATCTTGGCACTGGGCTTTGCTATCTTCTGGCTATCCTTCCAAATCGTGGAAATCAGCCACGACCGCCTGCCCTTTGAAATCCATATTGAGCCGCTGCTGGTTGCCATGATTGGCGGC
Organism: Anaerolineales bacterium; assembly: GCA_020634155.1. GTDB lineage: Bacteria > Chloroflexota > Anaerolineae > Aggregatilineales > J027 > J027. The sequence continues at coordinate 1,289,856 of JACKCI010000002.1, forward strand.
TTCATGATTACCAACTTCAGCACTTATCGGGATGAATTTGCCGCTATCCTGCATGATGTCGGACCGTTGGTGTATGTGGCCTTTTTCACTTTAACGGGTATCTCCCTTAAATTGGATGTACTGCTGGCAAGCCTGCCGATTGCGGTAACTCTCTTTGCAGTGCGGGCGGGCGGCATTTTTCTTGGCTCTTATGGCGCAGGCACCCTCTTGCGTGAACCCGCCAATTTCAACCGCATCATGTGGCTAGGCTTGATTACCCAAGCAGGCATCGCGCTCGGCTTGGCACGCGAGACCGCTGTCGAGTTCCCCATCCTCGGCAGTGATTTTGCCACGTTGATTATCGCAGTGGTGGTCTTGAATGAAGTCTTTGGCCCCATCTTCTTGAAAGCGGCCCTCAAGCGTGTGGGTGAGACCCACCTTCCCGAAGAATTTGCCACTGATACCCAACGCGACGCGGTTATCTTTGGGATTGAGGTGCAGTCCCTTGCTCTTGCCCGTCAACTGAAATCCCACCAATGGCAGGTGATTTTGGTCGATACCGACGCGGCCCATGTCGGGCGTTCACGCGGCTCGGACGAGCTAGACGAGCGCCACATCCGCCATGCCACCGAAGAAGCCCTATCCGGTATCTTGACCAAGCACACCGATGCCGTGGTGGCTCTCCTCAAAGATGACCACCTCAATTTGCAGATTTGCGAATTGGCCTATGAGAAATTCGGTATCAAGCGGTTGGTGGTGCGTCTACATGATATGTCTCTGGCCGAGTCCTTCCGCGAGATTGGAGCCACCATTGTTGACACCACCTCAGCCATGGTCAACCTGCTCGACCAGACTGTGCGCGTTCCGCAGTCGGCAGCCCTCTTACTGCATCATGACCCCCAATGCGAATTTGGACAGGTCACCATGACCGACTCGGAATTGGTCGGGGTGCCGCTGCGTGAGTTGCGCCTGCCCACCGATGTGCTGGTTGTCAGTATCCAGCGCCAAGGTCAACTGATTGTACCGCATGGCTACACCCAATTGCAGTTGCGCGATGAAATCACCCTTGTGGGGCGGCCTGAAAGCTTACAAACTGTTACTTTGCGCCTTGGCTATTAACAAAAAAAACGGCGGGCCATCACTGACGACCCGCCGTTGTCTTTATGCTAATGGGCGACTATTCAACCGTCACGCTTTTAGCGAGATTGCGCGGTTGGTCAACATCGCAGCCGCGGCGCACCGCGATATGATAGGCCAGCAATTGCAACGGCAAGACCGCCGCAATCGGACTAAGGATAGCGGGCACTTCAGGGATATACAGCACATGGTCAGCTTTTTCAGCCATGAGTGTATCGCCGTTGGTTGCCAGCGCCACCACAATGCCATTGCGGGCCTTGGCCTGCTCGACCTGCCCCAACATCTTGTCATAGACCGAATCCTGTAGGGCGATGGTTACAACTGGCATATTCTCATCAATGAGCGCAATCGGCCCGTGCTTCATCTCGCCCGCCGGATAGCCCTCAGCGTGGATATAGCTAATCTCCTTGAGTTTCAGGGCACCCTCTAAGGCTGTCGGATAGTTCACGCCGCGCCCCAGATAGAGGAAGTTGTCATAGCGGTGCAATTTGCTGGCAAGCGCTTCATATTCAGCCTCACGCGCCAAAATCTGACCCGCTAATTCTGGCAAGTGTGCCAACTGTCCGGCATACATCTTGAGGTCAGCCTCGCTCAAAATGCCGCGTTGCTTGCCCAGATACAGCCCCAGCAGAATTTGAGCGATAATGCTGGCGGTGTAAGCCTTGGTAGAGGCCACCCCAATCTCCGGCCCGGCGTGCATGGCGATATAGCCGTCGGCAATCCGCATTGCTTGGCTGCCGATGGCGTTCACGATGCTCCATCGGCGGATATTGCGCTCTTGGGCGGCTTCCATCGCCGCTAGGGTATCCACTGTTTCGCCACTTTGGGTAATGGCTAACACAGCGTCGTTGGGGTCAAGGACGGGGTCACGATAGCGGTATTCACTGCCATAATCGACCTCCACGGGAATGCGTGCCAGTTGCTCGATGACGAACTTACCCACCAGCCCTGAATAGTAGCTGGTGCCGCACGCCACAATCACCAAGCGGCGCAAGGCCTTCGCGTCTTCGGGGCTGATGCTGAGGTCGGGTAGATAAATCTCGCCCGTTTGGAAGTCAACTCGCCCCCGTAAGGCATCTGTCAGCGTTTGGGCCTGTTCGAAGATTTCTTTTTGCATGAAGTGGCGATATTCACCCTTAGCCGCACTCACGGGGTCCCATGCAATGGCATGGATGGTGGGGGTAATGGTTTCGCCTGTCTCAACTTGCTGCACATGATAATCATGGGCTGTGATCACTGCCATCTGCCGATTTTCGAGGAATATCATGTCGCGGGTGTGTTCAAGGATAGCCGGAATGTCCGAGGCAATGAACATTTCATCCTTGCCGATGCCCAAAGCCACTCCGCCTGCATTGCCCAACCGTGCCGTCACCAGCTTATCGGGTTCAAGGGCGCTCATCACCACAATCGCGCTGGCCCCTTTGAGCAGATGCACGGTTTGGCGCGTGGCTTCTACTAAGTCGCAACCTGTCGCCAAGTAGCGCTCCACCAGATGCACCACCACCTCGGTATCAGTATCCGACTTGAACTCGATACCCTCGGCTTGGAGTTCTTCGCGCAATTCAAGGAAATTCTCGATAATGCCGTTATGCACAACGGCGGTTTTGCCGTCCATGCTGCTATGGGGATGAGCGTTGCGCTCACTCGGTACGCCATGCGTCGCCCAGCGCGTATGCCCAATACCTAAATGACCTGCAATTGGGCTACTGCCCACTTTCTCGCGTAGGTTGCCGAGTTTGCCGACCTCGCGCTTGATTTTGATAGTGCCATTTTGCTCTAGGATAGCGATACCAGCGGAGTCATAACCACGATATTCCAGATGTTGCAAACCTGTGAGAATAAGCGGCGTGGCATCACGCGGCCCAACATAACCAACGATTCCACACATTGGGTCGTTCCCTCCATTTGGGATGATTTGAATACTGATGGTTCATCACAGCAGGGTCGCTTGTGGCGCTTGTCTCCAAACGGTTTTCACGGCCTGCTTGGTTTGGGGGGAGTATTAAGGCGGTGATGATGCGCCTTGACGGTACCCGCTGATAAATCGAATTGCCGTCACCTCGTCACCCTAAGCGCTGCTGCTCAGGGCCATGCGCTGATACTCCCAATACTTGGTTGTCGTTGCACCTCCTCAATAGATAAGCCAACCCATCATAACATAAATCAAACGGGGGTCATAGGTAATTTTGACCAATGTCAGTTAAGCGGTGATTTCGACATCATCAATAATGCCCGCCACTACTGCTCGCACTGGAGCCGTTGTACCCCCATGCAAAATCTGACGCGCCCCGCTGCCCTCATCAACAATAAGCACCTTATCGCCAATGCCTGCTTGCACATCATCGACCGCGATGTCATAGGTTTTGGAGGGGGTGCCGTTGAGGTTGAGTTTCTGGACAATCAGCAGCTTACGACCCTCAAAAAAAGGATGCTTAATCGTTGCCACCACATGCCCAATGACGCGCCCAATATACATGGCTACCCCTCCGTATAGGCATCATCAACAATGCCCACAATCGCGGCATCAACTGGTACAAAGCTATGGGGCATGGCAAGGGCAGCTTCGCGGCTGGCAACCACAAACACCAATTCACCATAGCCAGCTTGAGCAGTGGCGTCGGCGGCAATATACGGTTCACCATCCGGCTCACGTTGTTCATTGAGGGGCTGAACCAGCAAGAACTTAATGCCGCCCAACCCCTCAACCTTGCGGGTGCTGACCAGTGTTCCAATCACCCGTGCAAACTTCATGCCTCGTCAGCCTTCTCATACAACACGGTATCGTTGATCTCCACCGTATCGACAATCGCCATGATGACGGCATCAGCGGGGCGGTCTTTGGTGGCTTCGGTCTGGCGGGCCGAGCTACCAGTTGCATACAGCACCACCTCACCGGGGCCAGCCCCCACCGCATCTGCCGCCACCACATAGCTGCTGCCGACTTTGCCATCCAAGCCCATCGGCTGCAAAATCAACAGCTTAAGGCCATCCAGCCGTTGGCTTTTTTGTGTGGCAACCACTGTGCCGACCACCCGTGCCAGTTGCATGGCCTACTCGTTGCTGCTTTCGCTGGTATCGGTGCGACCCAAGGGCATCACCTTGTCCACGTTGGGGTGTGGACGTGGGATGACATGGACAGCGACCACTTCGCCAATCTTCTCGGCCCCGCGCACGCCTGCCTCAACTGCTGCTTTAACAGCCGCAACATCACCCCGCACAATGGCAGTGATATACCCGCCGCCTGTTTTCTCATAGGCGACCAATTCAACACGGGCGGCCTTCACCATCGCGTCGGCGGCCTCTACCACAGCGGCAAAGCTGCGGCACTCAATCATTCCCAATGCTTCTGACATGAACGCTAATCCTCTCTAGGTAATGGTTTAATATCCACTCTTGGATGCTTGAATAGCTTCCCCGCGTGATTCTTTCACAATCTGCACGCCCGCGCTGGCCCCAATACGGGTGGCTCCGGCGGCAATCATCGTTTGGGCGTCTTGATAGGTGCGAACCCCACCCGACGCCTTAACCCCCATCTCTTTACCGACCACATAGCGCATCAAGGCTATATCGCCAGCCGTCGCGCCACCCCCGCCAAATCCGGTGGAGGTCTTCACAAAATCAGCCCCCGCGACCTTGGCAAGTTGACAGGCTGCCACTTTTTGCTCGTCGTTGAGCTTGGAGGTCTCTAAGATTACCTTACACAGCGCGTTGTGGGCATGGGACATATTGACCACCCCCGCAATATCGCGCAAGACCAGCTTATAATCCCCGCTCCGCAGCGCCCCAATATTCAGCACCATGTCAATCTCGGTAGCCCCATCGCGGAGGGCCTGCTCCGTCTCATAGGCTTTGACTTCAGGCGGGGTGGCCCCCAAGGGGAAGCCAATCACGGTGCAGACCTTGACATCGCTCCCCTTCAAAATCTGCGCCGATAGCCGCACATAGGTCGGGTTGATACACACGGAGGCAAAATGATAGGTCAGCGCCTCATGGCACAGGCTGGTGATTTCTTCGCTGGTGGCGTCGGGTTTAAGCATCGTGTGGTCAATCATGCCCGCGATGCCCGTATCAGCCGGAATAGCTCCTAAGCGCGACGAAAAACGGGTCGCCCCAGCCTCGACCATCCGCCGCACGCGGTCGGGTCGATCCGCCACACAGCGCCCATCGCTGCAATCATCGGCGTTAGGGGTAGGGGTGTTTAAACTGGCAAGTACCTGCTTAGTGATTTGGTCAACCAAGCGTTCAATATCAATCTGTTGAGCCATGTGTTCCTTTCAGATAGCGGCGCTCAATTTGCATAATTTTGTTGACACGGCGGGCATGGCGTCCACCACCGAAGTCCGTCGTTAACCATGTCTTGACAATCTGCTTTGCCAGAGCCTCGCCAATCATCCCCGCGCCCAGCGTTAAGACGTTGGCGTTGTTATGCTCACGGCTATTGACCGCAGTAGCTAAATCATAGCACAAAGCGGCCCGAATCCCCGGCACTTTGTTGGCGGCCATCGAACTCCCAATACCCGCCCCATCCACAAGGATGCCGACCCACGCCCGCCCCTCGCTAACGGCCAGCGCCACCGCATGGGCAAAATCGGGATAGTCAACGGCTTCCTTGCTATGGGTGCCAAGGTCTAACACGCTGTAGCCCTCGGCCTTGAGGTAGGCCTTGAGCATCTCTTTCATGCCATAACCCCCATGGTCAGCCCCTAGGGCCACTATCGGCGCTTGGGGATTGGCGGGCGCGGCTTCGGGCAAGGGCCCGGCATCATGCTCGACCAGCGTCACCCGTCGCATCAAAGCGGCTTGACGGGCGAGGGGGGTAATCAGCGCGTCTTTAGGCACGCGAAAATGCCCGCCTTCCGGCACCGCGTTAATATCCGCTTCAGTCACCAACGGGCGACTGTGGCTTTGCAGTTCATGGCTGAGGGCTTCCCGCACGAGGCGGCGAATTTGTTCTTCGTTCATCTAAATTAGTTCAACTTTTTTAGGTACGGACGGAGTGCCTTCTCCAACCTAATCATAGCGTCAATCAGGGCATCTTGGATAGTGGGCCATTCTTCAGGGGCGCTTCGATAACCGCCCACCTTGATACGTTTCCGAATGCGACAGGCTCTGCTGCTTTCGGATACTTCCCATTCTAATACATCCCCAAAGGATTCTTCTATAGTTTCTCGGTATGCGTGCAGTTTCTCTAAAAGCTGGCGATTGCCTTCACCAGTATCATGGTCAATGTAAAGATCAACATCAGCATCAAATCTGCGAACCAAATATCTGAACTCAATGCCTGATATGCCTGCCCCTGTGTTGATATAGTTGTTATGGGGTGTACTATTGGCGTGTAATGCCGTTCTTTGGCGGGCAAGTTCTAGGAGTAAATCCAAGAAAGCTTGTCGATGGTCGCTTTCGGCGATTTCTTTCGCTGTCTTGCCGCTTTCTCGGCGTTCCGGCCCCACAATGGTTGTGAGGAGTGGCGCGGGTTCTGAGTCATCAATTTGTACCGCTTCTAATTTAATTAGATAAAATGAAGCACTTGAAGTCTCATTTAACTGACTAATGACCTCAATATGTTCAGGTCTGGGTTCTGCCACAATCCAAATACCAACTTTAGCCCTAAACCATACCAAGTAAGTTAGGAGCTTGCCGAGGTGGTCATGGTTGCTTCTGCCCAATTGATTTTCAATGACAACCAAATCACCGGAATAATCTTCGGCCACAATATCAACACTGAAACTGCCTGCGGCTTGTTCTCGTTTCGCATTAGACAGCTTTAGGCCAGTAACTTCATTGAGAATAACCACATTCTCCTGAAGCCACCGAGTGAAATCATACGCTTCATGCGGCCATACGTCCCTCAGTGGAACTCGATGGAGTTTGCCAACCATGCTATATAATGCCCTATGCAATTACCTACTCTATAGCTGCGATTATATAGCAATAGTGCCAGTAGTGGAAAAAGTCTACCGCTATGCGTACAATAGGCAGGGATAGTTGAGGTCAATTGGGTGAGGCACACTTACCCTTAATCAAGAGTGATGGGAGTGCAACCAACACATGACGCGCATCGGAACCTTTGATAACCGTTATCGCTACGACCATATCTATCCGCGTGGTCGTTCCGGCGAAACGTTGCGCGGTTGGGATACGCTTGATAATGACCGTCCGGTGGTAATTAAGCGTCCAGCTCCCCAAGATGCCCCGCCCCTCCGCGCCGCCCAAGAAGCCAGCATCCGTATTGAGCGCAAGGTGCTAGAACGTCTGACTGGGCATCCAGTCTTAACCGAGATGCGCGGGGGCGGCACCTTCCGCGTGGGGGGGCAGACCCATGAATACATCGTCATGGATCGCGCCGAAGGCGTTATTGTCGCCGATATGGTGCTGCAATTGGCTCAACAGGGTGAGCGCGTGCCTGTGCTAGAGATGCTGGTCATTGTCGATAAGCTGCTTGACCTCATCGCCCACGCCCATGACCACCAGATTGTTTATAACGATGTCGATGCCAAGCACCTCTTTTGGAATAGGGAGCAGTACCGCCTCAAGATTATTGATTGGGGCAATGCCGTGCTGCTGGATGAAGGCGGTTCTCATACCGTCACGCGCCAAACCGATGTCTTCCAAGTGGGCGAATTGCTCTTTTACATCCTGACTGGTGGCAAGCGTCTCGATAGCGAGACCACCCCCGACGGTGAATACGCCGTCATCTTTGGCGAAGACGCCGTACATATCTCTGCCGCCCTGCAAGCCGTCATCACCAAAGCGACCCAGCCCAGTCTCCGCAAGCGTTTTAACAATATTGTGGAGTTGCGCCAAAAGCTGCGCGAAATCCGCCAGCCCCTCGAAGACCGCCGCAATACCATCCTCAGCGAAGTCCAGCGCGGTCTAGCCAGTTTCAAGACCCATCAAGAACTCGGTGATTTGTTGGAGCGCATTCAAGAGGCTATTGAACTTGACCCCGGCTTCCCTGAAAGCCATCGTCTCCAACAAGCGATTGAGGCCGAGCGCCATCGCCTTGAACTGCAATCCCACATTGATGCGGGCCGTATCTATTTGGATAACGGCAATTGGAGCCGCGCTATCGAGACCATGCTCGACCTGCTGAACGAGGCTGATGACCAGACCGCACCCGTCATCCGCTTTGTGATTGCCGCCGCTGAGATGCTCGAAAGCCAGCAACAAACCGCACCCCCCGCCGCTTTATCCTCGGCTCTTGATGAATTGCTGCACGGGGATGCTCAACAGGCGGGCGTGATTTTGGCGACTGCCGATGAACCCGACGCCGTTCTCTTAGCCGAGCGCCTCACCGATTTGCTGCCGAGTGTGCTATTGATGCGCCCCCCGCTGCAACGCCTTGCCCATGAACAGTCTTCTACTCAGGGTACCCTTGATATTATTGAGGCCATCCTTCAGACCCGGCCTGATACCCTCAGCGCTTTACGCCGCCAGTATTATGCGGTGGGGGAGACATTGGAAAACCTACAATCTGAGCTTTCCAACGAGCGCCACCTTGCCCTTGTGGAGCGTGCCGAGCGTGCCTTAACCGCATTACAGGCTTATCTGCAAGTCGTCAGTGATTATGTCTATGGTGATTCGACCCGGGCGGGTGATGCTTTGCGCTTCGCCAGCCGTATTGACCCCCAGAACCCTTATTTTGCCTACTTGGACGATTATTTTGAGGAAATCCATTTAGCGGTACAGGCTCTCGCCTCCTTCAAGCCCGATACTGACGGGGCCAGCTTGGGCGATTGGTTCAACCGCGTCTTGAACTTATTAACCCCCTATGGTGAGGACATCCAAGACCGCAAGCTGCACCAAGCCCTCAACGCCTTGCACCAATCAGCCAATCTGTGGCAGGGTATTCTCGCCGCTTTCATCGTCGGGCGGCGTCCCAAAGACCAGCTTGCCCAACTCGCCAAGGCCATCGAACCCTTCAACGCCAATATCGCGGCATGGGCCACAGGTTTGGCTGAGAAGTCCGCCCAAGCAGCCCACACCGAACTCCTTAGCCCCAACAAAGAATTGGCCCAAGCCTTGGTCGATGCTTACAAAGTTTGGGATCAGGGCAAACATAGCACTGCCGCCGAGCAAGCCCAACGCGCCAGCCGTCTGGCCCGCACCGATGATGAACGGGCTGCTACCGAGCGCTTGCACCGCCTTGGTCAACTCTGCGCGGATTGGCTCAAGAACGGTGGCCCCAATAGCAACGAGATGACTGACAAGACCGAGCGGGCTATTGTCGCCTTGTTCCTGCCCGACGAAGACCGCGAGCGCAACCACTTTGCCGAGCAAATGCCCACCGAGAATGCCTATCTCAAGACGATGGGGCGCGGCTTGGTTGATTATATGAAGCAAAGCAGCACCCTTGGCGTGCGAATTTTGTTTCTGCATTTCACCTTGCGCGGCATGCTCTCGGTGCAAGAGGATAACCATGAAGCGGCGGAGTTTTGGCGCGAGGCGGCCCTCAAGACCCTTCCCGAAGGGCGCTCGAACCCTATCTTTGCTGAATTTGACACCCACCTCACCGGACGCAAGTTGATTCGGGAGGTCGAGCCAGCCCTCAATGCCATCCACAGCACCCGCGACCTTGCCAATGTGCGGCCCTTGCTCAATCAACCCCTTGCTGACCAATGGATGGGCGAGATTCAACGTGCCATGCGTCAATTGGATGTGGCGATTCGCAGTTGGGAAGATGGGGACTTCCGTAGCGCCCGCGATTCTTTTGATACCGTACTCGGCCAACTAGAGGCGGGTGAACAGCGCTCTCATCTTGATTTGAAGCACCTCAAGGAATGGCTGCGGCCCTTGCGGGAGGCGGTATCCACCCTCCAGATCTCGCGCCTTAAACTGGAGGAGATTGCCCATTCAGCAACCGTACCCGCGCCCGCTACCCCCAATCCTGATATTGAGGATGTGCTGCGAACCATTGCCGATACCACTGAGCGTACCATCGGCACTGACCATAGCCATCAAGTGCGACAATGGCTTTCCACCTATCGGGATGTGCTGGCAACCCATACTGACTTAGAGATGAGCAAGGGCGAAAAACTCATCGCTTTCCAAGCCCATTTTGCGGGCCTATTCATTGCCAAGCACCCCTTGTATCGTCTCTTTCAAGTCTGGCGTGATACCTTGGTGCAAGTACCCGAAGTCGTGGATGAGCCACCCCCGCCACCCCCTGCGCCGATTGAAGCTGACCCCCTTGTCGAAGATGAGGAAGTGGTGCGGGTACGGGTCAAGCCTAGCCGTGCCAAGGCTCAACCGCGCCAAGAAACATCAGCGCCAATCGATGACTTGCCCGCCGACCAAGCCATACCCACTTTTGACGATGGCACCCCACCCGCCGACCTCTATTATGAGGAGCCACGTGTCTCCATTCCTTGGGGTACCTTGGTTGCAATTGGGGTAGTCATTATCGGCGTCTTGGCCTTTGCCTTATCGGGTGGCTTTGGCGGTGGTGGTGATGAGGATGAAGGTGACAATGGGCGCACCGTCGTGGCCCGCGCTTCGGATACACCAACACCCACCGCGACGGATACACCTACCGAAACACCCCAAGCAACCAATACGCCCCAGCCCAGCCCGACCGATACCCCGCGCCCCACGGATGCACCATCCCCAACACCGACCACGCCACCCAGCCCAACGATTACCCCCAGCCCCACCGATGTGGCACCATCCTTTGGCGAATTTCCACAGGATGTACTGCGGAGCCTCGGCAATCTGGAACCCGACCAATATGACTGGAATCCAGCGTGGTTTGTACCGGGAGCGGGTGGCCCTTGGCAGCTAGGCGCAAGTAAATCGGTGGCTGGCGATGCCCCCATTATTGTTAAAATGTCTCCTAGCTTCCTAGAAGCGCTATACGCCACCGACGCTGCCCAACGCCTCCTCGCGGTCGAGGCTGAGATGCAGCTTACCGTTTATGACGAGGCCGACATCCCGTCCGGCGTCTTCTTTGGTCTTGGCTTGGAAAATGAAAATGGTCGGCGTACTGCGGCTGAATTCCGTTTGGAGCGTACCACCGCCCTAACATGGGGCATCAATGAAAACGGTACCTATCGAGAGCGCTCCAGTGTGCCGGGGGGAGATTTGCGCGTCACTATCCGCATGGAACGCACCGCGGATGGTCAACTGACCCTTTTCGCCAACAATTCCCTGTTGGGTCAATCCGACGCGCTTTATACCACAGGCACCCGCCTTGTTCCGGTCTTATATACGTCTGGTGGGGGGGTGTTTGTCGTGGTTTCTGACCTGCAATTTGAATTTAGCCCCATTCAATAGAAAGGGGATTATGCCAGCTTTAACGCATATCTATACCATCGGAAATTTTATCGATACCTACGCCCTCGGTCATTATGCGCGGGTCTTAGATGCCGCTGACCTCCGCGACGGGCGACAGATTGCCCTCAAGGTCATGCGCCCTGAGCATTGCAACCCCGATGACGCACCGCGTTGGGAGGCCCAAGCCTTTGTGCATGAGGCTGACCTCCTCAAACGCCTGAGCCGTAGCAGCACCGCCATTCGCTTTTATGATTGTGGCTATCTCTCTACTAGCGCCGAATACCCCGCCGATGGTGAGGTTGTCTCCTATGGCACCAACGTGGACGCCTTTCGAGAGGGCCTATTTACCCATAACGCCAAAGGCTGGCGGCCTTATCTTGCGTTGGAAAATTTGCCGCGCCACCACAATCTACTTTATTTAATGAAGCCTACTCATCCCGACCAGCACCGCCGCCTGCCCACTGAAGAAGCCCTCAATCTTGCCATGCAATTTGGCAAGCTGTTGTTTGATGCTCACGAATTGAACATCTTTTATATGGATCACAAGTTGGAGCATGTCTACTGGGATGGTCAGAAGCTCCGCATTATTGATTGGAATAGCTCGAAATGGGTTGACCCCAACGGCGCTCAGGTTTTAGAGCAGACCCGCCGCAAAGATTTACATAATCTCTGTGTGGGTATCCTGTACCCTATCTTTACCGGACGCTCCCCCCAACGGGGTGATTTACGTCCCCAGCCTGCGGGTCAACAGGATGTCGATGCCCGTTATGCTGACATCAACCACCTTGATTTTTCGGGTGAGCCAACCCTCAGCCAGATGATTACCGACCTCTTAGAGCAGGGGGCGCGTCAAGACCTCCACAACGCCTCGGCCTTTTTGCAGCAAGTCGAGAAGATTGCCACCCATTTTGGCTGGGAGTTCCGCTTTGAGCATACCGACCCAACCCTGCTGCAAGCCCGTGAGCATGTGCAACTTGGCCTAAAGAACCTGCGGGATAGCGCCGAACTTGCCCGCCAAGCCCGCGAGGCCTTGTTAGAAGCCGCTACCCTCGAAGGCATTAATGAGGATATGGAAAGCGAAATTCGTCGGCTATTGAAGGACATTAACGATTACCTCAATGCCCGTGTGATACCATGAGGAGACCCCTATGAGCGACCTGCGTGAGGCGCTAAACGATTTACGCGACCAAATCAATGCCCTGCCCGAAAAGCCCACCGCTGCCCAACTAGGGCCGCTTGAGGCGACGGCACGCGGGCTGCTAACCCAAAGCAAGAACACCATCTATGAGGCCGAAGCCCGTGAACTGCTCACCTCCTTAGCCCGTATGAGCAGCGGCACCAGCCCCGATACCAGCCAAGTGCGTGGCCTGCTACGGCGTGCTCGTATCCGCATTGAGATTGCGGGCGATGACCACGACTTCGACGAGGCCATCGACATCCTCGCCCAAGCCTTAGACATCGACCCACACAACGCCGAGTTGCATGAACTCTTGTTGCAAGCCGCCCAGCGCAGTTCTCAGCACGCCATGAAGGTGCAAGGTCTAACCGAGCGCTATGGCCTTGAACTCCAATCTCAACAGCCTGCCGCCCCTGCCAGCAAGCCTAGGGCCACTGAAGCGCCCAAAGCCGAATCCAAACCCGCCGCCTCGCCTACTGACCCCAATGTGGAGGCCATGTTAGCTGAGGTTGCCTCGACCTATTATGCGGGCGATTATGCACGGACGGCTGACCTTGCAGGGCGGGTGTTGGCGATAGACCCCAACAATGCCCAAGCTTCTGAGTATCAGCAGAAGTCCGAAGATAACCTGATGCGCGGCATTGTTCCCGACCACCGCATTCCTTTTGATGCGCGGGTGGCCTATAACCGTGCCAACTCGCTGGTTAGGGCGGGCAATTATGAGGAGGCCGAGCGCCTCTACCGTGAAGCCCGTGACGTTGCCGAGTCGGCAGGCATCCGCAACTGGAAAGATGTCGAGCAGGCTCTGTTGGAAATTCAAGACCTCTCCTTAGCCCGCCAACTTCTTGCCGATGGTGACCGCCTATTGGCCGCCGATGATTGGGCGGGTGCCTTGAAGCAATACCAAGGCGCGTTAGGGGTCTTGCCCAACTATCCCGAAGCCGAAGACCGCATCAACCAAGTCCGCAAATTCCAAGACCAATATGACCAAGCCAGCGTCCGCTTGAGCATGATTAGCGGCTCATTGACCGAGCGCTCTCGTGACCTCATCCGCCTAATGAATATGCTGGCGGGGATTCGCCAAGCCTTGCCCAACAGCCCGCGGGTGCATCAACTCGTAACTGAGACCAGCACCCGCATCCAAGATGTGAAAAACCAACTTACCGATCAGGGGCAGGGGGCCTTAGAGCGCGTCGATGCCGTCTCTTCCGTTGAAGAAAAATTCCGCTTGGCTCAACAGGCTGCCGAGCTATTTGCCGCCGCTGTTGACCTTGATTCGTCCGATGCCGTTGCCTCATCCGGTCTCCGCAAGGCCGAGCAACTCAGCGCGGAGATGAACGAGGGCCGTCAGTTGATGGAACGCGCTGCTGCCCTCATCGCCCAAAATTTTGATAACGAGATTGCCCAAGCCCGCCAAATGCTGACGGGTTTGCGCTTCCATGCCCAAGACCAACGCTATCAAACTCTCTTGGGTGATTTGCTGTTACGCCATTTGGAGCGCGTCGAGGCCGCTATTGACCAGCGCGATGTCGAAACCGCTCAACGTTGGTTGGGTATCTGCAAAGATGACCCCTTCCGCATCTTGGGGCGACGTAGCGATATTCTACGCCTTGAGAACGAGATTCGGGGCCTTCAGCAACGGCGTATTATGCGCTATGGCATGATCGGTGTGGTTGTGTTGGTTATTCTGGGGGTGGTCGTGTTGCTCAATCGCAATGCCATCAACAGCATCATTAACCCTACCGATACCCCAACCACCACCGCCACTGCCACTGCGACGGTGACACCTACCGCCACCTACACCGATACACCCAGCGCTACACCCACCAACACGCCAACCGATACCCCGACATCGACATTTACCTATACGCCGACGCCCCTCTCGCCTGAAGAGCAAACCGCGACCATTAATGCTCTAGCAACATCTACTGCCTTAACCGCGACGCAGGTGGCGGGTATCACCCAAACGGCCCAGCAGCGCTATGACAACCAGACCGCCACTCAAGACGCCTTTAACCTGACCATTACCCAAGATGCCTTGAACTTCAACAATACCAGCACGGCGGTCGTGTTGACCCAGCAAGCCAGCCAGACCATTGTGGCCCAAACCCAGCACTATATCGCCACGCAGAATGCCTATGCGACCCAGACTGCGACCAACATCCCGCCCACACCGACCCATACCCCAACCTTGACCCTGACGCCCACGCCTTCACCGACGGAACCCCAGCGGCTGTGCGTGATAGCCAACGCGACGGGTAACAATATCAACGTGCGGCGCTTGCCAACTCTGAACTCGGACGCGGTGGGCTTGTTCCCCCGTAATGCTTTGGCGGATGTTTTCGAGGTGCGTTATGGGCTGGATACGCCGCCCGTTATTTGGTACCTTATTCAATATGACCCAGAGGGTGAAGATGAGCCGTTTGAGGGGTGGGTATCCTCAACGGTGGCACGTGAATTTACCGTCTGCCCAAGTGTCGCTTCCCCGACGCCTTAGTGATGATGAACCTGTATGGGCGCTTGTCATGGGGCAGGCGTCCATACCCTGAAAAACAAAAAACCACCGTGTGGGTGGTTGTGTGTGGGACGTAAGGGACTCGAACCCCTGACCTCTTCGATGTCAACGAAGCGCTCTAGCCAACTGAGCTAACGTCCCAACTTCATTTTATAGATTATAGCAAAGACGACGTGCTTGGCAAGGACGAATTTTAGCGCATGACGCTTGACCAACTGACTGACCGCTTACCCTTGATTACGGGTGGCGTATTTGCCATCGGTGCTTTTTTCCTCATTCTCTCTATGCTGTTGTTTCGGCGCAGTCGGGGCAGTCGCTTTTGGTTTAATCGACGGCGTGCCAGCCAACAAGGGTTCCGCGTCTTTGTCCTCGCCATGCTCTTTTTCAGCTTCAGTGCTGCCTCATGTGTGGCAACCATCGTGTTTACCCTTATCCGCGACGAAAATAGTACATCGGGTGAGCCCGATGCTTTTGTGGAGGTTTCAGTCACGCCTGCCCCCACCGCTACTCCATCCCACACACCAACGGAAACCCTATCGCCTACCCCTACCGAGACGCCGACCGAAACCCCATCCCTGACGCCGACCTTGACTCAGACCCTGACCTTAACGCCGACCTTAGAGCCAAGCATCACACCCACCATTACCCAAACGCCTACCGATACCTTGACACCGACGGAAACCCTCACCGAGACGCCCACCTCAACGCCAACGCGAACCTATACCCCCACCCAAACACCTAGCTTGACCCCCACAGCTACCCTGACCGCAACCGCGACCTATACCCCATCCCCGACGCCATCACCCACCCCCACCTTTTTCTTGAGCCAAAGTGGGCTTCAACCGCGTGTCACCCCATCCGGTACAGGCTTGCTGAACATCACCACTATCACGACCTCTGTTGATAGTGCCATGCAGCCTCTAGAGCCTAACACCACCTTCTCACGGGGTGCGCCGCGTGTCTATTGCTTTATCGAATTTGATGGCTTACAAACTGGGGTGCAGTGGGCATGGGCTATTTTCAAGGATGGCGAATTTCTGGATGGCCGCGCCCTGTTGTGGGGCAATCAGAGCAGCGGCACGACTTACTTTTTCTATGGGCAAGAGAATGGACTGGATGTCGGTCAATACGAGCTACGGCTCTATATTGGCGACACCCAAGCCACATCAGCCAGTTTTGCGATTCGCTAATTCCACCGCAATCTGAGCCGCCACCACTGCATTCTGCTCTAGCAAGGCCAGATTAGCGCGGAGGGTCTCCCCACCCGAAATTTCGACCAAACGCCCCAGCAAGAAGGGGGTGGTCTCTTTACCGCTGATTTTTTGCGTATCAGCTTCATGCAGCGCTTGTGCGATGTCACGTTGTACCTTATCAGCATCCATCGCGGATTCCGTTGGCACGGGTACCGTGACCAGCACCCCACTCTGCAAGCCAAAACCCCAATGGGCATCAATCATGGCGGCAGCTTCGGTTGGACTATCAGCCCGCGCCTCCAACTTGAGGCCACTGGATGGGATATAAAACGCGGGAAATTCGCTGGTGCGGTAGCCGATGACGGGTACCCCAAAGGTTTCTAGCCATTCGAGGGTACGCGGCAAGTCCAGTATCGACTTGGCCCCCGCACATACCACCGCCACAGGTGTCTGGCTCAGTTCGGGCAAGTCGGCGCTAATATCCATCGCCGCACCAAGATGCACCCCGCCAATACCACCCGTCGCAAAGACGGCAATGCCCGCCTTGTGCGCCATAATCATGGTAGCGGCTACGGTGGTGGCTCCATAGGCTTTCCGGGCTATCGCCACCCCAAAATCACGTCGGCTAATTTTCATGACAGGGGTCTTGCCGTCGGCCAGTTGCTCCAATTCGTTGGCGCTCAGGCCGACTTTGGGCTGGCCCGCGATAATGGCAATTGTGGCAGGGGTCGCGCCGTGTTCACGCACCAACCCCTCTAGCTTGGCCGCCAGCGCTAAATTCTCCGGCCAAGGCAAGCCATGTGAGATAACAGTCGATTCCAGCGCCACCACTGGACGGCCTTCATGGAGCGCCTCCGCAACTTCAGGGGCGAACTTCAATTGACTCATGGTTGGTTCCTCATGGATTGATAGGGGGGGCCTCAACGGGGGTTAGCGCGTCGAGTGCGCCCTCAAATTGAACAGCATCCCGAAACACCCACCCGTAGGCTCCGTCGAGTTGTATCACCAGCCACACACTATCCAAGCTGCGCCCTACAACTTGTACCGATGAGGCAACGGCTAAGTTCTGAATGATGGGGTAGTCCGTGCTTGGCCCTTGGCGCACAGGTACCTCAGCCGCCCCTTGAATCACCCCCTCAATGGCGGGTAAATCGGGCACGGGGGCAGGAGTCTCGTCGGTGACTTCCGGCGTTTGGGCAATGACTGGCTCGTCAATCGCAGGTGGCGGCACCACCCCAAATGAGAACAGCACCTCATTGCTGCCGATGTCGTCGGCGGGGTCTTCTGGCAGGCCGCTGGGACGATAAGCGCGTGCTGATGCCAAATAGACTTGATTGCCCGTCGCCTCCCACTCCACAATGGCCTCGACGTATGGCTCGCCATCAGGATTATCGGTTTCATAGACCAACTTCTCATCGCCCCCTGCGAGGCTAATGATGAACTCGACACGTGAAACCCCAATGCTATCTTTGGCAATGGCGTGGAAAATGACAGGTGAGCCAGCAGCATAGGTGCTTTGATTGGTGGGGGCTACCACCAGCAGCGCCGGACGCTGGTCAGAGACTAAACGGTCTTCGCTGCTGATGGTGGCTTCTGAAACAAGGCTACATGCGAGGGTCGCCACCAACAACGCGGCTAGAGCGACACGGTGCATACGCGATACTCTCCTAAACACGGGTTAGCGTGCTTAATCAATCGGCGCTAACCACGAGGCTTTGGTCGGGAATAATGACCCTAATAATACATGAGCTTTGCGATTTGCATAGACATCCGGCAAGATATACCCCATTTCGTCAATGGAACGGTGTCCAAACATCAGGTTCAAGAACATATGGAAGGGGAATCCCGCATCATCTTTGCCAACAGCAGGTTGTCGGTCATCAACTTCAGCCAGCCGCCCGCGCTCAAAGCGCATATAGAGTCCTTGTCGGCTGAACAAATCGATAGCAACCTCGCCCGTGAAACAATTGGCGAGTGACCCTTCCAAGCGCCGTTCTAGCACTGGCGCAATACTGCGGATAAACGCGGGCAAATCCGCCACCCGCAGATACCATGTATAGGTGGTCGGGTTAACCGCCGTGTTCCATGTGCGCTTGCGGTCAACGAAGGGCTTGAGGGTATGGTACAGGGCGCTGTCAAACTGGAGAAAGTTGGGTTTTTCCCCTTCAAAGTTTTGGGCCACGGCTTTCATCCCTCGTAGCGTATCGTCATAACTACGGAGATACGAATCCTCAGCCCCGATATACCATTCCAAGCAGAGCAAGCGCCCAAATTGGGTCGTTGCACCCAGCAGTACATAACCCACCTCGGTGCCATCTTTCCGCACCACCACGTAATAGGCGCGGGTACGCTCGGTCTGTGGGGAACGGCCCGTCAGTTCGTATTCCCAAATGGCACGGTCACGCACCACCGTCAACAGATGCTTGGCGGCAAATTCGTTATACCAGCGCATCAAGGTTGGGATGTCGTCCATAGTTGCCCGCCGTACGGTGTAGTCGGGTTCTTGATCGCCTTCGCGCTCAGGCACGGCATAAAGCGGTATCTGGAAGCTAGACCCTAGCTCTACCGCCATCGCATAGCCGAATTGACGATAAAAATAGGGGATGCCCGTAATCACTTGGAGGGTATGCCCAAGCGCTGCGCTCCGTTCATGCACGGCATCAAATAATTCCCGCACCAACCCCCGATTGCGATAATCCTTGTGGGTTGCTACCAACTCAGGCCGTCCCACCGGAATCTCGATATCCTCATAGCGCCATACTTGCGGAATCAGCATGGTCGCAGATACAAGTTGCTCATCTTGAGCAGGGTCAACCACCACAAACACATCCGCATCGTGAACAGTGGGGTGGTTGTCTGCCAAGAGGTCATCGGCCCAAGGGCCAATTGAGGCTTCATCTTCACCATAAGCCTCGGAGAAGGTATCGACATAAAACTTGCTCAAACTAGCTTTGTCTTTAGGCGTAATGGGGCGCACAATTAAACCATCGGCGCGTTGCATGGTAAACTCCAGATGATGTTAAAACACAACACGCCTATTCTACAGACGATGACATAGATTAACAAGCGTTGTTTGGGGTTCAAAAAGGGTCATTTCTAGACGTTCTGGGTTGTTTAGGTTATCCTAGCACGAGCCTATGAGGGGGTACCATGCGGATTTTATTGGTTACGAATTATTTTGAACCTGATTCGGGTGCTGCCGCCGTCCGTTTGACCCGCCTCGCCTATCTGCTCCAAGAACGCGGTCATCAACTCACCATCCTCACCAGCTTGCCCCATTATCCCCAAGGCCGCATTCACCAAGGCTATCGCCGCCGCTGGACGGTTGTCGAAAATCGCAAGGGGCTGCGTGTCATTCAGACATCGCTCTGGGCCACCCCTAGCCATCGCATCAGTCGTAAGTTTCTCAGTCAACTCTCGTTTATGCTCACGGCCATACTACGCGGGTTATTTATCCCTAGACCTGATGTTCTACTCATTGAAGGCCAGCCTGTCTTTACGGCTATCGCGGGAGTATTCCTTGCCCGTCTCAAACGTCGCCCTTATGTGCTGAATGTCTCGGACTTATGGCCTGACCATCTGCTATCGGTGGGAGCCGTCACTGAGCAAAGCCGCGTTTATCGCTTGGCGCGTTGGCTGGTCGATTCGATGTATCGTGGGGCTGCTGGCATCGTCGCTATGAGTCCGGCATGGGCGCGGGCTATTGAAGGGCATATCGGCCCTACCGACAAGCTATCTGTAATTTACAACGGCGTTGACCTAACCCGTTTTCACCCTGATGTCGATACTACCGCCTTCCGAGCGCAACATGGCCTCAATGCTGATAAAATTGTGGCTTTCATCGGTACCTTCGCCACTCAATATGATTTTGAGATGATGTTGGAGGTTACCCGCTACCTCAAAGACGAGGCAACTGTGCTATTGGTTGGGCAAGGCAGCCAAGCCGATTATGTCCGCCAACGGATTGACGCAGGTGGCCTTGAGCATCTACGCTGGCTGGAGTGGGTCGAACATGCTGAGATGCCCGCTGTGTGGAATACGGCTACCCTGACCTTTTGGGCGATGCGTGACCATCCCCTGTATCAAGGCACAATCCCTGCTAAACTATATGAAGCGCTGGCGTGTGGTACGCCTATCATAGCCAGTATGTCTGGTGAAGGGGCTACTATGATTGAGGCTAGTGGTGCAGGGGTCGTCGTTCCAGTGGGAGATGCTCAAGCCTTGATAGCGGCTATTCGGAAGATATTAAACGATGATGCTCTTCAGCAACAATTGCGTTACGCTGGACGGGCCTATGCCGAAGCGCACTTCGACCCGGTTAAGGTTGCCGAAGCCTATGAACTAATCTTATCGAAGGTACATAAAACATGAAGCAAGTGTTTATCAAACAGGGACAGGCTGTCATTGAGGAATTGCCTGCCCCACAACTTGAAGCTGGCACGGTTCTAGTCCAAGTTAGTCATTCCTGCATATCAACGGGCACTGAACTCAGTGGAGTCAAAAGCAGCGGGATGCCTTTATGGAAGCGTGTCGCCGAAGACCCAACCAAGATTATGAAGACCTTTCGGATGGTTGCCGATAAGGGGTTGGGCTATACCCGCGATGTAGTGCAAGGTGCCATGTCTACAGGGACACCGAGCGGCTATTCGGCAGCAGGCACCGTTATCGCAGTGGGTGCAGATGTTGCGGGCATCCATGTTGGTGACCGTGTGGCCTGTGCGGGTGCCCAGTTTGCCCACCACGCAGAGATAATTCGGGTTCCGATCAACCTTGTCATTCCCATCCCACCAAGTGTTGATTTTTCGGCTGCCAGCACCGTGGCCCTTGGTGCTATCGCTATGCAAGGTGTCCGCCGCACCAACCCCACCTTGGGCGAGGCCATAGTGGTTATTGGCTTGGGCTTTCTCGGTCAACTGACAGCCCAAATGTTGCGATTGAATGGCTGTCGTGTCCTTGGCCTAGACCTTGACCCCAAGCGTGTACAGCTCGCTCTCAGTTTTGGCATGGAGGCGGCACTGACCACTGAGAACGCCCTCGATGAAGTCAAGCGCCTGACCGATGGTGTCGGAGCCGATGGCGTCATTGTAACGGCTGCTACCAGTTCCAGTGAGGTAATGTCAACCGCCTTTCAAATGTGCCGTCGCAAGGGGCGTGTCATTCTTGTCGGTGATGTGGGCCTTGACCTCAAGCGGGCCGACATTTATCAAAAAGAGCTTGATTTCTTGATTTCAACCTCCTATGGACCGGGCCGCTACGATAAACAATATGAAGAGCAGGGCCTCGAATACCCCATTGCCTATGTACGCTGGACCGAAGCTCGCAATATGGCGGAGTATCTGCGCTTAATCGGCACGGGTCATTTACAGGTTGTACCTCTCATTGGGCGTATTTTCCCTGTTGATGACGCCACCGCAGCCTATGAAGCTTTGCAGCATGACCCCGAAAAACCGTTGATTGCTCTCTTGTCTTATCCTGACTCGGCCTCAGCCCGTGCCCAACAGCATACGGTGTCCAATCCTAAAGCCAGCCCCAAAGCACAGGATAAGGTACGCCTTGCCTTGGTGGGGGTGGGTGAGTTTGCCAAAGGGGTTCATCTACCGAACTTGGTCGCCCTTGCTGATTCCTATGCCATTCATGCTGTAATGAGCCGAACTGGACATAATGCCGCCGAGGTTGTCCGGAAACATAGCGCTCAATATGCTACCACCGATATCCAGCAAGTCCTAAGCGATAGTGAGGTTGATGCCGTCCTCATCTCAACCCGCCATCACCTGCACGGAAGCTTAACCTTGCAGGCGCTTCAAGCGGGTAAGCATGTTTTTGTTGAAAAGCCCTTAGCCCTTACTCTTGATGAAATGAACGCGATAGAGGCCTTTTATCAAGCCAGTACCCCGTCGCCTGTTCTGCTTACAGGCTTCAATCGACGTTTTTCACCTTATGCCCAACGCTTGCAGAATTTGCTCCAAGACCGCCGCGAACCCATCATTATCAACTACCGTATGAACGCAGGTTATATTCCGCTTGACCATTGGGTACATGGTGCTGAAGGTGGTGGACGTAATCTAGGTGAAGCCTGTCATATCTATGACCTGTTCACCTTCTTGGTTAATCGCAAAACCAAAGCGGTTACTGCCCATAGTATTGCACCCAGTGGCGGATACTATAGCGCCCGTGATAACTTTGTGGCAGTTATCACCTTTGAGGATAGCTCTATCGCAACTCTAACCTATACGGCCTTGGGGTCGCGGGATTATCCCAAAGAACATCTCGAAGTTTATGCGGAGGGCAAGGCATTGGTGATGGAGGATTATCGCCAATTGCGTGCCTATGGTGTTCCTAATGCCGACTTCCAAACCAAATCCACCGAGAAAGGGCATCGCCAAGAACTAGAGGCTTTTGCGAATACAATTCAGCAAGGCGGTGATTGGCCTATTCCATTGTGGCAACAACTACAGGCTACCCAAATCGCATTTGAGGTTGAAAGGCAATTGTAAATGTGTGGCATTGTCGGTCTTTTTCATTATGGTACAGACCAACCCATAGACCCTAATCTACTAGTGAAGATGCGCGACACCATGCAACATCGTGGCCCTGATGGGGGCGGCTTGTGGTGTTCGGCGGATTGTTATGTGGGGTTGGGGCATCGGCGTCTCTCCATCATTGACCTCTCTGATACAGCTAACCAGCCTATGTCTAATGAAGATGATACGCTTTGGATTGTCTTCAATGGCGAGATCTACAACCATGCTGCTATCCGTGCCGAGCTAGAGGCAGCGGGTCGGCATCAATGGAAGACCGACCATTCTGACACGGAAATGATTCTTCATGCATTTGAGGAATGGGGTATTGAGTGCATCCACCGATTCCGAGGCATGTTTGCTATTGCGCTTTGGGATGTGCGCCAGCAGCAATTATGGCTCATCCGTGACCGTATCGGTGTCAAACCACTCTATTACACCTTCTCAGACGGACGCTTGGCTTTTGCCTCAGAAATTAAAGCTCTCCTACAATTGCCCGGCATCAAGCGAGCCGTCCACGAGGAGGCCCTCTATCACTACCTTTCTTTCCTGACCACACCCGCCCCTCAAACTTTATTTGAGGGTATCTATAAGCTACCGCCTGCTACATGGTTGCGGGTCAATGCCGATGGCACCACACATCAAGAGCGCTATTGGGATGTGTGGGATCATACGCTCGATTTATCGAAAGCGAGCGAGGCGGAGATTACTGAGCGCCTACTTGCTGAACTCCGCACTGCCGTTCAACTCCGCAAAATCAGCGATGTGCCTGTAGGGGTTTTCCTGTCTGGTGGTATCGATTCTAGTACCAATACAGCCCTTTTTTCTGAAGGTGAAGGCCACCCTGTTAAGACCTTTTCGATTGGCTATGAGGGGGAGTACCAAAGCTATCAAAATGAATTGCACTTTGCCCGCTTAATGGCCGATAAGGTTGGAGCCAATTACCATGAACGCCTCTTGAATCTCGATGATCTGATTAATTTCTTGCCCCTTATGGTGCATTTGCAAGATGAGCCTATCGCTGATCCTGTGTGTGTCCCCGTGTACTATGTGTCCAAGTTGGCCCGCGATAATGGTGTTACAGTCTCTCAAGTTGGGGAGGGGGCCGACGAGCTATTCTGGGGCTATGAAAGCTGGGCGACGATGTTGCGGCGTCAATCCCAATTCGGCAACCCCTTCATTCCCAATGGGATGCGCCATTTGGCGATGTGGGGCGCACGGCAAACTGGGCGTGATTTTTCCTATACTTATGAACTGGTGCGACGCACTTCAGTCGGGCAACCAATCTTCTGGGGGGGAGCGGAGGCTTTCTTTGAGACCCAGAAGCAGCATCTGCTCTCTCCACGTATGCGTCAACAACTCGGCGGCTTGACCTCATGGGAGGCTCTACGACGCATTCATGAGCGTTTTATGGACAAAGCATGGGAAAAGTCGCCCCTTCAGTGGATGTCTTACCTTGACCTCAACTACCGTTTACCTGAACTGCTGTTGATGCGTGTCGATAAAATGAGCATGGGCGTCAGTCTAGAATGTCGGGTACCCTTCCTCGACCACCAATTCGTTGAACTGGCAATGAGTATCCCCCAAGCGACCAAGACGACTGACCATGTATCCAAATATGTCCTCAAAAAGGCGGTACGTGGTTTAATTCCAGACCAGTTAATCGACCGTCGCAAACAGGGCTTTGGGGTACCTGTCCATGAATGGTTTTTTGATCGTCTCGGTGACCAGATGCGGCGCGACCTCAACGATTTTTGTGATCAAACCGACTATTTGGATAAAGCGGCTGTCAATCAGGTGCTAGATCAGGGGCAGGGTGTACTAACGTGGTATTTGTTTAATTTGGCACTCTGGTGGAAAACCTACATTCAGTAGGGGGTTGCAACCGAGCCGCTAATGATACTTGCGCTTGTCAATCGTGTTCGTGAGTCCGATTTCATTCGGAAAATCCTAGAGACGTTCATTACCCGTGTCTTGCTCATCGGGATTGGGTTGATCACCTCCGTGATTACGGCCCGCATCTTAGGACCAGAGAATCGTGGCTTTCTTGCTGCATCTATCGCTCTTTTGATGATTTTGTATCAATTCAGCAACATGGGCCTTCATGCAGCCAATGTTTATTATGTATCGCGTGACCGTTCCTTGTTGCCTGTCCTAGTCGGGAATAGTATGCTGGTGGGCTTTGTCGTCGGTGGCGGGGCATCTCTGCTCACTGCGATTGTCTTTGGCATCAAGCCACAGTGGGCACCTGTTACGGGCCTGATGCTTATCTTGCCGCTGGTGACGGTTCCAATCGATTTGACAGCGCTCTTGCTACAAAATATCCTCATTGGTGTCTATAACATTCGTATCTTTAATGTCATCCAAGTCGCCAGTAGACTTGCCAGTATAGGCCTTATTCTAGGCCTTATCGTGCTGTCCATCGTTTCCGTTGAGTCCATGCTTGTGACTAATCTCATGACATCGATGTTCGCGCTGCTATGGACGTTATGGAGTCTAAAACGATACTTGACTGGATGGCCTCATGCGTCCATTGCGCTATTTCGAAGCCATGTTCGCTACGGCTTAATGGCCTACTTTGCCGCCTTATTTTCTTTCATTGTTCTCCGTTCCGATATGTTGATGGTCAAGTACATGTTAGGTGCCGAGCAATTAGGCTACTATGCGCTGGCCGTTACGATGGGCGATATGATGTATATGCTGCCAGTTACGGTTGGCACCATCCTCTTTCCACGCTTATCCGCCATGACCAGCAACCAAGAAAAAGAAGCCCTAACTTTCCGCATCACACTCGTCTTAAGCGTGATTTTATTGGTGATGCTTGGTATCGCCTGTATCTTAGCCAAGCCCGCTGTACGCATACTCTACGGTGAAGAGTTTCTGCCAGCAGTGCCAGCTTTTTATTGGCTGTCAATCGGATTATGGTTCTTGTCGGTTAATACCATGTTTACCAACTATTTCGCTTCGATTGGTATGCCTATAGTGAGCGTGTTTTCACCAGCCCTAGCCTCACTCGTCAATTTTGTGGCGAATTTGTATCTTACACCGCGTTGGGGCATTTCTGGAACAGCCATAGCCTCATCGGTAGCCTATGGCATGATGTTTTTCACCAGCTTGGTTTATATTGTCTTGATGCGAAGGAGACGGCGCGTTGCGATTGCTTATACTGGCCCATAATACCACCGCATCCTCAGGGCTTTCTTCTGACACACTAGTTGTACCTTTCTCAGAACTGCGGCAGTGGTTCAAAAGTGGAAGGTTTTTTTTGTACTTGCTCAGGTTTCAATATGTTGAATTAAGTGTGTATGATTTTGCTGTACTCCCGCGCCCTTTTCTATCGACCATCTATTTGCGGTTATTAAGTCGCGGAAAGGTAATCATCTCTAGTTCTCAGGAGCAAAAAATCATTACCATTAGAGACATTATCAAATATGGTCAATGCTATCTTACAGATTTAACTAGAAGGTTACGATTATTGAGCCAAATACAAAATGAACTAAATATTTTGCCTACCAAGATTTCTCTTGCCCATAATAATCTTACCCAAAATCCCATCTATTTATATACGGACCTTGTTTTTAACTTGCAGGCTGGTGGCTCTCTAGGGCATATTGCGGGGGTACTCAATAACCTTGGCGGTCATCCCATCTTCTTTACCACCGACCATATCCATACGGTAGCACCTGATATTGAGAAGCACATAGTACCGCTTTCGCCGCGCTTCTGGGACTTCCCTGAACTTCCTGCTATCGCGTCAAACACGACGATAGCGGCTTATATTCAGGAGCGCAATTCAACGGCTGCTTTTATCTATCAACGGTATAGCCTCTACAACTATGTGGGGGTCAAGCTGGCTACCCAGTGGGGTGTTCCGCTGGTGCTGGAATACAACGGCTCTGAAGTCTGGATTGGCAAACATTGGGGCAATGAAGGCCGCTATTCTCAGTTTGCCGAACGAATCGAAGACCTCAACCTTAATCTAGCAACCCTTATTGTTGTTGTGAGTCAACCGCTCAAAGAAGAGCTAGTAGCGCGTGGGGTTGCCCCTGACAAGATTTTAGTCAATCCCAACGGGGTCGAGCCAACTCGCTATTCTCCTACCATCGACGGAACGACCATCCGCCGCCAATATGACCTAGATGGCAAAATCGTCATTGGCTTTATAGGTACCTTTGGCCCTTGGCATGGTGCTGAGGTCTTAGCGGATGCTTTTGGCCTGTTGCTCAAGCAATACCCCGTTTATCGTGGGCAAGTGCGGCTCTTGCTGATTGGTGATGGCATCAAAATGCCAGAGGTACGCGCCAAAATTGATGAACATGGCACCGCTCCATTTTGTTCGGTGGTGGGTACTGTACCCCAACATTATGGCCCCAGCTATCTAGCCGCCTGCGATATACTGGCCTCTCCTCATGTACCGAATGCCGATGGCTCCAAATTCTTTGGGTCACCCACCAAGCTATTTGAATATATGGCAATGGGCAAGGGTATTGTGGCCTCTAATTTGGAGCAAATAGGTGAGGTGTTGCAGCATAACCAAACTGCATACTTGGTCACTCCCGGTGACCCCGATGCCTTGGTTGAAGGGCTAAAGGCACTGATTGATGATGCTGCCTTACGCACTCGGCTAGGCGAGGCGGCCCGCCAAGAGGTTATTGCTAATTACACATGGCAACGCCACACCGAAAAAATTATGGACAAACTGGAGCGCCTATGTGGGTCATCCGCAAAGTCCTAAGCACGCCGCCTCATATCACACTCTATAAAGGGGCATGTTTGGTGGTGCGTCGCTTACGTAGCGCCTTGCGACGCTGGCGTGACGGGTCGATGCCTACCTATAGCTCACCCATTATCGAACAGCCCCTGCATACCTATACCCCAGCGGTCAGCATTGGCACACCGCAACAAGTCAAAGCCTTGAGCGACTTAGCTCTTAACCACCATTTCGACCTCCTCGGTTCAGGGTGGGTACAAGTCAAGCATGGCATGGTTTGTCGTGGTCTCGAAGGACACCACTATTCAATAGGGCAGGCAGTTCATTCTGATACTCAGGGGCGCTGGCTGGTAGGGCGTATCAATCGCTCGAATCTTCGCACCGCCCAGCGCATTTGGCAGCTTGTGGATGAAGATTATGTGCCTATCGACTGGCACCTCGATTTTATCTCTGGTTACCGCTGGTCAGAACGCACATGGTATCGAAAAATCCGCTACGGACACCAATTAGGGGTCGATGTAAAAGTCCCGTGGGAATTGGCGCGGATGCAACACCTCCCCCAACTGGCCTATGCCTATCAGCTTGCCCAACATGGTCATGCTGATTTCCACCCTGCTGAGGTCTACCTGCGCGAGTTTCAAAACCAGATTTTGGACTTCATTGCCACTAACCCACCACGCTATGGTGTGAACTGGTGTACCTCAATGGATGTTGCTATTCGGGTCGCCAATTGGCTTATCACCTATGACTTGTTTCGGGCGGCGGGTGCCCAATTTGCGCCCAGTTTTGAGCATGAATTGAGTCGTAGTGTCTACCAGCATGGTGACCACATCATCCATAACCTTGAATGGTCAACCGAACTGCGCGGTAATCATTATCTGGCGGATGTAGTTGGGCTGCTGTTTGTTGCGGTCTATCTGCCCACCTCACCTGAAGTCGATAACTGGTTGGCGTTCTCGATTCAGCAACTCATCGCTCAAGTTCAAACCCAGTTTAGCGAAGACGGCGCGAACTTCGAGGCTTCAACTTGTTATCACCGTCTTTCGGCAGAGATGGTAGCCTATGCAACCGCCCTTGTACTCGGTCTATCCGATGACAAACAAGCGGCCCTTCAGCATTATGACCACCGCTTGCACCGCGTCCAACCCCCACTAGCACCTGCTCCGATGTCAACTCATTTCCCCGACTGGTATGGACATCGGATTGCACGCATGGCTGAATTTACCCGCGACTTGACCAAGCCCAACGGTTTTGTCCCGCAAATTGGCGATAACGACAGCGGTCGCTGGTTCAAACTCGCACCTGTCTATGAACAACTCACGGTGGCCTCGGCAACCGCACGCTACACAAACTTGCAAGGTTACACGGCACTGTTCGCTGGTGCTATCTACTGGGATGAGCAAATGCTTGACCATCAGCATTTGATAGCGACTATCGAAGCGCTCTTTGGTGGCGGTGAAGGAGAGGAGGCTGTCTTGGTACGGGGTCTGTGTCGTGGCTCTTATCTTCCCACGCCAACGATTATCAACAGGGCCGCAACCGTGCGTATCTTATCGGCTGAGGCATCGCTTCCAACCCTAGACCCTGCCCCGCCGCTTGTAATTCCGGTTGAAGGCGAGTCGCTCTTGAACGGGTTGACCTTGGCGGCCTATTCTGACTTTGGCGTGTATCTCTTTCGGTCACAGCGGCTACACTTAGCGATCCGTTGCGGCTCAATTGGGCAGAACGGTAACGGTGGACATGCCCATAACGACCAGCTGTCTCTTGAACTCAATATTGATGGTCAAGATTGGATTACCGACTCCGGCACTTATGTCTACACCTCATTGCCCCATCGTCGCAATGAGTACCGCTCGGCAAAAGCGCATTTTGTCCCTGTTTTGGCAGGTGAGCCAAGCCGATTTGAATGGGGTTTATTCACACTTCGTGGTGATCCTTCGGCACAATGTCTGCATTTTGCGGATACGCGCTTTGTGGGTATGTTTATGTTTAAGGGGCAACCTGTTTATCGAGTTGTTACCGTTGCCGACTACGCCATCATCATTAACGACTATGGTACCAAGGGTACTGCAAGCCAATTGCCCATCTATGCCCCATTACCGATTTCGACGAAATATGGGTTCCAGCAGCACGCATGAAACTTTTGATTATCACCTATTCCTATGCTCCCTTGCTCAATCCACGGGCTTTCCGCTGGACGGCTTTAGCTGAGTATTGGGCTGCACGGGGTCACGAAGTGGAGGTCATATCTGCTGCCAAAAGGGATTTGAGCCAAGACGAAGTGCTGAATGGTGTCCATGTGTATCGTGTCGGTGGTGGGTGGACCGATCGCATATTAGCACGGCTAGGGCGGCGCGATTACGATTTGGCTCCAACGGATACCACCCCTACTACTCCAGCCCCACAACACCCATTACAACAACTGAAGGTTGTTGTTACGAGCGTCTTTAAATGGATTAATCGTCGTATTTGGAAGAACATATTTTGGCCTGATAGGGTATGTTTATGGTATTTCCCTGCTAGACGTAAAGCCGCCCAACTCCTAAAACGCCAGCCATACGATGCGGTTATCAGCGTATCGGTATACTTTACGGCTCATCTGGTGGCTTATCATCTGCGTGATAAAAAACAATGGCTTGTTGATATTGGTGATCCGTTTAGCTTTGCCGAGACCGAGTATCCCAATAACATACGGCTGTATCGACGATTGAATCTTGCCGTTGAGCGTCGGATTTTTCGGCAGGCCTCGGCAATATCAGTTACCACCTCATCCACTGCCCAGCGGTATAGTGAGCTATTTCCAGAAAGCCAAGCCAAGCTCTGCGTCATTCCTCCGTTACTCACCTTGCCTATAACCGAACTTCCGCCACTTCCTCCATCTCCCATCCGTCTTGTGTTTGTGGGGAGCCTGTACCGTGATATTCGTCGTCCTGACTTTCTATTGCGACTTTTTGTGACCCTACTTGAGTATTACCTTGACCTTGAGTTGCACTTTTGGGGGTTTCATGCGGCGTCCGTCGAATCATTTGAACCCTATACTCATCTCTTAGGGAAAAAGGTGTTTCTACATGGAGTCGTTGACCGAACCCGCGCCCAACAAGCCATGCTGGAAAGCCACATTTTGGTCAATATTGGCAATAATGCTCTCTATCAATTGCCGAGCAAGGTAGTGGAATATATCAGCTATGGCAAGCCTATCTTGAATATCTCTCAAATTCCCGATGATAGTTCTGTCGCCTTTTTCAAAACTTATCCCCTCACCTTGAATTTGGTCGATGGCTCCAATGGGCATCCCAGCCCTGAACAAATAGCCAAAACGATAGCATTCATTCGGAATACGGCTCCCGTGTTCGACATCTCAACTCGTGCCGTCTGGCTCGCCCCTTTTCAAATCGACCGCATCGCCGCCCGATATCTAGGATTGCTCAATGCCTAGCCTTAGCATTCCCCTTGTTGGCTTCGATGCATCGGGCGGTACACGCGTCATTACACAAGTCGCCAATTGCCTTGTTGCGAATGGTTGGGATGTTGAGATAGTGGTACCTAGTTACAAGGCCACAGCCTCCTTTCCACTAGACAAACGGATAGTCCTCAAGGTTGTTCCAATAAGCGGACGTTGGCAGATGTTTCGCTATTTATTGTGGTTGGCCTTCAACGCGACACAGGGTGCAGATGTCTGTATGGCAACCTACTACCTGACGCCCTATCCTATTTTTTTTGCCAACCTCCTACGGGGATGGCGCAGCCACCTTGTCTATTTTATCCAGCACTATGAACCATTATCGCAAGTTCAAACCAAGTCAGCCCCACGTTTAATAAAGAGGATGCTCTATCTGTTTGCCTGTTCCACCTACTGGCTCCCTTTCCGCCAAGTAGCTGTCTCCTCTTGGATTAAAGACCAAATCGGTCGCCAATCCATCATGGTTCTCCCCAATGGCATTGATACATCCATCTTTTATGCCGATAATCAACCAGCATCTGCTACTGTAATCGGCGCAGTAGGTCGCCTTGGCCCTACTAAGGGCTTCCCTATTTTCCTAGAGGCTATTCAGCCACTGCTAGGGCAGGTGCCTATTCATGTGTTGTCGGATGCGTCAGTTTTGGCTCCCGACGGCGTGAAGCATATTCAGCCCACCGACCCCGCATCAGTTGGGGTGTTCTATCGTGCTTGCACGCTGTTTGTCTTCACATCAACCCTAGAGGGCTTTGGTCTGCCTCCCCTCGAAGCGATGGCCTGCGGTGCAGCGGTGATTACCACTGATTGCGGGGGTGTCCGCCAATATGCTACCGAAGAGAATAGCATTATTGTTCCTGTTGATGACGCCCCTGCCATTCAATCCGCTATTGAGCGGTTACTTGCCGACCCCGACTTAGTTGCACGCTTACGGGCCAATGGACTCGCCACGGCTGCCCGTTTTTCCCTTGACCATACCTGCCAAGCTTATCGAGAATTTTTTGCTGGAGTCGTCCAATGAAACGTGCGTTGGTTATTGTTGTAATCCTCTATTATTTCTTTATTGGCGGTACCGTCATGTCTACCACCAACGCCGTATTCTCTCTGGTGTTGCATCTTGTTGCAACGGGTTTAACGGCAGTTTGGCTGGTAGACATGTTACGTAAAAAGCAACATTGGCCCTATACCCCGCTGGATTGGGTACTTGCCGCTTACGTGTTATTGCTGGGCGTCAGTACCGTTTTCTCCCAAAATAGCCGCGTGAGTCTGGAATATAGCTGGTTTTTTGTCATTCAATGTGTCTGGTTTTATCTTTGGGTTGACCTGATGCGTCAAGGACGCCAGCGCTGGCTTATGGAAGCTTTGTTTCTGGTGGCGGGGGTGGCAGTGGTGCTGGGAGCCTTTGAGTATGTTTCGTGGTACTTCGGCATCGGTTTAAGCCCCACAGGTCAAAGTTGGGCCGCTATTATGGGCTTGAATGACCCCATACCGCCTATCTTTTACAAACTCCAACTTCTGATGAACGGCTCCAACCAGTTAGGTGCTTATACCTTACTCACGTTGCCAGTGTTGGTGGCTTGGGCACGTACTGTTCATCAAGGCGATTACCGTATTGGTTTGGGCCTCCTCGCTGTTGGTGTCTTTTGGCTACTATTGATGTCTGGCGCACGCGGGGCTTGGGGTGCAGCGGTGGCTGTGACAGGTATTGTGGTCGCCTTCCAGTTGATTCGCTGGCATTTACTCCCCCAACGCATCGCTTTTTCGCTGATGGCAGCAGGCGTTATATTGATTGCAGGTGGGCTGTTTGGTTATGCCTTCCGTTCTGACTCCTTCAGTGACCAGCGCCGTGTTGATTTGTGGCAAAGTGCCGTCAAAATGGCCGAAAAAGACCCTCTCACTGGAGTTGGTGTCTATCGTTTTGGCCTTGAATACCGCCAATATCGTGATACAACCTTTATCCAAGACCGCATGACCGCTGCCCATAATATTTATCTCAACACTTTGGCCGAAATAGGCATATTGGGCCTATTGCTATTGATGGCGCTCGGCATGACCTTTACACGGGTTTGGTGGCAAGCATGGCAAACTGCTGCTACACCTGCCCAGCAAATTCGTCTTGAGGCCATATTCGCGGGCCTTGTTGGTTTCAGTGTCCATAGCATGGTTGATGCTTTTACATGGCCTGTAGCCTTAATTTTGGGCGTTTATGGGGCCTATGTGGTGGCGCAGGTACACCCGCCAACTATTTCCCTGCGTCTTATACCCGTTTATCGTGGGCTACCCTATGCCGTGACGCTGCTAGTTGTGGTCTATGGAGGATGGTTGGTCCAAGTTGACCGCGCTGGAATTGCGTTGCTGCGGGCAACTGCCGCTATTGTTGACGACGACTACGAAGCGGCCTTGACCCAATTAGATCGTGCGGAAGACCTCGACCCAACCCTTGACCTTTATTCTCTCCAACGTGCCTATGTATTGGGTTTATTGGCGGCTGACCAGCCAGACCGTTATCTTGACCAAGCTATTGCAGCTCATGAGCAAGTCTTGACTGATAACCCCACCTACGACACTGCCCTAGCCAACCTTGCTGCCCTCTATAGTCAGCATGGAGACTATGACCAAGCGATAGAACGTCTCAAGCGTGCGATAGTGGTTAATCCCACACGCTGGCAATTAAAGCTCGCGCTTGGGCAAACCTATGAGCAGGCGGGTGCTACTGAAGATGCCCGTGCTATTTATCAAGAGGCTTTGTGGGGGTATCCCCCCTTATCTCAATCACCTTTTTGGCAACAAACACCGCTTCGCCAAGAGAGTCTTCGTGCTGCTTATACCAATGCCGACACACCTGAGATGCAACTACTCTTGGCGGTTTATCAAGGCTGGTTACCAGAGGCTGAGGCTGTCGCGCCTCAAATCGACCGCAATTCATGGTTGGATTATTTTATTTTAGGGCGCTACGCACTGCTAATTGGTGACTACACAGGCGCGGTAACTGACTTTGACCAAGCCATTGCGCTCGACCCACGTATAGCTGAACCGGGTGAAGTTTACGCCGAGCGTGCCAAGGCTTACCTTGCGCTTGGCGATGATGAAGCCGCTCAACGCGATGCCCAAGTCGCCATCTTCCTGAGTCCTTTTGAGGGTGTTTCTGGCTATTGGGTCTTGGCGCAACTTGAACTCAAGAAATCAGCGCCGAATCAATCTCTCGTTGATGACTACCTCGCGCAGGCCGTTACGCCACACGTCGTCTTTCGGGAATATGCCCAAGTCGCCTATGGTCACCAAGATTGGGTGGATTACTTGCCTCAACTGCATCTCCCCGGTGAAGGCCCTGACGCTTATGCCCCTTGGTACTTATTAGCCGAGCGTTATGCCAATGATGACGACCCCGATACTGACCCTGCCGATGTTTATGAGGCCATTTTGGAGCGTGACCCGTATATCACGTTACCGCAATGAATTGTCCCGTTTCGCGGGTATCATAACCCGGTTGCGCCGCGAGTGTCTGCTGAAAGGTTGCGTTCCGTAGCACTGCTAAGAGTGGCTCTACATGCGCCAAGTGAGGTTCGGGAATCACCAAATCATAGCGTTCCCACCCCACGCTGATAAAATCCAGCCTCATCGCAAGGGCCGCGCTCCTTACCCCTAGCCCCACATCGGCTACCCCCGAAGCCACTGCCGCCGCCACCGCCAAATGGGTATATTCCTCATGTTCATAGCCTTGAATACTGTTGGAGTCAATGCCATGCTGCTCTAATTCATAATCCAGCAACAGACGTGTGCCAGCTCCCCGTTGGCGATTCACATAGCGACAGCGTGGCAGGTCATCCCAACTCCGCACGCCCAATGGATTACCCGCTGTCACCATCAGCCCTTGCTCCCGATGGGCAAAGGTTACCACCGTCACCGTCTCATCTTTGAGATGTTGCCGAATATAGGGCAGGTTATAGGTACCCGTGTTGGGGTCGAGCAGATGAATCCCCGCAAGATGGGCCTCATGCCGTCGTAATGCCACCAATCCCCCCATCGACCCCACATTGGCTGAGGTCAAGCGGCGAGTTGGATAGGTGTTGGCGATAAACTGCCCCAACAGGTCAAGCATCGGGTCATGGCTACCCATTGCCAATATCGTTTGCTGAATGAGTGCCAAGGGGTGATAGAGTTGAACCTCCACCACTTGCCCCATATCCACGCCCTCACTAAAACGCGGGATATGCGCCAAGCCATCGGCCCTCACCAGCGACGTGATAATCCCTGCCCCACGATTGAGTGGAGCCGCCAAGAGTCGTTCCCCCACCTGTGCCAATGTCACCCGCACAAAATCATCATCCCCAATCGGTGAGGTCAGCTTGCGCGTCATAATGGCTTGGGTACGCGGTTTTGTCGCGTAGTCAGCCGATAACCCTAACCACCGTGCGAGTAAGGGTTCAATCAATAGTTCACCCGTCAGTGCTGCGCTGACCGGATAGCCCGGCACACCTATAATCGGTATAGTTTGCACCATGCCCATAATCACCGGATGACCGGGCCGCACCGCCACCCCATGTACCAGTAGCCTGCCCATCTCCTGAATGGCGTTAGCGGTAAAGTCACGGCTCCCAGCCGATGAACCCGACAGCACCAAAATCAAATCGGGTACCCCTTCAAGTGCGGCTTCAATCGCTATCCGCAGTTGGGCCAAATCATCTGCCACAATATCCATGACCCGTGCCACCCCGCCCGCCTGCTGAATTTGCGCCCCCAGCACAAGGCTGTTGTATTCAGTAATCTGCCCCGCTTCAGGCGCTTGGTCAGGCAGCACCAACTCATTGCCCGTCGGGATAATGATGACACGCGGACGACGGCGCACCGTCGCCACCGCATAGCCACACCCCGCCAAGGCTCCCAAATCTACTGGACGCAGCACATGGTTACTTGGCAACACCAACTCCGTCGTGACCATATCCTCGCCCATCAAGCGCACATGCTGGCGGGGAGTGATGGCTGCCCGAATCTCGATGGTTTCGCTATCAGGGTGCTGCACATCCTCAATCATAATCACGGCATCGGTAGTAGGGGGCAAGGGGTCGCCCGTGTTGACTGGATAGGCTTGGCTCTGGAGCCGCAATTGTAGGGGGCGGGTCTCAGTGGCCTCATTCGTATCTGCCGACCGCACCGCGTAGCCATCCATCGCTGCTGCATGATAGTGGGGTGATGAGCGCTGGGCAAAGTGTCCCTCGGCGGTTACACGCCCTAATGCAGCGGCAAGTGGTACAGCTTCTCCTGCTAACGGCTGGTCTTTGCCAATCTTGCGTAAGGCTTCCCACAAACGCCCCGTGGCCTCCTCAAGCGGTATATCTTCCAAATAAAAATGGCGATCACTCATTGAAACAGCACCACCTCAACCATTACCCCCGCCTTTAGGCCGCCACTATTCAAGGGAACATGCAGCAAGCCATCGGCTTTCATCAGCGTAAAAATCAGATTTGACTTACCAAATACTGGCTCGGCCCTCAACCCTTGCTCGGTGCTGATAAGCCGCACAGGTATTGTATCCTCGCGCCCCGTCACGGAGGCAACATTAGCGCTCAAGACCGCCTGCACCGTTGGAGCCAAGCGTGGCTGTTGCCCCATGGCCCGTTGCAGCAAAGGCACCACCACCTGATGTGCCACTAGCAAGGCCGACACTGGATTGCCCGGTAGCCCAATCACGGGTTTGCCATCACCCACCGCCAAGATAGTCGGCTTGCCCGGCTTGACTGCCAATCCATGCTGTAAGACCCCCGGCCTTCCCAATTCATCAATTACCTGTTGGGTCAAGTCGCGTGTCGAGACCGAACTGCCCGCCGTCATCACCAGTATATCGGCTTCCCTGAAACCCTGTTGGGCGCGGGTGCGGTACTCGTCCAGCGTATCCCGCACAATGCCAAGTACCTGTGGCGTTCCCCCATGCTGTTCAACCAAGGCCGCCAAGGTATAGGCGTTGATGTCCCGAATCTGGCCCAGTTGAGGGTCTTCTTCGGGCGGCACCAACTCATCGCCCCCGCTCAAAATCCCGACGACAGGCCGTTTGGCAACCTCAATCGACGTGATGCCCACCGCCAGTAACCCGCCAATATCTTGTGGGCGGAGCCGATGTCCGGCGGGTAAGATAGCCTCTCCCATGCCGACATCTTCCCCGACCTGTATCACATGCTCGCCCCGCGCCACCGCCGCCAGCACCTCGATTTTCGCATCGCCAAGGGGTTGGGTGCGCTCAATCATCACCACCGCATCGGCCCCCTTGGGCAGCATCCCACCGGTGTGGATTTCAGCCGCTTGTCCTTGCCCTATCTCAAACGATGGCACCTGTCCCATTCGCACTGTCCCCACGCAGGTCAGATAGGCGGGCAAGGTCTGCGAAGCCCCATAGGTATCCGCCGCCCGCACTGCATAGCCATCCATGGCACTACGGGCAAACGTCGGTAAATCATGCGGAGCGTGAATCGGCTGGGCTGTGATGCGTCCGAGGGTGTGGCGGGTTGGGATGGTCTCATGGGCGGGCGTCGGTTGCCAATGGGTAAAGAGGGTATCGAGGGCGGCTTGTACAGGCTGGACGTTGAAAAACTCGCGGCTCATCCTAACCCCACGCGCTCTGGATGGGTATACACCCGCATGCCCCCGCGCCGCACGTAGCCAATCACGCAGATATTCCACGCCTGTGCCAGATTGACCGAGATGCTGGTGGGGGCGGTGCGGCTGGCGACAATCGGCACTCCCATCCGCCGTGCCTTACCCATCATCTCCGAGCTAATCCGCCCGCTACTGAGCATGATGCGGTCACGGGTGTCGATACCCCCTTGCAGCGCCTTGCCCGCGATTTTATCAATAGTGTTGTGACGGCCTACATCCTCCGCCCCGACGAGCACCGCCTCTGGGGTCGCCAGAATCGAGGTATGCACCCCGCGCACCGCGTTATAGAGATGGGCCTCCCCCTGCAAATCACCCATGCGGTCAATGATGACTTGGGGGTCAATTGTGAGGGTACTATGCAAAGGTGGATAATGCTCGCTCAGGTGCTGCAAGGTAATGCCGCCGCCACAACCCGACGTTAGCACCATGCGGCGCGGCGGGTCAAACTCAGCACGGGTCAGCAGTACATCTACGGTGGTGCGGGGTGTATTGGCGCGGATGACCCCCACCTCATTCGGGCTATCAATCACGCCCTCGTTATAAAGGAAACCCAAGGCCAGTGCCTCTTGGTCAACCGGACTGCACATCAAGGTCGCTAGTTCTTGCCCGTTGACATAGAGGCTGAGGAGGGTTTCTTCAATGACCCCCCCCTCGGTTAAAGTCGCGTTGCCCTGCTCAATGACCCAATACTGATAAGGGATGGCACCCGCTTGGCTTTCCATGTTAATCCTCAATGGTGATGTTCTTACGGCGCGGACGGCGGGTGCTGCGTTGAATGTCCTCCATACTCCAGCCTTGTTGGATGCCAAACTCCACCTTGGGCTTGAGCGCCCCTGTCGGACAGACCCCAATGCACTGCCCGCAAAACACACACGGTGAATCGGTCAGCGCGATGTCAAAGGCTGTCGAGACATGGGTCTCAAAGCCGCGTCCATCTAGGGTGAGTGCAAAGGTATACTGAGCATCCTCGGCGCAGACCTGCACACAGCGCCAACACAGCACGCACTGGCTATAATCTCGTACATAAAAGGGGTTATCGTCTTTCAGATCATGTTCACGCCGTTTGGCATCGGGGAAGCGCTCACGGTCAACGCTGTAGTCGTCCATAAGGTCTTGGATTTCAGGTGCCTCGGCTAAGTCAACGGCTGAGTTGAGCATCTCCAAAATGGTGCGACGGCTGCGCTCCACCCGTTCATTGCGGGTCTCAACCGTTGCTTTGTCGGTGCAGGCCGCTACACAAGCCGGTTGTAGCACGCGCCCGTTGTTGACATCCACCACACATACCCGACATAAGCCGTTGGCAGTCGTGGCGTCATGGTAGCAAATCACCGGAACATCTTTATCCAATTGACGGGCTGCCTCCAATATCGTGGTGCCTTCGGGGACGGTGATGCTGTCGCCATCAATGGTCAGGGTCACAGTTTTGGTCATGAGGTTTTGTCTTTCTCATAAAAGGAGCAGAGATAGGCCGCTGCGGGATGGCGCACCGCCCGAATCGTCTGCATCACAATGTCACTATCATAGTCCACTTGGCGCGGCTCAATGCGATAGCCCGCCTCATCCGCCTCTAGAATCACGTAGCTGGCGCGTTTATCGGCGGTAATCGGGTTGCTCACATTGCCCACATTGACAATATGCACCCCGTCCACCCGACGCTCTAGGGCCTGATGGGTATGCCCGCACACCACCACATCCGCTTGGCAATCGCCCAACAACTCACGGCATTCATCATCCGTCAATTCAGGGTCAAAGCCGAGTTCGTCATTCTTGGGGGAGGCGTGTACCCCTAAAAGGCGGGTGCCATCTGGTAAAGTCAAGCGTGCCTCGGTGGGTAGCTTATCCATCCAGCCCAACCAGCCACACGCTGCCAAGTAACCCACTGTCCACCCAAAGTTGGTGTTGATTTCCAAGATAATGGGCATCAAGCTGGGGTCATTAACAACCGCCTCAATCGCGGGTCGTGGGCGCTCACCCGTCAGCAGATAGCGGTCGGTGTTGCCTTTAATCATCACCCGATTGGGCAGATTGGTCAGCACATCAAAGATAGTGGCGGGGTCGTAGCCAATCGCGGAGAAATCGCCCAACGCCCAATAGCCATCGACACCCCCCGCCGCCTCAATATCTTCCAAGACGGCCCGCAGTGCAATCGGATTACCATGTATGTCCGAGAAAATCGCTAGACGCATCTTAGAACAACTCCGGCCAGCGCTGAATGGCACTCAATACCGCCGAGGCCGCCGTCTGCCCCAAGCCACACAATGAGGCTTCGGTCATTGTCAGGCCAATATCCACCAAGCGCTCACGGTCACCCGCCAGCGGCTCACGGACTAAAATCTCCATTTGGCGCTGGGTACCCAGTTGACAGGGGAAGCATTTGCCACAGCTTTCATGTTGGAAGAATTTGCCGAGCCGCCCTAGCACATCGCGCATATCAACGGAGGTGTTAAAGACCATAATCGCCCCAGAGCCAAGGGTGCTGCCTGCTGCTCGTAAATCCTCAAAGGTCAGACGCACATCAATCTCATCGGGTGTTAGGAAGGTGCCCGCAGCCCCGCCCATCAAGACCGCCTGCAACTCACCCACAAAACCCCCACAGTGGTCTTCGATGAGTTCGCGCAAGGTCATGCCGGGGTTAATCTCATACACGCCCGGACGCCCCACATGCCCGCTAATCGAGATGAGTTTAGTGCCTGCGCTTTTCTCGGTACCCCATTGCTTAAACCATGCTGCGCCATGTTCGACTATGCCCACCACCGCGCTGAGAGTCTCAACATTATTGACCACCGTCGGCTGCTGAAAGAGGCCGTGTGTGGTGGGATAGGGCGGTTTGATACGCGGGAAGCCGCGTTTACCCTCAATCGCTTCAAAAAGGGCCGTCTCCTCTCCGCAGATATAAGCACCCGCTCCGCGCCGAATCTCGACACGGAACGAGAAATCGCTACCCATAATGTTATCACCAAGCAAACCCGCTGCCTCCGCTTCGGCGATGGCTTCCACCAGATGCTCAGAGGTCGCCAAGGGATACTCCCCGCGCACAAACAGATAGCCTTTACTGGCCCCAATTGCATAGCCACACAGCGCCATCCCTTCGAGGATGAGATGCGGGCGGTGTTCCATCAACACGCGGTCTTTGAAAGTGCCGGGTTCGCTTTCATCAGCATTGCAGACCACATACTTGGGCCATTTATCCACCGCATGGGTAAATTTCCACTTCATGCCCGTGGGGAAGGCCGCACCGCCACGCCCAATCAAACCTGATTGTTCGACCTCAGCGATGACTTGCTCCTGTGTGAGGTCAAATAACGCCTGCCGCAGGGCCGCATAATCCTGCAAAGGCTGGTCGAGGTCTTGGAGCAAATTGAGCGCATCACCGCCCACCACCGCCCCATAGCGTTCTGTGCCATTCAGCAAGCGTTGTGAGGTTGCCGAGGCCACGCTATGCTCACCAACGCCCCGACGACTGACCAGTGCGGCAGGAGCATGTTCACACAGACCGAGACAGGTGGTATGTCCGATGGTATAGCGCCCATCGCTGCTCGTTTCGCCATGCCCAATACCAATCTCGACCAATAGTTCATGCAGCACATCATCAGCCCCCGCCAGCCCGCACGACAGGTCAGTGCAGACTCTAATCACGGTCTCTCCCACTGGCTCATCATGAAAGAGACTATAGAAGCCAATTACCCCGTAAATGTCTGATTCGGGTACCCGTAAGGTGTGGGAGATAGCGTGGACAGCATCAGCGCTGATATACCCGTAGGCCGTCTGCACATCCCACAACACGGGCAACAGGGCATCGCGTTGGCGGCCTTGGTACGGTGCCAAAATCGCGTCTAACTCATTCATTATGTTCTCCTAGCATCCGCCGTGCGATTTCCAATTCCTCCGGCGTATCGAGGTCAAAAAAGGTCAAGCCTTGGGGGTCGAATGGCCGCCACTCTGGTTCTTCGAGATAGCGCACCTTCACATCAGGATAGAAGCCAATGACTTTGAGCTTATCGGCCTCTAAGCGGCTGCGAATGGGTGCGAGGCAGCGTTGATGATAGACCGCGTGTAACCCTTCAGGATAGTCATGTACACGCGGCACCACCACATCCAAAGTTGGGTCAGCCTGACACAACCCAATCATGTGCTGGAGCAGGGGCGGGTTCACAAAGGGCATATCGCAGGCCAGCACCAGCGTGTACTCGGTCTGGCTATGGTGCAGGGCGCTGTATATCCCCCCTAGCGCCCCTTTCTCCGCTATCACATCTCCATACAGCGGCAATCCCAGATGGGCATAATCTGTTGGGCGGTTGGTGATAATCACGGTGTCTTGTTGCCCCAAGTCCGCCACACGCTCCAACATGTGGGCGATAAGGGGCTTACCCGCCATCTCAACAAAGGCCTTGTCGGTACCCATCCGCGAACTCTTGCCGCCCGCTGAAATCGCCACCGTCAGCTTAGTGGACATAGCGTGTTGGTTCCTTGATGGCCCCGCGTTCCTCTAGGGGGATGTCATGCCCATCGCGTTGGGGGGTCTCAGCTTTGCGAAGTTTAACCGCTGCCATCTTAAAATCGGGTATCTTGGCACGTGGGTCAATTTTGTTGAGCGTCAAGAGGTTGGCCGCCGCCTCCACAAAGTGGAAGGGCAAGAAGACCGTGCCTTGCGGTGAACGTCCCGTGACCATCACCCGACAGGTCACCTGCCCGCGCCGTGACTCCACCTCAACCCAATCGCCCGATACCAATTGCAGAGCATGGGCATCGTCGGGGTGCATTTCCAAAATTGGCTCAGGGAATGCCTCATCGAGCTTAGAGCGCCGTGTCATGGTGCCGCCATGCCAATGGAACAGCACCCGTCCCGTTGTCAAATGGAAGGGATACTCCTCATTGGTCAATTCGCTGTTGGTGCCATATTCCAAAGGCCAGAACTTGCCGCGCCCGCGTGGTACCCCTTCCTCAAAGAGATAGGGGGTGCCGGGGTGGTCAAGGCTGGGGCAGGGCCAATGTACACCGCCCTCGCGCTCAAGCCGTTCATAGGTAATGCCATAGAAGTCTGGCGTAACGGCCCGCATTTCTTCCCAGATGGCCTCCGCGTCGGCATAATCAAAGCCCGCGCTCTCTGGCACACCGAGTATAGCCTCCATACGCCGCGCCAACTCGCACACAATCTCCCAATCAGGCCGTGACTCGCCAACGGGTGGCAAGGCAGGCCGAATGCGCTGAATGCGTCGGTCGCTATTGGTAAAGGTGCCTGCTTTCTCGGCAAAACTCGCTGAGGGCAAAATCACATCAGCATACTCGCTGGTCTCGTTCATAAAAATGTCAATGCACACCATAAAGTCCAGCGCTTCAATGGCATGTTGGGCGTGGGCAAGGTTCGGCTCGCTCATCATGGGATTTTCGCCCATCACAATCATCGCCTTAATGCGCCCCGTTAAGGCCCCATCGACCATCTCCGTCACCGTCAAACCGGGGTCAGGCGAGAGGTTGGTGTGCCATGCCTGCTCAAACTTGGCTTGGATGGCGGGATTGTTGACGGCTTGATAGGCGGTGTAGACATTCGGCAGGCCCCCGCTATCCGAGCAGCCCTGCACGTTATTCTGTCCGCGCAAGGGATTGAGGCCCGCGCCCGCCTTGCCTAGATTGCCCGTCATCATGGCGAGATTAGCCAGCGATAGGGCGTTATCGGTGCCGTGTGTACTTTGGCTAATGCCCATGCCCCAATAGATGGCGGCTTGGTTGGCTTCGGCATAGAGCCGCGCCGCTTGGCGGATGTCCTCAGCAGGCACCCCACTAATCGCCTCGGCCCATTCAGGCGTACACGGCTCCAACGACTCGATATAGTCCTCAAAGCCTTCGGTCTGTGTCCCGATGTAGGTCTCGTCATAGAGCTTTTCGGTCACAATCACATGCGCCATTGCTTGGAAGACCGCCACGTCTGTCCCCGGCTTCTGTCGTAGCCAGAGGGTGGCAAAGTCGGTCAGTTCGATTTGGCGGGGGTCAATCACAATCAGCTTGGCCCCGTTTTGTCGCACGGCCCGCTTGAGGAATAGGCTAATCACGGGGTGGGTTTCGGTGGTGTTGCTGCCCGTCACAATGAAGGTGTCGAGATGCTCCATCTCGGCAATGCTATTGCTCATGGCACTCGACCCAATCGCCAATTGCAGACCTGTCACACTTCCAGCATGACAGAGGCGGGCGCAGTGGTCAACGTTGTTGGTCTTCATCACGGCCCGCACCCACTTCTGGAAGATATAGTTATCCTCGTTGGTGGCTTTGGCGCAGGCATAGGTCGCAAGTGAATCGCCGCCATAGTCGCGCACAATCTGGGAGAGTTTCTTGCTGACAAGGGTCAGGGCTTCTTCCCAACTGGCCTCGCGGAAACCCTCCCCGTCGCGGATGAGGGGTTGCTTCAGGCGGCGTGGATGGGTCGTGAAGTCCAGTCCAAAGCGCCCTTTGACACACAGGTTGCCATAGTTAGGGGCGCTATCAAAAGGGGCTTCGACGCGGTAAATGAGGTCGTCTTTGATGTGTAAATTCATTTGGCAGCCCACACCACAATAGGGGCAGGTGGTACGGACAACCCGCTCTGGTTGCACAACAGTCATGGGGATGCTCCAGTGCTTGTATGCTATCGGTTAGTCTATACTATTGTAGTCAAAATTGACCGTTTAGTCGAAGTAGAGTTGATGCCAGATTTCCAAGACCACCAGCGTCCATATCAACTGGGAGTGGTCGCGTTTGCTATCGAGATGCTCTTGGAAGATGGTATGCAGGGCACTCGGCTCAAAATACCCGCGTTGTCCTAATTGTCCCAAGAGACCTTCTGCCCATGCCCGCAACTCCCCCCGCAGCCAGAGCGCAATCGGCATCACAAAACCCTGCTTGGGGAGGTTCACAATTTCAGGGGGCAGGAAGGGCCGCATCGCCTCACGAAAGAGGGCCTTGGTAGTGCCGCCTTGAATTTTCCACGCCAAGGGGATGTTGCCCGCCACCTCAATCAAGCGCTGGTCAACCAACGGTACCCGCACCTCTAGCGATTGTGCCATGCTCATGCGGTCTCCATAGACCAATTGGCTATAGGGCAGATAGCTCTGCAATTCGGTGAGCAGTATCGCCTCTAGTGGGTCGTCGCCTTGCAACGGCTCATGGATGAAGCCATAGTCCGGCTGGAGCGTGGCCCGAAAATCCGCCGTGTAAAGTACCCGCTTGCGCTGCTGATCCAGATTGGAGACGATGGCAAGATAGG
Source organism: Anaerolineales bacterium (assembly GCA_020634155.1). Taxonomy (GTDB): domain Bacteria; phylum Chloroflexota; class Anaerolineae; order Aggregatilineales; family J027; genus J027. The sequence goes on from JACKCI010000002.1 coordinate 1,334,694, forward strand.
CTTGGTCAAAACTCAACGCCCCGCTTTCTAAGAAGCGCCGCACCCGCTGCGAGCGCATCCGCCCATCAGTGGCATCGCGGATAGTCATTGACGCCAGCCGTGCCGCCCCTCGGCGCAGTGGACGCGGCAAGCGGGCATAGCGCTGATATTGCATCATCCCCTTATAGCGCATATAGCCCCCCAATAGCTCATCCCCGCCCGTACCTGTCAGCGCCACTGTCACATGCTGGCGTGTTTCTTGGGATAGTATATAGAGCAAAAGGGCAGTGGGGTCAGCAAAAGGCTGGTCGAAGCCGCGCACAATCTGGGGCAAGAGGCTGATGATGTCTGGCTCTAAGCGGAACTCATGATGCTCAGTTTTGAAATGGCTGGCAATCGCTTTGGCGGTGGGGAGTTCATCCCAGTGATGTTCACGCTCCCCAAAGCCAATCGAGAACGTTTTGACAGGCGCACCCTCGCTGTAGCGGCTCATCATCGCCACCACGCTTGCTGAATCGATGCCCCCGCTCAAAAATGCCCCTAGCGGCACATCCGCCACCAGCATGGCTCGCACGCTATCCGCTACCGTCTCCCGAATCGCCTCAATTGCACTGGCTTGGTCAGGATAGGGATTGCTGAGTGGGGTGAATGACCAATAGCGGCGTGTCTCTATCTGCCCATCGGCGACAATCAGCACATGGGCGGGGGGCAGCGCTCGAATATCCTGAAAAATCGTGCGCGGTTCGGGGATATAGCGCACGGTGAGGTACTGGTCAAAGGCGGTCGTATCCAGACGGCGCGGGCATTGGGGGTGCAGCAGTAGGGCCTTGATTTCAGAGGCAAACAGAAGCGTCCCGCCAAGCTGGGCGGTATACAGTGGCTTAATGCCAAAATGGTCACGCACCAGCACCAAGCGCTCTCTGTCCATATCCCACAGCGCAAAGGCAAACATGCCGCGTAGGTGCTTGGGCAGGTCGTCGCCCCATGTCTCGTAGGCATGCACCAAGACCTCAGTATCGCTCTGGGTGGCAAAGTGATGGCCCTCGGCGCTCAGTTTTGCCCGTAGCTCGCGGTAGTTGTAGATTTCGCCATTGAAGACCACTTGCAGGCGTCCGGTCTCGTTGCTCATGGGCTGCTGGCCCGTTTTGAGGTCAATAATACTCAGGCGGCGCATCGCTAACCCCACCCGCGCATCTTGATAGAAGCCGTCGTCATCTGGCCCCCGATGCCTAATGCTGGCATTCATCGCCATCAAGTCAACGCTGATGGCTTGCGATGGGTTGAGGTGGATATAGCCGACAATTCCGCACATGGTCTAGTCCTCAGTTGGGCGTTGCCAGCGTAGGCCGACATTAACTGTTTGGAAATGGGTTTGGCTGCGGGAGCGTGAAAACGGGAACCACACCACACCCCAAAAGGTGTGTGAGGTCACAATGGCCGCACGGATGACCCATACCTGCCAACGTGGGCGGTGCTTGATGAAATAGTTGAGAATCGAGCGGCGGTCTTCGACCAATATACGGCCTTTGAGGTTCAGGGTAGCTTGCCCTTGCCCAAAATGTGTGACCTTCGACTCCGCAACGAAAACGACTTTCCAGCCTGCTTTGCGGATACGTAGGTGCCATTCGGCCTCCTCCCCATAAATTGGGGTGGTCTCGTCCATCATGCCCGCCTGCTCATAGGTCGTGCGCCGCACAAACATGACCACCCCCTTGATAATATCGACCTCATGGGTTTGTGTTTGCAACTTAAGCGACTCAACCCCCAATATGTTTGCTAATCCTGTTCGTTGCAGCACGCGGCGTGTCAAACTTTGTTCAGTGGTCAGCTTGGCAAATCCACTGATTTTGTAAATCATCCGAAACAAGCTAGGGTCATCATACACCGCGACTTGGTGGGTGCCATCAGGGTTATATTGCTGAGAGCCTGTCAGTCCCACATCAGGGTGGGCATCCATATAGGCCACCAGTTTATCCATCGCCCCTTCATGCAGAATAATATCGTCGTTCAACAATGCCACATACTCGGCATCGGCTGCCACCATGACTTGATTGTGATTGGCTGCAAACCCCATCCGATCCTGATTAATGATGTACCCTAGGTCTGGATAATCGTCTAACAGCGCAAGGAGAGCAGGGTCATTTGGGGCCATGCCATTATTGACAACCACATAAATGCGATGTGGGGTTTGGGTCGTGGCTTTAAGGCTTCGTAGAGCTTCCTTGATATACGCAAAATCTGGCCCACTGATAATAAAACTGATGGCTAGTTTATCCACAATCGCCCCCAATAAATTGCTGGTGTGGATTCATTATACAAACAAAAACCCCCTTCAGCGAAAAGGGGGTGAGGATGGTTATTCTTGGCCCCAGATGGTCGTCTCCGAGTAAAAGGCCGCCCACGCAAACCAAAAATGCGACACACTCCGCAACTGCACAAGGGCTGTCCCCTTCAGTGGCCCCTCAACCGCCTGCCCAAAGATGTTCCATGTGCTTCCGGTCTGTTCATCCATGATACGGGTATCTTCTGCCACAAAGGTCAAAACGGTGCCATCTTCAAGCGTGCGGTCAAACAACGCTGCCGACCCCACCTCCTCAGCCGCACTAATCCGCGAGGCCCCCAGCGCTGAGGTGGCTCCCGGTTGCCAGAAGACTACCACCGCTTGCTCCTCGACCGTATCGTTAATGACCACTTCCTGCTCAAGGGCGCTAAAGGGATAGGCAATGCTGACCGCGCTATCTCCTGACCCAACGATATAGCCTAGCACGCGCTCCGTAGCCGATAGGCGCTCATCAGGTATCCCCCTGAATAAGAACGGCTGCTCTGTTTGGTCATAACCAACATAAGGGTTGCGGTCATAATCGCGTTCAATAGTGCCATTTTGCGTGGGTATGAGCAGCCGCCCATCGGGATAGGCCGCTTTAAAATCACCCCAACTGACCATGATAGAGGTGACATACTGCAATTGTTGGCCTGTCATCACGCCGACAATGCCTTCGCCTGTCGCTTGTTGCCACCATGATTCGGTCTCATGATCCCACATCACCATGTCACTCAAACGCAGAAACCCGCTAACCCCAAAGTGTAGTTCTTGACCATTCAACATGCGCTCAAAGGCTATCCCCGCATTGCACAAGGGGCAGAAGGTAATGGCAATCGGCACCCCGCCCACCGTTGTATTGGCAATCTCATGGCTGGTCAAAACCCCTAGTGGCACCGCTTGGGCATCATCATGAACGACGACCACAATCACCGGACTTTGGTCAAACAGGAGTTGATTGCCCTCCTCAATGCTTTGATAAGACACCGTGTAGTCGGCGGCCTGCCCTCCCAAGCGATAGATATTATTGGGATAGACATAGCCTTCAGGATAGATGGGCGTAATGCCATCACGTGGTGGCCCGCCGGAGATAATGTCGGTATAGGCATATTGGTGCTGACAGAAATCGGTATTAGGCCACTGCGCCTGTAGGCTGGCTGAGACGGGTATCGGGCCGTCTGCGCAATCAATTTGCTGGGAATTGGGCGCGGCGTGGGTGTTGAAGGTTGGCATCAGAAGCATTCCTAACACAAGCACAAGGACGAGGTAACGCATGGTGTACTCCTTTATTGGTGGTTGGGAGATGCCCGTTTGGGTTGTTAATTTTGTATTGGAAAAGACAGTGTGCTTTGCTAGAACCTTACGCCACTTTTTCTAACACAATCCAGTGCGAGAGGCCGAACCAGCGCAACGGGGTTTTTTCGAGGGCATACAGTGTATTCTGGATAAAAGCCCCCAGCCGAGGCCAGCGCCGACGGATATTGTCATAGCCCCCAAAGATGCGGCTATGGTGAATCACCTGCACGGGTTGATCCGCGAACAGCCGCCGAATGCCCCGCGCTGTATAGGTTCGCACATGGGGAGCCAGTTGATTGCGCCATCGGTCAGGCAGGTAATTAATTAAGGGGGTGTTGCCGAAGTGATACTCGCCCTTCCAATAATGCCCATGCTGCTCAACCGGATACCAGCGATTGGGGCAGAATATCGCTACACGCCCGCCAACCTTCAGCACCCGCACCATCTCTGCCGCAAACGCCGCGTCATCATCGACATGCTCAATTACCTCATTGGTGAAGATGACATCAAAGCTGTTATCCGGATAGGGCAGTGCCTCTCCACGCCCGACAACAGCATTCGGCACATGGTACAGGGCCTCGGCTACCCGTTCCGCCTCAATATCGAAGGCGTGGACATGCGGTGTATAGCGCTCTATCACTTTGGCGGCATAGAGGCCATTGCCACAGCCAGCCTCCAAGAATACGCAATGTTGTAGGGATGTTTGAGCGGCCAGCATCGCCAAGCGGCGCTCTTGACCACTCCGCCAGACATAGCTCGGTTCGCCACGCACGGCAGCAAGGGGAGAATGGGTTATTTTATCCATAGTCGCCAATTATATAGCATGTGGCTTGAGAGGCCATAGGCCCTTTTGGTACAATAGCTAAACACATTCCCTATTTAATGGAACAGACCGATGTCGCTAAAAGATAAACTAGCAGGTGTTGAAGCACGTTATCAGGAAATTGAGCGTCAATTGGCTGACCCCGACATTTTGGTGAACTATGAACGGGTCGCCCAACTGGCTCAAGAAAAATCCAATCTCGATGAGATTGTGACCCACTACCGCGAGTACAAGCAAGCCCTCCAGCAATACCAAGAGGCCAAGTCCTTGCTGGGTGACCCCGAATTGGGCGAGATGGCCCGTGAAGAATTTGACCAACTCGAAGAGCAAATCCCCCAAATGGAGGAGCATCTTAAAGTCTTGCTGCTGCCCAAAGACCCCCGCGATGACCGCAACGTCATTGTCGAAATTCGGGGCGGGGCCGGTGGTGATGAAGCCGCCCTCTTTGCCGCTGACCTCTACCGCATGTATACCCGCTATGCTGAGACACGCGGCTGGAAGGCTGATGTGATGACCGCTAATGAAACGGGTATTGGTGGCTTTAAAATTATCATCTTTGGCATTCGCGGTTTTGGGGCCTATAGCCGCATGAAGTATGAAAGCGGTGTGCATCGTGTCCAGCGCGTACCCTCTACCGAGAGCCAAGGCCGTATCCACACCAGTACCGCCACTGTTGCGGTTTTGCCCGAAGTCGATGAGGTCGAGGTTGACCTCAATATGAATGATGTCCGTGTTGATGTCTTCCGCAGCCAAGGTGCAGGCGGTCAAAGCGTCAATACCACCGACTCCGCTGTCCGCATGACCCACATCCCGACGGGCCTTGTGGTCGAGTGCCAAGACGAGCGCTCCCAACTCCAAAACCGTGAGCGAGCCAAGAAAATCCTCATGGCCCGCCTCTACGAAATCGAGATGGAAAAGCAACGCAATGAAATCGAGAGTCAGCGCCGCAGCCAAGTTGGGGGCGGTGACCGTAGCGAGAAAATCCGCACCTATAACTTTCCCCAGAACCGCGTCACCGACCACCGCATCAATTACTCCAGCTATAACTTGACTGCCGTGTTGGATGGCGCAATTGATGAGTTCATTGATGAATTGGCAACCCGCGAACAAGCCGAGCGCCTTGAGTCGGAATTGAGCGAGGCCTAATGCCTACGGTGGGGGAAGCGCTGGCGCTTGCTCGTCAGCACTTGATGAGCAGCAGCGAGACCAGTGCCCTCGAAGCCCGTGTTCTCTTGAGCCATGTGGTGGGGCAATCCCCTACATGGCTTTTTGCCCACCCTGAAGCATCTCTGACTCCTGAGCAAGAAGCTGCCTATCAGCACCTCATCCAACAACGCCAGCAGGGGCATCCTGTCGCCTATCTGATTGGCAGGCGCGAGTTTTACCGATGGGAGTTTGCCGTCAATGACCATGTGCTGATTCCTCGCCCTGAAACCGAGTTGCTGGTCGAGAAGGCCGTCGCGTGGTTGAACGCCCGCACTACCCCAGATGCTGATTTATGTGTGGTGGATGTCGGCACGGGTAGCGGTATCATCGCTATTTCTGTTGCCTTGCTTTGCCCCGCTGTGACCGTTCACGCTACTGACATTAGCCCCGATGCCCTTGCTACTGCTCAAGCCAACGCCCAACGCTTAGGCGCTAACGTGCATTTTGCACAAGGCGATTTGCTGATTCCAGCCCAAGCTGATTTAATTGTGGCGAATCTGCCCTATATTGCGCGTGATGAACTCTCAGCCCTTGCTGTCGCCCAATTCGAGCCACATCTTGCCTTGGATGGTGGCCCTGATGGATTAGACCTCATTCGACGCCTGCTTTACCAAATCCCGCAATATTGGCGACCTAAAGGATGTATCTTGCTGGAAATTGGAGCCAATCAGGGCGCTGCGGTGCGTGAGTTGGCGTCAAACCTGCTGGGTGGTGTTACAATAAGCCTATATCAAGACCTTGCAGGCTTAGATCGGATTGTGGAGATAAATTATGACAGTGGTGATGCCTGCCAGTGACCCCAACACCGTGACAGTTGCGGCGGAGTTTTTAACAGCGGGTCAACTTATTGTAATGCCAACCGATACCGTCTATGGTGTGGCGGCGCGGCTTTCGGATGACGCCATCTTGCGCCTCTATCTTGCTAAAGAGCGCCCACCGGACAAGGCTATCCCGATTTTGCTGTCCTCCGTTGATGATGTCGAGCAGGTCGCCCAGCCCATGCCCTCTTATCTGCGGGCGATGGCCCAACGCTTCTGGCCCGGCCCGTTGACGTTGGTCTTGCCCAAGCGTGATGGCCTGCCCCAACGGGTATCAGCCTTGCCAACGGTGGGGGTGCGTGTTCCGGATAACGCCACTGCTCAAGCTATTATCCGCGCAGCAGGGGGGGCCTTAGCCGTTACCAGCGCCAACCGTTCTGGGCAACCCGCCGCCCGCACTGTGCAGGAAGCCATTGAGCAACTCGGTGACTCGATTGCCCTAGCAATTGATGGCGGACGTTGCGAACTTGAAATCGCTTCAACGGTAGCCGCCATTGAAGGACGCACAGTGCGCGTAGTGCGCGAGGGGCCAATTACCGAGGCTATGTTACAAGCTGCGATTCGGGCGGAGGACTAATGGACGACCAACAAATCTATCACGACGACGAACCCTATACCGAAGGCGAATATGCCGAGGTCGCGGAGACCGAAGTCCTTGATGAACATGACGAGCAATCCCTTGCTGAGAGCCAATCCGCCAGCGAACGTGTGCAAGAATTGGCCCCTGAAGCCATCCGCCAACGCAGCAGTAATCGCCTCGCCATCTTCCCCTTAGCGATGGGCTTTATTGGCTTGGGAGCGGTCTTGCTCGCGGAAAATCGTATTGAGGGCTTAACTATTGGCCTTGGTCAAGCCTCGATTGTCCTGATTGGGGCGCTGGTCTTGACCTTTCTCTTTCGTTTTTTTACATCGGGTCGGCGTGAGCGTGGCCTCTTTTTCCTTGCGGTGGTCATCATCTCATGGGGCATAGTCCTTGCCATGTCCACGATTGATAACGAGACCTTTCCCATTGAGGAGTTTTGGCCCCTTGCCATTGCTGGGGTCGGTATCGCCTTTTTTATGACCTTTTTGTTTGAGCGCAACCACCAGACTGGCTTGGTCTTTCCCGGTATCATTTTGCTCTTCACAACGGGTATCTTGTTTATTGGAACATTGGGCATTATCACCGACGCCATGCAGGATTTTGTGCGTGATTATTGGCCCCTCGCCCTTGCTTTTCTCGGCCTAACCTTATTGCCAGCGGCCTTCCAAGATTGATATGAACATTGCCATTGACGCCAGCCGCACCACCCGCCGCCAGCGCACGGGCACCGAAAACTATGCCCTGCAATTGTTGCGCCACCTTGCTGCTTTAGAGAACCTGCATCATTACACCCTTTATTTCCGTGATGAGCCACCCCGCGACTTGTTCCCATCTCACCCCAACTGGACACAGCGGGTTATTCCTTGGCGGCGGATGTGGACACATTTGCGCTTTGCTGAAGAGCTATGGCGTACCCGTCCCGATGTGACCTTTGTGCCAGCCCATACCTTGCCGCGTCATTTTCCCGGTAAGGCCGTGGTGACCATCCATGACTTGGGCTATCTGCACTTTCCCGATGCTCACCCCCTTAAAGAACGCCGCTATCTGGATTGGTCAACAGCCTTTAGCGCCCGTCGTGCCACCTTAGTCTTAGCAGACTCCCAAGCCACCCAAGCCGATTTAGTCAAGCACTACCAGATTCCTGCTGAAAAAATCCGCGTGGTCTATCCCGGTGTCGATGACAGCTTGCGGCCCGTAACCGACCCCCAACAGTTGGCCCATGTCCGCGCTAAATATGGTCTCAATGAGCGCTATCTCTTTTTCCTTGGCACCCTCCAACCCCGCAAGAATATCGAGCGCTTGGTCAAGGCCTATGCCCGTTGGTGGTTGCGCTCCAATACCACCGATGTTCAGTTGGTGTTAAGCGGGAATGCAGGTTGGCTCTATCAAGAGGCGTGGACAGCCAATATTGAAGGCGTCCACTTGACGGGCTATGTTGCTGATGAGGATGTGGCTGCCCTTTATAGTGGAGCCATCGCGCTTGTATTCCCCTCTCTCTATGAGGGCTTCGGCTTTCCGGTCTTGGAAGCCATGCGGTGCGGCACACCCGTCATCTGCTCCAATACCTCCTCCTTGCCGGAACTAGTGGGAGATGCCGCCCTTTTGGTTGATCCAACCAGCACCGACGACATCGCTACGGCTATCGGACGCCTCGTCAAAGATGATGCCTTGCGCCAAGACCTTATCACCAAAGGCTATCAACAAGCCGCCCAGTTCACATGGCAGCGCACCGCCGAGCAGACCCTTGCCGTATTAGAGGAGGCCTTGGCGTTATCGTGAAGACGGTTTCGATTCTTGGGGTACCCATCCACCCCCATACCTATGACTCATGGCTTGACCATATCGCAACGTGGATACAAGCTGCTGACCGTCTCTATCATGTCTGCACCGTTAATCCCGAATTTGTCATCATCGCCCAATCCGACCCCGGCTTTTATCGCGTGCTGTGCCAAGCGGATGCCTGCCTTGCTGATGGCACGGGGTTATTCCTTGCTTCGCGTTGGCTCAAACGCCCTTTGCCCAGCCGTGTCACGGGCTCCGATGGTGTGCCGAAGTTGGCGGAACGCGCTGCTCATGAGGGGTGGCGTTTGTTCTTATTGGGAGCCGCATCCGGTGTTGCCGACCAAGCCGCCGCCAAGCTCCAAGTTGTTCATCCCGCCCTGCAAATTGTCGGCACTTATGCAGGTAGCCCTGCTGATACTGAAGCCGAGGCTATCCTTGCAATGGTCAATGCCAGTGGTGCCGATGTCCTCTTAGTGGCCTACGGTGCGCCCAAGCAGGATTTATGGATTGCCCAACACCGTGACCAATTGCAAGTCAAGGTAGCGATGGGTGTCGGTGGCTCTTTTGACTTTATCGCGGGTGTGATTCCGCGTGCCCCGCGCTGGATGCGTCGTCTCGGCATAGAGTGGCTCTTTCGCTTGTTACGCCAACCCTCGCGCTGGCGGCGGATGTTACGCTTGCCTACGTTTGTGCTGGCCGTGCTGCGCTATGGCGAACACCCAACGCCTAAATTGTCCAAACACTTGAATATCTGAAAAAACTCCACTACAGTCTCTTAAAAGGAGGGTGATGATGTCAAATCCCACACAACTGCTTGGAAATTTAACTATGCAAGAACTAAAGCAACTTATTCGTGAGACCTTGCAAGAGGAAGGGCTATTGCCCACAGGTCGCCATAGTTATCGTCTTGCCAAGCCTGACCTTGCAGTGTGGCAATCTATAGTTGAGAATTTGATACCCACACCAGAAGGGGTGCCAACCCCAACGCAAATGCTCCGCGAGGATCGTGATAGATGACATCGGCACTTGTTGTTGATACTAGCGTTCTAGTCCAAGCCTTTGTGGAGGATCGCTATACGACCCAAGCTAGGGCCATGCTGCTTGAAGCATTCAATGAACAAACCGATTTGCATATCCTTGAATTTGGGTTAGTTGAATGTGTCAATATCTTTTGGAAACGGGTCATGTTTCACGGGCTGCAGTTGAGCAAAGCAAAGGTTGCGGTGAGTAACTTACAATCGACACCTTTGGTTATTCATTCATCCGACGATTACTTCTTGCAGGCGCTTGATATTGGTGTAGAAAATCATTTACCGATTTATGATTCTTTGTACATTGTGCTGGCAGACCGTCTGAATCTTCAATTCATCACAGACGACGCTAAACAATCTTCTATTGCTGCAAAGGTGGGTATTGCACTAAAACCCATCACAGATTTTGCGGGTTAATTGATGATGAAATGGGAATACTGCCAAATCATCAAGCGCAACACCCATGAGGATGTGCCGAAATATATAGTCACCATGAACGACAAGACCCGTGATGTACCCCAATGGGAAGGCCTGCACGAGATACGGGTGTTGGATGTTTTCGGGGATGAAGGCTGGGAACTGGTGCAGGTGATTCGTGTCTCAGCAGATTGGACTCAGTTTTATTTAAAACGACCAATAGGTGGTTCTTAAAAGATGACCCTTTATTTAGATGTCTCCGCAGGCGTCAATGTTGTGGCTGGCTTAGGTCGCTATAGCCGTTCCCTGACCCGTGCCCTATTACCCCTCCTCGATGAGCCGCCAACCCTCTTTTATAACCGCATTAATGACCGCAGCCAACCCATTGCTGGCCTTGAACATTGCCCCGAAAAAACGGTCAAGCTAGGCTATAAGCCTTGGCGGATGGCGGCATGGATGGGCCAGTTGCTCCATGTTCCCTTTAATCGGTTAGTACCGAATGCAGCGCTTTTCCACGCTCACGAGCATTTGCTCATTCCCTTGCGGGGTGTACCAACCGTGCTGACGGTGCATGACCTGATTTATAAGATATTCCCGCAACATCATAAGCGCCTCAATCACATCTACCTCAACTATGCTATGCCTCTGTTTGTGAAACGTGCTGACCATATCATCACCATCTCCGAGGCCAGCAAGCGCGACCTGATAAACTTCTATGGCACCCCATCAGAGAAAATCACCGTCATTTATGAGGCAGCAGATACCGATTTTCAACCACCTGACCCCGACCATATTGAGGCTGTACGCCAGCAATACAACCTACCGCAGCAATTCTTATTGGTGGTTGGCACTATCGAGCCGCGCAAAAATTACAGCCGCTTGGCCCAAGCGCTCATGGTCTTGCGCCAAAAGCATCCCGATTTGAAGTTGGTGGTGGTGGGGAGCCGCGGCTGGTTAACCGAGGAGTTCTTCCAAACCATTGCCGATAGTGGTGCAACCGAGCATATTATCTTTCCCGGCTTCGTGCCAGACATCCATCTACCGAGCGTCTATGCGGCTGCTACTATCCTTGTGATGGCTTCCGTTTACGAAGGCTTTGGCTTGCCAGTCTTAGAGGCAATGGCGTGTGGGACACCCGTCGTCAGCAGTAACGCCTCCAGTTTGCCAGAACTAGGGGGCGATGTGGCCCGCTATTTTGACCCGCACAATCTGGATGAGATGGTTGCCGCACTTGATGAGGTGCTGTCAGATGAGACCCTTCAACACCAGATGCAAAAAGACGGCCCGCCCCATGCCGCTCAATTTTCATGGGACCGCGCCGCCCGCGAGACTTTGGCTGTCTATTCGTCTTTATCGTCGGTAAATACTGGCAAATGACCGAGCGCAATCACGTTTGACCACTTGGCTTTGTCGCCTTCGGTAAAGATAGCCGCTTCTGCCACAATCTCGACTTCAGCAAGCCGCATAATTTCGTGCATAGCTTGGAGGGTGCTGCCTGTGCTGATCACATCATCAATGAGCGCTACCCGTCGGTGTGTAATCAAGTTACGGTCTTTTTCATCAAGATAGAGGACTTGGGGCTTACCCGTCGTAATAGAGAGCGTCTCCGCCCGTACTGCTTCGCCCATATAGGGCTTATAATCTTTGCGGAGTACCACATAGGGCAAGTCCATCAAGACGCTCATGGCATGAACGAGCGGGATACTCTTGGCTTCGGCGGTAATCAGCACTTCGGGGTTATGGTTAGCGAGTTTCATCGCCAAGTCACGGGCCACGGCCTCGACCAATTCAGTATCCCCAAGGATATTGATAATGGCGATTCGCACCCCCGGCGCAACCTCAAACAGGGGTAGATCGCGCTCAATACCCGCAACATTCACTTTATAGATTTGGCGGTCATCCACAGTCTTATCGTCCTTTATGCAGATACTCATAGATAGGCTGAACAACAGCAATAAATTCAGCGAGGCGCTTGGCAGTGAAGACTTGTTGGTCGGTAGTCAGGGCCTCACTCGGATAGGCTTCATACAATTTTGTCCAACCGCGATCCCATGTCTCCGCCACAACCTGATCACCCAGTGCGGCTCGTATTTCGAGTATATAAGGGAAAAAAGCCTCTAGCAATCGTTGGTTGAGGTCTTTGTTACGGCTCTCAAAGTGCAGGCCAACTTCTAACATGCGCCCGTTGCGGGCATTGGGACGCGAGACCTCATAGTGAATGGCTCGCTCCTCAAAATAGACTTGGAAGAACCAGCGTGTTTCACCCAGCCGATATTTTTTATAAGGGGTAGGCATCCTATCGGGCAGGAGTTGGCCTAGCCCTTTCATGAAATCTGTGTGTTTCAGTTCAGACATCTGTGGCAGTCAACCAATCTATCGCTTCATCCCAATCGGTGAAATCTTTAATCTGGCCTGCTCCAGTAGGGGTACGGCGCATAAAGCTGCTGGCGAAGCGTGCATAAGGGCCAGTGTTGAACACATAGGCCGACCGAATATCGTCTGGCAGATTCAGTTCACGAATCACAGGCCCTAGTACATCCAGAAAATATTGACTCGGTGGGCCAGCCTCACGCAAATCGTAGAGTATTCGTACAGGTGACCGCAGCTTGTCGTTACTGGCGCGGATAAATGCTATCCACTTGTCTACGGTCTCGCGCTTCCAACTCATGACTTGGACGACAACAATCCAACTCGCCTTGATGACATAGATTTTCAGGTCGTTGTCATCAATTAATACCCTGCAACCATCTGGCTCGTCCATCCCACATGCTCTACCTCTACTCAGTCATGTAAACGTTAGGGCAGCAGCGATACAACTCTATCTAAAGCATACCACGATAACGCAACAAATGTGCTAGTAACAAGCAGCGGAAGCCATTGTATCAACGGGAAACGCCTTTGTAAGGGCACCACCCAGCCCTCCCAGCCGAGTGCCACACTGTAAGCCACTGGAATCAGTGCTGGGTAGAGATAGCGTCCTTGGAATTGCACAAAGCTACGGTTATAGAGCAGGAACTGTGCCCCAACCAAGGTGATACTGAGCAGGAGTAGCACATGCCATTCCCACTGAAGGCGCGTCCAGTGGCGGTACTGGCTCACCCCGTAAATCCCTAGACCAATAAGCGTCAACACACACCACAGCCGCAGCAGCCGAAACACATCCGGTTTAAAGGGAAAAGCCATCCAGCCGAATTGCCCCCAGAAGCTTTGGAAGGTGGTACGGGTCAGGTTCTCCCAATAGAGGCGTTGGCTGCCACCGAGTTCGATGTTGATATAGTCCTCAGTGCGGAGTTGCCCCACCACCACCTCATCATGGCGTTGTAGCCCTAGAATATCAGTACCGCCATAGGTCTGGATGCCATGTACCCACCAGATACTCCCCATCAGCAGGGCAGGCACGGCATAGAGCCCGATATGGCGCAGAGCAACTGGGAGCGCCCAGCGTTCCCGCCACCAGCGCAGCAGAATGGCGATACCCGCCACCCCTGCCACATAGTAGGCCGTCGTTTTGGTCAGGAAGACCAATCCGACCAGAACACCCATCGCAAGCGCAAGGCGTGGTTGAGGTTGCTCGGTGGACAGGTAGGAGGTCATTACCAATAGAGTCAGAGCCACCAGTGTCTCCGCCAACGAGTCATTGCTAAGGCCACCCATGATGGCAAGGCGTTGGGGGATGAAGGCAACAAAGGCAGCGGCACTAAGGGCAAGGATTGGCATGTGGGTCATACGCCGCACAAGGGCCCATGTGCAGATGATGATCCCACTCCCGATGAGGGCTGAGAATAGCCGCATGTGGGTGAGGTCAGGATAGGCCAGCGTTTGCAGCAGATAGTAGAGTGGTGGTTGGTGGTCTTCATATTGAATCTGGTCGAGGCGGTCAGTGTAAGCCTCATCAAAGCCCGTAGCCACCAGCGTGACCTGATACTCTTGGTTCCAGTCGCCCATCTCAATGACAGGCAATTGGTGGGTTTCCACGACTTGGCGCACGTAGTTATAGTGGGCGGGTTCGTCGGGAATTTGCCAATCGGGGGTTTGGGTAGCATAGCCCCATGCCAGCAGGAAATAAGCCAGATAAATCAGGCCGAGTATCGCCCATTCAATTTTGGGGCTGAGGGGGCGCGACCTCGCCCAGACCTGCGGCCTGACCTCGCCCGCGCCGTCCTCATCCCCCGCGCCCCGCATCATCATATGATGCGGGGACTCGCCACGCCCATCAGCTTGACTATTCATGCTCACTGGCCGACTTCCTCCGCTGGGCCAAGCGGCTCTGAATATACAAGGCGGGTATCATCGGCACCCATGCACACAAGGTGACAAGGCATAGCACCCGCGAGAGTGGCCCTAGTACACTGTCCATTACACGACCAAGCCCATCTTGACGCGCTGCTCCTGCACATAATCCGCGTCGAGTTTGCGGATAAGGGCTTCCGGTTCGCGCAAGGTCTGACCCGCTCGCAGTTGGCTTGGCTCCCAACGCCCCGTCGCATGGCTTTCATCATAGACCAAGGCTTCATGCGAACGCGTCTCCTCTTGGAAAGTCTGAATGCTCAGGCTACCAAAGAGTGGCTCATCATAACCCAAGTAGTGCTGCACCTTTTCCGAGCTAAAGGGCAGGAAGGGCGCAAACAGAATCTTAAGGTTGTCGATACAGCGCAAGGCAGTATAGATAGTCGTCGCGGCGCTGGGCTTGTCCTCTTTGATAGTGGCTCCGAACCAAGGTGCGTTATCCAAATAGATATTGACCTCGGTTGCTAGGCGCATCGCTTCGGCAAGGGCATCGCGTAGCTTGACCGCCTCAAGACGCTCACCCACACTAGCAAAGCCAGCCTCGATGGTGGCAATCAGTTCCTCATCCATCGGGCGCAGGGTGCCGGGGTCAGGTACCACACCTTCCCAATGCTTATAAGCGAATTTCAGCACACGGTTGACCAGATTGCCCCATTTGGCTAGTAACTCGTTGTTGTTGCGGGCGATAAAATCATCCCATTTCCAATCCGCGTCACGGGTTTCGGGCATAATCGCCGTCAGATAATAGCGCACCGCGTCGGGGTCAAATCCGTCCAATAAATCGGGCATGGGGATGAGCCACTTGCGGCTTTTGGAGAGTTTGCGCTCCTCAAGGTTGAGGTACTGATTGGCAGGCACATCATAGGGCAGATTAATTGGTGTCTTGTCCCCATCATTGTAGAGACCACTAAAACCAAGTAATTCGGCAGGCCAAATGATGGTATGGAAGATGATGTTATCCTTGCCCAAGAAGTTATAGACCCGCGCTTCGGGGTTATACCACCAGCGTTTCCATGCGTCGGGGTTACCGTTATTCTTGCTCCACTCAATGCTGGCGGTGAAATAGCCCATCACGGCTTCAAACCACACATACAAGCGCTTGTCGGCCCATGCGGGGTCATCCAAGGGAACGGGTATCCCCCAGTTAACATCGCGGGTGATAGGCCGCCCGCGTTGCTCATGGACTTTGCCGTAGGATTCACTATAAACCGTCTCGCGCCAATGGTGCTGGTGTTTTTCCATATAGGCCGCAAGGGGTTCACGGAACGCCTCAAGGTCAAGGAAATAATGCTCCGTTTCACGCAAGATGGGCGTGCTGCCATCGCTCTTGGCACGGGGGTTGATGAGTTCGGTGGCGTTGAGCAGGCTCCCGCAATTGTCGCATTGGTCACCACGTGCGCCCTCAAACTTGCAGACTGGACACGTTCCTTCTACATAGCGGTCTTCCAAGAAGCGGTTTTCGGTCAAGCTGAACAGCCGCTGTTGAGTCTCGCGGTACAGATATTCCCGATCTAACAGAATCTTGAAAATGTCTTGGGCGATTTGGTGATGATTCTCGGTGTCGGTATGGGTATGCAAGTTGAACGACAGCCCCAACCGTTGCAAGACATCCAAGTGCCGCTTATGGAAACGCTCGAACAACTCACGCGGTGGGATGCCCTGCGCGTCGGCCTCGACCATGATAGGCGTGCCGTGTGTATCCGAGCCACTAACCTTCAGAACATGATTGCCCTTGAGTCGATGGTAGCGGGCGAAGATGTCCGCGGGCAGGTTACTGCCTGCGATATGCCCCGCGTGTAAATCGCCATTCACATAGGGCCACGCTACCGATACATGTATATAATCCGCCATTGCTCCTCCTTATAACGACCGTTCATTGTACCTAGGAAACAAAAAACCGCCGAGTAATTAGCCCGACGGTTCCCGCACTGGTGAGCAAGCAAGCCTAATTGAGTTGAGACCTACTCCTCAATCCAGTGCGGCTATACATCATCATGCGGAAAATGTTAGGTGTCATGATTTGACTCAACAAAACTTTTGCATCTCTCTTGTTGTTAACCTAAGCTGCCCAGTTTATCGCTTGATGGTATAGAAACTACTCCCTATTCTACCACAGAATCGGCTGAATTGGCATATTACTTTTGCCTTTTACCCAAAATTCGTTAAAGATTCTTGAAGGAGTTGTTGAATCAGTTGAGCATCGGCTTTACCGCCTAATGCCCGCATGACTTGACCCATCAGGAACTTAGCAACCTTCTCCTCCCCGTTCTTCCAACGTTCTATTTCACTAGGATTAGCCTGCAACACGTCATCAATCGCTTGCTGCAAAATACTGGTGTCGGTTTCTTGCGCTAATCCATGCGCTTTTACGATAGCGGCGGGGTCGCCACCCTCGGCATATAGAATGTCCAGAACCCTCTTAGCCGTGTTGTTGTTGATGGTGTTGTTGTCAATTAAACCAATCAGCGCCACCAAGGTCTCTGGCGTGATGGGTATTTCATTGATTTGCTCACGCTCAAGGCCGCTTTGGTTCATCAGCCGGAAGATTTGCCCGGTAATCCAATTGGCAACGGTCTTCGGGTCACCACCTGCCTTGACCGCCGCCTCGAAATAATCGCCAATGGCGCGGTCAGCCACCAGCACGCCCGCATCATAGGCCCCCAAGCCATACCCGCCCAAATAGCGCTCACGTTTGGCATCAGGCAGTTCAGGCATACGGGCACGGATTTCCTCGACCCACTCGCGGGCGATATGCAGCACAGGTAGGTCTGGCTCTGGAAAATAGCGGTAGTCGTGCGCTGACTCTTTGCTGCGCTGCAAAACGGTTGTCTGCCGCACCTCATCCCAGCCGCGAGTCTCTTGCTCAACAGCCCCACCAGCCTCCCAGACCTTAATCTGGCGTTTGATTTCTTCCTCACTGGCGCGGAACATGTTGCGGATGCTGTTGAGGTTCTTGACCTCGGTGCGTGTCCGCAATTCATCCGATCCCATCGGACGTACTGAGATATTCGGCTCCATTCGCAGCACGCCCTTGCTCATATCGCCGCTATTGACGCCTAGATATTGCAGGATAGCCCGCAACTTGCGCCCAAAAGCCTCGGCTTCCTCAGCGCTATGGATGTCCGGCTCGGTCACGATTTCCAGCAGGGGGATGCCAGAGCGATTGAAGTCCACCAAACTGGTGCCATCGCTGAGGTGGGTATTCTTGGCGGTGTCTTCCTCCAGATGGGCGCGACGAATGCGGATACGCTTGGTGCTGCCATCGGGGAGGTCAATCATCAGATAGCCGTTTTTAGCGATGGGGTAATCATACTGGCTGATTTGATAGCCCTTGGGCAAGTCAGGATAAAAATAGTTCTTGCGGTCAAATTTGTTAAAGTCGGCAATCTCGCAATTGAGCGCCAAACCTACCATAATCGCAAATTCTACCGCCCGCCGATTGATAACCGGCAACACCCCCGGCTGGCCCGTGCAAACCACACACACCGCCGTATTAGGGTCGGCTACCGTCACATCGACCACCGGACAGCGGCAGAACATCTTGCTATTGGTTTCGAGTTCGGCGTGAATCTCAAGGCCGATAACAGCTTCCCATTCCATCAATCACATCCCCTAGCCATGCCGCTGCATAAAGCGGTACAGGCGTTCCAAGGCTTCCTCAATTTTCTCATAGGCGGTGGCATAGCAGGCCCGCACAAAGTCTGTGCCGCTATCGCCAAAGGCACTCCCCGGCACCATCGCCACATGCTCCTCATCCAGCAAGCGCTCCGAAAATTCCTCGCCACTCATGCCACTTTTGGTCACACGCGGGAAGGCATAGAAGGCCCCTCGTGGCTCGAAGGTATCCAAGCCCAGTTCATTCAAGCCGTTGACCAATAAGCGCCGCCGACGGTCATACTCCGCCAACATCATTTGTACATCTTCCTCGGCCTTGAGCGCTTCAATTGAGGCATATTGGGCGACGGTAGGGGCTGACATGATGGTATATTGGTGAATCTTCCGCATGGCTGCGATTAAATCCGCCGAGGCCGCCGCATAGCCGACCCGCCAACCCGTCATGGCATGGCTCTTGCTGAGGCCACTCAGTACCACCGTGCGCTCCCGCATATTGGGTAGGGTAGCGAATTGGGTGTGTTGGATGCCATACACCAAGCGGTCATAGATTTCGTCGGAGATAACCAATAAATTGTGCTTCTCAACCACTTTGGCAATCTCCAACAGGCGTTCACGGGTCAGCACCGCGCCCGTGGGGTTATTGGGATAGCCAATCAACAGGGCCTTGGTCTTGGGCGTAATCGCCGCCTCAATCGCCTCTGCCGTCACCTGAAAATCATCCTCAAAGGTGGTCGGTATCATGACAGGCACGCCGCCCGCGAAGATGACTTCTGGACTATAAGAAACAAAGCACGGCTCCGGAATGATGACCTCATCACCGGGGTTGATGGTGGCCGTCACGGTCAGGTACATGGCCTCGCTAACGCCCACCGAGACCAATAGCTCGTTTTGGGGGTCATATTCAATGCCGTACAGCCCTTTGATATAGCCGGAGAGGGCTTCGCGCAGTTCAATCAGGCCGTTGTTGCTGGTGTAGTGGGTTTCGCCCTGTTGCAGCGCATGGATGCCCGCCTCAATCACGCTACGGGGTGAGGTGAAGTCTGGTTCGCCAATCCCTAATGAAATCACATCGCTCATGGTGGCCGCGATGTCGAAGAACTTGCGAATCCCCGACGGTGGCACCTGATGAATACGATCTGCGATAAACTTGTGCATGGGGTAATCTAACTCCTCAGTTTTGTTTAACTAAGTATAACGGATGGAAAGATGATGCAACAACGCCTAGCCCGCCTCCAACACATTGTCAATACCGCCAGCCTCGACGCCATTGCTTTAGTGCCGGGGGCCAACCTGCGCTACCTCAGCGGACAGTCCTTTCACCTCATGGAGCGCCCCTTGATTCTATTCGTCCCTGCTGCGGGGGAGGCCGCCGTCGTTATCCCCTCCCTAGAAGTACAACGCATCCAAGAGGCAGGTTTTACCGGACACATCTTGGCATGGCGCGACGCCGACGGCTATCTGGGGGCCTTTGACCAAGCCGCCGCCGTGCTTGGCCTTGCAGGTAAGCGGGTGGGGGTCGAAGGGCTGACCATGCGCGTCAAAGAGGGCCAGATTATCCAAGGGCTAGGGGCCTCGGTGATTGATGCCGACCCCGACCTTGTGAGCCTGCGCGTCAACAAGCTGTCCGATGAAATTGAGAACCACCGCCGCGCCATGCAAATCAGTGAACGCGCCCTCGCCACCCTCCTTGAGCAAATCCAACTCGGCATGACCGAGCGCCAGATTGCCAAGATGCTCTCCGACCTACAAAGCGACTATGGTGGGGCAGGTAACTCTTTTGAGACGATTGTGCTGATTGGCCCGCGCTCGGCGATGCCGCATGGCGAACCCGCCGATACCCCCTTGCAGCAAGGCGATACTCTGCTCATCGACTTCGGCACGCGCTACAACGGCTATATCTCCGACATCACGCGCACCTTCTTTGTGGGTGAGCCATCGGCGCAGGTCAAGGCCATGTATGCCGCCGTCCTTACTGCCAATCAAGCCGCCCGCCAAGCCGCCCGCCCCGGCATCACGGGAGCCGAACTCGACCGCATCGCCACCCAACACCTGATGGATGCGGGCTTCAGCGACTACATTAAGCACCGCACTGGACACGGTATCGGCATGGAGGTACATGAGCATCCCAACGTCAGCGCCGAGAACACCCGCCCGATGGAGGCTGGCATGGTCTTCACCATTGAGCCGGGCCTGTATGCTGAGGGGCTGGTCGGTATCCGCATTGAGGATAACGTCACCATCACGCCCGATGGGGCCGAGACCCTGACCACCTTCCCGCGTGAGTTGACCGTGTTGGATTTATAATGGGGTAGGGATAAAGGAGACACACCATGACTGTTATTGACCTACTCCGTCAAGCGCAACGCCTCAGCATTGATGAGCGCAAGCAGTTGGTGAAGCTACTGGTTGATACCCTCGACGCTGCGCCCACCGCGCCGTTGCATGACATCGCCGAATTTGAGGGGATTGCGGCCCATCTTGCCGACGATGAAGACCCGCGAGACTATGTGAATCGCTTGCGTGCTGAATGGGATGACCGCCCATGAAAATCTCTAGCGGCGTTTTGCCATCATCGCCCGCACGCGGCATAATAGTCAGGTAGCGATGTCTATTCTCCAAAATATATACGAGGCTAGTCCTGTGAGCCATATTTTTATCAGTTATAGTAAACGCAACAAAGATTATGTCTATCAGCTTGCCGACTTCCTGCAACACAAGGGCTTCAATATCTGGATTGACCGCTCTGATATTGAATATGGCGTCGATTGGTGGGATGCTATCGTGGCGGGTTTGAGAGGGGCGGGCGCATCGGTGGTGGTCATGACCCCCGAAGCCAAAGCCTCCGAATGGGTTAAGCGCGAGGTCTTCTTAGCACTGGACTGGAAGAAGCCCCTCTTTCCCCTCTTGCTCAATGGCGATAACTGGGAGCTATTTGTCACCACCCAATACTGCAAAGTGGCGCTTGACCAAATGCCCGATGATGACTTCCTAACGCGCTTGAGCAACTACGTCACCCCCCGCGGCAAGGGCCTTGACCACACCGCCAAGCCATCTCCGCCCTCGCCATCGGCTCCAACGCGCAAACCCATCGCCCCCGCCCCGCCGCTATTCGACCTTGATGGGGCCATTGCCGAGTTTGGACGGGCCTACCGTGCTACCGATTGGTCACAGGCGCAGGAGGTCTTGGGGCGGGTACGGGCGTCTGGTCTCAATCCTGACCCCTTTGACCTCAACCACTTTGAGCGCTTGGTGCAGCAGGCTATCGAAGCTGAGAAGCGCCGTCGTGAACAAGAAGCCTTGGAAGCCGAGCGCCAACGTCAATATCAGCGCATTGTCGATTTTGTGGACATGTTCGACAAGGCCACGGTTTGGGACACCCTTCAGCGCTTTTGGCAGACTTTCCCCGACTATGACCCTGAACAAATCGCCATACGGGTTCGGCCTGCACCCCCTAAACCTGTTGAGAGTAAGCCAAAGCCTACCCCACCACCGCCTGCACCCGCCAAGCCCAGCAAGAAAACCCTGAGCCTTGCCGAAGCCAGTGCCGCCACCCAAGCCATCATCGGCAGCCCCTTTGAGTGGTGCGAGGTACCTGCTGGCCCCTTCTTGTATGGCGATGACAAGCGCAAATTGGAGTTGCCCACCTTCTGGATTGCCAAATACCCCATCACTTATAGCCAATTTCAGGCCTTTGTTGAGGCCAAGGACGGTATTACTGACGAGCGCTGGTGGGAAGGGCTGGCAGCTAAGGCAGACGACCGCAAACTTAGCGAGGCAAATTGGAAAATCGCCAAGCACCCCCGCGCGACGGTCAATTGGTACCAGTGCATGGCCTTTGCACGCTGGCTGTCCTATCGACTAGGGGGCGCTTATGCCAGCCAACAATTGGCGGAGTGGGTGGTACGCTTGCCCCTTGAGACCGAGTGGGAAAAAGCGGCACGCGGTACCGACGGGCGGGAGTACCCTTGGGGCAATGGCTTCGATAAAAGCAAGTGCAATACCACCGAATCAGGCCTTAAGAAGACCACGCCTGTTGACCAGTATCCCAAGGGTGCTTCACCTTACGGGGTTTTTGATATGAGTGGCAACGTGTGGGAGTGGTGCCTAAACGAGTACGACAACCCCGACAGAATAGACATATCAAATACTAATAGTCGGGTGCTGCGCGGTGGGTCGTGGCTCAACAACGACGACGTTGCCCGCGCCGCCGTCCGCTACGTCAACTACCCGCTCGATCGCTTCGACTACGGGGGT
Organism: Anaerolineales bacterium; assembly: GCA_020634155.1. Taxonomy (GTDB): domain Bacteria; phylum Chloroflexota; class Anaerolineae; order Aggregatilineales; family J027; genus J027. The sequence goes on from JACKCI010000002.1 coordinate 1,357,105, forward strand.
TGTCGGGTGGTTTGTGTGCGTCCCCCATCTCCTTGACCCTCTGCCCTCTGAATCCTCTGATTTTTCTTTGCGGTGTGCTTGGCACGCCGCCGCCGCGTAGCGGCGCGAATCGCCCAAAATGGGGTTTGGGAGGGGGTGCTATAATAGATACAGCGAAAGGAGGCTACCATGCCATCCCAAACCATCGACATTCACGCTATCACGCCCGACGCCTTGCGCGAGTTGCTCCAAGCCAACGTTGAGATTGTGCTGGTTGATGGGCAGACGCCCCTAGGCCGCGTTCTCCCTATCCCCGCACCGTTGATGGGTCATCTGCGCCAGCCCGGTATCAATGCGGGCAACACCACCTATATCGCGGATGACTTTGATGACCCATTGCCTGATGAATTTTGGTTCGGTCACGAATGAATGTTTTACTCGATACCCAAGCGTTTCTGTGGTGGGATTGGCAGTTTCGCAATCTTTCACAGGCTGCCTTGTTGACCTGCCAAAACTCTGCAAATACGTTGATGCTTAGTATTGCCAGCATTTGGGAAATGCAAATCAAAGTTCAATTAGGGAAATTGCAGGTGGGGTCACTTGAGGCAAAGATAGACTATCATCAGCAGCAGGGCATGATTCTATTGTCAGTGTTGCCCAAGCATATTTACACGCTTGATAAACTGCCATTCCATCACAAAGACCCTTTTGACCGTATAATTATCGCCCAAGCCCATTATGAAGGCCTACCTATCGTAACAAGCGACCCATACTTTCCGATGTATCCTATTCGAGTCATTTGGTGATACGAAGAAGGAGGCCATCATGAGCAACCTCACCTCAACCAATACCGCCGCAACCCTCACCCTAACCACCCCGTTCCACCTCCCCGCGGGGTCAGTGGTGGCGGTGGATGTGCCGCGTGACGCCTTTTTAGAGGCCTATGCCAGTTCTTATCATGAATGGATCGAAGGGGTGGTTATCCACATGAGTCCTGCATCCAGTACCCATCAACGCCTGACCACCTATTTGTTGCTGCTCTTGAACGCCTATCTCGTCCTTGACCCACGCGGGCGGGTCATCAGCCAGCCTTTTGTGATGCGCCTAGTACGTTCCTTCCGTGAACCCGACCTGCAAGTCATCCTCAACGACAACCCCCACCAATTCACCGAGACCGCCATGCTAGGCCCCGCCGATATATGCGTGGAGGTCGTCTCCGAGGAGAGCCAGACCCGCGACTATGGCGACAAATTCGCTGAATATGAAGCGGCGGGTGTGCGCGAGTATTGGATTATCGACCCCCTGCGCCATGAGGCCCGCTTCTGCCGTCTCCAAGACACTGGACGCTATGCCACCATCTTGCCCGCCGATGGCCTCTACCGCACGCCCTTGCTGCCTCGTTTAGCGCTGCCCGTTGCCAGCCTGTGGCAAGACCCCCTGCCCGATTTTTATACGATAGGGGATAGCGTCAAGGCGATGTTTAGCGATGCAACCGATGACTAACCAAACCATTGCCCAATACCTGATTGATTACATGAATGGCGACCTCTTGCTGGCGACCCTTGTCGCGTGGGCGGAATCGACTCTAATCGATACACCCCTTGCCGATGCGGTTGCCCATGATGTGCTGGCCTATATCGGCGCGGCAGATGTGGAGGGTTTCCCACTGGGGTGGAGTGATTGCCACGACCTGCTGGCGAAACTTGGCACCCCCATCCGCGTTGCCATCGTCGAGCCATAAAAAAGGCCGACGGTGTTCGTCGGCCCGTGTGACCATCAGCGTTTAGTCAGCATTCGGCGGGGTGTTGCACTCATCACCTTGGCAATGCACACTCGCCACGTCCACGTCATTGATATAGTCAGTGAACCAATCGTTGAAGTTGACCCCATCCACCGTGTAGCTATAGAAGCGTGGCAGGGGCAGAATGCAGTGCTGGTCACCGCCTGCGATATACGAATAGAAGTTCGGCACCTCGGCCTCTAGGCGGTCAACATGCTGCTGCATGGCGACATTCCAGCCAATCCCGCGCATCAGGAAATAGAAGCCTGTCAGCACGCTGTCCTTGGTGGTGGCATATTGCGCGAAGTGGTCATCGGGGAAAGCTGCCCCCGCCGCGATATAAGCTTGCTCAATGAATTGACTGGCCTCGACCCCATCCAAGCCAGCATAAGCGGCGGGCAGATTATCAACGGCATTCCATATCCCAATTGCGGGCCATGTATCCTTGGCAACCCCCGCACCTGAATCGGCAAGGTGCATCACAGGCAGGTCGGCATAATGTTCCATCACAAACGGCGCGTTCAGAATTGAGCCGAAAGCACCCCCGCTACAGCCCGTTACCATCAATTGCGTCGGGGTGGGGTAATTCTCATAGACCCAATTCAGCACTGCTTGGGTATTGACGGCCCCCCGATGATGAATCGTGAAGGTGCTGCCATCCTCGGCGGTATACTCCACGTCGGCATTGCCAATGTGCAGGTCGCCTGTGCAATAGGGCACCATCACCACGTTAAAATCGGCAATCGGGTTGCGCGGATCGTTGAAATCGAACATGCCATAACCCGGCGCAATATCGGCCTCCTCGCTATAAACCTCTTGCTTGGCGGTACCCCCACCCGGTGTGCAGGTTGCGCCATCCCAGCAGGCCCCGCCACCTTGGAAGTAAATCAGCAGCTTGTCGCTCTCAGCGGGATGCACAAAGAAGCTGTAATCAGTGCCCGTCGCGCAGAGGGTATCGCCACCTGTCGCAATTTGCGTCCATCCTTCCGGCAAATCAGCACGGGCAGGCAGGCCATCTTGGGCGTTGGTGAAACTCCCCAAGCTGGCAAATAAAGAAACCAAGACCAATAAACTAACCAACAAAGATTTTTTCACGGTTTTCTCTCCCTGTCTTAAGATTATTAACGGTATCCAATCTTTTTTAAAAAAGCCAGTCCCGCTCCAATCAGGTATAATACCCTCATAATTTGACCAATCACCTGTAGGAAAATCTCCATGCTAGGACTTTTCAAAGGACAAAAATCCGAACCTGAGTCGGAGGAAATCAAGCGTCTGTTACAAGTGGGAGCCGATGCCCAAGAGCGTGGGGCCTTTGATGCCGCCCTCGACGCCTATCAACGCGGCCTTGAGCGCTCCCGCCAAAATATGTACCGCCAAACCGAGCAGGTCTTTCTCAACAGCATCGGGGCGGTTTTTGCCGAACAACAGCGTTTTGATGAAGCCCAGACTTATTTTGAACAAGCCCTAGACCTCGCCCAGCGCCTTGAGATTCCCGTCCTCATTGCCCGCAGCCAAAACAATCTCGGTGAATTACACGCCGCTCGCCAAGAATGGGCCGAAGCGCAGACCCACCATCAACGCGCCCTTGATACTGCCCGCCCGACAGGTGACGCCGCCACCATCATCCTCGCTCTTGAGAATCTTGCCCGCGATTATATGGAACAAGACAACCCCAGCTACGCCGTCCACCTGCTCAAAGAAGCCGTCACCGTCGCCCAAGCAGGCCAAAATCTCTATCTGGGTACGGGGGCGCTAGGGCGTTTAGGCGAGGCCACCATAGCCGTCGGTGACCGCATCGCCGGACGCAAGCTGGTCGAGCAGGCCCTGCGCTTGAGTCAACAAATCGGGCGTAATCGTCTGACCCTGCGTTGGCTACAGCGTCTAGCCGAGATGGATGTCGAAGACCGTCAATATCAATCGGCCCTGCAATACTATCAACAAGTGGAGGAATTGGCCCACCGCATCGGCACCCAATCCCCTGATTTCTTTATGAAGTTGGCCCTCAATCTCAGTGATGTCTACATCCACACCGGACAGTATGACCAAGCGAGGAGCCAAGCCGAGCGGGCCATGCTCCACGCCATGCAACGCGCCGATGCTGTGACCATCGCCAAGGTCTCCGGCTTGCTAGGGCTTGCCCTCCAAGGCTTGAATCAACACGCCGAGGCCGCCGCCAAACTCAAGGAAGCTCTGGGCCATTATGCCGATGGCACCCTCACCGATGAAGCCGAGCAGCCGCGCTTATTGTTGGCCTTGGGCCGTTCCCAGCAACGCAGCGGGGACACCGAGGGTGCGCTCCAGACCTACCAACAAGTCCTTGACCGCGCCAATGAGAATCCCCAACGCCGTGCCGAAGCCCTCCAATTGATTGCCGCCGTCCATCAAGCTCGCTATGAGCGTGAGGAAGCTCTTAAACTCTATCAAGAAGCCCAGCGCCTCTTTGAGTCAGCAGGTGAGACCCACCGTGTGGCCCGTGTGCTGTGCGACATCGGCAGCACCCACCGCGCCAAAGGCGATTTCAACGCCGCCCTGACCGACTTTGAGAATGCCCTGCGCCTCCTCACCAATATTGAAGACCGTGTGACTCGTGGTCTTGTTTTAGCCAATGCCGCCGTCATCTATACCGAGATGGGCGAAACAGATACGGCTCGTTCCTTCTTCGACCAATCCATTACCATCGCCCGCGAACTCAAAGACCGCTTTGCCGAAAGTGTGCGTTTGGGCAATTTAGGCCGCCTCTATATGGGGACCGGCAATTACACGCTTGGCGTTGAAACCCTTGAAAAGGCTATCGGCATGAGTCGTGACCTCGACGACCCGTTGCTCTTAGCCTTGCAAACCGCCAACCTCGGCTGGCTCTACTATCTCAAGAACGATACTGACACCGCCTTCAACCTACTTAAACAAGCCCTCCTGCATGTTGAGAAGGCCGCTTCTATCCAATGGCAGAGTTTTGTCAAAGCCTGTCTTGGTATGGTCGTCTTGCGTCAAGGTGATACCACCCAAGCCCAAATCTTGCTCCAAGAGGCTTTAACCGAAGCCACCACCGCCCATGACCTTGAGAACACCGTCCGCGCTCAAGTCTATTTGGCGTCCTGCTATCTTGCCCAAAACAACCCTGATGCCGCCGAACCCCTTGCCCTCGAAGCCGAAACCAGCGCCCGCCGCATGGTCTTCCGCAAAGGCCAAGCCGATGCCTTGCGCGTCTTAGGTGATATTTACCGCCACCGTCACCAATCCGACCACGCCCAAGGCTACTACCGCGAGGCCCAGCGCCTCTACCAGATGATTCAAGACCCAACTAGCCAACAGGTAGCGGCTGTGTTATAGTTACTCTCATAAACCAATAGCCCTAAGCAACAGGGTGGCTTGTGGTCCGGATGCCCAAGCCGCAATGGGGGAAGCTGGTGGAAGTCCAGCGCTGTCCCGCAACTGTAACCGTTACAAACGGAAGTCAGGATACCCGCCCAAGTTGCTTCGCATCGCGGTTCCTCGCGGATTGGGAAAGATGCGGCGTTAAAACTGCTGCCGCTGGCAGCTTTTTTTGTGGACGCTGCCTCTTTATTTAACAGTTTTTTCGTTTCTATATGGAGAGGCACATGCAACGTTTACTCATTTTGATTCTCTTGTTCAGTTTGGCCCTAACCCCCGTTGCCTTAGCACAGGATGACGACAGCCGTCCTGAGATTGACGACGCGGTGGCGTGGGTTATTGATAACCAACTCCCCGATGGTGGCTGGGGCGATGGCTTCAGCGAAGGCACATCTCCCGGCTACACCGCCGATACTATCTTTGCCCTCGTCAGTGCGGGCTACACCATTGACACCATCGAAACCGATGATGGTCTCGACCCCCTTGACTATTTAGCTGATTATGTCAGCAGTGCTGAAGGCTTAACGGCAGGCGTAACGGCCAAAATCATCACGGCCCTTGTCGCGCTGGGAGCCGACCCCGCCGATTTTAACGGTGTGGATTTGGTCGAAGTCCTCCTCAACGCCCAAGATGAGTCGGGCGTTTATCAAGATGACCTATCTGGCACCTTTGGGCATTGCTTATCGATGATTGCCATTCACAATGCCCTTGGTGAGAGCGAAGACGCGGTACTGCTCGATTCACTCACCAGTGCAGCCGAGGCCGCCGCTGATTTGCAAAACGAGGATGGTGGCTGGGGTTTCGCGCTAGGCGTGACCTCCGACACCAACACCACCGCCCTCTGCATCCAAGGTTTGGCTGAGGTTGAGGATGAAATCGCAACGGGTGCCTTAGAACGCGCCTTGACCTACCTAGCTGCTATCCAAAATGAAGATGGTGGCTGGCCCTATCAAAACCCCAGCGACTATGGCACCGACAGCGACACCAGTTCGACTAGCTTGGTCTATTTGGCCCTAATTTCGGTCAATGCCGATCCCGACGAGTGGCACGCCGAAGCCAGCCTCGAATTTATACTTGGTCTGCAAAACGAAAGCGGTTCTTATGGCTTGAGTGACGCTTTTCCCTACGACAATTTTATCTCGACTATTGCCGTTGTCCCTGCGCTGATGGGTACGCCCTACACCGACGCCTATCAACTCGCCATGCTAGAAACCGCTGAAAGCGAGTAGCACCGTGACAACTACGCCCGCGCTTCGTGCAACCACTACCGAAATACATCACCCGCGCCGCCAAGGGGTGGATGCACGGGCGTGGGCGATTTGGCTGGCGGCTCTTGTTGCTGTCGCCCTCATGACGCGCAACCCCCTCTATCAACTCCTGTTGGCGAGTTGGGTGCTGCTCTCATGGCGCGGGCGGGTCTGGCCCCTCATCAGCATCGGTTCCACCATTATCGGCATTGGCGCAGTCTTCAATGCCCTCACTGTGCATATCGGCGCAACGCATCTCGCCACTATTCCGGGGAGCATTCCCATTATCAGTGGAGCCATTACCGCCGAGGCCCTTGCCTTTGGAGCCATGAACGGCTTGACCATCGCTCTCCTTATTTTGATTTTCAGCCGCTTCAGCCAAGCTATTGACTATGCCAGCCTCTTGCGCCAACTCCCCGCCGCCTTGCTGGAAATGGGCCTGATGCTCTCGATTAGCCTAACCCTTATCCCCAACATGCGACGGGCATGGCAAGACATCCAGCACGCCCAAGCCCTGCGTGGTCATCGAGTACGTGGGGTGCGTGATTTGCCGCCTTTATTGGTGCCGCTGGTTGTCAATAGCCTTGAACGTGCCTTGAATTTAGCCGAGGCAATGGAATCTCGCGGTTATGCCCGACGGGGTACCCCCGACCCTCGCTCTCGTTGGCTGTTGTCGTTTAGTTTGGTTGGTAGCCTTGCGCTAATCGTCCTCTATACCTTCATGCCCATGCCGCGCCTTTTGTTCTTAGCTGGCTTGCTCCTCTGCTTATTGGCCCTCTGGCTGGGTCTGAGCCGTAGTGGGGTCGAGCGCACCCGTTTGCGGCGCGGACAGTGGGGCTGGCGTGAAGGCCTCATGACGGGAGCCGCCCTGCTGCTACTGGTGATATTCATGAGCAGCAGCCCTCAAGCCCTCAACTATCAGCCCTATCCCGCTTTGCTACTACCCACCTTTAACCCTTGGCTGGGATTAGCGACCCTTGGCGCGATGGTGCCTGCTCTGCTTGACTCATGATTCACGTCGAGAACCTGACCTACACCTATCCCCATACCCCCACGCCCGCCCTTGCTGATGCCGATTTGACCATCCCCGACGGTGCGTTTGTCTTGGTGGTAGGAGTCAGCGGCTCTGGCAAATCGACCCTGCTGCGGGCCATCAATGGCTTGGTGCCGCATTTCTATGGGGGCCGCTTCCAAGGCCGTGTGTTGGTCGATGGCCTCGATACCCTTGCCTCTACCCCGCGCCAATTGGCAGGCAAGGTTGGCTTTGTCTTCCAAGACCCCACCACCCAATTTGTCGTGCAGCGCGTAGAAGATGAAATCGCCTTTGGTCTCGAAAACCTCGCCGTGCCATCCGCTGAAATGTCCACTCTCATTCACGAGAGCCTCGGCTTGGTCGGGGCCGAACATCTCCGCCAGCGCCAGATAGCGACCCTGTCTGGTGGGGAGGCTCAACGGGTAGCCATCGCCTGCGCCCTTGCCATGCGTCCCCAAGTGCTGATTCTCGATGAGCCAACCTCTCAACTTGACCCCGCCGGAGCCGATGCCCTCTTGGATGTCCTTGGCCGCCTCAATCAAGACCAGCGCTTGACCCTGATTCTCGCTGAACATCGCCTGACACGGGTGCTCCCTTTCGCTACCCATATCCTGCACTGCACCGCCAACCAACCCCCGCGCTTATCCTCAGTTGAGGAAGCTCTGCCAACACTTGAGGGCGTCCCTTTGGTGCAAGCTGCCCAGCGCATGGGCTGGCAACCTCTACCGCGCTCCATCAAAGCCGCCCGTCAGTTGGCTCAATCGACCCCTATTGACTCGCCCTTACTATCATCACCACCCCCTCCGCGCCAACCCTTGCTCGACATTCAGCACCTCAGCGTATCCTATGCCAAGCGCCCCGCCTTGCAGGAGGTTAACTTGACCCTCCACGCGGGCGAGTGTGTGGCATTATTAGGGTCGAATGGTGCGGGCAAGTCCACCCTGCTCAAAGCCTTGGCGGGTTTGGTGGAGCCAAGCAGTGGGCAAATCACCTACCAAGGCCAAGCCATCACCCGCCAACGGGTTGACCAACGCGCCCGCTTTCTGGCCTATGTCCCCCAAGACCCCAACACCCTGCTCTTTGCCGATACCCTCCTCGATGAGTTGCGCTTCACCCTAGACGGCCTCAAATTACCGCCTGTGATGGAACCCCGCGCTCTGCTGCAACTGCTCCGTTTAGAGTCCTATGCCGAGCGCTACCCCCGCGACCTATCGGGTGGAGAGCGTCAACGCGCCGCCCTCGCGGCCATGCTGATTGTTAATCGCCCCATTTTGCTGCTCGATGAACCTACGCTGGGCCTTGATTATATTCAACGTGAAACGCTGGTTTACTTTTTGCGCCAATGGGGGCAAACCGTCTTGTTAGCGACCCATGATCTTGAATTAGCCGCCCGTGTCGCTGACCGTGTGGTCATCCTTGAGCATGGTCGCATCCACACCACTGGCCCCACCCGTGACGTGTTGCTGCATACATCGGGCTATCAAACCGAACTGGCGCAGATATTCGACTCCCTTTTAACAATGGATGATTGGCAGGAGTGAGGCATGGTACGCATTATTGGGCAACGCGAGCAAGACGGCATTATTGACCGCTTAATCACCTATACCGCCCCGCACGGGGAGCGACGGGTGGCGCAAATCCTCCGCACGGCTGGCGCTGGCCCCGCCATCCTCTTTGTGCATTGGTATGAACCCGAAGCCACGACCTCTAACCGCACCCAATTTGTTACTGAGGCCACCGCGTTGGCGAAGCAGGGCGCTATCTGTATGCTGATTGAAACCATGTGGTCAGACCGTGACTGGTTTCTCAAACGCACCCAAGCCGACGACTATCAAAATTCTCTCAACCAAGTCGCCGAACTGCGCCAAGCCCTTGATCTATTACTCGCCGAACCGGGAGTGGATACCCGCCGTGTCGCTTATGTCGGGCATGATTTCGGTGGCATGTATGGCGTACTGGCAGGCACCGGCGACCCGCGCCCGACCCACTATGTCATCATGGCTGCCACGCCCCGCTTCCATGAGTGGTATCTGTACCTCCCCAAGCTGGAGGGTGCGGCCCGTGAGCAGTTTATCGCCCAAATGAGTCCCCTTGACCCCATCGCTCATGTCCCCCAACTGGCTCCCAAGCCGATACTTTTTCAATTCGCCAAAGAGGATTTCCATGTGCCTGTTGAACGCGCTCAAGCCTTTTATGATGCGGCGGGTGACCCCAAGTGCTTATTGTGGTATGAAGGTGGACATGGCTTAAATGAACAGGCGACCCATGACCGCATGGCATGGTTAACCGAGCAGTTAGGGCTGGCTACTGAAGATTGAGGGGTTCTTCTTCGCCCCCATCAATATAGGCATCTTGGTCTTGGGCGAGGATTTGCCCATACAAGAACAGTTCATGCCAGAGCAGGGCGTTATCCGTATAGAGGGTATATGTCCCCGCCGTGTGCTTGGTCTGCACCAGATGCGGCGGGGCTTCTGCATAAATCGCATTAAAAAGCTGTACATTGCGGACACGGATATAAAAGGCCACGGGGGTTTATCCTCGGTGGGTGGCTTCTTCTGTCCAACGGTCTTGTGTGAGCGCCAGCCATCCTTCAGGCAATTTGCTGTTTACGGGCCACGAACTTGGTTGCAAGGCCGCCAAATTCCGTACCACCCGTCGATTTTTCATAACGGTTCCCAATTCACTAGCAGTGGTGTCTTCCTCTTCCACCACTACCGGATCACCCTTGCAATAGGGCAAGGCCAGCGCTGCCACCAAGCGTTCTAGGGCATCCTGCGCCGCAAATCCCGGCTTCATGATGTCCTGTACATACTTGGGGTCAGTCCCCGGCTCAAAAAGGTTGGCTAAGTCACTAGCCTTACCCGCGTAATATTGCTCAACCGCTGGCGGGAGCTTAGGGCTGCTATTCGGTTGTGCCCACGCTCGTGAGCGTCGATGCTCATGGTAGCGTTGCAGCACCACCCGTCCGGCTGGCTCGGCCAAATCAATTCGCATGACATTGCCTGTACTCAAAATCGTGCGAAGTTGCTGCGTGACCCACAGGGCCAAGTGCGACTCAAAGGCGGCAGTTGTCCGCCCGCTGCTGTGCAGACGATAATAGAGGGTGATGGTGTTCATCCCCAGTTCAAACGCATCGGTGTGTAACCGCCCGCTTAGGTTCCGCAGCAAATAATGGTCAGGCAAGACGCTATCAAGGATAAGTGCCGTCCACCCTCGGCGGGCCGTTGTCTGGATAATGCGCGTATAATTAACCGGCTGATGACGTGAGCGGTTAATCAAGATAATTGCATTTTCCAGTACCGCTGCTTCGGCGGTTTTTACGAAAGCAAAGTTATAAATGTCCATCGGCTGATAAATATAGATAAAGGCCTATGAATAGGATACACAACTCTGATTGAATTTGCTACCAGCGCTTTCGTGCTATAATCCCACTCAGACTAGTCGGAAGGTATACGCACAAATGAAACGGGCTGTTTTTAGTTTAGTTTTTCTCATCGCGCTGATTATCGGGCCATTCCTTTGGCAGCCGTCTGTACCTGTTGCTGCTCAAGGTGGACCACCCACACCGGATGTCCCGCGCTACCAGACTGGTAATTTTCCCCGTGCAATGGCCTTCGATGGTGTGCGCGTCTGGGTCGCCAATTGGCTCGATAATTCCATCACCCGTATGTTAGCGGCTGATGGGCGCGTGCTGGATACCAAGATTTATGAGCCGAACAAGCCGGGTGTCATCGTCGGGCGGCGTCCAGTGGCCCTCGCATGGGACGGTACCCATATGTGGGTCGCCAACTATCTCGATAATAACGTTATTCGCATCGACAAAGATGACCAAGTCGTTTCCGTCTACGGCCCCAATTCGGGTATCCAATCCCCTGTCGCTCTCTTTTATGATGGCGCACATATCTGGGTTGTCAACCAAGGTGGCGGCATCACTCCCGGCACCGTGACCAAGATTGAAGTGGGTACCACTGTCAATGTACTAGGCACATACCCCGTCGGCGTGTTCCCCACCGGCATGACATGGGATGGCGATTATATCTGGGTTACCAATGGGCGCAGCAATTCGGTTTCGGTATTGGATAGCTTTTCAGGACAATTGGTCAAGGAGATTCCCGTCGGCCTGTTCCCCATGTCCATCGTCTTTGATGGCATTCATGTCTGGGTCTCGCACTACGATGGGAGCATCACCCTTATCCGCAAAGATACCCTACGGGTTGACGATACTATCGTGATTGACGACCTGCCCGGCAACCCCGGTGACTTAATCAGTCCACGTCGGCCCATTCAACTCCTCTACGCCTTTGAACACGTATGGATTACCAATGTCCACTTTGCCAGCTTTGCTAGTATCGATGCTCTACAAGGCACCTTGGTCAAAACCGTCGAGGTTGGTGAATCAGAATTTCCCGCAACTATGGCCTATACTGACCGACAAGTGTGGGTCGCCAATTGGCTGAGTTCCTCCATCACCACCTATGACCCTGATGGCGAGATTTTGGTGGATGGCACCTACAACAACCCTACCGCGGTGGCCCTCAACCCCGGTATTTGGCTCCCGACTGCCACCCCTTCGCCAAGCCCAACCCCAACCGTGACACCGACCCCCTGTGACACCAATTTCCCGCCACGCTTAATTATCGGAGAGCGGGGTATGATTAACAGCGACTATGGCACTTTGCCCCTCCGTTTGCGTGATGCGCCGGGGTCAAATAACACGCGTCAATTAGGAACCTATGGCTTTGGCACAACCTTTAATGTCATTGGTGGCCCTGTGTGCGTAGACAATCGGGCGTGGTTTAATGTTGAAATCACGGATGATGGCAAAGTGGGGTGGTTTGTTGAATCTTTTGAAACCAGCTATACGGTTGACCCCTTGCCGCCTAACGACTAAATACCATAAGGCAAAAAATAGGGGCGAGGTCTTCAATATAGAGAGACCCACCCCTTTTTATTTGCTTATTGGGGATTAACTACTCGTCGTCCTCATCATCATCGTAGTCAATCTCTTTGCCGTTGCTATCAATCAGAACTTCACGCGGCTTGGCTCCACTCTCGGCTGGCCCCACCACACCATGCTCTTCCATGATGTCAATGAGTCGTGCGGCGCGGGTGTAGCCAATACGGAAGTGCCGTTGCAGCATTGAGATACTGGCTTTGCGGCGTTGTGCAACCAACTCGACGGCCTCATCATAGAGTTCGTCTTCGCCCGTTGGCATATCCTCATCATCGTCTTTCTCAGCTTCCTTGACTTGTTGCCAGAAATCGGGCTGACGGGCTGACGGGCGTGCCCCCATGCCACTGCTGCTGTCACCCAAGACTCGCTCACTGCGTGAGACAATCTTGGGTAAGGGGGGCGTTTCGGGTACTGAGAGCTTGGTGATGGGACGTGTCCCCCCACGTGAAAGGGCGGCGGTACTCTTCCAATAGTGGGTCACGCGGTTCAGTTCAGGGTCAGAGACATACACACCCTGCATACGCAATGGCGCAGGTGAGTCAGGTGCTTGATAGAGCATGTCCCCGCGTCCCAGCAATTTCTCAGCGCCGGGTTGGTCAAGGATAACGCGGCTGTCCACCGACGAGGCCACTGCAAACGCGATACGAGCCGGGAAGTTGGCCTTAATCAAGCCCGTGACCACATCTACCGACGGGCGTTGCGTCGAGATAATCAGGTGGATACCTGTTGCGCGTGCCATCTGGGCTAGGCGTGCAATCAATCGCTCCGTTTCATCGGGTGCCAACATCATTAAGTCTGCCAATTCGTCAATGATGACAACCAAATAGGGCATCTTGTCTGCGCCTGCGGGTAGCTTGCTGTTGTAGTCGATGATATGCCGTGCGCCTGCCGAGGCAAAGCGTTTGTAGCGGTCATCCATCTCGCGCTGTACCCACTTCAAGACTCCCACGATGCGCTCTAGATCGACCACCACCGGAGCCACCAAGTGCGGGATGCCATTGTAGCCAGCCAACTCCACACGCTTAGGGTCAACCATGATGAATTGCAATTCGGCGGGCGTGTTCTGCAACAACAAGCACGCAATGACGGCATTCACACAGATGGACTTACCAGAACCCGTCGCCCCTGCAATCAGCAAGTGCGGCATTTGGGTTAGGTCAGCCGAGACCGCCCCGCCATCAACCCGCTTGCCAAGGCCAATAGTCAACTTGGACTTGGTGACATGCTTATCATGCTGCTCGGAGTCCATCACATCGCGTAGGCTCACCAGTGCCGCTTCTGAATTCGGCACTTCGATACCCACATAGCCTTTACCGGGGACAGGGGCCTCAATACGGATGGATTTGGCTGCCAGCGCCAAGGCAAGGTCTTTATCGAGGCTGGCAATTGCTGCGACCTTCACCCTTGAGCGCGACCCACCCCGCTTCTCGATATAGTTCGGCTCCACCCCGAATTGGGTAATCACTGGCCCTGTATTGACCTCAACTACCCGCCCCGGTGCCCCAAAGCTATCAAGGGTATCTTCGATAATGCGGGCTTGCTCCAATAGATAGGCTTGGTCAATATCTTGGTTAGAGCCTTCTTGCAACAGTTCGCGGAAGTCAGGTGGTTGCCAACGGGCTGGCCCAGTGGGGGCAGGTTCCGACGCGGCTGCTTTTGCCCCGTCAGGCGCTTTGCTGACAGGTGGGGTCGCCTTAGCTTCGGGTGCTTTCTCAGGCATCGCTGCTTTGGGTGTAGGCGTTCGCTCTTCAGCCTTAGCTGGTGTTGATTCTGTAGTTTTTGCGGGTATCGGCGGCACAACTACAGCAGGTGTCTCAGTCTTTTCGGTTTTCCCTAGCTCTGATTTATCAGATACCGCTGCCTTAGCTGGTGCTTCTGTAACAGGTGCTGTCTGTTCAGACGCTATAATATCCTTGGTTGCGCTGAGGTCATCCTCGGCGGGTGGCTCTTGGTCTTTACTGGGCAACCGCCGCCCCAAGGCCTCTGTTGGTGCGCTAGTGAAATTCATTCCGCGTGGTTTGGCAGGTTCGAGCGTGGGTGGTGCTTCCTCTGGAGCCGTGGGTGCTGCTTCGGTTGAGGATTCGGCGCTACCTCCAGCCCGCCCCGGCAAATCCATCGGTGGCGCAGCATCGGTTGGCTCCCGACGACGAAAAATGCCGCTATCGGTGTCATTTTCGGTGCGTCGTGTAAATAGGCCTGTCGCTGCGGCAGGACTTTCAGTGGATGGTGTAGGGTTACCGAACACCGAGCGCCGTTCCCCACTGGCACGACGGGCCGCTGCTGCTGCTTGGTCGTCGTCTCCCGTATCGTCATCACCAGCATCCATAGGACGCATGGTGGGGTGTGCGGCAGGCGTCTCTAGGGATGCGGCGGCTTTTTCGCCATTACCCTTGCCTTCCTCCCCAACGGGAGTTGGGGCAGGGCGACCCGTAAACTCAAAGGGTGTGCGCCGTGCTGGTGTTTGGTCTTCGCTTTTCACGGCCTCTGGTGAGGGCGTTAAATCACCAGCAGGTGCTTTGCGCTCACCAAAATCGAACATCGGACGTTGAGCAGCAGGCTTTTCGGTTGCTGGCCCATTTTCGCCCTTGGGTTCGCCCGTTGCAGTAGAGCCTTCTGCAGATGTTGCTTCATCTGTTACAGGCTTGCGGCCTGCAAATTCAAACGGGGTACGACGGGCAGGGCCTGCATCAGGGGTTGGCCTAGCTGCGGGTGTGCTATCAGGTGCCACCGCTTCTTCTGATGGAGCAGTGGGCTTGCGACCCGCGAATTCAAAGGGTGTACGGCGTGCGGCGGGTGCTTCACTAACAGGTGTAGGTTCCTCCGCCTTGACCTCAGTTGAAGCAAGTGGTGTTTCATCTTCAGCGGGGGCCTTCACCGCTGGTATATCAAAGGCTGTGCGGCGTGGCATAAAAGCTTCACGGTCAGGCTTGGCTTGCACTTGCTGTTCTTGAGCCGCTGGCGATTCACTGGGTGGGAAGGCTTGGCGTCCTGTCGTCCCCGATGCAGGACGTTGACCGAAAGCTGACGCACTTGCCGCTCCTTCAATAGGCCGTCGTCCGGGTAGGGCGGCTGTGCTGTCCCCATCGTTGCTTTCAGTTGGGGTGTTACTCGCACCTGAATCGGTGGAGGTGGCTCCTCCACGCCCAAACATGCTTCGTCGGCCTGCGCTGCCTGTATCCTCGTCGGTTTGACCTCCCAAAGCGCTACTAGCAAGGGCTGCCGCTCCTATCGCCAGACCCGCCCCTGCTATTGAGGATTTGTCCGTTTCTTGCCCATCTCGACGCTGACCCACACCATCGCTGGCTTTATCATCGGCGGTCTTAGCTGGTGGGGTGCTGGTTTCAGCATCAGGTGTCGCTGACCGTCCAGAGCGTCCAAACAGCCCGCCTCGCTTGCTTTGGTCGGTCTCGGTCGTGGCTGGCGGTGTACTGGTCTCAGCATCAGGGGTCGCTGAACGCCCAGAACGTCCAAACAGCCCGCCTCGCTTGCTTTGGTCGGTCTCGGTCGTGGCTGGCGGTGTACTGGTCTCAGCATCAGGGGTTGCTGACCGCCCAGAGCGCCCCAGTAATCCACCGCGTTTACCCTGCTCACCTTCAATTGCCGCCGCTGCTGCTGAAGCTGCGACCACCAGACCCTCGGCCTTATCGGGTTCGGTTGTTGGCGTTGATGCGGTTGTGGCGTCAGGGGCTGCTGAACGACCAGAGCGCCCAAACAGTCCACCGCGTTTACCTTGGTCGGTCTCGGTGGCGGGCTGTGCGTCATCCGATTTCAGCGTAATAGGGCGTCGTCCGCTGGGGGCTTCTGACCCTGTTGTGCTGAGTGCTGGTTGTTCACCTGTGGCGGTGATACCCACTTGGGTTGGCTCATCTAAGCGCCGTCCAGTCCGTCCGCTTAAATCACGGCTTGGGGCCGCATCTGCAGCGGGTGTTTCAGGTGCTTGGCTGCGTCCACCCCGTCCCATAAAGCCGCGCCGTTGGGGAGCGTTTTGCTCTTGGGTGGGGGCCTCAGTAGCAACCGCTAAAGCAGCAGCGGCTCCAGCAGCGACCTCAACAGGTGCCTCTCGCCGACCACCCCGCCCAAAGAGACCTTGGCGCTTGGGGGTGCTATCGCTGCTAACAACGGGTTCAGCACTTCGCCGTCCGCGTTTGCCTTGGTCTTGGCGTTGTGGGGCGTCGCCATCAGTATCAGCCGTAATCGGCGCGTTGCTTGGTGCAGCGGTTCGCTTACCTGCGACCTCGGCTGCTTTCTTCTTTCGACCACCTGTTGCCTCGGCTGCAATCGGGGCCGCAGCAGCAAGGGTTGGCGCTGTGACTGGCGTCTCAACGCGCTCAATGGCACGCTGCGCTTGGCGGGCATGACGACGTGCAATCATCCCAGCCGCAATCTTCTCAAATGAGAGATCGAAGGCAAAGAAGATACCTAATCCCCACCAAAAGAATAAGAAGGCTTCAAATACCCAATCGCCGAGTTGACGGTGGAACCAAATATACAAAACATGCCCAACCACCCCGCCGCCACTACCTTGTTGCCACAGGGCATCGCTGGCGGTTTTAAGGGCCTCTTTGTCGGGAAAAAACTGGACTTCGGGAAAGCCGCTAACGAACTTGCCTATAAAGAATAAGTCGAGCCATTGCAGGGTGGTTACAAAAGCGAGATAGGTCAATAGATAGCCCATCAGTCGGAAGTAATCGACATCGAACATCTTGCCAAAGTGCCGCAAAATCAACCACCCGCCGACATAGCCGAAGACGATAATCCATACAAACCGTCCAATCCCAAATAGCTGGGCCGCGTAGCTATCCACTTCAGCCATAAAGCCGCGTGCTTCAGATGTAGCAAATTGGGTTTGGAGCCACCCAAACGCCAAAATCGCAGCAATTGCAATCAACCCCCCACCCAGCAAGTCCAGCTTGCGGTCAAGGGTAATCGGTGAGGTGACATTACGGGGTAGATTCTCAACCTTGGGCAAGGGGGCTGCTCTTTGGGTAGCCTTTACTGCCTTCGCTGGCTCAGATCGTCGAGCAGGGGTTGCTGCACGATCGTCCTTTTTCCTATCATCTTTCTTGGGGGTGGCTTTATCCGCCTTATCTCCACCTCGTCCAAACGGTAAGAAACCTCGGCGTTCTTTCTGCTCTTTTGGCTCCTTGGCTGCTTTCTCACGGCCTTTTTTGCCGTCTTTCTTATCATCTTTTTTGCTTGCATCAGCCCCAAAAGGGGTTCGGCCTGTTGGAGGTGCCGACCGTGAACCGCCAGCAGGTGTTCCGGTTACTCCTGTTGGGCTACGACCAAAGCTCGATGATGTCCCGCCGCTTGGCGAAGACGAGGTCGTTGAGCGCCCAAAGCTGGATGGCTTGCTGCTGGAGGCCGGAGATGATGCTTGACGTCCCCCACTTGGCGAGGAGCCACCGAAGGGGGTACTGCCACTGGCTGGTTGTTGTCGCCCACCTGAAAATGATGAACCTTGGCTTCCACCACCACTAGGGGGGCTGGGTGTTGATGGACTACGCCCAAAGGGAGCGCGGCCTGTATCGCCTGTATCTTTGTCTGTGCTGGTAGTGCGCGAAGGCCCACCAAAGGGGGTACTCCCACTGGCTGGGGGACGGCTGCTTGAAAACGACGAATTGGGGCTTCCGCCGCCACCACTAGGGCTACTAGGTGCTGATGGGCTACGCCCAAAGGGGGCGCGGCCTGTATCGCCTGTATCTTTGTCTGCGTCGGCAGTGCGCGGAGGCCCACCAAAGGGGGTACTCCCACCAGATGAGGGGCGGCTACTGGTAAATGATCCTGTTCGGCCTCCTGCACCTGTATCACTGTCGCTATCGCTGGTAGAGCGTGCAAAAGGACTGCGTCCACCGCCTCCTGCTGGCCCTCCGCTAGAACCGAAGGTGCGTCCGCCGGGGTCATCGCCCGCTCCACCACTCGGTGAGCGTCCACCAGAACCGAAAGTCCGTCCACCGGGATCATCACCGGAACCACCGCTTGGCGATCGCCCACTGGCTCCGAAGGTACGCCCACCGGGGTCGTTGCCTGTGGGTGAGGGATTGGCTGAGGTGCGGCTAAAAGGACTACGGCTGCCTGCGTCAGGCGTAGAGGAAGCTACTGGTGGTTTGCTATCGCGGCCACGCCCAAAAAGGTTGCGTCCGCTGCCACCAGTCTTGTCGTCGGCTGGTGTATCATCAGAACCACCACTGCGTGCGAAAGGACTCCGTCGGCCTGCGCTGCTGTCCTCGGATGGTTTATCGTTGCCACCACGCCCCCCAAAAGGGGTACGCCCACCCGTCGGTTTATCGTCGGCTTTGGCACTAGCGGGTTTTGATGACTTCTTGTCGTCGTCGCCTTTGTTTCGTCTAAATCCCATGCTGGTTAAACCCCAAAATGAACACCTTTATCATACCACAAAACCACAGGGGTTACTGTTTGAAAGCCGTCAGCTATAATGTTGGGGTATATCAACAAAGGAAGCCATCGATGATTCAGCTTGTTCCTATGTCCATCAGTGATTTCGAGATTTATCTCAATGAGTCCATCCAAGGCTATGCCGATGAAAAAGTCAAGGCGGGTAATTGGTCAGCCGACGAAGGCCTAGAGCGCTCCCGCCAAGAATTTGCCCAATTGTTGCCTGATGGTGTGGCAACTCCTGACAACTATCTCTATACCCTCCAAAATGAGGATGAGGAATCCGTCGGGATTCTGTGGGTTGCCAAGCGAGTATGGGGTGGTCGGCCCGTTGCCTTTGTCTATGATGTTGCTATCCAAGAGGATTACCGTCGTCGCGGCTATGCCCAGCAAGCATTTCTGGTCTTGGAGGACGCTATGCGTGAAATGGGTATGGTGGAGATCGCCTTACACGTTTTTGGGCACAATCACGCTGCCCGTGCGCTCTATGAAAAGCTTGGCTATACCATTACCAATATCAACATGAGCAAGCAGCTCTAGCGCCGTTTTGCCAATTGACACGCTCCCCCTGCTGAGACTATAATGCGGGCAGATTGCGGGCCTGTAGCTCAGTTGGGAGAGCGCTACAATCGCACTGTAGAGGTCAGGGGTTCGAATCCCCTCAGGTCCACAAAAAACAAAGCCACCCAAGCGCGGGTGGTTTTGCTTTTATATTACTGACGCTATAGGCTCCAGACCCCGCCACTACGGGGCGCAAGTATCAAGGTCAGCTTGCCACCACCCTCAATGGGTGCTTCACCATCTCCGAAGGCCCGTTGCAATTGTGGCTCCCCCTCGATTATGTCACCCAATGAGCAAGTAACCGTCTGTGCATCCATCCCGACATTGACCGCCACCAATAGCGTTTCCTGCTCATCTTGACGGGCGAAGACATAAACATCCCCTTCCGCCAGCACATCCTGATAGCGCCCACGTCGCAGGGCTGGATGGGCGTTACGGAGCGCGATGGCTGCTTTCATATAAGCCAACATCTCGGTATCCCATGTGTCGGGTTGCTCCCAAGGGAAGGCCCAGCGTGCCTCAGAGTCATCTAAGGGCTTTTCGGTATCATGGCTGCCCCGAATGCAAATCTCACTTCCATAATAGATACTAGGTGCGCCGGGGTAGGTCATTTGCAGCAGGGTGCCGAGTCGTACCGATGCCTTGTCCCCTCGTGCAATGGACAAATAGCGGGCCGTGTCATGGCTGTCCAGCAGGTTCATCTGAACTTGGGTAACGTTCCAGTCATACAGGCCGAGTAAGCGCTGAATGGCTTGGCTATACCCCGCTGCATCAAGTGCCGGATAGGGCGTGTAGGAACGGTCTTTGACCAATTCGATGCTGACCCGTTCCCCAGCAGTGAAGGCAATCGCGGCGGCAGTCCATTCATAGTTCATGGTGGCATCAAAGCGGTCACCTTGCAGCCACTCTTGGGCCTCTTCCCAGATTTCAGCCACAATATAGGCTTCGGGGTTAATGGCCTTCACACGGCTACGGAATTCTTCCCAGAAGCCGGGGGTGGTAATCTCGGCAGCCACATCCAAGCGCCAGCCGTCAATCTCAAATTCGCGCACCCAATACTCCCCCACGCCCATCAAGAACTCGCGCACGGCGGCGGTATCGGTGTTGAATTTAGGCAGGTCGCGCAGGTTATACCATGCCACATAGTTGGCGGGCTTGCTGCCATCATAGGGGTGTAGCGGCCATGCCTCCACCGTGAACCAATCTAGATATGCCGAGGCCGCCCCTTGCTCCAAAATGTCATTAAACTGGAAGAAGCCACGACTGGCATGGTTAAACACACCATCCAACACAACCCGAATCCCGCGCTTATGGGCTTCGGTGACCAACTCACGCAAGGCTGCATTGCCTCCGAGCATGGGGTCAACTTGATAGTAGTCATGGGTATGGTAGCGATGATTACAGGCCGATTGGAAAATCGGATTGAAGTAGAGCGCGTTGATGCCAAGGTCTTGGATATAGTCGAGATGCTCCACAACGCCCAGCAAATCACCGCCTTGATAGCCTTTAGGGGTTGGCTGGCTGCCCCACGGTTGCAGGCAATTCGACTTCTGCACGCGCTGGCTCTGAGCAAAGCGGTCAGGGAATATCTGATAAAATACGGCGTCTTTTACCCATTCGGGGGTTGTAATTTGTTGCATTGGGAATGTCCTTTTTTAGCCTTTAAACGTGGACAGATGGTTTAATCACGGGTGCCGTTGTCATGTGATGGGTGGGTGTATCGGTGGCTAAAATAGCATGACAACGGTCTCGATTGTACCAGACTTCCGATGAAGCCAAGAGACAATTCCCCTAGGCGTAGTTTTGCGCTCTGGGGTGGGGTGCGGGATAATGGCGGCAACGGCAGGCTTTGACACGGCAATAAGCATTTCCTGCCGAAAATTTATTGATAATCTACTGGAAAAGCGCAAACCCCATGCACCAGATACGCTGGACTCTCCCTAAAATTCGCAACCGCTTACATCTCATTCAACCCTTGGTATATCAACGCCGTTTCCCCTTGGCCCCCTTCCGCCTTGTGAAGCACCAGACCTCCGCCGATTTACCCGCTCTTGATGCTGACCCCACCATAGGCGACCTGATTCATGTCGGTGATTTCTGGGTCGAACCGGATATGAACTTCACGCTGCTGACCACCTTCACTTGCCCCACCGATGGGCTGGCCGACGTGCCGCTGATATTGCATTTGCCACTTGGCACCGAGGGCGATTTTAGCCACCCCGAAGCGCTGGTCTATGTCGATGGTGTACCCCTTTCCGCCTGTGACCGTCATCACCATGAGGTCGCACTGCCGGATGCCCTGCGCGATGGACGGCCCCACACCTTGGGCCTGCATGGCTGGACAGGCATGACATGGACAACCGAGCGTTGGTCAGCCACCGAACAAGCCAAACGCATCGCTATGGGGGAGTGCGCTATTGTGCAGATTAATCCCGTGTGCCGTGCCTTTATCACCGCCGCCCGTAATGCACTAGAAACCGTCGAGGTCTTGGATGATAACGCTGTCGCTAAGGGCCATCTCCTCAATGCGTTGGATGCGGCTTTCAAGCAACTCGATACTCGTGAGCCATTCGGTGAGGCTTTTTATGAGAGCCTGCCCCTTGCGCTGGATACCCTCAATCAAGGTATTGCCCAAGCGGGCCAGCCCCTAGATGTCAACATTGTGGCGGTTGGGCATGCTCATATCGACGTGGCGTGGCTCTGGACGTTAGGCCAAACCCGCCATAAGGCCCGCCGCACCTTCTCCAACGTTATGAGCTTGATGCAGCAATTCCCCGATTTTCGTTTTACCCAGAGCCAGCCCCAACTCTATGATTACATTCGCCAAGATGCGCCCACCCTATTTGAGCAGATTCAAGCGCGGGTCGAAGATGGTCGTTGGGAATTGACGGGCGGCATGTGGGTAGAGGCCGATTGCAACCTATCGGGTGCCGAGTCTTTGGCGCGTCAATTTTTGCTAGGGCGTACCTTCTTCCGTGAACACTTTGGGGTGGGGCAGGATACGCCGATTCTGTGGTTGCCGGATGTGTTCGGCTATGCGTGGAATCTGCCACAATTGATTAAACAGGCCGGACTTGAGTATTTCTTCACCATCAAAATTGGTTGGAACCAATACAACAAGCTGCCCTATGATAGCTTCTGGTGGCAAGGGCTGGATGGTACCCGCGTTTTGACCCACTTCAGCACTACTCAACGCGCCAAGGTCGATTCCCCTGCTACCTATAACGCCGCAGCCAACCCTAGTGAGACTCTCGGCACATGGCAGCATTTCCAGCAAAAAGAGCATCAACATACCCTCCTGATGAGCTACGGTTATGGGGATGGGGGCGGTGGTCCAACCCGTGAGATGCTCGAAAACATTAGCCGCTTGCGAGGTTTTCCCGCTATGCCGCGCTTGGTATCGGGCAAGGCCATCGACTTCTTCCGCCAAATGGAAGCCGAAGCGGGCGCGACCCTACCCACATGGAACGGTGAGCTTTATCTGGAATACCATCGCGGCACCTATACCACCCAATCGCGCAACAAACGCGCTAACCGCAAGAGCGAATTCTTGCTGCATGATACCGAGTTCCTTGCAGCACTCGCCACCTCCCTTGACCCCGACTATCGCTATCCCACCGCCGACTTGCGCCAAGCGTGGCAAGTGGTCTGCTTGCACCAATTCCACGACATTATCCCCGGTAGCAGCATCACGCCCGTCTACACCGAGTCGATGGTGGTCTATGCCGCCCTAGAGGAGACCGCTACCGCCCTCCGTGATACCGCCATTGCCGTTATCGGTGAGCAGGTTGGCGGGGATGTACTGGTTATTAATCCCACTAGCTTTGAGGTCAATGGATTGGCTTTGTGGCCCGAACCCCTTGCCGCTAATGAGCATCTAGAAACCAGTGACGGGCGCACCTTATTCACCCAAAGCACCCCTAACGGCACATGGATTGGGACGGGGCCGTTAGCGCCTTATAGTGTATCGGCCTTGCGACGGGTGGCTGGCCCTGCCCCCATGATTAAATCGGCCTTGTCGGTCAGTCCTACCCACCTTGAAAATGCCTTGCTACGGGTTGAGCTAAACACCGACGGTGACATCATCCGCATTTTCGATAAGATTCACGGGCGCGAGGTACTCCCCGCAGGTCACATCGCCAACCAACTCCAAGCCTTTGAAGACCGCCCCCTGAACTGGGATGCGTGGGATATTGACATCTATTATGATGACAAGCAATGGCTGGCTGAACCTGCTGAGTCGGTGCGAGTGGTGGAAGGTGGGCCGCTACGGGTCGCCCTCGAAATCAAGCGCCGTATCCTGAATAGCACCTTCACCCAAACCCTTGCCTTGACCCACAACGCCCCTCAACTCGACATTGAAACTGTGATGGATTGGCACGAGCGCCATATCCTGCTCAAAGCCGCCTTTCCGGTGGATGTGTTGACCCCCGCCGCCACCTATGAGATTCAATGGGGTCATGTTCAACGCCCGACGCACCGCAACACCTCATGGGATTGGGCGCGTTTTGAGACTTGCGCTCAGAAATGGGTCGATTTAAGCGAAGGGGATTATGGGGTCTCGTTGCTGAATGATTGCAAGTATGGGCATGACATCCGTGATAATGTCATTCGCATTAGCCTATTACGCAGCCCTGTCTCGCCCGACCCCACCGCCGACCAAGGCCAACACCGTTTCAGCTATAGCTTGCTGCCTCATGCGGGCGCGGTGGGGCAACCGACCATTGCGGCGGCCTATGCTCTCAATAATCCGGTGCTGGCTGTGACCAATCCCACCGCCTCATCAGCACCCGCCATTGTGCCGCCCTTGCTACAAGCCAATCGCCCCAACATCATCATTGAGACCATCAAGCAAGCTGAGGATGGGCGCGGCCTAATCGTGCGCTGCTATGAGGGGTTGCGCCAGCGCGGTACCGTCACGCTAACGACGGGCTTTACCATCCAAGCCGCGTGGCGCTGCAATCTGCTAGAGGAAGACCAAGACCCACTTGAGATTACGCCCGACGGTCAGGGGGTGCAGGTGGCCTTCCATCCCTTTGAAATCATCACCCTGCGCCTAGTCTTTGGTGAGCGGTAGGGTAATGGTGAAGCATGTACCCGTTGGCGGGGTGGTGCGGCTGGTGACATCAATCTGCCCGCCATGCGCTTGGATGATGGCCTTGCCAATTGCCAATCCCAAGCCCGCCCCGCCTTTGCTGCGGTCACGGGCGCGGTCAGTGCGATAGAAGCGCTCAAACACATGCGCGATATGCTCCGATGCAATGCCCTCGCCAGTATCCTCAATGTTGATGATGGCATGTTCGGCTTGCTGGCAGGCGCGGAGGGTAATTTGTCCATTGGCGGGAGTGTGGCGTAGGGCGTTGACCAGCAGATTTTGCACCACCTGTACCAGCCGCCCTCGGTCTCCGCCGATGTTCAATGGGGTAGCAGGGGTATCAATCACAAATCGGATGTCTTCGGCCTCGGCAACGGGCTTGAATATCTCGGCCAAGGAATGCAATAGGTCAGTCAGTTCAACGGTGTGGCGCTCTAGGCTCAATTCACGCGCATCGGCCAGCGATAACTCATGCAGGTCATTGACCATGCGGCTCAGGTGGCGGGTCTGGTCATAGAGAGTCAGGATTTCGGTCTTGGTTAAGGGATAGATGTCATCAATCAGCGCCCGCAGGCTGCTCTCCATGACGGTGAGCGGGGTACGCAGTTCATGGGCCACATCAGCAATCAGGTTATTGCGGAGTTGCTCCGATTGTTGCAGCATGGTCGCCATATCATTAAAGGCGTGGGCTAAATCGCGGGTTTCTTCGCTACCCTTTGGCTCAACCCGCAAGCTAAAATCGCGCCCCCCGACTTGGCGGGCAATCTGCGCTAGTTGCGAAAGGGGAGCCGCCAACCGTCTACCCATCATCATACTAACCACAATGCCCATGATGGTGCCTATCACCACCAGAATAACCAACATATCTTCAGGGCGTGGCGTGGGTGGACTATAGAGGGTGTCCGCTTCATTGGGCGGTAGGTCAATGCTATAGCGCAAGGTGGCCTTCTCTAGCGCCACGTCTTCATAATCCACATTGGGGGGAATGCGACCAAAGACAACCACGCCCTGTGGTGACAAGAGTTGCAAGTCAACCCGAACAGGTTGGGGTGGTTGGATGCGCTCCATCTCAATCAGCAAGGCGGCGGCCCCGTCCAGTGTCCCCCCATCCGCAAAATAGCCCTCCAGTTGCGTGACCACCCCCCGCTCCCCATAGAGTATGTTTTCGCGTAGCGTATCACGCAGTTCGTCGCGCTCGGCTTGGCGTTGGCGCTCCCCATAGGACACGGTGATGACAAACAACATCACCGCGCTGATGAGGATAACGCTACTAAAGGCAATCGTAAGCTGCACCCACAGGCGTCGCATGGTTAAGCCTCAATCTTGTAGCCGACGCCATACACGGTCTGGATATAGCGTGGCTGGCTGGTATCGGGTTCGATTTTCTTGCGGAGGTTGCGGATATGGCTATCCAACGTGCGCTCAATGCTCTCATATTCATGGCCGAGGCTACGCGTAATCAATTCGGAGCGCGAAAAAACATAATTCGGGTTTTGCATCAAGGTTTTAAGGATGGCATATTCGGTGGGGGTCAGGTCAATAAATTGGCTATCAAGGGTGACACGACGGCTGTCCGTATCCATGATGAGTTCGCCAATTTGAATGATGTGCGAGGCTTGGGGCTGTACCCGCCGCAATACAGTGCGGGTGCGGGCGATAACTTCATGGGGGTTAAAGGGTTTGGTGATATAATCATCGGCCCCCAATTCCAAGCCCAACAGCTTATCCGAATCGCCCACGCGTGCCGTCAGCATAATAATCGGCAACTGCTCCAAGCGACGGTCAGCGCGGATAGTGCGTGTAATCTCCCAACCGTCGCGGTCAGGCAGCATCAAATCCAGCACCACCAATGTAATCGCCTCAGCGCGAATGATGGTGAGGGCTGTCGCGCCATCATAGGCGGTGCGGGTCACAAAGCCAGCTTGTTCAAAATAGCCCGCCAGCGCCCGCACAATATCGCGGTCATCATCCACAATCAAAATCGTTTGTGACATGCGCTTGCTCCTCTAAAAAATAGCAAAGACCGGAGACTCGCGCCTCCGGTCAAGTGGATACAGGATGCTAGTTCTGGCTACAATCGTACAGTGCTGAGGCCCCGCTCAACCCCGGTGCGCCCATCGGCATTCCACCTGTGAAGCCTTGAGGTGGGGTGGGGAAGTTTCCATTATCCATGCCTTGGGGTGGTTGACCCATCGGCGGCATCCCCATGCCCATCGTTGCCAAGTCCGTACTCAGGGCTAAATCTGCCAACGCTTCACTATCGACGGCGGTACAGGTGCTGCTGACCCATGCGCTAATCTCGGATTGCCCGCCCGTATTGAGGACAAAGCCAATCTCGCCCGCCTCCACCATTGCCGCGAAGGACTCGACGGTATAGACCGCATCTTGACCATTGAAGCCACCCCAGTATAGCACAGTGAGGTCGGTATCGAGCGCGATTTGAGAGCCAATCATCGAGCTTTCCACCACTAAATCATAGGTGGCATCCCCGCCATTGTCCTCAATATATTCGACCACGGGGGACATCACCGCTTGATTCATGGCTCCACCGCCTGCCTGACCTGCGCCATCGAGCGTGTTGCTGTCACTCTCACCCGCATAGGCCGCAGGTAGCACAGTGGTATTATCGGTTGCCAAGGCCGTTTGAGCGCTCCATATGGCAGGGATGACCAGCACGAGAGCTACTGCTGCGACGGCGGCCACCTTGAGCCACACCGTTTCACGCCGCCAGCCCAGCAGCACCACACTCGCCCCCAGCACCAAGCCCGCGGCGACCAACGCCAGATGATAGGGGGTGCTGTTGAGGTCATAGTAACCCATGACCATGACCTGCACCGCCAGCGTAACGGCTACTAGCCCCACTGCCATCAACATCCCAAGGATGCGTCGCTCATGGGCAATCTGCCACAAGGTCACGGCCCCAATGCCTACCAACGCCGCCAATGCTGGAGCCAAGGTCGCTAGATAATAGGCATGGAAGAAGCTCGATATGCTGAAGAAGACCACGCCTGTTACCAGCCAGCCACCCCACAGCATGGCGGCTTGATGCTCGCGTTGAAGGGGTAGGCTAATCCGACGGCGGACACCCAACACCCCGATACTGAGCAGGCCAAAGGGCAGCGACCACGCCAGTTCGTTACCGAGTGAGGCTTCAAATAGGCGGGCGATACCTTTATCCCCGATTTCACCACTGCCGCCGGGGCGATTGACATTATTGGCGGGACCAGCCCCTTGTGGCCCACCATCGGGGAATTGCCCCGTAGCACTACCATCATCAGGGCGTGCCGCCGCATTGGTGTTGTTGCCACTCGGCCCATCGACCCCCAAGAGTCGCTCGGTGCCGTTATAGCCAAAGGCCAAGTCAATCACCGAGTTGCTGGTGCTGCCCCCGACATAAGGCCGTTGGTCAGCGGGTGTTAGGTCAACGATGAGCGCCCATGACAACGAGACCGCCACCAAGACGGGTGTAATGACCACCAGTTGCTTTATCTTACGTCGCCAAGGGACACTGGCCCCAAAGAAATAGAGGGCATAGAGCGCCGGCACAATCAGATAGGCTTGCAGCATCTTGACATTGAAGGCCACCCCAATCAACACCGCGCCGAGCAGCAGGTGCCGCCATTTGCCTGTTTCTGTGGCACGGATAAAGGCCCATGTTGCCAGTAGCAACGTGAAAATCAAGATGCTATCGAGGTTATTGGTGCGGTCTACGGCCACCGAGATCGGAGTTACTGCCAGCGTCAAGGCCGCAATCAGACCTGCCATGGGGCCGAATCCCTTTTGCACCAGATGATAAATCAGCACCACCGAGAGCGTCCCGGCAATGATGGAAGGTAGCGTTACCGAGAAGCCGCTAATGCCCAACACGGCTGCGAATAGCGCTTGTATCCAGAGTGCGACGGGTGGTTTATCGACTGTAACCCCGCCCGCATCCGCTACCGCATAGAAGAAATTGGAGGGTGACTCCAGCATATTCTTGACAGCGGCGGTGTAGTAGGTGTTGCCGTCGGCAAAGGCATCGGCATTGATAAGCCGCACACCTGCCGCCATGACGATAATGGCGATGAGTGCAACACTGACCCATGTCAGGCCAAAAGGTAGCGCCCATGTCGCGTGTTTGGTGTTGGATTTCATATCGGCGGTCATAACTTGTGCCATGATGGTTGCTCCTCTAGCCCCATGTTTGGTCGATTAAATAGAGTGGACGGGCTTTGACTTCATCGTAAATACGCCCAAGGTATTCACCGATGATGCCTAAACAGATGAGTTGCACACTTCCCAAAAACAGCACCGTTACTAAGGTGGTGGCTTGCCCCATCAAAGGTGAATCGGTGCCGAACAGCCGCAACCCGATGACGACTATTATGGCGAGGGCGCTCATGCTAGCAAGTAGAAAGCCCAGATAGCTGGCAAGTTGCAATGGAAAGTATGAGAATCCGGTGATGGCGTCCATGGCAAAGCGCACCATCTTGCGGAGTGTGAACTTAGTCTCGCCTGCATAACGGCTATGGCGGTGATAAACCACGCCCGTTTGTTGGTAGCCAACCCAACTGACCATCCCGCGCAGGAAACGGTTGCGCTCTGGCATGGCCTTAATCGCATCGACCACCCGCCGATCCATCAAGCGAAAGTCACCTGTGTCCAAGGGGATATTGACGTTGGTGATACGTTGAATCAGACGATAGAAGGCGCTGGCGGTGGCTTTCTTAAACCATGTTTCGCCATCACGTTGCCCGCGTACCCCGTACACCACCTCATAGCCCTCGCGCCACCGCTCAATCATCTCAAGGATGACTTCCGGCGGGTCTTGCATATCGGCGTCCATCACGACAATTGCCTTGCCTTTGGCTTGGTCGAGGCCAGCCGTAACCGCTACCTGAAAGCCATAATTGCGCGAGAGGCCGATACCGCGTACACGAGGGTCGATTTCATGCAGATTAGCGATCAATGCGGCGGAGTGGTCGGTGCTACCATCATCCACCAAGACCAACTCCCACTCCTCACCTGTTTGAGCCATAACATCTTCTAGTCGATTGTGGAGTTCATTGAGCGAGCCTTCTTCGTTGTGAACGGGTATAACAATGGTGAAAGTAGGGCTGGGTTCCGAATCTAAGGCCGCCGCGATTTTCAGGTATTTTTCAGCAATCATGCCGCGCTCCCATGAAGACTTGGGTTAAAGGTCAAGCGACGATTAGCGGTGAAATTCCACATGAACACAATCCCCGTAGCCACCACTTTGGCGGGTAGATAGCCATAGCCTTCGGCACCTAGTAACACCGCGAAAGGAGTCTCCAGCGCAATGACAATCAGATTATTCAGCAGCAAGCCGATGATACTCACCGCGGTGAACTGCATGAATTGTTTGAAGACATTGGCGCTGCGGGCATCGGCAAATGTCCATAGGCGGTTCCATGTGAAGTTGTTAACAACCCCCGCACTAAATGAGAGTGTGTTGGCGAGCAGAGTCGGCATCAACAGTAGTTCTTTGAGCGACATCAGCACTGTGAAATCCAAAAGGGTGCCAACCAAGCCAACGGTCATAAAGCGCAGCAGGCGGGTGATTTCAAGTTGTTTTGTGGCGAACACAGTGTCTGCCATACTGACCTCCATTTTGCAATGCGTTATAGCTTTAAGATGCCAAAACATTGTGCAGAAATGATGCAGACGCCATGCAAAATATGGAGATTTCAGAAATGGTGGATGGGAAGCAAAACAAAACCCGCCCTTGGTTGAGGACGGGTCTTGAATTTCAATTAAGTTGGAGGCTTAGAGCGGGATATTGCCGTGCTTGCGCGGTGGGTTCTCATCACGCTTATTGCTCAACATCTCCAGCGCGTTAATCAGTCGGGGGCGGGTCTCGCTGGGGATAATGACATCATCAATATACCCAAATGAAGCCGAGACGTAGGGATTAGCGAACTTGGCCCGATAATCAGCCACCAATTCAGCTTTCTTCGCCAGCATCGCTTCTTGACCACCTGCTTTGAAGGCGGCAGCCAATTCGCGGCGGAAGATAATCTCCACCGCACCATCTGGCCCCATCACGGCGATTTCGGCACTCGGCCATGCCAAGTTGAGGTCGCCCCGAATGTGCTTGGAGGACATCACGCAGTAGGCCCCACCGTAGGACTTGCGGGTGATAACCGTTACTTTCGGCACCGTTGCTTCGCAATAGGCATATAGCAGCTTGGCACCCGCCCGAATAATGCCATTGTGTTCTTGGTCAACGCCGGGCATGAAGCCGGGGACATCCACAAAGGTCACAATCGGGATATTGAAGCCATCGCACATTCGCACAAAGCGGGCCGCTTTCTCGCTGGCCTTGATGTCCAACACACCCGCCAACACTGCTGGTTGATTGGCGATGATGCCAATGCTGTGTCCACCCATACGGGCAAACCCAACCACGATATTGGCTGCAAAGTGTTCATGCACCTCAAAGAAGCGCCCATCATCCACAACCAAGCGAATGACCTCTTTAATGTCATAAGGCTTGTTGGGGTTATCTGGCACAATCGCGTTGAGTTGCTCATCAGTACGGAGGGGGTCATCGCGGGTTGGCTCAAAGGGTGGGTCTTCCATGTTGTTCTGGGGTAGGTAGCTGAGAAGCTCTTGCACCAAGAATAGCGCATCCTCTTCATTCTCTGCTGCGATATGCGCCACACCCGACTTGCTGGCATGGGTACTCGCCCCGCCAAGTTCTTCCTTGGTAACATCTTCCTTGGTGACCGCTTTCACCACATCTGGCCCCGTCACAAACATATACGAAGTGTCCTTGACCATGATGACAAAATCGGTCAGGGCTGGGCTATACACCGCACCGCCCGCGCATGGCCCCATAATGACGCTGATTTGGGGGACGACACCACTGGATAGCACATTCCGCAAGAAGATGTCAGCATAGCCCGCCAAGCTCAACACCCCTTCTTGAATACGCGCCCCACCGGAGTCATTCAAGCCGATAACTGGTGCGCCATTCTTGAGGGCTAAATCCATTACTTTCACAATTTTCTGGGCATGGGCTTCACTTAAGCTACCCCCGATGACGGTAAAGTCTTGGGAATAGATATAGACCAGCCGCCCATTGACCGTGCCCCAACCTGTTACCACACTATCGCCAACAACCATTTTGTCGGGTGCATCCATGCCAAAGTCGTGGACACGGTGCATCATAAAGGCATCAAGTTCATGGAAAGAATCGGGGTCTAAAAAGAGTTCAATCCGCTCGCGGGCGGTCATTTTCCCGTCAGCTTTTTGTTTGGCGATTCGCTCTTCGCCCCCTCCCTGCTGGCTACGAGTACGGTATTGGTGCAGGAGTTCTAATGCGTCGGGCGCTTCAATTTTTTCCGCCATTGTTTGGTCTTCTCCACGAATATAGGAGCCAGTGGCCGCCAACCCAAACCACCATCAAGCCAAGGACAAAAGCCAAGCGCTGACGGTCATAGTTGGTATGGGTAAAGATGACAAACCATGTGGCCTCAAATACACCATAAAAGAACATAATCCACCAGCCCCGCTTGATGGCTTGGCTCTGCCATAGTATCAGTGCGGTGGCAATGAACACACCTCCCCATAGCGCATTAACACCGATATAAAGTGCTAACGGGGGTTTGTGTTCAAGCCCAAGGTAACGGTCACGGTTACTGAGCGCTACCCCTACCCGCCCCCATCCACGCAGGGCAAGCACCGCCAATTCTAGGATGAACAGGCGGAGCAGGCGAGGCTTTCTTGCAGAATATACCATTTATTTGGTGGGTTCGCTATGTTTGCTCAAGGAGGTAGTGTATCCATATCGGTTGAAAATCTAAGTAACACGGTAGGGTAACAAGACGCGAGAAACGGCAGCCAATAAACCCGACACAGAGTGAAAGGCTCCGGCAGCACGAAAGAGACGACGCAAGAGACGGTTAACCCGTTCCAGCAAGCTGGTGGTACGGAGCGTAGTGACAAGCCAAGAGGGAAAGCGCTCCAAGAGGCGGTAAAAAGTGATAGTATCAGCCCAATCGCGCTGTAAGGTGGCGACCAAATCGGGTTGGGTGGCCTGATAGTCATTGCAAAAAGCATCGCGTCGAGCCGTCGCTAGGGATGCAGTAGAGGCCCGATAAATGGCGCGTACCTGCTGAAAGATGGTCATTTTGGCATCATGACGGGCATGGCGGTCGAGGGTATCATCGTCAATGCGAATGGCGTGCCATAGATTGCGTAGTTTGTGAAAGAGACAGCGCTGGTGAGGGATGTGCGGATAGATTAACGTCAAGGCGGCAATCAAGCCTTTGCCTCCATCGTGGACAATAAGTTGTACACCGCGTTCCCGATAGACCCCGCGCTCCTCCAAAGCGAGCAAGAAAGTTTCCCAAGCGTGCTGGTCTTCGCCAGATGCGATTTGCCAATCCAAGACTTCCCAATGACCACTTTGGGGCCAGACACCCAAGGCAACTAACACAGCCACTTTGTGCCGTTGCTTGCGAGTACGCTGGCGTTGGTGTGTGTCCTGATAGCCTTCGCCAGTGGGTTGCAGTAAGGTTACCCAGATGGCGTCTAGCAAGATAACGGGCGGTACACTGCTCAAGGTGGTGTTAGCAAGGTAGGGTATGGTCTGTACCAGTTCATTGAGCTTACGCAAGCCCACCTGCGTTTGCATTGTTTCCCCAATCTCCGCTTGCATCCGTCTCAAACTTACACCCCATCCTGCCCAGCGCTCAACCTGTTCAATTACATCTACCCATAAGCGTTGATAGGGCTTGACTATGCTAAATGGAATGCGGACACTTCCCCCACACTTACACACCACCCGTGGCAACCAAAAGGTCATGACCCCCAGCGTCGTCACCATCTGCCGCCGCCGATGTCCATTGCGCGAAAAGTCGCTGGCCCGTCGTGACCCACAGCATCCACATTGCGCTCGGCTATGCTGTTGCTTCACCTGTTTTCGTCGCTGATGGCTGCTACGATACAGCCATTGCTCCACTTCCGCATCTAGCTGTGTTTGGAACTGTCGCCCCATCTCCTCAAATAACGCCTGACCCAGCCTTTCTACAAAATCCTTGCATCCACTCTCTTTTCCGCTTACCCTTACCATGACGTGATCTCCGTTTCGATTCTTGTCTCTCAACCAGAACCTTACTCGGATTTCACGTCTTTTTCCATTTCAACCGATTACGATACACTACCTCTCAAGGATTGGGGTATAGTCTCGATAGGCGTGGTAGCGGTCAATCCATTCGCGGTCATACTCTTGGATGAACTCAACGCCTTTTTCAACCAACTTGCGGCTACCAATAATTAATGGCACACGCTGATGGAGGCTGTGGGGCTTAATATCCATGATATTGGATACGCCATCGGAGCCAAGGCCACCCGCTTGTTCGGCTAGGAACGCAAGGGGAGCCGCTTCATAAAGCAGCCGCAACTTGCCGCCGGGCTTTTGCGGGTCGTTCAAGTCACCGGGATACAGATACACGCCACCCTTGAGTAAATTGCGGTGGAAGTCGGCAACCAGTGAGCCGATATAGCGCTGAGAAAGAGGCTTATGACCTTCGCCATAGATGCCTTGTAGCCACTTCACATAACGCCGCACGCCGGGCGTCCAGTATTTCTCATTGCCTTGATTCACACTGTAATAGGCTGGCTTTTCAGGAATGCGGATGTTCTCATGGCTTAACAAGAATTCGCCCACACTAGGGTCAAGCGTAAAGCCATGCACACCATGTCCGGTGCTATAGACCAACATTGTGCTGGCCCCGTAGATAACATAGCCTGCTGCGACCAGTGACCGCCCCGGCTGTAACACATCTTCCAGTGTGCCATGATTACCATGACTAATCTTGCGGAAGACGGCGAAAATGGTGCCGATACTGACATTTACATCAATATTGGAGGAGCCATCCAGCGGGTCATAGACCAGCACATAGCGCCCCGTCTTGAAACGCTCAGGGATGGGGATAATATCATCCTCTTCTTCGCTTGCCATCACACACAAGCGTTCAGTATGGTCGTTCATCTTAAAGATGACTTCGTTGGCGTAAACATCCAACTTTTGCTGGCGCTCGCCGTGAATATTGGAGGTGCCTTGTTCACCAAGGATGTCTACCAACCCTGCACGGGTGGTCTCGCGGGCAATGACCTTAGCCGCCAAAGCTATATCATAAAGCAATTGGGTGAAGACACCCGTCGCCTCTGGATTGACCCGTTGTTGGGTTTCGAGGATGTGCCGTTCAATGGTAACAATTTTATTTTGTGTCATGGGTTTCTTTGACTCCGCCAAAACGTCTATCACGAGCGGTATAGTGTTCGATTGCTTTTCGGAGTTCTTCGCGGTCAAAATCGGGCCAATAGGTGGGGGTAGAATAGTATTCCGCGTAGGTGGCTTGCCACATCAAGAAATTGCTCAAGCGCATCTCGCCCCCGGTACGGATAATCAGGTCAGGGTCAGGTTGCCCCGCTGTATAGAGATAGGAACTCACCACCTGTTCTGTCACTTGCTCTGGCGGAAGTCCCTCCTCAATAATGCGACGGATGGCCTGTACCACCTCTGCCCGTCCTCCATAGTTGAAGGCTACATTGAGGATAAGCTTCTCATTGTGTTGGGTTTGTTCAATAGCCCGCTGGATTTTCTGTTGCAAGCGTTTACTCAGGGCGCTCATATCGCCAATATGACGAAGCTGTACCCCGCGCTCATTTAAGGCCTGCAACTCACGGTCAATATAGTAGTCGATGATGCGGAGTAAAAACCGCACTTCGGCAATTGGGCGGCTCCAGTTTTCAGTGGAAAACGCATAAACCGTCAAAGTCTTGACCCCAAACTCTCCAGCGGCTTCCAGCACACGCCGGAGGTTTTCAACACCTTGACGATGGCCTTCACTACGGTTCAACCCGCGTTGTTTAGCCCACCGCCCATTGCCATCCATGATAATACCAATATGGGCGGGGGCTGGCCCTGAAAAGATTGGGGTAGAGTGCGAATCAGTGGATGACATTAGACTTCCATGATTTCGTGTTCTTTGCGTTTACCGATTTCGTCGATTTCTGCAATGAATTTATCTGTCAACTTTTGCACACGGTCTTGCCCATCGTGCATCTCGTCTTCCGAGATCATATGCTCTTTCTCGAACTCTTTGAGGTCTTCCATTGCACCCCGTCGCACATTGCGGACTGCAACCTTTGAATCCTCAAGGCGTTTGTGCATCATCTTGACCAAATCTCGGCGGCGTTCTTGCGTTAGGGCTGGAATGTTGAGGCGGATGTTGGTGCCGTCGCTATTGGGTGTTAACCCCAAATCAGAGGCCAAAATCGCCCTCTCAATAAGCCCTACTGTGCTACGGTCATAGGGTCGAATCATGATGGTCTGTGGTTCAGGAACACTGATACCCGCCAATTGGAGTAGAGGCGTCATCGTTCCGTAATACTCAACTTCTAGCTTTTCCACCAACGCTGTGGAAGCACGGCCTGTCCGCATCCCATAAAGTTCTTGTTCCAAGACTGTGATGGTTGCTTTCATTCGTGATTCAGTTTCATGTAATAGTTCTTTTATCATCCTGATTACTCCAGCGACCAACCAATAAAATTCTACAAGAATTGTTGCCTATTCAGGCTACCTTGTCAAACTAATGTACACTCTCCAGCCCACAACATCTTAGAAAGATTTGACCACAATATCGTTGATGATGTTCGAGGCGTCATCAATCCGCCCTGACGCATGGAACAGGTGTCGGTAGATTTCGCGTAACTTCATCATATCGACCACTTTTTGCAAATCCTTGGGCTTCTGAAAGAGCGCGGCCAGTGCTTCGGCATACAGCGTCTCCATATCATTATTGACAGCCTTAGCTTTGATGGCATGGCTAGTAGCGATATTAGGGTGGTCTTCTAAGCGTTCAATCGCCGCTTTAATACTCTCGGCCCCGACCCCTAAGAGTTGCGCCATCTGCTGCAAGAAGCTGTTGGGTTCCACCCCTAAAATATCCATTTCATTGATGGTAAACCATGTATCATCCATGATGTCATCAATGGCTCGTGAGAGGGCGTGTATATCCTCGCGGTCAATCGGTGTTACAAAGGTGTGGTTGAGTTCATCAATCAGGATACGCCGTACCTCATCCCCTGCGTTTTCGAGTTCGCGCACCCGATGGGCATTTTTCTTGCTGGGTTTGTTCATATAATCGACAAGCGCAACGGTCGCCTCAATACTGAGGGTACATTGGGACATGAGGTGTTCCAAGAAGCGGTCCGGTTGGCGTTGGAAGCGTTGGGCAATGTATTGGCGGAGTCGGGTGAAGAAGCGAAATATCTTGTCGATCATGATGGCCCTTACATTAAATGAATTTAGCCAAATTGCACCGAATTGCGTACAATCGTTAATCTTATGGCGTGTTTCGTTAAGTTTATTTTACTGATAGTTGCCATATAGCAAAGGGTCAACGTGGATTCTATAGGTCTAGGGCTGCTGCTGATGGCCCTCGTGTACGGCTTTTATAATGGAATGCAAGATTCATCGAATATCGTGGCGACCATGATCTCAACCCGTGCTATTCGTCCCCGCGTAGCCTTATGGATGGCCGCTATCTGTGTAGCGATGGGACCATTGATTTTTGGCGTTGCAGTGGCGACTACCATTGGTAAAGGCTTGGCTGAGACCTCCGCCATGACACCCCCTACCATCATCGCTGCCCTTCTCGCTTCTATCACATGGAGTACCTTTACGCTGCGGGTAGGTATCCCTTCTAGCTCATCTCATGCCCTTATTGGGGGCATCATTGGTGCAGTGGTCGCAGGCTTTGGCTTCCATGCCATTATCTGGTCCGGTCTTGGCAAGGTGGTGCTATCCTTGGTGTTGTCGCCCGTGATGGGCCTTATTGGGGGCTACTATGCGGTGCGTCTAACCTACTTTCTGAGTCGTGATGCCCCGCCGAGCATTAACCGTTGGTTCCAGCGTGGGCAGGTTCTGTCGGGTGCAACACTGGCGCTGGCACATGGCACCAACGGTGCCCAAAAAACGATGGGGATTATGGCAATGGCCCTAGTCGCAACTGGACAGCTTAAGACATTCAGCGTACCGTTGTGGGTTGTGGTATCGAGCGCTCTGGCGATGTCGTCAGGAACTTTGCTCGGCAGTTGGAGCCTTATCCGTACCCTAAGCAGCAAATTCTATCGGGTGCGCCCGATTCACGGCTTTGCCGCTCAATCCGCTGCAACTTTGTCTATCCTAATGATGGCCCTAGTTGGTGGCCCATCAAGTACCACCCATGTTGTCAGTACCGCTATTGTAGGGGCGGGCGGCGCGGATCGCTTGAAGATGGTGCGGTGGCAGGTCATTACCACTATATTGGCCTCATGGGTTTTGACCATTCCCATGACCGCTACATTGGCGATGATTTATTTTGTATTGGTTAATCTAATCATTTGATGAGGTGATGATGCAATCGCAACTCGAACAGCGTATTCGTGCCAAGCGACTTCTAGATTTGCCCGCTGATTGGCAGCACGAATTGATTTTCCCAAACTATGATGGCTTGTGCATTCAAAATGTCCCCAATACAGTGATGTCCTTGCTGGGAGCCACACCGCCTAACCAACCTCTTGATGCTGCGGTCTGGGGTGGCGATGAACTCCAAGGTCAGATTGACCGCGTGGTGGTGTTTGTCAGCGATGGCTTTGGCTACTTATGGTTGCGACAACTGATGTCATCTGTTCCTGCCATTGCGGATGTTGTAGCTGAATTGACCGATGATCGCGCCCCTGTCCCCTTAACCTCGATTGCCCCTAGCACTACGGCTGTTGCCTTGCCCACCCTCTGGACAGGCTTGACCCCCGCCCAGCACGGCATGGTGGGCACCGTTGTTTTTTTACGTGAACTCTCGATGTTGGCGAGTGTCTTGCGCTTTAAGCCTGCTGTGCCGAAGACCCAACCGGAGATTTTGGGGGAGTGGGGCCTAGCACCGGAGCGCTTCTTAGAGGTGCCAACCCTCGCCGAGCGTTTAGAAGAAGTGGGTGTCCAGACCCATTTGCTCCTGCCCTATAACCTGATGGGCAGTGGCCTCTCGCGCATTATGCACCGTGGTGTCCAAAACGAACATATTCACATGGGCGCTTCCGATTTCTGGCTACGGGTGGGCGATGTTTTACGCCAAACCGCCAAGCAACGGGCCTATGTCAACATTTATCTACCCTCAGTAGATATGTTGAGCCACACCTATGGCGCTCACAACTTCTATCTACAGACGGAAGTCCAGCAGCAATTGACCCAACTCAACACTATTTTGAACAACCCTGCTATGCAGGATGGGCGCACCCTTTTTATGCTGTTGGCTGATCATGGACATTTGGATGACCGCCACATCATCGACCTCGACAAGCATCCGCGGGCTGCACCCCTCAAGGCTGCGATGCGCGGGAGCCTCGGCGGAGAAACACGCTTTGGCTATATGTACATCCGTGATACCTACCGCCAGCAGGTGATTGACACCATCGAACGCCACTTTGCTGATAGCCTGACATGGGTTGACCGAGATACTGCTCTCCAAGCTGGATTATTTGGGGGAGGCGACATCTATATCGAGACTCCGCACCGCCTCGGTGACATCATTGTGATAACCCGCCCCGGCTATGCCATTGTCGATAAAGCCCATAACTACCAAGTCATCAGCCGACATGGGGGCCTTTCCGAATGGGAAATGTTGGTACCCCTCCTCTGGAAACGTATTTAGTTGCCACACCCCTGTTATAATCAGAGCATGAAAGCCATTTAAGACAATTTAAATGTTTTAAATGGCTTGACTATTTCCCTGAATATCATTAAACTGAATTTAGTCATTT
Source organism: Anaerolineales bacterium (assembly GCA_020634155.1). Lineage (GTDB taxonomy): Bacteria > Chloroflexota > Anaerolineae > Aggregatilineales > J027 > J027. The sequence goes on from JACKCI010000002.1 coordinate 1,396,333, forward strand.
AAGGAATTTTAAATGGTTGATGAATTTCAACAACCCGACGAATATTTTGAGATTGACTCGCTGGAAACGCTCAAGGTCATTACCGATGAAAAGCGCCTACAAATTCTCGACATCCTTGCTCATAAACCTGCCACTGCCAAAATCCTAGCGACAGCCATGAGCGTGCCGCCCACCAAGCTCTACTACCACATCAAGCTCTTGGAGGAGCATGGCCTGATTCGGGTGGTCGATACCCAACTGGTATCAGGCATTGTCGAGAAGACCTACCGAGCGCGGGCGCGACAGTTAGGCATTTCAGAGAGCTTGCTGCGCTTTACAGAGGATTCACTTGATGTAACGCTTGATTTAGTGGGTGTGATTTTAGACCACGCCAAGTCAGACCTGCGGCGTAGCATTGAGGCGGGCTTATTCAAATTCAAATCAGGTGAGGCTGACCATGCTAGTGAACATGGTGTTATCATGAGCCGTAGCGTGCAATTGACCAATGCACAAGCTGAACACCTGAAACAAGAACTTGCCCGTATTATCCGTGAACTCCCTAGCGATGCTGACCAGCAAGATAATCCCGATGCTCACCCTTATTCCACCCTGTTTGTGTTTTTCCCCCTTGAGGAGGAGTAATGCGCGAGGTTCTCAAAGTCCGCAATTTTCGCATGTTGTGGCTGGGGCAAGTCATTTCCAGCTTCGGAGATAGCCTGACCAGCTTGTCACTCTTGATTTTGGTCAATCACCTGACTGGTTCAACCGCAGCCTTAGCCTTGATGGTTATTGTTATGGCTATTCCCCAAGTGACGATTGGCTTGGTGGCGGGTGTTTATGTAGACCGCTTTAATCGTCAGCGCATCATGATTATGTCCGATGTGGTGCGCGGTGTGATGGTTTTGGGCTTTATATTGGTTGGGAGCCGTGAGACGCTCTGGCTTCTCTATGTCATCGGCTTTGCCCAAGCTACGGTTGGTACCTTCTTTGGCCCTGCTCGGAGCGCCATTATCCCCAAGTTAGTGGCAGAAGATCAACTCATGAACGCCAATGCCCTCTCTCAAACGAGCGATATTTTTGCACGGGTTTTGGGAACCGCTGCGGCTGGCCTGCTTATTGGCGTCTTGGATGTCTACTGGCCTGCCTTTGTCATCGACTCGCTAACCTTTTTCATCTCGGCCTTATTCATCATGCGGATTACCGCGCCCAGCCTACCGACCCAAGCCGTAAGTGGTGGAGCCAGTATGGTAGGGCAACAACTCAAAGAGGGCCTTCAGATTATCGTCCATAGCCGCATCTTAACAGGTACACTCGTCGCGGCGGGTGTCACCATGTTAGGCTTAGGGGCCGTCAACATCTTGCTGGTTCCTCTGATTGTCAATGACCTTAGATTGCCTGAAACGTGGTTTGGTCTCTTAGAAGTGGCGCAAGTATCTTCCATGATTCTGAGCGCCGCAGTGGTTGGCTACTTAGCGGCACATTACCGTCCAACCCGCATCGTGAGCGCTTCTTTGATTGGTATGGGCAGTTTTGTGGCCTTGATTGGAGCCTTGGATGCGATTTGGCAACTCTGGCTCGTCCTGTTTGCGATTGGCTGGTTTGTCACACCCCTACAGGCCTCGATTAGCACCATTACCCAGACCGCTATTCCTGACGAGTTACGCGGACGGGTCGGAGCGGCCTTGGGGACGCTCATCCAAAGTGCCAATCTTTTATCAATGGCAATGGCGGGCGTGATAGGGGATGTTGTGGGGATACGGGGGGCTTTTTTCCTTGGTGGGGCCTTGGTTATCTTAGCAGGGGTAGCCTCGGCTCAGGTCTTTGGAAAAGGCCAAGGTGAACCCACCCATATCGAGACAACGGCGGAATCACGTATGGCAAACGCTGTCTAAGCGTGGTCGTGCATTTAAGCCGTTTAGCGGTATAATGGGGAAGAAATTTGCACGACAATGGGCAATCGCCCACTAGGAGATTGGAAAATATAATGAAGCGCTCCATACTCGTTATGGCATTGGCAGCAGCGTTGTTGCTCACGAGTATGCTGCCCGTACAGGCGGCTGAACAACCCTCAACGACCCCCGAGGCGGTTGGGCAATACTATGGTGTTTGGACTGTCCAGTATTTCAATGACAGCTATGACACAACAGCCTTTAATGCACCCTCTCTATCGGCTGGCCCATTGGCGATTAGCTGGGGGACAAACTCGCCTCTAGCTGGTGTGAACGCTGACAACTTTTTATCTCGCTTTACCAGTACCCCTTATTTTAGCACGGGTGGTCGCTATCGTTTTGAAGCAGGGGCCGATGATACAGTAACCGTGTGGGTTGATGGTCAAGCGGTGACAGCTTCGGCACCTTACTTCGATCCTCGCACCTATGTCGGGCATATCGACCTTGCTGTTGGTTCCCACACCATTGTGGTTGAACACAAAGACTTCGCAGGTGATGCTTATGTTAGCGTCAACTGGTTCTTGGAAGGCGCAAGTTCGGGGGGGACTGGTACTACCCCCACACCAGCCCCGACAGGTTCGGTTACAGGTACGATTTCCACCCCTGTTGGCTTGATTTTCCGCAATATGCCCTCTACCTCTGGCACCCGTCTGGGGCGTTTGGATTACCAGACCTCCCATACCATCTTGGGACGCAATGCTGAGGGAACTTGGGCTTATTTGCAGTATAACGGCCAAAATGGGTGGTCGTATGCTTCATGGTTTAATTTCACTGGCGATTTCTTGAGCGTTCCTATTGTGGATAGCTCTACCCTCTCGGTAATTACCGAAGGAACTGCCACCGCCAGCGTCCGCATTCGTAACTGCCCCGCCTTGACCTGTCCGCAAGTTGGCGTAGTGCCTTTTGGCAAGACCGCCGAAATCTTTGGGCAAAGCACCGACGGGTTGTGGCTGAAGATTAAGTTCACCCCCGACAGCAGCACCTATCCAGCGGTCACGGGTTGGTCTTATCGTAGCTACTACACCATTTCTGAAGGCGTGACCCTGCCCGTTGTTCAATAGGTCAACGGCTGAAGTCAAAAAGCTTTTCGGCAAATGAAACCAACATATCCCTAAAGGCCAGCTTATCCAGCCAGTTTTTAGGGATATGATTTTCTCCGTAATAAGCACCCGCCAATTGCCCACAGACGGCTGCCGTTGTATCCGCATCATTCCCCAAATTAGCAGCCAGTAGACAACTTGCCTCAAAATTATCGCCTTTATGGAAGGCCCACAGGGCTGCTTCCAAACTCCGCGCTACAAAGCCTGTCCCAATAATGTCTGGTGGCTCTTTTTGCTTAAAGGAACCCGCCGCCAATTCCGCGATTTCCTCATGCAGTGGGTTTTCATCCCAATAACCGGAGATAGGGCAATAGAAGGGTGATAGCAACTCGTCTTTGCTGGCCCCATTCAGTGCCCCCACGATTAATCCCGCCAGATACCGACAGGCATCCACCGAGGTTTGTGCGCCGTGTGTCGTCTGCGAACTGAGCGCCGCCCGTTTGATAGCTTCTTCGGGTTGGGTGGCATAAGCCATCGGGATAGGGGCAAGGCGCATGATGGAGCCATTGCCTGCCGTGTTCGGATCGGTTGGGCCACAAAACGGCTCGCCTGTGCGTTCAAATTCTTTGAGGCTGTAGCGGGTGGTCAAGCCAATGTCAAAGCATTCACCCGTACTGCTCAGGTGCCCATCCCAATACCAACGCAGATAGCGCTCCATCTGGTCTTGGGCATCAAAATCGCCTTTCTCAATCAGGCTTTCGGCGAGGCAGAGTGCCAACGAGGTGTCATCTGTCCAATAGCCTGCGGGTAAATCAAACGGGCCACCCCCCACCATATCGGTGATAGGCGTAAAAGTTCCCGGTTTCTGAAATTCGAGGGTTGTGCCGAGGGCGTCGCCCGCTGCCAACCCTAATAAACATCCGCGATAGCGTTCAATTGGTTCCATCTCATTTAATCCCCCTCCAACTATGGTAACATTGAATCAGAGATAAGGGGGTGACTCTATGTTTAAACGCCCAACTCGGTCTGACCGTGCGACACCCAGTGCGCCCGATGACTTAATGGATGAACTCGCCAAGTTGCGAACCCCAATCGCGGGGGATGTACCGCTCTCGACCATCATTGACCCCTTAGTGCAGGAAGGCGAACTCTATCGCACGCTAGATAACAACCGTGTCCAGTGTTATGCCTGTGGGCATGAATGCAAGATTAAAGATGGGGCGCGGGGCATCTGCCAAGTTCGCTATAATCTTGGCGGCAAGCTCTATGTGCCGTGGGGCTATGTCGCGGCCCTTCAATGTGACCCCACCGAGAAGAAGCCCTTTAACCACCTCTACCCCGGCTCCGATACGCTGACTTTCGGGATGCTTGGCTGCGATTTGCATTGCTCCTATTGCCAGAACTGGAATACCTCCCAAGCCTTGCGTGATTCTGAGGCAGGCCGCCCACCCGAAACTGTCTCCCCAGAGACCTTAGTGGCAATGGCCGTCCGTAATGGGGCCAAGTGTGTCGCCAGTTCCTATAACGAGCCGCTGATTACCTCAGAATGGGCCTTGTCGGTTTTTAAGTTGGCAAAGGCCGCCGGACTGACCTGCATGTATGTCTCCAACGGCAATGCCACCCGCGAGGTACTCGAATACCTGCGGCCCTATACCGATGGCTACAAGATTGACCTCAAGACCATGAATGACAAGAACTATCGCAGCTTGGGGGCGGTCTTGGAGCATGTGCTGGATGGAGTGCGGATGGTGCATGAACTCGGTTTCTGGCTGGAAATCGTGACGCTGGTCATTCCCGGTTTCAATGACTCCGATGCCGAATTGCGTGATGCCGCCCAGTTCATCAAGTCCATCTCGCCCGATATTCCTTGGCATGTCACGGCCTTCCATCAAGACTACAAGATGACGGACCCCGACAATACCGATGCCAAGACCCTGATTCGCGCCGCTGAGATTGGCTACCGTGAAGGCCTGCACTATGTCTATGCGGGCAATCAGCCGGGGCGGGTGGGGGAATTGGAGCATACCCGTTGTCCCAATTGCCATAAGACCCTCATTGAGCGCTTTGGCTATATTGTGCTGGATTATCAAGTTACACCAGAGGGGACGTGTCCCACCTGTCAGCATCCAATTGCGGGATTATGGCCTACATCAAAAGAGGATGTCTATATCGGTACTCATGAAGATTTGTGGATGCGCCGTCCGCGTCGGGTGCGCTGAAGGTCAAGTGACACGCAGGGTGCCACCTGACCGCTTGCTACAAGGCCGTTCCCCGTCGGGTTCGGCCTTGATGGGGTTTAGGCGGGGGATGCGCCTGTTAGCAACTTTGCGTCAACGGTAATCTCAACCGCAGCAAGGGCGCGGGACACGATGCAGCCTGTCTTGGTGGCTTCGACGTGTTGTTGGAAGGCGGCTTCATCAATATTGGGGACATCGGCTTCAACTTGCAGGTGGATGCGGGTGATAGAAAAGCCAGCATCGCCTTTTTCAATATACACATTCGCAGTGCTTTCCACATGCTTAGGAAGGAAGCCTGCCCGCTCCAGCGCCACATTCAGCGCCATTGTATAACAGCCTGCATGGGCCGCACCAATAAGCTCTTCGGGGTTGGTGCCTGCGCCTTCTTCAAAGCGTGATGTAAACGAATAGCCTAGCTCAATCGCTTTGCCCTTGAGTGTGCCAACACCCTCTTTAAGCGTGCCTTCCCAGCGTGCGGTTGCTTTCCGAACTGCCATATTGCTCTCCCTTTTTTTGAATGAATCTTGGAAATATTATTGTAGAAGAGCCGTCACTCAGAATCAACGCCGGACTTGGAAATACCCCAAAATCGCCACCAGATAGAACATCGTCCCTAGCAATAACGCGAAGAATCCGGTGAAGATTTGCTCAGAAAAGAACAGCAACCACAAGACGGCGGTAGCTCCCCCGATAATCAGCAAAAAGAAGGCATTCTTAGGATCAAGAAAAGCCTCAACCACCACCCCAATAGCGAACATCAACGCTCCAACCAACAGCAAGCCCTGTACCGCCTGCGGAGATAGCGCAAATTCCTCGCTTGCCGATGTAAAGTCTAGGATAGCTCCCATAATTCCCACAAGGGTTGCCGCCACACCCAGCCAAATCAGCGTGGCACTGAATATCATGCCACCGAGTGGGGGTGTTTTCTGTTCGCGGGGTCGCCAGCGTTCCTCAATCGGCGGAGCGGGTTGGACGGGAACCCCTAGATGCTCTTTGGGCTTGATAATGGGTGCTTGGCGTTCCTCATCGACTTCAAAATCAATAAAGCGGAACTCAAATTGAGAGTTGAGGGGGTCAGGTTCCCGCTGTTCTTGTCGGGCGCGGGGGATTTCGTTCAAGTCCTGCAAAATATCACGGGTAGACTGGAAGCGGTCCAGTATGTTCTTTTGGAGGCAGGTCTCGACCATCAAATACCAAGAAGGCGGCAAATCCCGACGGAACATCTGGAGCGAATGGGGTGGGTCGGTCAAAATAGCCCCAATGATTTGCGGCTGTGTTTTACCAGAGAAAGGCAAGTGTCCCGTCAACATCTCAAAGAAAATGACGCCTAGCGACCATATATCAGCCCTGAAGTCGCCCTTGGTCAAGGGGTCAAAGGCTTCAGGTGCCATATACGCCAAGGTTCCCAAGGCCGCCCCTGTCGCTGTCATCGTTGATGAGTCTTGCATACGCGCCAAGCCAAAATCAGCAATAACGGGTGTCTGGTCAGCCGTTAGCAGGATGTTGGTTGGCTTCAAGTCACGGTGGATAATGCCCGCTTCATGGGCCGCACTTAGCCCCTGTACAATACCAACTGCCAGCCGCTTAAAAATGCCATCGTCCAGCCCGTCATGTGCTTTGATGATGTCGTCTAGCGTGCCACCCCCGATGTATTCCATTACCAAACAGGCACGCTTTTGTACCGTAAAGGCATCAATATAGCGAATGACATTGGGGTGATTGAGGCGGCTGAGTACCTTGGCTTCGCGCTCAAAACGCTTTTGCACTTCCTCAACATCATACAATTGTTGGGAAATGGTCTTGATAGCAACAGGTTCTTGCTCTTGCAAGTCGGTTGCCAAGAATACTTCACCCATGGCCCCATGTCCCAGTCGCTTTTCAATCTGATAGCGCTGTTTGAGTATTGGCTTGTTGGTCGTCATTCTCGTTCCTTCCCCGTATAGCGTAATTCTACGTTAAAATGAACAGAACAAAAAGCAACCGAGAGGTAAACAACAATGCGGACAGTTATGATAACAGGTGGTGCAGGTGGCTTGGGGCAAACCGTATCACGGCGCTTTGCTGCCAGCGGAGAGCGCGTGATTATCGTTGAGCGCAGTCTTGATAAAGCCCAAGCCTTGGTGGATGAACTCAGTGGCTCCCATCTAGCCCTCAGCGCTGATTTATCAGATGCCGCTCAAGTCGAGGCCATGCTGTGTGAAGCCATCGCCAAGGTTGGCAGCATTGATGTGTTGGTGCATACCGTCGGCGGCTTTGCGATGGGCCAGCCCGTCCATGAAACCGATATTGAACTTTGGGAGCGCATGATGAATATCAATGCCCGTTCTCTGTTTATCACGGCTGGTCAGGTTGCCAAACATATGCTGGAGATGGGTGTGCAGGGCAAGATTGTGGCGATTCTTGCCAAACCCGGGGCCAAAGGTGCCGCGAAGATGGCCGCCTATTCCGCCAGCAAAGCCGCTGCCCAACGCATCATCGAGAGCATGGCCCTTGAATTGCGCGGGCATGGTATTAATGTCAACGGCGTAGTGCCGAGTATTATTGATACCCCCGCCAATCGCAAAGACATGCCTAACGCCGATTTCAGCAAATGGGTGACGCCTGATCAACTAGCCGATGCCATCCAATATTTGACCTCCGATGCGGCCTCGGCGGTTCATGGCATGGCGTTGGAGGTCTTTGGCGGCGTCTAGATGCCGAATTGCTGGTTGAGCCGTTCCATTAGGTAGGCCGTCCCATCAAAACGCTCGCTCAGACCTCGCCGCTCATGGATGTGTTGGCGGTAGTCATCAAGGTTAGCGAGGAAGCGTGCGAGACTGTCGGTGCTGAACTGGTCAACTTGTAAACCCAAGCCATTGCGCTGAATGGCATCCGCACAGCACTGCTGGTCAAATGAGGCCGCTGGTAGGGTATAAACGGGCTTGCCGAGGTACATCAACTCCGAGAGTAGGTTATGCCCACCGTTGGTGATAACGGCCTTGGCGCTGGCGATGTCCGCGATAAAGCCTGTTGTGCTAAAGGGCTTGAAGGTGACATTGGAGCTAGTTTGACCCGCCAACCCATAGACGATAAACCGCTGCTCAGGGAAGGCTCCAAGGGTCTCTAAAATGGCGTTGGGGTTGTGCTGCACATGCAGATTAGCCGATAAGTAGACGACGATATGCTGGCTTAGAGTGGGCGTGACCTGTAAAACCTCCTCACGCAGAATGGGCGGGATGAGTGTCACCGCAAAGCGTGGGTCAGGCGGATAGTCCACTGTGAAAAAAGACGCAGCATAGCGGGCCTCGGCTGTTGGGAAAAACATCCCCAAGCGGCTACGGTCTTCGAGGCGTGAGTAGCCATTCATCAGTGGGAACTGGAATCCGGCATATTTGCTGTGCTGGTCAACCGTGATGAGGGGCGCATCTACCGCATAGGCGAATTGGGCCGCAACCAACTCGTAATCAGCAATGACCAAATCGGGCGGGTCACCAAAAGTATCCAGTACCGCCTGCATTGCCTTAAAATTGAGGGTGTGTCCATCGTCAAAACGGTTGAGGGGTTCGGCTGCATTCTTGCCAAAATCAATGCCAGTGGCGTTGACATGGATAACCGGAACCCGTACCCCAAAGCGCGGGATGTCGGGGAAGTGGCGCTGAAAATAGCGCTCGCTGTTATCAAAGACCAGCAGCGTAACCCGATGCCCTCGCGCTAGTAGTGATTTTAATACGCTGGCTTGGCGGGCGCTGTGTCCATTGCCAAAGCCACATACACCAATGAGAATGTTCATGAGACGTGCCTATCTTTCGCTTGGTTCCAATATCAACCCCATGCCCAACCTCATCACGGGTATCGACGCTATCCGTCAACGAGCGCTTTTTGTTGGCGCTTCTAAATTTTACACCACATCGGCGGTAGGCGAGGGCCAAGGCGAGTTCATTAATGTTGCCATCGCCATCGACACCCCTCTAGAGCGCGACGCCCTCAAAACTATCCTGCGCCAAATCGAAGCCGAACATGGACGCGACCATTCCCAGAAGGCCACCGTCACCTTGGATATTGACATAATCCTCTATGGGGATGAAGACCCTGACCCCGACCTCTATCGCTACAGCTACATCGCATTGCCCCTTGCCGATATTGCCCCCAACTTGCGCCTGTCCACAGGTGCGACCGTGCGTCAACTGGCTACCCGCCTGCAACAAGAGGAGGTCGAGTAATGTTTAAGCGCCTAGAAATCCTCATTGTCGGCATTCTGTTTCTCCTCGCAGCGTGGCTACGGCTGGGCTGGCTGGGCGTGACCACTTTCAGCCTTGATGAAGCCGTGATTAGCCTCTCCGCCTTGAACATGGCCCGTGAAGGGACACTGGCAAAGCTCGGCATTGTCTCATCGGCAGGCTTGCCCCATTTTCCCGCCACCACATGGCTATTCAGCATCTTCTACCTGTTCACCACCGACCCTCTCATCGTGACATTTTGGGCGGGCTTGCTCAATTGGGCGGCATTGGTGGCGCTCTGGGCTTTGGTACGACGCCAGTGGGGGGCATGGGCGGGAGTTGCGGCACTGGTCTATATGGCCTTCAATCCCTTCGCCGTTTTCTATGCTCGCGGCCTGTGGTCACCAACCTTGATGGTACCCCTTGCCGTGTTATGGCTCTATGCCGCCGAGCGCTCGCGTCATCGACCTGCTTGGGTCGCCGCTACAGTCTTCGTGGCGGGCTTGGCCTTTCAGGTACATCCCTCTGGTGCAGTCTTGATGACCGTCACGCTCTGGCTAGTCTGGCAGGGGCGGTGGTGGCGCACGGCCCGCACGGCTTTGATTATTGGCATGGTGTTGGTTGGTTTGGCTGCGGTGCCGTATATCGCCCATATCGCCTGTTGTGCGCCCGAAGTGGCTGACCAATACCGTGACTTGGCTCAACAGCCCTCCACCATTGATGATGTGGCCTTCGATAATGCCTTGCGTTTGGGGGTGGGGCGCGAGTGGGGCTTTCTCGTGATTGGCACCGCAACGGCTCCCGCATGGGCGCAATGGCTAACGGGTATCCTATTGGTACTCGGTGGTGTGACACTCGTCTGGCGTTGGCCTCAAGAGCGCTTTTTGACGCCCCTTGTGTTGTTGTGGGGAGGGGGGGGCGTGCTGCTTTTTACGCGCCATAGCACGCCTGTCTATATTCATTATCAGGTAGTGGCGATTCCAGCGCTGGTACTTGTGGTGGCAAGTAGCACCCGCTTGGTCAAGCATCCCGTGTGGTCAATTACTATCGTCGGGCTATTGGTCGTGGTCGGTATCCAACACACCCGTCAGATTACCGATAGCCTCTCCATCATTGAGCGTGAGAATGTCGCAGGTGGTATCCCCAACCCCCTCAAATATACCCGTGCCGCTGCCTATAGCGTCTCGGACGACATGCCAGTGGTAGTCTTTACCCATGGCGATGACCCCTATACCAATGGCGAAGTGGCGGTCTGGTCGGTGCTATTTTGGGGTGATGCCAACCGTGTGGTTAATGGCGATTCAGCGCTGATATTGCCCAATCAGCCCACTAGCCTCTTTGCTGAGGTGCCTTTTATCCAAGCGTGGGAGGAGCTAGAAGCCGCCAATTTGACCGCCGATAGCCATGCCTTGCCCCGCCGTGCCGATAGCGCTCCCTTTATGGTGGTTGCCTACGACGGGCAGCAAGACCCCCAAGGCTTTATCTTGCTTGATGACCCAATCGCCCTTACGGATGGCTCACAGTTGGTCGGCTGGAAAGTCCGCCGTGTCGGGGAACGGATGCGGGTCTCGACGCTCTGGCAAGTGACCTCGCGCCCGCCCGATGAGACATGGAACCAGTTTCATCATTTGCGGCTGAGTGCTAGCGCCGACGTGACCGAGCAGCCCTTCGCCATCTCGGATGTCCCCACCTCAGCCCGTTATTGGCAAGCGGGCGACCGCGTGATTGTCATGGCCGATTTTTGGGTTGAGACAGGACAGACCTTTTGGGTTGATGTCGGGCATTATACCTATCCCGCCCTCCAACGTGCTGCACGGGTCGATGGGCAGGGCGATAGTGTGCGCTTAGGGCCTTGGACGTGGGAATAGACCTCTAGACCCCCACCCGTCGTGGGCGATACTGAATCGCCTCCGCCATATCGACCACCTCAATGCGCTCATGCCCCGCCAAGTCGCCAATCGTCCGCGCCAGCTTCAAAATCCGATGATAGGCACGGGCGCTGAGGTGCATTTGGCGCAAGGTGGTGTTCAGCAAGCGCTCGGCTTCGGGGAACATCTGGCAAAAATCGCGGATTTCGCTGGCTCCCATATCCGAATTGGCGTGCAGATGGGGCAATCCCGTGAAGCGCTCACGCTGGCGTTGACGGGCAGTCTCGACACGCTTGCGTATCGCGCTCGAAGGCTCTCCGCGTCGGTCATCGGTCAATTTATCATAATCCACACGCGGCACCTCAATATGGATGTCGATGCGGTCCAGCAGCGGGCCAGAGATGGATTGCTGATACTTACGGATGGCATTGGTTGAGCAGCGGCATTCATGCACAGGGTCGCCATGGTAGCCGCAGGGACAGGGGTACTCACAATCCTCAAATTTTTTATCCAGTACTCGTTCATTACTCACAGCATAACATCAACCCATGTTCAATTACTTGAATCTAGCGCAGTTCAGCACATCCCGACAGATGCTATTGCTGCGTCTTGGCTCACAGCCTAATGAGGAGAGAGTTTATGGCTATTTTACTGGGAATTGATGCTAACACAGAGGAACCGACCAAGGTTTTCTTAACACCTCAAGCTCGCTACTTGGGAACCTATGTCATCGGGACAACGGGGACAGGTAAAACCACTTTTCTCAAGTCCCTTATCTTGCAAGACATCCAAGCCGGGGAAGGGGTGTGCGTGCTTGACCCACATGGTGACCTGATTGAAGACCTGCTGGCCTGTATGCCAAATGAGCGAGTGGGTGACACCATTCTCTTTGATCCTGCTGATATTGAGTATCCATTGGGACTCAACATCTTCACCTGTGACCGCAGTGATCCGCGCCAGCGTGACCTCGTGACCTCAACGGTGATGGATACGCTCTACAAGCTGTTTTATATGTCATGGGGGCCACGGATGGAGGATTTACTGCGGCACAGCATCCAGACTCTCCTGTATGAACCCAATACCACCTTTCTTGAACTGCTGATGATTCTGACCGACTATGAACGTCGCCAGACTTTACGGCAAGCCGCATGTGCTATTGACCCAGTATTACGTCATTTCTGGGAACAGCAGTTTCCAGAAAGTCGCCATGACCAGTATGGACGGTTAGTCGCTCCCAAAGAGCAGACCGAACTGATTGGCAGTTCTCTCAACAAGATTGGACGTTTTCTAGTCAATCCGGTGGTGAGAAACATCATTGCCCAGCCGACCAATAGCTTCAATCTGCGCTCGGTTATGGACGAGGGCAAAATACTGCTAGTCAATCTGTCAAAAGGGAGTATTGGGGCAGACAACTCGTCTTTTCTTGGATCGGTGTTGGTCAATCAGTTGCTTCTCGCAGCTTTGTCGCGGCGTGATGTGCCTCCAGCTAATCGCCGCCCCTTTTATCTGTATGTTGATGAGTACCAGAACTTTGCCACCGAGAGTTTTCCCCAACTACAAAGTGAGGCCCGTAAGTTTGCTATCGTGACAACGGTAGCTCACCAGTACCGTGACCAGTTGGATGAGAGCAATCGCGGCTCAACCTTGAATGTGGCTAACCTGATGGTGTTTCGGGTGTCGGGCAAAGATGCGGTGGAGTTGGCTGGTCAGTTTGACAACACGCCTTATGAACATCCCGCCCACTACCAGCCTGTTCTAACAGGGTTGGACAACAATCTGTTTGTACCCATACAAACGGCAGGCAGCAATACCCCTTTGTATCGTGAACTGCCCGGCATGAGGGAAACTTACTCGGATACTCATCTTGAAACGGCGAATATCTTGGCGACTTTACCCCAGCATCAAGCGATTATGCGGGTGATGGATAGCCAGAGCCGGGAGTTAAAGCAGTACCGCGTGCAGGCTTTACCCGTTAGTTGTGCCCCAAATGAGCAAAAAGCTGCTCACATTCGTGAGCAATCCCGTCGCCTGACGCGACCCTTGAGTGAAGTTACCCCAGACATTCAGCGCCGGATGAGCAGTGCAACACCACTGACTCCGGCTTCTTTTGTTGACTGGCGTGAATTTGAAGGAGAGTAACCTGATGTCAAACGCCACCCATCCTAATTTCCCGTCCGATTACGTCTTGTTTCCGCAAGGAGGAAGTCATTTCGTTGTAGATTTTTGGTCAGGTCAGTTTGAAGTCGGGGCAGCTACCCCACACGCTGCCATGAGCGAGTTTCCGGTACGCATGGCGGCTTGTTTAAAACAAAAGGCCTATGCCGGGGATACGCATGGCAGACCTCGGTGGGTGACATTCAGCAGTGGCCTAATCGGTGTGGGCCGGAATATGTTTGAGTATCGCACCCGCCATGCGAAGGCTTTTGTCTGCTTTAAAGCCATTCAGCGTTTCACCTATGTGTCGCTACGGGTGGTGTACCCCAAGCCTTTGAGTTGGCTCAAAATCCTTGGTTTTTTGGCAGTTATTTGGGGGCTATCGCTGCTCAACCGCTTGTGGTGGATGATCACAGATACCTTCTACTATGGTTACTACGGTTATACATGGGGGGATTTCCTTGAAGTGGTGGTTTATCAGTTGCGCCCCGATATGTGGTCGTATACCCTACCTGCTGCCCTCTATTTCGGCATTCCCCTGACCATCATTCGAGGGTTGTACGCGCATTGGCGGTCAGGCCGCTTTTGGAACTTTCTGCGTGAAGACTTCCAAGAGGTGTACCGCGATGATTTGTCCGCTATTGGTCAATCGGTCTACATGGCAATCATGGATACGGCGGATAGCTTATCACTTCAACAAGTCGGGCCAGTGCAGCCGCCACCAACCTTTGGCGGGCTGGATAACGGCAGCCCACTCACGCGGCGACCCAAGCGCATTTAGGTGACCTGATGCAGCTAACCCGACGTGACGTGGAGATTTTAAAGACTATCTATCACTACGATGGGATACTGTCGGTAGACCAAGTGCATCGCTGGTTTTTTGGAGCCAAGCGACGGGCGTACTACCGGATTGCAGCTTTGAGCGAGGCCAAGTGCATCCAGCGCTTGGCCCCTGCCGAGCGCTACCGAGTTCCTGAGCCGATTGTGTGGCTGGATAAGATCGGGGCACAAGTCGTGGCTAATCACATGGGGGTTGAAGAGGCTGATTTAAACTGGCGCAGCCAACCGCGTTGGAGTCGGGTGGGACATGACCTTGCACTTAATGAAGTGCGTCATAGTCTCACTCAAGCATGGTCAAAAGATCCACAGTACAGTGTAGAAACATGGCATGGGCAGGAGGCAGTAGGGCGACTTTTATCTAGCCCGATTGCCTACCTTGACCCGCAAGGCCAACAACACCAGAAGGTTGTCAACCCCGATGGGTATTGCTGTGTACGGGTAGACGCTTCTAAGCCGTATCGCCTGCGCTTTGTCATCGAACTGGACAACAACAGCTTCAGCAGTCGCCGCTTTGGACGGGATAAAGTAGCGCCCCTGATTCATCTCATGCGTTCCCCGCTTTACCAACAGGAGCTAGGTGGACAAACGGGTCGGGTCTTGGTAGTGACAGTCGGGTCAGAGGTGCGCTTTCATCATCTGCGTAGCGAGGTCAAGGCCGCAGGTGGATCAGGTTACTTTGTCCTGACTCGTGCCGAGTGGATACAACCGGAGACTGCCTTAACCGCGCCTATTTTCTATGTAGCGCACTTGGATACCCCTGTGAGTTTTAGAGTTTACCACACAGACTCCTTTCAGCGCCAGCTACGAGAGACATTGATCGGTGTACCACAATTGCGAACGTTATACTAAACGGGTGCCTGCCCATTTTCGCTCACCAGATTTACTGCTGGGGCATCGCGGTTGGTGGCCTCTAGCCCTCCCCTGTCGGGTGGCCTCCCCAGCCCGGTCAGGACATATGTATGTGGTGGGTAAGACAGGTAAGGGTAAATCCAAGTTTCTTTTATCCTGCATTGTCCAAGATATTCAAGCCGGGCGCGGTTGTGGGGTGATTGATCCCCATAGCGACCTCATTAGCGAGGTGTTAGGGGTGTTGGATGGTCAAGGCGCTCTAGCTGACCCCAATATACGTGAGCGCCTCCTCTACCTAGACCCCACCCGTAGCGATTATGTGATCCCCTTTAATGTCCTTGGATTGTCTGCTCCTCCCTATGAAATGGCCCAGAACGTGATTGAGGCCTTTCGGCGGACATGGGCGGAGAGTTTGGCAGCGGCTCCTAACTTCGAGAACAACATGCTCTATGCCCTACTGGTCCTCATCAAGGCCAAGCGCACCTTGGTCGAGTTACCGCGCTTATGGCTGGATGATGGCTTTCGAGAACAACTACTGACTCAAGTAAATGACCCGGAACTAACCTCCTTTTTTACCGAGCGCTTCGCCCGGTGGGGCCGGGATGCGGCCTTGCGGATCGAGAGTTTGCTTAATAAGGCCACAGCCTTGACCATGAACCCCTACCTCAAGCTGATGTTAGGCCAACAAAACAACCACCTAGATTTTCGCTATCTGATGGACAATGGCTATGTCCTGCTTGCCAATTTAGGCCACTGTGATGAAGAAAGCCAGAAGCTGATTGGCAATCTCATCACCACTGGTTTTGAGCAAGCCGCCTTTGCCCGCCATGATGTTGTACCTCACAAGCGGCGACCCTTTTATCTCTACATTGATGAGTTTCAAGACTTCTCAGCCGGTTCTGGCTCAGGCAAGACCTTCTCGCGTATCCTGTCGGGTGCCCGCAAGATGGGATTACACCTGATTATCGCCCACCAGAACTTGAGCCAACTCTCCGAGCGTTTGAAGGGAGCCGTGATTGGCAACGTCTGGACGAAGGTCATCTTTGGGGTTTCTGAAGACGATGCTTATGAGTTTGCCCGACTGGTAGGGTTGGGTGAAGTCAACCCCCACACGGTCAAGCATGACCCCCAAACGGAGACCCAGCATCCGGTCTACCTGTCCTTGCCGGAGCAATATTATGACCTCGCCACCACGCTTGCCAACCAAGCGCCACGCCGGGCGGTGGTACGCGACCATATGGGTCAGACCTTCGGGATCTGGACACCCAAGGTACCCCCTACCCATGGCTATCCTGAAGCCATCTGTCAAGAGCGCTTGCAAGTCGTGGGTATCCCCTATGCCACCGCTCTAGCCCACGTCACGCCTGCCCCTACTCCCCTACCGCCCGCTGATGATTTCTATGAGTAGTAGAATACCGCCTATGCCTCTCAAACCCGAACACCTGTTACCAGATGAAACACTACTTGAACTCATCATTCCCTTCGGCAAGACGTTTGTCCATCGGCAGGATTGCTACCCCCGGCAAGTTCTAAGTGGCAGCTATGTGTGTGTCAAAGAACCCCTGACTGATACTCACCTTGTGGCCCATGTGCGCGGGACATTGACTCTGGGCGCGTATGCCCTAGATGCCCAGAGTATGGCTCATTGGCTGTGTCTGGATGCAGATGATGAAGCTCAGTGGCGCGAGGTATTGAAACTAGCAGGCTTCTTGGCGGCTGAGGGTGTTCCTGCTTACTTGGAAACCTCTCGACGAGGTGGACATCTGTGGTTGTTTACCCCACCCTTGAAGGGTAGTGATATACGCCGCTTTGGGAAGCAACTAATTGCCGCCTATGGCCTCTCCCCTAATCTTGAACTGTATCCTAAGCAAGACTCGCTCAAGACCGGGCCGGGGTCACTGGTACGCCTGCCCTTGGGTGTTCATCGCAAGTCGGGCAAGCGCTATCCTTTCATTCAACTGGATGGCACTCCCTTAGCCCCCACGATCCGCGAGCAATTGGTGCTGTTGGGTTCACCCCAGCGGGTATCCCCAGACTTTATTGAGCAAGTCTTGGCTGAGATACCGCATGAAGAACCAGAAACGGTGGAGCCAATTGACTTCAACTCAGCGGTACTCTCCCCTGCTGATGGGAAATACCTCTCAGAGCGTCTGAAAGCCGCCATTTCAGTGTGGGATTTCGTCAGCCGCTATGTTGACTTAGATAAGCAAGGACGGGGATTTTGCCCCTTTCACGACGACCACCATAAGAGCTTTGGGGTGAATGCCACCGCCAACTACTGGCACTGTTGGGCGGGCTGTGGGGGCGGCTCCATCATTGACTTCTGGATGAAACTGCGAGCAGCCCGCGGTCTCGACAGCAGCTTTACGGCAACTATAACTGGTTTAGCAGATATGTTGCTTTCTGAATAACCTGCTTCAGCAAGAAAACGTGACTCAATAATCCACCGAAAAAAATACTACTTTAGCTTGATTTATCCATATTTAATATTTATAATATCAGTTTAAAGGTATTTAAACATGAGGATTCTGACACATCATGACTTGGTATCACCATGAAAATGATCTTTGTTATTTTAGTGTTAATGCAGACTTGGTCTACTACCTCACAAAAGAATTTTTTGGAGGAAACTTTTATGTCTATGTTGCCCCACAATTCTCTGTTACAAACCCTCCTTCTTCACAACCCTACGAATTACATGCCAGACTGTGTCGTGCTTCTCATAGTCGAGACAGAGGAGATGCCAATATACTTAGAATTAAAGCGGTGTTGAGAAGTGTGGCTTTAGTTAAAAGAGCGAGCAATATTATCGACGATAGTCAACTTCAGGATATACTAGACACATTAGATATGGCTCAACCTGAAGATTATAGTCCACTTATTTATGTTATTCCTCGCAGTGCCATTGATCCAAGTAGATTGAAAAGTGTTCCTGTAAAACAAAGACCCCATTTTTCCAGTCGTGAACTTCGAATCGAAGACTTGCAGGAGCATGAATTCGTTATTATCGGAACAGATTGCTTATAATACAGAGTAAACTATAACGAGTAACCTGACTCTCTATTTTCCCTAAGCTGGCTAAGTATTTTGTATACTTCGGGTGAGCGTTCTCTTTTTGCATCAACCTCTTGGATTTTTTCTTCAAAATGTTGAATGATGGTCGCTGCTTGTTTGTAAGTTTTATCATCTCCCTTTAAAGAATCAATTAAACGCAGAATTTCATTTGAAAGTCTCTCTTTATTTTCATCTTGGATCGGGTAGTCGTTTACGATATTCTGTAAGATCGGCAACATTGTTTCATCGCTGGTTCCCGGTGCAAAAATGAGATCATTAACTGGTTCATAGTATAGAGCAATGTTGGCAAGGGCTATCTGCAACATTCGTAAACTCAAAACTGCATTAGTATGACCTCTAGCACGTTCAACGGCATCAAATAGAGGTGACTCGATGGTTTCTTCGACATGAGACATAATGTCTGATGATATCATTTCTACTCTATATTTTCCTAGAAGAAATTTTCCGGGTAGCCATGCCAAGTTTATTAGCACTAGACATATTGCTAGCATGAATCTGGACACCGATAATAGTGTTATTAGAAATGAATTTCCAAAAGAAGAGATAATACCATTGCTCTTATCGAAAAAAATAGCAATGGGTTGTTTTATAGAACGATAGTATGCATTACGTGCCAGTGTCCACAAGACGCGCAACCATACATGAGAATAATCATGGAGTGAGCCTGGGTGTTCCAACGATGTTTCTGCTTCATTCCAGCGCTTCATAAATGTTTTGTATAAGTTGCTCTTTCCATAGTTCTTAGACCCCTTAAGGAGATACCAGACTCGAACAACGCTACGATATTGGTTTACTGTTTCACCTGAAATACTCTGCCAAAGACCTTCGTTATGTGGGTTTTCATCTGCAAAATGCCACTGAACTCCATCTTTGTCTTTAATAAGGATAAAGTGATGTGGTCTATATTTTGCCATTCTTCTTGCTTGGACAATTTGTTTTCTTACAAGGGAAAACACTTCAGATGTTTGAGGGTCAACATGGGGACCATGTAGTATCTTGATATTTGCTTTGTTGTTGGTTCGAGCGAATCTCAAAGCATCTAGTATCCAACTACTATCGATAAATGTATGTCCCATCTCACCGAGAGCAATATAGATTTCACTACCTTGAGTGATTAGTTCAGCTACGTTCTTCAAGAATAGTTCGTAATCATCACCGAACTTGAATTTAGGAGTAGATTCCTCAGATGCAGTTGATCTAAAAAAGGTATAGTATGAAATACCTTTCCTGTCAAACACCTTCGTGCAAAAAGGTTGGATAAACCGATCAGATGGTATGGTCGCTTTTTGTATGAACTCAATTAGTTTCAACATATTCATAACAATGTCTCCAGAGTGGAAAATGAGGCGATAGTAAATTATCGACGGGAAACCGAATGAATCTCACCTAGAAATGAGATGGGTGGAGGAAAATTTATGGAGAAGATTTTAGACTTAGACCGAATCATTCGACCTCTTGAAACTTAAAAAGCTACCCCAAAACCCACTAAAATATTCAACGCAAAATATCTTGAACATACAAACTTGATTGATTATACAATGAAAAATATTAATAGTCCACATATTGTGTAAAAATCATACAGTCTAGCATTGCTCTAATTTATTCTCACATTTTCCCCGTTGACAGTGCCATGTCCGACCTGCTTGAATGGTTGGTACTGTCTTAGTACCAACTTAGCGCCATCTTCTATGACCAAATCCCCCCAAGCCCTCATCAAATGCCTTGCTCCCCAACCCCTCAAAGCTGACCTAGAACGCCTTGCTCAGTCGCGTAATATCTCGCTGGCCGCCCTCTTACGCCTGATTTTGTCGGAGTATGTGCGGCAGAAAGGAGAGGATGGTCATCTCCGTCGCTAACCAAAAGGGAGGGGTTGCCAAGACCACCACCGCTATCAATGTCGCTGCGGGGCTAACCCAGTTAGGCTATAAGGTACTCCTGATTGACTCTGACCCTCAAGCCAATGTCACCCAAGTCTTCATCCATCCTCAAGTCGAGATTGAGTTGGATCAATCGCTCTACCATGTCTTAGTCAACTTCGCGCCACTTTCCCCTATCATTCGCTCAACCGGGGTACCCAACTTGGATTTTGTGCCCTCGCATATTCGCCTATCGGGGGTGGACTTGGAGTTGGCCCAAGCCTTTGACAACCGCAGTGCGCGGTTACACCAAGCCATTCAATTGGTGCGCGACCGCTACGACTATATCATCATCGACAATCCCCCCTCGCTGGGGTTGCTGACGATTAACTCCTTTGTTGCCAGTCAGCGCCTCATCATTCCCGTTTCTACCGCTTTCTTTGCCTTGACGGGTCTGGTGCAGTTGCAGGAGACCATCACCATGGTGCAACAACATCAACTCAACCCCGATTTGAGTATCTTGGGGGTGGTGTGTACCTTCACCGAAACTACCAATGTCTCACGCGATGTGGAGCAGCAACTGCGCCAGCACTTTGGGGAGTTGGTGTTTGAGACCACCATCCCCAAGAATGTGTCGCTTGAGGAAGCCCATTCCAATCATAGCCATGTGTTTGACCATGCCCCGACCAGCAAAGGGGCTGAAGCGTACAAGGCGCTGGTTCAAGAACTCCTTGCCCGACCATGAAAAAATCTGGATTAGCCGATAGCCCCTTCTTTCAAGCTCCCTCATCTCAAGAGGTATTTAGCAGTGCGACGCCCGAACGGAAATCCGAACCAACGGAAATCCGTTCGGATATGCGTTCGGAAAAGCGAACGGTTTTACCTGCCCATCGCTTGTCCCGCCGCTATAGCTTTGAGTTCTATGATGACCAAATCCAAACCCTCAAGCGCCTCAAGTTTGAGGCTGAAAGTCAAGGGCAGCGCCTCTCGTTGTCTGACATTGTGCGTGAGGCCCTTGATCGCTATCTCCAGCACCTGAAATCTTCCTAAGTGACCTGCTTAAGTGGAAACTAGAGCTACTGAAGCGAACGGAAATCCGTTCGGAAAAGCGAACGGATCATCGGAAAAAGGAACGGATATCCGAACGCCAAAAAGCGCGACTTGACAAGCCTTTTAGCCTATGACCACAATTTGGATGCTCGCTTTGTTAGCGAGTGGAACCCCACTGTCACGGGGTAAGGGTGACAGCCGACCGACCCAAGCAACCAACCGACGGTCAACTGTTCGTGGCTTTAAACCACGTAACCTTGTCAAAAACAAGGCTAAGACACCTCAAGCGAACCGATGCTTCCCATCAGGAACTTAAAAATCCGATGCGAAGCATCGCTTAGGAAAGACTAGAGGGCCGGGCAGCGCAGGGGAGGGAAGGAGACAGGAGTACAAGGCAGGATGGGGGGCGAAGCCTGTAATACTGGTGAGGTTTGTGACGGTTAAAAAGGGTATTTTCTCGTGACTGTACTTAGGCTACACTGCCCTTATGTCCAAACGGGATCAGCGCCAACCCCATCCACCTGCCATGCGCTTAACCGAGCGTGATGTTGCTATCCTGCAAGCCATCTATGACTACCGGGTACTGTCCACCCCACAACTGCAAACCTTGTTTTTTGGTAGCCTCGTCAAAACGCGGGCCAGACTAAATCTGCTGTATCACCATCGCCTGATTGACCGCAAGTTTTCAGGCCTTTACTTTGCCAAGATGAATACCCCCATCCTACATGTACTTGACCGTCGGGGAGCCGATATTCTGTCTCAACTTGGCACACTTAGGCATGGCTGGCATCGCAAGTCTAAGCAGGTAGGCGGCTTCTTTTTAGAACACACCTTGGCGATTAACACTGTGCGGGTAGCGGTGGTCAAGGCTTGCCAAGATTTAGGAGTTCAATTGGTCGAGTGGAGGAGTGAGAATGACCTGAAGACCAGCTATGACCGCGTGACTTTGCCCACCAATACCAAGCCAACTGCGGTTATTCCCGATGGCTACTTTGTGCTAGAGACCCCCAAGGGCCTAACCCACTTCTTTTTGGAGCTAGACCGAGCCACTGAGACCAACGCCATTTTCAAGCGCAAAGTCGCTGCTTACCAAGTGTATCGAGGCAGCCAACAGGTGTTGAAGCGCTTTGGCACCAGCAAGTTTCGGGTTCTCACCGTGACTACCAGTGCCGCTCGTCTCAAACATTTGGTGCGAACAACTTCCGCTTCCAAAGCCAAACATCACTTCTGGTTTACGACTCTCAACGAGGTCACCCCTGAAGTGATGTTAACCAACCCCATCTGGCAGATACCCGGCAGCGTCTCCCCACAGGCCTTACTCACTGGCAGTGGAGTAGACGCTTGAGTCATACAGAAACTAATACTCCTCATGCACTTTGTTAGCGCCTCTATTACAGCAAAAACGGCGGCTTAAACCTGCTTGCACCTTGGCCTTACCACTCCCCCATATGCGCCGTTTTTTACTGACCAGAACAGAGGAGAGGGCCATCATCTAGCCCATCACCAACCTAGTCACTACCTCAGTCAATTGCTGTGACTAGCCAAATACGTGTGCGTTTTCTTCGACATCGAGTCTCGAAAACGCATTGGGAGGAAGTTGACTGCCCGTCGTGGAGGCCCCTGGAGGGCATGTTCGCCAGCTTGGGATATTCCCCAAGCGTCTCACTTGCCTACTCCAGCGACCCCCCTAGGTCAGTCAAGGGTGTCGGGTCTCGGCACTACGTTTGATCCCCGACTGCCAAGACCTCAGCCCGCACCACCACACCGCGTGATACCTCAAGCCAGTGGATGAGAGTAGGGGGTGTGGCGGGCGGTCTGTTTTTGCCCTTCGGCGTTTCACTTGTAGGACAAAAAACGGTCTTGGCAGTCGGGGCTTCGCCCCGACACCCTTCCGCACGCCGCATTCCTCCCAAACCCTCCTTCGGCGTGCGGTGCTCGCTCGCCGTTGGCTCACTGCGCCGCGCCTTGCGGCGCGAAAACAAAAGCCAAGAGGTCACGGCTCTTGGCACCCACTGGCAGATGACAGTAATGCCAACCAGCAGTAAGTGAGCGAGTAATAGCTGGTTTTCTCGAGGTAGGATGTTTTGCTACCCCCATCTGCCAGTCGAGTAGAGAACATCTTGCGCCCCAAAGCAGGTGGCTTCTTAGCATGTATTGACCGCCATGCTATGATACTTCCACTATGCACAACCCAACCGTATCCCTGCCTTCCAACCTGATTGTGGAACTAGAAGCATGGGGTCAACACACCGCCAGCATCTTTGGGGCGCTTCGACAACAGGCCGGATTGCCACCCAAAGGCGTACCTGACGACCAAGCGTGGTTCTGGACACCTGAGTGGCAAGCGGGCGAGCGCGAAGTGGATGAGGCTTATGCCCGGGGTGAGTATGAGGTTTTTGAGAACGTTGAAGATGCGCTGACGTATCTTCACTCCCAGACATGACCATTCACTTCAACAGACCTTTCGTGAAGCAATATCGGCAGTTGCCTGCTTTGGTGCGACAGAAGATTGATAAGCAGATCCAACAATTGATGCGTGATCCGCAACATCCTTCACTGCGCGTCAAGAAGATGATTAACTACCACCATATCTGGGAAGCACGAGTTGATGGACAGTACCGCATGACCTTTGAACTTCACGATACGGTCATTCAAATGCGAAAAGTGGGTACTCACCAGATTTACCGCAATCCGTGACAAAGGTGAGTAAGACGCCTCTAACTTGGTGAAAGTCTGATGTTGAATATGGCGCGGCTTTTTGCATCACCTCACTTCATTGGTAAGCGACAAAGATTTCTTAACAACAAGACCCAATAAAAGTGCTATACTTTGTATATGTTTTATACCATGAGTAACAAGATGGCACGCTGAATTTTCTTAGATGAAGGCATTGTGTTTTGTCGCACGCGAATGTTTTGATTGTGGAAGATGATCACGCTCTTGCCCGCTTATATGAAAAAATTCTCAAAAAATGCGGGTACCGCACGTTACTGGTCGAGACAATAGAAGCGGCCCATACCCAGTTCTTTCGTTTTTCACCTGATGTGGTTTGGCTGGACTGGCAACTCGAGCAGGGAACTAGCCGTTTTCTATTTGACTTTATTGAACGGTTGCCCCCCATACACCGCCCGCAAGTTCTGGTTGTATCTAGTGAACCGGATGCTCTTGACTTGCTGTTTTATCACTATCTCATTGATGCAACACTGACCAAACCTGTCACCACTCAACAAGCGACTCAGATGATTAGTGAACTGCTTGATACCCGCAACCCTAACCATACACCTTATGGCGAAGTCCAGAGACAAGTGTTGTTTCATGAAGCTGTATGGTTTGTAACGTTTCGCGGCTACATTACGGCTGAAAACGTGTTCGAGGTTGCCGGACAGATAGCCGCCCTTCGTGGCGTAGTGATTGACTTGCGCGACATTGCTTATAATCGCGTGGATTTACTTGATCCGTTGTGGAACCACATCCCCCTCCTAGATCAGTTAACTGCGGTGGTCATCATCTACTCGTCAGAAACTCAGGAACTTGCTCACCTTGCCGAGACCATCTTTGGTCACAGTGTGGCTCTCTCCTACTTTGAAGCGCTTGATGATGGTCTGGCTTACGCCCAGACTATCTTTGCTGATGTTTTGTAGTAGTGGCTATGTACTCTACGCTATGGCAACACAAAAACCCTCCATGTGTGTTATTGCCTCCCTTTAGAAACGAAAGCTAAACTGCTCGATTGTAGCTTGATGAAAAACTTGAGTTTGCCATTAGTTGAGGCCGACATCTGCTGCTTTACAAAGCCCTCATTTGTGTTACATTGCGGGTATGCTGCACATTCTTCAACTAATTTGGGATGACTGGAACGTGGAGCATATTGCCCTGCATGAAGTTACTCCCAAAGAGGTTGAAGAGGTGTTGAATGGGCAGCCTTTTTGGAGCAAGACCTATGGTGATAGATACCGTGTTATCGGACAAACGACGCAAGAGCGATTCTTGACCATCATCTTAGCGCCCAAAGACACTAATACTTTTTATCCAGTAACCGCCAGACCAGCCAGCAGAAAAGAAAGAACCCGCTTGGCGGAAATAAGGCACAAGGAGGTAGCATGACGAGCCGCATACCACAGTTCAAGACCATTCAAGAAGAGGCTGAGTTCTGGGATACCCACGACACCACCGATTTTGAGGATGAAATGAAACCCATTCAAGTCAGCTACAAGCCACAGATGGAGGAGACGATGAGTGTCAGATTTCCAACCTCGGATTTACTTCACCTGCGCCAAATCGCCTACAAAAAGGGGATTGGGGTGACCACCTTAGTGCGGATGATTGCCCGAGAGTTTCTACAGAAGCAACCCCCCAGCGTTGCTTTGTGAAGCCACATAACCAATCGTTCAAGAACTGGTTGGTGAACAGCATTGCACGACCTTCGAACTTCACGATCTGATCATTCAGATGCGAAAAGTAGGTACTCATCAGATTTACCGTAATCCGTGACAAGGGTGAGCAAGACGGCTAGTTTGGTGAAAATCTGATGTTGAATATGGCACGCCGGAGATTAGTATAACTCTGTAATTAGTGTTTCACGAAGACTAAAACGTTTCAAAAGTTTATTTTCAGTATGTTTCAGTCCACTTAGGTGTGCATATTGCAATGCCTTCAATAGATAGTTGTCTTCGTTTCCATGTCTGGAATCGTACATAACTTGTGCCTCTGCCATTGTGCTGAGTAGGGTTAGGTAATGAGGTGGCCCTCCAATCTCTGGTAAACCTTTTTGATAGACTTGAGTGAGGGTTTTTAAGGCATTTTCAGGCCGACCTTCTCTGATATTGAGTTGTGCCTCCGCTGTCTTCAAGAGAAACTCATCCAGTGGACCTTCCCCATATTCCATCGCCGCTCGCAAACCAGCTAACATATCTCTTGCTTCATCACGGTGACGCCTGCGGACTAATACATTTATCGCGTCTCGATAGGTTAGTCGCATCCACAATCCTTGATCTTGCTCAGGAAATCGGAGTCCTAATGGCAATGCTTGTCTTAAGGATTTATCATTGATGTTTCGTGTTACGAGTAGTCCTTCGGTCCAAAGTGACTTCCTTCCCAACTGGAAACATGCGAGTGCAACCTCCTTCATTGCTAAGAGTGCCAAATCCCCATCGACGCTTTGAGCCAAAAACGCGGCTTTTTGTGCATGCCAGTAGGCTCGATCTGTGAGGTCGAAGTTCTTCTCCAACCGAGATAGCCGATATAAAGCCTCCGCTAGTATCAGGCGCAGATACTCGTTATTTGTATCCTGAATCATAGAAATAATATTTGAAAATTCTGCCGCTGCGTCATAGTAGAGGTATTGAGCACTAAGAGGGTCTTTGCTAAAGTCAGCTGCTTCGTGCTTTTGAATAGCACTTTTAAGCAAGATGCCGGGGTCAGCTAAATGGTCATCCTTAGCTCGGATTGTACTGTCCCAAGATATGATTTCTTCAAAATCATCGGCGTCGAGTTGAAGAGCCTGTAACCAATTTTGTGCGAACGACTCGCTGATTTGTCTGGGGCTGGACATGACTTGCCTAAACAAACCGAAGGATATTCCACTGAACCGGGAAAATTCTTCATATGTTTCAATTCCTAGCTGGTGCATACGACGCAGTGTCAGCAGTTGGACTTGCTTTCTGAATCTTTGCTGTTTTAGCACATCAACATAACGTTTAAGGTCATTGGAATTGCGGGACTTTGTTACTGACACACGCATTACCTTATGGCTAGATGTTGGTTAAGTCACCTCCCCAATAAGAGGTGAAGGTAGGAGAAACACATAATGACTAAGCAATCTCGTAAGCAAGTCTTACTCATTTTGGGTGAAGCGATGGCAAATGCTCTCATTACACTAGTGGTGACTATGTTAGGTAGCCAACCACTTGTATTGGCAATTTGCGTGTTTATTGCTGTCTTCTGTGTGGGGTATGGCCTCCGGAAGTAGCACCTGTATACATCTGAGGCGAGAAAACCTCGCCTCAGATTCCTTGAGAACTGACTGCTCAACACCCACTGTATATGTTATAGTATTGCCCAACATTTTGAAAGACCCCCATGACATGGTACCCCAAGGAACAACCCACCCCTTTTGACAACCAACCCATCCCCGGTCTTCAGTTCTTGGATGGGGACATGCTGGCAGCCTTCTTGGGTACAGATTGGGTCAAAGGTCAGAAGTACCCCATTGTTCATTATCCGCCCAACCTCGATATTGACCTGTGGGAAGGCAGTCGAACTCCCATTTATCACATCTTTGGCGAGATGGACTTACCTTATCGCGGTACCCGCGATGAAATCTTTGTCATTGCCAGCCGGATTGCTGAAGCCTGTGGTTATCTAGTCAAGAAGATAGGGACAGACACCATTGATACTTGGGGACATGACACTGACGAGCATTTCCAGATCGTCTTTGATAACGAGACCAAGGTTATCAGTGATGTTCGCCAAATATCCGAAACCCAAGAACCTCGCCCTGATAGATTGGTGCCCCTTTTGGATGAAGAAAGCCGCGCCAAGCTACCACCCTTGTATAGCAACGAGGAGTTAGGGATGCAGGCCATCGCCCCGGTCAAGTTCTTTACACCTGATAGCGGCTGGACGTGGTATCCGACTGAGTTCGATGGTAAAGACTTATTCTTTGGCTTGGTCGCAGGTTTAGAAGTGGAGCTAGGGTATTTTTCGCTCACTGAACTGCTTAGTATTCGTGGTTCATTGGGCTTACCTGTGGAGCGCGATCTGTACTATGCCCCGAAGACCCTAGAAGAACTCCAGCGTATCCATCAGCAGGGAGGCATTGGCTAGGGATGAGAAGACCCGACGACGACCACGCGCATCAGTTTCCCTTGGGTGTTGAGGTCGGGTGGTTGGTGGTCAAGCACTTGGAAGGGTTGCTTAAGCAATTAAACCAGCAGTTTCCCGATGAGCAAGCCGAAAGTTTACAAGCAGCGGTTGAAGAGGCTTTAACGACTTACGGCGAACACGTGGGCGAGTACATTGAAGCCCATCGCGCCTCCCAAACCCAACTTAATCATCCTATACCCGATGAAACTCCACGCCGCTACTTTAATCCGGCAGAAGTGTTTGGCCTCACTGATCGCCAGCAACTCTACTATCGGGTGAGTGATGTCTGGTTTCAGGCTATTCTGAATCACCCCGATACGGTTATCCATCGACTAGACTTATCCCAGAATGATTTCGGCGAATATCTGTTTGTGACTGTCAGCCGCACGGTTAACGATGAACAATCGGTGTTGTGTTTTTATGGTCTTGGCTACCACGAGCAGCGCGAGCAGTGGATCACCAAGCATTGGTATTGGTACAGCGTTCATCCCTATTCCCAACTCACTCAAGAACGAGTATCCCTTGAGGAAGCCCATCACCAGCTTCAACAACGCCGTGAAGATCTGAAACCTTTGTTGACACAATCTGCTCCATCTGAGCGTGCGGTGTTGTTTAGGATGTTGGCTGAGTTAACCGATGAGAACAATGCACTTTCAGAACTAGATGACTTTGATGAGATGATGGGCAATCGGGGAGAGGGTGGAGAATGAGGTGTGAACAACTACCACTAAACGCTCATCATCAATCAACAACCTGTCTGGAGGATGATGTCACTTGAAGATGACAAACACCGCTATCGCAACCCGGCTGATACCTTTGGGTTAACGGGTAAAGAGCGACTCTATAGCCGAGTCAGTGATAAGAGTTTTCAAGCGATCTTGACCGATCCCGCTACAGTTATTCATCAAGTAGCGGTGGATAACAATCTGTTTGGGGAATACTTGTTTGTCACCCTCAGTCGCATGGCTGGCGAGCAACGGAGTGCTTTGACCTTTTATGGTCTTGGCTACCATGACGAGCGGGAACAGTGGGTAACTGAAGTCTGGCACTGGTATGTGTCGCAATCACTCTCACGGGCTACCCAACACCAGATTTCACTGGAAGAAGCCCAGCAACAGATACAAGCGCGGCGCGAGGAGATTGCACCGTTTATGACCGAATACAACCCCTCACGGCGAGCATTGTTATTTGCGCTCCTAGCTGACCTAACCGATGAAGACGGGGCCGTTACCGAGATGGAAGACCTAGAGCGACTAGGCTATGCTGACTTGTTATGGGGTGAGTCAGATCCAAAAGTGGATGATGAAGAGGAAGATCATGACCAGTGAACAGCCACCACTTGATGTCCAGCAGATTTTAGCCCTGAAAGACACCATCCGTGCTGCATGGGGGCAGTTGCCGGTTGAGCATCAAGCCTCACTCCTACTGGTACTCATTCGCGGGGTGTTAGAAGGAGAGTACGGGCAGTGGCTGGCCGAGGTTATGAGGTTACTTGATCTATGACTGAGCCATCCTTATCTCAGCCACTCATTGATCTTCACTATCGCACTGTCATTTTGGAGGCATGGCAGGCCCTATCACCCCAGCAGCAGGCCAGTCTAGCCCTGATTTTAGTTGAGCGAGCGTTAGCGACTACTGAGCGAGTATGGTTGGTTGAAACCCTGTGGCTACGCCTGACCATGCTATTTGAGGCAGAGACCAAGGATTGAGGAGGGTACCTCACCCATGTTAAGGTAATCCACATGCCAATTGAAAGCCGTTATCCTCTCAGTCTTAGCCAAGTCAGTGCTTATGCGATTATTGCCTTCCTCGAGCGTGGGGCATTGCCACCGACTGCCATTGCTCAAGATCCATATCTCACCCTTGAAATTGAGATTGAGGACATGCCCAGTATTCAGCAAGAGCGCATCTATCGCCTTTTTGAAGTGGGCTATGAAGTTGGCGAGCAGCAATCCCTGACCACCGTTGAGCGCGTGTACCTGATTACGCGAGCATGGCTGATGTGGGTTGACTTGGATGACCCCGACCTCGACCTCGGGCAACGATTGGTTGACTTGCCTGACCGCATGGAGGTGCTGCTCATTGCTGGTTTGCAAGTGATGGAACTCCTCGCCGAACTTGCCATCTTGGAGATTGTACGCGAGGCGGGACAACCCGTGACCTTGCGACCGCATGAGGGGCATCCACTGCTCGACCTGTCCCAAGTTCCCTTGCTGGATGCTTTTGTGGCGGGCTTTCAGGCCGGACAGGATGCTGTAAAGCCCTAATTGAACTTGGTGTATCAAACATGGTAGGCTACTCATCTATGCCCAAAGAAAACCATCTCCTCAGCCTTGAACAAATTCAGACTGCCGCCCGCGAGGTGTTGCTTCAAAATGGCTATCACCTACCCACCATCATAGCCCAGAGTGAGAGCGCCCAGATTGTGGGCCAGATTCCGGAGTTGGGCGGGACGGGGGATGAAAAACAAGCGCAACTCTTTGCGTTGGGCTTTTTACTCTTCCAAGAGCGGGTACTAAAAGCATTGCATCAAGTCTATCTGATTACCGAAGCATGGTCGGTGATTTTCAAACAGCCACCTGCTGATATGGAAGTACGGCCTTCTCAGCATCCTGATAGGGTGGAGGTGCTGATTATTGCAGGTCTTAATGTCATTGAGCAGATTGCCTCGCTGACCATGTATGAGATGGTGCGTGAGGCCGAAGAAGTTATTGAACTGATTGAGATGAACACCGCCACAGAAGGCAGCGAAGTTCGCTCAGATCTTCTTAACGCCTTTGTCCTTGGTTTTCAGGCAGGAGCACAGCGCTTCCCATCTCACTGACATGCTATGCTAAGGCATGCCCGAAGTACCTTTACAAGCCTCGTTGTTTGGCGATACTCTAGTAGATACTCGTACCCGGACTCAGAAAAAACGGGATAAACAGCTTCAAGCCCCTCAGCAACTTACGATGTTTTCTACACCGGAAATGGCCCAGTTTGGGGTCAATCCGCGACCATTACTACCCATGTCTCCTCACACTGCACTGCGTCTACTCATTCAAGACCCCCGTACTGATGAGCAGCGGTTACGGGATGAGCTACAGGCGGCGAACAACAACACCCACTCACTTTTGGAGCAACTGGAGCAAGCCCATGTCCGAGCAGCATGGATGATGGGAGCGATTTATCTGGTGCTGAAGACTCAACCCCTGAATGAGGTTGCTTTATGGACGTTATGTGGGTTTGTGGCAGATTGGCCGACACAGTTTGAGAACCTGAGTATTGCTAAGTTGTATGAGGTGAAACGGACACCGGGGGGGAATAGGGTACGAAAACCACTTGTGAAACCAACCGCGCCTAAGCCGCACCAGCTTACGGTACGGCATTTTTGAGGCCCTGCTCTGAAATACTGTTAGTTTTTCTATTACCGATGAATCGATGTGTATCATTCTCATAGCCGCTTTTTCCTGCTGTACAAAGCCCTCATTTGTGTTACATTGCAGGTATGCTGCACATTCTTCAACTGATTTGGGATGACTGGAATGTGGAGCACATCGCTCAACATGACATTACCCCTCAAGAGGTTGAAGAAGTCTGTGCCAGCGAACACATTATGCTAGAAACCTATGGCTATCGGGTGATGATTGTCGGTCTGACCACCGCACAAAGATTCGTATCCGTAGTGTTGGCTCCAAAGGAACACGGTGTTTATTATCCGGTTACTGCGCGACCATCCAGCAGGCGAGAACGCCAGTATTATTCTGAGCAGAAAGGGGGAGTGGTCGTATGACGAAGAAAATACCACAGTTCAAGACGATTCAAGAAGAGGCTGAGTTTTGGGATACCCATGACTTTACTGATTACTTGGACGAAATGAAACCCATTCAAGTCAGCTACAAGCCACAGATGGAGCAGACGATGAGTGTCAGAGTTCCCACCTCTGATTTACTCCATCTGCGCCAAATTGCCTACAAGAAGGGGATCGGTGTGACCACTCTAGTTCGGATGATTACACTGGAGTTCTTGCAGAAGCAACCAACTCAAGTGGCAACCTAACCCACCACCCTCACTCGCACTATTTGTTTCGTCTTGAAACCTCAAATACTCTCTATTCGATCTTTGGTGCCTGCTGCCTGACATTATTTTTCAGCTAATAACTGTATGGAGAGTAGGAATCCTCTGTTGATCGACGAACCAATTGTCTTGCTGCTTCTATAATCAATTTTTGTCTAGCAACAATAAAATCATGTAAATGCGTAGCATCAAGAATGCTATTGTAATATTTATATTACTAGCAATTATAAAATGTCCCCTTCATTATCTGTACATTCGTTGTGCCAGTTATAGGAGTGAAGGGTACCATATGTCTCCATTACAACACGCGGTTTTGACCCAAGACAGTCTTAAAGCCGCATACGAAACTATTCGCCGTAGTCAGCCCTTAGCTGACCATCCTTTGTATCGCTGGGTTCTGTTGCAACAGAATCTTACGGCACCTCATGCGTTGCGTAATCGCCAGTATCGTCAGTATTTGCTCGAAGATTTGTTGCTTGATATGCTCACGGCTACTTTTGATACATTGCGCTCCCACATTACACTCTCAGCAGTCAACATACACGACCCTATAGAAGCTATTGTTGCTGATCTTGCCACAATAAGTCGGCGCGGTAGCCCACTATTGATAGGGTATGCGTATCTGTACTACCGCTATGTGCGAGCCGAGCTAGATTTTTCAACTGAAGACTTGGCAAAAGCACTGTTTCAGAATGAGCGTACATTGCGTCGGTACATTGATGCAGCTTGGCAGCACTTGTATCTGACCCTAGTCCGGCATGAACACGCGGCGCGAGAACAGACGCAGCGGATCCGCTGTGAACAGGCCATGCCCAACCTACCTATTATTCCTTTGGTCGAGCAGCAGCAATTAGTTGATAGGGCTGTCTATAGTTTTCGGCAGTCTCAAATAAATTCGTTGCTTATCAGTGGTGAAAAGGGGAGTGGTAAAACCAGTTTGTTGTATCAAGTTGGTCACCAGCTAATTACTGACCAACTCGTGGGTGATGTCACATGGCTTGATTTACAGCCATTCTCAAGTTATCCGCAGACGGGTAAAGGACTTGCCCAACTTATCTTGATGGCTCGCTATATTTCGGTACAGCCCACTCAACACCCAGTTGCTTTGCTCTCGACCCATCTGGAGTATCTGTCACGTCATCAACAGCGATTGCTGCTGATCTTGGACAACACCAACGGGTGGGAAACTGCATTGCATGATCTATGGATACTGTTGAGTCACATTACATTGTTGGCGACGAGCGTCCATAACACCTTATCTTGGTTTAGTGAGTTTATGACTGCGCCTCAACTTGGGGTAGAGAGCAGCGGGGCACTGGTGAAGCATTGGCAACGCCTCAATGCTAATGGGCAACAACATGATTGCAGTGGAGCAATAGAGGCTCTGTCTCGTCTTTCAAATGGCAACCCCGGACGACTGTACCGAGGGTATCGGTTGTTGACTTCGCTTGCGTCTATTCCCACTTGGTAGTCCCCATGTATTTTCTCACTTTATTGTAAGAAGCCTGAGTTATGCCCTGCGTGATACGTGGGGTAGATTTCTGTGTTGATGAGTCTCTCATCATCTTAAACGCCTTACATGCCAATAATCGTAAAACAATAAACATCTGTCAAGTACCCAATTTATGAAGACAAGTATGAACTAATCGGCTACATCGTGCCGCTTGGCAACGGATTTTTTTCGTAGACGCTGCCCGGCGATGAGCAATTGCCACTCGGACTGAGCTTCCTTAGCATGTCAAAATAGAGGTCAAAGTCAATAGGTTCACCCGCCAAACCCTTGACGGGCAGGGACAATACTTACTTGTGCAGAGTCCTCCAATTATGAGCCTTTGATATGCAATCGCCCTATGTTATCATATGAGTCCATAAACTACTTGGTCAATAATCTGGTACAATCATCTTATGAGCGTTTCAATTCAATTCTGTTTCTACCTTGGAAGTCAAAATATTATATGTCCTCATCCCAAGAAATCTTTCATGAAGATATACCATTCCTTTCACCGGGAGGTTTCCCTGCGAGAAGTATTGAGGAAGTTATTGCGGAGGAATACAAGATTGGTTTTGATTGTATTTGCGTTTCCCTTCATGAGTTTGGACAATACGGCTTTTCTAAAGAATTGTTTAATGTAATTGACGGTTTAGTGCAATCTCAAAATTATCTAGGATCACTTGAGATAAGAGATAGATTATCTCTCGCAAGCCAAGTAGTTTGTAACGAATTTCAGGCTTTTTTAAAACACGCAGTTAACCTGCGTGACCTCTATCAAATGAAACCTCGTCAAATCTTATTGAAAATTGCTGTTCCGGGACCGGCTTTGTTGTTTCGCAGTATCCAACCCTATGAATATGGTCCCTATTACGAATATGAGTCTTATTCTATGGTACTGAACATCCTTAGTGATATTGTTCAAATTTTATCAAGTGTGATTACCTTGATTGCTGATACAGGTATAGATGGCATACAAATTGATGAAATGTTGGATGAACAGGTGCTAGAATCATTTCTATCAAACAATCAAAAGGCATCCTATAATCAACATTTACAGAACTTGACCGAACACATCGCAGGGTATAGACAGGCAGGCAAGTTAAAATTTGTCGAATTTCGAGTTTCTAGCGTAATTAATACGGATACTTTTGAGTTTCTAAGAGGGTGTCTGGAAAGGTGGTATAATAGGGCAAAAACGGATGAGAGAACATGAAACGTAAGGCTTATCCAAGCGATCTGAGTGACAAGGAATGGAAAATCATCGAAGCCTATGTGCCAGCCCCGAAAGCAGGGGGACGCCCGCCCAAACACAGTCGGCGTGAAATCATCAATGCGATAGCCTATGTGATGCGAAGTGGGTGTGCATGGCGGATGTTGCCGCATGATTTACCGCCGTGGAAGACCGTTTATGACTATTTTCGGCAATGGCGAATAGATGGAACGTGGGAACGCATCAATACAGCGCTGCGAGAGAAACTGCGGGTGACATTGGGTCGAGAAGCCACACCGAGCGCCGCCATCATCGATAGCCAAACGGTCAAAACGACGGAAAAAGGGGGCCATGTGGCTACGATGCAGGCAAGAAAATTAAAGGGCGTAAACGTCACATTGTAGTCGATACGGAAGGGTTCTTGCTTAAAGTTTTGGTGTTTGAGGCTAACCTGCAAGATCGCACCGTGTCAATGTGGTTGCTGCTATTGATAGACGGGCTTTTCCCACGCCTGCAACGCATTTGGGCCGATGGTGGGTATAGTGGGCAACTGGTTGAGTGGGTCAAAAACATGCTCGGTTGGACCCTCGAAATTGTTAAGCGACCTCCTGATACCGTTGGTTTCGAGGTCATCCCGCGCCGCTGGGTGGTCGAGCGCACTTTCGGTTGGTTGAATCGCTGGCGTCGCCTGAGCAAAGACTATGAGGCTCTGCCTCAAACCAGCCAAGCCATGATTTATGCCACTATGTCTTTGATTATGACCCGTCGCCTTGCTCGATTATGACCTTTCCAGACACGCTCTAAGCTCACTACCAGTTGACATTATCTCAATTCCTCTTGCCTGTACGAATTGTGGTAAGAACATTGAAATAATCCCTGATGACTACTGGAATTCAAATGAAACCATTGTTAGCTGTGGTCTAGAAGATGCACGGCAGGTCGGACAGCAGGAGCCTTTTGAAATACACTCCAAGCTTCGAGAAATAAATGGTAACCCGTTGTTATATTCATACATGGCAGTATCACTCGATAGTCCTCCATCACGTGATGTTGCATTTGCACAATATTTGAAAAAGTGTCACAACCTCAAGCAAGCAGTTACTGATTTTAGGAGATCGTGAGAATTACCCTTGTGGAGGGTTTTGCCCTCCACAATAAGCGGAGAATTTCAAGCTGTGGGATGTCAGCTAACTCATCCACCGACCTCCATTTACATCAAGAGTTTGGCCTGTAACGAAGCTCGAAGAATCAGAAATAAAGAAATATGCTACCTCAGCTATTTCTTCGGGAGAGCCTAGTCGTCCTAATAGTGTAGCAGCACTAATTTCAGTCCGTTTGGTTTCATCCCACGCGATGGACATTTCTGTTGGGTACACTGCTCCTGGAGCAATGCAATTTACTCGGATGTTATGTCTTGCCAAATACATTGCTAGAGATTTTGTAATGTTGATTATTGCAGCCTTTGAGGCAGCATAACCTAACGAAGAAGATGGGCTACCTAATCTCCCCCAAATTGAGGCAATATTTACTATAGCCCCGCCACTAGGCATTAGTGGATACGCAGATGCACTGCAAGCATATGTACCAATGGCATTGACAGAGTAGTCCTTTAATAAAGGCTCAGGATTAATAACTGTCATTGAAACATTTGAGCTAATACCTGCATTATTAATTAAGAAATGAACAATATTAAAATCTTCTGCAATCTTTGAAAAAGTGTCTTTGATTTGTCTCATATCTGAGATATCACAACTATATGATACCGCATTGCCACCTTGGCGCTTCAAGTCGTTGACAATCAATGCTAGATTTTCTGACCGACGAGCAATCAAGGCTACGGTTAGGCCTTTTTTCACAAATAATCTTGCTATAGCTTCACCTATACCAGAACTAGCGCCAGTGATAATTGCAACTTTATCTTTCATTGCAGCAATACCTTTCTTCTATTTAAGACGATTTTATTTTTAATTATATTGTTTTGTGCCCAAATAAACAAACACACAAGGGTGCAAGGGTGCAGCTGCCAGAAATTGTTGTTTCCAGTTACCAACCATCTGAGAGGTCAGTTGATGCTCACGGCATAGCTCTGCCATACTTTTCTCGCCCGACAACAATTGCAGGACGACTTGGCTTTTGAATCCCGGTGTAAACTTCCGTTTCTTCTTCATGTGAACCCTTCCTCTTATGGACTATGTTACTTTAACCTCATGTCCAAGCTCAGGGGTTCACTACAGAAGTTACGAGCGCCAATGAATAATCAGTGATCCAAAAAGAATTATGATTAAGAGTTGGGATGCTGTTTAGCTTTTTC
This sequence comes from Anaerolineales bacterium, assembly GCA_020634155.1. Lineage (GTDB taxonomy): Bacteria > Chloroflexota > Anaerolineae > Aggregatilineales > J027 > J027. The sequence continues at coordinate 1,433,359 of JACKCI010000002.1, forward strand.
TTATGATAGCAATTTTCGAGCAACTAGGTTATGATAAGAATATCAAGTATGGTGAATGGTGTGTTTTATGGTTTCTTGGAAATCTCTATCACCAATCTTCGCTGATGTAATTATATCACCTTGGAACCTATTGATTGGTGGGTTAATTGCTCAAAATCTATCATTTGGAAACGCTGTAGTGGCTACTATAGTTGGTAATTTTATCTTGTCTTTACTTATACTAGTTTATGGAGGACTAGGCTGGAGAGCGAGGGTTGACACATCTAAATTGATAGAGCCTGTTTTCGGTTATAAAGGTGCCATTGTTTTCTTAGGCAGTATACTCGCTCTTGGACAGATTGGGTGGTTTGGAGTAATTGTTACTATTGGAGGAGAGTCGCTTTCTTCTCTTATGGGGGTTTCTCGAATTGTCGGAATAAGCATATATGCTTGCCTTATGGTATTTATGGCAAGTATGAAACTGCATCAAATGGCGCTAGTAAAGCTATTTATTGTTGTAAGCTCCATTTCCCTCATAGGCTATCTTCTCTTTGGCACACTGATTGATAATTCTGTATACTCCATAATTCAACTTCATGTTGTGTCACAGGAGAAATCATTATTTTGGGGTGTGGGTGTAGCTGTGGCTTCATTGATTTCTTTCACATCGGTTACACCAGACTTTATGTCGCAAGCTCGTAGCCAATCAGATGTGTTGATAACTACCATTATCGGTGTATTTCTACCATTATCATTTATGAGTATTCTAGGAATATTGCTTTTTTCAAATCAAAGCGAACTCAGTATTGACCTGATCCTTTCAGCCTCTGCTTTTCCAATATTCATGGGTCATCTATTTAATGTAATTACAAATACAGATGCTGCAATTGCGGCATATACTCCTGGATTACGACTTACTCGGATTTTTGGTATTACTCATATTGAGGGGATAGTCATTTCTTCTTTAATCGGCCTACTATTAGCAACTATTGGCATTGTTGATAAGTTAGAGATATGGTTAGGCTTCCTTGCTGCAATCTACCCAACAATTATTGGGTTAACACTTGCCACATATTTTGTGCAACAGAGGTTTTGCTCGACAAACAGCGCCCAAGATTTTGATTATACAATGATCTCAATTGTAGCAGTTGGAGGGCTTGGGTATTTTCTTTTTGATCTACATCTGTTAATTTTAACTAGCATACTGTTCTCATTCGTTTTGGGAATACTGATACAATGTCTTCGTTGCATTCGGAAAACCAATAATCGCCGTGTCATTTCTGAGTAGTTACGAGGTTAAATGATAGTATGGAAAAGTCTTTGCTTCTATCTGATGTTACAGCTAGTCTTGATAAGCTATCCATAAAACTGTCTAGGTTTGAACACCTTGTCATATCACCACAATCCGTATTTTTATGGGAAATTGATATTCAAGGGTCAGCAGCTTATAAACATGTTGCGAATCTAAAGATTGAATTTTCATTTACACATCCAGAATTTGGATTGTATGAAATAACAGACATGGCTCCGTTTCAAGTAGGAACCTTCCAGACACGACGGAAATTAAGGGAAACAATAGAAATCTCGGAGATCGCTGACTTTAGCGATAATCAGTTTCGCCTTAGAACAACACACTCAAGCAAAACCCTCGTTTGGCAAATTTATGATGTCGATATTTCAGAGAAGAAAGGTTTTGTACTCAAACTAAAAGGGTTGTTCAGTGCTACCCTTAGAGGTATAAACAATACAGAGTTTAAATCCATCTTCCCCATTTGTAAGGCAACAGCGATTTTCAGCCCCCAAGACAAAGAAAACAGTGAAACTCTGCTAGAGTTAGAAACTGAAGACCCTCAAAGCGTATTCTCTCCTATTGCACTAAGCATTGAACACGGTTCACCTGTTTCGGCACCACCAATTGAAGCATTTTGTAGTCAATTCGGGTGGCGAGATGAGCGCTATTTGAAACTAGACAAGCTGTATGTTAAGCCTTCTCAATTTCAATTAATAAGGGACACTCTATTGGCTGAACACATGATTTGCCTAATTGGTGATCCCGGAATGGGAAAATCATATTCGGCGTTATATTTGGTATACCAGTTGTTTGTTGAGGGATATTTGCCTGAGATTCCGCAAGAGCTAGAAATGGATGAGTTTCTGCTAAATGTGGGTAAAAACCCAGATAGTGTATTTCAAGGGAAGAAGGTTATCTTTGTGGAAGATCCTTTTGGGAAGACAGATTTTCGACGGAGAGATATTTTCACAACTAATTTGCAACAAATTGCTGCTTCAGTCAAAAAGTCTGATTCGATGTTAATTATTACATCACGAGTGGGATTATTCGACAAAGCTCTAGCTAATCAAATGCTTCGATCGTGGCTTAAGAAGGTAACGATCAATCTAACGCTGGGAACATTAACTTATCATCTTGATGATATGGATGCAATCGCAGCTAATTACACAGCAATCTATCAGCCACTTTGGGCAAAAGATGAAGCAACAAAAGTTAAAGTTTTTGCTTTAGCAAAAGAAAACCTAACTGCTCCACAGAGCATGGAGTTTTTTATTCATAATTATGCTGATACTGATGATATTAGCAAACTTACTCAAGCCATCCAAAATTCAAAGCAAGATCAGTTGGTGAATACAATTTCTGAACACATTTTACAACTCCCTTATTTCGAACAAATATTCTTTGTCCTGATAGGAATGTTTCAGCTAACAAAAAACAATCTTAGATATATCTACGAAAAAGAATTGTCTGGAAAAGCATCTGTGTCCTCTAACCTGAGAATCCCAACAAATGCTTGGCAAATATGTGAAATACGATATGGTGATAAGCTTACTAGTCACGAAAGTTACGGAATAAGCTACCTACATTTCTATCATCCACACCTATTTGAAGCTGTTAAGCAAGCTTTGGAAGATGATTTAGTAGTTTATAATCAATACATTGAGTTGATTGAGCTTATCAAAAAAGACAGCAATCCATTTGGGATAAGGGCAGTAGCAAAGGCAATTCTTCATCGCTTTCCAAATCAAATTACACAAACCGAGACAGAAATTTTAGAAGAACTGATGGTACATCCAGATTTTCTTGTAAGATCTGGGCTTCCTACATCCATTGCAGATGCATGGCTCAATAGCGAATCAAGGGATAAGTTAGAAGCATGGCTTAAACGACTTGCTAACGACAAACATAACTGGGTCTGTAGAAATGTGGCACTAAATATAGCTAGACTAGGAGACATAAACCTCCAAAAGGAAAGTGCCCAAGGTCTATTAGAGATATTTGATCAACTAAGTAAACATCAAGACTACGCTGTACGCTATGGGGTCGGGGAAGCAGTTATCTGGCACTTTGAGGATGTACTTCATTTAAGGCAATATTTATGGGCTATGCAAGATGATGCAGACGAAGTTGCACAAGGGCTGTTTGCGGACTCCTTGGTATGGCAGTTCCAGAGATTGGAGCCTCAAGATCAAGTTATTGCATCTTTGGATAAGTTTTTGAGATCAGATCAGCCAACAAGTATCCAAGGATGGGCTATATCTGCACTGGCTTGGCATCAGGATAGCCTTGTTCGAGCCAGACTTCCTAAAGACCTTTTTGAGAAATACTTAGATATGATTGGTTCTGAAACTAGGCAGGAAGCATTCAAATCATCTGCTCAAAACCTAGCATGGCACTATGATTATTTTGCTTGGTACAAACCAGAATTTGTTGGTATGTTAAGTTCATCAGAATCAATAAAAGGATCTGAGGAATCAGGTATCATTCAAACCTTATTCCCTAAATCAGAGGATTTAAATTACTCCTTTCCCCAACAAGTTCAACAGTATTTTTTTCGCATGGCAGAGTCAGAGGATGAATATGTAAGAGCATGGTCTTCTTTCGCTTTTACTGCCCGTATTTGGGCATTCGGAGATATAGCCACTTTAGGCTACGACAAGGCACTAGATGCAATCCATAGCCTATCTAGAGACAAGGTAGATATTGTTCGAACGACACTTGGCAGATGCTTGATTGCAAACTTTGAGCGTCATAAACAAGTTTTTGGTGACATTTTAACAAGCATAGTACAAAACAGCAATTCATCAATCAAAAGCTTCTTGAAAAAAGAAATCAATAGTCTGGAAAGTGAAATACCTGTCCACGAACGAGCCAAATATGATAAGTTGTAGAGACTAATCATATTTATGAACAAGAAATTCTAGTTGCATCTAAATCGAATGTATCACTTCGAGGTTTGTGATCTTCGGATTTCTTACAGAAAGTACGTCCTGTGTCTATATAGAGATGATGGGAAAAAGCAATCATGATAGCATTGGATTATGAACAACGGCGAATGTTTATTAATAAAATTAAGCCTCGTGTTTATCTTTGCATTCCGGTTCTGATATTCTGCGAAACAGCGTTGCTGATTTTGGGCCCCAATACTCCTATATGGTTGGTTGCAACAGCACTGCTGGGGTTTGGTTTATGTATATATGTTAACCAAAAAATGTTTGATGTCGTGGATGAATATGAAATATTGCTACGTCAGGTATTTTATCGTAGTGTACTCTATTTTTTGGCGGCACTGAGCCAATTATGGTTACTGATTACAACAATCTGGAACACAATTTGGGAATATCCACCACATTTTCTTCAGAATATTGTACTGGGTTCCCTTTTGGTGTTTGCGACAGTGATTTTATTTTTTACCCAAATGTTTTACCCCAAGAAAATGAGGCAATATGCGCTAGATGTAGACAGAGGAGAATATTCACCTAAAAAACAGAGGGAAGTTCTTCTAAATGAATTGAGAGAGTTTCTCGGATATGGAGAAACTCAGAATTTGGACAATATAACACCAATTGAGATAGATGTCTTCAAAAGATATTTGGAGCAAAACCCGTCAAAATCTAAGTATGATCCACTATCGAGATATGTTCTCATAGTAGCCAGTATTTTTTCATTTCTTCTGGGTAGTATAAATAATTTTAACAGTCTTTGGGATTTTATCGAGAAATTATCGTCACTTAAATGACAAATAAGTCAGCATGTTATAGATTTCTGTAAATAGCCTATAATAATTTCCAGATCAAATACAAGAAGATTATTCATTTAGGTAGGGTAGTAGGAGAAAATATGAAATACCATTTCTTTGTAGGTGGTGCAGGAGGTAGAGGGAAAACCCTCAGTGCTTTGTTATGGTTGTGTGCATTAAAGCAAGCCACAAGACGTTTATTGATTTTGGATATTAACACAAACAATTCAAATAGTTGGGATATTCTAAAATACACGTGTCAAATTGGCGTTTTAGGGCCTTCTCCTAACGGAATCATCGCCTGTTGTATGGACGATGGCAACTGGCTTGCAAAAAAACAGAATCAAGACCCTTACAATTTGACTGAAATGAGTAAACTAATCAATGACGCAGTAGATATTGTTGTAGCTAACGGATTTATTCCTCAAGATGTCATAATCGATACAGCTTTGCCTTTTGCATCGTTTGCTAACATTCCAGATGATTTTGTCTTAACTGGAACAGATGTAAAGGTAACAATGTTTTTCACTTGGACATTCCCTAGCCTTCTAGATGAGGAACACACCCTCTTAGAACTGGAACAAATATCTAAATCCAACCATAGAATACCCGATACATTGAAGAACATGGAAACAGCAAACGCGACTTTGAAGTCGCGGCTGGGCTTCAATGATGCAAACCTGTTTCATGTTTTGAATTATGATGCATTAACAAGATTAAAAGGTGTGGTCACTTCACGACACTTCCAAAAGTTGATGAAAATCAACTCAGTAGGTAGTGTAGGATTGTCCTATTTTACTGAAAAAGTGTCCCTAATCCTGAAAAAGCAGCATACAGCTACTCTCTCTCCGGCAAGTTTGGTTGATTCCATGTGTAGGTTCATTCTTGATGATCAAACTAAGCGGCCTACAAATATTATATGTATTCCATATCATGCAAATCTCGAGGATTATACAACCAAATGGCTAGCAAAAACCAATAGAATACAGAAACTTGACGATCTCAGGCACAAGAACAAACTCCATCCTCTATGGGCATCTGTGGTTGTAAATCAACTTAAATCTTTGGTGGATTAAAATGAGTCACTATGACAACCTTGCCTCGTTGCACGAGAGATCTGAATATCCCCTTGGAGAAGTGCCTCATGCCACCTACTTTGATTTATTAGTCTATCTAGTTAAAGCTGGAGGCAAAGTACATTACAAACAAATCACTGAAAGATTTTCACCTTTATCTAAAGATACGCTTAAGCAAATATGTAATGTGCCACCAATGTCGAAATTAGTTACTTACCATGAGGGAACATCATATTTACATGCACTAGATTCTAAAAAATTGACGTCGGCAATTCAGCGTGATGCCTCCGGGTTTTCTGATTTTAGTATAGTGACCGTTCCCTCTGTTATTCCTTTGCCAGAACCTAGGGTGCCTATAGGATTAGGTGATCTTCTAGAATCGACGGGAAAACAACTTGCAGACATTTTTCAAGACTATTTTCGACAATATCAGCATGATGGAATAAGAACATGGCTTGATATTATGTATCCTGTTGAACATAACTATTTTGCAATGAGATCCAGCACTTGGGGTTGCATACTGTACTTTTGCGATCTTAAAACCTCATTTACACTTGAACAGATAAATGAGGCTATTCTTATTAGAAGGAAACTATCTAATTTCTTTAGGTGGTCTTACGAGCAATTTTTAGTAATAATAACAGATCAAATAGAGACTGATGTAAAAAATTTTGTTCCAAGCCAACACAATATCTTCACTCTGTCGTCTGACCTTCTCTTTAGGATAGTAGGGATAATCGAATCTGTAGGCCAATCAGAACACAATCCTCAGATAATTCGCTTCATGAAAACAAGACTTCTCTTCTCACTGAGCTACCTGTTTGGATCTAAGTCAACTTCAATAGGTGATTCAGTTCACCGAGCAATAGATTTCAAAACGATACTCAAAACCCTGTAGAGCACCTCTCTAAATACTAGAGTTTCTCAGAAACCGTATGCAAATATAATTAACCAACAGTATAGTTAGCAGAATGTTTCCCCTATGTGCCAGAATGGATTAAACAACTTCGCCATCAAAGTTTAGTATAGAATTGAAGGGCGCTCCGTCAGCGGTGTGGATCAACCCACCCTTACCCGTTCCGAATCCATCCTAATCTTTTTCTCGAAGTTGTTTCAAAGTCCTTGACACATTCCGACCCCTGCTTCACTTGGAGGACAAAAGTGGCCAGCATAGTTTTTGTCAACAGCCCAACGCAACTGTACTCTGAAAGTGGAAGAATAGAAAAATATACTACAATTCCCCCATATGGACTAGCATATGTTGCCACAGTTGCCATTGAGGTCTTAGGTAAAGATCAAGTGAAACTTATTGATGGTGAGCATCTAGGGCTGTCACCAGAAAATCTAGCATCTATGTTGCTGGTGACTTCTGCTGATTACATTGGAATGAATGTTACAAGTCCAAATTTTCACATAGTTAAACAAGTCATAAAGCTTGTAGGTGGAAAACTAAGCGACCAAAGGATATTTTTGGGAGGCCCTCATGCAATTCTTTCACCTGAAGAAATACTCGCAGATAGAGAAATTAGAGACCACATTTTGTTTGTTTGTACAGGGGAAGGTGAGGAACCTATCCGTATGTTTCTATCTGGGGTACCTTTGTCGCAAATTCCAGGCATCGCCTATAATTCAGGATCAGAAATTGTAGTAAAGCCCAGACATATTACACCACAAAACGATATTGACAATTTGATTGTGGATAGGGGCCTGTTCGCAAATGAACCTAATGTGTGGCAAGATGGTCATACGGTTGAGGCTCATCTCGTATCATCTAGGGGGTGTCCATACACATGTGCCTTTTGTGCAGCTCCAGAGATGGTGGAACGTAAAGTGAGGATTCGTTCTGCTAAAGCTCTTCAGACAGAGATAGAATGCTTATTAAAAGAGGGAGTAAATTATATAAGATTCATTGATGATTTATTAATTATTTCAAAAAAGAGAATTAGAGAGTTGTACTCTATCTTTACTATGTTAGGAATTAATCGCAGCAACTTTGGGTTTGAGGCGAATGCTCGGTCAAATATAATGGCAAGATTGACATCTGAATATTGGGATATGTTGTTTGAGATGGGGTTAAGTGAAATAGAATTAGGTATTGAATCTGGCTCACTACGCATATTACAAAGTATGTTAAAATACAGTACACCGACCGATGTTATTTGTACAGTAGATAAGGCAATAAAGTACGGTGTCAAAATTAAGGGGTTTCTTATGGTTGGATATTTGGGGGAAACCCTAGAAGATGTGAAATTGACAGTTAATCTAGCGAGGACGCTAAAACAGATGGCTGGTTCAAAAATCAGGTTTAGTCCAGTGCCTGTTAAGGCATATCCCGGTACTTTGTTGTACCAACAGGTCGAGGCTCTAAGAAGGAAAAAACAAATCTGTTTTGGGGATAGTATCTCCGTTGATTTATCAGAAAAGCTTGGCTCCGCATTGCATCCAAGCCAAGTTGCAATAGTAAAATCAAGAACTCGATATAATGCAATGCATACTGTTCAAGGTAATCCTATAGCTATTAGTGAGCTTTCATCAGGTATTAATACAGAAACTGCTTTTCGCGCACTGTCAGACTTAATTCTGATTTCTGACAACTCCCCTTCTAATTTGCTAGAATTGGGGCAGAATCATATATATGGGAGAAGCTAATGCGTAAAAAGACGATTTTTGTTTTTCTTGGTATTATTGAGAATAGTTTAGGGCAATTATTGATGACCAAGCGGGATGAAGAGGAACTCCCTGATGCTCACGGTAAGTGGGAGTTTCCTAGCGGAAAGGTTAAGTTCGCGGAAACGCCGAGCAGGCCGTAGTTAGAGAGATATATTATGAAGAAACTGGGTATAGGGTTCAGGTTTGTGGATTACTTCCACTCTCATGGTCTAACCGATGACAGTATTTGGGGTACGAACAGCACCTAGTTATACTTTGCTATTTATGTACGCTCAGTAGCACTGACCAACATATCTGCACCGATCATCATATAAGCGAGATTAAATGGGTGGATAGAGATAGGGTTACAAAACATGATCTCATGCCAAGAGTTGAATTTTTTATCTAATTTTAAGTAACTATAGAGGATCTCACAGATGATTTGTGAAATTATTCAATCAGGCGTTGTGGTGGCTCGTGCTAAACATACTGTCAATATCAAATGACAATGCCTGATAGAGAGCTTTTCCATCTCCTTACGTGCTGAAGGTTGAAGGCACTGAACACATTTTCAGACCCGTACTGACGCTTGGTTGGCAGCACTCGAAGCTGCTAACATATTCTATAATCGTTTGACATCCATGGATGGTTTTGAGCAATCACCAAGTATCCGATAATAACCTTTACCCAGATATCCGCCGAAGTGAAGCTATAGGGTAGGGGAGATATTGATCTTCCCAAGACCATTGAGTTATATATTTCACAATACTTCTATTACTCTGAGCCTTACGCCGCAAACGCGCTATTGTACGACGTAAACGCCCTCATTCCAAGCAAACTCACTTCCCGGTGAAACGACCCAATAACTTCAATTCGCTACTTCACAACTATCATAGTTGTTCTATGATGCACACATGCACAAAACCCCTACCAAAACTTTGATTGCCGCATTGCACCTGCGCCAGCATATGGGCGAGGTGCTGGAAGAGGTGTACTATCGCAACGCTCAGTTTCGCATTACCCGCAAAAACAAGGTCATGGCCCGCTTAGTCAACGATACATACTTCAGTGCGCTGGAGAAATTAGTTAAGAGCGATACCTCACTTGAAGACACTCTGTGGCTGATGCTGGATGAACAAGCCCGCAGTGCCATCTATGAAAGTTTGGCTGAGAGGCAAGCAGAACAGAAAATACCGCTTGATCAGGCTTTTGCTGAATAAAGTATGTACACACTCGTAATACCTTCATCTGCTCAAAAATCTACCCATAGACTGCTTCAAGAAGTCTCTTAGGGATAGATTGGGTTAGTTATATAAATAATTATCTATATAATTATTATAGTAATATATTAAACATCATCATAACGTATATATGGTTGAATGGCGTCTTGTAATTATTGTCTAGAAACATCTTGTCCATTAATTTGCCATTGCCATATAGGGTAATAACCATATCCAGCATTATCAGTTATTTGGTATTCGCGTTGCTGTAAAATATCCAATACATAGACCTGCAAGGCAGGCCTTGATGCGATGTAGGTGATATACTGACCATTTGGCGACAATTGTATTGTATCCAAGTGAACACCGTCCGGCAGAGATTGAACAGCATCTAATCGCTGCCAATTGCCTTTGAAGCCAATCAGATACCGATTATAGATGATAGTAGACACCTCAGTCCCAACCATGTATAGAACACTCTCATCGTAACTCCAAAATGGACATTCAAGTTTCCATTGGCCATGAAAAGGAAAATCATCAACGACTGCAACTATGTCGAGATTCGAGTCAAGAACAAGCAATTTGTCACTGCCATTTGGTTGGGAAATGATAACTGCAATCAATTGGTTTGCAGGTGATAACCTAGGGCAAATGTATTCAACATAACCAGCAGTAGAACTGTCAGCCTCACCCAGTATTGAACTTATGGGGACTTCTGCCTGAGTTTCTGTAAGAATTAGAGTAGGCATATCACCTAGTGTAAGATGTTCACCTACTGACGTTAAGATGAAGGTTGCATTTGGATTCCAGCTAATATCCATTGGACGTACATTATTTATATCATTCGGCAGTTCATATGAATATTCATATATAATTCGCCTAATATTTCCTGTATTAATATCAGCCTCCACCAACCTCCGATTATCCTCACTTTGGGTTACATAATAGATAGAAGTTTCATCACTTGACCATGATGTTAGGTAGAGTTCTTGATAGCTTGTAGCTCCAAGGGGGTGACTTGTTGCTGAGTCTACCATACAGCGCAACATAACGCCCATTGAAGTCAGAATACAGATGTTTGCCTTTGTAGGATTATCTGCCGAAGCTTTCAAAACGATTAGTAAATTTCCTGATGGTGACCATGCCAAAGCACGTACCAAATGTGCCGTTTCATCTTCGTAGAATAGACTTGTCTCCCCTTCCGCTGAAATGTTGTATAAACGGTTAGGCTTGAACGAGGGATCGTAGCCTGGCACATCCGAATAGGTAAATAAAATATTGAATGACGAACTAGAATCATTACTTTGTGCATAAAGGTTAGATACTATGCTCACCAATATAAATACAATCCCTAATTTATATATCCTCACGAGATTGTCCTTTCATTCCTTTGTCTAGTCTTAGAAACCGTATGGAAAGAGATTTCACTAGTGTAATGGAAATTGTCAATACTGAGCTTTTCTTGGCTAATTGAGTCTTTTTGAGTGCCATCAGAACAGCTCATAATCTGACTACCATCTATTAATTTCTGTTCTTTCCATACGGTTTCTAACACAAGTTTCATCTGGAACTCGATAAAAATGTGAATCGTACATTCCCGAAAGGCTGCCAATTGAGGCATCTTCAATACCTTTGTAGAACCATTGGGGTAGGGGGTGCTAATGGTCATCGGGTGCGCCGTGTGCGGTCGCAAGACCTAGGCGAGTTCGCGCTCATAATCGTCGTGCTTGCCGACCCAGAACCATGTCACGGTATCATCATCCCAGATGCCCAACGCCCGATGTTCGAGACTGATGCGTACTGACCAGACATTTTCTCTTGCGTTGACACACTTGAAATGCAACGACGGGTGAAAGGGGTTCTCAGCCCATAGCCGATACGCTTTGCGGGCACGGGTGCGGTCTTCGCGCTTGAGATGACGATAGGCCTCCCAAAATGATGGCAGGGTGGCCGAGTTCATAGGGCGTCAACGTCCAAGGGTGTCGCTTTGCCGGCTGCAATCTCGGCCTTGGCCCGCCGCGCCGCAGCCTCCAACTGGTCTTGGGTATTGGCAAACAGGGCATCCCAGCGTGCCTCGTCGTGCAGGGTGGCGATATACTCGCGCAGGTGGTCGGCAACCTGCTCCTGTAGGGCATTGGGCAGGGTTTCCATCATTTTCATCACAGTGGTTATGGCTGGCGATTGCATCGGCAGTCCTCCTTGTTGAAGGTCATTATAGCACTGGTCTGCCCCCGATAGAATACGGCAGGCCATAGGGTGCAAAGCCGCGTGACCCCTCCACGACAAACGCCTCATCCACCATGCCGCGCACACTCCCTACTCCATCGACCAGCGCCCAGTGCCAAGCGCCCGCCGCGTCGTGTTGACTCAGGTTACCACCCAAGGGGCTGTGGACATAGCGGGTGGTGGCGGCCCGTCGTCGTAGCGAGAATGCGGGGTAGGGCGGGTTGGGTGTCGAGCAGGTAGTCGGTTATCACGCTGTTGACTGTCTGCTGCACCCGTTGACCGAGGCCGTTGTAGGCATACTGGTAGGTATCGCCAGCATCGGTCACGGTCTTCAGGCGTCCAGCGCGGTCCCATGTGTAGGTCAGGCTGCCATCACTGAGCATCTGTCCAGCGGCGTCATAGCTGAAACCCCCACTGCTGATGCGGTTGGCGGCGTCATAGCTCCAACTCTGGTTGCTGACAGGGCTGCCCTCAACGTTGACGACCTCGCTGAGATGGAGGCGGTTGCTTAGGAGCATGGACTCCAGATACGAAGCTCATTACCCCCTCTTGAAACTGCAAGGCTTCCCTCACGAGGGTTAAACTCCAAACTCCAAATTGGAGACTCTGAGGCACCGAATTTGGTAACAGTACGCATGGTTGCTAGGTCATATAAGGTGACATTATTGTTCTCACCCGCAAACGCAATGATGTCTGTTCGGTCTGGAAGAAAATCTATAGCACTCCCCCAAGCATTATATGAAAACGGATAGATTACTTGAGGCTCTATGTCGTTTGTTAAGTTCCATCGATAAATCCCTGCTACTTCAGTGATTGCATCAGAAGTCGTAAAAGCACCAAAAATCAAGTGTTCTGCATCCCATGTTAGCGAGTACATGCTTAATTTAGTATTTGTGTATCGATGGAGAATTTTACTAGTTTCAATATCATATATACGTAGCTCAACTACACTTGTAGTTGCCAGCATTGAGCTATCCGCATTAAATGCTACTCCGTATACTCCTGTGTAATGGTCGTCGTATATACCAATCTCTCGCCAAGTCCCAACTTCCCACACATAAGCTGTTCGATCTTCTTCTAGTGTACCAGCAGCCAAATAGTGTCCATCAGGACTAAACTGGACTGATAAAAATGGAATAACATCATATGGATTAATATCATCTAGCCCATCTCGTTTACGCAATACCTGTTCCAGTTTGTAGTTTTCAAGATTCCAGACTAATGCAGTCCCATCCCAACCAGCAGAGGCAAGGTAAGTTGCATCTACATTTATATCAATAGCGACTACTTCGTCTTGATGACCTTGCAGGCGAATTGGATCTTGGGTAAAGTCACCAGATGGAAAAATCAAAATATCATTTTGACTTGCAACCGCAAGCACACTTCCATCGCCCGACCATGCAATATCGCCAACTGATTCACCAGACAACTCCGATGTAATCAAATAACAATCAGTGGTTGTTGCCAATGAGGGGGTACTGGTTGTAGCAAAACTAGACATCTTTGTACTGGAGGGGTTTTCCAATACAAAACTTATCGTCAATATAGCTAAGGCACAGATTAGTAGGGTGCCGTGTTTCATAAGTTTTCTCCACATGGTTGGCGGCAATTTATCGTTGCCGCCAACCACTACATAAATCATGGAATAGATAGAAACTGCCGAGTACATGGTACATAGACAGGATTACTCGGTAAATGATAGAAATACCAACTATGTCGCGCAGCATTCCCGAAGGCAGAATATGCTGTTGGCAAGTTATCTGATGGTTGCGAATTATACTTAGAACAATAGAATGGGCGGGGTCGAGGAATCTGCTTCCAGCCGAAATTGTCTGGATTAGCTGAGAAACTATGGTCAACAACATACGGGACAGTGTTGGGGCGATAATCCATACTTAGGAAGAAATCTGTGAACATATAACCACGCAGTTCTGGTTCACCGAAAACCTCATCATAGTAGGTTTCCTCCAACGTACTGTTAAGCGCTGTAGCACAGTTGATAGCCCGCCCCCAACCAACTACCATATACCCATGATCATCATTGCGGCAATCATTCTGTACACAATTGGGGTCTTGATATTCACCTGAGTCAATGTAGAGGTAATCGCCGCCTTGGATTTGGGTTAAACCTAAAGCGATAACTTGATGATACATATCCTGAACTGCATTAGAGCGAATCTGACCAGAATCTGCATGGAGGGGATGCTCTATATCTCCCCCTTGTGCAGGTCCAACATCTAAAGCAGCATACCCAAATGGGGGAATAGCAACAGCTCCAAGAGCTTCCTCCATATAAGCCTTCAACTGGCGATGCCCGCGCCAGTTTGAAGTAGCGGAGTTACCGGAACAGGTGCGCCATCCTCCGCGTCCTCCACCTATGCTGCTACATGTTGGGTTTGCGGGGTCAAAGTCTTCGCCTACAGTCATTGGTAGTCCTCCACCAAAATGGAAAACCTCAGAAATGAAGATGGCCGAGAATGTTTGGCCTACTGCACCAGAGATACCATAGGTTACAGCAGGGTTGCTTGCCACTCCACTCGGAAGAGACTTCGGATAGTTTTGTAGAGCAAAATTCATTGCATATTGAACGGCATTCGCACGATTGTAGGTAAAATATTCACTACTACATGTCCCTTGACAGTCTGGCCTATTACCACTCGGATCCACCCGATTGACGACATTCCCACCGACATAGGCATAGCGATTACCCACCTCCAGCGGATCCAACGACGGGAACACCCCCACCCTCGGATGGTAGTACCGCGCCCGATGATATTGCAGGCCATTGCCATCGCGTGGTTCGCCCGTGAAGGCAAACGGCAGCATCACACCGCCCGCCGCATCCATCGGCAGGCCATAGGGTGCAAAGCCGCGTGACCCCTCAACGGTAAACGCATCATCCACCATGCCGCGCACACTCCCTAGTCCATCGACGAGCGCCCAGTGCCAGTCGCCCGCCGCGTCGTGTTGACTCAGTATACCACCCAAGGGGGTGTGGACATAGCGGGTGGTGGCAGCATCTGTTGTCGAGGCGAGGATGCGGGGTAGGGCGGGTTGGGTGTCGAGCAGGTAGTCCGTCACCACGCTATCAACCGTCTGCTGCACCCGTTGACCAAGGCCGTTGTAGGTGTACTGGTAGGTATCACCACCGTCGGTCACGGTCTTCAGGCGTCCGGCACGGTCCCATGTGTAGGTCAGGCTCCCATCACCGAGCATCTGCCCAGCGGCATCATAGCTGAAACCCCCACTGCTGATGCGGTTGGCGGCGTCATAGCTCCATGTCTGGTTGCTGACGGGGCTGCCATCGACGTTGACGACCTCGCTGAGACGGTTGCCCGCCCCATCGTAGGTGAAGGTGTAATCACGCACCGGGGTTTGGTCATCCCATGCGGGGTAGTAGTCCGCCGTCAAGAGCCGTGCCAAGCCATCATAGCCGTACTCAATGATCTGCCCATCGTAAAGGGTTGTCAGTGATACGAACTCAACGCGGAAGGCGGTGGGGCTGCTGGGGGTAGCCTTGCGGTTGCGAGCCGGACGGTTGCGAACTTCAAGGGTATGTGAGCCGAGTACCCCAGCGCGGAGCGTCACCGTCTTGGTGGCGGGTGTCGCCGCGTAAGTATCTACCCCTTGAAGGAACTGACCGTCCATGCTCACGTCCACGATACTGCCGTCGGGATGGGTGCCAAGGGTTAGGCTGAAGCTATCCCCATAGCACTTGATATTTAGTTTAGCATCAAAGGCGGTACTAACGCCACTGCTCCATGCCCCGGTATAGGTGACTGCCGGGTGGTCGCTGTCGATGAGCAGCGCTTCAGCATCAGGTCGGCGCAGCAAATCAACGCTTTGGGTACGATTACCCCGCGCATCCAGCGTGAAGGCGAAGCGGCCCAAGGTGGCTCCATTGGCGCGATGCTCGATTTGGGTCAAGCGCCCGCCTGTATCATGGCGGTAGTGGGTGGCGTAGTTGTTGGCGCGTTGCATGGCAGCCAGACGCCCGGCCAAGTCATAGCGATAGGTGGTGGTGTGGTTGGCCCAGTCGGTCAGGGCAATCAAGCGCCCCTTGGCATCATAGCTGTAGTGGAGGGTCAAGCCATCGGGTAGACGCAGGCTGGTGCGTTGACCGCCCGCTTCGTAGGCATATTCGACTGCTTGCTCGACCTGCCCATCTCCGTCGCTGTCTAGCTCGACCCGGGTCAGGCGATTGGCGTCATCGTAGTAGTAGTGGGTGCGGCGCACGATGGTCGAGAAGTCGTTGAGGCCCTCTTCCATCAGCACCCGATTACCCGCCGCATCATAGCCGAACTGCACATCGGGAGTATCGGCGCTGGCATAGACGATGTTCTGCAAACGTCCCACACGGTCGAAAACCTGTGTCACGCTATGGTCAAGCGGGTTGGTGACCGTGACTTGGGATTGACCTCCTGCGAGGTTGGCATGGAGGGTCGTCCAGTATTGGTCATCCAAGGGAGCCGGATTGGTCAACACAATGCGGCGGTTGAGCCAATCATAGGTGTAGGTGGTCAGATAGCCCCGCGGGTCACGCATACTGGCCCGGCGGCCCAACAGGTCATAGGCGGTATCAACAATGATGTTTTGGTCAGTGTTGGTGCCATGATTAATCGGCGTGCCACTACCATTCTCCCAACGGGCATCCCCGTCGTCCCAAATCCACTCAGCAGGGTCAACCTCGTTATCCACCCAGTTTTGAACGACCCGCACCGTGCGACGCAAGCGGTCATAAGCATTGGCGCTGCTGATTCCAGCCACATCAGTGCTGCTGAGAACGCGCCCATCCTTGGCATAGATGGTGCTGGCGGTCTGTCCTAAACTGTCGGTGGTACTCACGACCCGTCCCAACAGGTCATAGCTGTAAGCCATGCTGAGGTTGCGGTCATGGTTAGGGCCATGGTCAGTGGGGTCAAAAATCCATGAGCCATCGGCATCTTTGGCATCCGGGGAGCGTCCATCATCCAGCCAATTGCGGATGACGCGCTGAACACGGCCTGCCTTGTCATAGCAGGTGTAGGTGGTGGTTGCCAGTTTGGTGTCGGCGGCTTGGGTCACCGTCACGCGCCGTCCCGCCGCATCATAGCTGAAGGTTGAGCGGGTACCGCGTGGATCAACCGTTGCCACCACTTGCCCGGCCTTGTTGTAGATGGTTTCGCTCACAAGGTCTTCATCCGGATAGGCTGGGTTGAAGCTCCCATCCACAAAGTTACTGATGGTCTTCACCCGCCGTCCGAGGCCGTCATAGACCAACTGTGTGACACGCCCCGCCGCATCAATCTGCGCCGCGACGCGCCCATCATAGTCATAGACGGTCTCACTCACGAGGTCTTCATCCGGCACTTGGGGGTCATACACACCATCGCCATAATTGGTGATGGTCTGGGTACGTCGCCCGACTGCATCGTAGACGAAATGGGTCTCGTTGCCGCGCCAATCACGGGTGAAAGCCACTCGTCCCTCATCATCATAGATGGTCTCATTGATGATGTTCTGGTCGGTTTCTGCACCATGATTGATGGGGTTGCCGCTACCGTTTTCCCAACGGCCATCGGTCGCATCCCAAATCCAGTCGGCAGGGTCTACACTGTTATCCACCCAGTTCTGGATGGTACGGACTTGGCGACCCAGTTCATCGTAGACAGTGCGGGTGAAGTAACCCGCCACATTCTGGCTCCACTCGACCCGACCATCAGTATCGTAGTGGGTCCCACTGATGATGTTCTGATCCGCTGGGCCGTGGTCAATGGCGCTACCACTGCCATTCTCCCAGCGCAAATCGCCGCTATCCCAGACCCAGTTGGCGGGATCAACCCCATTGTCCACCCAGTTTTGGATAGAACGGACTTGGCGACCCAAACCATCATAGACCGAGCGCTGACGGGTGCCGTTGACATCTTCACTGTAGACCACTTGCCCCAGTTCATCATAGGTCGTTAAGCTGACCACATCGACATCCGCTGCCGGGTCAAGGCTATAGGCGCTCAAGTCAGGGTCACTGACCAGATTATAGTCGGGTTGACTGGCACTGCGGATAGTCTTGACCTGTCGCCCCAGTTCGTCATAGCCGAACAGGGTCACACTGCCCAGCACATCCCATGTCCGTACTACCCGCCCCATAGCATCGTAGCTGCTACGGGTGATGAGGTCGCGGTCAGGAGCATCACTGGCTTCATAGGCAGTAGAACGCGGGTCATTGGCAGCAAGGTAGCCGGGATCACCCACATTGAGGTCTACCGTCGCTCCATCTTTGGCATTACGGATGGTCTTGACCACACGATTAAGGGCATCATAGACCATAAAGGTCACATTGCCCAAGGCGTCAATGGCCTTGACCACGTTGCCATTGGCATCATAGGCTGAAGCGGTGATGATGTCGGCATCGACAGCAAGATTGGGGACGTAGTAGGTGAGTTCAGGGTCGGTTTCAATGGCGTAGTCCGGTTGGCTGGCGCGTTGAATGACCCGCACTTGCCGCCCAGCATCGTCATAGCCATACAAGGTCACATCCCCAAGGCTGTTGATTTGGCGAATGACCAAGCCACGAGCGTCATAGACCGTCTCGCTGATGCGGTTGTCGGTGCCATCCGTACCGTGATCGAAGCTATCACGGTCAGCCGTGAAGGGATTGGGAATGGCTGGATCGGCTACATAGCGGCTAATGGAGCGCACTACTCGCCCTAAACCATCATAGACGGTCAGGCTGGATTGTTCCTCGCTTGACCCGGCATTGACGGTGGTTTGGATGCGTCGTCCCAGTGTGTCATAACTATGGGTGGTCACACGGTTCTGGTTGGGGTAGTCTGGGTCATAGAGAGCCACGGCTGCCTCAGCCGTGGTTGGAGCTGCTCCGGCATTCTCATAATTGCAGATAGAGGCCACCACATTACCCGCTGCATCATAGACGGTGTAGGACTTGGTGCAACTGCCCAGCAGACTGCTTTGATTGACTTGCACGGTCCGTCCCACCGCATCGTAGAAGTAGGTGGTGGTCTGGTTATTGGCCGGGGTCACCAAGTCATGGACGGTCACCGTTTGCAGCAAGCCGTTGCCATTCCCGCTGGTGTAGTAGGCTCGCACTGTCTTGCGTAGCACGGTTGTCCCATCACTGGGGTCAATGACCTTTTCTTCGAGAACCCGCCCCAGACTGTCATAGACGAATTGTTGACGTTGCAGCAAGGTCGTTTCGGCTGCGTCATCAAAGACATCAATCTGAGTGGGGTAACGCGGAAGGTTGCCATCCCCATAGACATAGCCCGTCTTGCGACCCTCGGCATCCAGACTGGAGGACAAGCGGTCTTGACCATCATAGCTGAAGGCGGTGACATTGTTGAGAGCGTCGGTAACCTGATTGAGCAGTTTGCCTGAAGCACTCCACGCCAAGGTCGTTTCATTCCCGTTGGCATCGGCTTTGGTGGCTGGACGGAAGCTAGAATTGATGTTTTGAAAACTACTTTGCCCCTTGGGGTTAGTAGTTGATTGGAGAAGACCTTTGTCAAATGTGTAACGAGTTTGGCGTTCAGCGACCGTCACGGTGGTTTCACCTGCTTGCTGATCAAAATGCAGGTTCGCTTGTAGTGAGCCATCCCCCCGCTGTTGGGTGATACCGTTGATGACCGCATCAGTAACCTGATAAGTAAGGGCCTCAAGGACAATAGCGCTTTCGGCCTCAATTGTGCCATCACCATCCATGTCGTAATCTGGTGAGAAGCGAGCAACGAGGAAATTCAACAAGTCGGGATTGCTTTCACCCTCAACATACCCGTAATACTGGTACTGCCACACATGCCCCAAGACATCGGTTACGGAAGCCAGCAGCCCCTTGGGGTTGGGGGTTACCGGGACACCATCCACATGTTCTTCGACATAGCCAAACTCGACATACCGCCCTGTATGGTCAGTTACACGCTCAAGGTTGCCGACAAACGTTCCTGCGGTGAAGTAAGTGAAGGCGAGTTCGCGCCCGTAGTTATCCTCGACGCTGGTCAATTGGCCGTTGGTGTAGGTATAGGTCCATGTTTCGCCACTTGGTAGTTGTCGGACACGTAGCCGCTTTTCATCATCAAAGATCCACTGCGAATAGTCTTGGGCGGTGAGGGTGTAACGTGCCGTGCTACTGCCTGTGTCGATTTCGAGGATGGAGGCTGAACCCGGGTCACCAACATACAAATCTGGGTCGGTGTCATCTTGTGAAAACTGAACAGTGCCACCGCTAGGGGCGAGCAAGACAATGACGTTGGGGGTACCCGCGATTTCTTGCAGTTTGACATTGTGGTTGTGGGTCCAGCCTGCTCCCAGCACTTGATAGGCGGGGTCATCTTGTTTGCTCTGGCGGTAAACGCGAGTAAAGTCAAGACTACCCGCTGGAGTCGGTAAGCGTAGGTCGGTCTCAGATAAGCGTTTTTCTCCCTTGAGCAAACTTACAGGATTTTCCGTGTTAGATTCATCCTCACTTGCATAACAATGCGGACAGTTGCTAGGTCCATTGTGCGAGGGCGCGTCGTCTATTGTCACGACAAACTGACCACGATTGTCTTCATAGTAGTAGTATGGATGGGGAATACCCTGTGAGTTGAAATAGTCGTTGATGATAAAATACAGCTCTCCTGATGCAGGAGCAACGCCATCGTAGCTGGAACCAACAGCAAAAAGCTCTCCAATTAGAAAGCCATTACCGTCAATTGTTCCAATCCCCCCAACTAACTTACCGCCTTCAACGCCTGTGCATGTACTCGCATTGTAAGGCATCAATAAATTACCCCCAAATTCATAAAGCTCACTACAATCGACACAACCACAGCCATTGGGATCCACCCAAGGCATTTTGTACTCTTGTCCAGAGGGGTAGAGATGGACTAGTCCGGTGGCTGTTATGCGGAGTCGGCTACCAGCTACAACCATTGTTTCTGCTGATACCCACGCTGTTGTTCGTAATTGATTTTCTTGGTCCCAAATTGAGTCGGCTCTAACGATCAATTGTGACATGTTTTTTCATCCTTTTCTGGTTATGTTTTCTTATATTGGTTACAATGTGTTTCATTCAGATCAACCGAGCGGGCCTCTCTACACCATTCCGATGGCGACGGTGGTCTAGAGGGGCACGCCTCGGACTAAGGATTTACCGCTTGTAGTTCCTCAACAAGGCTTTGGCAAGCATTCAACTGTTCTTGTAGCTGCTGATTGTGCCGCTCAACTTCGGTTAGCCGACTCTCAGCGTGCTTGACACTGGCGGTCAAGCGCTCACGCTCTTCATCAAAACGGTGACGTTCTGTGATCGTCTCTTGTAGCTCGTTGTTGAGCTTGATGACGGTCTCAATCAGGTAGCGAAACGCGAGAGCAGCCAATAAGCCAGCCGCACCTACAGCAATGATGACTTCAGTTCCAAATTCCATCTTGGCAAAACCTCTCACTCATCACGGCCACGAAATTCGACATTGAGCAGGTGAATTAGCACCACCCGCACCGCTTCCAGCTTCTGGGCAGGAGTTAGGACTTCCCAGTTTTCAGCACGCAGAGCCGCTCGGGCGACTTTCGCACGGCGTTTGGCTTCGCCAATGGGTGTTTCACCCACACCCCCGGTCAAATGAACTTTTTCTGCCATGGCTAGACTCCTTCAAAACTCAAGTGAGCGGTGCCAAACTGCTCAACAACCACCCGTATCGTGTGGAAACCCTCAAAGCTCGTGGTCAATTGCCACGTAGCACTCCCATCCACAGCCGTGTCATTGACACTAACTTCGGACTCGTCGGGGGCTACCACTGTCCATGTAACGGAGCCATTGAAATCTAGATCGCTCACTACACAGGTCAACGTGATGGTGTCTTGACCATCGTTGTCGAGGTGGGTCTTGTCCGCAGATAAGACCGGGGGGCCTTGGATGACAACCTGATTGTTATCCAAGAAAACGAATGCACCCTGCTGATAGGCATCCCAAGCGGCCTGATAAGTGGCTTTTTGGGCAATATACTCAATACCCTCAGCCCATCCGAGATCGGCTTGGTCTTGACCCACACCGTCCAATGTCAACAGGTGGTGGCGGACATTGGGAATGAACTCACGCCCACTGTAGGGTTCGGGTAAGGCATAGGTGGGGGCAACAATAGTCCAGAAACCCAAGGGTAGGATGAGATCATCGATGATGATAAGGTTGTCCGGGTGATGAATAAACATCAGTATTAGCTTCTTTCGTTAGTATTTGATGATGTAATTCAGCGTGAGGTAGGGTGGCATGTTGTTATGCGAGCCACCACCACCCGTACTGTTGGTCGATGTCGAGTACGAAGCGGAGTCCGTCCCTCGAGCTGCTTTGTTGGCTTGGGCACCGCCTTGCCAAACCGAGAAGGCATGGTTATGACTGGGCATTTCACTCGTACCGAGTAGGTGAGTTTCAGACCCACTCCACCAGCCGAGATTATCAGCCTGAGTTGCAGTAACCCGATCGGCGCTTGTCCCACCCATGTTGTCCTCGCCTAACGGAAAACGTCCCCGTAAGTCTGGCAGGTAGAACGTGTTGTACGGTGGCACATCTTTTTGGTAAGAAAAGCTACTACCGATAACCGCAAACAAGTCGGCATAGGTGATTTTGCTCACCACAGAACCATCACAGAGCAACCATCCTGTTGGAGCGGTGGCTCCCGCATAAGGAACGATAGTTCCAATAGGAATGGTGTCACCTCCACTGATACCCGTCAGTTGGTACTCGGTGCCACTTGAGTCTTGAGCGTATAGATGCTGATCATCCTTGGGATAGACCCACATCGAGCCACTCGGTGGGGGAGGAGTAGGAGTGCTGTCTTGCTCAACCAACTCGACCACATCCCCAAAGTGAACAATTCCATCACCTGTATGAATGGCGTAAGTGTCATCTCCCTCAACAAGGTCTTCAATCTGAAGACCAATCAGGGTCGTGATGGTGCCATCGTTGGTAGGGGACACGATGGCGACCCCGACCGCTTCATCGATTTCACCATCTAACTCATTATGAACAGCAGCCTCAATACCAACTGCTCGTTCCAGATAGGCACTGGCCTCGTTGCTGGCCGCAGCGTGCAAACCAGTCAACTGACCCGTGGGCACCATGTCGGTACCGCCCGCATTTACGGCCTCGAAATCGCCAGCCCGCAGCACTGCGCCTTGGGCATCCCCCGCATTGCGGTTAATCACACGACTGCGGAGTGCTGCTTGCAAGCCTTGGACACCATCGTTACCCGTTAGCTCCATTTCATGGAGTACCCATGCCAGTGCATCTAGCACTTGGTCAACTAACTCCCCCCGTGTTTGTACCCCTTGACGGGTGGGGTCTTGACTGGGGGCGAAGCGTTGATTGGCGGTCAGTAGAGCCACTGGCACCACATCGCCAAACTCACCAAGTTGGAGATGACCTGCCTCGGTTAACTGGGCAACAAGAGTCCCTTCATCATCCTGCCATGTTTGCAGAGGTTGACCTTGCTGGATATGGCCCTGCACTGTCAACTGAGGGGTGTCTTCGCTGCCCAAAATATGGACAGCACTATCGAATAAGGTTGGATCTTCCATAGATAACCTTCCTGAAACTATGGTATACTGGTAGGTGAGCCGAGTACCCCCCTTTAACCGTGCCGGGTTATATAAAGGGTGGGTACTCTTTTTTGGGAAATTAGGTAAAGCCTCGATCCATTAGGTTATAGGCAATCCTCCTCACCATGGGACGAGCAAAACAAGAAGTCTAAGTACCACTAACTGTTTTCAGTTAGCCGTAGAACTTTTGTTCTGATTACATTGTAGGTGAGTTCTAAGGGGTAGTCAAGCAAAATCCTTGATTGATACGCTTTTTTAACCGTTTTAGTATTTATTGCCTACCATCTTGGCGAGTGCTAACTCGATGCAGGAGCCAGAGGATGAACGGTTAATGAGATGTTCCTAGAGTAAGGAGTATGCTAGAAACAACATATGGGTCAGTGCTCGTTGTAAATTTTGCGAGGTCGGAGAAATCTAGCTTAAAATTCACGTACAGCGTATTCAACACTTAGCAAAGATTTACAATAGGAAACAAGGAGTTGCAAACTGATTGCCATTTCCTCAAGGCCATCACCCAAGATAATGGTATGAGCGAATTGTTTTGTTTGCTCCACATACGCAAGGTGCATTGGCTGGACTGTTTGTAGCCATTGCTCCTGCACATTGTCAAAGGTACGACCACGTTCTTTAGTATCGCGCTGAAGACGTCGAATGAACCGAATATCTGCTGAAACGTCTATGAAAACGCGTATATCTAGTAAATCTCGGATTTGGGGTTCGGTGAATAGTAAGATGCCTTCCACCACCAAAATTGGATGCGGGTACAAAACTCTATGCCCGATTCGACTATTGGAAGTAAAGTCATATACAGGCATTTGAATTGAGTACCCTTGCTGTAGTTGATAAACATGGGCGGCAAATAATTCCGAATCAAGAGCGCATGGATGATCAAAGTTGACAGTTGGCATCTTGTTAAGAATTTGAGGAATATCGTGATAATAGGCATCATAGGGTAGGATCGTAACATACTGTTCGCCTATCACATCTTGGATGTTTCGTGCCAGTGTGGTTTTTCCGGCACCACTACCACCAGCTATTCCAATTGTTACAAGGGTTGTCATCTTAGCCTCCCGGCTTTATCAAATAGATAGTCGAAAAGTCCAAGACTTGAGATAGAGCATCATGGTTTGTTTTACTGCTTATAAAACTTGTTAGGTACACGATTCTGCATGGCGGCTTTTATGGATATGGCTTCTTTGATAATGCTCTCTTCTTCTTCCGCAATGGCTTTAAACATTGCCGATTCATCTGCATCTCCGTAACGCATCGCTTGTTCATAATGCATCCAAGCTTCCGCAGTTCGAGGGGCATGAGTTGCGATAATTTCTTCTAAATAGGCGGCGATTGTGTCTAGATTTTCCATTTCTGCACCTCTTAGCCAATTAGAAATTGTGTTCACAATGAAAGCGTAGTTCAATGAGCGGAACTGACAAAAATGTTGGCAAATGCTGATTTTGCACTTTTGCGAGTTTTGGCTAAAATATCGCATTAAAGAGTCATTAGTGATATTAAACGACTTTGTAAGGGGTAAAGTGAATGCATCTAATCAATATCACCTTTATTCTTGCAAATCCATATTGGCGACGGTGGCCGTTTCGAGGTAGGAGAACAAAGGAAGAGATTTACGCTATAGCAAAGGCACTGCCGATACATAGCTATCAACCATCTGACCCCAACCTAGCCCCGAATAGTCATATGGATGGTACGTCTTTTTTTGTAGATACAGATATACAGAAGGATGCAAGAATTACTATACAAATTAGTCACAAAGAGGGTTCCTATGTCAAATGGAATGTATTGCAGAAACATTGGGAAGGTTTGATCAAAGATATTGGTAGTGCTCTGCATGCCAAAGGAGTAAAGTCGGCTGTAAAAATGGAGATCCAAAATCAATACTCACAGTCAATTGGTGTTAGAGGATATGTTCCAAGTTTTATGCTGACATTAGGCGACGCTCTATCGACGCATGTTGGGCTACTTGCCGCTTCAACATGTGCGGTTGGTGTCTTTCTCTTTTTAGGAAATGGACTCAAATTATCTAATGACATCGCTCTAGCAATCTGGCCGGGAGGTCTAACAGCCTCTCTAACTACAGTTCTTGTTGCTGTCAAACATGCTAGAAGCCTATTTAAGGTGCGATATGAAGTTGATATTTAAGCCAATGACACACTTATTGAGCAAAATACTGGGTTGGTTTGACCGTTTATGGGGAAGTGGGGAAAGCACAGAGTTGCAGATCCATAGACGAATAACTCAAACGTTGATAACTGCTCTTGATGAGGCTCTTGATAAAAAAACACTAGACGATGAAGCATTAATGCGTCTCAAACAAGATTTCTCAGAACAGATACAAGAACAACATATCATCAGCGACGATAACCATCGTTCAGATATAGTGGTTACGCTACGGGATCGCACCTATATATTTGAGGTCAAAGTTGCTTACCTCAATCAAGGAGAGCTGGGGCCTGAAATTCTTGGTCCTAGTGAACTGCTTAAGCGTGCTGCTGAATCATATTTGGGTATGGAAACCCAAGTTATATTTGTTTCACCAAAAGGTGCTTCAAGGTTTGTTACATCAGAACTTCATCAAAAATCTGGTTCAACAGTAATCTCTGCTGAACCGAAAAGCTTAGATGAACTTTGTGCAGTTATTGCTCGAGAGTTTTTGGCGGATGAGCAACCCGAGTACTCACCTGAATTGCTATATCACTCTAAATTACCAAGTACCGACCTATCTTCACTAGAATATGACTTTCTACAACAAATAGTCAACCAAGGTCAATCTCGTCACACAGAACTTATGGCTAAAGATGTGGTTTGGAGAGATGTTATAAGTGCTTTGAGTGGTGAACACAAAAAACTTGAATTGTGGGCAAAGGCAAATGATGCTTTTGATACTTTGTCTGAGTAGTTTTTTGAGAGACTATTTGAAACCTACCTTTAAGTGTTTTTCCCATGATAGAGCGGAGAACCTCAAATAGTCTCTTTCTAATTTTACGGAGAGCTTAGTTTTTTTTTCTATCCTGTTGATCTTCTACATTAGCAAGCTCAATGTCCGTCAGTTTTTTCCACAGGAGAAAAACCCAGAAGGCTTCCTTGGGTAGCTGATCAACATCCTCTTCGAGGATCTGCTCATAATATCCCACTCTCTTCAATGCCGCTCCCCAGACATGATCTAAATCAAAATCATTGCCTTTTACCGGGTTACGTTTTTGAAACTCAGCTATAAGCGTATCCACTACAGCAGCTGTTATCGCGGTATTTTGTCTAAAAGTTGGCAGTAATTCCTCATCTAGAAAGCGAGTCGCCAACTTTACTCTTGGCAAATTTTGAAGGAAATATGCGTTGTTTTCCGGAGTATCTGCCATATTATCCGATGTAATCTTTTTTATTGCGTTCATTGTACAGTATCCATTCTGCTTGTAAAGTAAACAGATCCAACAGTAATCATTCAGATATATTTGATTTATGTAAACGACGAGTTAGTGTTTCTGAATTAAAGGGACACTTAACCACCCCACAGCTGTCTATCAGTGTTTCTGGGGGTTGATTAAGCGAGTGAAAGTGGGAGTTTCTGACAGCTATCTCTTAGCGGAGCCTACTCCTCGGAGGAAGTTCTCCCTTGGCAAGGGCTTGCTTCATACGCTTCTTGGCTCGACTCCAGATTTGATCTATTGCATCACGTGTTAATCCGAGTTGGGCAGCAATTTCCTCTCGACTACCCCCTGCAAGGATGGCTTGACCTACTTTGCGGTCCCGTGGTGTCAAATTTGCGAGTAGTTCTTGAATAAATGCTGAAGACTCATACATAAGGTCGGGGTCGTTGGTGATTTGACGGTCATCTTGGTCACTGTGCCATGTTAGGTAGTCAATCTGGTCTTCTTCATCCATATCGGCTATTGGCTCTAGAGCGGTTACGCGGTCGGCTCGAATGAAATCGAAAAAACGCCATACTGCTCTTGTTTTAACGACCTTCCAGAACCCATCAGCCTCAAAAGCAATTGAGCTGTTCTCAAGCAGCTCAAGAATTGCTTGCTGTACGGCATCTTCGGCATCTTCTTGAACTGCTCCCATACTTCGGAGGTGTCCGATGACTGCTCGGTACTGAGGAAGATCTTGTACAGAAGAAATCCGGTCTAGATCACGGGTACTGTTCATTGCATCCTCATTTCTCTTATGGGTGATGCCAACTTGTTCTTTAGGCGTGTCTCATCAGTAATTTCTGACAGATCTGTTTTGAGAATGGCTGAAATTGTCAAAAATAAGGGTCTTGTTTGGCTAATCCGCTCATCATGATTATAGCGTAGCATTGGAGTAAATACTGACTTTCCTTGTATAGACGACTACTGACATTATTCCCTCAAGAGAGTTACAGGCACTGTTTTAGGGACATTGTCAAGCACCCAATTTATGAAGACAAGTGTCTGAGGCAAGGTGTTGAGCGTAAACGGCAGGGGTATCTTGAGGGCCGTATGAATGCGGTCATAGCTGTAAATGGCCTCCAGCATCTCACCGGGATAGCCACAGCGATTAACATCACCGACTTCAAGTTTGAAACGATGCAAAGAGAACTAGGCAAGAAGTGAGGTGTAAAGCGGGGGTACCATCAAATCGGTGGTACCCCAAGAAGATTATCGACTAGGGCAAAGGACAGCCTGTTGTTAAGTATGGAATGTAACTTCTGTTGCCTAAGTTGGTACTATCGCCAGAACCAGACCCACTCCCTGATGGGCCATTGGCGGCTCCCCACCAGTTGTTTGTGAAGCTGTTAGATGGATTTTGTGATAGGCCACTGATATAGATACTGGTGGTGGAGTTACCATTAATGCATGATTGATGAACGATCCAAACGTTAGTCGCATGAATACCACCACCTTGCGTATCGGCGGTGTTGTTTTCCAACCGCGTGTTGGTCATGTTCAGGGTTCCATACGAGGCAATACCACCCCCATAGGCCAGCACTTGACCGGGGCCACCACCTGTCACAGTAGCATAGTTATCCGCGATAATGGCACCATTGATTGTTACCGTATTGCCAGAAAAGGCATTGTAGATGCCACCGCCTCGACCAATGGCGGTATTGTGCTGGAACTCGCCACCTGTGATGGTTACGTTCCCACTAGCCCCATTGTTGAGCAGGCCGCCACCACCGCTACTGCCACCATCACTGCTATTGGTGCTGTTGTCGTTGACGAGCGTGTCGGTTAGGGTGAGCGAGCCGCTATTAAGGATACCGCCGCCGAACTTGGCGACATTGAAGGTGATGATGTCATCGGTCAAGGTCGCGGTGCCTGTATTTGCCAGTGCTCCACCAGAACCACCACTCCATGGCCCGGTACCAGCTTGGTTGTTATCAAGGGTATTACTTTGACTGGTCAAGGTGCCCGTATTGTAGATAGCACCACCCGAACTTGAGACAAGGTTGCCTGTAAAAGTGCTGGCCTCAATCGTCAGTGTGCCAGCATTGGCGATAGCTGCACCATAGTCACTGCCATTGCCATCGAATGTACTTCCATTGAGGGTAGCCGTTGCGCCCGTGCTGTTTTCGATAGCGCCACCATAACCATAGGGTAGGGTAATTTCGCCAACACCCGCATAGCGGTTGGTGTGGTTATCGCTAAACGCGGTGTTAGCGATGGTCAGCGTGCCTGTGTTATAGATAGCCCCGCCATGCTCACCAGCGAAATTGCCTTCGAGGGTGCTGTCATTGATGACGAGTGTGCCATTATTGAGGATGGCCCCCCCTTGAGCATCGACCTCGCCATTGCTCAGGGTTAGGTTGTTGAGGGTCAGTAAACCGCCGGGTGCCACCTCGAAGAAACGGAATAAATCCGCAGCCTCATCACGGGTGAGGGTAGCTCCGTTGCCTTCAATGATGATGTCGCCTGTGATTATCGGCAGGCCATTCTCCCCATTTGAAGCTGTAGTGAGTATCTCACTTGCACTAAGTGGTAGGCAAATTGAAGTCGGAGTACCTTGGCTATTCGCGCTCTGGATTAATGTAGAGATGTCTTCAACGGTTGTTACCTGCAAATCACAGATCATTGGGGCCTCAACAATCTCAATTGTGTCGAGGTCTCCATAGACAACTTGGCGGTCATTTGGACTCCACCCTAATCCTATAGTTAATGAGTCCTTAAGTAATGGATACGATCCTAGCAAACTCCCTGTCTCTACGCTACGAATTTCTACTGTTCTATCAGATTCGTTTGCAGTAGCAATGCGGTTCATATCAGCACTGAAGCTTATGGCAGAATAGAAATCTTCCTCAAATAGGAACTCTTGAACTAGAGTTAGCGTTTCCCCATCAAAGATGGATATCTTTCCCGTTTCTGTTAATGCAATTAAACTACTGCTTCCATCGCCTTGCCATGCAGATGAAGCTGTGGGATGGCCTTTCAAAGCATGTCTAGTGGTAAAAAAGCCCTCTCTCCCATCACTTAAAAATGCTGCAACGGAAAAGACAATTGCCCCATATTCCCCACCCACAAGAATCTCAGTGCCATCTGGGCTCCATGCAACGGTTGTATTGTTACCGTAACTCATTTGTTGTGCCAAACCGTAGGAGGTTGTGTCCCAGATTGCAACGGTATACAAGTCATACGGACTATAACTTACACTTGCTAATTTTGTAGCATCTGGACTCCACTTTAAGTCGTAAACTCTTGTCGAATGCCCTTCAAGAACGGCGATCAACTCACCAAACTGGTATTGGGATGGAGCACTTCCTTCTGGATCTTGAATAAACCATATGCGTATAGATCCATCTGAACCTGCGGCTGCAAGCTGGGTGCCATCTGGTTTCCAAGCGAGTATATCTAAACTTGGATATGCATCTGCAATTAGGTCTGATAGCCAATTACCATTCTCGTCCCAAATGCGTAGAACTCCGCGATTACCGCTGGCTGCAATATATTTTCCTGTTGGACTCCACGCTGCTGCGGTAAATTGCGTAGCATTTTGAGCTTGGATGGATTTGGTTGCAATGAACGAAAAAAACACTAGGAATACAATTAGATGTCTGAACATTCTGTTGCTCATTTTTGCTTCCTTAACTAACTAGGGCCAGTATATGGGTTGTAGAGTTGGCATAACTACTTGTTCCATCCAACCTAATCGTGCTTCTCCGGGAGCGTTGGTGTCATCAGGCAGCCCTGCAAGCGCACAGTCATGTGATTCCCAAGGTTGTCCCCATTTTTTGTTGCGTAATAATGGGGGTGTTGCTTTTACCCAGTCAAGAAACATGTCCGCCGCCGCCGCCCGAACTTCGGGGAGCCTCCAATCGTCATAAGGTGGTGCATCATATGTAAAGAGCGCATCTTGTTGAAAGAAACAACCGCCATTTGGAAACTGATTCCACATGTCACTGCTCCAACCTCGTGTACCTCGTGACCAATCATTCACTCGATATGTACCTTCTTCTACTGACGCACAAGCATTGGGATCACTCCAAAACGTGATAGGCGTAGTACAATCACGGTAATAATCATGAAATCCCATAACTACGTATCCACTA
Organism: Anaerolineales bacterium; assembly: GCA_020634155.1. GTDB lineage: Bacteria > Chloroflexota > Anaerolineae > Aggregatilineales > J027 > J027. The sequence continues at coordinate 1,464,620 of JACKCI010000002.1, forward strand.
AAGTCATATAAACTATAAGGATCTATAATAATGGGATCGAATGTATAAGCAGGTTTTGCTATCAGACTCGCATATGTAACTTGCGAGTCTGAACCCCCGCCTGCCACCTCAAAAAATAGTTGTCCAAAGTGGAAGATTGCTGTGGATGTATTAAACCGATTAATAGCAGGTGCGCCAAATTGAGGCACATATGTTTGATCAGCCCTTGTTTTGTCACATGCTATAAGGGCTTTGTGGGGTTTCCCACCGTATCCAGCAATATTGACTAGACTTTCTATGTAGTCATTGATTTTGTCATGATTATAAGTTCCTCCCAGTATGCTTCCGTCCGGCCAATATACCATATATGGGCATACTAAATCATACCCGCCTCGTTGATCGACTTCATTATCGGGAAGCCTAAGCAAATTTGTGTCAATTGAAATTGGTGTAATAGTATCTCCAGTTAACTTTGTTGGGTCATAAAAGACAAAACCAATTACCATATCTGGCTGGTCTGTACCAAACATTACACGATCAAATGCTTCTGAAGAATCAATACCTTGAATACCAAGTAACCGATCTCGAAGAGCCAGTCCTGTGTCGTTTAATGCTACCTGTATGTTTTGAGAGAATAGATTGCTAGGAAGGTCATTTCTGATAATCCCATCAATTGCTGCATAAACTCGGGATTGAGGCGTGCAAGTCGCACTGAGAGGGTCTCCTTGAACAATCACATATCCATCGGGACAAGTTGGTTCCTCTAGTCTCCACGACACATCATATGACGAGGTGAAAAGTGGACTTGTAACCAATGTACCTTGCACATTGGTAGCAGCATCAATAAAATGGATGTCGTTAGATGACCCCATATTGAAAGCAAATTTCCAGCCCTCTGAGGCCCACGCCAGAGAATATTCATCACTGACAGTTGGATCGTAAGTTTGAACGACCGTCATATCACCATTTTCGGTTCCAACACCGTCCATGATTGCAATGTAAGATACACTCAGGTTGTAAACTTGCGCTATTACACGATTAGGCACTGTAGGCGACCATTGAGGACTTGTATAGCCCTGATTTTCAACCCCGCCGGGTAAAAGAATACGAACTCCTCGACTTGGAGAGTAGTCAGCAAGCGCCCAATTTGACAAAAATACCAAACTCTCGTTGTCCGGCCCCCAAGATGGCTCCATATCCACTGTATAATCATTTCCGTCAGGCGCAGTGGGTGTAATCTGGATGCTAGGGCAGGGATATGAACAGCTTAGATCTGTAATGACTCGTATCTGGCTACTGGGGCCAAATCTGTCGTTGTAGGCTATCTTTTGTCCGTTAGGTGACCATGTACCCTGCACGCCCGTTGTTAGTTTTCGTCGTGCAGAGCCATCTACATTAACAACATACAGGTCGAAATCCAATCCACCTGTTGAAGATGAGAAAACAATTTGGCTTCCATCAGGCGATAGTTCAGGCATAAGGTCAGATCCGAAGGTGTTTGGTATCTTGTGTTCACCACTACCATCGGCGTTCATGATGTATATGCCTGAATCATTGGGGGTGTTGTTGTCCCATCGATTAAAAACGACCAACCCCGTAAGGGTTTCACTACTTGCTAACGGCTCTAATTCTGCTCCAATCAAGGGAGGCTGTGGAGTTTCGGGCATATCGCTGGTGGGTATCCATAGAGTAAAGTTGTCAACATGGAAGATATCAGAAACGGTTTCCCTCGCCCAGACGACTATGCCTGCAGGCACCAAACTACTCTCAACTGCACGGATGAGAACGGTGTTATCGACGCTGACCAATAGAATGTTGTTAGCAACATGAAGTTTGATTTGGTACCACGTTTCAGCGGTAAATGCTGGGATAGATGCGGAAGCGAGTATTGTCTGATTATGGTAGAGGTTCATGTTGCCTGTATCGCTTAATGTGACCGCATAATAACCAACGCCATTGCCATTGGTTTTCAGTTCCGCCTCACCGCTATTGACTAGTACATCTGCCTCAATTATGAATTCATCTAGCTGAGGCGCAGCTACAAATGCGGCGATTTGTGTTAGCCCATCAAGGTCAAGGGTACCAGAGGGTGGTTCCTCGGAAGGCAAGGGTTTGTTAAGTAGCTGCCACCCAGTTAATAATGCAAAGTCGCTAGTGTAAACCGGAACAGAGAAGATTGGTTGAGTCTGAAAAGCGTCAATGGCGATTACCCCACTTGAGGGATAAATCCGAAGAACATGCGGTTCATCATCGAGATAGGTGACTGAAGAGACTGCACCAAATTCGGTTTCTTCACTATAGCTATTGACGGTTCGCACAATTATGTCGTCAATCTCAATGGCAAAGATTCCCAGTGAGGGATGCTTCACATAGGTGATATCAATGCTTGTACCAGTGAAATGCAGTTCAAGCGCGTCTTCGACGCTACCACTACTAAACAGGTACCCACCGCTACTGGCATTGGGTGTGTCTTGATATGTCCAAGTGCCGGAGCGCTGGACAATCGGGTTATCCGACTCAATGAGTTGCAAGTCAGGTAATGGAGTTGACAATGCTAAAGGAACCGAGGAAGAGATAAGTAGGCCTAGAGTGACCAACATTACCCACACAAGAAAGCGCCTCTTGAACAAAGGGTGTCTCCTTTTACGACTGAATATACTGATGAAAGACTAGTAAGTTATAGCAATAGCTTTAGGACTGTATAGTAAAATACTCTCGCTATCAAAAATTGCCAAGTTACATTTGTCATCAATTCTCACAACGTGGGGTAAGCGCCTAACTTGAGTATGGTGTGCGTCAGTTTGCAATCCTTTGCTTGGGGTTAAGGGCACAGCTAAGGAACATGATATGATACCTTTCATAGCCTTAATCACTTGTATCTACTGCATTTATGCCAGTCACCCGTTTTCTTGAGTATCTAACCCCCGACCTTTTGTCTTTAGGTACCGATCTTATTCGCTGGCTGTATCAACACTGGACAGCCACCGGATTCATGTACCGAGTTCAAGACTGTGAGGTTAATCTCACTATTCTCGATACCAAGGGCAAAAAGGCGGTCTATCGCAAACACCAGCAAGTCAAGTTTCTCCAAGACACCATTGCTTATCAAGACCAAGCATGGGGTGAGGGCAACATATTCGCCGACTACAAATGCTCGCCCGGCATCCCCGTTGACCGCTATCAGGATGGCAATCGCTGGCGGGTGTTGATTTCCCTGCGCGAGAACAAGAATAGAGGACAGGAGGAGGAGTTTCATGTTGAGCGCACCATTGAAGATGGCTTTACAGATGCTTCTGGCTACTTTCAAATCAAGGTTGACCACCCAACCGCACATTTGAGTATCAGCGTAACTTTTCCCAATAAACGCCCACCACGTCGAGTGATATTGGTTGAGCAAAACCGCAATCGCACTCGAATACTTGGAGCAGAGCATATTCACAAGCTGCCTAGTGGTCAGTTTAGGGTAGAGTGGGAGACCATACGCCCGAGGTTATTTGAGATGTATACCTTGCGTTGGGAATGGTAAGTGAGAAGCCCGTATCGTGACCTTTTACAACATGATTGGCAACGCTCAACTTTCCAAGTCACGAACAGGAACCTAAAGGCCGAACTATGCAAGGTGTAAGTTGAGTCTGAAAAGATGGTAAACACAAGGCGGGACTGCAACACCACAAAAAGCCGCTAAACAGACTGCGATTCAAGCAGCGCACGAAAAATTATAACGCAAATTAGGCTGACTTTGGGACAGCTAAATTGGGATGACTAGGGTCAACGGCTTGGAATTTTGCAAGCAAGTGTCTAGTTAGGACTAGGCCAGAGCTTTGTCTCTTTTCTTAAAGGGCAAGCCCCGTTCTAACAACCACTGGGGTGGTTTGTCCCACTCATAAGGTAGAGGAGCGCCCAGCTTCCACACGGCTCTAATGTGTAGTTGGCAGCCTTTGCACACATAAACCATGTTTCGCCAACGGTGGTTGCCCCGATCACCATCAAGGTAATAGAAAACGCCTTTAACTGGCTTTCGCCCGCAATGCTCACACTGACAACCAGCTAACATGCTGATTACAGATTCAACGTCGTTTTTGTACCTCATTGCTTTTCCCTTTCATCAATTAAATGAGGCGGTTGATGCTTAAAGTAGAACACATTCTTTGGGAGCTAACGGACACGCCTTTGAGGAAAACAATAACGCCCTCCATCTGGAGAGCGTTATAAATCTAGAGTGAGTTCGGGTCAGTCCGTTAGTGATTTTGATACTTCTCCTGCCACCACATACCCAAAGCGATTAGTGTAGTCAACAATATCGTTGGACAAGTGATACAGTTCTTTAGTTAGGGCAGATTTTCGCACGCTATACCATCGTTATCACCATCTAGGCCATGTATATCACCCACGCCAAGGCTTATGCAGTAGCTATAGCAAGCCTGTGCTTGGGCATGAGTTGAGAAATTGGGACAGTTATAGGCATTGTGGGAGCAATCGCAAACGGCTCCCCCGCCGCTAGGTGCTGCTGTCGGAGCGACACCCCCTCCACTACTACCACCGCTACTGCCTCCACTTGGCAGGGAGGCGGGTTGGCTATCGAGTGTAAGGGGCGCATAGATCCAAGCATCCCGATTTTGGTAATTTACTTTATACCATTCCCCTGATTTCCCGATGACTGTAATTCTCGTGGCATGAGTCAAACTCCCCACGATATCATAGTTAGTCCCCGGCCCAGCTCTTAAATTGGCATTGCCCGCCGCTGTATTGACGTAACGAATACTTGTTGATTGGTTCACAGCAGGGGTTGTTGGTAGGGGAGTATTGCTGGGTGTAAACGTTTCAGTGGGAGTCGGGGTGTCACTGGGAGTATAGGTTAGACTAGGCGTGAACGTCTTAGACGGGGTAAAGGTATCAGTTGGTGTGTAAGTCGCAGTAGCCGTGTCTGTGGCGGTAGGAGTATCACTCGGCGTAAAAGTTAGGCTCGGTGTAAAGGTATCGGTTGGGGTTGGGGTGTCCGTCGGAGTTGGGGTATCTGTTGCAGTAGGAGTTGGGGTCCACGTTGTGATAGTTGCCAGTCGCCATACTTCTGTCTCTGTTTGTTGCTGGCTTATCTTTGTATCCTCATCTACATTACAGCCCACGATAACGAAAGCCACTAAAATCAGAAAGAACTTCCAACAAGTTGATTTCATAAGGCTTACCTTTGTTATTTGTGAGTTCGTGCTTGTTACTATATCTCACAATAATGCTGGTGCAAAAAATTACCATGAGGTAGTTTCTAAAAAATACGCAACACCGACACGTACAGTGCCAGTTTCGGTAGCACATCCAACAAAAAGTGTGCAGTCTCATGCTATGTTGGGTAGGGTAGAAGGTAACCTTACTTAAGAATCTTTCCTCAAGGCTTTTGAGGAGGTGTATAAGGCGTTACAACTAGCCTCTAAGCAGGCTTTGCCGCTTGTGCTGCTTGGAAGACCTCATATAGCTTAGTCTTGATCAGTGATTGATAGGGGACATCCCGTTTGTTGGCTTCTTGTTTAATCAGTTCCAGCAAATATTCGGGCAGCCGCAAATTAATGGTTCTATTACTTGGCTTCAGACTAGGAAACACGCTGTTATGGAGCGCTTTGTCCCAATCAAAATATTCGCTGCTGTCGTGAGTTGCCCAGAAATCACGCTCGTCATCCTCAGATTTAAACTGAGGGAGTGGTTTCGCATTTCTCATAAATACTCCTTTCTTTCCTATTCTGATCTCGTGCCGAGATGATCCGTATTTTGTTTTGTCGAACAGTGAATACGACAAACAGCTTGCGTCCTTTATTCGTTTTTCCCAAGAAGCCGAAGCGGGGTTCTATTTGCGAGTGTTCTTCATCATGGGCAACCAAACGAGGGCGATTGAAAAACACCTGTTCGGCCTCATATTGAGTTACTTGGTGTTTTTCCCAATTCTTGAGACGATTGCCTTTGTCCCAGTCGAACCCTTCAAGTTGTTTAAGTAGCTCCGCGATGTGCATATGTGTATACGTTCATAGTATACCATGTCGTATTTATGGATTTGGGGCTAGATGTTGATATAGGTAGGGTAGTCTGAGGCATATGCTGGGCTATCAGTGTAGGAGCAGCCTCAATCCTCAGTATGGAGACAAATATATCTTCTGTGAGATAAAAATCTTAAAACAGAACAGGCGGTGCAATGACCGCCTGTCAGTTGGGGTTAGAGAGTTCCACCACCACCACCGCTCATGGTACCTGCTCCTTTGAATTGTGGCTGTAAGCCAACATTAAGTTGAAATTAGACTAAAAACTCATGGTGTAAACGATATAAACAGTCTAGCAGATTCTTGGTATTCTCGCAATAACTTTCTAGGCTAGATTGGAATATTGCACCAGTGGATCAGGCTGAACTTGGATTACGTATCCGTCGCGCACGAGACCGAGTTGGTATGTCTCAAGAGGAGTTGGCACGCTTAGTGGAGCGTGACCAGAAAGCCATTTCGGAGTATGAAAATGGGCGACGCAAGCTACCTGCAACGGAACTACCTACTTTTGCACTAGTATTGGGCGTTCCTGTATCTTACTTTTTTGAAGGGGAGTATCAAGTCGATGACCTCGCCCAGTTGCTCTTGCAAGAATTCCACGCTTTACCAACCCCGGACGATAAACAGACAGCGATTCAAGCGGTTCGCCTGATTTCCGACACCATAAAACGTCATTCATGACAATCGGTGGGTGAATGAGACTTAGTTTGGGTTCAGTTTTTTGTATGGAACCTGAGTATATATCGGGTTTTCAAGCTAATTTGGGTGAGTTCGAATTCTCACTAGAAGATTATTCTGATTTTTGTCTTGTTCTACGGGGTACCCATCAGGTTGATTAGGCGTTAGATTAATTATATAACCATTATAGCAAAAATCTATTATAATAATTTTTATTGATGTTGTTTTTACACGCCGACAATACTTTACTCAGAAAATCTTCACCAGAAGGCCCAGATAAAGATGGCTGCAAGGAATACCCCTGATAAACCACTTTCTCCAGATGAAATTAATAGGAAACTTAGCTCAATCAGAAAATCAATTCAACATTCACCAGTTCTTAAACAAGACGAACATCCCTATGTCCTTACCTCATTGACAGATTTTGTTCCTCCCATAATTCCCTCTGATATAGAGGAAATGGCAGATCTGATAGCCCATTTTGGTAGATTCGATGAGTCTGACATAATACTATCTAAAGCTGATCGTAGTGGTGGGCCTCTAGCCCATGCGGTAGCCCTTCGTACCGATCGACCTTATACACTAGCTAGGTTACATCCCGGTGGTGTTGGGTGGCAAGTTTCCAGTGGGACTTTTATGGGTTTTGCCGAAAATAAGCAAATTTCTGTGAACGGTATTAAAAGAGGGCAAAAAGTAATTATCGTTGATGATCTGTTAAGTTCGGGTGACACTGTACTTTCACTAGTTGACGCTGTAAATAGAGTTGGGGCAAGTGTTATTCAAGCTATATTCGTTTACGAGAAGTTAGAGCCAAAGGGTAGAGATAAGATACTGGAACACAACATAGAAGTTATAACTCTTGCGAGATTTAGCTTACATGACAATAAGGTGAATTTTCACATTGATGGCGCAGTGAGCGCTGTTCGTGGTCGTTATAGTATTTTCCAAATGCGTAAACACCATCAAAAATACGAATCAGATATTAGGGCAGATTTTACAAGCATTGCAAACATACATGGTGTGAGTGGAAATTTTCATCAAATTTTTGGTGCCTACGAAGGTTCTCCAGAACCCTCATATCTGATTGAATTAAAAGGTAATTACGACAATATATTGGGATTTTTTGCAGATTGGGGGAAATCTTTTGAGCAAGAAGCTGTCCTTATAAGCTATTATCGAGCATTAGCGACAGGATTTCGAGAGATATATACAGTAGAACTTTTGAGCGATGATGAGATTGATGTTTTCCTAAAATACATTGAGGAAGCTGAATTAAGCGTCTCTGGATATAAAACTGAAAGGGGTTTCAAGTTTGAATATTGGGGAGACAGCAATGTTGAACAATGCGAAGTTGATGCGCTACATATCTATCATTTACTTAAAAAAGCAACATCAAGACACGTTCATGTAATCCGTGAAATAGATTACCAAGTTGAGGAAATTAGCGATTATGATCCGTACATTGAGCGAAGCAATCTCGGTAGGAGTAGTTTGATTACATCCTTAGCCAAGAAATATAACCTTCTCCAAGGTACACCGCCATCACTGCCTACTGGTTAAGGTTTTAAGATTGTTTTGTATGAATCTTTGCCCGGTGTGGTGGCATTACGCACCACTTCGGTGTGAAGCAAAACAGTTTCTATTGCCTCGGCTAGGTCATCCTCTTCAGTTATCAACTGTCGTGCTTTATCTAATATCCATCTTGGGTAGCTTTTACCTAAAACAGGTACTGGTACATTTTCCAACAATTGATGGATGTCGGGAGGAGTATCTTGCCTACTAACATGACTTAATTTCGTGAGTCTAAATACGCGATGCTCCTCTTTGAGAAATTGTACAGCAATCAATATATTTCCAAGGTGAATAACATCGCCCTCATATAGGGTGTGTTCAGTATCAGCATCCAATGTTTGGTTATTTTTCTTAACAGGATATGTTCCTCTAAACACTTTGATGTTTTGTTCGAACGTATTTATTTCAATGTGTTGTGAGGAAATTTGATTTTGCTCAGGTTGATACAAAGAAAGATCAATGTCTGGTGTATAGCTAGATGTGAATTTCCTGCTACCAATTATCAGCTTTTGATGTTCTAGAACAGGAATCTCTAGCAATAATAACCAGTGATCCGCCAATATTTCAGAAGTGGCTAAAATTTCTTTCATACTGATATCTACAGGTATTATACCCTCAGCTGGTGCCTCAATCAATTGAGATTCACTTGGTATAGGCTTTACTTGAGGTCGGCTACGTCTTTTTGGAGACACGCCATATCTTTGACGTACACGTTGTGTTGGGTATCTATTTCCAACAGATTGTTTTCTTTTAGGACTTAAAGCCATAGGATATTCTCCTGCTTTTATACAACATACTCAAGTGTTTGGGGAAAATAAAAATGTCGAATGTAGAAATTCGACTTCCAATAGAACCTCTCATTAAAGTCTAACACAGAAAATAGAATTGGGAAACAGAAATTTTGTTCGGGTTGTGATAGGATTCCTGATAAATACCTAGATTTAGTACATTTTCTGCGGTTGCTTCGGAACATAGGAACAGCTTAAAATTAGCAATTCAACATAATTACACTTGCAAGAGTTTCAAGTTTGATCTATCCCAGATGATAAACAACGCAGACCGTTCACCTGATTTCCGACACCGTAAAACGTCATTCTATTTCACCAAAACCATAGCTTACTAAGCGTTGGTCTCACAGAAATTCTACTACTTTACATAGTGTTCAGTAGTGCTATAATGCTGTTAATCAGTGCCACAATCCTTACCACAACCAACCACTATCTCAGCCCTCTATTTGCGCCACCATCTTGGGAAAATTATCCATAACATACTCATCACTAAGCAACGCTATGTTCTGGAGAAAAGTGGAATACCTGTTCTAGCACTCGTGCCGCTTCAAGATATGGAGCGACTGCAAAAGGAGGATAATGCGGTTTCCCAATAGCTTCTATTCATCACGTTGGTATCCACTCTGGCTCGCTTTCAAGGATGCACAAAGCATCATGTGTAATCAGTATCATCTTGAAGAGTTAACTCAACTTGAGGCATGGGCAACCCGCAAACGTTTTGGAGTACGCGACTACTACCGCAGATTGCTTATCGAGGTAGAAGGGCGACTCATGTCATATCGGGTACGCCAGCCCCATACATTCATCCTATGCGAATGGCTCTATTCCTTCTGGAAACAGGTAAGACCTCGCCGTGTGTACCAGCGTGGATATGCCAAGATTTACAGCAGGAGATACAGTTATGCGTAAATCAGCGAAATGGTGTAAAATAGGTACAACTAAATCAAAACGCCCCCAGCAGGTGCTGGAAACACCTAACTGCGGGCTAACCTCCACGCTGGTTGTGCAGCATGGCAGGCTAAGACGCAATCCTACCAATGCGTTTATAGCACGTCAATTGCTTTCATCAGTAATTGACGTTTTTTATTAATAAACGTAAAGGAAGGAATGAAAAAGAAAGTCAAATCTAAGCAAGTTACCACAGGGATTGATTTTCTTCGTGCTTACCAGATTTTAGCCAATGCCTATGTGCGCTCGAAAGCCAAGGAGGGGAGAGACAACTTAAAAAGGAGTTCCGAATGAAGAAGCGATACCTCCCCCTCGAAGAACCGCAAAACGATCTCTATCAGACCACTCGTATTCCGACTGATCGACCTGTGGCGGTATACTATCGCCAGTCTACCGATGCCCAAGTCGGTAATATCTCAACCCTTATACAAACTATTGATATGCCTCAGCACTTGATGCGGTTAGGGTGGGCTGAGAAAGACATTATTCTCATTGACATGGATGAGGGGGTGAGCGGCACCACCAAGATAGACGAGCGTCCCGGTATGCAGATGCTATTTGACCTCATTTCTCAAGGGCAAATAGGTACGGTCGCTTGCCAAGATGAAGACAGGTTATTTCGAGATATTACCCAAATTCAGGTCAATATTTTCATCGAGGCGTGCCGCAAATCCAATGTTTTGGTGCTAACGCCTACCATGACCTATGATTTTGCCAATCCCCAGACGGGAACTTTTCATGCCCGACAGTTTCGGTTTAAATCTGAAATGGCCGCAGAGTATATCAACGCGGTGGTACGGGGCAAACTGCATCGGGCCAAAGATCGCCTTCTTAGAGAAGGTCGGTGGGGTGGGGCGGGTATTGCGCCCGGCTATATGGTCGATATGCGTAAAACCCTATTAGATGGTAGTCGTAATCCACAATGGAAGAAATTCGTTGTGTTTGAGCCGTATGCTCAGGTCGTTCAAACGTACTTTGATATGTTTTTGAAGAACGCGGGGTGTCTTAATAAGACTTTGCGAGAAATACACGAGCATGGCCCTTATTATCCCAATCCAAGTTCCTGTAAAGCGCCAGACGGCTATAAGGCTTTCTATCGAATGCAGCGATACGGCGAATATTATGCTCCGGGTCGAGGTGGCTTAAACGCTTTGCTTACCAACGCGGTGTATCTGGGTCACTGGATGCTAAATGGGAGCATCATCATTTGGGATAACCATCCGCCGCTTATTGACCAAGAGACGTTTATGCGAGCGTTTAACTATCTTTCAAAGGTTACTTTGGATGGTCAACCTAACCCCGACTATCGACCGTTTCAGCAGAACGCCCGACCATCGCTTGAAAGTGAGCGAGGTGTTGAGCGACCTATTTGTGCTGGCATGATGGTGTCATTGCATAAGGGGCAGTGGATTGATGTTGGAACGAATTGGGTTAGTCCTCTCAATCATTATGCATATGTGTTGTGGGAAAACAAGATGGGGAATACAAACTACGTATGGAGCAAGGCCGCAAAGTTTGTCGATGATATGGTTGTGAAGTTGCTGCGGGCTAAACTAGAAGCCACATTTCAAGACGAATACTGGGCGCAAGCACTTGCTTCACTTGAAGATGAATTAACCAAAGACAGTGACCGTATCAAGACCCAGATGGAACACCTTGAAACAGTGATGCACAATCAATTAGCAAGCCTAGAGAGCTTAACAAGCCCTGATCTCATTCAGGCCGTTGAGCGCCGCTATGAAGACGCTAAGGCAGAACGCGCTCGGTTGCGGGGTTTACTGGAGACTTCGGCGAGCAAAGCCCAACAGCTTGAAGCTATCTTTAGACTCAGGGAAAACTATGAACCAGCCCTTGAAAATTGGCAGGCTCTAAACCGCGACGAGGTATGTGTCATTTTACAGGCCTTTGTTGAAAAAATAGAGGCAACTCCAGTTGAAAAACATGGTTTGAGACTGGTTATTCGCTGGCGGGATGAGACAGCCGATGAGATAGTGCTTGCTCGCCAAAATACTACAGGTATCCAGTGGCTACCAAGTGAAATTGAAGTCTTACGTTCACTTGTTGAACGGAATGCTTCACAGGTTGAGATTGCCCAAACGTTTCCTGAGCGACAATGGCAGTCTATTCGCTATAAATTGTTTCAACACTTTGGGAAAGGTACCGCGTGTGTCCATCCCAAGCCCATTAAAGACGATGAGACGTTTGAAGACTTTCAAAAGCGTATTGATAGGGACGGAACAGCCTATCCGACCAGTATTGGGTGGTGGCGCACTGTTGAACTGGAGCAACTAGAACGATTGCTGGATGAAGGTGTCACCAAAATGGAACTAGTCGAGACTTTCCCATACCGAAACTGGAACAGCATTCGCACCAAGATTACGCAGCTTAAAGGAAAATCTTACCAAGTGACCGGAGTTCTCACTATTGGACGCTTCGAAACCTATGCCGCGCATACGGCTCAACAGAAGGCAGATACTGAAGAAAGTGAGGATGCTGAGACTGAGTATGAAAACGGCAACTCGTTCAGAAAAAGTACCCCACGATGTGCCAAGCTGACCTCGCCGGGGCGCGGGATGCTGCCGCCTCCAATCAATCCAGCTTGGCTGATGGTGTGGTGCGGGGCGCGGAATGGGCGGGCCATAACCAACGGATTTTCTCGGTCTAGTAGTCCTGCCACCGAGTAGATGCGGGTCACTTCTAAGGCTTCGTTTAAATCCATGCGTGGCAGAATACCGGGTAGGGCGCGAGCCATCAGGGTTTTCCCTACACCGGGTGGTCCAACCATCAGGGCATGATGCGCTCCTGCCGCTGCAACTTCTAGTGCACGTTTAACATGCTCTTGTCCCTTGATGTCGCCAAAATCCACTAAGCCTCGGATAAGCTCCGACTCATCGGCGTAGTCAAAGGGATTGCGACGGTTAAATGGTGGGATAGGGTTGAGGTCATAGGCATGCTCGACCAACTGACCGATGGTCTCTAAGGGGATAACTTCAATATCCGGTACCAAGCCCGCCTCTGCTGCATTCGCCGCTGGGATAAAAGCTTGGGCAAAACCCGCTTGCTGTGCCGCCAAAATCATCGGCAAAATCCCCCGCACAGGCATCACCCGCCCATCCAACGAGAGTTCACCGATAAAGACTGCTTCTTCAAGTATATGCAAGGGGATTTGGTCAGTGGAGGCTAAAACACCTACGGCAATGGGCAAATCATAGGCTGGCCCTTCTTTGCGGAGATCAGCGGGTGCAAGGTTGACCACATAGCGCTTGTTGATGAAGTTCATTCCGGTGTTTTTGATAGCAGCCCGTACCCGTTCACGGCTTTCTTGTACGGCTGCGTCAGGGAGACCCACAACTTCAAATGCGGGCAAGCCGCCAATGGAGAAATCGACCTGAACTTCAATGATTTCGCCATCGACGCCAATCAACGCGCAAGACCTGACAATAGCTAACATTCATATCCCCTTTGGTTATTTGGGGGATATTATCACCCAAGAGAAATAAAAATGCAGGTGGGTGACCTGCATTTCATTTATGGTTTTACTGGTTGGTGGGCACCTTGTCAGATACAAACCATTTAGGTAAATTATACCTTTTTTCGGCTGCTTCTGCTAGACCTTCCCGAAAATCTGGGTGGGCAATATCGACCAATGCCATTGCCCGTTCCCGTATCGAGCGCCCATACAAGTCCGCTACCCCATATTCAGTCACTACAAAATGTACGTCGTTGCGGCTAGTGACTACGCCTGCCCCCTCTTTGAGGGTGGGGACGATACGGCTCAAAGTGCCATTCTTGGCGGTACTTGACAGGGCGATAACGGGTACACCACCCTTGCTACGCGAGGCTCCCCGAATAAAGTCCACCTGCCCACCAACACCCGAATAGAAGCGTGTACCGATGCTGTCCGCACAGACTTGACCAGTGAGGTCAACTTCAATAGCGGAGTTGATGGCGACCATGCGGTCATTGCGGGCAATATTAAAGGGGTCGTTGACATACTCGGTGGGATGCAATTCGACAATTGGATTGTCATGCACAAAATCATACAGACGCCGTGAGCCAAGCAAGAAGCCCGCAATCAGCTTGCCGGGATGGAAGGTCTTGCGCTCACAGGTCATTACCCCTTCTTCCACCAAATCAATGACTCCGTCCGAGAATAGCTCGGTGTGTAGGCCAAGGTCTTTGTGATTCTTGAGGAATTTGAGTACCGCGTCAGGGATAGCCCCAATGCCGGTTTGGAGTGTTGCCCCGTCAGGGATTAGGCCCGCAATGTGTTGGGCAATTTGCGTTGAAATAGCATCCGCTACCCCCAACTTCATTTCAGGCACATCGTAATCCACCTCAACAATGTAATCGAGCTTGGAGACATGCACAAAGCTGTCGCCAAGGGTACGCGGCATTTTCGGGTTGATTTCAGCAAGGATAATCTTAGCGGCGTCAGCGGCGGTTTTGGTTACCCCAACCTCAATCCCATACGAGCAATAGCCGTGTTCATCGGGCGGACTGACTTGGATGAGGGCTACATCAAGGGGCAAAATTCCCCGCGAAAACAAATAGGGGATTTCAGATAGAAAACATGGGGTAAAATCAGCACGTCCCTCGTTGACTGCTTTACGTACATTGTCGCTAATGAACAGGGTGTTAATCCGCAGATGCGGGGTCATTTCCGGTGCAGCGTAGGCTTCTCCTGCCAACGCCAAGACTTGCACAATTTCAACATCGCGCAGGGATGGGGCACGCTCGACCAATGCGTTTAGCAGGACTTGGGGGACAGAGCAGTTGCCCGTTAAGAATACGCGGTTGTTATCTTGAATTACACGTACAGCATCTTCCGCTGTTACTAGTTTTGCATTATACAGATTTTGCCAAGGCACGGATGGTTCTCCTTTGCGCTGATGCGATGGTTCACTGGCTATCGTAACGATAACAAGCTATCTTTAACAGTCCAAAACGAACAAGAATGACAGTCCGAAAGTCATTTTTTAAGGAGTTTACGATTGGTAAAAGCAATTCTTAAATTAACCCGCTGGTCCGAGTTTTGGGCCTTCACGACCATTCTAACATGGCTGGGCGGATTGACGGCTCACCACGCCTATAAGGTACCATTAGATTGGCGGTTGGGCGTTGTGTTAATTGCCAATCTCGCTGCAATGGCCTATGCCTTTATGATTAACGACATCGAAGATGCCCCTGATGATGCCCTTGACCCTAACCGTCCCAAGCCCAACCCCGTCGCTACTCAGGAACTCAGCCTTCAAGTTGCGTGGATAGCAACAGGCAGTATGGCGGTTGTCGCAGCCCTTGGCTATGCTGTCGCTGGCTGGAAGACCTTTGTTGTGGGTATCGTGACCTTAGTGCTGGCTCACCTCTATTCATGGAAGCCCGTCCGCCTCAAGGCCCGTCCCTTGGTCGATATTCTGTCCCATGCCCTCTTTCTCAGTACCCTGCTGTTCTTAGCGTCCTATTTCCTTTATGCTGATAAAGTTGGTGAATTCTGGGTGGTTATTATTGGGACATTTCTAATCTCGGCTAATGGGCAACTTTATAACCAAGTCCGCGATTTCGAAGGTGACCGCATTGCCAAACTGCACAACACCGCCAGTATTTTGGGGAAGCAACTAACCAACACCTTAGCGACAGGTAGCGTTTTGGGTTCTCTGCTATGCTTGATCATAGCTGCCCTCATTGGCATCTTCCCATTGTGGCTAGGACCGATATTTCTGGTATCTATCCCGATTTCGCTCTTTGTTTTACGGGGCTGGTCAAAAGATATGCGCGGGGATGAGACCCAAGACCCGATGGCGCTGGTTCAGAGTCGCTTTTTACTCGCGGCTAATCTTACGCTGATGACATGGCTCGTTGTGAGTTATACTAGCTAGTTAGGGAATATACTCGGTAAAGGTTGATCCATGCTGGACCAAATCACACAGTCGGCATTATCAGTTGTGTCATGTGAGGTGGCATGGCTCCTTGTGGTTGAGGACAACGTACTCGTCACAGGTGCCATTTCCACCCAAAGCCAAGGCACGGCTGAAGCATTCTTACAGTCGGTTCATCACCACTATCCTAATGGCATGTTTCCGGTTGCCACTGCCATGAACCCCTTCGCAGAGGTTTTACTCAGAAATACGCCTTTAGTGGGTTTAGAAACGACCAAATTGGCGACCATTAATGGGGGCGAAACCCTCATGACGGCCTTTACTGGTTTCGGCTGGCATTTCATCTCAATGCTGCCTCTACGCCATGGTGAAACCTTGCTGGGTGTGCTGGTTTTGGCGGATCGCACGACCAATAGTATGACTTCGGAAGCAGGCCATTATCTAATTAAGATGCTCCGCCGACAGGCCATGCTTGAACTGGAGAATATCCAACTGCAAAATCGCTTGGCTGCCGGCCATGCCCACCGCCAAACCGAGCGCAATTTTTACCAAGTTGTCCTTGACACCATTGGCGATGGCCTTGTGATGACCGACGCGAATGAGGTTATTACCTATGTCAGCCATCGCTTCCTCAAGATGACAGGCTATCAAACCCAAGACTTGGTGGGCAAGTCCGTGCGGGTGCTATTTAGCGAAGATAGCCGCGTTAAGCAGATTGCCGAAAGTCACTCTACCTTATCGCTTTCATCCTCCCAAGAAATTACGACCCAAAGCGGCAAGGCTATTCCAGTCTTAATGTCCTATGTGGTGACCAAGGGCGGGACGGGCGACCAAGAGCAAACGACGGTCATTGTGTTTAGCGACTTATCCGACCTTCGCGCCCAAGAGCAAGCCCTCCAGCGTCAGACCCGCCGCCTCGAAGCCCTCAACAAAGCTTCCCGCGCTATTAGCTCACGGGTAGCCTTGCAAGATGTGATTCAAGTTATCTTGTCCTCGGCTCATGACATCGTGAAGGCGGTTGTAACCTCCTTACTGCTGCGTGATTCAGATGATTATTTAGTGGTGGTGGCAACCCTCGGCCCTCAACAGATGCACGGGCGCAATATCCCTGTTGGTACAGGCATTGTCGGCTGGGTGGCGCAACATGCCCGCTCCCTGTTGGTGCCGGATGTCACCCAAGACCATCGCTTCCATCAATATCTTGATAGCGACCCCAGCCTCGATGTGCGCTCCATGGCGGCGGTTCCCATTATCGCCTCTAACGAGGTACTAGGTGTCTTGGCTGTCATCAACCGCGAAGAGGGTATCTTCGATGTGCATGACTTGGAGATGCTCGAAAATCTCGGTGCAGGGGCCGCCACCGCTATTGAAAACGCCACTCTCTTTGACCAAACCCACCGCCGCTTAACTGAACTGAGTACCCTCCTTGACGCCAGCGCGGTGGTCAACTCCACGACTAACCTCTCGCAATCGCTAGAGCATATCAGCCGTCGGATGCGCGAGGCCCTTGATTTGCAGCGGGTAGTCATCTCAACCGTTGACCCGCGTACCCACCAGATTATCAAGCTGCTGGAGGTGGTCGATGCCGAGTGGTCTTTAGAGCAAGCAGTTCAATTTACCTTGGAAGATTCTCCGAGCAAACAGAACGCTCTGCGACGGGTGCAGGCCACCACTGCCAGCCTCGGTTATGCCGACCCCGCCAGCCTCGATTATGCCGAATTGCAGGCCCGCGGTACCCAGAATTTGCTCAATATCCCGTTGCGCTTCCAAGATGAAGTGGTCGGGATAGTGACCCTCTATAGCGATGAAACATTGACCGTCGCCCACGCCTCAACTATTGAGGAGGCCGTGCGTTCTTGGCAACGCAACCTCAAATATCCTTGGGAAGAACTGACCATTTTGTGCCATCGTGTTTTGCAGGCCACCCGTTTGCGCTGGTGTTCCATCTACCGCTTGCAAGATAATGTATTGCATCTCGTCCGCGAGTTGGGTACGACCACATGGGAAAATCACAGTGGCCCCCGCTTGTCCTTGGATTCTTTTTCAACGGTGCGGGTTGTCATCGAATCGAGCGAGATGCAAACGGTTGCGATGGACTTGGGCAGTGAAGGTGAGCAGGCCTATTTCCAACTGGTGGGAGCGCGTTCTTGTCTAATGGCTCCGCTCTCGGTGCAAGGGCATACGGGCGGGGTAGTTATGCTGATGGGCGGTGATTACGGTGGCTTCGATGATAGCGCCTTCTCATTGACCCAAGGCATCGCCAATATCGTAGGCAACGCCCTCGAAAACGCGGCCCTGTATACCTCCCTTGAAAAACGTGCCGAGGCCCTTGAGATTGCCTACCGTGAAATTGAGCAAGCCGACCAACTCAAGGATGTCTTGCTGCAAAATATCTCCCACGAACTCCAAACGCCAACCATGCACGCCATGTTGTCGCTCAACCTCATTGAGTCAGAACCGTTGTCGCACTCCCAGCGCGAAGCCCTCAACATGGTCAATTCTAAGTTAGAGCGTATTGCTGACCTCGTGAAAAATATGGTCTCGGTACATGCCAGTGCCTTGGCTAATCTGCACCTCAAGGATACCCGAATCGAGCAATTAGCGGCTTTGGTGGTGCGCTCCTTTACGCCGCGTGCCAAAGCTCAAGACATCATGATTATCCCGCGTATTCAGCCCAATCTGCCAATGGTGCGCGTTGACCAAGTTGCCATGAGCCAAGTCTTTGAGGCCCTCATTGACAACGCCATTAAATTCAGCACCCAAGGCAAGGTTATTGAAATCAGCATTGAGGATACAGGCAGCCACATGCTGCAAGTTTGCATCCGTGATGAGGGTATTGGCATCCCACCTGAAGAACATGACAAGGTCTTCCGCCAGTTCTACCAAGTCAGCGGTGGCCTCACCCGTCAATTCGGCGGGATGGGTTTAGGTCTCTCGATTGTGCGGAAGGTGATTGAGGCACACTCTGGCAAGGTCTGGCTGGAGAGCGAAGTGGGGAAGGGTACCCGCGTTTATTTCACGGTTCCCAAGGCCAACCTCGACTCCACCGCTGCAACTGGGCAAAACGTCTTTGTGTTTAACTAGTATGAAAAGACCCCCTGATACTTGCAGCAGGGGGCCTTGTGAATTTCAGCTATTCGCTTACTTGCCGAGGCGTGCTTTCAGCGCTTCCGTCAGGGCTGGAACCACTTCAAAGAGGTCACCGACCACCCCATAGCGTGCAATCTTGAAGATAGGCGCTTCTGCATCTTTGTTGATGGCGACGATAATCTTGCTGGAACGCATACCCGCTTGATGTTGAATCGCGCCGGAGATACCGCAGGCGATATACAAGTCGGGGCTAACAACCTTACCCGTCTGCCCGACCTGATGCACATATGGAATCCAGCCCGCGTCAACGGTGGCACGGCTGGCACCCACTGCGCCACCCAGTACGGCAGCCAATTCGCGGATGGGTGCAAAGCCTTCTGGCCCGCCAACACCACGACCACCTGACACAATAATCGCGGCATCGGTTAGGCTGACCGTGCCAACACTAGCCTCAAAGCTCTCCACTTTGGTGGCGATTTGGTCTTCGCTCAGAACGGGTGCAGCCGTCGAGACATCCCCACTACGGCTACTATCAGATTCAAGAGCTTTGAAGGCACGGCTGCGGAGGGTCACGAACTGCGGGCCATCCCCAACCACTGCCTCGGTTGCCACCACCTTGCCGGAATAGATGGCGCGGGTGGCTACCAGCTTGCCGCCTTCGACCTTGGCATCGACCACATCATGTAGCAATGCCCCATCGACATCAGCCGCGGCACCACTCAGTGTTTCACGACCCCGTACCGTAGCCGCAGCCATCACATAAGTAGGGTTATGGTCTTGCACCAGCTTGGCTAAGAGCGCGATATAGGGTTCGGCGCGGAAGGTCTCCAAGGTCGCATCTTCGGCCTTGATAACCTTATCGGCTCCATAATGGAAGGCCTCGCTCACTACACCATCGACGCCCTGCCCAAAGACCAGACCCGTGACGCTATCTCCTAACGATTTGGCAAAACCAAGGCTCTCGCGTGAGGCTTGTACCAAAGAACCGTTGAAATGCTCAAGCCATACGAAAATCATAGTACCTTGTCCTCCAACAGCTTGTCAGCGAGCGTCGCGGCAATTTGCGCGGCGGAGTCGCCTGTAATCATTTCAACTTCACCCTCACGCTTGGGTGGCTCGGCCAGCGCCGTGACCTTAGTCTTGAGGCTGCCTGCATCAACGCCCAAATCCGCCAAGCCCCATACCGGAATATCAGCTTTAGAAGCCTTACGGATACCGATGAACGAAGGGTACTTGGGTTCGTTGATGTCTTTCAGCACCGCAATTACCACGGGCAGCTTGCTGGTGACGATTTGCTTGCCTTGTTCCAGCAGACGCTCAACCTTGATGGTACCCGCCCCGAAGTCGATTTCGAGAATCTTGGCGACTGACCCCAAGACCGTCCACCCCAACTTGCGGGCGACCTGATACACATGCTGGTCAGTATTGGTGTCGGAGAATTCCTTACCAAAAATCACCAAACTGGCATCCCCTAGCTTCTGTACCGCAGCGGCCACTGACCGCGCATACAGCAGGCTGTCATGGCCTTCGAGACCATCATCCCAGATGCGGATCCCTTGGTCACAGCCAATAGCGATACCTTGTTTCAGTGCTTCGCCATGTTCCTCTTTGCCGAGGGTCATGACGGTTGCCTTGACCTTGTGGGCTTCTTTCAATAGAACGGCCTCAGTAACTGCATACTCGTCCCAAGGATTGAGAACCATCGCCTCTTTCCATGTGACGGTGCCGCCCTCGACACTCACTTTTGCCGCCGTATCCGGCGTGCTTTTGGTTAAGACTACTACGTGCAAAGAAAGACCTCCTTTTTAATTTTGCCAAAACTCAGGATCATACGCGGGTAATTCGCAGCGCAGGGGGCGATCTTCACGGAAGCCAAGGGCATAGCCAGCCTGCATCAACTGGTGGATTTCGCTGGTGCCTTCATAAATTACCGCACCCTTGCCATTCCGCAGATAGCGCTCAACATCGTACTCATCACTAAAGCCGTAGGCCCCATGAATCTGTATCGCTTCAAGGGCGGCTTGCACACTCATATCAGTGGCATACCACTTCGCCACGCTCGTTTCGCGGGTGTTGCGTTGCCCAATATTCTTGAGCCATCCCGCCTTCATGATGAGCAGCTTGCTGGCATCATACCACTGTTGCATAAAAGCAATCTTTTGTTGAACCAATTGGTGCTTGGCAATGGGTTTGCCAAAGGTCTCGCGGCTGTGGGCATACTTGATGCTGTCTTCCAAGCAGGCCCGAATCAGACCCACTGCGCCAGCCCCAACCGTATAGCGCCCATTATCAAGCGCCGCCATAGCGATATAGAAGCCTTCACCTTCTTCACCGATACGGTTCTCAACAGGCACTTCCACATCTTGCATGGCAACCCAGCCCGTTGAACCAGCGCGGACACCCAGCTTGTCATGAATATCACCACTGGTGACGCCCTTCATATCATCGGTAATCATAAAGGCGGTGATGCCACTGTGGGGTGGGTTGGCATGGGGGTCGGTCTTCGCAAAGACAAGGATATGGTGAGCCTTGGTCGCCAAGCTAATCCACATCTTCTCGCCATTGAGGATATAGACATCCCCTTCACGGCGGGCGGTGGAACTCATGGCCGCCACATCGCTACCTGCATTCGGCTCTGTTAGACCAAACGCCGCATACTTCTCGCCCTTGGCTTGCGGCACCAAGAAGCGTTGTTTTTGCTCCTCCGTACCCCATTGCAGCACCGACATGCTGTTTAGCCCCATATGGACGGACATAATCACACGCAAAGGGGTATCGACCCGTTCCAATTCTTCACAGACCAGCGCAAGGGTTAAGTAATCGAAGCCTTGCCCGCCGTAGCGAACCGGAATGTTAATCCCCAAAATACCCAATTCTGCCATGCGTGGTAGCACAATCGGGTTTAGTTGTTGTTTACGGTCCCATTCTTTGATGGTGGGGTAGATTTCATTATGGGCAAAATCCCGCACCATTTGTTGGGCCATAAGGTGTTCTTCTGTTAATGAGAAGTCCATGTTTGTTTGTTTTCCTTAAATTCAACCTAGGTTTCGACGTTGAAAAAATCGAATCGGAATTTGATTGGCGATTATACCATGCACCCTGCACGACTTCCACCATCTTCTATGCTATAATCTATCCCAAACCCCAAATCGCAAGGAGTTGGCAGTGCATACCGTCCTGATTATTGAAGATACAATTGAATTAGCAGAGGTGATTCAGGCCACCTTAGAGCGCATGGGCATTGCAGCCTTTCATGAACCCCGTGGCGAGAAAGGCCTCAATACCTATATGACCCTCCACCCCGATTTGGTTATGCTTGATATTGCATTGCCAGACATCAAGGGCTGGAAAATTCTTGAGCAGATACGGGCCTACACTGAAGATCAGCAGATCCCCATGCCAAAAATTGTGGTCATTTCGGCTTTTGGTGACCCTGCCAACCGCCTGATGGGTAAGCTCCAAGATATTGCCCGCTACTTGATTAAACCCTTCACGACTGATCAGATTGAGCGTGAGGTTGGTTATGCCCTTGGCCTGCGTGATGACGCCCCACCGCCACTGCCTGACCTTGACGATGATGGCTCAATCGACCCGACCATCCAAGAGGTGATGCTGCTGATTGACCTTGAGAACAAAAAACACGGTGACCAGCCTGACAACTAACATGCCTATCCCGCCCATCCGCCTCTGGCTACACAACCTTCCGCGTTTAGCAGTGGCCTTGCTGGTGGTGATGTTGATTCGATCAACCACAAAAGACCGCATAGCCCCGCAGCGCATCCCAACATCTCCAACCACCCCCCGTGATGCACTTATTTATCTGTACGCCCAAGCTGATGTTGAAGGTTGGACAGCCGAAACGCGCCAAACCTATGCCGCCCTACGCTACCAACTCGGCGAAACTGCCCCCCTGACCATTCTCAATCCACAGGACAGCAGCCTTATGCGTCAACAGGCCGCCGCTGCCATCCATCGCCAAGAATGGGCGACTGCACGCCAATCCCTGCAAAATCTGGTAGCTCTTGACCCTTCTGATACCCAAGTCAATTTTCAATTGGGCTTACTACTAGCGATAGAATCACCCGCCTCCGCCGATGAATACTTGAATGTAGCCCTGCGTGATGCCCAACTTGCCCCCATTGCGCGGGCCACACAGCCCCTGTTGACCATTGCCGATACTGAGAGCCGATGTCGTCAATTGGGCTTTGTCCTGCTATCCGCTGACCAGTGGGCTTTTGCTGAATATGTCTATAGCCAAGTCATCGACCTCAATCCTCAAGACTGGTTGTCCTTGACCTATCGTGGCTATATCCGCGACCAGCGCGGGGGCAATGGCCTCTCCGATCTAGAGACGGCTATCGGCTTGAACCCAACGGGTGCCTTGCCGTTCTATTTCCTCGGCTTGCATTGGCGCTTAGAAGAGGACTATCAAGCGGCGGGCGATGCCTTTATGTCAGCCCATTTTCTGGATGCAGCCAACCCCGCCATCACTGCGGAAATTGCCGCTACCTTTCGTCAATTAGGCAACAACGACCAGACTGCTCAATGGCTTGATATTACTGTCGGCCTTGATGAGGACAACATCGACTGGCTGCGGTTACGCGCCGCTTTTTATGCTGATACAGGTTATCTGCTGGAGGAGCAAGGCATGGCTTATATCGAAGATGCCTATGACCGCTTCCCTGATGACCCTAATATTGCTGCTAGCTTGGGCTATGCCCACCATCGCCTTGATAATTCTCGCACTGCTTTGGCCTATCTCGAATTTGCCCGTGATGCTGACCCCACCGATGCCCGTAACCAGTATTATTATGGACTGGTCATGCTCAAGTTAGGCAATACCGCCGCCGCCCAAGCCGCCTTCTATGCCGCCATCGACAGCGCTGGAACACAAACGAGTTTTGGCTTCTTAGCTGACCGCGCCTTAAGCACCCTTTCCTAACGTGGTACAATTCGCTCTATATGGACGGGCCAGACATGGTACACTACACGTCGCATAGGATGACGAGCTTGTCTGTGATGGAAGCCAGACAGCACAGAGGACTTTTATGAGCAGCGTTTTATCAAGACGAACAACACCCTTGCAAAATCGCCTGATTGCCCTCATCCAGTTCTTGTTCTTCATTATGGGACTGCTGTTGATGGTCGGTGGTGGCGCACGGATTTCTATTGAATTTGGCCGCGAACTTTTTGGCATCAACACCGAGCGCTTCAAAGAAGGCTTGGCGAATTGGACAGGCGAGACCTTTACCTCCTTGCCTGTGTTAGCTATTGCCATCGTGGTGTTCTTGGTGGGCTATGGTCTCTGGTGGAGTGCCGCCGCCCTTGGGGCCAAGACGCCCCCCGCATGGCACGCTGGGCGCAATGGTATGATTGCCCTGTTAGCGGCACTGCTCGTTGCTATCGGTCTCACCATTTGGGTGATTGACCGCCTCGTTTTGTATGTGGTGCCTGCTGCCGTTATCATTGGTGTCCTCGTGGTGGTGTTACTGGTACGCTTCACCCAGCCTGATTTTCGCCTAAACCTCGGTGCCGAGCGTATCCAGCGCACGGAGCCACGCCGTGCATGGTGGCTGTATCTTGTGGCGGTGGTTGCGGTAGCCGCGTTAACCGTATTAGGTCTGGTCTATGCTGTCCTGACCGATGCGATTGAGCTACCCCTGCCCGATGTCGCGTCTGGACAGTTGATTTATCTTACAACCTTCGATGCATACAATGACGAGTGGTCGTTGAGCAAAAGCGATTATGAGACCGATTACTCGCGGGTAGAGACCGACGAAACTGGCAACAACCGCCTTATCTTATCGCTTAAAGAGTCGGTTATTCCTGATGACGGCTTTTATACCTTGCTGAATCGTAAATTCCGCGACTTCGACATTCGAGTAACCACTACTGAACTTGAAAGCGACATCGCCCATGATAACCGCTATGGGATTATCTTCCGCTATCGAGATGAGAAAGAATACTATGCCTTTCAAATTAGCGGGGATGGTCACTATAGCCTTGTGAAAGCTGTTCCCGATGACAGTAGCCCCACTGGAGTGTCGGTTATCACCATTAGTGTATGGATTCCCACCACCCACGCCAGTGATGAGCAAGAGCCACCATACCCAACCCTTATCCGCCCCGGTAACTATAACTCGATTCAAGAGCCGTTGGATGCTATGAACGAGATTCGGGTGGTAGGTCGAGACAATAAATTTTGGTTTTATGTTAATGGGGAGCCGCTGGTCTTCTGCTTAAAGGGTACCCGTGGCAATAGCATGTGGGTCGAGTTTCAGGGTTGGTGTGTTGAGGGTAATGAGGCCACCTATGTCTTTGAGGATGATGATTACCAACAAGGGCAAATCGGCTTATTCGTGGGCAACACCGCCTCCAGCGATTTTTCAGCCCCGATTAGCATTGCCTTTGATAATGTGGTTATCTTAGGGCCACCTTCCACCATTGTGGTGCCCAGCATTGAGCTATCCCCAACCCCTTAGCGCTTATTCCCTTATCTCTATCAAGGAGTGTATGCTGATGAGTAGCTTAAAAATTAAACTAAATGACGACCTCAAAGCCGCGATGAAAGACAAGGACTTGCCGCGCCGCGATATTCTCCGCGCTCTGCAAGCTGCCATTAAACAGGTCGAGATTGATGAACGCAAAGAACTCGACGACGCGGGTGTTCTCAAAGTGTTGACAGCAGAAGCCAAGCGCCGCCGTGAAGCAATGGAGGCCTTTCAAAGTGGGGGTCGTACTGAAGACGCCGAGCAAGAACACCGCGAATTGGGGATGATTGAGGCTTATCTACCCAAGCAACTCAGTCGTGATGAGGTAAAGGTCATTGCCCAAGCCGCCATTGCAGAAACAGGCGTGACATCGCTCAAAGAACTCGGTAAAGTCATGCCTGTTATTATGGGCAAGGTTCAAGGGCAAGCTGATGGCCGCACTGTCAATGAGGTTGTCCGCGAACTCTTAAGCTAGGGTTCAAGGCAAGGGAGTACACCATGAATAACCAGCAGCAACCGACCTATATCAAGCGTATCGCATGGGGGGTTATTGGTGGCCTGTTTCTCGTTTTGGGGACACTGACCCTTGCCTTTGATGCTATCTTCCCATCGGGTAATACCTTTCAACTCGCGGTAGGTGATATTGCCCCTGCCGATATTTTTGCCCCAGAGAATCGCACCTACGTCAGTACCGTTCGCACTGAAGAGAGACGCGCCGAAGCCCGTTCCCAAACCGCCCCCATTTACGTGGACATACCAGACGTTGGCCCCCAGCAGCTTGCCAAGGCCAGCGACATCATCGAATACATCAATCTGGTTCGCAATAACCCTTATGCCACCCCCACCCAGAAGCTCGCCGATTTGCAAGCGATCACAACCCGCACTCCCATTGCAGAAGCGACATGGGTGAGTGTGCGCGATGCCAGTCCTGCACGCTGGAGTCGTGTGGCTGACCAGATTATCTTGGTCTTAGAGCGTACCCTGCGCCGTGACATTCCGGCTGATCAGGTCGATGACGAAGCCCGCCTCTTACCCACCCGTGTAGAGGCCAGCTTCAGTGATGCCGACAAAGCCATCATTATTGAAATCACTAGTCAACTCATTGTCCCCACCATTGAATTTGACGCAGACGCCACCCGTGAGGCCCAAGACGTGGCTGCTGCCGCAGTGGTCTCTGAGGAAATCAGCTATCGACAAGGCTCCCTGATTATTGCCAAAGGCCAAGAAATCCGCCCTGTCGATATGGAGGCCTTGGGTGAGTTTGGCTTGCTCCAAAAGACCGAAGACACTTTTCGCATCGTGATTGGCTCGCTGGTGCTATTGGTGGTCGCTAGTATCGTGATGACGGTCTATTTGGTGAAGTTCTATCCTACTATTGCCAATGGCTATACCATGTTCGGCTTGGTGGCCTTTTTGTTCCTTGAATTTTTGGCGGGGGCACGTCTATTTGGTGATGGATTCGAGCAGTTTAACCTCTTCCCCGGAGCCGCCCTTGCCCTATTGCTCGTTACCCTAATTGGCCCCCATTTTGCCACCGTCACCACTGCTGCCCTTGCTATCTTAGTGGGCTACATGATTCGGGACGACGCCAATGCCTTCGCCATTCAAATTGCGGTAGGGGGCTTTGTTGGAATCTTAGCAATGGGCCGCTATGAGCGCCAAACTTCTTATTTCTTTGCTGGTCTCGTCATCGGCCTCGCCAATGCTGCCACTGTGATTGGCACAGGCTTGGTTGGTACCGAAGCTCCTGACGGGGTTGCGCTGGTGGGTGATGCTTTTATTGCACTGACATCAGGTCTCTTTGCCGCTGGGGTAGCCTTGGTAGAGCTAGGCGTCATCAGCAGCTTGCTTAATCTCCCAACCAGCTTGCGCCTCATCGACCTTATGCGTCCCGACCAACCCTTACTCCAGCGTCTCCTGCGTGAAGCTCCCGGCACCTTCCAACACAGCCTTCAAGTTGCCAACTTGGGCGAACTAGCCGCCGAGCGTATCGGGGCCGATGCGACCCTTGTGCGTGTTGCTGCCATGTATCATGATGTTGGCAAGATGCTGAATCCCCACTTCTTTGTGGAAAACCAGAAGGGCGTCAATCCACACGATTTTATTGATGACCCCAAGCGTAGCGCCTCTATCCTGATTAGCCATGTTACCGAAGGCGAGCGCATGGCGCGTCGTTATCGACTTCCGCGCCGCCTGCGTGATTTCATCCGTGAGCATCATGGCACCACCCGTCCGTTTTTTTATTATAAGGCCCTTGAATTGGCAGGCGGTGATACCACCCAAGTCAACGCCGCCGATTACACGTATCCCGGCCCCACGCCCCAGACCAAAGAAACTGCTATTCTGATGTTGGCGGATAGCATCGAAAGCGCAGCACGGGGCATCCGTCCTAGCAACGAGGAAGAAGTTGCCCGCGTCGTCAACATGATTTTCGAGAAGGTCTTGCAAGAGGGCCAGTTGGATGAAAGCCATATGACCCTTAACGACCTCAAAGTTATTCGAGAAGTCTTTGTCGATACTTTGCAGGGTATTTATCACACTCGCATCAAATACCCCGGTCAAGAAGGCACACAACTGAAGGCAACCACCCAGCCCCAATTACCAGTCATCCCCACACCTGCTGAGGAAGCCGAGGTTCCTAGCCCTGAGACCCCATCCGCCTCCGAACCAGAGGCACCGCAGGCCGCTATCGAGGACGACGACAAATCAAATCATGCCGAACCGCCCGACATGACCGAGCAAGCCCAAGATGAGCCGCCCGCTGAACAGTCCAGTTCTGAAGAAACCGAGGAACCCAATAATGCTACAAATTGATGAGCAGGTGCAGATTATGGAGGCCATGCCCTTATCGGCCTTAGATGGACTGGTATCAGTTGCCGAGCGCACTTTAGCCCATCTTGGTGTAGTGGCTGACCTCAGCATTGTCATCGCTCCGGACGAGGTTGTGCGCGAACTCAATGCCGAGCATCGCGGGGTGGATGCGGTAACGGATGTCTTGTCCTTCGCAGCAGAACCCTTACCTCCTGAAATTGACGAGCCGCCGTATTTAGGCGACTTGATATTGGCTTATGCCTACACCATCGCGCAAGCTGGGGCAGCCAATCACCATCCGCCCCATGAATTTGGCTTGTTGGTGGTACATGGCATCTTGCATCTGGTTGGCTATGACCATGATACCGCTGAGAGTCAGCGGGTCATGTGGGCCAAGCAAGCTGAGTTGCTGGCTCTCCTCGATATTCCAATTACGGTGCCGGATTTTATTCACTCACCGGATGACTAATGATGGATGATGATAAGAAATCGCCGCCAAAGCGGTTAATACACAAGGACATCCAAGCTACCCTTGCCATCAACCCCGAAGATTACAGCCTGCAAGTCAGCGCTAACCGTTTGGCGAGTCTACGCTATGCAGTGGCGGGCTGGCTCCACATGCTGCGCTATCAAAAAAACACCCGTATTCAAGCGGTGGCGAGTGTGGCAGTTTTTACGGTGTCGTTCTGGTTAGCGATTCCACCTCATGACCTTGCGATTATTATCCTGACTGTAGCGATGGTTTGGATGGCAGAGTTTGTCAATGCCGCAGTGGAGGCCGCTATTAACCTCGCTAGTGCAGAGTTTCACCCAATGGCGAAGGTTGGTAAAGATGTCGCTGCCGCCACCGTTTTGCTAGGTGTGGTAACATCAATAGTTATTGGACTGTTGATACTAGGGCCACCCTTATGGGAGCGCTTAACCTAAAATGGCAACCCGTTTTTCTTCACGCTTTAACCCACCATCTAATAAAACACCCCATGGACATGTGCGCCGTCGTCCGCCGTCCTTCCCGAATTGGTTAATTGCCGTATTCGCTGCAATGGGTATTATTGCGATTGCCCTGATTGTGCGCCAGATTTTGACCAATATTGATGAGTCTAACATCACCGCCAAGGCCAACGATAACCGCACATGGTTGGATGAAGCATGGACGCTCAACCCCCAATCCGATGAGGCAATCCAGACCCTTGTGGCCCAGCTGAAGGCCAGCAAAATTCATGTGATTTATGTGCCAACCGGGGCATGGCGTCTCGACGGTGAATACCGCCCCCATGATTATGCCGAGTCCTTCCGCGCTCAACTCAAAGCCGCCGACTCAAATCTCAAGGTCTTGGCATGGATATGGTATCAACCCTCTCGCCATGCTAACGAAATCAGTGAGACCTCGCTGGTGAACTACGCCCGCACTGTGATTGATGACTGGGGCTATGATGGCGTGCAGATTCGCGGTTTCGATATTGCTGATGGGAGCGAATCCTATGCGCGTCTGATTCGTGCTGTAGGGGAGATTACAGGCAAAGACCACATTCTCTCTATCAGCGCCCCACCTGACCACAACCCAACCGATACCGATGTCCCACGCGGTGAGGGCAATCCGTCCATCAGTTGGAACCCGCGCTACAAACAACGGCTGGCCGCCTTGGTCGATGAAATGGTCATTTTCCCATTCCCTAGTGGTCTCGATAGCGTTGCTGATTATGAGACATGGGTGGCTTACCAAGTCGAGACCTACGCCCGCGATGTTGCCTTGCTAGATATTGATGTCAAGCTGATTGTTGCCTTACCCGTTCATGGTGAAAGCTTCCTGCATGACCCCCTCATCGAGAATCTGACGACTGCCACCAATGGCACACGCCAAGGTATCCAAGATGCCGGAGATGCTGGCAAGCGCATGATAACCGGAGCCGCTTTATATTCTTATGAAGAAGCCAGCCCTCAAGATTGGTTGGACTTTCAAGCCAATTGGACAGATTAAGAGTTTGCCAAGACTTTTGAACGGGCTATAATGACCGCATATTCTAGCCACTTTCGGAGCCGCAAATGGATTCACAAGACCTCAGTGGGAAGACTTTAGGTCAATACCAATTACAAGCCTTGCTTGGTGTTGGCGGGATGGGGGCGGTCTACCGTGCCTATCAGACCAGCTTAAATCGCATTGTAGCCATCAAAGTCTTGCCCTCGGCCTTGGGCGCTAACCCTGACTTTGCGATGCGCTTCCGCCGTGAGGCCCAAACCATTGCGGCGCTCCAGCATCCCAACATTATTCCGATCCATGATTATGGCACCGAAGGCAACACTACTTATATTGTCATGCCCTTGCTGAGTGGGGGAACCCTTGCGGATCGTCTGAAGGCGGGCGTGAATTTCTCCCTTCCGACTGTGGTTGACCTGCTAAAGAAACTCTCGGCTGCACTTGACCATGCCCACTTCTCTGGCGTGGTTCACCGTGACCTTAAGCCTGCCAACATTATGTTTGATGCCCATGATACCCCCTTTTTGGTGGACTTTGGCATCGCCAAGATTTTGAGTGGCACTGATACCCTCATCACTCAGCAGGGCGCAACAGTGGGGACACCTCCTTATATGGCTCCTGAACAGTGGCGTGGAGAGCAATTGTCGCCTGCCACTGACCAATATGCGCTGGCGATTGTCGTTTACCAAGTGTTGACGGGCCAATTGCCGTTTACAGGTGATACCACCCACGCCTTTATGTACCAGCATCTCGAAAAAGAGCCGGAGATGCCCCATGTCGTGCGGCGTGATTTACCCAAAGATATTTCTGATGTGTTGCTGAGGGCCTTGGCGAAACAGCCCCAAGCTCGCTATCCAACCATGACCGCCTTTGCCCAAGACTTCGAGCGAGCCGCGTCGGGTCTAAAGCCGACTCGTTCTATCCCAACCAAGTCAGCCACAATTACTGCGCCGCCTCCTCAACGCCCCATCTATCAACAGCCCATAGCATGGATTTCATTGATTGTGTTGCTGGGTATCATCGGGGTCATGTTCTTTTTGCTGCTGAGTAACCAAAATGGGAACGATGACACCGAGACAACTGCCACCTCTGAATCCAATGTCAGCGTGGCTCTATCTCCTTCTGCAACGGATGTCCCACCCACAGCTACTCCATCGCCTGAACCATCATCGACTCCAACCCTATCTCCTACAGACACGCCGGAACCAACGGTTGATACTGCGCTTCTGGCGACTGAGACCGAAGTAGTGCGCCAAACCCAAGTCTCAATGGCGGTGGGAGCTACCTTAACCGCCCGCGCTTCAATGGCTGTCACACTGGGTGATTCTGGCCTTGTTACAGAGACCCATGTCGCTGAAATTACCCAAACTGCCTCTGCACAGGCCAACGCCGCGACTCAGACTGCCAGTGCTGCGTCACCTACGCCGACCCGTGCCGACCAAACACCGAATTTCGATTCCATTGGCATCTTGGGAACCCGCAGCGCTCAACAGACAGGTACCGCAAGTGTAATTTCCGCGACCGAGGCAGTCACAGATACCCCTGAACCAACAACCACCGAAGCGCCATCGTTGGAGCCAAGCCTTACCCCCACCGAGGAGCCGACTCTCGAACCCACTGCAACTTCTACGGAGGAACCGACATCGACACCAACTGAGGAGCCAACCGCGACCCTTGCTTCAACCGTCACCCCAACGCTGGTTCCCTCTGACGAACCAACCCTTACGCCCACCGATGTTCCAACCGAGGAGCCGACTCTCACCCCGACCAATGAGCCAACACCCACCACGGCTCCGCCAACACCCACCGCAACCATAGCCCGCCCCACAGCAACGGCAACCGTCCCACCTGCCGACCCGCTAATGGCTTTTACTTCTGACCGTGATGGCAATGCCGAGATTTATGTGGTCTATCAGGGAGATGCTGGTGAGCAACGCCTGACCGATAATCCCGCCACCGATCGCTCGCCTTCATGGTCACCAGATGGCAACACGATTGCCTTTGCTTCTGACCGCGACGGTGAGTTTTACATTTATCTTATGCGCTCTGATGGTTCCAGCCCTCATCGCCTAACCGACCGTGCCTATCCAGAGGCCAACCCCGTTTGGTCACCCGATGGTGAATGGATAGCCTATCATTCCAATGTCGATGACAACTGGGATATCTACAAGACCAATGTTGTCACCGGAACCACCGTGCGCCTTACGGAGAGTGGGGGGGATGACCTTGCTCCAACGTGGTCACCGGACGGTCTTTACATTATGTTTATGAGCTATCGAGATGGTGACTGGGAACTCTATATGGTGGATACTGAAACGCTAGGTTATCGGCGTATGACCTCCCACGTTGCCGAGCATATGTTCCCGTCGTGGGGACCGTTTGGCAATCTAATCGCGTTTATGTCTGATCGAGATGGTAACCGTGAGATTTACCTTGTTCTATTGGAGCTTGGCGCAAACGTGACGGATGCTCGTTTTAGTGTAATCCGTCGGGTGACCAACGACCCCGAAGAAGATACCACACCGCAGTGGTCACCTAATGGCATTGATATTGCCTTTGTCACCCGTCGCAATGGCACCCAAGATATTTACTTGACCAACTCTGCCGGAAGCGACATCCGACAAGTGACGGATAATTCTGCCAATGATTATGACCCCGCATGGTATCCGTTTCAGCCTTAAATAAGCCAGTTTAAGGCAAATTTAAAAGAAGTTGAAAAAAGGTCTTGCCAATGGCTGAAGGCCGTGCTATTATCTACACACCGTTGCGAAGGCAGCGATAAGATAACAACGTCGGAAGGCGAAAAACTGAATGCGAACGCAAGACAAACGGTTCGGCAACCGAGGCAAGGCAAACTGAGCTACGAGAAAGAGTAGTGGGTCAGGTATCGGGAGCCGACTGTGGAGAGACAGTCGGTTTTTTGTTTGGAAGACGGAAGCACCTTAACAACCGAAGCGTGATAAGAAACACAACCGTAAATACCGAATTGAGATAACGCCTGCGGTAAGAAGAGACTAAAGCACTGGCAGCGATGCTGGTGAAGCGAGCAAAAAACAGGATGGAGAGTTTGATCCTGGCTCAGGATGAACGCTGGCGGCGTGCCTAATACATGCAAGTCGAACGGGAATTTGTTTTCGGACAGATGAGAGTGGCGGACGGGTGAGTAACACGTAGCTGACCTGCCCTTTGCAGGGGGATAACAACCCGAAAGGGTTGCTAATACCGCGTAAGCTCGTTGGGGTTAGAGGCCTGACGAGGAAAGCGCTGGAAGCGGCAAAGGAGGGGGCTGCGGCCCATCAGCTAGTTGGTAGGGTAACGGCCTACCAAGGCGAAGACGGGTAGGGGGCCTGAGAGGGTGACCCCCCACACTGGCACTGAGACACGGGCCAGACTCCTACGGGAGGCAGCAGTAAGGGATATTGCCCAATGGACGCCAGTCTGAGGCAGCAACGCCGCGTGGAGGATGAAGGGTTTCGGCTCGTAAACTCCTTTTCTGTGGGAAGAGGCAGGACGGTACCACAGGAAGAAGTCTCGGCTAACTACGTGCCAGCAGCCGCGGTAAGACGTAGGAGGCGAGCGTTATCCGGATTTACTGGGCGTAAAGCGCACGTAGGCGGTGCGATAAGGGGTGCGTGAAAGCTCCTGGCTCAACTGGGAGAGGTCGTACCCGACTGTCGGACTAGAGGTAAGTAGAGGCAGATGGAATTCCGGGTGGAGTGGTGAAATGCGTAGAGATCCGGAGGAACACCAGAGGCGAAGGCGATCTGCTGGGCTTAAACTGACGCTGAGGTGCGAAAGCGTGGGGAGCGAACGGGATTAGAAACCCCGGTAGTCCACGCCGTAAACGATGCAGACTAGATGTTGGATACCGAGAGGTATCTGGTGTCGAAGCCAACGCGCTAAGTCTGCCGCCTGGGGAGTACGGCCGCAAGGCTAAAACTCAAAGGAATTGACGGGGGCCCGCACAAGCAGCGGAGCGTGTGGTTTAATTCGAGGCTACGCGAAGAACCTTACCTAGGCTTGACATCGCGGTGGTAGGGAGCCGAAAGGTGACCGACCTTCGGGAGCCGTGACAGGTGCTGCATGGCTGTCGTCAGCTCGTGCCGTGAGGTGTTCGGTTAAGTCCGAAAACGAGCGCAACCCTCGGCTGTAGTTACAAGTGTCTACAGCGACTGCCCGGGGAAACTGGGAGGAAGGTGGGGATGACGTCAAGTCAGCATGGCCTTTATGTCTAGGGCTACACACACGCTACAATGGCCGATACAATAGGCAGCCAAACCGAGAGGTGGAGCGAATCCAAGAAAGTCGGTCGTAGTTCGGATTGCAGGCTGCAACTCGCCTGCATGAAGTCGGAGTTGCTAGTAAACGCGGATCAGCCACGCCGCGTTGAATACGTTCCCGGGCCTTGTACACACCGCCCGTCACGTCATGGGAGCTGGTCATGCCTGAAGTCGGTGAGCGAACTGAAAAGGAGCAGCCGCCGAGGGCAGGGCTGGTGACTGGGACGAAGTCGTAACAAGGTAGCTGTACCGGAAGGTGCGGCTGGATCACCTCCTTTCTAAGAGACTTAGGTAGACCTCGCAAGGGGTAGACCCAAGCGAAGGGGTAAGAGGCTTCGAGCCGGAACCCTGAAGGGATAAGGGAAGCGCAAGCGCCCTACCCTAAGAGAAGAAAGACGCAGGTATTTTGAGGAAGTAGGAACGGACGTGTTTGTTATCACGCTTGGGGAGCTAAGGGGGAATGTAGCTCAGTTGGTTAGAGCACTCGCCTGATAAGCGAGAGGTCAAAGGTTCGAGTCCTTTCATTCCCAAGCGGGGATATAGCTCAACTGGGAGAGCGTCGCCTTTGCAAGGCGAAGGTTAGGGGTTCGAGCCCCCTTATCTCCACGGTGTGGTGAAGAAGTGGGTGTCAGGAAGGCGGGAACGTTTTGTTGACAGCCACTGGTGAGCGACACCAGATGCAAGGAAGCACCTTAACAATTGTATACTCTGTAGGGAAAACGAGCAGGCCAAACAATTTCTCTGGATCACTGCGAACAGAAGCGCACTGACATGAAAATGCAGGGCGAGAAAGTAAGTAAGGGCGTACGGAGGATGCCTTGGCATCGTGTGCCGAAGAAGGACGTGATACACTGCGAAAAGCCCCGGTGAGGTGTGTGTAACCGTGAGTAGCCGGGGATGTCCGAATGGGGAAACCCACGTGGGGGCATGCCCACGTAACCCATATTGAACACATAGATATGGGTGGGGAACCGGGGGAACTGAAACATCTAAGTACCCCGAGGAAAAGAAAGGATTCCGCGAGTAGTGGCGAGCGAAAGCGGAAAAGCCCAAACCGACGCAAGTCGGGGTTGTAGGCCACACCGAAGCGAAGTGGAGCATAACCGAACGGTTTTGGAAAAGCCGACCGGAGGGGGTGAAAGTCCCGTAGGTGAAATGCGAAGCGGAGGGGTGTGTAGCCTGAGTACCGCCGGGCACGCTAATCCGGTGGGAAGCGGGGGAGTCCACTCTCCAAGGCTAAATACACACGATGACCGATAGCGGAGCAGTACCGTGAGGGAAAGGTGAAAAGAACCCCGGTGAGGGGAGTGAAAGAGAACCTGAAACCGTATGCTTACAAGCAGTCAAAGCATTCTTAGGGATGTGATGGCGTGCCTTTTGGAGAATGAGCCACCGAGTTAATGGTTGTAGCGAGCTTAAGGGAGCAACACCCGAAGGCGAAGCGAAAGCGAGTCTGAAAAGGGCGGATAGTTGCAATCATTAGACACGAAACCAGGTGAGCTACCCATGGGCAGGTTGAAGCGAAGCTAATCCTTCGTGGAGGACCGAACCAGTAACTGTTGCAAAAGTTTTGGATGACCTGTGGGTAGGGGTGAAATGCCAAACGAACTTGGAGATAGCTTGTTCTCCCCGAAATAGCTTTAGGGCTAGCGTGTGGTGGAAACTGCTGGAGGTAGAGCACTGAATGAGCTAGGGGCCGCAAGGTTACCAAACTCAATCAAACTCCGAATGCCAGCAGGGGAGCCATGCAGTTGGACAGCGGGAGATGAGTTTCGTT
Organism: Anaerolineales bacterium; assembly: GCA_020634155.1. Classification (GTDB taxonomy): domain Bacteria; phylum Chloroflexota; class Anaerolineae; order Aggregatilineales; family J027; genus J027. The sequence goes on from JACKCI010000002.1 coordinate 1,500,905, forward strand.
GTCGAGAGGGAAACAACCCAGACCTGCCGCTAAGGTCCCCAAGACTAGGCTAAGTGGGAAACGAGGTGAGTGTGTGTAGACAACCAGGAGGTTGGCTTAGAAGCAGCCACCCTTTAAAGAGTGCGTAATAGCTCACTGGTCAAACGCACTTGCGCGGAAAATGTAACGGGGCTCAAGCCTAGCACCGAAGCGCGGGATGTGCCGTAAAGGTATGTGGTAGGGGAGCGTCGTAGTTGCGAAGAAGCGGAACTGGAAGGTTTTGTGGAGCGGCTACGAGTGAGAATGGTGGCATGAGTAACGAGAAACAAGTGAGAACCTTGTTCGCCGCAAGTCTAAGGTTTCCGACGGAAGGTCAGTCCGCGTCGGGTTAGTCGGGCCTAAGCCGAGGCCGAGAGGCGTAGGTGATGGACAACGGGTGAATATTCCCGTACCGGCTAGTGGAGCACAGGCGAGACGAGCGGGGATAATCCAGCCCTTATATGGAATGGGGTGGTAAGCGGTTAAGAGCCGTGAAGCCGGGCCTCCGGGCCAGAAGTGGATGAGTCCAAGCTCCAAGAAAAGCGCACTGGCGAAGAAGCTAGCCGCCCGTACCGCAAACCGACACAGGTAGACGAGGTGAGTATCCACAGGCGAACGGGAGAACCTTCGTTAAGGAATTAGGCAAAAATGCTCCGTAACTTCGGGAGAAGGAGCGCCTAGCGATAGGCCGCAGTGAAAAGGCCCTGGCGACTGTTTAACAAAAACACAGGTCTCTGCGAACGCGCAAGCGGACGTATAGGGGCTGACACCTGCCCAGTGCCGGAAGGTTAAGAGGAGGGGTAAGTCGAAAGATGAAGCTCTGAATTGAAGCCCCGGTGAACGGCGGCGGTAACTATAACCGTCCTAAGGTAGCGAAATTCCTTGTCGGGTAAGTTCCGACCCGCACGAAAGGTGTAACGATCAGGGCACTGTCTCAACGAAGGACCCGGTGAAATTGAAGGACGTGTAAAGATGCGCGTTACCCGCAGTAAGACAAAAAGACCCCGTGGAGCTTGACTGTAGCTTGCTATTGCGTTAGGGCATGGTCTGTGTAGGATAGCTGGGAGGCGAGGAAGCTTGAGCGCTAGCTTAGGTGGAGCCAATGGTGAAATACCAGCCTGATGATGCTTTGACCCTAACCTGTGTCCGTGAAGCCGGCATGGGAACAGTGGCAGGTGGGCAGTTTGACTGGGGCGGTCGCCTCCTAAAGAGTAGCGGAGGCGCCCAAAGGTTGGCTCAGATGGAATGGAAACCCATCGAAGAGTGTAATGGCACAAGCCAGCTTGACTGCGAGAGAGACACCTCGAGCAGAGACGAAAGTCGGGCATAGTGATCCCACGGCGCTGAGTGGAAGGGCCGTGGCTTACCGGATAAAAGCTACCCCGGGGATAACAGGCTAGTCTTGCCCAAGAGTTCACATCGACGGCAAGGCTCGGCACCTCGATGTCGGCTCATCGCATCCTGGGGCTGGATCAGGTCCCAAGGGTTGGGCTGTTCGCCCATTAAAGCGGTACGTGAGCTGGGTTCAGACCGTCGTGAGACAGGTCGGTCTCTATCTACTGTGGGCGTAAGATATTTGAGGGGAGCTGTCCCTAGTACGAGAGGACCGGGATGGACGAAGCGCTGGTGTGCCGGTTGTCGTGCCAACGGCATGGCCGGGTAGCCACCTTCGGAGCAGAGAACCGCTGAAAGCATCTAAGTGGGAAACTGACCCCAAGATGAGATATCTGACTGGAAACAGGTAAGACCGCTGGGAGACGACCAGCTAGATAGGTCGGATGTGGAAGTTCAGTAATGGATGGAGCAAACCGATACTAAGGGTCGAGGGCTTTCCGAGCTGTTACATGGAAGTGTGAGCAGAAGGGGAGCAGTGGTCGAGAGAAATTGGGTGGTCTGTGAGTGAGTAGACCCAGATAAACAGAGTATACAAGGTGACAACCTACCCGACCCCGATGTGAGGCTGCAAGGCTGAACCGGGGGAGGAGTGGGGGATAAGTCGAAGCGCGAAGTGTGAGAGAGAGAACACGGGCGATGTTGGTGATATGAGCGACGGGGGTCCACCTGGTCCCATCCCGAACCCAGTCGTTAAGCCCGTCAGCGCCGATGGTACTGCGACGGCGACGTCGTGGGAGAGTAGGTCATTGCCAACCGCTCACACACTCTCTTTCCACATCATCCCTTCAACACCCCCTCCCTCTCCTCCTTTCGTTCTTCCTTCCATTCTCCACGGGGTCGTTTTACTTCCCCATTAACTTTTCAAGAACATTCGAAAAATGCAAACATATTCAGACCAAGAACGCAATGCAATGCGAGCCTATTTGCAACGTTGTGAGGTGCGGCTTTCGACCCTACATCGTATAGGTATTGCCTTTATCAGTGGTGCAGGTTTGTTGCTGCTGATACCTGTATTTTTTAAGGATGCCATTGATAGCATCATCAGCTTGTTATTGGCACAAGATACCAACCAATTCCCCGCTTTAGATGGGTCATTGGGTGGTACTTTGTTAACCATTTTGCTCTACGTCACTGTCCTTTACCCATTGGCGCTGTCACTCATTATTCCGCTCTATGGTCTCTATCTGCTGCTCAAAGACCTTGTTCATTTTTATTACACCATTTACGCCCCTGACTTCCCCAATACCCTTGTTAATCCGACTTTTGCGTTAACAGGCGTGGCTTTCTCCATGGATGAGTCGGAGCATGTTAAACGTGAAGTGATGCGCTATCAGTACATGCCGAATCACATGGATTTTATGTTGCCTTTCAGCGAAGAACGGCGGCATGAATACTTTGATACCTTGATTGAAAACACCCAAGGTGACATTATCCCCGCCTCGCGCCATCTTGATTATCTGGATGCTATCGGGGTTATGCCGGAAGTTGCGACGGAAGCCGATAAACACAAAGTCGCTCATTTCAATGCGGCCTTGGGGATTGCCCGCTCGATTGATCGGTCACTGGTGCAAGAGGTGGCAATTACCGAAATGGCAATCACCCGCAGTATTCTTTATTTGAGGCGGCTGATGTTGCGTTATGTCAAAACCTTGCTGATGTTTATTTGGACAATTCTTATTGCGTTCACGCTGCTGCCTCTGTTGAAAGACCCTGATTTTCCGCTATTCGTGGTACTTGGTGTGGGCTATGGGATTTGGGCGGTCGGAGTCATGCCGATTATGAAACTCCCGATTGGTTGGATCTATCGACATCGCTACGGCAAGATTGACCCCAAACAGATTGATTCACAACTGACCCTGATGGAGACAGATATACAGCCGTTTTCCAACTTGGCTATTCTGAGTTCGGTCATTGGGTTAATTCTGGCAGTGGTTGCGTCTTTCAGTTGAGGCTTTAGCTGGACTATTAAGGCCCTTCTTCAAGATAAGTTTTAATCCACGTCTCGCAATACCCCACCCATAAGCGTTTATGCTCGATGGGGTCTACGATGTGGTCGGCTAAATCCCACACATGGCGGATACCGCGTGCTGGTCCCGCTTGGTGAATGTGGATATACAAGGCGGTCAGGCCCTCAATTGCCGCCAGAGGTTGCAGGGTGGCGTCGATATGAGATAGACCCTGCTCCCATGCGGCAAAGGCACGGCTATGTCCATCAATTAGGCTGTATGCGCCGTCGATTTGGGTGATCAGCACGGGCGGCAAGGTAGCATGTATACCTGTCGCCCATGCCTGACGCACCGCTTCCAGCTTGGCGCGGTTGATATACCAGTTATTGGGGCGCAGGTCAGCAATTTTGACCAACACTCTTGACAGGCTCCTGTGATACTTCTATGCTTAATGGTACCACGATAGACAAATGACTCCGAGGGAGCTAACCCTGCGAAACCCCTACAGAGAGCCGTCGGTGGGTGCGAGACGGTGGGCAGAGTTGCAGGCTTCCACTCCTGATTAGGTCGCACACGATGAGTGTTGCCGGGATGCGCCCGTTACCGCGCCGAGTCCTCGACTCACCGAGGCTGTGATGGCGACATTGCAGCAAAGCCGGGTGGCACCACGACCTCAAGTCCCTCGTCCTGCGCGTTGATGGGGCTTTTTGTTTTCTAGGGATAAAGCACATGGATTCACGAACAGTCTTTGATTTACTCGTTTATGCGGTGATTGTCGTTGGCCTCATTCTCGCCGCCATTCGCCTCTACCAAGACTTCACCCGACCCTTACCAACCGAGGAGGATTCGCAAGACCATGCTCGATATTAATCTCATCCGTGAGAAGCCCGAATGGGTCAAGGCCCAACTGCACAAATTGAATGACCCCGAAGCGGTGGCCCGTATCGACAAGATTTTGGAGTTGGATGTGCAACGGCGTGCTTTGCTGACCGAGGTGGAGGCCCTCAAAGCAGCCCGTAACAAACTCAACAAGCCGATTGGTCAATTGCGGGGCAACAAGCAGTTGAGTGTGGCGCAAAAGCTGGCAACGGCGCAGGCAGTATTCCAAGCCGTCGAAGCGGGTAGCTATGAACAGGCTATCGCGCTCTTTGATGCCCCACCCGCCGCTGATGGTGCTGCGGATGAAGCCGCCCTAAGCGATGCCTTCAACGCCTTGTTTGAGCAGATGAAGGGCCTCAGCGACAAGGTTGGTGTACTTGATGAGCAGGTGCGCGAGGTTGATGAAGCCCGCAATGAGTTGATGTTGTGGGTACCCAATCTGCCCCATGAGAGCGTGCCCGTTGCCGAGAGTGACGAGGCCAATATCGCCCATCCCGTGCATGGTACCATCCCCAGCTTTGATTTTGAGCCGAAACCCCATTGGGAGATTGGTGTGGAGTTGGGCCTGATTGACCTTGAGCGGGGTGTGAAGCTCGGTGGTACACGCTTCTATATCTTGGCTGGCATGGGGGCGGCGCTCCAACGTGCCTTGATTAACTTCTTGCTCGACCAACTCTCGCTGAAGCATGGCTTCCAAGAGATGTATGTGCCATTAATGGTCAAGCCAGAAGCGATGTATGGGTCGGGTCAATTCCCCAAGTTCATTGATACTAGCTATCAGATTGAGACGGGTAACTATATGCTACCCACCGCCGAGGTCGCCATTGCCAATATGCTGGGCGGGGAGGTCTTGAACGGGGATGACTTGCCGATGAAGTTTGTGGCGCATACCCCTTGCTTCCGCCAAGAAAAGATGAGCGCAGGGCGGGATGTACGCGGTATCAAGCGCGTGCATCAATTTGAAAAAGTCGAGATGTTCCAATTCACCAGACCCGGCGATAGCTATGCTACACTAGAGGCCATGACAGAGATTGCCGAAAGCCTATGCGCCGCCTTGGAAATTCCGTACCGCCGCTTGGAGATTGTGACGGGTGACTTGGGCTTCACCGCCACCAAGAAGTATGATGTTGAGATGTGGTCGCCCGGCACCCAAGAATGGCTGGAAGTGTCATCGTGCAGCAATACCGAGGACTTCCAAGCCCGCCGTGCCAACATCAAATACCGCGACGGGGAGACCAACCGTTTTGTGCATATGTTGAACGGGTCAGGCTTGGGCATTCCGCGTACCCTGATTGCCATTATGGAAAACTATCAAACCGCCGATGGCTGCATTCGCATCCCCACAGTGTTGCAACCCTATATGGGCGGTTTAGAGGTCATTGAACGTCGGTGAACATCTTGAAACGGTTATGGACGCGCTTGGTCTATAATCGAGGCATTTTTCAGCGTTATATCGGCCTGCGAACCCGTAACCCACGCAATTTTGGGGCGGCAGAGCGGGCCTTTAGTCGCGTGTTACATCTGAATGAGCGACATATCAATGCCCGTGTGAGTCGAGGGGTGTTGCGCTGGCGCGAGTTGGATAATTGGGTGGGGGCCATCACCGATTTCACGGAGTTATTGGAGCAGGTGCCGACTTACTATCTGGCGCTGTTCTATCGGGGGATGGCTTTCTATCGGGCGGGGGATTATTATGCCTCCGCCCAAGACCTTGCTATGTTTATTCGACTAGACCCTGACTCACGCTGGGCGCATCATGCCCGCATTCAACTGGAGGGCATGTACGCTATCTTGGATGACCTGCCGAAGCTGTTAGCACCCCCCATTGAACCCGCCGCCTCTGACTAAGCTACTTCCTCCGAAAGAGGAGATACACCCATGCTAACACTCACCGACGTTTGGCCTCATATTGAGGCCCTCAATGCTGCCCCTGCTCCTTATTATATGGATGCTTTTCGCCAAGCGATGGAGTCAACCCACTTGGCGGGGGTGCGTTTGGGACTATTGCTCCATGCTTACCAAATGCAGCCGATTTCAGCCGTGCGCCTCTGTGAGCATCTCCCCTATTATGCACCCCAACCCTTTGCCGATGGGTTCGCGCAGTTAGCTACGCATGGGTTTTTGTCTAGTCCAGATGGAGAGACGTATCACCTGACCAAGCAAGGCCATCAAGCACTCATCACCATTTTTGATGCGGTTAAGGGGGCGTTGCATGAGGCGGAGGTCAAACTCGACCCTGCTGATTTAGAGACCCTTGCGGGATTGCTCAAACGCCTTGACCACGCAATTCTGACCACTCAAACGGTTACTGACCTTGCGCTCTATGGTATGCAGCGGCAGGTTGTGAACGGTCAAGTCGATTCTGTTTTGAGTGATATTACGGACTATGTGGCGAATCTAGCGGCGTTTCGCTGTGACGCTCACCGTCAGACATGGCAGCGCTATGGGGTAACAGGGCCAGCATGGGAAGCGCTGACCGTTATCTGGCGTGGTGAAGCCAACACCGCCGCTACCATCGCCGAGCATCGCCTCAACGCCCGTCCGACACGCGGTTACCATGACTACACAAGCTACTTGGCGGAGTTGGCGGGGCGTGGATGGGTCACATCCAGCGGGGAGACCTACCAACTGACCGCTAATGGTGCAGCGATTCGCCAAGCCTCAGAAGATGAAACCGACGCCCTATTTTATGGTGTTTGGACTGTTCTCAATGCCACTGAATTTCAGCAACTCGACACAATTTCCCAGCGGGTTTGCCAACAACTGGAAGTCGATTAGCCTGCCTGCCACAAATCTAGGCCCGTATCGCAGCCAATGACCAAGGTCGTGCCGTCAGTGGTGAGTTGCACAAGGTCGGGCTGTACACGTTCACAAGTGCGAAAGGCCCCTAACTCAAGGCGCTCACCTGTTTCGACCAGCCATGCGCTGATGGTGCCGGGTTGGTCGCGGGGATCAACGCCGAGAATAACATCAGCCTGATGAGTCAATTTGATATGGGAGATATAGGTGGCATCCAGTTCGGCAATCAAGCGGGTGGTACCCGCCGCAAAGTCTACCAATTGAAGGCCGGAATAGTCGGTTTGCAGCCAAACGTAGTGCGAGCCGCTAGGGTTGGATGAGCCGAACATGCCGAGGTCGCCCAGTTCGACGGTGGCGGTTACCTCATGTATTTGCATATCCCAGCGGTAAAGGTTGCCGTCAAAATCGACGGTGAGGGCTAAGGGCGGCGGGATGCGACCAATACGGGCGGCGGCCTCTTGCCCAAACAGGTCAGGATAAAGTACCGCACCATCGGGGCCAATGACCGATTGGGTACCATCATCGCGCACGATTTCGGCGTAGAGGTCAAGACCGCACGATGCCGTATCGCCCCAGAGATTGAGGATGCTGACATCATCGCCAAAGTAGGAACTGCGGTAGGCTTCTATGGCATTGGGGCTAGTAGGGTCAAATTGATAGACGGCATAGTAACCGCGATAGCCCACATAGAGACAATTGCCATCGTCGGAGAGAAAGCGCATGAGGCTGCTATCATCAATACGGTTGATGGCATTGATAGCTCCATCGACCCACAAAATCGCTTGGCTGAGGGGTGGGTCATTGGCGAGGTTGCCAAGCGTTACCAGATGGCTGGCGTCGGCATCGACCGCAAACAATCCCGAAGCGGGTACAATTTCAGCAGGTAAATCGGCAAAATCCACCTGTTGAACCGAGTGCAGGTGATGGATGTTTTCAGCCGTGATAAGGGGTGGCTCATCTGCTTGCCCCCATACAGGTGCCGCCCACAGGAAAACCACCGCCCAAGCCATGAATAATCGTCGCATAACGCGCTCCTTTCCCCGCTATGGTATACTTTGAAGCGGTACAATTCAATGACCAAAGGGTGACTATGGCACGCCTAACCAACCGTGAAATTGCGGATATTTTCGACAATATTGCTGACCTCTTGCAGATTAAGGGCGAGAATGTCTTTCGGGTCAATTCGTACCGCAACGCGGCCCAGACCGTGCGTGATTTAGCGCGGGATATTTTCGCTATCTACGAAGAGGGTACGCTGACTGACCTACCCGATATTGGTGCGACGATTGCCGCTAAAATCAAGGAAATGCTGACGACGGGCAAGCTAGAGTTTTATGCGCGGCTGACTGCCGAGGTGCCGCTGAGTCTGGTCGAGGTCTTACGGATTAACGGCGTGGGGCCAAAGAAGGCCAAACTTTTTTGGGACAATCTCGGCATTACCACTGTTGCCCAATTGGAGACCGCCGCCCGTGAAGGCAAGTTGCAGGCTCTTAGTGGCATGGGGGCCAAGAGTGAACAGAAAATCATCCAAGGCATTGAGGCCCTTGCCCGCCGCACTGACCGTGTGTCGATAGGGATTGCCTACCCCTTGGCAATGGGCATACTGGATGACTTGCTCAAACTGCCCCAAGCGATTAAGGGGGATGTGGCGGGCAGTCTGCGAAGACGACGAGCCACGATTGGCGATATTGATATATTGATAGCCTCTGCTGATGCACCCCCGATTATGGATGCCTTTGTGACTCGTCCTGATGTGGCAAGGGTACTCGGCCATGGCCCGACCAAGAGTTCGGTGGAGTTGGTGCAAGGGCTTCAGGTCGATGTGCGCGTGTTGGAACCCGCCCGTTATGGCACAGCCCTCTCTTATTTCACAGGCTCGCAACAACACAATATCCGAATGCGCGAGTTGGCGCTCAAGCAGGGCCTCAGCCTCAATGAGCATGCCTTCACGCCGACTGATGGCGGCCCCGAAATTCTGTGCGAAACGGAAGAAGCGGTCTATGCTCAACTGGGCTTGCCTTGGATTGCACCCGAACTGCGCGAAGACCGTGGCGAGATGGAAGCGGCCCAAGCAGGGCGACTGCCCCATCTCATCCGCTTGGAAGACATACGCGGTGATTTGCACATGCACACGACATGGAGCGACGGCAAGCTCTCCATCCGTGAAATGGCCCAAGCCGCCAAGTCACGCGGCCTGACCCATATTGTGATAACCGACCACTCGCAACTCTCAGCCATTGCGGGCGGATTAACCGCCGAGCGCCTATTGGAACAACAACATGAGATAAGGGCTGTTGATGCTGAGATGGGGCCAGATTTCCGTGTGCTGCATGGGGTGGAGATGGATATTCGCGCCGATGGAACGATGGATTTGCCGGATGATATTTTGGCGCAATTAGATGTGGTGGTCGCCTCCCTGCATTTCTCGTTAGGGCAACCGCGTGAACAGATTACCCAACGGGTGTTGAATGCCATCCATAACCCGCATGTAGACATCATTGGACACCCTCGCGGTCAATTGATACCAGAGCGTGAGCCTGCCGATTTGGATATGGATGCGGTGTTTGCCGCCGCCAAGGAACATGATACTGCTTTAGAGATTAACGCCAACCCGCGCCGCCTCGACCTTGACGATGTATTGGCCCGCCGTGCCCAAGAATTGGGGATCAAGATTGCCATTGATTCCGACGCCCACCATAGCGACAACCTCGACCTACTGCATTTTGGCGTTGCAACGGCTCGACGGGGGTGGATAGAGGCCGAAACGGTCATCAATACGTGGTCAACCGAGCGCTTGTTGGCATGGACTAATCAGAGGAAGACATTTGATGAGTGACGAACAACACCCACCCGCAGCAGACGATTCAACGGTTGGAGGCGAACAAACGCCGATACAGCGCCGCCCGCGTGAGTTGCCACGTCGGGGCTATGAGGGTCAGCCGCGCCCGATGACACCCCCACCGCCGCCACCTGTGCCGCCATCGCAGCAGCAACCCCCACAACAGCGCTGGACACAACAGCCCTATCAGGAGCCGCCGCAACAACCGCGCATGCATTCGGCTCCGGTTGCCCCACCTCCGCCGCGGGTACAAGCGGCCCCACCACGCCGCCCCAGCAAGAGCGATAGCGGCTTGTATTTGCCGTGGTGGTCGTTGCTGATTTTGATTGTGGCAGCAGGGGCGGGAGCATTTGGCCTACTCTATGCGGTGCTGAATATCGGACAGGGCTTGATTCCCGGTGACCAGACACCACAGGTGATTGTGGTCACCAATGCCCTGCAACCCAATATCAACACGGGCGGGGCCAGCGCTAATCCAACCGCCTTTGTCACGCCGGGCGGTATTCCGACGGTAGCGATTGTGGCTCCGACGGCGGTGCCATTTGCCGCGCCGACAGAGACATCACTACCGGGAGTGACAACAGGTTGCCCGCTCAACCAAGAAGTTGAGGTGATTGGCACAGGAGGATTGCCCTTGTTGATTCGGACAGGCCCAAGCCAGAATGACCCCATTCAAGGGCAGGCTGCCGAAGGGGAACGGATGCGGATTGTGGATGGCCCGCAGACAACAACGGGCGTTGACGGCATCCCCATTGAGTTTTGTAAGATTGAAGGGATTACCGTGCCGAGCCGTCTTGGGTGGGCTGCACGCGAATATCTAGGGACTGTGGCTGAATGAGCGACATTGCCGCCCATGCTGCGGAACTCCGCGCACAAATTCACGACCATAACTATCGCTACCATGTCTTAAATTTGCCGATTATCACCGATGGGGAGTATGATCGCCTGCTACGCGAACTCCTCGACCTTGAGGCAGCCCATCCTGAACTGATTACGCCTGACTCGCCCACTCAGCGGGTGGGGAGTGATACCAGCGAAGACTTACCCAAGGTGCAACACGCGGCCCCGATTCTGAGCCTCGGCAACGCCCTCAATATCGAGGAGGTCTTTGCGTGGCGAGAGCGCGTCAGCAAGCTATTAACGGCTGATACCCAACTCGATTATGTGGTTGAACCCAAATTCGACGGTCTGACCATTGTGTTGACCTATGAAGATGGGGTGCTGGTGCGGGCGGCGACACGGGGTAATGGTGACATGGGTGATGATGTGACGACCAATGTCCGCACCATCCGCACTATTCCGTTGCGTTTGCAGGGTGAAGGGTATCCCACGCGATTGGTGGTGCGCGGCGAGGTGCTATTCCTCAAGGCTGATTTTCAACTGGTCAATCAACGCCAAGTCGAGATGGGCCTCCCGACCTATGTCAACGCCCGCAACACGGCATCGGGTACCCTCAAGCAAAAGGACTCGCGGGTAACGGCCTCGCGCCCCTTGACGGCCTTTGTTTATGCCATTATTGATGCCGAAGGTGGCCTGCCGCCTAGCCAATGGGAGACCCTGCAACGGCTCAAGGCATGGGGCTTTTTGGTGGGCGACCATGCGCGGCACTTTACTGACTTCGAGGCGATGGTCGAGTATCTCAAGGGCTTTAACCGCGATAGTATGCCCTATGAGATTGATGGGTTGGTGGTAAAAGTCAATAGTACGGCTATTCAGAGTGAGTTAGGCGTGGTTGGCAAAGACCCACGCGGGGCCATTGCCTATAAATTCCCCTCGCAGGAGGCCATCACCACCCTATTGGGTGTCGAAGCCAATGTGGGGCGGACGGGAGTCTTGACACCAACCGCACTCCTTGAACCCGTCTTCTTAGGCGGGGTGACGGTCAAGCAGGCCAGCCTGCACAATTACGACCTCATCACTGAGAAGGATATACGGATTGGCGACCGCGTGATTGTCAAGCGGTCGGGTGATGTCATCCCCTATGTGGTGGGGCCAGTGCTTGGCTCACGGACAGGCGATGAGGAGATGATAACCCCGCCCGCGACCTGTCCAGTATGCCAATCCGAGGTGCGGCAGGATGAAGGCGAGGTGGCCTATTATTGCACCAATTCGGCCTGCCCAGAGCGCGTGGCCCGCAATATCGAGTTCTTTGTCTCACGCGGGGCGCTGGATATTGTCGGATTGGGCGAGCGCGGGGTGCGTCAGTTGTTGGGCGAGGGCTTGATACAGGATGAGGCCGACTTGTTCAGCCTTAAACTAGATGACCTGCTCAATCTGGAGGGCTTTGCCGAAAAGAAGGCTGAGAACCTACTGGCGAGTATCGAGACCGCCAAGCAACGCCCCTTGGCCCGTTTGATAGGGGCATTAGGGATACGCGGGGTGGGCTGGACAACCGCCGAGTTGTTGGTCAACCATTACCACCACCTCGATGTCTTAGCCCAAACCAGTCTTGAGGAATTGACCCAAATTGATGGGATTGGCCCGATTATGGCGCAGGCCATTGTGGATTGGTTTGCCGTGCCACGCAACCGCCACCTGCTGGATAAGCTCAGGGCGGTGGGCGTTAACATGCAGGGCGAGAAGGTCGAGCCGATGGGTGATTCATTAGCCGGCTTGACCTTTGTATTGACGGGTACCCTGCCGACTCTCAGCCGTGATGACGCCTCAGCCTTGATTGTGCAACATGGCGGCAAGGTGACGGGGAGCGTCAGCAAGAAAACGCATTATGTGGTGGCGGGTGAGGCGGCAGGTAGCAAGCTGACCAAGGCCCAAAGCCTCAATATCCCGATTTTAGATGAAGCTGGATTGCTACACCTGATTGAAAGTGGACAAGAAACAGTATGAGCGCAAGAATTACGCTGCATGAAAAAGCCGCCAAGAGCATCGGACGGCGGCACCCTTGGTTTTTTTCAGGGGCTATCAAGTCAATTAAGGGTTCGCCAGAAGCAGGTGACATCCTCCAAGTTCTAACCCCTGAAGGCCAGTTTGCGGCACGGGGCTATTGGAATCCCAATTCACAAATTGCGATACGGGTGCTGTCATGGCAGGATGAGAATATCAACCGCGACTTTTGGCTGGGGCGCATCCGCCAAGCCATCCACGCACGCGGTGGGCAGCCCGTCTGCCGTTTAATTAATGCCGAGAATGACTACCTGCCCGGCCTGATTGTGGATCGCTATGGGGAGTGGTTGGTGCTACAGGCGTTGACACTTGGCATCGACCAACGCAAGCAGATGTTGGCGGCATTGCTGGCAGAGGAACTTCAGCCCCGCGGCATTTATGAACGCAGTGATGTTGATGTCCGCAGCAAAGAGGGTCTGTCCGAAGTCACGGGGGTGCTGTGGGGTGAGGAGCCACCAGATAGCATCGAAATCACCGAACACGGCTGGCGCTTGCTTGTTGACATTAAGACAGGGCAAAAGACGGGTTTCTATCTTGACCAGCGCGACAATCGGGCTGATTTATACCATACACTGCAAACGCATCCCGCTGAGGTTGTCCTGAATGCCTTTAGTTATACGGGCGGCTTCACAGTGGCAGGCTTGGCGGGGGGAGCGCAACGGGTCATTTCGCTTGATTCATCGGAGGGCGCTCTGGAGCTTGCCAAGCAGAATGTGGCGCTCAATGGCTTTGCGGTGAATGATGAGGATTTTGTAGTGGGGGATGTGTTTGCCACCTTGCGCCAGTATCGGGATGCGGGTCAGACCTTTGATGCCATTGTGCTAGACCCGCCCAAATTCGCCCACAACGCCAGCCAGATTGACCGCGCTGCACGGGGCTATAAAGACATCAACCTCTTTGCCATTCATCAGTTAAAGCCGGGCGGCCTACTGTGGACGTTTTCATGTTCGGGTGTCATCAGCGCTGATCTATTCCAAAAGATTGTGTTTGGGGCCTTGGTCGATAGTGGGCGCGAGGGGCAGATTATCCGACGCTTGACCTCAGCCGCTGACCATCCAGTGGCCTTGACCTTCCCCGAAGGCGATTATCTGAAGGGTTTGGTGTGTCGGGTATGGTGAACGGCGGTTGAGTTTTCAGGGGTTTGTAGCATAATTTTCTCCGTAGTATGCAGATAAACGAGGTTTTTATATGATGAATTGGATTAAACCAACCATCCTTGGTCTAGTGTTGCTCGCGTTGGTGCTGGTCACGAATGTGTGGGGCGTGACATCGGCCCAAGACCCTACCGCTCTACCTACCAATACTCCCCCAGTCGATAGCGTTGCCCATGATGCGGGGTTGGTGATTGGCCCCTCAGAGTATCCCGACGGCTATAACCCCCTGACGGGCTTGCCCTATCCTAGCGATGAAGCCCGCAACCGTCGCAATTTGATTGTGAAAATCAGCAACTACCCTTCAGTCGTGCGTCCTCAATATGGCTTGAATGAAGCTGATATTGTGTTCGAGTATGAGGCTGAAGGTGGGGTGTCGCGCTTTGCCGCCATTTATCGCAGCCAAAGCCCCGGTCGGGTAGGCAGCATTCGCTCGGCACGGCTCTTAGATATCGAACTGGTGCAGATGTATAACGCGCTGCTGGCCTACAGCGGCTCCAATGAGTGGTTGCGCCAATATATTTTGAACTCCGATTGGCGCTGGCGAGCCTTCACCACCCAATTCCAAGATTACCCTTGCCCGACTTTTTGCCGTATCCCACATGATAATGTGGCCTATGAGCATACCCTTTTTGCGGATACCGATGGCTTGTGGGCCGAGGCTGATGCGATTAATGTCAATCAGCCCTATCAAGCAGTTGGCTTGGCTTTTTCTGAGACCCCAGACCCAGCAACCGCAACCGCTAATGATATTTTCGTGGACTGGTTCCATCCTGAAGTGGATAGCCGCTGGCAATATGACCCCACTACCAATCAATACTATCGGTGGGATGGTGGCTTGCCGCATTATGATGCCACGACAGGCGATCAGGTTAGTGTTGATAATTTGGTCATTTTAGAAGTGTGGCACCAAGACCGCCATGATGTGTATGATGGTGTGGCGGGGGTTGCGATTGAACAGCAACTATGGGGCTATGCGCGGGCTTTTGTCTTTCGTGATGGCAATTGGTATCAGGGGTGGTGGTATCGCAACCGCGACTATGGTGCATTACAATTGCGCTATGATTACCGCGACCGTGAGGCTCAGATGCACCTGCGTCCGGGGCGGACATGGTTTGTCATTGTGCGGAAGTTCGACCCCTATGCCACCGAAGGTCCGCTCTTTAGCGTGACCGTCAGCGATACCAAGGTCGATGCTCAAGCGACGGCACAGGTGGTATCGGTACAGGCAACCGCAACTGCCCAAGCGCGTCCTCACGCGGAGACGACAGGAACGCCTCAACCCTAGCAAAAAATCAGGGGCAGGACACCCCTGCCCCTTTTAGTCGGTACTCAGGGCTACAAAACTGGCTAATTTGATGATTTTCTGGCTGGTTTCGCGCCAGCTAATCTGACTTAACCCCATCTTCTCACGCAGATCTTCCATATCCATTCCCATCCGATAATCACGGACGGCACACGTCCAGCGCAAGGTCTCAAACGAGGCGCGGGTCTCAAGGCCCGCCAATTTCGCAAGATCGGTCAAGACATATTCCAGATTACGGGGGGTGCAATCAAAAATAAAGCCACCCTTGGGTTGATGCTGCTCCAGATATTCGTCCAGCGCTTCAATCCACTCAGGGCTAATCGGGAGGCGGCGCTCTTTAAAGACGTTGTGACGCTCATAGCGGGTAATCAGGTTGGGGCGCGGTGAGTAACGGTTTTCAATATCCTCGGTGGTCAAGGTGACGGTCTCGCTCTTCTTGATACCTGTTTCAATCAAGAGCCGTGCCAGCACATAGGGGCGCGAGTCGGGCTTGTCGGCAAAGCGCAGTTGATCGGCGGTGGCGAGGAGTTGATGAATTTCTTCATCAGAGAGGGCATGTTGCAACGGAGCAGGGCCGGAACGCTGCAAAATCGGCGCGGCAGGGTCATCGGGGCGGATTTTCTCGGTTTGTAACCACTTGGAAAAAACCTTGAGGGTGGTTACGCGGCGGGCATAGGATTTGCGGCTGCACGGAATACCACGCCCGTACTCCAACCATTGTAGAAATTCTTGGAAGCGCTTGGTGGAAAGCTGCCCAAGGGCAACATCCTCACCTAAGAACTCTGCCAGTAGGTTGAGGTCAGACCGAAAACTTTTGAGCGTGTTGTCGGTTTTGCCTTCCCCTTTTAAATAGCCAAGGAAGGGAAAAACAGCCTTATGGAGGGGGCTATACCGACTCAGGCTCCCGTCATCGAACAGTGAAAGTTGTTGTGAGTCTGTCATGCCTCTTATCCTTGCTATGACTTATCATCAGAGTAGCAGAACATGTGTTTTAAGTCAAGCAGTTTAGCCCATGAACAAAGGGAAAACTTTGTTAACCGATTATTTTAGTAAAATTTAAGCTTTCAATACTTCATTTTTCCTCTCATTTTTCTCCAAACTTACCCGTCCGAATCGTATTGACAAAGCTATACACGCGGTGTATAGTTTTCTATAATTAAATTATACACGCGGTGTATAGGTTCTATGTCGGTCAAAAACACATTGCTCGCACTCCTCTATCAACACCCCATGCACGGCTACGAACTGGGTAAACAACTCACGTTGACGGTTCATGCTGAGTGGGATGTCAAGGCGGGGCAAATCGCCAGCACCCTTGCCCGCATGAATGAAGCACATCTAGTGGATTATGAAATGGAAGCCACCGACGACGCCCCCGACCGCAAGGTTTACTTCCTCACCGAAGAAGGCTTAGAAGAATTGCGCCAGTGGTATCTGACGCCCGAAGTTCGCCAATATCGGCTGGGCGATACCTTCTATGTCAAGTTGGTATTGAGTCTAGTGGGAGGGCCAATCGACCCCGAACAGGTGCTGATGGTGCAGCGCCATGAACTCTATCGTCAACTCCATGAAATTACCGAGATGCGGCGCAAAGCTGACCCCCAGACTCAACTGCCATGGGTGCTGCTGCTGGATAGCGCTACCATGCACCTTGAGGCTGATTTGCGGTGGATTGAGATGTGTGAAGCGCGTCTGCCTGACCTCAAGCACTACAATCCACCTGAGCCTAAGCCCAAAGCACGTGGGCGACCTCGGCGCAAGGCCAAGAAAAAAGAGGAGACGCTTCCATCTGGTGACTAATCCCCCGTTAGGGTTTATATCGGTATCGCCAAGCGCAGACGCACATGAGGGTGCTGCTGCTAACAATCGAAAGAGAGCAAAGAACATCATGCCAATTGTACGCACCGAATCATTAACCAAGGTTTATGGGACAACCGCCCGTAAGGTACAGGCCCTCCATCAGGTATCGCTCAACATTGAGGCGGGCGAGTTTGTGGCGATTATGGGGCCAAGTGGCTCCGGCAAAAGCACCCTCCTTTATCTGTTGGGTGGGCTAGAGAAGCCGACCAGTGGGCAAGTATGGATGGATCAAGCTGACCTCAGCACCATGAACGATGATGGATTGTCGCAGTTGCGCCGGCAGAAAATCGGCTTTGTCTTCCAATTCTTCAACCTGATTCCGGTCTTAACCGCCCAAGAAAATGTCGCTATGCCGCTGATTCTGGATGGGCTATCGCGGGCCGAGGCCAGCCAACGTGCTGATGAGGCCCTTGCCAAAGTAGGCCTCAGTGAGCGCAAACTACACCGCCCTACTGAACTCTCAGGCGGAGAGCAGCAACGGGTGGCAGTAGCCCGTGCGCTGGTGACCAAGCCCGCCCTCATTTTAGGTGATGAGCCAACGGGCAATCTTGACTCACGTTCTAGCGATGAGGTGGTGGGGTTGTTACGGAATATCGTGGATGAGTGGGGGCAGACCTTGGTCATCGTCACCCATGACCCCCGTGTGGCGGCCCATGCTGACCGGATTATCTTCCTCAAAGACGGGCAAATTGTTGATGAGAACCGACTGAAGGGCAATGGCAGTGCCGAGCAAATCCGCGAACAGTTGAGCCGAGTCGCGGTGAGTTAAGCGGTACCCTGTGCAAGGTGGGTACCCAAGGAGTAAACGCATGAAAACCTCAACATGGCTACAAATGGGCCGCATGGCATGGCAATATCTCAAAGGGCGCAAGCTGCGGACGACGCTGACGACATTGGCAATTGTGTTCGGGGTGGCGCTGATTTTTGCCATTAACCTGATTATGCCCGGCGTCCTCAGTATTCTTCAACAATCGATGGATGAAGAGGCCGAGGCAGTTGACTTGAGTATTGTTGACCGCACAGGTGGAGCCTTTGACGCCACGACGCTAACCCAAACCTTACTAGCGACAGATGGCGTGGAAGCCGTCACTAGTGAGTTGCGCCGTCGGATTATCCTGCCCAAGGACAATAACCCCCTTGGTGATGTCAAACAGATTGACATGCTGGGCCTTGACCTTGCGACTATCGCGGATGTGCGAAGCTATGACTTGCGGGTGGGACGGATGATTGAAGCCGATGGGGAGGTGGTCATATCAGCGGCATTGGGCAAGGTTGGGGATACGATTTCGATACCCACTGCTACGGGCCTCAAGACCTATACGGTTGTCGGGGTTCTCAAGGATGAACCGATTAACGAGCGTGTATTGGTGACCCTAGCCGATGCACAGAGCGCCTTTGATTTGGGTGGGCGGGTCAATATGCTGGAAATGGTGTTCAGCAAAGGCACCAACGTCGATAAGTTGACCAATCAGATTAAAAAGACACTGGGCGACCAATATCTCTATAATACGACCTCCGAAGGGGAGTTCGGCTTTGCCCAAGTCGCTTATATGATGTTGAACATGTTTGGGATGCTGGCCCTGTTCACGGGCGGCTTCCTAATTTTCAACACCTTCCGCACAGTGGTTATTGAGCGCCGTCATGACTTGGCGATGCTGCGGGCGATTGGGGCTACCCGACGTCAGATTACCCAGATGATTCTGATTGAAAGTGTGCTACAAGGCATCATCGGTACCTTGGTGGGCTTGGCGTTTGGCTATGCCCTCACCGTGATGGCCCTCGATTTTGTCAACGAAATCCTCTCCGAATATATGGCGGTTTCAGACATCAGTCCGTCGTTGCAACCAAGCGCCTTTGCGATTGCGATTGGCATGGGTATTCTCTCAACCCTTGTGGCAGGTTACTGGCCTGCGCGTCGAGCGGGACGGACTTCCCCACTGGAGGCACTGCGTCCAATGACGGCCAGTGACTTGCAACGCGCCAACCGTTGGAGCTTGATTATTGGCTTTGGCTTGATGGCGGTTGCGGTGGTGATGCTGTTGGTGAATGACCAGAGCGCCGTCTTTGGGGCCATTCTCTTTCTGATTGGGGTTGTGGTCGCGGGGCCGGGGTTGGTGGTGCCTGTGGCAAGGCTGTTTAACCCCCTCTTGACGCTGTGGTTTGCCCGTGAAGGCGATATTGCACGCGGGAACCTGATTCGCCAGCCGGGGCGCTCGGCGATTACCGCTAGTACACTGATGATTGGCTTGGCGACCTTAATCATGGTGGCGGCCCTTGCGATTGGCATGGTGGAGTTTACGGGTAATTTGGTTGATAGCAGCTTTGCCAGCGATATTATGCTGATGCCACCGGGGATTGCCAGCTATAACGGTCTGGTGGGGGCTGATGAAAGCCTCGGCAACGAGTTGCGGGCGCTGCCTGATGTGGCGCTGGTCTCGGAATTACGCCATGCTGCCAGCGTGAAGGATAGTATGAGCCTAGAGGTGTTTGGCATTGACCCCCAGACCTATGAGGAAGTAGCCCCGTTTGTGTTCGTCAAAGGTGACCCTAATGAGGCTTATGCCGAGCTAGAGCAAGGGCGCACCATGATTATGAACTCATTTCTAGCCACTAGCTTGAAGCTGAAGGTGGGCGATACCTTCACATTGCCGACAGTAGAGGGTGACCAAAAGTACCGGCTGGTGGGGATTGCCAATGATGTGCTGAATATCAAGCTCAATGCTATCTTTATCTCGCATGGCAACCTACAAACTGACTTCCACAAGACCGAGACGATTATGTATATGATTGATCTCAAATCGGGCGCTGATATACAGGCGGCTAAGGTTGAAGTAGAGGCACTTGTCCGTGATTATCCACAGTTCACGGTTGAACTTTCGCAGGAATATAGCGATACCATGATGGAGACGGTTGAAGGCACAACAGGTATCTACTATACCATTGCTATTCTCATTCTCATTCCGGCGGCATTGGGCTTGCTGAATACCCTGACTATCAATATCTTGGAGCGTACCCGTGAAATTGGTATTATCCGAGCCGTTGGAGGTAGCCGTAAGCAGGTGCAACGGATTGTGATAGCCGAGGCGTTGTTGCTAGGGCTGTTTGGTGCGGCGGTGGGGGTTGTGGCGGGTGTTGCCATGAGCTACGGTTTTACGATGGCCTTTAGCATGATTGGCTGGAAGGTGCCGTATGTGTTCCCAATGATGGGGATTGTGGCAGCGGTCATCATTGCGATTATGCTGGGGCTATTTTCGAGTGTGTTGCCAGCGCGGAATGCTGCCAAGTTGGATATTATCCGTGCGCTGCAATATGAGTAAGGTTTGAGAGCTATCGCAGAAAGGCAGAGAGTAGGCTTCTATTCCCTGCCTTTTTTGTTAAGGTGTGCGAACAAAAAAGCCAGCGCTTGGCTGGCTTAAAGAGCGTGCCTGAAGGGACTCGAACCCCTGACCTACTGTTCCGTAGACAGTCGCTCTATCCACTGAGCTACAGGCACATTGTTGCTATAATAATGGCGGTTTCTGGCGGTTATGTCAAGACTGAAATTTGTGTTAAACTTAGGGCGAGACATGTAAGGAATTGGGGGTTCAATCACTGATGGTGCCGCGTATCCTGTATATAGAGGATAATTTTGAGAATCGAATGCTGGTCAAGCGCGTCTTGATGGCAGAGGGTTTTGAGGTGATTGAGGCTGAAAATGCCGAGATTGGGATTGACCTTGCCCTAGAGTACCTGCCAGATTTGATTCTGATGGATATCAGCATGCCTCATGTGGATGGCTTGATGGCGACCCGTCATCTTCGCTCTCTTCCTGAACTCAACCATATCCCGATCATTGCAGTAACCGCCAATGTCATGAAGGGGGACCGTGAAGAGACCTTGCAGGCAGGCTGTGATGGCTATATTCCCAAGCCCATTGATATTGACCGCTTTCCAGAGCAAGTTATGGAATATTTGCGGAATGGGCGTTAGATTATGAACAGTAGACTTACATACTTAACAAAAGCTGGTGAAAGAGATTATGAGCGACTCAAGACATCAAGTTGATCCCAGTGAGGCACATGTGCTGGTGGTGGAAGACAATGTGCCAAACTTTGTGTTAATCGCACGGATGCTGGCTTTTATGGGTGTGCAGCGGTGCGAGTGGAAAACGTCGGGCTGGCAGGTGGTGCAGTTTGCCGATACCCTCCCCCGAATTGATTTGATTTTGATGGACATCCGGTTGCCTTATGAGGATGGCTATCAGGCCCTACAGAAAATCCGCGCCCATGACCGCCTCCGTGACACCCTTGTCATTGCCGTAACTGCGGAAGCTAGTGAGGAGCAGATGCGGAAAGCACGGGAAGCAGGCTTTAATGGTTTTTTGGGCAAACCGCTTGACCCTGACCGCTTTCCGGAGCAAATACAACGCATTCTGAACGGAGAATCAGTTTGGGAATGGAAGTAAGCCACCTACAAAGCTTGAGGCAACTCTCGTTGCGCCTCAATTCCCAAGCGGCAACGGCCACCAGCCGTGCGTCATTTGTTGAAGCTGCCCATGCCTCCTTGCTAGAGATTTGGCCCGAACTTAAAGGGAGTGGGTGGCAAACTACAGTGCTTAGTCGGGAGGTAGAATTTGCGACTGCAAACGCTACGTGGCAAGAGCTTATCTTGTTATGGGGCCAGTTTGTGGAACGCGCATGGCAACAGCAAAGCGAAAGCCCTGCTGTCCTTGAACGGCTGAATTTGTATGATAGCCTTTCAAAGTTGGTACAGCGGATTTGGACAGAGCTTTCTGAGACGGAGGTTCTCAATAGTGCTTGCAAGGGCATTGTAGAGCTAATCCCCCATGTTGACCGTGTGGGGATTGTCTATAACGACGATGCGCCGAATTATGGGCATGTGGTGGCAGCTTACCCCGCCGATGTTATTGGGCAGGCCATTCAACTTGAAGGTAACTGGGTGTTTGAGCGCTTCCAGCAAGATAATTCACCGATTGTGGTCAATGATGTCGAGACCGCCTACGATGAACTGGGGGCCAACCGCGAGATATTGATGAACTTTGGCGTCAAGTCGATTATGATTCTGCCCTTGATTGTGAGTGGAACGATTATTGGAACACTTGGTCTTGATGCCCTCAAACAGCGACATACTTTTTCTGAGGCAGAGATTGATGTCTTGAGCGCGATTAGTGGGCAAATGGCCGTTGGTTTACAGAATGCCCAGTTATTTAAGATGCTGCAAGAACGGACTGCCAGCCAAGAGCTATTCAATCAGGTAATTGCCGGATTGCCGTTGCGTAGTGATCTGAACACCCTCTTGCAAACGACGGGAACCTCTTTAGGGCAGTTATTAGGGGCTAGTCGTGTGACCATCCACTTGGCTGAAGAACAAGGATAACACGCTATGATTGAGCGCCTTGATAGTTTATTTCGGCTCACGGCCTATACAAATCCCCTAGAGCGCCGTATTGCTCGTAATACGACACTGGCGGCGGTTGTTAATCTGATTTTTGTGACCATTGCCATTGTTGCCCTTGCCTTTGTTAATGTCGAAACTGATCTGGGAATCACGTATCTGATTTTGCTATCCAATGCGTTGGGTGCCCTTGTGGTTATTGCGCTTGTCCAACGCTTCTATACCCAATTGGGTGCCCTGCTGCTGATTGGGCTATTGGGTGCAGGTGCCACAGCCGTGGTATTTGCACCGGGTGCTAGTTTCTATCAAGCGACATTGAGTTGGACACTGACGATTTTTGTTGCAGCGTTGGTGGCCCATCGGCGGTTGGTGCTTGGCGTTGGGGTGATAGCGATTAGTGTTGTGATTCTCAGTTGGGTGGTTAATGAGCCGCCAGCGGCAGATGCCATCTTCTCATTGGCCCAAGTTGTGTTGGCGATGGCGATTGCCCAGATTATTACACGAGATTTTGAAGCTATTGCCGAACAAACTGAGAAACAGGTGGGTCTGAGGCGGCTGCAACTTATTGAAATTAGTAGCGCCGTGTATGGTCGCATTTCATCCCGTCTTGAACTGGAACTGTTGCTCAAAGAAACTGTCGATATTATCCGCGATGGCTTTGAGGAAATCTATCACGCCCAAGTATTTTTGATTGACAATCAGCGTCAATTCGCGGTCTTACGCGCCAGCACAGGTGAAGTGGGTCGCCAGTTGATTGATCGTCGCCATGCGCTTGCGATTGGTACGCAGAGTGTGATTGGGCAGGTGACCGAAAAAGGCACCTATGTTCTGGCGAGCGATACCAGCGTTGACCCCATGCACAAACGCAACGAGTTATTGCCTGAGACCCGTACCGAATTGGCCTTGCCATTACGGGTGAAAGAAGGGGTTATTGGGGCGCTCGATTTGCAGAGCCGCACACCAAACGCCTTTATTCCAGAAGATATTGAAATTTTCCAAACTTTGGCTGACCAGATAGCGGTAGCGATTGAGAATGCACGGCTGTTGAATCAGGTTCAGAGCCAAGCTAACGACAACTTGCGTCTATTGCAACAAGAGCAGGAAAATCGGCAGCAGATTGAGCGGCTGAACCGTGAACTTACCCATACCGCATGGCGTGATTATGTGATGACCTCGATGACTATCCCGCACCTCGCCATTGATCTTGCGACTCAGACTATTACACCGCAGGTAGCAGTCAGTGCGATTAGCGAGAAAACCTTTACGTCAGTTGAGGTACAGGTTGAAACGCTGTCCAATAAAACGATTGTGACCTTGCCCGTTAAAGTTCAAGGTACAGCGGTGGGGGTACTGGAGTTTGAGATTCCAGAAGCCACCACGGTATCAGAGACGACCAGCGATGCCCTCGCTACGATTGGTGAGCGAGTGGGGTTGATTGCAGAGAATGTGCGACTGTTTGAGACCACACAACGGGTTGCGGCCTCGCGTGAGCAGTTGAGCCAAATCACCTCTCAGATGCAAGGGCTAACGACTGTTGAGACATTGCTGCGATTGGCGGTGACTGAACTGGGACAAGCGATTGGCGCACAAACTGGGTTTATCCGCCTCATGCCTGCTAGTGAGCAGGAAGAATGGGTTGAAATATAGGTTATGCTGCAACGTTTTCATGAACCCAAACACATCTATGTTGACCCGCTAGAACGGCAAGAAGCACGGCTAATTCTAGTCTTGGTCACCATTGCGTTGGCAGTGGGGGCCATTGCTTTACTGGTATTGCCCCTTGCCAGTCTTTTTGTGGATGGCATATCGATAGGGCTATTACTGGCGGTAGCTGTACCTGCGGTCGTCATTGTCATGGCTGCACGTCAACTGGTACAAGTGGGCTTGGTCAATTATGCTGCTTTGCTGTTGGTGGCAGGTGCGGTTGTCCTTAATTCAGCGCTATTTCTAGCATCGCCCACGTTAGGCAACCCCATTATTGCGAGCTTTGGGGCAATTGTGGTTTTAACGGGTCTGTTTTTTGGGCAGCGGGCGGTAGTTATATCAGCAATTATCTATATCGGGTTATTGGTGATCATTGGGATTGTACAGTTCAGCACCAATTATTTCCCTAAAGTTGATGATGAGCGCACGGCAGCCATACAAGTTATTGCTCACAACCTCATAGCGTTGCTGATTCTTGTGGTCATTCTTTATAATTATTTGACCGCAACAACATCAACCATTCGTACCAGCTATCAAGCCCTTCAAGCTGTAGAAGCGTATGGGCAAGTTAGCCGATATTTAAGAGACTCTGATGACCCTGTGCCTGCGGTGCTACGGTTGGTAACTGACGAAATCCGAGATGCCTTTGGCGTGTATAGCGTGCGACTCTTTGTTGGGCCGCTTGAAGATATGCGGTTGGTGGGGGCTACGGGTCTGGTTGGAGAGCGGTTACTCTCACAGCAATTGATACTTGACACCAAGGGGTCTTCAACGACTGCACTGGCTGTTCGCAACAAGGCACCAGTTATCACGACCCTCAGTGATTCCAAAATCCAGCAAGTTGATTTTCACCTAACCACTAGGATAGAGTTGGCACTTCCTTTATTGGCGGGCGGCCAAGTTTATGGCGTCTTGGTGCTTCAACACGACCGTGAGGACACATTTTCAAATCAGCAGGTCTATTTACTGAATGGCTTGGCTGATCAATTGACCATGTTAGTCCAGCGGATTCGTGTCGATGAACAGATGACGAAACTAGAGGCAGATGTTGCAGAGGCGCATCGCCAAACCCAAGAACGCCAACGTGAATTGCGGGATTTGGTGCAAACCACTGCCCAACAAGAATGGCTCAACTTTTTGACCACCAGCGAACAACAAACAAACTTCCGATGGGATGGCAAGTCGATTACAGCGTGGGAGCCAGAAGCAACACCACCTAAGACTATGCCCATTTTGGAGCAAGATGACACCGAGAAACAAAAAATCACGGTACCTATTGTGTTAGGTAACCGTGCGATGGGTGAACTTGTTTTTGAGGCGTCGTCAACGGTGCAATGGACTTACCAGACACTTGAAGTAGTGCAGGAAGTTGCTAACCGTCTAGCCCTAGCTCTCGATAATGCACGGCTATTTAACCAAAGCCAGATGACCGCACTCCGTGAGCAGGCTGTTGGGTCGGTTGCCTCTGAGCTACAGAGCTTCCGTGATGTTGATACACTCGTAAAACAAGCATCGGGACTGTTCAGCCAGATTTTAGGGGCCGAGCAAACCGCTATCCGGCTGGTTCGAGACTGAGACGTTAACTATGAGACGACCAACTAGCTTTCGTTGGACATTGGGCTACCGTATTGGGACTGGGGTTATTCTATTTCTTCTTTTCCCGTTGGCGGCAGTTTTGGTTGGGATTAACACGCGTGCCACAAGCTTGAATCGTGCTGCGGAAAGCACAACCGAAACCGTTGTACAACTAAAGGAAGCTGAACTCGAAGCAGCCGTTAGTGAATTGGAACGCAATGTTGAAAACATTGTGATGGGCGGCAGTAATGTCGCAGTGTTCCAGCAAGCCTTGGATGCTCCGCTTGGTACCCTTGATACAGATACTATTGATGCTGTGCTGCAAAATATATTGACACGTGAGCGTTCTATTCATCATGTGCGCCTTTATAACCCCACCATTTTCCAAGTGGTATGGCAACGTGGGCCAGAGAGTAACAACTTGCCCGCATGGATGATTAGCCGAATCAATTCAAGTACCACCAGCCGTATTGGGCAACTGTATGAGGGACGACGGGGTGACCCGCTGATTGACGTGATTGTGCCTATTCGGGATACGACCAATACCACCATTTTGGGGTATGTGATCGTGACGCAAAATCTCAATTTGACCGGAGCCGACAATCTACCTGATTTGCGGGCAATCTTTGAAACCCAACCGCGCTTTATTGATTTGCCGGAAGCCTATATCGGGTTGTTCAATTATTCTGGAACCCTGCTCATTAGCTCACAGCGGGGTGTAGAAACCTTTGAGGATTATGCACAACATCCGGCGGTGCGTGGATTACGAACCGGCACAAGTGAAGCGGTAGAGGCCACTCGTTATAACAGCCCATTACTAGATGAAGCCGTCATTAGCTCATCAATTGCCATGCCGAGTACCCAGTGGATTGTGGTGGTTGAGATACCCAGAAGCCAGATCTTGCCTTCCATTTTTACAGGGTTCTTGCCCATGATGATAGGTGGGTTGGGGCTGGTGGTCATTTTGAGCGTAGTATGGGGAGGAAGCCTATATCGGTTCATTCATCACCCGTTGCAGCAATTGGTGCGCGAAGTCAGCTTTTTCTCACTGGAAGACCGCACCCGTCCGCTTGACGCAGCTGACCGTACAGATGAGTTTGGCGTATTGCACAATGCATTCGCGCAATTGACCCAGCAGATTTATGGCATTATTGACGACAACCGTCTAACTATTGAGAAACAGACTGAGCAGTTTGATTTAATCCGAGCGATCGCCAGTTTGAGCCGCACTGTACCAACACCTGACGATTTTCTGCGTGAGTTAGTCCGCGTTCTACGGGAAAAACTGAGCGGGGCAGACTATGTGCAATTCTTCTATGTTCATGAGGATATAGCAGAAATACGTGTTGGGTCAGGTGATTTAGGGCGTCGGCTGGTTTCGCAAAGCTACCATCAACCGCTGACCGCTGATAACATCATCGGACGGGCAGTTCTCACAAAGCAGCCGATTTTAGTGCTTGACCTCGCGCAGCAGCCTCGCAATCGCCAGATTGAACTATTGTCAGAAATGGCTTCTGAGATTGTTGTACCCATTATCAGTGGGGATAAAGTGATTGGCGTATTGGATACGTTGAGTACCCTGCCACATAGCTTTAACCAAGTGGATGTGGAGACATTAACCATCATTGCCAACCAAATGGTGGTCGGTTTACAGCGCCAATCAACGGTGGAGGTGGCAACTGCGCCAGTTCTGACAGCTTCAGTCCGGGGCTATGTTAGTGAGTGGTCAGAGTTGCAACGGCAAGCGATGCACACCCGTGTGCTGGCCGAATCTCACAATAACGGCAAAGTCAAATTTGCAGTACCTGTCTTGTTGCGGAATGAGGTGCTGGGTGCTGTCGAGTTTGTCGTGGATGAGACACGGTACAATCCCAACACTATACAGACCGCGCAAGAATTGGTGGAGCGGTTGGCGCTTGCGATTGACAATGCCACCCTCTTTGAACAAAGCCAGCGGTTAGTTGAGCGTGAACGGCTTGTGAACCAAATCACAGAGAAATTGACCTCCCAAACTGATGTTCGACAGATTTTACAAATTGCAGTGCGAGAACTGGGGTTAGCCTTGGGTGCGCCTGAAACGCAGATTTCGTTGAAAGTTCCCAAACAAGGGCTTGGAAGCCTATGAATCAATCATTCCCTCTATTTCATTGGTATACTAATCGCTCATTTCGGGTGCAGTTGCTGTCATTGGTAACTCCGTTTATGGTGGGCACCCTATTGATTATTGGCTTTATCGGGGTACGGGTTCTGCAAAATGATCGCCAAGCAGTTGATGAACGCCTGAACCAAGAAGTCGGTGACTTGACTGACCGAATCAGTGAGCCGTTTCTGTCTTTATACGATAATATCCAGTTCCTAAAAGCCGAAACAGCCATTATTGATTATGCGACCATCTATAATTCACCAGTGATACGGCTTGAGGAAGAGCAGCAACGCCAAGCAGACTTAGCAAGGGCATTGCCGCATATCACCACCGACCTGCAGGGCTTTATGCAGGGGCGGAGCCTGTATTCGCAGATTCGCTTGCTGGATACGGAAGGCATAGAACTTGTGAAGGTCTCACAAGTGCGGGGGACGGCTCAGTTTAGCACTGACTTGCAAGATGTCCACCGTGAGAATGCTTTTGTTGAAGGCTTGACCTTGCGTTTTTCTTCGCAGATATGGGCTTCAGAGGTGCGTTACCGAGAAGATGCTGACGGGATTCAGCGGCCTTTGATGGAGATTGTGACCCCTATTGCAGACACGCTCAATAGTGAGAATATCGCGGGCTATTTGGTGGTTGAGCTTAACCTTGAGAGCGTTTTTGGTTATTTGCGTGAGCAGGATATTGACAAGGGGTTCGCCTATTTGGTGGACGCCGATGGCTATTATCTTGGTCATTCGCTCAACAGTCAACGAGGCTTGTTATT
Organism: Anaerolineales bacterium; assembly: GCA_020634155.1. GTDB lineage: Bacteria > Chloroflexota > Anaerolineae > Aggregatilineales > J027 > J027. The sequence continues at coordinate 1,529,581 of JACKCI010000002.1, forward strand.
TGGGCGGGATACAGACCAAGGCGGACAACTTACAGGTAAACTCGCTGAAGACATTCTGACCTATACCCCGGCGGAGAATGTGCAGTTAAGCCAAGATGACACCGATTATCTCGCCTATACTGCTATCATTGAACCCTTACGCGATTTTGCGGATACCCCCAATGCACCGATTTGGACGATTGTTGTTGCCGAACCCAGTAGCGATGTGACATCCCAAACCCGCTTGTTGGTCTTGACCCTTTTGGTCGTATTCGCTGTTTTGGTGGCAATGACGATTGTTTGGGTGTGGACAGAAAGCGACCAGTTTGCGTCACGGCTGGAGGTTGTCTACAACGAACTTAAGCGCGTTTATTTGGGTGACCTTTCAGCGCATTTGCCTGATAAATGGGGCAACAATGAATTTACGCAGATTTCGACAGGCTTTAACCAGATGACAGAGCGCCTGTCCGGTCTTGTTAATGAGCTTGAGACACGGGTAGAGGCCCGTATCCGTGACCTAGACTTGGTGGCTGAGATTACCCGTGAGGTTGCGGGGTTGCAGAATCTTGACTTGATTCTCAACCGTGCCATTAACCGTATTATTGAGCGCTTCGAGTTTTATCATGCACAGGTGTTTCTGGTCGATGAGGCGAAGGATTACGCGGTATTGGTTGCGAGTACAGGCGACCCCGGACAACGCCTATTAGCCAAACGCCATAAACTTGCAGTTGGCTCTGAATCGGTGATTGGGCGGGTTTCGGCACTCGGCATCACGGTGATTGCAGGCGATACCCAGTCCAGTGAAGTGCCGTGGCAGCCTAACGTTGAGTTGCCGGATACCCGCTCTGAAATGGCCCTACCCCTCAAGGTAGAGCAACGGGTGATTGGTGCGCTAGATATTCAAAGCAAGCAGCCAGAGGCCTTTGGGCAAAGCGATATTGAAATCTTCCAAGTGCTGGCCGACCAGCTTGCTATTGCTATCAACAATGCCCGCTTGATTGGGCAACTCCAAAGTCGGGTGGATGAGGTGAACCGCCTCAATCAACAGATGGTGGAAAAGGTTTGGATTGAATTCGCGCAAAATGAGCCGCAAATTGAGCCTTTCGCCTATCGCTATAACCTGATTAACATTGAAACAGTACCCAGCAACGGTCAAGAGACCACAATTGAGGGTAGCTTCTCAGCTGCAATCGAAATTGGCGGTAACCAAATTGGGGAAATCAATACTGCCATTACGGAGGAACTCACTAGCGAGAAAGTAGCCTTAATTCAAGCCATTGCTAATCGTGTAGCGTTAGCCATTGATAATGCGCGGCTGGTGCAAGAGACGCAAGGAGCGTTGGCAGAAGCCCAGCGTCTGTACGAAATGGCCCGCACGGTTAACAGCGTGGCAGAGCTAGATATACAGGGTATTTACAACCCAATTATTGACCAACTGGTCTTTGAACCCCACTTGGAACAAGTCGCTATTTTGTTGGCAGCCCCTATCCCGTCCTATCTGGCTTCGCATCTTGAAGTTGTTCACATGTGGCAGCGCCACGTTACAACGCATGGCTGGTCGGAAGGTGACCAACTCAATTTGTTGCAACAAGGGCTGGTAGAACGCCTTGAGGTGGCCCCGCGTAGTCCGATTGTGGTACAAAATCGAGCAACACTGCAATCTGTTGATGCGCCCCCTGCCCTACATGCCATTATGGATACCCTCGGTGCGGAGACCGTGCTGCTGGTGCCTATGATGACAGGTTCGCGCTGGTTTGGGTTGATGGTCTGTGCCAGTAGCCAGCCCAACGCTTTCAGCGAGAACTTCATCAACTTTGCGGGAGCGGTGGCTGACCAAATGACGATTGCGGTGGACAATCGGCGCTTGTTTAATGAGGTGCAAGACGAGGCCCGCCGTGCGTTGGCTCTGGCTGAGGCAGGGCAGTTAGTGAGTCAAATTAGTGGCGACCTTGAAAGCGGATTGAGCCGTTTGTTCCGTGTGATTTCAGGACCGGCGGAATTTGACCGCTGGTGGTTTGGGCTGGTAGAGACAGGGGGGCAGCGTCTGCGTCAAGTGGCGGCTGCGACTCCTACCACTGCTTTTCCACAGACAATTGACCTAACGGCTGACCATAATACCCTAACCGAGTCGGTGCTATTGCGCCAAGTGATGCTGGTTAACGAGTTTGACCAAGAGCATCCCATACTTGGCAAGATTTCGCCGGAATATCGCCTCACTTATGGCAAACATTTGGCGGTTCCAGTAATGGTTGGGGATGACCTGCTGGGGGTGCTGTTGTTGGGGCGTGCGCCAACGCTACGAGATTTTGATGAGCGCGATGTCCAATTTGCTTCAACACTGGCTAGTCAGTTGGCGGTTGCTACTGAAAACCAGCGCTTGTTTAGTCGGATTGAGGCTCAAAGCCAAACCCTACAATCGACCATTGAAGCCATGCCAGCGGGTATTCTTGTGCTAGATGTTGACGGGAAAGTCCTACTCTATAACGAGCAGGTGCTGGAGATGCTAGGGCGCGGGGTTAAGCAAGGCGTATATCAACCCAATACCTACACCATCCGGTATGTGGGTACTGATGAACTGGTTGACCTTGAGGAGTTCCCGACAACGCAAGCAATTAAGACTAAAAGTCGGATTTCCACCGAGGGCCTCTATGTCGATTTGCCGGATGGGTCGCGTCTTGACCTCCTGATTAATGCTGCACCGATCTTTGGTGAGGACGGTCAACTGACTTCGATTGTGTCTATCTATCAAGAGATTACAGAACTGCGTGAACTAGAATTGGCGCTCCAAGCCAGCTTGAGTGAAACAACCGCACTCTATGAGGCCAGCCGTAGTGTGGCAGCCGCAACATCACCGGATGAACTGATGGCGGCGATTGTTGACCAAGTACAAAGCCTTGTCCCTGACAAAATCTTCATCATGTTCCGAGAGGGGCAAGAAGAGGGAGACATGCGGACACGTGTAGCGGGGGTGTGGCCTAGCACGGGCGAATTGCCAACGATGGAAGAAATCGGCATCTCTGATGAACTGCTGATGACCGATAGCGTGGTGATTTTGAATGATGCGCCTGTCTTGCATGGCACAGGGCTGCGCTCCTTTGCTTCTTTACCGCTGAAGGCACGTGGGGAACGCATTTTGGGGTGGTTCAGCGTCGGTTACTTGGACAAACACGAGTTTTCATCCGAAGAAAAGCGCTATCTGGCAACCCTTGCTGACCAAGCGGCGGTTGGGCTTGATGTTATTCGTCTATTTGAAAGTACACGCAGTGCGTTGCGCTCGGTTGCTAACCTGTATCGTGGGAGTAAGCACATTTCTGATGCCCAAGGTATCGCTGATGCGGTTGAGGTGGTGCGTGAAGAGTTGATGCACTTTGCACCTGACCGGATTGATTTGCTTATTCAGCAAAACCCTGAAGATACGGATTTGCTTTATGCGGCATTGACATGGAAGAGTGAAGAGTCATTAGTCAATGTCCCAGCCCTTCCGGTTGACCCCGCAACCTTAGAGCCGCAAGCTGATTTCCACCTGATGAGCCGCGAAGAGTTCTATATCCAAGACATGGGTGGAGCGATTGACAACGAACTTCAACAAGCGTTGCGTGACCTTGATACCCCCTATCAAGCGCTGCTCTCTATTCCCTTGCGGGTCAGTGGGCGAACCGTTGGGCGTTTAGCGATGGGCTTCTTGAAGCCGCATAAGTTCACACCTGATGACCACCAATTTGTGGCTATGTTGGCGGACTCAGTGGCGTATATCGTAGAAAATGAGTTGCTCTTCCAACAGACCCAAGACTCGCTTGAAGAGACTGGCGTGCTGTACCAAGCCAGCCGCGCTATTGCGAATGCTGAGACCCGCGAAGATGTTGTCCAAGCGATGATTGACTACGCCGCATCAGCAGTCGTTGACAAGGTTATGTTGATTACGTTGCTCACAGAGTCATGGGATGACCACAACGCGATTATTGAGGTTACAGCAACATGGGGGCGTGGCGAATTCCTTGACCTGAAAGGGCTACGTTTCTCCCGCGATCAATTGCCCATTTGGGATCAATTGGCTTCACCGGAGATTGTCTCGTCAGATAACATCGAGGCTGACCCACACATTGATGATAATTCACGCTTAGGATGCCGTACCCTTGATGTGGCTTCCTTTGTAGTGGTACCACTCCAAGCCCAAGGCCGAGCGATTGGCTCTGTGATGTTGGCATCCTCAGAGCCGCGTGTCCATGCTGAACGCGAAATCCGCATTTACCAAGCCTTGGCTGACCAAGCAGCGGTGCAATTGGAAAACAAGCGCTTGTTTGAACAAACCGAGTTCCGCACCCGCCAACTCTCGGCATCTGCGGAAGTTGCCCGTGACGCCACCTCCATTCTTAACCTTGATGAGTTATTCCCGCGTATCGTGAATCTCATCCGCGACGCCTTTGGCTATGACCATGCTCAAATCTTCATGCTGGATGAGGAAAATGAACGGGCAGTGTTGCGGGCTGCAACAGGTGAGGCAGGGCGGCAGTTGCTGAGTATTGGACATAATTTGAAGGTTGGGTCGCATTCGGTGGTCGGGCGTACTTGCTTAAACGCCGAGCCATTCATGGTGAATGACACCTCTGAGGCCGATGTGGTCCACCGCCCTAACCCCTACTTACCAGAGACCCGTGCAGAGTTAGCCATTCCGCTGATTGTGAAGGGGCAAGTACGGGGTGCTATTGACGTGCAATCCAACCAGCCCCGTGCCTTTAGCAATGAGGACGTGCAAATTCTAACAACCTTGGCTGACCAGATTGCGGTCGCCATTGACAATGCTCAACTCTTCGAGATTTCACAGCAACGGGCGGCAGATATGACGCTGTTGTTCGATGTGACCTCAACAGCAGCCGCAGCAACCAGCTTGGCGGAGACACTTGAAACCGTGACTACACTATTGGTTCGTCAGTTGCGTGGGCAAGAAGCGGCCATGTTCATCTATGACGCTACCGATAACGCCCTGCACTCGCAGGTTGTGGTGATTGCCGAGCAAACGGGGCAAGGGGTTGAGTACCGTTTCTTAGATGATGTGAACTTCGTCATCCCCTATGGCAGCGGGATTGTGGGGTCGATTGCTCAAAGTCATCAACCTTATATTGTGAATGATTTTGAGCAAGAGCCGCGCTATCTTGGCTCCCAGACCAAGACACGGAGCGGGATTTATGTGCCGCTGATTTCAGGCAGTAATGTGTTGGGTGTTATGGCAATTGAGGGTGGCCGTCCCAGTCAGTTCAATGAGGACGACATGCGGCTCCTCCAGACCTTGAGTACCTCCCTGACTGCTATTATCAAGAACCTCCAGTTGCTGGATGAACTGCAATTGGCAATTGACCGCTTGCGCGAAGTTGACCAACTCAAGACCAACTTCCTAGCGGCGATGAGCCACGAATTGCGGACACCGCTCAACTCTATCATCGGTTTCTCGCGGGTGATTTTGAAGGGGATTGACGGGCCGATTACGGATATGCAGCGTCAAGACATTCAGACCATTCATGACAGTGGGAAGCACCTGCTAGGGTTGGTGAATGACATCCTTGACCAAGCCAAGATTGAAGCGGGTAAGATGGAGCTTGTCCGTGAATACTTCGATGTGAAGGCTATTGTTAAAGGTGTGATGGCGACCGCGATTGGGTTCACGAAAGAAAAGCCCGTCCAACTGTATACCAATGTTGAGGACGACCTACCCCAAGGATTCGGTGACGAGTTCCGCACCCGCCAGATTATCCTCAATCTGGTCTCCAACGCGGCTAAATTCACCAGTGAGGGAAATGTCACTACAAATGTCTACGCCACGGTGGATGAGGAAACAGGTCAGCGATTCATCACTATCAGTGTGGCGGATACGGGTATTGGTATTGCTAAAGAGAATATCGCCCGCATCTTTGAGTCTTTCCAACAAGTAGATAACACCACGACCCGCACCGTAGAGGGTACTGGTTTGGGGTTGCCCTTGGCGCGGTCATTGGCTGAACTGCAAGGCGGGTCGATTTGGGTTGAAAGCGCACCCGGTATGGGGTCAACCTTCTTTGTGACCATCCCCACCAGCCCACAAGCGACCGATACACTAGAGCTAGAAGCCGCAGCGGTTGAGGAAGAAGCGGTGGATGTGGCACCAGTGGAAATCGACCCAAATGACACGAAGCCTCTTCAGCAACGGAGGACTGTTCTGGCGGTTGATGATGAGCTAGGGATGATAGACTTGTACCGTCGTTATTTGGCAAAAGAGGGCTGGCAAGTCATCGGGGTTACCAATCCTGACCAAACGGAGGAGATGGTTGCCTTGCATAGCCCGCAATTGATTCTGTTGGATATTAATATGCCACAACGGACGGGTTGGGATGTTCTAGAACATCTCAAGCAGTCCAAGGAGGCGCGTGAAATACCCGTTATCGTTTGTAGTATTGAGACTGATGTTAGCCGAAGCACAGCCCTTGGCGCGGTTTCGCATCTGGTAAAGCCCTTTGTGGAAACGGACTTGCTAAAGGTTGTCCATGAAATAACGTAGCGATTCTAAAAATTAGCGTGCCTACAAAACGGCACGCTCTTTATTTTAATGAGGTTATGCAAAGTGTGATGAAAAAAATACAATTGCATTGCAAAAACTGTGGGTGGTCTGATAACTATCAAGAACCATTGAAGCGCTGCCCAGTTTGCGGGGATGATATTCTATACGCCCTATACGAACTGGAGAATCTGAGGAATTTGAAGACACTGATTAGAGAGCGAAAACCCGGCCTCTGGCGCTATCATGAGCTTCTGCCGATAAAAAACGTTGAAAATATTGTGACCCTTGGTGAAGGTGGAACCCCCCTTATCCACGCCAAGAACTTGGGGGCAATGCTGGGTTTGAAGCACCTCTATTTTAAGGATGAGCGCCAAGGCCCGACGGGTTCGTTCAAAGACCGCCAAGCGTCGGTGGCTATCTCAGTAATGAAAGAGTTGGGTATTCAAGAAGCAGTTGTTGCCAGCACAGGCAATGTGGCAATCGCATATTCTGCCTACGCTGCACGGGCAGGTATCAAGTTGTGGGCTTTTTTCCCTGACCGTGTACCCAGTGACAAAATCCGCGAAGTGGCGCTCTATGGTACCGAGGTGGTCAATGTAACGGGTACCTATGACCAAACCAAGGAAATTGCCCAGCGTTTTGCCCAGCAACAGGGCATTTATTACGACCGAGGCATCAAGAGCATTGCCGCGATGGAAAGCATGAAAACGATGGCCTATGAAATCGCGGAAGACCTTGATTGGCGTGCGCCGGATTGGTTTATTCAGGGTGTGAGTGGTGGCATGGGGCCGATTGGGGTTGCTAAGGGCTTTGAAGAGCTTATGGCGCTGGGTATTGTGGAGCGGGTGCCGTCGATTGGGATTGTGCAATCGGTAGGGTGTACGCCGATGGTAGATGCCTATAACAATGGGTGGTCAGTGGCGGTACCTGTTGAAAACCCCACCACGATTATCGCTACCTTGAGTACAGGCAATCCGGGGCGGGCCTATCAATTGCTGTGGGATGTGATGCAGCAGTATGGTGGGGCAGCCGATAGTGCAACGGATGAAGAAGCCTTTGAGGTGACCCGTATCCTTGCCCGCACTGATGGTATATCGGTTGAACCTGCGACGGCGGTGGCCTTTGCGGGCTTAATCAAGATGGTGCGGCGTGGGGTGATTAAGTCGGATCAGGTGGTAGTCTTTAACTGCTCTGGTCATACTTTTCCGGTCGAAAAGGACATCTTGGGTCAGGAATGGGCGCGTGAGGTTGATATTTCGACGGCCCCCACCACACCCTCCCTACCGACTTCGCATCTGCTGACAGCCGTACAAGAGGTTGATGCGCCCGTGCGGCGGATTCTGATTGTGGAAGATAACGAAGACTCGGCACGGTTACTCAGCCGCATCTTCTTGTCGCAAGGTGGCTATGAAGTGACAGTAGCAACCAATGGACGGGAAGGGCTTGAAAAAGCACAAGAGGCCACACCAGATTTGATTATCTCGGATTTGATGATGCCAGAGATGGATGGCTTTCAACTGATTGAAAACCTGAAGACGGATAAAAATCTACGGAATATTCCGATTATCGTCCTCACTGCCAAGGAACTCACCCCAACTGAACGCAACCGCTTGGCGGGTCGGATCGATTCCTTCCTGCAAAAAGGCTCATTCCTCAATGAGGAGTTGATGCAACAGATTCTAGAAATGTTGAACTAATGCGCCAAACCAACCGCCTTGGACTGACGGCGGCCCTGATGACCCCGTTGTTCTTGGGATTAAATCCGATATTTGGCAAATTGGCCTATCGACAGGGAGCCGACCCGTTCACGGTAGCTGCATTGCGGACGGTGATTGCGGTTGTCATATTATGGGTCGTGTACTATGCCTTTTGGCGGCGCTTCTTGTTTATCTATCCAGCAGGTTTGATGAACTGTGTCGCCATCGGCTTCGTTAATGGTGTGGGGTCGTTGTTTTACTATAACGGCCTTAGCTTGCTGGATGCGTCAATCGCCCAACTGCTCAATGGGATGTATTTGGTCTTTGTGGTGGTTTTGACCCGTGTTAGCGGTCAACGCATTGGAAAACGCACCATTTTTCGGGTCAGCGTGGCGGTGTTGGGGGTGTTGTTTATTACAGGGGGGTTGCAGGGGCAAGGGAGTTGGCTGGGCATTGGGCTGATGCTGGCAAATGCCTTGCTGTTTGCAGGCACAGTGGTGATGAGCCAACGCGCTCTATACGATATGCCTGCGCCTACTGTGACCTTTTATGTGCTGGCGACCATGGCGGTGGTGGTCACGATGGCACGGGTAGCGTATAACTTGCCGATGTTTGTTAAAGATGAAGATCAGGCTACATTAGCGGCGCTGTGGCCTATTCTTGCCCTAGCCCTGACCACTGCTTTTTCACGCCTATTGATGTTTATTAGCGTCAAGGGGTTGGGAAGCCTTCAAACTATTCTGCTGGCGGTGTTGGAGATTGCCGCCTCCATTACGTTGGCCCATTTGCTGCTTAACGAAACATTGACGGCTGTACAGTGGGTTGGGGTTGCGGTGTTGGGGGTCAGTTTGTTGATGCCGACTGAGCGCGTGATGCCCGCCAATGCCAGCCCAACCGAGTTTGTGCCGTTCTTCATTCGGGCGCGTATCATGCAGGCGGCTTTTGATGAGGCTTTTGTCTCGAAGGGTAAATTTAACACCCAAGAGATTAACACCCTGCGTAATCTGTACAATACCGATAAATACACTACCCAAGAGTTGATAGCGGTTGAGCAGCTTTTTTCAGATGACCCCTATAGTGATTTCACCAAACCATCAGGTGACGGTCGTCCGAAACCATCAAGTGTAGATGGTCAATAACCTCATAAAAGGCAAGCCCGCGCAGGATGAGTTGTATCCCAACGACGATGACCATCACGGCTGCAATGCGATAGGCCCAGCGCCGAAAGACAATCGGCAGTAACCCCGCGCTATAGCCGACTATCAGCAAGGCGGGAATAGTGCCCATGCCAAATATGAACATCACAAACATGCCGATGAGGGGATCTGCTACTGTAAAGCCAACGAGGGCGACGGTGTAAGAGGGGCCACAGGGCAATAGACCGTTGGCAATGCCAAGGCGCATAGCGGTGTCGTAAGTGCGGCGGCCTCGGAGGGTATTGCCAATGTAACGTGCCACCAAGCGGCCCGGCCCGCGTTGCTCAATCCAGCGTTGGGTGGGCAAAACACCAATTAAACCAAGGCCAAAGAGTAACACCAAGACCCCGCCTGTTACCGTCATGCCCGCTTGAACGTCTTGCACATTCTCCATCATGTTGGCGGCTAACAGGCCCAATAGCCCAAAGATGGCTCCTAGCATCATGAGGCCCATTATGCGTCCCATGTGGTAAATCGAGAGTGCAGGCGGGGTTGGGATTCCGCGTTGCTGCTGGTTGAGGGTAAAGGCCGCTACAATTGGGCCACACATACCCACACAATGACCAAACCCCGTTAAAATGCCCGCCATAAATAGCGGTACGATCTCAAAACCAACCATGTTTCCACCTGCCTCCTTGCTAGAGCCGCAATGATAGCGCTTGAAATCCCGCATGACTATGATAAAATTTTTGCTGGTCAAAATCCACATAATCCGACAATGCTGTGTTGCTCTAAAAAGAGTTGTGGCATTGGATGACGGTTATGGTCGATAAAACACATCAACTGAATGGAGTTTTCTGTTATGCGCGTTACGATGAAATCGCTGTTGGAAACGGGCGTCCATTTTGGACACCAAGCTCGCAAGTGGAACCCGAAGATGGCTCCGTACATCTTCACCAAACGCAACGGCATCCATATTATTGACTTGCAACAAACTCTTGCGACCTGCAAGTCGGTCTATGACATGGTACGGGACACGGTAGCACGTGGTGGTACGGTGTTGTATGTTGGCACCAAGCGCCAAGCTCAAGAGACGGTTGCCCGCGAAGCTGAACGGGCGGGAATGCCCTATGTGAACCAACGCTGGTTGGGTGGAACCTTGACCAACTGGCGCACCATCCGCCAACGGCTGGATACCCTTGATAAGCTGGAACGCCAACGCGATGAAGGCTATTTTGAAAAGCTGACCAAAAAAGAACGCTTGTTGATGGAGCGCAAGATTGAGCGCCTTAACTTCCGCCTAGGCGGATTGCGTACCATGAAGCGTGTTCCGCAACTGATATTTGTGGTGGATGTTCGCCGCGAAGTGACCGCCGTGAACGAGGCCAATATCCTCAATATTCCGGTGATTGCGTTGGTGGATACCAACTGTGACCCTGACGAAATTGATTACATCATCCCCGCCAACGATGACGCCATCCGCGCCATTAAGCTGCTCACTGAAATGATTAGTGATGCGGTTCTGGAAGGTATGGCGATGCGGAAAGCCTACCAAGACGAGGCAGGCTATGACGGCGATGTTGACTTTGCAGCCTACATGACCCCCGATGACGAAGAAGCCTATCTGGGGCAATCGACCCTTGCCAAGCTGCGTGAGGGTGACTTGTCCTTTGGCGATAATGACGCTTTTGATGATGACGACGAATAAACAGTAAATAAGGAGAAACCTGCGTGACGATTACGGCAACCCTGATCAAAGAACTGCGTGAGCGAACTGGCGTTGGGCCACTGGATTGTAAGAAGGCCCTAGAACAGCACAATGGCGACATTGATGCTGCGGCCCGTTACTTGCGCGAAAAAGGTCTAGCGAAAGCCGATAAGAAAGCCAGCCGCGTTGCCAATGAAGGTGTTATCCAGAGCTATCAACACTTCAATGGGCGGATTGCCGTTTTGGTCGAGGTCAATTGCGAAACGGACTTCGTGGCTAAGACAGAGCAATTCCAAGCATTTGCCCGTGACATCGCCCTGCATATCGCAAATATGGCCCCTACCTGCGTGACCCGTGAAGAGGTACCCGCTGACTTGCTAGAGCGAGAGCGGTCTATCCAACGTGAACGTGTGCTGCAAGAGGGCAAACCTGAAAACGTCGTCGATAAAATCGTAGATGGTCGGATGGATAAATTCTTCGAGGAAATCGTGCTGATGGAGCAATCCTTCATCAAAGACGACTCTAAGACGATTGAAGACCTCCGTAAAGAGACCGTCGCAGCGATTGGTGAGAATGTCGTCATTCGGCGTTTTGTGCGCTACGAACTCGGTGAAACCGATGAGGGTAGTGCCGAGGCCGACGAGTAGTCGGGGCATCAAAGAAATGAAGCAAAAAGGATTAGGAAGGCTCTCCTAGTCCTTTTTTTTCGCAAGGAGACCAAAACAATGCCAGAAGCAGCCTTTAAACGAGTTGTCATCAAATTGAGTGGGGAAGCGCTATCCGGTCCGGCGGGCTGTGGAATCGACCCCGACCAAGTGAATTTTATCGCCCGCAAAATTCAGCCTATTTATGAACTGGGTGTTCAGATTGCTATTGTGATTGGGGCGGGTAATTTATGGCGGGGGAATATTGGCGTAGCACGCGGGATGGACCCTGTTACAGCTGACCATATGGGGATGATTGCTACTGTCATGAATGGGATGGCGTTGCAGGATGCGCTGGAGCAGCATGGTATCCCCACACGGGTGCAGACTGCTATCCAGATGAATCAAGTTACCGAACCCTATATTCGACTGCGGGCTATTCGCCATTTGGAAAAAGGGCGGGTTGTGGTGTTTGCAGGTGGAACCGGCAACCCTTTCTTCACAACGGATAGTGCAGCGGCCCTGCGTGCGCGTGAAATCAAGGCCGATGTGATTATCAAGGCCACCAAGGTTGATGGGGTATATCATGAAGACCCCAATATCAATAAAGATGCGTTGAAGTTTGAGACCCTCACCTACTCAGAAGCGATTGAGCGACGGGTGCGGGTGATGGACATGACAGCAATCACAATGTGCATGGATAACGACATGCCGCTGATTGTCCTTGATTTTTGGGACGACCATGCGCTGTATGGGGCTGTTCTCGGTGAGACAGTTGGCACCTATATTGGTACCTAAAACGAAAACGGGAGCCAGTTAGCTCCCGTTAATTTATTCTGCCGAGTCGCTGCTCTTTAGCATCTTGCCCAGCACCCGTTCAAGGGCCATTGTATGGCTGCAAAAGCCGCGTGATTGGAAGAATCCACATTCACAGTTCCACGCTCCCTCATGGTAGCTTACGGTGTGGGCACTGTTTTCGCCTTGGAAATGGACATCAAAACTTTTGAATTGCATCAGTTCGGGTTGTTCGGCATATTCTTTTGCTTTTTGAATCTTGCCAATCATTGCTGAATCCATTTGGTAATTCCTCCTCTACGTGTTGTAGATATAAAACAAACGAGACACGCGGTAAGTCATCGCGTGTCTCTTCAGACTAATGGGGATGTTGTTTTAAAGGGCGTTTTGACCATTCCTCAAAATCTCTTTTCTACTTTATTGACATGAAGTATAAGCCTGAATTAAGCAAAAGTCAAACAACTTTAATGGTCGATCAAAGCCCATTAGAAACACCTTATCTCAGCCTCCAAGCCAAAATCTTTGCCATGAAAAACAGTCTTTTGGATAACTCTCGGATAAATGGGTGATTGCCGAAAACTACCCCTAGATGGTCATCATCTTTTCTTAGATTTTCCCCTAGCCCCCCTCTAAAATGCAGTATAGTAGATACCAAAAATTGGTTACGAATGGAAGCAATCGATGTCGCAACGACCGTTTTTCACCCTCCGGCGTGATTTAGGCTTTCAATTGGCGGTACTGTATCTCGTTTTTGTGGGGTTGGTGCTGATTGCTGCGTATTGGTTTGTGGACATCAGTAGCCGCCAACTACGAGAGGACATCAGCGCTTCTGACCTTGCTTTGGCTCATGCCATTGCACAAGAAACGTATACCACTATGAGCAGTGCAACTGCGGCGGTTGATGGGCTTGCCGCCTATTCCCCTGTTATTGAGCAAGATACTGAGGGGATGTATGACATTTTTGAGAAAGTCCTGAGTGTGCGCGAAGATGTCAACCTTATTTACCGCTTGGATTCGTCGGGGGTCATGTATTTTCACTATCCGGTTGGCCCTGACTCGACGGTAGGGGTTGATTTTTCCTTCCGACCCTATTTTCAAGAGGCCCTATTGCGGCATGAACCCCTGTTTTCATCGGGGCGGATTTCACCCACTACCAATCAGCCTGTTGCAACGGCTGTTATGCCGATTTGGTCATCAGATGGCGAGTTTCTAGGGGTGGTGGCAATGAATATCAAGCTCCAATTCCTGAGTGATACTCTCACCAATATCGCCACTGCCTCCTATAATCGCCAAGATATTGAAATTTCAATTGTGGATGATGCGGGCCAAATCATTGCCCATTCGGACTCAAGCTTTTTGCTGGAAGATGCCCACCAAGTTATGCCCAAGCAACTGAGTGCCACACTGGTGACGGGCAATTCCGGCAATTTAGTTGCCCGCAATCAAAGCGGACAAGAGCGTATTTATAGTCATGTTCCGATTCAAGGTAGTGGATGGAGTGTGTTGGTTAGTCGCCCAACCAGCAGTGCCTTTGCGGTACTTTCGACCTTTCAGCGTGGTACATTCACCGTTTTGGTGGTGTTTCTCGCGGGGGGGTTGTTTTTCTGGGGGAGCCTGTCACGCGGGGTCATCCGCCCTCTAGAAAAATTGGCTACCTTAAGTGAAACGATTGGGATGGAAGCCGATCATCCCACTAATTTAGATACGGCCCTTGATGCCTTCAGTAAACGTGCCGACCAAATGGGCACCTTGACGCGCAGCTTACAGCAGCTTCATTTTGCGGTGGCCGCACGCTTAAATGAATTGACCACTTTGCTCAAAACCAGTACCGCAGTGGTCTCTAGCCTCGATTCTCAAACGGTATTGGCGCGGATTTTGGCACAGGTGGAGCAACTGCTTGATGTGCAAATGAGCGCTATCTTTGTGCTGGATGAGGAGGCGAATGTCTTTCGGGTGCAGGGCAGCCGCAATTTGCCAGATTGGTATGCTCAAAAGGTTATGATTGATCCGCAAGACCCCAACTCGGTTGCTATGCGGGCCATTCGGACAGGTGAGCCAGTGCAAATTAGTAACACCGAGACCGACCCTTCTTATGTTCATAAACGAGAATGGGCGCGGATGGCTGGGTATCGCTCAATCATGGCGATTCGGCTGACCGTACAGCATACCCCCTCTGCCGTTTTGATGGTGGCACGTCGTGACCCTTATCTCTTTAGTGAGCGTGAAATCCGTCTGCTGTCGAGCTTTGCAAACCATGCCACGATGGCGATTGAGAATGCGGCACTTTATGCACGGAGCGATATGCACCTCCAAGAACAGACGCGCCGCTTAGAGGCCCTCATTCACTCCATGAGCGATGGGGTGGTGTTGGAGGACTCGGATGGTTATATTCTGTATGCCAATCGACGGGTGCAGGAAATGGTGAATCTGCCGCTTCAGCATTTATTGCATAAACCGACTCGTCTGCTGTTAGAGGGGCTGACTCATCAAGACACTGCCTCAGAAGGCATTCAGTTAGCCATGCAAAAGCTGCTTTCTGACCAAGGCATTCGGCAGATGGAATTTGACTTGATGCTGGATAACCAGATGCGGCATTTGAGCATGACGCTGTTTGATGTGCAGGATGCCCGTGACATTTTGATTGGGCGGGGTTGGATTATTGAGGACATTACCCAACGCTATGCGATTGAACGGATGCGCTCTATCTTGATTGCCACCGTTTCGCATGAACTGAGAACGCCGCTGGCCGCCATCAAAGGCTATGCTTCGACCTTACTGGCGGATGATGTGGAATGGGATGCTGCCAGCCAACATGAGTTCCTAACAATTATCTCTAGTGAGGTTGACCGCCTCAGCAAGTTGGTACAGGATTTGCTGGATATGTCACGGATTGAGGTCGGAAGCCTCACGATTGACCGTGTGCAGACGCACCTGTCGGACTTGGTGAGTAGTGCCGTTCAACATGCGGGGCCTGATTTGGAAGCGCGGCTCCGGATTGGGGTGCCGAGTAATTTGCCGCCTATCTCTGTTGACCCCCAGCGTATTGAAACGGTATTGCGTAACCTGCTTGAGAATGCCGTGAAATACAGCGTACCCGACTCCACGATTCAATTGCAAGCCGAGCTAGAAGGCCAGCAATTGGTGGTGCGGGTTATCAATGAAGGCTATGCGGTGAGTCCGCAGCAGGGGTCGCGGATTTTCGAGCGCTTCTACCGCGACCAAAGTACCCATTTGACCAGCGTGGCAGGGATGGGATTAGGGTTGGCGATTGCCCGCAGCTTTGTGCAGGTACATGGCGGCAAAATTGGGTTTGAGGCGCATCCTAATGGGACGTGTGTTGCGTTTTCGGTACCAAATATTGTAGAGTGATGAAAAATTGATAGCTACACGCCTATCTATGATTAATTTTTTAAGGTGTTGCCATGGCATATAAAAATACAGCCGTGCTGGTTGTTGATGATGAGCAGTCTTTACGCAATTTTGTGAAACGCAATTTAGAGATTCGGGATTACCAAGTTCATACCGCCGCCAATGGCCTAGAGGCCCTCGCTCTTTTTCAATCGAACACGATTGACTTGGTGGTCATGGATTTAATGATGCCCCACATGGATGGCCTTGAGACGATCCGCCGCATCCGCCGTGATTCCTATGTGCCGATTGTGGTACTCTCAGCGTTGGGTGAGGAAGAAGACAAGATTAAAGCGCTGCAACTGGGGGCTGATGATTACCTCACCAAGCCCTTCGGTGTTGGGGAGCTATTGGCGCGGATTCAGGCTGTGCTGCGCCGTAGTGAGTGGTCACCACCCGCTACCGAAAGCAGTATCGAGCGCTTGATTTATGGTGATATCATCGCGGATTTAGAGCGCCATGTGGTCACCGTCAAAGACCTGCCGCTTGAATTGACTCCGATTGAATTTCAATTGCTGGTTTATCTGATGAAAAACGCGGGCAAGGTGCTGTCGCATCAGGCGATTTTGCAGTATGTATGGGGCGAGGAATATGGGCAGGAGACCGAGTATCTGCGGGTTTATATCGGGCGGTTGCGTCAAAAAATCGAAATTGACCCTTCTAATCCGCGCCATTTGTTTACGATACGCGGGGTGGGTTACTCTTTTGAATAAAAAGTGATTTTTACGTAATTTTTATATTTTGTAGCCGCGGTTTATCTTCTATTTGCAATTCATCATTAGACTCCTAAATAACGCTTGGTAAAGTTTTTCAAATAGGAGTTTAGGATGAGAACCTTTGTTAAGTTACTATCGTTGGCAATCATTGCCGCTTTTGTTTTAGGTGCCGTTGCCACCTTCCCCGCCAAGACTCACGCGCAAAGTGAGCGCACCATCACCATCGGCTTCACTGCTTCGCAAACAGGCAAATACAATGTTGAATCGACCCGTCAGATTAACGGTATTAACCTGTGGATTGAGCAAATCAACGGGGCCGGTGGTATCACCCTCAGCAATGGAACCGTCTTGAAATTCGAGACCAAGTTCTATGATGATGAATCCAGCACCGACCGCGTGCAGGAACTCTATACCCGTCTGGTCACCCAAGATGGTGCCGATTTCTTGATTAGCCCCTATTCCAGTGGCTTGACCGACGCCTCTGCGCTAATTGCGGAGCAATATGGCGTGGTGATGCTGACAGCGGGTGCTGCTTCTGATAGCACCTATCAAAAAGGCTTTACGCTGGTTTATCAAACCTACACCCCGGCCAGCCGCTATTTGACGGGTGCCGTTGATTTGTTGGCGGCTACTGACCCCGATGCCTCCCGTATTGCTATCGTTCATGAAAACGACAAGTTCTCGACAGACGTTGCCAATGCACTCAATAGCTATGCCGAAGACTTGGGCTATGAGATTGTGCTGTTTGAAGGTTACGACTCCGGCACCACCGACTTCGCCCCCTTCATCAACAAGATTGAAGCGGCTGACCCCGACGCTATTCTCGGTGGTGGTCACTTCCAAGACGGCAGCACCTTCGCCCGTCAACTCTATGAAAAAGACGCTGGCGCGAACATGATTGCCTTGCTGGTTGCGCCCCCCGAACCGACCTTTGCTGAGTTGGGCGATGCCGCTCTCGGCGTGGTTGGCCCCAGCCAATGGGAACCCCTTGCTCAAATCGACGCCTCCAAAGCTGAGGAACTAGGCATTGAATTCTATGGCCCTAGCAGCCAAGAATTTACCGCCGCTTATATGGAAATGTACGACGAAGAACCCTCCTACCATGCTGCTGGTGGCTATATGGCAGGCTTGTTGATCCAAAAAGCGATTGAAGATGCCGACTCCACTGATACCGATGATGTTGCCGAAGCCCTTGATAACCTCGATATTTTGACCTTCTTTGGGCGCAATAGCTTCGACACCTCCGACGATAATCACGGCTTGCAGGTGGGCCACTCCATGATGTATGTGCAGTGGCAAGCAGACGGCGACGAACTCGTGAAGCAAATCGTGTTCCCGTTTGAAGCCGCCAGCGCAGAAACCGTTTATCCGATTGGGTCTGAGTAATCAGGCCTAAGCGGATCTAGTGCCGAAAGGGGAGCATAATGGACTTCTTCGCTTTCTTGATAGATGGTTTGCTAATCGGGTTTGTCTATGGTATTGCAGCGATGGGGCTAACCCTCATCTGGGGGGTGATGAATGTCATCAACCTGTCACACGGTGCGATTATCACACTGGGTATGTTCGGGGTTTATCTGGCCTTTGCCGAGCTAGGGTTGCATCCTTACTTGGGCATTGTACTGGTGGGTATGGCCGGACTATTAACCGGAATGGTTATCTATGCTGTGGCAATCCACCGCGTGATTAATGCTCCCCATCTTTCTACACTGTTGGCGACCTTTGCCGTGAATATGATTATTATCGGCATCGGCACCGCGTACTTTACCACCAACGCACGCAATGTTGATTTCTCGCTGGGCAGTGTCAAAGCTGGCCCAGTCAACATTCAAGTGACGCGCCTTGTGGCGGCTGCCTTTTCGGTGGCTGTCACAGGGAGCTTATATTTCTTTTTGTACCGCACCAAATACGGCAAGTATATTCGGGCAGTCTCCAATAACCGCGAGGCCGCTGAGTTAATGGGTATTCCTTCGGCCTTTATCTTGGCATTGAGCTTTGGTCTTGGCACAATGTTGGCGGGGATTGCCGGAGGAATGATTGCCACCTTCTTCCCCTTCACCATCCTCTCAGGCGGCACCTACGAGGTTAAGAGCTTTGTGATTGGTGTGTTGGGGGGTATTGGTAATCCACTCGGTGCATTGATTGGTGGTATCCTCCTCGGTATTTTTGAGGGTGTCATGCCCTATTTCACTGAGACCAGTTGGGTGCCCGTTTTTGAGTTTGGACTCTTTGTTGCCATCCTTTTGTTCCGACCTCAAGGGCTTTTAGGAGCAAAGAAATGACCACACAAGGCACAGATGCTAAACCACAAAACGAATTGCTCAATACCCTATTGGATAACTTCAAAATCTGGACGAAAAAACTCAGCCATCCCGGATTGTGGATAACAATAGTGGGTGTCTTTATCTTGGGCTACCTTCCAATTGCCGACCAATCCCCCGAAGCGGCCTTTGCCAATGCAACCGCACGGGAAAGCACCTTCACCATTTTGATGTCGATTGTGTTGGTATCGAGCCTGAATATCCTACTGGGCTATACCGGCTATGTCAGCTTCGGGCATATCGTCTTTTATGGACTAGGCGGCTATGTCGGCCTCTATACCATCATTGAGCATCAGTGGCCGTTGTGGAAAGCAATGGCGGCGGGAGGAGCTGCGGCGGGCGTGTTGGCCCTCGTTCTTGGGAGCGCCATTCTACGGCTACGCGGGGCTTATTTTGCACTGGCGACCATCGGCATTAATGAAGCGATGCGAGCCTTTGTCAGTAATTACGACCCCTTTGGTGGGGCCGTTGGGCTATCTATCCACTTCCGCGTGTATCGAGAGACCTACGGCAGCTATCAAGATGCGTTCTTGGTGATGTATAAGGCCATGCTTGGCTTGGCAATTGCGGCGGTGGTATTAAGCTATCTGGTCAAGTCCAGCAAATTTGGCTTGGGGTTGATGGCTATCCGTGAAGACGAGGACGCCTCTGACATCATGGGGGTGATTCCCTACCGCAGCAAGATTATTGCCTATATGCTGTCGGCCATTCTACCGGGGATGGTGGGCGTTGTGTTTTTCTTCAAGGCCAGCACAATCGAACCCGCTGCTGCCTTCAAGCTCCATACCTCAATTGAATGGCTAGTCATGATTATGTTAGGTGGTTTTGGCACCATCATGGGACCCGTGTTAGGGGCCTATGGCTATCAAAATTTACGCACGATACTGCTGACGAGTGAATTTTTTAAGAATATTCAGCTTGCGGTGGCTGGTCTGATGTTGCTCGGGATTATTTTATTCATTCCGGCAGGATTAATTGGCTGGCTGAGACGACATATCTCCTTTACGCGGAGGGTACTCACATGATGATTTTACAGGTGAAAGGCGTGAGTAAGCGTTTCGGTGGCCTACAGGCTCTCTCTAACGTTACCGTTGATGTGCCTCCCGGTCAGATTCTAGGGCTGATTGGGCCAAATGGCGCAGGCAAGACGACCCTGTTTAATGTGATTAACGGTGTGTACAAGCCGGAAGAAGGCGAAGTTATCTTCAAGGGCAAGAATGTGGTGGGCAAGAAACCCTACCGTCTGGCTCACATGGGGCTATCCCGCACGCATCAGATTGTGCGCCCCCTGAAGGACTTGACGGTACGCGAGAATGTAATGGTGGGGGCTTGCTTCGGGAGCCAGAATCTATCACTAGGTAAGGCAGCGCGTATTGCCGATGAAGTCTTGGAATTTGTACGACTACGGGAGCGTGCCAATCAACTAGCAGGGAGCCTGAATGTTGGGCAGAAGAAACGTTTGGAGATGGCTCGCTCATTGGCTGCCCGCCCAAATTTGCTGTTGCTCGATGAGGTGTTAGCGGGGTTGAACCCGACTGAAATCGCACAGATGGTTGAGATTGTCAAGGAAATCCGCACCCGCAACACCACTATCATCATGATTGAGCATGTGATGCATGCCGTGATGAAGGTATCGGATCAGATGTTGGTGTTGGACTTTGGCAAACCTATCGCCTATGGCACCCCATCGGAAATTGCCAACAATCCCAAGGTGATTGAAGCTTATCTCGGTGATTCGAGTCTTGCCGACCAATTTAACGCCGAACTTGCCGCAAAGTCGGCAGCAACAGCAGAGTAGAAAGGACATCCACAATGGCAATTTTAGAAGTGCGTGATTTAGCATCTGGCTATGGGGAAGTCCAAATTCTATGGGGCGCGACCCTATCCATGGAGAAAGGCCAATTGACCTCCTTGGTAGGAGCCAACGGGGCAGGTAAGACCACCTTGCTTAAAACAGTAATGGGAGTGGTCAAGCCACGCGAAGGGTCGGTCTGGTTTGATGGGCGCAATGTGAGTTCATTGAGCGCTCATAAAAAGGCTGAAATCGGGCTGGTACTGGTACCCGAAGGTCGCCAACTGTTTACAGATATGACGATCGAAGAAAACCTAGAGATGGGGGCGGCCCCCAAACGTGCCAAGTCTAAGTTTAATGCCAATCTGGAGCGGGTTTATGTCATGTTCCCGCGCCTGAAGGAACGACGCTTGCAACGCGCCGGAACCCTTAGCGGGGGTGAGCAGCAAATGTTGGCGGTGGCACGCGGGTTGATGTCTGACCCAATTGTGTTGATGGTCGATGAAATGTCGCTCGGTTTAGCTCCTGTATTGGTGCTGGAATTGTTCAAAATCTTGCGCCAATTGAAAGATGAGGGTCTGACCCTGCTCTTGGTTGAACAAAATGTGCAGATGGCCTTGGCTGTCAGTGATTACGCCTATGTGCTATCACATGGCAAAGTCGATTTGCATGGACACAGCAAAGACCTCGTGCATGATGACCATGTGCGTTCTGCTTATTTAGGGATGTGATGTACTGGTAATTGGATTGAGAGATTGCACCTGCCACCACTTGTGCGCTTGTGACTGAAACTCAGGAGGTGGCGCAAAGGCCCTCAGCGATGGTTGAGGGCTTTTGTGTTTAGGTAGCTATGACGATGTGGTGTCATCTGGCACAAAGCTGAGAGCGTCGAGCATGGCGTTGATTTCAGGATTCGCCATAAACAGCTTCCAGAGCAGGCCTGTCCGGTAGTTTTCAATCATGACTACAATCGGGGCTTGGTTGAGGCCCATGAAGATGGTCGAGATATAGTCCTCGGTCAGGTTAAAAGCATCCCGAAAGCCATAAATATCCCATATCAAGTGGCCCTGCTCGTGGTAAAAATGCTTGAGCGCCCGCATTGACTCAGCGGGTGTATAGGGAAAAGAACTCAAAGCTCCGGTGGGTGTAATGGTGCCGTTGTCATTTTGGGGTGTGGGTTCATGCGCCAAGTAGCCAGTATGGTCATCGCTGGCGGTCAGGCCCCAACAATCGGCGCTATACCCGACATGGCCTGCCGGATTTTCCACACAATAGTGGTGGTTAATCAGCGAAATGAGGCGGTTGTTCTCAAAGTAATTGGCGTAACGGTCACGCTTGCCACGCGGGTCAAAGCCGAGATAGGAATAGTGGGTAAAGAACAACGGTCCACCTGACCCCACTCCGACGGGCAATTCAAGGCCATAGTAGGTGTGTCCGTTGCGGTAGTGATTGCCGTGCGCGGTCTTGCCCCAATTCTCGCGGTAGATGCGGGCGCGTTCTGATTGCGAGGCCCAGCCTGTGTAGTAGAGTTCGGGCGGGATTGGATGGGTAGGTGAGGCCACCGCCAGTAAATAAGAAATCATGGTCTCATTCCAGCCAATTAGCGGGTGGTTGATATGCCATTCATGGTTAGGCGACCAATGCCAAAAGAGGTAGTGGGGGTCGGCGGGGTGGCGGTACCAATTCCACTCCACGCCCTCCCACAAGCGCGTGATGGTGGTGCGGATGTGAGCCTCGGCCTCGGTGTCGTGGTCAAAGTATTGGCGGGCGGTTAGCAATGCTTGCATCATGAAGGCGGTTTCGACCAAATCCCCACCGTTGTCATATTGACCGAAGAAGGCTACCACGTGGCCCGTCCGACCATCGAGGAAATGAGGCCATACCCCATGAAAGCGGTCGGCATTGTCCAAGAAGGCCAGCACTTTATGGAAGTGTTGAACGGCCTCCTCACGGCTAATAAATCCCCGTTCAACGCCTACTAGAAGCGCCATCAGGCCAAAACCAGAGGCTCCCAAGGCGATGAGGTGTTCATCACCCGGAATGCACTCAAGGGCAAGTCCAGCGTTGGGGTGGGCATGCTCCCAGTAGTAGCGGAAATGGGCTTCCTGCACCATCGTGAGCAACTCGTCATCGCTCATGGAGTGGGTGGTGGCGCTGACAGGGGGCGATGGGGTCGATTCCTCGTCGTGATGATTTACGGCGCTGATTCGATAATGGACGGTGGTGTGTGTTGCGCTGAGATAGTCGGTATAGCGTTTGAAGGTCGGGTTTTGAATGCCGATGGGTTCAAAGATGTGACCATCGGTTGAGCGATAGATGCGATAATAGGCCACTGTCGGGTCTGGCTCCCATGTCAGGTCAACATGGCGGTCATAGGCGCGGGCGGTGAGGGTGCTAGGTGGCGTGGTGGAGGTTGCAGCGGTGGTGCTATCAACCACCTTGATTTCATCGACATAAAGGGTATGCGACTCCCCATCATCAATGCTCTGGGTAAAGACAACGGTGCGGAGTTGACCCCAATCGGGCACTGACGGGGATGGCTCAAACACGTCAAATGGTATCTGGACTTTGACCCACTGGTGGGCGGGGACATCGGCTGTTAGGCCTGATAAGCGCAGGGGGCGGGTGATATGCCCATCGCGCAGAATAAGCATGACCATTGGCAGACTATTGACGGCAATCGGGGCCGTGCTATAGAGCCAGAAGCGTAGGCTGTCACCCTGCAAATCGGCGGTCCGACCCCGCCAGCGCTCCACATGTATCTCGGCTGACCAATTGCCGCCAGAGCGCGAACACCATGTTAATTCGAGGGCGTTGGGCGGACTGAGGAAATGCTCGTTTGAGACGGGTAGCTTGCCGTTGACCGCTTTCAACTCACTGGGCGCGATGGGCACCACACGGCTAGGATGGTAACGGGTGGGTGTTAGACTATTGGCGAATACAAGATGACGGTAGTAGGAATTGGTGTCCACGTTGCTATCCTATTGAGAAGCTAAGATGAGGTCACGGTAGAACCACGCACTTTGTTTAGGGGTGCGCTGCAAGGTCTGGTAGTCCATATGGATAAGGCCGAAGCGCTTATCATAGCCATGTGACCACTCGAAATTATCCAGCAGGCTCCACGCAAAGTAGCCCGCAACTTTGGCCCCATCCGCTAAGGCGCGTTCAATGGCAGCAAAATGCTCCTTAAAATACCCGATACGTAGAGGGTCATCGACGACTCCATTGACAGGCGCGGGGTCATCAAAGGCCGCCCCATTCTCGGTGATGTAGATGGCCTTGGGGTCGTAATCGCGCTGCAAGCGCGTCAATAGCTCATGCAGACCGTCGGGGTAGATTTCCCAATCGAGCGCGGTCTTACGGGCATCGTCGGGCATGATATGGCGCAATTGCAGCGGGCGGTCATCGGAGGCCGCAATCACGTTACGGAGGTAGTAATTGACGCCTAGAAAGTCAATCGGCACCGCCGCAGCTTGCACAGCAGATACATCCAGTTTGGGGAAGTGGTCAGCGACCAAGTCCATGATGTCGGCGGGATAGTGACCTTTGAAGAGGGGGTCAAGGAACCAGCGATTCAAGAACCCATCTTGGCGCTGGGCGGCGGCCACATCTTCGGCGCTGGGTGTGGCGGGATAAGCTGGATTGAGATTAAGGGCAATCCCAACGGGCGTGTTGGTGGGGGTATTCTGGCGAATGATGGGCACGGCGGCCCCATGCGCCAACAGTAGATGATGTGCCACTTCATAGGTGGTGGTCAGGTCAGCCACGCCGGGGGGATGTCCGCCATAGTAATGCCCGACAAAGGCTACAATCCAAGGCTCATTATGCGTCATCCAGCCTTTTACACGGTCGCCTAGCTTGCGGGCCACGATGTCAGCGTACTCAGCAAACCACCCCACGCTATCAGGATTCGACCAGCCGCCCTGATTTTGCAGCGCTTGGGGCAAGTCCCAGTGGTAGAGGGTGGCATAGGGTTGGATATTGGCGGCCAGTAGTTCATCGACCAAGCGGTCATAGAAGGCCAAGCCGTCAGCATTGACCGCGCCCGTGCCTTGGGGCAAGACCCTCGCCCATGCAATCGAGAACCTATAGGCTTGGAGACTGAGTTGCTGCATGAGGGTCACATCTTCACGATAACGGTGATAGTGGTCGCAGGCCACATCGCCCGTGTGTTGATGCACCACCTTGCTGGGCCATGTATGGCAAAAGCGGTCCCAGACGCATTCACCGCGTAGGTCTGCCGCCCCTTCTATCTGATAGCTGGAGGTGGCGGCTCCCCATAAAAACGTTTTAGGGAAAGGCATTGATAAAGTCCTTTGATAAAAACTGAGGACAGCAGGGCAACCCTGCCATCCTCAATCGTTCACGGATAAATCTCGGTTTCGACTAGTTGCCGCTGCGAACTTGCTCAAGATAAGCAGGCGTCACGGCATAATCACCTTCACTGGGGACAAAGCCCATTTGGTTGAGCCCATTTTGAACCCACTCGTTCTGCATAAACAGGTTCCAGACGAAGTTATCTTGATAGTTGGTGACCATCAGCAAAATGTCGCCTTGGTCAATTCCGATATGCTCCACGGAGTACCAATTATCTTT
Source organism: Anaerolineales bacterium (assembly GCA_020634155.1). Lineage (GTDB taxonomy): Bacteria > Chloroflexota > Anaerolineae > Aggregatilineales > J027 > J027. The sequence goes on from JACKCI010000002.1 coordinate 1,554,896, forward strand.
GGCGTTGATGGCGCTCACAAAGCCATATTCACGCCAGACCCGTGACCCATATTGAGCCAACATCGCCCGTGCGGATTCGAGGGCCGCTTCAGGGGTGAAGGGCAAACAGCTAATCGAGGCATAGGGGGCAATGGTGCCGTCGTGGTTGCCACCTGTTGCACCGTAGGCCTTGTAGCCGCGTGGGCCGTCGGAAGCGCTAATGCCCCACACGCCATTTTGATAGGTGGCGAAGATGTCGGCGTTATCAACTGCGAATTGTTGGTTGCGTTGACAGGCACGGGTGGTGTTGTTGAAGTAGTTGGCGTAGGCATCTTCCATATTGTGAAGATTCATATAGGCCAAGGGGTATTGATAGACAAACAACGGCTCGGCACCCAGATAGATAAACTCGCCTTGGGTGTTCACCGGACGGTCATAGCGATCCCACGTATCGGCGGGAACGGGATGGGTCGGTGAGCCAATCGCCAGCGGATAGAGCAGCACGCTTTCATCGAAGTGGTCCCATGCTTGAGACAAGAAGCCAATGTCGGGTTTCCAGCCCATGACAACCATGTTGTCGTTGGACATCATCCATGCCCAGTCGGCCTGTTGGTAGAGTTGGGCGGCCTTGTCACCAAGCTCCGTGCCCTTGAAGTATTCGTGTACTACAATCGCACCCGCAAGTAACAGGGTAGTATCGATTGAGGAGACTTCACTGCTCCAGACGCGCTCGCCCGTTTCCATGCTGATGAAGTGGAAGTAAAAGCCATTTTGCCCCGGTACATAGCCATCAAGGAAGCTGTTGATGGTTGTCATCGCCCGTTCATAGCCTTGGTCGTAGGTAATCCAGCCACGATCAATACCAATCGTGATGGCAGTCAGGCCAAAGCCAACAGCGGCAATACTGGCGGGGGAGTCGGGGGTGCTACGGTCTTTAATCAGGCCGTTAGCAGGATTGGCTTCATACCAGAAATAATCAAAGGTTTCATGAGCAATCGCATCAAGGAGGGCCACATCATCAAAGGTCAGCAACAAATCGGCTTCGGACTGATAGACGCCTTCGAGGGTATAGGAGCCAGCCGTGTCTACCACTGGCGCGGATAAGTAGCCATCGCCCAGATAGAAGGGTTCGGTGAGGGGTTGCTTGCCTTCAAGGTCTTCATAGAAAAACGAGAGATACATGACATAGCTGCCATCAGGCTTGGGATTCCGCATGGCATTATCGGGGGCATAGACCAAGCGATTCCAGCCCGGTTGTTCTTCAGTAGTGCTGAAGATACCACCAACCCATGCCCAATCGCCCGTCACATCGCCCATGCCCATAAAGAACCGATTGGGGTTCATGGCGTTGCCTTCGGGCAAGTAAACATTGAGTTCAATCTGTTGGTAGTCCAAAAGGTTTTGGAGCGCTTCACCACTGAAGGGGATAGCGACTTTAGTCTCTAGAGCGATGCCGTCGGGGGTTACTTGGATGGTCGAGGTACCATTCGGGGATTGCACATCTTCGCTAACGGCAAGGGTTGACCCGCTGTTATCGTTGGTGAGGCCCGCGAAGTCTTTGTTGTTCCACACATCCCATGCGATGCTCTCTTCTAGGGGAGCATCAGCAGGCGCAGGCGTTGAGGAACCTTCCAAACCCGCAAAGGTCATGCTACCGAGATAAAACGCCTCGGTCAGGACGGTCTTATTCTCGTTTTCATCGGCATTCATGAAGGCCAGATAGATGTAGTAGCTGCCATCGGCCTTGGGGTTCCGCATCAAGGAGTCGAGGGTGAAGACCACAGTATTCCAGCCGGATTGGACTTCAATCGCATCGCTCCAGATACCACCAACCCATGTCCATTCACCCGTTACATCGCTCATGCCCATAAAAAACTTGTTGCTATTCAGCGCGTTTTCTTCGGGCAGGTAGAGTTCGAGTTGAATCTGGCTGTAGTAGAGAATAGGCTGTAAATCGGCACCGCTGACGGGCCATGCCAATTTGGTTTCCTCATTGACGCCGCTAGGGGTGACTTGCATAGTGGGGTTGCCCGCTGGTGACAAGACATCGTTACTGACCGCAAAGGTTGAACCGGTGTTGTCAGGTTCAACAATCGCCACATCTTTGCCTTCCCACGCATCAAACAACATGGTTTCGGGCAGGTCGGGCATGGCAGTATCGTCACCATCAACGGCTTCACCCGCATCAGCGGCACTGCTGAGATACATGCTACCAAGATAGAAGGGTTCGGTGAGGGGGGTCTTGGTACCCGCGTCATCGGCGTTAAAGAAGGAGAGATAGAAGGTGTAGGTGGCATCGGCCTTGGGTTGGCTCATGGTCGCATCGGGGGTGTAGACAATGCGGTTCCAGCCTGCTTGGGCGACGGTCTCGCTGAACACACCACCAACCCATGCCCATTCACCGCCAACATCAGCCATGCCCATAAAGAACTTGTTGGCATTGACCGCGTTGGCTTCGGGTAGGTAGACCTCTAGGGCAATTTGGGAGTACATCAGCAGGCCTTGAATATCGGCCCCACTAACTGTCCATGCCACTTTGGTTTCTTCAGAGGTGCCACTAGGGGTGACTTCCAAAGCTGCTACGCCCGCCTCATTGGTCATCATCTCGCTGAGGGCGAAGGTGGCTCCCGTGTTGTCATTGCTGAGGGCTGCTACATCTTTGGCTTCCCACGCCTCGACCAGCATATCGCCGCTTGGAGCGGGCGTGCTTTCGGCACCGAGGTACATACTACCTAGATAGAAAGCTTCGGTGAGAGGAGTCTTGGCTCCTTCGTCGTTGGCATTAAAGAAAGAGAGATAGAAGGTGTAGGTGGCATCGGCCTTGGGTTGGCTCATGGTGGCATCGGGGGTGTAAACGATACGGTTCCAGCCCGCTTGGGCGACGGTTTCGCTGAACACGCCACCGACCCATGCCCAGTCACCGCCGACATCAGCCATGCCCATAAAGAACTTGTTGGCATTGACCGCGTTGGCTTCGGGTAGGTAGACCTCTAGGGCAATTTGGGAGTACATCGAAAGGCCTTGAATATCGGCCCCGCTAACCGTCCACGCGACCTTAGTCTCTTCAGAGGTGCCACTGGGGGTCACTTCGAGGGCCGCCGCGCCCGCATCGTTGGTCATCATGTCGCTGAGGGCGAAGGTAGCACCCGTGTTGTCATTGCTGAGGGCCGCCACGTCCTTGGCTTCCCATGCTTCGACCAGCATATCCCCACTAGGTTCAGGGACCGCCATGCCAGTCAGATAGACGCTACCGAGATAGAAGGGTTCGGTGAGGGGTGTTTTGGCCCCTTCGTCGTTGGCATTAAAGAAAGAGAGATAGAAGGTGTAGGTGGCATCGGCCTTGGGTTGGTTCATGGTGGCATCGGGGGTGTAAACGATACGGTTCCAGCCCGCTTGGGCCTCAGTCTCACTGAAGATACCACCGACCCATGCCCAGTCACCACCAACATCAGCCATACCCATGAAGAACTTGTTGGCATTGACTGCATTTTCTTCAAGCAGATAGACCTCTAGTTCAATGTTGGTATAAGTCATCAAGTCTTGAATATCGGCCCCACTGACCGTCCAAGCGACCTTGGTCTCTTCGGCGGTACCGCTAGGGATGACTTCGAGAGCGGGGGTGCCTGCGGCGGAGGTCATCGTGTCGCTGAGGGCGAAGGTGGCCCCAGTGTTGTCGTTGCTGAGGGCCGCCATATCTTTGGTTTCCCATGCTTGCAACAGGAGGGCGTCATCCTGAGCCACGCTGACGGGCAACTGTGAACTGAGGGCCAGCAAGAAACACAACAGCCCCAAACTAGTGACCTGTAAAAGTCTCTTACCCATATGGACTCCTTTATTATTCTTTGTTGAACGCTGACGAAACGAACTATTTTTAATGGGAGTATAAATCCCATTTCGATTTCTGTCAAAGCGCTTTTACAAGAATTCTTATACGACTTTGTTGCGGATAGAGAGAGTATAGTTCCTGCATTTATCTTTTTTTGAAGCCGTTTATTGTGATTCGTGAATGAAAACTATACACAAGAAATTTTCATACCAAGATGAGTTGCATAACCGTTTTGGTCTTGGTACAATGTAAACGTTTTTACACTATCCCTTTGACGGAGGACTCGTGACCACGACCATTTTCGACGTCGCTAAACAGGCGGGGGTTTCAATTGGAACTGTCTCGCGTGTTATCAATAATCGGGATCGTGTTAGCCCTGAAACACGGGAACGAGTCTTGAAGGCTATCCAAGAATTGGATTACCATGCCAACGCCTTGGCTCAAGGATTAGCCAACCAGCAAACCAACACCTTGGGCTTGGTGATTCCACAGGTCAATGACCCCTTCTTTTTCCAGATTGTGCGGGGGGTTGAGGATGCCGCCTCAACGGTGGATTACAGCCTATTGATAGCCTGCCAATCACGCCCCGCTTCTGAACACCGCTATCTTGATTTGTTTCGCCGCAAATTCGTGGATGCGATGGTCTTGGTAGCAATTGATGTTTATAGCCATGAGTTGGAGCAGATTATCGAGCGCGGGGTGCCAATTGTAATGGCCCAGCAAGATTTGGGCAAGAATATCCCCACTTTTCTGGTGGATAACTACCGAGGAGCGCGGCAATTAGCTGAACATCTCATGGAGCATAGCTACCAGCGGATTGCCTTCATCTCTGGCACCCACTATACCCCCGATAGCCGTGAACGGTTGCGCGGGTTGCGGGATGTGCTGAGTGAGCATGGCCTAGAGTTGCCTGCTCGTTATGTGGTGGAAGGCGATTATCTGCGCGGGAGTGGTCACCGGGCTATGCAACAATTGCTCGAATTGCCTGACCGCCCCGAAGCGGTATTTGCCGCCAATGACCAAATGGCGATTGATGCCATCATGGCGATTCAAGAGGCAGGGCTGAAGGTACCCGATGATATCGCGGTGGTGGGTTTTGATGATATTCCGATGGCAAGTTATCTCTCCCCTCCCCTCACAACAGTGCATCAACCCATCTATGAATTGGGGTGGCACGCGGCCAAGGCTGCCTTGTCATTAATTAAAGAAGAGAGCAAAGATAATGGCTCAATGGCGGCCCCGCATGTCATGTTGCTGCCGACCTCATTGGTCTTGCGTCGTTCCTGTGGCTGTTAGCCACTCGTTTTTTTTGACAGGATGTAAAAGCGCTTTTACAAGGCAAGGAGGAATATGACAACCGATCAATCCAAACGCAGTTTGCACGTGTGCCTAAACTAAATTGAAAAGGAGTATCCCCCATGTTTTTACGACATTTACTCACCCGTTTTGGTATTCTGTTGCTGGCATTGATGCTGATGGTATCATCTGGCCCCGTGATTGCCCAAGATTCACCAGAGATGGCTGATGAAATCCGTGTTTCAGTAGTGGCGGGTGCCATGCAAGACACCATGATGCAATTGGTGGAAAAGTATCAAGACGCCAATCCCGGCGTTACCGTGACCTTGGAACTAGAACCCGAAGGTGGTGCTTTCCAAGCCTTGATTGCGGCGGGCAACCAACCCGATTTGATTATTACCTCGTTTGGCCCCATGCTTGGCACCTTGTCCGAGATGGGCGCAACGGTACAACTCGATAATATGCCGGGTGCTGATGAACTCTTTAGTCGCATTGAACCACTTTCACTCGAAAAACTCTACGGTCACTACTACTATGTCCCGATTGGGGCGGATGTGACCCTGATGATTTATAACAAAGCCCTATTCGAGGAAGCCGGACTTGACCCCGAAGCCCCACCTGTTACATGGGATGAGTTTTTGGCCGCAGCCGAAGCCATTGACGCCCTCCCGACCCGCTCCAATGGCGATGAGGTCTATGGCACGGTCTTTTGGAATGAGGCGCTGCAATGGGGTGGCTGGTATTGGAATATGCTGCAACCCATCTATCTGAATGCGAACCAAGGCGAGTGTCAACTCCTGAATAACTTGGCGACCAACATCATTTTTGACCGCCCAGAGTGCAATCTGGAAGGGTTCTTTGAGTTCACCAGAGCGGCCCAACTCCATGCCCCAGCGACGATGGAAAAGAACTTCTTTGGTCGCAATATCGGCATGTGGCTGCAATATGGCTATTCATGGCAACCCAACCTCCTTTCGGCAGCGGGTGACCCAATGGTGATTGGTGAAGATGTTGGCGTGGCTCCTGTGCCTGTGCCTAATGAAGGCGATACCAGCTTCACGACCTTTGGTGGACGCTCGATGATGATTCTCAAGACCAGCCCAGAGCGCGAAGCACGGGCGTGGGATTTCCTCCAGTTCTTGATGGAAGAAGAGAATAACTTCAAGTTCATCACTGAATTGGGCTATTTGCCAGTCTTGACAGCGTTGAAAGATGACCCCTACTTCCAGACACCTGACCGCTTGCCGTTTGTCCAGTTGCTGGAGCATGGGTATGTACCAGAACAATTTGCTGCGGCAGAACGTGCTGCCTCGGCCTTGCAAGGCGTGTATCAGGGTGTTGTAGTTGAAGGCTCGGTACCACTCGACGACGCGGTGGGCGAGGCTGCAAGTGCGGCCCGTGACGCGATTCAGTCTCAATAGTGACTCACTTATGCGTTGGGCGGTGCCTCTACACCGCCCCTTTGTTTTTTAGGAGACCGTTTAATGGCTACTAATGCGCTCGCCCGATTGCCGGACCGCCCTGCCCCGATACCGCTATGGAAACGCATTGCAAGGCATGGCTGGGGCTATATTTTCGTTTCACCGTGGGTCTTGCTCTATCTGGTTTTTGGGATATACCCGCTGGTCTTGTCTTTTTTCCTGACCTTTTTCAACTATTCGTTTGTGACTCCCGATGAACGTACCTTTGTGGGGATTGGGAACTGGATACGGGGCCTTGAAGACCCGCTATATTGGAAAGCCATCTATAATATCGCTATTAATCAATCGGTGTTCATTATCTTAAAAAACGGCTTGGGGTTGCTGATTGCGGCGCTCTTGTTCCGCATTAAGTATGGCGGGCGTATCTTCCGCACCATCTATTTTCTGCCTGTCATTACCTCCACTGTGGTACTCATGACCATTGGCGATAACCTTGCCAGCCCCGGCGGCCCGATTCAAAAAGTGTTGATAGACGCCCACCTACTGGATGGCCCTCTATTTTGGAAGGCCGACCAGACCTTGCCCATGATTATCATTGCCCTCATCAATACATGGAAGTGGTTCGGGATTAGCATGATTATCCTGTTGGCGGGTATGTATTCCATCGACAAGCGGCTTTATGAAGTGGCGGCGGTTGATGGGGCCAATGAATGGCAGATGTTTTGGAAGATTACCTTGCCGCTACTCCGTCCCCAACTCTTTTTTTTGCTGGTGGTCGATATTATCAATGGGCTTCAGATGTTTGGTGAGGTCTTTACGATTGGCTTCAGCGTCTATGGCGGGGTGAATAATCAAGCCTTAACGCCTGTCCTCTATCTCTATGCCCAAGCCTTTGACCGCTCGAATGTTGGCTATGCGTCCACGCTGGGGTTGATGCTGGCCTTCTTGATTGCCGCGTTGACGGTCTTCCAATTCAAGTTCTTCCCCGCAGAAGACGAGTAGCGAGGTACGGCGATGAAATATTTACGATCTAATTGGCTCTTTATGATAGTGGCTTATACCATCTTGATAATTGGGGCGTTTGCGGTCATTTACCCCTTCTTTTTTATGGTCAATAATTCGCTCAAGACAGGCCGCGAAATCATGCACTCCCCGACGGCACTCCCGACTGAGGTGTCGTTCAAGGGCTATACGGGCGTTTTTGATGAACTCAATGTGTTGCTGCTCCTGAAGAACTCGATGATATTGGCGGTGTCGATTACGCTGTTGAATACGGTGTTGAGTGCGTTGGCAGCCTATGCCTTTGCCAAAATACCTTTTCCGGGGCGTAACCAGATTTTCGGCTTTATGCTGATGACGATGATGATTCCGGGGGTCTTGTTTCTCATCCCTACCTATGTTCTGATTTATCGCATCGGGTGGGTGGGGCATTACCAAGCATTGATTATCCCCTCGGCCATTTCGGTCTTCAATATCTTCTTGATACGCCAGTTTATGGTGGGCATTCCCGATGAGTTGGTCGAAGCGGCCCGTATTGATGGGGCAGGTGAAATCACCATTTTCTTGCGGATTATTCTCCCGTTGGCGCGTCCAGCCCTTGCGACGGTTGCCATCTTGACATTTATGGGTAGCTGGAATGACTTCTTTGGGCCACTACTTTATCTGAACCGCCCTGATAAATGGACGTTGCAACTGGGCCTGCTTCAATTCCGAGGCACCGTTCCCGGTGAAAATTCCGAACAAATCTGGGCGTTGACGACCCTCATCACAGTACCCATCGTCCTGATTTATTTCTTTATTCAAGAACAATTCGTTAAAGCCTTTGCGAATGTCTCATTGAGCAAGTAGGAAATGGCTATGGCTGAGAACCTCTCCCAACCAGTACCCGCCGATGCCCCTGCATCGAAACTTAGTGGACGGCGGCAATGGTTTATCCTTGGCACATTGGTCGTTATCATCTTCATGACCTATATTCTGGCGTGGTGGGATGCTTACCGCCTGTCATCGAGCTACATCAAGGATGCAGATACTAGTTTTGAAGATGGTCGCTATTTGGATGCGCTCAGTGGTTATGAGCAATACGATAATGACAAGGGCGATTATGTGCAATATGGCGGCTATATTCATGTTCAGCGGATATGGGCTAACGACTATGCGCGGCCTATACCCGACCTCGTACAACATGCTGATGACCGCATTGATGAGATTATCTTTGACCAACTGACGATTGAGGATGCAGAGCTATTTATTCAAGAAAATATCGGGCGTTCACCCCCCCATCCCTATTTAGGCACAGTCTATTTGCGGCTTGGTGAACTTTATCAGGCCAATGGACAGTGGCAAGATGCGATGGATATATATGAGGATGTCCCGTACTCCTTCCCCGATGATGCGGCGCTGATTGAACGCGCTCAACGCGATATACGACGTCTGCAATGGCAAAAATTAATCGGTTAATCGGACGTGAATGAAACAATAAAGGTGTCGATATGGCTCAGTTACCAAATAAATACGGCTATTTTTCCGATGATGGCAAAACCTACATCATCACTTCCCCGCAGACACCCATGCCTTGGATTAATGTGCTGACCAATGGCGATTATGGGATGGTGGTCTCGCAAGCGGGTAGTGGCTACAGTTGGCGCACCCACGCCAGCTTGAACCGCATCACACGCTGGGAGCAAGACCTGATTCGGGATGAGTGGGGCAAGTATCTTTATCTGCGTGATGCTGGCGGGGAGTTCTGGTCTCCGACATGGCAGCCGAGCGGAACAGCCCTAGACGCCTATCAGGTTGAACATGGCTTCGGCTACACCACCATTGAGTCGCAACGCGGCACCCTCGCCAGCACTGTGACCTACTTTGTGCCATTGGACGCGCCGTGTGAGGTCTGGTTGGTGCGGCTGGAAAATCAAGGCGAGTCACCACGACAACTGCAACTATTTTCTTATTTTGAATGGCTATTGGGGGCCGCCCCTGACTGGCACCGCGAGTTTCATCGGACTTTTATTGACACATGGTACAACCCAGAACATGGAGCGCTACTGGCGAGTAAGGTGCTGTGGGAGCTACCGATTGAAAGCAAAACGCACTGGAACCGTTCATGGCCCTATACCGCTTTCCATAGCGCGTCTTTGCATCCCGTCGGCTTCGATGGTGACAAGCGTGATTTTATTGGGCGTAATGGCAGCGTGCATCAACCCTATGCGGTTAGCGCGGGGCAGTCTAGCAACCATGACGGACGCTGGGGGGATGCGATTGCCAGCCTTCAGCTAGAATTGACGCTTGGTGTAGGTCAAGCCCAAGACATCGTGTTTGTGGTGGGAGCCGCCGACAGCACCGAAGAGGCTCTCGCTATTGTTGAACGCTTCAAAGACCCCAACGCAGCCCACCAAGCCCTCGCAGCAGTTCGCACCCACTGGCAGGCTGTCACAGCGCCATTGGCTATTGAAACACCTGACCCCGCGCTCAATGTCCTTGGCAATGGTTGGCTTCAGTATCAGGCTATTGCCGGACGACTTGAGGGACGCTCGGCCTATTATCAAACTGGGGGGGCCTTTGGCTTCCGTGACCAATTGCAAGATAGTCTTGTGTGGCTCTTGCTCGGCAAGCCGGAGCGCACTCTTGCCCAGATTCGACTCCATGCCGCGCATCAATTTCAAGAAGGGGTTGTGTTGCATTGGTGGCATCCAATCGCTGAAACCGGACACCGCTCAGATTATAGTGATGACCTGTTGTGGTTGCCGTTTGCCGTCTTGCAGTATATCCATGAGACGGGAGATGATGGCTGCCTAGCCGAGGAACTACCGTTTTATGATGGTGGATCTGCCTCCTTGTATGAACATTGCATGGCAGCCTTTGCGGTAGCTCTCAAGCGGCGTAGTCCTCGCGGATTACCCTATATCCTGAAAGGAGATTGGAATGACGGCCTCAATGCAGTCGGGGCCGAAGGGCGAGGCGAGAGTGTGTGGATGGCGCACTTCCTCCATTATCTGCTGGTGGAATGGGCAGATTATCTCGACAACCATGATGCAACACAGGCCACAACATTCCGACAAGAGGCGGCGGCGTTGGCGCAAGCGGTGAATGAACTGGCATGGGATGGGGCATGGTATTGGCGAGCCTCAACCGATAGTGGTGATTTGGTCGGGTCGCATACCTCACCTGAAGGCCAAATTTTCCTCAATGCTCAAACGTGGGCAGTCTTGAGCGGTACCGCAACGGGAGAACGCGCCCAACTCGCGCTACAATCGGCCCGTCAACGCCTCTATAAAGAGTATGGCCCGCTGTTGTTGGCCCCTGCTTACTCGGTACCCAATTCCGCGATTGGCTATCTTTCACGCTATGCACCGGGAATCCGCGAAAATGGGGGGGTGTACTGCCATGCGGCGTGCTGGGCAGTCTTGGCCGAGCGTCAAGCCAATGGAGTGCAAGCCGCTTATGAAGTTTGGCGGAGTTTCTGTCCAGCGGTACGCGGCCAAGACCCTGACCACTATTCAGGCGAACCCTATGTCATGCCGGGCAATGTATCAGGGCCACTAGCCACTGTTCCCGGTCAGGCGGGTTGGACATGGTACACAGGTTCGGGGGCATGGTATCTGCGGGTCTTGGTGGAAGGGGTACTGGGTATCAAGGCCACCTACAACGGGCTGCAAGTCGATGCTGGTTTACCGGATGGCTGGGAACAGTTTCGGGTGGTGCGTCCGTTCCGCTCGGCAATCTATGATATTACCATTCGACGGGGACAGGATAGTGAGGCCAAAGGGTGCTGGGTCGATGGCGCGATTTGGGAGGGGGATGCTTTACCGATAGCGTCGGATGAGACAACTCAACAGGTCGAGATTATCTTGTAAGGACGAAAACAGTGCGGAAAGTCGAGACTTAACCGAACTTCAAGATAAGTCTCGACTACTCCTTGCCCTTGCTCTAATCCTCAGATTGCACGATATCACTTAGAATCTTGATAATTTCTTGCAACTTCCCTTGTTCAATGAGCTTATTCGTTGTCAGTGTGCTGAGATGACCATGCAGTTCATCAAGAGTCCAGACCAATGTAGATGGGGTGTCCTGGATGACTGACGATTCTGGATTAGCCCAGATGACAATCGGGTCAACCCATTGCTTAATTTGATGAGAGCCTAATAGTTGAGACAATCTAGTTGCATTTCGTCGTGCTTGTTGAGAGGGATTCTTGGTTAGCGGAAGCCATCGGCTCCCAAAGCGTTTTTCCCAGCTATCCCCGATGTTGCGATAATCACCACTATAGGCCTTTACCTCAAAACACCATACCCCCTGCGGCCCAACCAACACAAGGTCGAGGTCACCGCTCCGCCGCTTTGGAAGCTCAACATTGCGGAATACCCACCATTGGTTATTGAGAACGCTATACATCACATTGATGACTCGCTCTTCCCCAAGTTGGCCTTTTCGATGGAGCCGTATTTTTTTGTCAAACCGAGTAAGAATCATATCAATAATTTTGGTATATCCCCAAGGTATCGCTACCATCAGCACTAGGACAATTGCCAATGCGATGATTCCTGCGGGCTTACTTACTATTTCTGAAAGCGACTGTTTGTCGCTTTCAGAAGTCGCTCGACGTAAAGACCACCCAAGGCCAAACATAAGTGGGGCAAGTGATAGACTGATGATTGTTCCTTGTATGAATGCCAACTGGATTTGCCGTCTTTCAGAAAAACTACGAAATTCTGATGCCACCATATTCAACGGCCCGCCATTAGGTTCAACTTGTTCCTGAAGGTGGATCAAGATTACCCGTGCAGCCTCACGAACTCTGGGGTCATAGGCCTTTTGGACAGCGTAGCCCAAATCTTGAGGCGAAAGTAAGCCTTTATCGAGCAAGGGGCCGAATGGCTGGCCCTTGATTTCACGAAAAGGCCAAATAGTAGAGCGTGCTTCATCTATGGTCATCTTGGAATTAAATCTCATGCTGTCCACAAAAACTCTCTTATTCCATTGGTAGCTAAGTCAAGGAAGAATGCTGATCAAGTATTGCTGATAATAGCCAAAGGTGGTCACTGTAGACAACTTTGTATCAACTGAAAATATATCTTTCGTTAATAAACAATAGCCAGTGTCTGCTACATAACTATTCAGTATCTATCAGAACTTAACAAAACTAACGGTAAATTGGGGTAGGTGTGTGGGTGGACTTGCATTTGCTCTCTTTACCTCTTACTCCTATCATGACGTGATCTCGGTTTCAGTTTTTGTCTCATAACCAAAACCTTACTCGGATTTCACGTCTTTTTCCATTTCAACCGAATTCGATACACTACCTAACCAATATGGATACACTGCCTCTGTCAAAATGACGGTACAATTAACCCAATGATCGAAAGCTGTCCAACCATAAGGAGTGGCGTGTGAAGACGTGGTGGTTAAGCGTGATAGTGGTGGTATTAGTCGGCTGTAGTAGCGGTGAACCCCCAACTTTACCCACAGTGGCAAATCCCGATGATGTGGCCGGAACCTTGGGCATTCCCCCACAAGTTGCCTTTGAAGCCACCCAGACTGCCCGCGTTATCTCGCCAACCCCCACCATCGCAACCCTAACACCAACGCCCAACATCAGCCCGACAGCCTCCTATACCCCCACTGAAACCCTAACACCAAGTGTTAGCCCCAATCCCATTCAGCTAACCGAGACGGCCCTCTTTGGTCGCCAGACCAGCATTGCCGCCACCACCAACGCCCCCTCGGTTACCCCAACAGCCAGCAACACCTCTACTGCTAGTGATACACCCAGCCCTAGCGATACACCCTTGCCTAGCCCAACCGCCACCCCGACCATTACCCCCACACCCTTGCCAGAAGTCCCTGCCAACCCACCCAAGAATAGTGTGATTTTTAGCTCTGACCGCTCTGGCAGCAACGACCTGTGGGCTATGGACATTAATGGCGAACCTGTGCGGCAGATTGTTTATGCACCAGAAAGTAATGAATATGTGGCAGCCTGCAACCCCAATGGGAGCGCCCTTATCTTTGACTCCGACCGTGGGGGTGACCGTGAATTGTATCTCACTGATTATCAAGGCACTCCCCCCCGCCAACTTACCGATACCGAAGGCGAGAATTTCAATCCCGTGTGGTCGCCCACTGGCGCTCTGGTGGCCTTTGTCTCGACTCGTAGTGGAGATGCGGATATTTGGGTCATGGACGGCGCTGGAGCCAATGTGCGGCGTATTTCGGTAGCGTTAGGTGATGACATCCTGCCGAGTTGGAGTCCCGATGGCAATGTCCTATTTTATAGCTCCAATCGCAATGGCAATTTTGATATTTACCAATTCAACCTAGAAACTGCCATTGAGTCGCAAGTCACCTCAACCGCTAATGTTGATGAACTCTATCCCGTGCTATCCACGGACTTCGAGACCATTGCCTATGTTGCCGAGACCATTGCCGGAAACCCTGCCACTGGCTCCGTTTTCCTTTGGGAGCAGGGGGCAGCTTCGGCTCGTCCAGCAGTAACCTCTGGTGGGCGAGTTGAGATGCCGGAGTGGGTAGCCCGCAATGAATTGTTGGTATCAGCCGATGTCGGCTGGGTGCAAATCCTATTCGTGAATATCGAAACCGAGTTCTCGACCGTGCTGACCAACGTCGGTAATAGCAACCGTTGGCCGCGTTATTGCTACATTCCGCGGGATGTGTACGTGGCTCTCCCCGGCCCAATTCCCACTGCCACTTTTACGCCAACCATTACCCCAACCGCTACCAGCCCCTTCCAACCTGTGCAGGAACCACCGGAAACATGGCTGATTTCACGTGAGACATGGACAGGTGACGAGATGGCCTTTATTGCCCCCGAAGGATTGCCTCCTGTGCGGGGGTTCCTGACCGATAACTTGCTGCATATCACATGGGATGATGACCAAGGGCGGCATGTGGTGAGCATTGCACTGGAGGCCTATCAAGGTGAGCTATCGAGTACCTTGATTGGCTACACCCTCAATGACTTGCCCGGCCCCGTTGAAAATGTACTAGGCTTGGATGAGCGCTTCCTTCAACAGATTTTGTTCAACAGTGTGCCAGAGGGAATCTACTACTTTGATGCGGTAGAAATTACCGATGTGAATATCACTCTCTTGTTTCGGATACCCGTCCAAACCCCAGAACCCGAACCGGGTCAATATCAAGCCATGGAGGACACAGTACCCAACAATTGGCTGATTTCAACCGAAACATGGACAGCCACTGAACTGGCACTGATCGCCAACGCAACCGACATTATTGAGGATGTGGGAGTCTCAATTGCGGGTACCCAAGTCCGCTACCAGTGGGAGCAAAACGGCTTGGACTATGATTTGACAGTAACTTTTGCCACCGGCAATGGTGATCTCACCGTTACCCCTGTGTCTTATACGGTTAACGGCGTTGCTGCGCTGGGTATTGATACTGAAGCAATAGTCTATGCCCTGCGTGAAGGACTGTTGAAAAATAGCATCAATCCGGGGCAGTTCTTTTTATCACGGGTGACCAATGCCAACCAAACGCTTGAGTTTGTCTTCCTTGTGCCACCTCGCTAGAAGATAAAATGCAACCCGCAAATAAAAACACCGGAAGCGCTGGCCTCCGGTGCTTGATGTTCATGGTTTTGAGGGACTAAGGATGACGGGGTACTTGACCTTCGCGGCTGTTGATTTCCTCGCGGGGGTCACCCAACGGATACACATCATTCGCATCTTCGTGGCTTGTCAGTTGAGTTGGACGGTTTGACGCACCTGTGATGGGTAGTGGGTTCACTTGGAAGATTTCACGGTTGCCGTTTTCGGTGTTGTTGGAATGATACAACACATCCGGGCTGTCGCACCGGAAATTAGGCGCATAGTCGTCAAACTCATCGGCCTCATCTAAGCCTTGTTCGGAAACTTGGGTCAAATTCTTGATCCGCTTGGTCTCCAACTCTAAGGCATAGACATCGTAGTCTTGACCATCTAGTGCTGCATAAGCAATAAACGTATCATCTGGAGCAATATGGTGACCCACCACATCGACACCCAAGTCCGTGAGTTGCTCTGTCTCACCATTAGCCAAATCCATCTGCCATAGGTTGTAGACGCCGTTGACATCACGTTGCACCCAGATCAGGAAGCTGCCGTCATGCGAAACAACAGGATTTTGGTCTTCGAGATCATTGTCGGTAAGCTGGGTCACATCACCCGTTGCTAAATCAAGGGCATAGATTTCCCAGTCATCATCGCGGTCACTTTGGAAGTAGATGGTCTCACCATCAGGACTCCAGAAGGCATTAATGTCGCTGGCGGGGTCTTCCGTGACTCGCACGGGCAAGGCACCTGAGACCGAAACATCAAAGGTATAGAGTTCCCAGTTACCATCGCGGTTACTTTCAAAGGCAATTAGGGAAGCTGGCCCCCAAACGGGATTAACATCAACGCCAGTATTGTAAGTGACACGGAGTTGCTCTTTGCCTTCGTTGTCGGCAACATAGATTTCCCATGCGCCATCACGATTGCGGTCAGAGGTGAAGGTAATCCACTCAGTGTCTATCGAGTAACTCGGTTGAATATCGTTACTCCCGTTACCATTGCTGATGTTGGTTTCCGCGCTATCTAGGCGATAAATATCCCAATCGAGGTCTAAATCGCTATGGAACAATACCCAATCTGGACAGACCGCCGCACCGATGGTAAGCGCTTCCCACGGTACCCGATCCAACGCACTACCCAATGGCCCAAAAGTTACAGGTGGGGTTGGGAAATCCAGCGGTGGAGTGGGAGTAGTGGGGGTTGAGCCGGGAGGCAAAATAATCGGTGTAGGTTTACCGACACCTGAACCTTGCAAAATAGCAGGGCTGGTATAGGGTTCTGCCAACACATTAGAGGGTAAATCATCAAAGGCCCGATATTGATCAAGCTCTTGGCTCATTACCGACCAATTTTGCCATGTCCCTGCGCTGTTCACTTCCGCCGTAATACCGAGCGGAACTTCAACGCGATCAGCATTAGGATACAGTAGCGCATGACCTTCACCAGTCGTCAACCGTAGCGTATCGTCAATGGTTCGCACAAAAATTGTCGAGCCAATCTCAACTGGCGTACCATTGATAACCAGTTCTACTGTCGTTTCATTAGGATTCTGAATCATCAAAACTGGTGGGGGAGCGTCTGTACAATCGGTAATGTTGGTGGTTGTTTCAAAATTAAAGGCTTGGAAAGGGGCCTTGGAATCTTTAGTTAAGACAGCGAGATCATCGCCACCATCAAAATCAGACGCCTTTGCCCACAATAGTTGACCATTGTAATAGACCCGCAACCATTGCCCATCAGCCGTAATCGCATCAGCTTCTAGAGCCGTGCCACTTGTCACAGAGGTCACAACTACTGAATCTTTACCAGCAGCGCTATGTAGAGCCGACTCGGTTGTCGCCTGAACTTGTGTCATCACAGGGACAAAAGCATCTTGGGGCAGGACGGCATTTTCCAATGTGGCTGCGCCAAACATAAGGACAGTCACTGGGTACTGTGCTGCACTCACTTGGATCGTGACCTTAACAACACCGAAAGTATTGGTAGCGGTATTCAGGGGTTCAGTTTGAATACTCGCAAGATTAGTTAGATCAACGGTATCGCCCGGAGTGCTAAGTGATAAGGACTGGTCATTGAATGCAACACTGGAGGCCGCATTAAAAGCGTAACACGCCGTATTACTTTCTTGTCCGGCGCAGTTTGAACCTAGTTCGAAAAACGCTTGACGTACCAATTGGGAGCATGTGCCACCCGCTTGGTAATTTTCTAAATGTGTATCGTTTTGCATATTCTGTGCTTGGCTAAACTGCGGGGTTATTACCAAACCCAATACAAGCAAAATCGCTATCAAAGCAACATGTTTTATCTGCATCATTCTCCCTCACATCCAGCTATCGATGCGTTGTGTCACATTTCCATGAGCGGCATGACGTTATGGTACCATAATATTATATTTTGTGAAGTTAAGCATTTATAAGAGCGTGTCTGGAAAGGTCATAATCGAGCAAGGCGACGGGTCATAATCAAAGACATAGTGGCATAAATCATGGCTTGGCTGGTTTGAGGCAGAGCCTCATAGTCTTTGCTCAGGCGACGCCAGCGATTCAACCAACCGAAAGTGCGCTCGACCACCCAGCGGCGCGGGATGACCTCGAAACCAACGGTATCAGGAGGTCGCTTAACAATTTCGAGGGTCCAACCGAGCATGTTTTTGACCCACTCAACCAGTTGCCCACTATACCCACCATCGGCCCAAATGCGTTGCAGGCGTGGGAAAAGCCCGTCTATCAATAGCAGCAACCACATTGACACGGTGCGATCTTGCAGGTTAGCCTCAAACACCAAAACTTTAAGCAAGAACCCTTCCGTATCGACTACAATGTGACGTTTACGCCCTTTAATTTTCTTGCCTGCATCGTAGCCACATGGCCCCCTTTTTCCGTCGTTTTGACCGTTTGGCTATCGATGATGGCGGCGCTCGGTGTGGCTTCTCGACCCAATGTCACCCGCAGTTTCTCTCGCAGCGCTGTATTGATGCGTTCCCACGTTCCATCTATTCGCCATTGCCGAAAATAGTCATAAACGGTCTTCCACGGCGGTAAATCATGCGGCAACATCCGCCATGCACACCCACTTCGCATCACATAGGCTATCGCATTGATGATTTCACGCCGACTGTGTTTGGGCGGGCGTCCCCCTGCTTTCGGGGCTGGCACATAGGCTTCGATGATTTTCCATTCCTTGTCACTCAGATCGCTTGGATAAGCCTTACGTTTCATGTTCTCTCATCCGTTTTTGCCCTATTATACCACCTTTCCAGACACCCTCTAAGGATAGGGGGTTGTATAAAAACAGCAACTTTTTGAAAAAGAGCGTTTTATCTAGCTAGTAAATCAGCTATAGTTAACTTTCAATATGGATTGATGAGGAAAGTGACACTGCTTTTATGGAAATCTCGATGTATCTCCGTATTTTCCGCAAATGGTTGTGGTTTGTAGTGTTAGTCGCCTTTTTAGGCGCAAGCATCAGTTACATTACAGCAAATCGCCAACGCAAATTTTACCGTGCGGAAGTCACCCTCTTTGTGGGTAGTTTCATTCAAGACCCCAATCCGGGTTCCGGTGAAATCAGTCTGGGGCGAGAACTGGCGCGGACTTATGCGGCTATTGTCACAACCTATGATCTGATTCAAGCAGCGATTGATGCAGGAGATTACCCCGTTTCAGCAGGCAGTTTGCGGGGATCAATTTCTAGTGAAGTTGTTGAATCTACGTCACTTCTCAAGATTTCTGTGACTTATACAGACCCTATCCTAGCAGCGGATATCGCTAATCAATTAGCAGAACAACTCATCCTTCGAAGCCCCACTAACTTGACCAGTGATGAACAAGTTCAAATTGATTTGCTTGAAGAACAAATTGCAAACATTAACATTCTCATCACCCAAACTCGCCAAGAATTGGACTCCATAGAAGAACAGCGCAGAGCCGATTTGACACTGGAAGAGCGGCAAACGCTCGATGAGCAGCGAGATGTCCTACTTGCCCGAATCACCGAAAACTCTGCAACCCTTGCTCAACTCTATGTCGCGCTACAAGGCTTACAACGCCAAACCAATGAGTTACGCATTGTGGACAGGGCGCAAATCCCCGGTAGACCCGCTGGTCTGAGTACCTTTCAAGTTAGTCTGATAGGCGCTCTAATTGGGGCCATCTTAGCCTATGCCCTCTCCATTGTTTTTGAGTATTTGAACGATACCGTCCGTACCCCCGAAGAAGCGACTGCTATCTTGGCATTGCCTGTACTTGGTACTATCTTTCACTTTGGACGGTCTAATGATACATATCCCAAACGCTTGGTAACTTATTTGCACCCCTCATCGCCAGTTGCGGAAGGGTACCGAGCCTTGCGTACTAATCTTTTGTATTCTAGTTCCAACGACAAAAATGGTGATGACAAATACGCTTTTGTCGTCACAAGCGCTGGACCAGAAGAAGGGAAAAGTGTTACGGCTGCAAATCTAGCGGTGGCAATGGCAACTGCTGGACTAAGGGTGTTATTGGTCGATGCTGACCTCCGCCGTCCAAAAGTTCATGAGATTTTTGACCTCAATAACGAATTGGGGCTGACAACCCTCTTATTTGCAGACCCATTGAGTTCAAGCGAAAGCGATATGGATCAAGGTGGGCTATCCGATAGACTCCGCCAATGTATCCAAAACACCTCTATTCCGCGCCTACGTGTTATCACCGCTGGCTTCTCCCCATCTAATCCTACCGAAATCCTAGGCTCCGCATTGATGAAACGATGGTATGACGAATTCATGGCTTCTAGCAATGTGGACATCGTACTGTTCGATACACCCCCAACCTTGGTTGTGGCGGACAGTAGTGTTCTGGCGGCAACTATCAATACCAATGTCCTGATGGTTATCCGAGCAGGTCGTACCCGCCGTGGTGCTGCGCTCCGTGCCAAAGCTCAATTCGAGAATCTCAATATCAATGTTGTCGGGATTGCCCTCAATCAACTCAATCTGTCCGACCAAGGCGCATATTACGGATACAAGAATAGCTATTATTACTATAGCGGTGAGGTAGGGCAAAATCCACCCGCTGGATGGCGGCGCTTTATTCCCAGATTCAACAGGTCTCGTTAAGAGACTTAAGGTTTGTGCAAATTTGAATAACATATAAGCGACACGTTCACAATCATGCTATAGTGTTAAATGTGTAGGGTTCGGTGGAGAATATATGCAAAAACATCTACTTGTTCCACACCATTTCAAGCGTATTGTGGTCTGGGCAATCATTGATAGTCTAATTATAGTGTTCGCCTATATTGCTGCTTTTTCGGTACGGGCAGCAACTACCCCGCTAGAGCCATTAGTTAAAAGCTTCAGTTTTCTTGGCTTTATCGTTGGCATAACCATCGTATGGTTGTATATCTTCGGTGCTTATTACCGCATCTGGTCACGCACAAGCGGGCATGGAATTAGCACCTTGCTGAATGCAACCCTCATTTCAGGGTTGGTGGCTGCCACCATTAATGCCGCGACCACATCCCATCTTTTGCCCATGAGTGTTCTCATTCTTGGGCATTCACTTGCCCTTGTGGGTTTTGTGACTGTTCGGTACCGTTCACGTTTAATTAGCGGGATTTCATGGCGCTGGCGTGTGATTTGGCTCGGCCAGTTTCCGCCTAGCAGCCAAGCCGAAGTAACCCGTGTATTGGTTGTGGGGGCTGGTGAGTCCGGTCAAACAACAGTTTGGCGGCTCAAGCACCGCTTCAATCTAAAGGAAAATCAGCGCTACCAAATTGTCGGTATTGTCGATGATGATACCGATAAGCTAGGCATGTATGTTGAAGGCTGTCAGGTGTTGGGTGATCGCCATATGATTCCCGAACTGGCACAAGAACACAAGATTGATCTCATTATCCTAGCTGTTCATAACATTGAAGGCGCTAGTTTCCGCGAAATCCTCAACTACTGTGAACGCACTTCCGCCATGATAAAAGTAGTCCCCAGTATGCTGGACTTGGTATCAGCGAAACGGGGAGTACCGCTCCTGCGGGATGTTCAGCCCGAAGACTACCTAGGGCGTCAACCCATTGGCCGACACAAAGATGTAGATTTTGGCCCAATTACCAATAAGGTCGTTTTGGTAACGGGGGCCGCTGGGTCTATCGGCTCCGAACTGAGCCGTCAGTTGGCGGGGCAAAACCCTAAGAGGGTGTCTGGAAAGGTGGTATAATAGGGCAAAAACGGATGAGAGAACATGAAACGTAAGGCTTATCCAAGCGATCTGAGTGACAAGGAATGGAAAATCATCGAAGCCTATGTGCCAGCCCCGAAAGCAGGGGGACGCCCGCCCAAACACAGTCGGCGTGAAATCATCAATGCGATAGCCTATGTGATGCGAAGTGGGTGTGCATGGCGGATGTTGCCGCATGATTTACCGCCGTGGAAGACCGTTTATGACTATTTTCGGCAATGGCGAATAGATGGAACGTGGGAACGCATCAATACAGCGCTGCGAGAGAAACTGCGGGTGACATTGGGTCGAGAAGCCACACCGAGCGCCGCCATCATCGATAGCCAAACGGTCAAAACGACGGAAAAAGGGGGCCATGTGGCTACGATGCAGGCAAGAAAATTAAAGGGCGTAAACGTCACATTGTAGTCGATACGGAAGGGTTCTTGCTTAAAGTTTTGGTGTTTGAGGCTAACCTGCAAGATCGCACCGTGTCAATGTGGTTGCTGCTATTGATAGACGGGCTTTTCCCACGCCTGCAACGCATTTGGGCCGATGGTGGGTATAGTGGGCAACTGGTTGAGTGGGTCAAAAACATGCTCGGTTGGACCCTCGAAATTGTTAAGCGACCTCCTGATACCGTTGGTTTCGAGGTCATCCCGCGCCGCTGGGTGGTCGAGCGCACTTTCGGTTGGTTGAATCGCTGGCGTCGCCTGAGCAAAGACTATGAGGCTCTGCCTCAAACCAGCCAAGCCATGATTTATGCCACTATGTCTTTGATTATGACCCGTCGCCTTGCTCGATTATGACCTTTCCAGACACGCTCTAAGAAGCTGATCCTGCTGGACTCCAATGAGAGCGGGCTTCATGACCTCATTGTTGACCTGAAATTTTCTTTCACCAATGCCGACGAATCGCAAAATATCATTGTTCCGGCACTGGCTGACATTACATATCGCCCATCCCTTGAGTATGTCTTTGCAACCTATCGACCCGAAGTGGTCTTTCATGCTGCGGCTTATAAACACGTCACCATGTTGGAGATGTATCCAAGCGAAGCCGTGCGTGTCAACATTGGCGGAACCCTCAATGTCGCTGAACTAAGCGCGGCCTATGAGGTTGAGCGCTTTGTCCTTATTTCAACAGACAAAGCCGTTAATCCCACCAGTGTGATGGGGGCCAGCAAACGCCTCTGCGAATTATTGGTCTATGCCTTGGATGCTCATAAAACCCTGTTTACAGCAGTGCGTTTCGGGAATGTACTTGGCAGTCGGGGAAGTGTTGTCCCTACCTTTAACCGTCAAATTGACAGCGGTGGGCCAGTTACCGTGACAGACCCTGAAATGAAGCGCTATTTTATGAGTATCCCAGAGGCAGTTAACTTGGTCTTACACGCGGCCTGTCTTACCAAGGGGCATGATTTATTTATGCTTGAAATGGGTGAGTTGGTGCCAATTGTTGATCTGGCTGAACGCATGATTCGGATGCGTGGGTTGCGTCCCTATGCCGATATTTCGATTGAATTTGTCGGGATGCGGGCGGGCGAAAAGCTCTATGAGGAACTACAATTCAATGGGGAGCTTCCTCATCCCACCATTCACCCCAAGATTCTAGAACTGGTTAAATCTCAAAATGGCCTGAACAAGATAAGCTTCTTAGATAAGTTGCGCTATTTGCAAGACAATAGGCTGCCAGATTACCGAGAAACCATCTGGGATATGGTCAAGACCTTTGACCCAATTTATGAAGAGCTGCCAAGCTAATGCTTGGCTCCTCTTTACATCTTTAAACAGCATGGTAGTATTGATACTCTGTAGAGTGAATTACAGAGGACAGTACCTTTATGGCAAAGA
Organism: Anaerolineales bacterium; assembly: GCA_020634155.1. GTDB lineage: Bacteria > Chloroflexota > Anaerolineae > Aggregatilineales > J027 > J027. Next base: position 1,578,029 of record JACKCI010000002.1, read on the forward strand.
AGAAACCAACTCGTAAGCCCAATCTCTCTCAAGCTGCGTTGGAACGCGCTAAACGTGAGCTATCTGAAAGCGGGATTGTTGTCTCTCAATCAGCACCTGTGGCTGAAACTGGAACGAAGGTATCAACGCAAACCAGTAAGCCACAACAACAAACAGTGCGTTCCAAGAAAACCATGATGACTAGAGAAGAACTTGCCACTGAATATGGCTATGTGCTAACCGACCTACGAAATATGGGGGCACTAGCAGGCATTCTTTTCATTGCGATGGTTGTAGCTTCGTTGCTGATTAACCAATTGGTCTAACAAAAAACGGGCGACTCTTCATCGCCCGTTTTGATTCCTACGCCTACATAGTACGAGCAAAGTACATCTTACCAGCGTTGCTCAAAATATAGCGTGTGACCTCTACGGGTATTGTCCGGTCACGATAGCGCTTACCATCTTCAACCACAACCATTGTGCCATCAATCAAATAACCTACCCCTTGGTCGGCCTCGCGCCCTTCTTGGATAATATGCAGGTTTATCGTCTCTCCCGGTAGATAAACCGGACGGAGCGACAGCGCCAAATCATTGATATTCAACACATCAATCCCGTACAGACTAGCGATTTTGTTCAAGGGTTGGTCATTGGTCATAATTGGAACATTGCCGCGCTCATGAGCCAATGCAACCAGCATTTCATCAACACCCTCGCCATCAGCCGGAACATCATCAATAACCTCTATCGACATTTTGCTCTCTTGGCGGAGTTTATTGAGAATATCCAGCCCATGCCGCCCACGTTGCCGATACAACGCCTCATTAGAATCTGCCAGATTCTGAAGTTCGCGGATGACAAATTGGGGTATCAACATCTTCTGGCGGATGAAGCCCGTTTTGCTCACATCCAAAATGCGCCCATCAATGATAACGCTAGTATCGAGCAATATTTCTCCGCTCATCATCGAGCTATAAAAATCCCCCCCCCGCACCAGCGCACTAAACAGCGTGAAAATATCTTGGGCACGCAGCGCAAATAGGATAATCCCAAAGTATGCAGCAACCAAGGCTGTTATGGTTGGGAAGTATTGCCCAATAGGGTCGGGTAGTAGCGACAGCGGCCAAGCAAACAGTGCCGCCAAAATCAACCCAAACAATAACCCTACTAGCGATGTCACAAGCATTTCAGCGCTCGTCTCAACAATGGCACGACGCGCCGCCTTTGCGGGGCGAGTAGTAATCCACGGGGTGGCAATCAACCCAGTCAAAGCGCCTATCAATAAAAAGAGTAGCGAGTTCGCTTCAGCTGGGAGATTCATGGAATCTGCAAGTTCAGAGCCAATGCTGGCTCCTAGAGCTGCAAAAACAGTCATCCCAATGAGACGGAATACAAATTCTAACGACATTTCAGCCTCCTAGTGCCATACCTACTTACCACCGCAATAAATGGCGGCATGGCCGACTACCAACTATCCATATCCTGCTGATTAAGATAAAATGAGGCTAGAATGTGGTTTTTGGTAGCGGCGTTAACTGAGGTACAGTTCCTAGCTACTTAGATAACACTATGGATAAATCTAGCACGGTGCTTCTAAAACGTCAAAAGGGATAGTAGAGTAAGCATGGCTGAGTTAATACTGGTAATTGAAGATGAAACAAACATTGCCCAATTCCTTGAGCGCGGGCTTATCTATGAAGGCTATCGCGTTGAGGTCGCCTTTGATGGGCAACGGGGCCTTGCAATTGCCCGTGACAACCCACCGAATCTGGTCATCTTAGATTGGATGTTACCCGGCTTAGATGGCATTGAAGTCTGTCGGCGTTTGCGGGCTGCCAGCGAAGTCCCGATTTTGATGCTGACAGCCAAAGATGGTGTGCCTGACCGCGTGATTGGCCTTGATGCAGGCGCTGATGATTATCTCGTTAAGCCTTTTTCCTTTGATGAACTTCTAGCGCGGGTGCGTGCCTTGCTCCGCCGCAGTGTACCAACCTCTCGACCTGAAGTCTTGCGCTTTGCTGACCTCACGCTCGACACCGGTACCCACCGTGCCACTCGTGCTGACCGCGCCATCGACTTGACCGCCAAAGAATATGAACTCCTTGAGCTATTCATGCGGAACCCCCGCCAAGTCCTGACCCGTGATGTGATTTTTGACCGCGTATGGGGCTATGACTTCGGAGGGGAGAGCAACATCATTGAGGTTTATGTCCGCTATCTGCGCCAAAAAACGGAGACCGACAATGACCAGCGCCTGATCCATACGGTACGTGGTGTTGGCTACGTCCTACGCGAAGACTAAGCTCTCATCCCCTGCTCACGCAGTTATGTTACGATACCATCAGCTTATATAGGTATACGGCTGATGATGATTCGGTTGCGGCTCACGCTGCTCTATTCAGGGATATTGATTGCTACGCTATTTGTCTTTGGAAGCGCAGTCTATGGCGTGTTATACCGCACGTTGCGCCTACAAGCTGACAATCAACTGACAGATACCCTCAACAGCATTGAGCCAGAAATCCGCTCAACGATGAACAAGCAGGGCGAAATCGACTATACTCCGCCCCTTTCTGACCGTGATAGTTTTCAAGCAGCGGGAGTCTTTGTCCAATTTTGGTTGCCGGAATACGAGTACCCAATTCTCCTTAGCCCCAACTTCGGCCATTATTACACTTCCCTTGATCACCGTAGCCTGAACGCCGACCATGAAATCTTTACAACGGTCTGGATACATGATACCCCCATGCGTGTCGCCACCCGCCCCTTAGAAATCGATGGGCAGATTGTTGGGCATTTGCAGGCCGCGGTTTCCCTCCAGACCATTGATGATGCCACCACCAAGCTTTCGGTCATTCTGCTGGTTGGCGGCGGGCTTGCCGTGTTGTCCTCCTTTTTATTGGGCAATTGGCTGGCCTCGCGTGCCCTGCGTCCCATTAGCCGTATTACCGAAACAGCCCAAGCTATTGTGGCTGCCGACGACCTCAATCTGCGTGTACCTGACGACGGCCCACAAGATGAACTAGGGTCTCTTGTAACTACCATTAACCAGATGTTGGAGCGTATTGGCAAGCTGTTCCACACCCAACGCCGCTTCACCGCCGACATCTCCCATGAGTTGCGTACCCCGCTGACCGCTATCCAAGGCCATGTCGAACTGATTGAACGCTTTGGGCATGACGCTGGTTCAATCGCCGCTATCAAAGCCGAGGTTAACCGTATGATTGCCTTGGTTGGTGATTTACTACTGCTTGCCCAAGCCGACACAGGGCGCTATACCCTCAATCATGGCTCCGTTGAACTCAGCACCCTCATGCTAGAGACTTATAACCGCGCCCAAGTCCTCAATCAGCGCGGGGTTAAATTGGTGTTGGGTGAAGTCGATCATTTGGTGGTGGAGGGAGATGCCGAGCGACTAAAGCAACTCCTCTCAAACTTGATTGTCAACGCCTTCAAATATACCGAACCCGACGGCACTGTGACCCTGACCCTTGAGCATGTAGACCGCTGGGCCGAGATTAAGGTTGCCGATACGGGCATTGGTATTCCTGCCGAGCATCTGCCCCATATCTTTACGCGCTTTTATCGAGTCGATGAAGCACGGGCACGTAGCGCAGGTGGCTCCGGCTTAGGACTTTCGATTGCCCTCTGGATTGCCGAGGCACATCACGGTACACTGACAGTAGAAAGTGAAGTTGGTAAAGGCACCACCTTTACCTTACGTTTGCCGTTAAACCATCAAGGAGAAAACAAATGAAACGCTTGATTGTCATCGCGGTAATCTTCATGAGCTTGTCATCAGTCGCTATCGCCCAAGGCCCCAATCATGGGCAGGGCGCACTCGGCATCGTTGTCCAAAACACGGACAACGGAGTAACAGTCATTGAACTTCAACCAGACATGCCCGCAGCAAAGGCGGGTATCGAGGTTGGTGATGTTATTCGCGCCATCAACGGTCAGGGTATTGAGGTTATTGAGGATTTGATGAATGCCCTGCAAGCCTTTGCACCGGGTGATGAAGTCGTCCTCGATGTTTTGCGCGGGGACGAGATTCTGCAATTGACCATCCCCCTTGCCGAGCGCATGCAAGTTGAAGCCTCTCAAGTTGGGGTGATAGCAGGCGCGTCGAACCCAACGATTGTTAACCAGCAAAATCCAGTACAGCTTGGCGTTGTGTATCGTGTCCTGACACCTGAAATTGCCCAGCGCGAGAGTCTCAGCGTTGAGGAAGGAGCGTGGGTGCAAGAGGTCGTTCCCAATTCCCCTGCCACTGATGCTGGCCTCGACGTGGGTGATATTATCACAGCCGTTGATGGTGATAAGGTCGATTATGAGCGTACCCTCTCTGACCGCCTGTACGCCTATGAAGCCGAAGACCGTGTGATGCTAACCGTTGTGCGCGGTGAGGAGACGCTGGAAATTGGTGTGATATTGGCTGCCAGTCACCCTGACAAGCAAGCCCGCAACAACATAGGCGTAGTTACGCCTAACATCATTCAAGTTCAGCCCTTCAACGCCGACCAAAACCCGTTGCCACTGACCCAACACATCTATCGCTGCACCATTGAGGGCTTTGACCGCGAATTTGAGATTACCCTTGCGTGGCCCGCGACCAGTTCGTTCAATCCTTTGCCGATGGGTGACCGCATTAAGTGTGAGCCTATCGAGCCTTAATATGTCGATACAAGAACTGGTCGATGGTCTCACCCTAGAATGTCTCCATAACGACCAACTCTTGGTCTATACCTTCTCAACCGCTCAACGTGAAGCGGTTGATGCTTGGTATGATTCGGTTGCTGGGTTGTTGCAGGGGTGGTCCCGCAGCAACCCCTTTTTGATGGTGGTGGATGCATCTGCTGCGATGCTGATTCCAACACCCTATGCCCGTCAGCGCAGTAATGATCTCTCCAAGCTAAACCCTGACATCACTGGACGGACGGCGCTTATCATTCAAGATAACCTAACAGGACAGATTTTTCGCTTTTTGTTATCTCAATTACAGCGTACTTCTAAAGCCAAACGCGACCGCCAAGCCTTTACCACGCGGGCTGAGGCCATCGCTTGGCTAGAGGAGCTTTTGACGCTATAATATCAATCAATATTTGCATAATTCACACTTCGGGGCAGGGTGAAATTCCCGATCGGCGGTAGGAGGTATCCCCTCAAGCCCGCGACCCACCAGTAGGATGGCACCCCATTGGTGGTGGATTCGGTCAAATGCCGAAGCCGACAGTGATAGTCTGGATGGAAGAAGTGAGCAAGCGACCCAGTTGTTATCCACACACCTGCGGTTGTTTGGCGTTGCCTGCCTCGAAGTCTAGCTAGAAGCAGGCGCGTGATGGAACACACCAAACCTCAAAAAACTGCAATTACAGTCCTGCGCGACTGGTCGGTAGATTGGCGGCTATTGCTGGCCCCGCTGCTCAGTTTTGGCCTCTATTGGATATGGTTGCAGACAGCAGAGTCGGGACGTTATCCGGCCTTCCTGTTGCCCCATCCTGATGCCGTTTGGACACGCCTACAAGAACTTTGGCACACTGGGGCGCTAACCCGTCACACATGGGTCACGTTTTCTGAGGCCTTCTATGGCCTATTGATAGCTTCTGCCATTGCCCTGACGTTGGGCTACCTCATCGCCCACCTCCGTACTGTTAGCTATATCCTGATGCCCTACCTCATCTTTATCCAAGCGGTGCCCATTGTCGCCATCTCTCCGCTAATTATCATCTGGGTTGGGCCGGATATTCGTAGTAAAATAGTCATCGCTGCACTGATTACATGGTTTCCCCTCATGATTGCGACAATCGTTGGCATCCGCAATGTGTCACCCCACTTGCGTGAAGTGATGCGAGCCAACGCTGCTAATCGCTTACAAATTTTCTGGCATCTCGAACTCCCATCTGCATTACCAGAACTCCTTGGCGGCTTCAAAGTGGCTGTGACCCTCTCGGTCATTGGTGCCGCTGTTGGTGAATTTGTTAGCTCGCGTGAAGGCTTAGGCAACCTTGTTCTCAAAGGACGGGCGGTCTCAGATATGCCATTGGTCATCTGTGCAGTTTTATTATTAACGGTGTTGTCGGTCTCTCTCTACAGCATTGTGGCGGTAATCGAACACCATCTATTGCGTTGGAAGCGCATAGGAGCTAAACCATGAAAAGCCTACGGGTTATGCTTTTACTCATTCTGTTGATGACGGCGGTGGCCGCTTGCGACTCGGACAATGAGGAAAAGACCAGCGATGGCAAGAGCAAGGTCACCTTATTTATGAGCTATGTCCCTAGTGTGCAATTTGCGCCCGTCTATGTGGCTTATGAGAAAGGCTATTTTGCCGAGGAAGGTATCGAACTCGACTTTGAAAATAGCTTTAATGAGATTGACGGTGTAGACCGTATTGCGGTCAATAACCTCCAATTCGCCATTCTGAGCGGTGAACAAATCCTGCTAGGGCGCAATGTGGGCAAGCCCTTAGTCTATGTTATGGAGTGGTACCACCGCTTTCCGGTTGGGGTGGTCGTACCTGCCGATTCAGACATCCAAACCCCCGACGACCTACGCGGGCGAAAAGTCAGCTTGCCCTACTTTCAAGGGGCCAGCTATATCGGCTTGCGTGCTTTGCTAGAAAGCGCCAACCTCGGCGAAGATGACCTTGAGCTACAAGAGGTTGGCTTTGATGCCCCCGCCGTAATGTGTGAGCGCCAAGTAGAGGCCGCCACAGTCTATATCGCCAATGAGCCGTTGACCATTTCCCAATGCTACGATGTGCGCGTCATCGAGATTTCTGACTATGCCAATTTGGTCTCGAATGGTTTGGTCACCAATGAAAAGACCATCAAAGACAAGCCGGACTTGGTGCGGGGCATGGTGCGGGCGCTCCAACGCGGCGTTGCCGACACCATCGCCAACCCCGATGAAGCCTTTGAACTGGCGCTCAAGCACGTCAGCGATTTGCCTGCTGAACAGCATGAGACCCAGCGCCAAGTGCTGCTTAATTCGATTGAACTCTGGCGCTCAGATGAAATTGGAGCCACCAACCCTGCCGCATGGGAACGCACCCAGCAGATATTGATTGACATGGGTCTGTTGCCAAAGGCCCTTGATAACCTCAACGCCAGCTATACCAACGAGTTTTTATCTGATGTTAGTCGCCCAACACCTGAGTCATAGCTATACCAACACCGAGGGTCAGCGCGTGCTGGCCCTCACCGATGTGTCCCTAACCTTGCAGGCGGGTACCTTCACCTGCTTAGTGGGGCCGAGTGGTTGTGGCAAGACCACCCTACTGCGCCTAATGGCGGGCCTGATGAACCCTGAACAGGGGCATATTGCCTTTGAGGAAAAGCCCCTCACTAAACCCACCCGCCGCATTAGCCTGATTTTCCAGCGTGATAGCCTCATGCCTTGGCGTACTGTCACCCAAAACATTGCCTTGCCCTTGCAACTAGCTCGTATCCATAAGGCCGAACAGCAAGTCCGCATCGACCATATGCTGGACATCACCGGACTACGCGGCTTTGAGGGGGCTTATCCTGCTGAACTTTCGGGTGGCATGGCCCAGCGGGTCTCGATTGCGCGTGGTCTTGTTACCCAGCCTGACATCTTGCTACTCGATGAACCCTTCGGCGCATTGGACGCCATGACCCGTGAGCAGATGTGGCAAGAACTCCTCAGCATCTGGTCAACCAGCCAAGCAACTATGCTGATGGTTACGCACGATATTCGGGAGGCAGTCTTTTTGGCGGATCGGGTGTTGGTGATGAGCCAGCGTCCGGGGCGGCTTTTGGCGGACATCGCTATCCCTTTGAGCCGTCCCCGTCGCTTAGATGAGCATTTGGAGCAGCTCACCCAATTGGAAATACAGGTGCGGCAGGCGCTTCAGCCGTAGTGTCTTCGAGGGAGCGCGGCAATATCTCTACTGAGCGCGAGCCAACGGCTCGTTGCACAATTCGGACGCCCTCATGGATGAGCGAGGCATAGCAATTCTGGGGGTTTTGCTCATCATAAATCTCAGTCATGCGGATAGCACCCCAAACCACCGCTCCCTCGTCCGGCTCTAGATAATAGAAGGTGTCATCGAGTTGGGGGTCAAAGACCTCCACCAGTTCGTCAGGGCTGGCAATCCCCCAGCGCCAAGGGTGGTCAGTGATAACGGTATCGCAATGAACTCCAACCCGAAACGTCCCCGGCTTCTGGAGTTCGCCCAGTGAGTTATAGAGTTGCTCGAAACTATAGACTGCCCCCGGAAATGGCCCCGCCGTGCGTATAGGGGTATCCCCATAGTTAAGAACCGTTAAGCGGAAGGCCAATAAATCGCCTTGCTCCATAACCAGCTTGGTCTGGTCAGCGCAATTACTTTCGGGGATGTCAATAATATCGCCTTGCAGCTCACGGGTGCTGGCGTAGCGCTCATCCCAAGGCAACACGCTAAAACAGACCAATGACCCCACCACTTGGGTGGCAATCTCCGCTTGGGGCAGGCCGCCATCTTGGATGGCAAAGGTGGCCGTCCGCACCACCCGTTGCCCAACCGCGTCTTGTGCGACGGCATAGAGGGTATAGTCTCCATCGGCGGGTGGCTCAAAACCATCATCCACACCCCCATCATAATCAAACTGATGGTTGCCCGCCTCACCGGGGTTGCGTCCAAGTTCTACTTCACTAACAAAGTATTTGACCCCTTCCGCATCTTGCAGATACACCTGCAAATCAGCTTCCTTGGCAAGATAAATGCTGATGGTCACGCGGTCACGCACCCCATCCTGATTCGGCGTGAAATAATCGGAGGATAGGTCAAAAGCGTTTATCAGGGGCAATTGCGTATCCCCGCCCATGATGACCAGTGTGCCTGTCTCCGTCTCGCGTTCATCCTCATTTTCTGCCACAAACGTCCATGTATAGCGTCCATCAGGTATCAACCGACGCTCAATGTTTGCCTGAAGGTCGCCGTCATCTGGCAGAGAAAACCCATCAACCACCCCGCTAAAGTTGACGCTATAGTGTTGTGGGCCGCTGCGTTGCTCGTTGGTCCGAAAGACATAAATGCTACCATCTTCTCGCTCAAAGCTCAGGCTAACCTTGGCATTTCGCGCCAAATCATAAGAAAAGACGGCTATATCGTCTTCCCCATCAGCATTGGGGGTAATGATATCCACTGAAAATCCTGCATCGCGGATAAGTGCTTGGGGTGGGCGTAAAATGACCACGCCGACCACGCCAACCAGCACCAGTGCTATCACCATTCCCGCCACAAGTAAGGCTTTTGACATCTGATTTCTTCCTCTGACCGAAAACTGTCCGTTTTTTGACCGTTTTGACGCGACTGCTCTGCCCAGATATGAGACAGTAATGGTGCAGTTGCCACTGACCGGTCAACCAGCATCTGCCCCAAAAACAAACAACCGTTCATTTGAGGAGCAGATCATACCATGAAGCGCAAATTGATGTTATTGGCAGTCGTATTGGCCTTTGCTGTGGCTCTTGCCGTTCCCGCCTTGGTGCCGACCCATACCCAAGCTCGTGTTGATGGCAGTGTGTCCTATGTTCCGAACATCACGGCCCCCAGCCACGTTGCCGACCCAATCTGTCCACCAAATTTTCCCGTCTGCCTATAAAATACAAGTCACCTGTGACAGGGCTTGGGCCTAGTAGCATACTACTAGGCCCCTTTGCATTTATTTATATCGTCCTCTATTGCGCTCAAAAGGCGTGTTCTCACATCGCTGGAGGCGAGCTTTGAGGCGTCATCATAAGCACCGTGTAAAATGGCTAATGACGCCTCACAGTTTCCCATAAGTTGTTGCACCCATCCAATGGCGTGAGTCATGGCAACTTGGTATTCAGGCCGCTGATAATATCCATAAACATTCCGCGCCTCTTCAAATTTATCAATAGCCTCATCAAACCGTTTGAGACGGGCCAACGACATCCCATAGCCATGCAAGATTTCAGCACGCCCATGGACCATACGGTCACCAATTAATCTGAGCGCTTGCTCGCCTAATCTAGCTCCCTGCTCATAGTGTTGGCTCATGCAGCAATAAAATGGGATGATTTGACCATAGAAATGGTATAACCAGAAGCGACTCTGGCGAAGGTTCCTAGGCAGACTTTGCCAGTGGGCAAAGAGTAACTTGAGCAATTCTGTGGGCTTGTTACGGGTTAGAGGCAGACTCGTCATCAAGCTTATACCAATCATTTCTTGACGTTGATTGGCAAGATAATGGGCAATCAGGAAAGCTTGTTGACCATGAATAAAGGCGCTTACAAGCTCATTGAGTCGATGATAGGCAAAACCTGCTGCAAGATGGACTTGTAACTGCTGATAAAGGTCTTTGCCAGCCAATTTTAACAACGCATCGGCTGTGTTCTTAATGCCCTCTACCCCTAATTGGGCACCCGCTGCTCTCAAGTATGCTGCGCGGCTCAATATCTGGTTATCGCCACTGTGGGCTGATTGCTCAACTTGCGCTAGGACCTTTTCCAAATCTTGGGGGCTTTTGAAGATGTAGTCCATATTGGCAATACTACGCCAGATATTGTTTATCCAGTCTTGGGCTTCTGGGAACTTGTCTTTGTTCTCCCGAATAGCGAACAACAATGAAATCAAAACACTGCGCCACAAGTCGAATTGCATGGTGTTTTGAAGGGTATCTCGAAAGTGCAAGGCAAAGGAGTAAACCGCAGGTAGCATGGCGGGCATATGCCCAAAATCTTTTAGTACCTCGGCCACTTCACGTAGAAATGCACTATCACCTGCCCCGTCGTGTTGGTGTAGTCGAGCGGCAAGGCGGAGCAGCTTTTTCCGAGCAGACTCTTCGATTTCATCCCATGTTGGTATCTCATCGGGTAGCCATTCTTCTGGTAAGCCTGTAAAGTCGCCAAACCACGTAAGTTTGTCATCAGCAGAGGTTTCTAGGGAGGGTATCTCTAGCTCTTCATCCTCTTCCTCCTCTAACTCATTAAGCTGACCTGACCAGTCACCAAACCATTTCAACATAGAATCATCAAACTGTGGCCCTGTGTCAGATTCTTCAGATTCAGATAAAGTCTCGTCAACTTCACTGGCATCATCATCCGAAGGCATATCATCTAGGGGGAAATCATCATGGTTATTTCCATTGCCATTATTTTTTGACATCTTCACCGACTCCTCACTTACAAACTACCTTTTATGATACTTCATTTGTATGAGTGTGATAGTCGGCAATGATACGTTGATAGTCGGCAATGAGTTCATCCATAATCGCGGGCCATGTGAGATGCTGCACCGATTCATGCGCCAGCCGCCCCATTGCTTTGCGTTTATCCGGATTCTCTGAAAGTTCCTTGACATAGGCAATCATCTGCTGCAGGTCATTCGGCTCAAAGATGTAGCCGTTACGCCCTGATTCGATCAATTCAGGGATACCCCCCACACGGCTGGTCACCACTGCCAAGCCCGCCGCCATTGCCTCTGCCACAACCAGCCCGAAGGTCTCAATTGCCGATGGGAAGGCAAAAATATCAGAGGCGCAATAGGCCTCGCTCAAGTCTTTGCCCTTCATATAACCCGCAAACGTCACCGACGACCCCTCATAGATTTTTTCGAGTTTTTCACGGTAGGGGCCATCTCCGACAATCACCAGATGGGTATTAGGCACGGCATCCAGCACTTGCTTGATTTGCTCAATCTGCTTTTCTGGAGCCAAGCGTCCCACAAAGAGCAATACCGTCTTTTCAGGATGCCCGTTAGTCAGCCGATAACGCACTTCTTCGTTATAATGGTTAGGGTTGAACACTTCAGGGTCAACACCGCGCCGCCATAGTCCGGTTGGGCCGAAGTTATGCTCAAGCAGTTCTGCCTGCACCCGCTTCGAGGTCGCCCAGCGGTAATCCGCCTTGGCATAGAAATAGCGATTGATGGCCCACAGCGGTTTTTGCAGAAAGCCAAGGTTATAAAAGCGTGCCATATCCATCACATGGGTGTGGAAGGACATTACCAACGGCTTATCTAGGCGGCGGGCAAATTGAATAAAGCGGATACCCGTGTGCATCGGGCTGGCAATATGGACAATATCGGGGTCAAATTCCTTGAGGATGTTGAAGGAACGTTTGCTGGCAACGGCCATCTTAATCTCAGGGTACATTGGCATGGGCACGCCGGGGGTAATCGACACAATGGGATACCCCTGATAACTTTCGATATGTTGACCACCAGAAAATAGGATAGCTTCGGCACCGATTTGCCGTAGGTGGTCAAGCAAAAGACACATGACGGTGACAACCCCGTCTAATTTGGGTAAAAATGTCTCACTGAATAGCGCAATACGAAGGGGACGATTGTTAATCAAACTCTTTACCTTTCTGAACCGGACGGGATTATAGCAAACTTTTGCAGGAGACGTATATGCGGGCAGTTATTCAACGGGTACAACATGGCTCAGTGACTGTCGAAGGTCAAGTAATTGGGGCTATTGAGCAAGGCTTAGTGATTTTATTAGGCATTGGGCATCTGGACACTGAGACCGAAGCAGCGTGGTTAGCCAACAAAATTGCTGGCCTTCGCATCTTTGAGGATACCAATGGAAAGTTCAACCTGTCTCTACTCGATATTGGCGGGGGTGCCTTGGTCGTCTCTCAATTTACGCTCTACGGAGACATAGAGCGCGGGCGGCGTCCGAGTTTCACGGATGCGGCTGACCCCAAACTTGCCGAGCCATTGGTGGCACGCTTTGTGGAATTATTACGGGAGGCAGGTGTTGCCCAAGTCGAGACGGGTCAATTTGCCGCTAAGATGTTAGTCGAGATTCAGAATGATGGCCCCGTCACATTGATTTTAGAGCGCAATCCTGACATTATCATTTAATTTTAGTGCTACAATTAGACCATGCTTGACATAATTGATACCACCAATCAATGGTTGCAAAGCCATCCCCCACTCATGCTGGCAACTGTTATTCAAACATGGGGGTCATCACCCCGTGCTGTTGGCGCGAAGATGGTGATTAACGCACAAGGAGCTATGATTGGCTCGGTCAGCGGTGGATGTGTGGAAGCGGCTGTGATTGCCGACGCCCTCGAAAACCCCCACCCGCATTTGCTCCATTTTGGGGTTAGTGATGAAACAGCATGGGATGTTGGCTTGGCTTGTGGAGGAAAACTCTCCGTTTGGGTGGAATCTCTTGACCTCCAATGGTGGCAAGTAGCTGCCAACCGTACCCTGCATGACCAGACTACCATCACCATCACCTTATTAGATGGTGAACATGCTGGCAAAAAAGTCGTTTTCTCGGAGGCTGGCGTTGTGGTTTACACCAACCTCCCCAAAGAAATCATTGCAACCATCGAACCGTTGCGCCATAAGGTAGGGTATCTAGCCGAGCATGGGGCGTTTATTGATGTGCAGCACCCCCGTCCGCATCTAGTAATCGTTGGGGCAGTGCATATCGCAATAGCCCTTCAAGGCTTTGCGGCAGAACTCGGCTTCCGTGTGAGCCTAATCGACCCCCGTAAATCCTTCGCCACATGGGAACGTTTCCCCCATGTTGACCACATCTTCCATCTCTATCCAGATAAAGTGCTGGCTCAGATGCCACCCGACGCCAATACCTATATTGCAGTGTTGAGCCATGACCCCAAGATTGATGACCCCGCCCTCATTGCCGCCTTGCCGACTGCTGCGGCCTATATCGGTGTTTTGAGCAGCCAACCCTCCCATGAAAAAAGAGTCAAGCGCCTACAAGCAGCAGGCGTTGACCCTGTGTTACTCTCACGTATTCGCACCCCAATTGGGCTATCGATTGGCGCTCGTACCCCCGCCGAGATTGCCCTGTGCATCATGGCTGAGATTATTGCTGTGCGGAATGTGCCTCAATAACCAACTGTTCATCGACCACATCAATCATCACGGTTTGACCCGCTACCACTTGGTCACTCAAAACCATCCCGCCAATTTCATTGACAATCTCGCGGTCAATCAGCCGTAGCAGAGAGCGTGCTCCGAAATCAGGATGATAGCCATTTATCGCTAACCACTCCACCACCGCCTCGCTATAGGCCAGCGTGATACCCCGTTGCGCCAAGGAGTCATGCAAGGGCTTGAGATGCAGCCTCACAATATCCAACATATTCTCTGGACTTAGCGGGTAGAACAGCACAATTTCATCCACCCGATTGAGTAACTCTGGACGGAAGAAGCTATGGACAGCCTGCACGATATTATCAAAGGGACTGGGCGCTGATTTGGGATTACTCGGCACCAAGCCGATATTCATGGGGGGCGGGGTATAGGTATAAACCCCTAGGTTGCTGGTCATGATGAAAATGGCATTGCTGGCATCAATTGTCGCCCCACGTCCATCCGTAAGGCGGCCTTCGCCAAACGCCTGCAAAAAGATATTGAGGACATCGGGGTGAGCCTTCTCCACCTCATCTAGCAGCACAATGCTGTAGGGTGTCTTACGGAGAGCCTCGGTCAATTGCCCGCCTTCCTCATGCCCCACATAGCCGGGAGGTGACCCCACCAAGCGGGCGATACTTTGCGGCTCCATATACTCGCTCATATCCAAGCGAATCAAGCGGTCATCTGTACCAAAGAGGAAGTTAGCCGTAGCCTTTGCCAATTCCGTCTTGCCCACCCCGCTTGGCCCAATAAACAGAAACACTCCTACTGGACGCTTGCTGGTGCGGAGATTAGCGTAGTTGCGACGTACTGCGGTGGAGACGGCATCAACAGCGGCTTCCTGCCCTACCACCCGTTGGCGTAGATAATCGGCAATCTGCAAAATGCGCTTGGCTTCGTCTTTGCCAATGCGCCCTACGGGTACCCCGATTTTCTCGGCCACTACCTCGCGCACATGCTCCACTGTCGCAAGGTTCGGTGCATCCTCATCAGGATTGAGGGTGTCCGCTAAATTGCGTGGGGTACTAATAGTGGTATAGCGTACTCTGGCACAGGCCTCGTCCAACAAATCCTTGGCTTTATCAGGCAGGCGGCGCTGTGGCATGTAGCGAATCGAAAGCTGAATAGCGCCATCAATCGCATCCTCGCCAATAGTCACCGCATGATGCTGCTCAAGCCGTCCGCGTATCCCCATCAAAATCTGGCGGGTCGTTTCGGCACTGGGTTCTGGCACCTTCACCAACTGAAAGCGACGCTCAAAGGCCGGGTCTTGAGCAATGTAGCGGTAATATTCGCCTTCGGTGGTTGCCCCTATCAACTTAATATCTCCTCGTGCCAAAGCAGGCTTGAGGATATTGGCAGCATCCATATTGCTACCCTTGACCAAACCCGCCCCTACCAGCATGTGGATTTCATCAATGAACAAAATCACATCTTTGGCCTCGGTAGCCTCCTCGATTAGCCCTTGCAGACGCTCCTCAAACTGGCCCCGATAGGTTGTTTGAGCCACCAAGTCTGCCGCGTTAATCTGGAAGATACGCCGATTAAAGAAATTGGCATCAATGTTGCGGGTGGCAATCCGATAGGCAATTCCTTCGACAATCGCCGTCTTGCCGACCCCGGCCTCCCCAACCAGCACCGGATTATTCTTGCTCTCACGGGAGAGGGTGCGGATAACTTGCAGCATTTCCTCCTCGCGCCCAATCGCTGGGTGAATCTTGCCATCCAGTGCCAGTTGGGTGATGTTGGTTGCCCACTCATTAAGCCAAGGGGTATCGGGTGGGTCGGCAAGGCTGGCACCTGTTTGGAGCGCTTCCGTATAGAGGCCCTCATGCTGGGCTTCCAAACTCACCAATAGGTTGAAGATGCGGTCATGCTCCAGCAACGCCGCCAAAAGATGATGCACCATCACTAGTGGTGCCCGAACATCCAGTGCAATCTGTTGGGCGCGGTCAAATAGGGTACGACTTTCTGGTGAGCGCGAAATGGCCTCCCCGTTGTTATCTTTGGTGCGGGTATAGGTTCCCTCGCCAATCAGCAACCGCAAAGCACGACGGGCTTGGCGCGGATGTACCCCATAGCGCGACATGAGGTCAAGCACATGTTGGGTCTCAGCCTTATAGTCTGCCACAACGGTCTCGGTGAGGTTAAGGCTCTTAATGGCTTTGTCCGAAAGCATATCCTCTAGTTTAGTGATGGCATTAAAGAGGTGTTCGGGCAAAATCAACTCATGCTTAGATGCCACCGCCTCTTGTCCGGCAATCTGTCGCACCACCGAGAGCGTTGTACTTAGCTGAATCGGGTTGCGACGGCGTAACTCAATTTGGCGATGGGCTTCTTCTAGCGCGGCGGTAGCCTCGGTTGCCCCTTGTGCTTGGGCCTTCTCCAAAAAGCCTAGCGCAGCATTGAACTCACCACGCGCCTGTAAAATCAGCCCTAAATAGAGGTTGGCTTCAGGCTGGGTTGCTTCACGTTCTAAAACGAAGTGTAGATCTTTCAATGCTTGACGGAAGTTTTTGAGGTGGTAATAAGCTATGCCCCGTTGAATCAATGCAGGCGGGTACTCTGCTTCTAGTTCAAGGGCTGCATTGCAATCCGCCAAAGCATCATGATAACGCCCCAAGGCCTGATAGGACGCGCTCCGTTGGCAATAATCCTTGGCATTGAATTTAGGGGCTGAGGGTGCACGCCGCACCTTCTTGCCGTTTTGCTCTTGATACAGCGCCGATAGCAATTTGTGCAGGACGTGGATGGTCGCCGGGCGCTCCTTACGGCGTTTAGCAAGACATTGCGCCAGCAAGTCATTGACTGCATCCGAAACATGCTCGATACGCGGAATCGGCGAAAAGAGATGGTGCTGGCGTATCTCATCCACCGTACCCGTGTATAACGGTTGACCCGCCAAAAGTTCATACAAAATACAGCCAAGCGCATAAATATCAGTCTGTATATCCTCGCTCTCCGCCAGCCATTGCTCCGGAGCCATATAATTCGGCGTCCCTAACTGATAGATGCCAGATTCTTCGGCTGAGTCAAAGATAGTCGATTGATGAAAATCACCGAGTTTAGCGATTCCCTTTGCGTCTAGGTAGATGCTGTTCGGCTGCAAGTTGCGATGCGCGAATCCGGAATGCATTTTGACGGCGTGGCGTAACCCACGACATACATCAATCGCCAGCGTCAGCGCAGTTGGCTCATCATAGCCGCTCAGTTGGTCGGCGAGGGTAGTTGGCACATAGTCTAGAATCATCCAAATTTGTCGATCAAATTTTTCTACACGCAGGCACCGTACAATATTGGCGTTTGCACCAAGTCCAAGCCATGTAGCAGGGGTATGGTCGTCATTAACCAAACGAAGCCGATAGCGCTGCTGCTCTTGTGTATCGTAGCAAATAAGGTCGCTACCAACTACACTTTGCACTTCATAACGATTGCCCAAAGTATCACCCAATTGGTACACATCTCACTCCTGTAAGTTGCTTTGTCTGCCACTATAGACAACTCGCCCGTATCGGTCAAATTCGCAAAATTTACCAAAGACAACCTATACAGATATGCTATACTTGTCACGATCTTTTCAGGGGAGTTGGAAGTCAAACGCATGGATACAACCGAGCAAAAATTGCCAACTGCGACAGGTACTAATCCTGCACGGACAAAGCGTCGTCGTCATCGCTCTTCAAAATGGCGCAAACTGCGTCGTCTTATGAAAAAGATACGCTGGGGCCTTGTTGCAGTTGTCGTTGTAGTTATCGCCATTATCTTGACAATGACGGCGTTGATTTTGGTCACCGATGCAACGGCGGAGCTTGACCAATCACGTAGCACATTTGAACGCTCTGTTGATGTCTTCGGCAATAAATCGGCGAATGAGTGGACTTACTCAGATTATGAGCGTCTTACTCGTAGCCTATCCGATTTGCTGTTGAGTATCGACCATGCCCAAAGCCGCACCTCATTCCTAAGACCCGTTGCCCGTTTGGATGCCGACCTCGAAACACAATTCGCTATCCTTGATGCTTCTGAACAACTAGGCACCGCCATGATGAACATGCTGGTCGGTATGCAACCGACAGTCTTCTTTCTGACAGAGGGCCAAGACGATGCAACCCTTAGCCAAATTTCATCAGGTGAACGGGTTGTCGAGTTGTTGCTGTTGGGGCGTAACAACTTTTCGACGGCCCAAACCTACCTAGCTAACTTTGATCGTGAGATAGACGAGGTAGACCAATCGCAAATCTCTACAGATTTGTTCTTGCTCATCCAAGACCTAAAAGAGTATCGTAGTCAAATTGCCGACATTAACACCGTTTTCCTCAACGGCTCAACCTATTTGACGAGTATGCTTGGACTAGATAGCCCCAAGACCTATCTCATCCTGTCTCAAAACAGCGACGAATTACGACCCTCTGGCGGTTATATCAGCACCTACGGATGGATGACCGTCCGCAATGGGCGAATTGTTGATTACGATTATCAGCCAACCACCGCCGAAACACCCAGCCGCCCAACCCTTGCCATACCCGATGAATTTGCAATTCCACAGTGGTGGATCCCAACTGGTGACCCCATTACCCTCTTATGGGATGGCAGTTGGTCACCCAGCTATCCAATGACTGCGGAGATGGCCGCATGGTATTATGACAACGGCTTCAACCCCAATAGTCCGGTTGATGGCGTTATCGCCATTGATACAGTCGGTTTTGAATATATGCTGGAAGCCATTGGTACTGTCGAAGTCGAGGGCTATCCCAATACTACCATCAGCGGAAGCAATTTCCGAGATACTATCTATCAAATCCGCACCAGTGGAGAGGGCGATACCCCCCATAAGCGGTTCCTTGCGGCTGTTTATCGCTCTATTATGACCAGTTGGCAAAACGTACCTGTCGATCGTAAAGACGAGGTGCTGGGTGCCCAACTCCGCGCCCTGCGAGAACAACATCTTATGGTTTACTTCAAAGATGATGCCCTCAACCAATCCATTGCACCCTTTGGATGGTCAGGTCAACAAGAAGCCGCCCTTAATCATGATTATTTGATGGTGGTGGACGCGAATGTTACCCCCAATAAGTCCAACCGTTCGGTCATTCGTCAAATCACCTACGATGTGACCATCGAGACAAATGGCACCCTCAATAATCGTGTTACCATAAGCTACGATTACTCTGATATTCTAGCCAAGAACGACCCCGCTGTTAGTGAAGGAAACGGTCTCATTGACCGCTACTATAACCGTTTGCAGGTCTTTATCCCACATGCCAGCACCCTTACAGACCTCGAAAGCATGCCCGGTGGTACCGAATCTTTTGAGACGGATACACATACAGAAATCACATCATTTGTGATTGTTGAATACAACGCTGGGGAACGCTACCAGTTTTCCTTCACAACACCCGTTTTGGTGGAGGAATTTGGCCCCTACCGCCGCTATCGCTTGTTGCTACAAAAACAACCGGGCACCATCAATGATACTGTCAATGTTCAGGTTAGATTGCCTGTGGGGGCCAAAATTGTTGAGACGTCTCCCTCGCCTGTTGCCAGCTTCGTTCTTGAACAACAGGTGTTAGAGTTTCGTGCTGACCTGACTCGCAGTCAGTGGATTGAGATTGTCTACCAGCAATAGCGAACTTATTGCTGGCGTTTCTTCAGTATCGCCATATGATGGCCTTCAGGGATAACCTCAACCTGAAGGCCAAACTCTGCCACAACTGTTTGAACCACCTGCTGCTCAATTTCCCGATCTAAGTCATCCAGCAAAATAGCGCCTTTTTCGGATAGAAACGGCATAAAATGTCGAATGGTGTTAAGCCGCCCGTCAGTCAAGGCCATTGGCGGGCCATCAACAACCAGCAAATCAATCGGTGAATCTGGCTCAAAATCATAGGCATTATTGGCTTTCAAGGGTACAACCACAATCGAAGCGGCATTCCATCCTCTGAATTTCGCTTGGGCTATTGGGGCATACTGGGCGTCATGCTCAAGTGAGATGATACGACCACTCCCATTAGCGAGAATCCCACATAGCTCCGCAGCTAAAGAATGCCCCAGCCCAGTACCGCAGTCCACGATAAGCTGGGGGCGGTGCTGGCGTACAATGTGTGTAATCAGGTACATTGATTGCGGATGCACACCCCAGCCCGTTTTCTTGGTCAGGTCAATAAATGAGCGGTTAAACAGGGCGCGGCATAAGGGGCAATAGGGTACTGCCAATGCCAATAGCCGCCGTACCACCGAAATACGCCATAATTTGTAGCCAAGCCATTCCTTGGCCTTGCGTTGCACACGTTTGATAATCACACTGTTTCATCCATTTTGTAATGATGCGCTTGGGTTCGGAAAAGATTGGCATATAACCCATCCTGCCGCATCAAAGAATCGTGGTTGCCCGTTTCAACAATTTGCCCGCCATCCAATACATAGATACGGTCTGCCAACCGTACCGTTGAGAGGCGATGGCTAATCAGCAACGCGGTTTTACCCGCAATAATTTGGCGGAATCGCTCAAAGACATGATGCTCCGTCATAACATCTAGCGAACTGGTGGGTTCATCAAGAATGACAATCTGGGCTTGGCTCCGCATGAAGGCCCGAGCCAAAGCTATTCGTTGCCACTGCCCAACGCTTAATTCCTGCCCTTCCTCAAAATACCCACCCACATGGGTATCAAGGCCACGTTTGAGTTTAGCAATAACTTCATGGGCCTCTGATTGGCGGGCTGCCTCCATGATTTTATCATCGTCAGGTGAGGTATCCACATCACCAAACCAGATATTCTCACGGGCGGTAAGCAGATACTGGATATAGTCTTGGAAAACCACACTAATGGTCTTGCGCCATTTTAGGGTATCAAAGGATTTCAACGGCACGCCGTCAACGCTAATCGTGCCCCCTGTAGGGTCATAGAGACGACAAAGCAACTTGACGAGGGTGGACTTGCCCGCCCCATTTTCACCAACCAGCGCCACCACTTCTCCGGGTCGAATGCTAAGGTCAATGCCTTTCAGTACCGCTTGCGGCTGATTTGGATACTGAAAACTCACATCTTGAAAAACGATGCCTTCTTGAAAGGGGCTAGGGACAGGTTGTGGATTAGTGGGTGTATATATTTGAGGCGTTAACGCCATAAACTCACTATAGCTCTCCCAAAATAGGCTATCTTCATACAGGCGCGTCAAGCTGCTCATGGTCTCTTGCATAAGGCCTTGTCCGCGTTGAAACCCTTGAATATACATCACCAGACTACCAATAGTGATAGCCCCCACAACGGCTTCATGGGCAACCAGCCAATAAACCAGCAAGGTGGCGGCAATTACGAATACTTGACCCGCAATATCTAGACCTGAACGCCGAATAATGATATTCAGCCGCTCTTGTAGCAATTTGAAGCGCAACTGGCGATACCGCTCAGAAAAAAGCCCCCCTAAATTATAGAGACGGTTTTCCTTGGCATAGTTTCCAAAAATAATCAGCAGGTTGTAGTACCATACACGGCGCTCGGTTGCCGCCGATTGTCGTTGCCATTCGTATAAGATACGCGAGTAACGGAGCCGAATCAGTGCGCCGGGGATAGCAGCCCCTACCAATAGCACCGTCAACCCAACATGAAAGGTTGCCAGCAGTGCAAAAATTCCAATCAAAGAGAGGATAGCCCGCAGCGACTGTAAGATACTATTCACAATTTGCGGGGGGCGCGTTGGGGCATCCCGTTGGACACGGTGCAGCGTATCGTGATAATGAGAATTCTCGTAATAATCTAGGTCAAGGGCTAACGACTGTTGATGAATGATATTCGTTACATAATCCGAGACGGCATAACTTTGATATTCATTAATCAGGTTGGCCGCAATTCGAGTAATCGTTTCGACCAGCGTGATGCCCCCAAATAGCAAGATAACAGGCCAAAGCTGATTCAGCGCTTGCTCCGTAGAGCCTGTCTCAACCGCCTGTGTGATCTCATCAACCAACAGCTTCATCAAATACAAGAGGGCGACGGGAATCACACTCTGCACCAAGAGCGTTAAAATATTCATTACTGCCCAGCGTGGAGCGCTTTCCCATACCAAACCAAGGGCAGTCCGAATGAGCGTTGTACGTCTCAGAATTTTTGCAACCATAGGGGTGAATTATATCACAAAGACCCACGCCTATGGGTCTTTGTGAATTGGAGGAGTATAAATGTTAAACGCGGTAAGCAAGTTTAGGGAGCGCCCACATGGTCAAGGTACGTTACCACCCAGACCAGTGGGGCATTCCAGTTGATAGCGACCTCATTGGTCGAGAAAGAGCCGATTAAATCCACATAGCGCTTGGGCGGACTGAGTGCTTCCACACCCGCATTGATAGCCGCGGGGTCACTCGGTGCCGTATTAGGCCCACCCGATACTGCTCCCGGCGGTGGTGCCGGAAAGCCTGCGCTGGGTTGATTACCCCAAAAACGGTGGTGGGGATGTTCCATCGTGACCGCCCCATAGCCCGAAATCAGGCTACGGGTCAGGGCGTTGCGGCCCAAGAGGTAGTTCATGGTCTCATGTACCCCACTGAGGTACCGAACATCACCCGTGAAATCATACGCCAAGGCCATGACAAGGCCATTGTTGAGGACAACCGATGATGACCCCCACACATAGCCAGCAGGTGACGGAATCGGTACCCGATAGCCTTCACCATCCAGTTGTGTCCAGAAACGGTCAGCCGCTTGGATGATTTGGCCTCGTAGGTGGTCAACATCGCTGGCATCGAGGCCATTGGGTGCCACCACCAACGAGATAGTGCCAAGCGCCGCCGTATTGCCCCAATCCATTGACCCTACATTAGAGTTCAAGGTACCGGGGAAGACCGACCAGTGAATCGAATCCTTGAGATAATCCAGATAGGCGCTATCGCCCGTTGTGATATACAGTTCAGCCGCGGCCCAGAAGAATTCATCGGACACCGTGCTATCCCCATAATCACCACCACCAGAGCCGGGAGTCCGTCCGGCAAGCAGGGCCGAGTTTTCATTCGCAGCGGCCCATGCACGTTCCGCCGCTGCCCGACAGCGTGCCGCGAACTCAGCATCGAAAGACTCCCAAATTCGCGCACACTGGGCCGCACTTGCCGCCAAGTTTAGGGTAGCAGCGGTGGTTGGGGCATAGAGATAGCGCCCGCTGCTGGGGTTGGTATGCCCGTTGTCGTTGTCATACTCAGTCGGTGGCATACTCGGCACGGCTGACCATTCGCGGTCATGCAGTTTATGATGTGCCATACCTGCCAAAGGATAGCCCTCTGGCACCTGCATACTCAGCAGAAACTCCATTTCCCAACGGGTCTCGTCCAGAATATCCGGTATTCCGTTCTGGCTTTCAGGGATAGCAAGCGTGCCATCTGCAAACTCAGATGGGAAGCGCTCATACAGATTCTGGAGTGTCCAGACTGTGATGCCGCCATTAACAACATACTTGCCATAGTCACCTGCATCATACCAGCCCTTAGCCGCATCCAGCGTATAGTCGCAGCCCGCCCATTCGTTGCCATCGGCGTCAGTACCTTGATAGCACGTCACGTTGTTGTCAGTCAGGTGTCCGGCAGGGCGTGCCCATTCGCCCGCATACTCTGTCGTGAGTTCAATGCCCGCCCGATTAAGGTAGAAATAGCGCAGGGCATCGACCTTGAGTTGGCTATAGATGTCATTGCCAATCACAAAGTCAGGACTCATGACGCCATCTACCAGCAGGCGATAGGTGCCGGGAGTGGTGAAACTCGTAAAATCGATGGTGTGGATGGTATCACCGGAAGCTTCATCGACATACGGTGCCCCGGTGATACCTGCGGTCAGCATCTCGCCTGTTTCTGCATCAAGCAGCGACCATGTGCGGCGGCTGGTACCCTCACTAGCAAGGACGGCAATCTTGGGGGCATTGGGGAAATAACCCACTTGATTGATGCTCACTTGGCGCACAACAACCTCCTCGCCTGCTTCGGCACGTGGCGTCGGCAGGGGTATCTCGGTCTGACCAACTTCAAAGAAGATACCACTGCCGAATAATCTTGGGTCTTGGTAGGAATTATCGGCTATATCAGCCAACGACCAAATCAACTTCACATCGCGGTCAAAGGAGGTAGCCCCGTTGGCTTGAGCTTGGAAGCCAATCTCTAGGCCATGAGCAGGTGTTACATAGGCCCCAATCGCCACCGAAGCCTCAAAGCCCCAACCGTCGTCCGTCTTGAAAACAATACCTTGCACATCAGCACCGCTGCTGCCGCTGCCTGTGATGGTCAGGGCGTCGAGGTCGGTCTTGCCGATGTCGCTAGGGTTGATGTTGATTTGAAAAATGCCATCCCCGTAGCTTTGCGCCATGAGGTCGCCCGACAGATTGAGGTAGAACTCTAACGAGTCCTCATTCCAATAGCTGCTGCCATGCTGACCCGTGACAATGTTCTGGTCACGCATGGTCATATAGATATAGAAAGTCTCGCCATCCGCCGCCACCGCGAAGTCAAAGGAGCCGTTCTCGGCGGGATTAAGCGAGCGCATCGAGCCTCGGTCTACCGTCGTAACTGGCACACCAGCCCAGTCGCTGAGGTCGCCATCGAGCGTTATCGGCACATTAAATGGAATATAGACTGCCTCACCTTGGATTTCAGATGGGGCCAGCGGTTCTTGGGCATGGCTGGCGATGGTCGAGAAGACCACCACCAGCGTTAGCATCAGTATCCATGTTGTATAGCGTCTCATTATCTCCCCTTTTCACTACTGGCCTGCAATCAGGTCTTTTAAGTAGAGGGCGCTACGTTTGGGAGTGCGCTGGAGAGTCTCGAAATCGACATGAATGATGCCGAAGCGCTGGCTATAGCCATAGGCCCACTCGAAATTATCCAAGAAGCTCCACACAAAATAGCCTTTGACTGGCACCCCCGCCTCAATAGCCAGCGCGGTCTGCTCAAAATGTAACTCAAGGTAGCGTTGGCGTTCAGGGTCTTCAATCACACCATTCTCCGGCGCAGGGTCTTCATAGGCGGCCCCGTTTTCGGTGATATACACCGCTTTGGGGCTGTAGCACTCATTGGCCCGCACCAGCAGGTTATACAACCCGCGTGGATAGACCTCCCATCCCATCGCAGTGACAGGCGCATCGGGTGGGGGTGGCACGCTACCGTTGGCGCTGTAGAGATTACGGGCATAGTAGTTCATGCCTAGATAATCAATCGGTGCCGCCGCTACCTTTACCTCGTCAAGGTCAATCCCATCCATCGCAGCCCCATAGTGGGCAAGTGCGTCGGCAGGGTAGGCACCTTTGAAAACAGGGTCTAAGAACCACAGATTGCGAAGGCTGTCTTCGAGTCTAGCGGCTTGCTTATCGGCCTCATTCTCTGACGCGGCCTCAATGTACACTTGGTCAATCACAATGCCCACTTGAGCATCCGCCACCGTTGAGCGAATCAACGGTACGGCCTTGCCATGCGACACCATCAAGTGATGGCTAACCTTCAAGGCGGTAGGCAAGTCTTGAATCCCCGGTGCATGGAGGCCAATTTGATGCCCTAAAAAGGCAACTACCCAAGGCTCGTTATGGGTTGCCCAGTGTTTGACTCTATCCCCCAACCGCGAGGTCATCACGCTGGTATATTCCAAGAACCAATCCACCACCGATGGATTAGCCCAGCCTCCCTTATCTTGTAGTGCTTGGGGTAAATCCCAGTGATACAAGGTCAGATAGGGGGTAATGTTAGCCTTGAGCAGTTCATCAACCACACGGTCATAGAAATCGAGGCCAAGGGGATTGG
Source organism: Anaerolineales bacterium (assembly GCA_020634155.1). Lineage (GTDB taxonomy): Bacteria > Chloroflexota > Anaerolineae > Aggregatilineales > J027 > J027. Next base: position 1,603,652 of record JACKCI010000002.1, read on the forward strand.
CGGCCCCTATCCCTTGCGGTAAGACTCGCGGCCACGACACCGAGAAGCGATAGCCGTGTACCCCTAACGATTGCATCAACGCCACATCTTCGGGATAGCGGTGATAGTGGTCACAGGCCACATCCCCATTGTCGTCATTGAATACATGGTCGGGAGTGTGCGAGAAGCGGTGCCAGATGCACTCCCCACGATTATCTTCTAGACTTGCACCTTCTATTTGGTAGGAGGATGTCGCCACCCCCCACAGAAAATCTTCTGGAAATTTCATATTCCACTGTATCCTGTTCTAGGCAAAGTCAATAAAGCTATTTGTCCACACCCGTAATCACAATCCCCTGCATAAAGAAGCGTTGGGAGATGATAAACAGTATCAAAGGCAGCACCATTGCAATTAAGGCCGCCGACTGAATCAGGTGCGGTTCTTGACCATAGACGAAGTTAAAATCTTGGACACCAACTGAGATGGGGCGCAGGTTTTCCTTGCCCAGCAAGTAAATCAACGGCTCAAAGTAGTCATTCCACGCGAACACAAAGTGGAACAAGCCCGCCGCCACCAACGCAGGGTAGGCTTGCGGTAATACCACTGAGCGCAAGACACGGAATGGCCCCGCTCCGTCAATCATAGCGGCCTCATCCAACTCACGCGGGATGGTCTGGAAAAATTGGCGCAGCAAGAACACGTTGTACGCATTGGCGAAAAAGTGCGGCACAATCAGCGGGAGCCATGTCCCTGTCCAGCCAATCTTAGAGAAGAAGGCAAAGGTCGGCACTAATGTCACTTGGCGCGGCAAGATGATGGTGCCAATCAAAATCAGGAACATCACATTCTTATAGGGGATGGGGAAGCGGGCAAAGCCATAAGCGACAATTGTGCAGGAAATCAGGGTGCCAGTCATCCCCAACAAGGCAATTACCAAGGTATTGAGGAGCAAGCGCGGGAAGCTAATGCGTGTCCATGCCTCTTCATAGTTGTCCCATTTGGGGTCGAGATAATCGATCGAATCGAGCGACCCAACCCATTTATCTGAATACTCAAATACCCCAGCTTCTGGCTCTGAGGGCGAGATATAGTAGGTGGGGGTGCGTCCGGGAGTACCTGCTGCCACCAACGCCCATCGTTCACCATGTCCTTCAACGGGTGCGAAATAGAGGGGCAATAGCTCACCTTTTTCAACACTCCATTGCGGCAAGCGGACATTGTTATGCCGATAGACGCCTTGGCCCTCTTCATAATCGGGTTGCAAAGTTGTCAAATCAATTTCCGTTTGAATGTACTCCACCTGATCCGGTGTGGTGTTGACGGTCAGGGTACTGGTATTGACAAAAATGCTTTCATTGGTGCCTGTTCCTTGGCGCACCAACGCCCAGTGCTGCTCACCATCGTCAGTCGGCATCACATACACGGGGTAGTTGCCCAATGAGACAAGGCCATAAATCCGTTCATTGAATTTGCCTTGATAGAGAAACACCGCGTCTTCCATAATCGGTGTGAACCGCTCATCAAAGACTGCCGAGACAAGAGCATCTTTTTCATTGGTGTTGATAAAGAGACTCTCGTCGGTGCCTGTCCCCATGCGGATTAAAGCCCACTGCACGCCCTCTTGCCCATCGACAACATCAGCAGGCACTTGATAGACGAGATAGGCTTCATTGCTATTCAAGCCCATCTCACGATTAAGGCCCGCAAAGTGGGTATAGGTTTCTTCGGTCAGGGTCAAGCCCGCAAGGTCACCATCCCACTCAAAGACACCTCCATCAGGATTGCTGATGTCGAGCATAACATGGCGTTGGTCTTGAATCAGCGCCCATTCTTGCTGGGTCTCATCAGCCAAGGTCACGGTATAGAGTGGGTAGCTCTTGAATTTGACCAAACCTGTGGCGGGGTCGGTATTGCCCTTAAATTTATACAGAGCAATCTGCTGGGCCTGCTCCAAGGTAGAGATGTCGCCTGTCCATTCAATCACGCCATCATTCGGATACTGCACGTTGATAAAGGTGTGTTGAGGGGGACGAATTAGCGCCCATTCCTCAACCACGCCTTCATCATTCTCAGCCAAATAGATGGGATAACGCTTGCTGTTTTCGACCCCATAGGTGGGGTTGGCAGTCACATTGGTTGCCGTGTATATCGCCAACTGCGGCGCACGTTCCAACCGCATGACATCGCCTTCCCACTCCACAAACTTGAGGGTCACGGGGTCGATGAAGATATTGATAGGTGCGTCAACGTTAGCTTCCCGCACCAAAGCCAAAGTTCGTTCTTTGCCATCAATCGGCACCAGATAGACCGGATATTCTTGCCCTGCGGTGACACGATAGCCCGGCAGTTCCTCGCCCTGATAATCATAGACCTCTTGGGTGAGGGGCAGGATGGTGTTGCGGACAATCTGCTTCGGACTCTTAACCGAGGTCATGAGCATATAGCCAAAGGGCGACAAATAGAGCGACACCGCCGTTATTGCCAGCAAGGTCACAAGGCCGCCAAGGGTTAAATTACGTAAGTGTTTATCAAAACGAGACATTAGCGTTCATCTCCTGCCGCATAATAGACCCAATAGCGGGCGCTCCAGAATAGGACTGCCGTGAAGATAATCGCAATCATGAACAGGAACCATGCCAGTGTTGCTCCATAGCCCATGTCCTTGAAAGTAAAGGCTGTTTTGTAGAGGTGGATGTTATAAAACAAGGTGGAGTTACCGGGGTCGCCTGTCCCGCGTTTGAGCATGTACGGCACATCGAAATAGCGGAATAGACCAATCATCGACAGCACCAGATTGTAGAAAATCACGGGCGAAATCATGGGTAAGGTAATCATCCGCACCCGTGTCAGTGGTCCAGCCCCATCGACCTTGGCTGCTTCATAGAGTTCAGTTGGAACCCCTTGCAAGCCCGCCAAGAAAATCAACATGGCGTTGCCGCTCCCCCAAATCCCGATGAACATCATGGCGGGGTAAATCCACATTGTGCTGTTTAACCAGTCTGGTCCATTGATACCGAAGGTCTCAATAATGCGGTTGAGCCAGCCCGATTGCGGGTTGAGAAAGCCATTCCAGATCCCAACCGCCGATACAATCGGCACCACAAAGGGGGCATAAAAAAGGGTACGAAAAACGGCCTTGCCCCACAGCCGCTTGGCATTCAAGAGCGCTGCCATACTGAGCGGAATAATTACCGAAAATGGGAGCGAAATCGCCATATAGATGAGCGTTACACGCAGCGAAATCCGCACGCTGGGGTCTTTTAATAATTTTTGATAGTTGTCTATCCCAACAAAATTGATATCGCTGGCACGATTAAGGTTAAAATCCGTCAAGGTGAAAATAAAGGACGCTACGAGCGGCATTAAGGTGAAAATAAAGAAACCGATTAGCCATGGTGACAAGAATACCCAACCCCACATCACCCGTCGGCGGTGCATCGACATACCCGTTTGGAGGTGTGCAGAATCTAGATGGGCCGTCTTGAGCGTTTGGTTCGCTACTGTAGACATGGATCCCTCCTGAGAAAACTAGGGATTATTTGACTGAATTAGAATCGATGATATGGGGAAATGCAGGACAGGGGTACTTCCCCTGTCCCTTAACCCTATGCGTTATTGCACTTCATCATAGATTGCTTGGAGGTCGGAAATCAGCGTTGCCATCTCGGCATCAATATCCAAATCAGGCGTGCTTTGGATCAGGGTTTGGAAGGCACCAATCCGCTCGTCAGCCTTTTGGAAGTTGGGCATGTTGCTCTCGTGGCTGGGGTTGTCTGGGAAGTTCAAGCTATCAATGGCAACCTGCCAGTTCACGCCTTGGGTGAAGGTTTCGTTCAAGCCAGCAAGGAAGGCGTCGCGGTCTTCGGGGCGGGCCGGCATACCACCATAGGCAGCCAACAGGTCGAGGGAAGCATCGCCAATCAAGTAGGTCAATACTTCAAACGCGGCTTCGGGGTTCTGGCTTTGCTTCAAAATACGGAAGGTGTCCGCATGGAGCGGAGCCGTCACCACACCATTGTAGGAGGGTTGGACAGCCAAGTCGAAGTTCACGCCAGCGGTGCAGCAGGTATACCACAGGTGCGTTTGGGACATCGCAACGTTGCCAGAGGAGAAGGGATTACCAGCAGCCAACAGGTCGCTGTTCACATAGGCATCATTCGGGATAAAGTGTTGATTCCAAATGCCGTCATACAGCCAGCGATAGAATTCGGCCCAGTTTTCGGGCATTTCGGCGGTCACACCGTCATCAGCAATGAAGTCAGCCGCGCCAAAGAAGGTCGCCATACGGCGGGCATCTGACCATTGATTAGAATAGCCAAATTGCACGATATTGTCGGGGTCGAAGTCGGGGGAGGTGGCGTCGTTACCATTGGCATCCAGCGTCAACAGCAGGGCCAGTTCCGAAACCTTGTCCCATGACCACTCTTCACCATCGGCATAGGGTTCACCGTAGGATTGGGGCGGATAGGGCAAGCCAGCGGCGTCGAATAGGTCACGATTGTAGAACATCATGCTGGGGAACACACCAAAGGGCAAACCAATCAAGCCTTGGCCTTGCACGCGATAAAAGTCCACCAATGAGGGCGGGAATTGACCGAGGTCATAGCCAGCCGCTTCAGCAAGCGGTTCCATATCGACCCAGTTACCATCAAAGGAATTCGAGCCACGAATACCAACGGGGCCAACAATATCGGGAGCTTGGTCTTCGGTAGCAATCAAAGTTGAAAGGGTGTCATAAGCAACATCATTTTGCACGAGGACGAGAACAAGCTCGATGCCCTTTTCGGCACCAACGGTTTCATTAAATTCAGCAACAACAGCTTCTTGGGCGGCAACTTGTTCGTCATTGCCACCAGTACCAAGACCAACAAACCATGTCACAGTCACTTTATCTTGGGCCACAACGGTGTTGTGGGTCTGTGGCACGAGCGCGGCAATTAAGGCCAACGCAATCACAATTGTCAATAAACGGAATTTCTTAGACATTTCACAGTCTCCTTCAGGTATAATAGGTCTGTTGGGTGCGTTTCAACTGTATTCTGAGGAATATCTGCCACGAACTCCTGCTGATGAATAACGTGTTGGAATGCACCTATGCTTTATGTTTAGTTTGGAACATGGCCTAGCGTGTTACTCCATCCAAACTCCTTTCCCTTCGTTCTCTATGCTGATTGGCGAATGATAAGTTCGACGGGGAGAATCTGGTGAAAAGAAGTCTCAACCCGTCCGTCGAGAATACTAATGATGCCCTCCGTCGCAACCTCCCCCAGCCGCAATATGGGCTGATGAACAGTCGTTAGGGGTGGGTTGGTCAATGCCGCTTGATGAATATCATCAAACCCACCAATAGCAATATCATTTGGCATACAAAGCCCTGCCGCTCGGATAGCCTGCATAGCCCCAATTGCCATAATATCGCTGGCGCAAAACACGGCATCCACCTGCTGATCCAGTAAAACCTGCATAGAACGATACCCACCTTCTTCACTAAAATTCCCCGGTGGGGCGATTATCGCGTCCATACCCGCTTCATGGATGGCTCGCAAATACCCCGCCTGTCGGTCACGGCTAGAACGCAACTTCTCAAGGCCGGGGATATGGGCAATGCGTTGGCGCTGCTGCTTTATCATATGTTGAGTCAACAGATAGCCACCGATTTCATTCTCAACATCCACGTAATTGACATGTGGGTCGAGCCTATTGGGAGAACCGATAATCACGAAGGGCTTCCCGCGCTCGTCCAGTTTTTGGATAAACGACTCATCGACCACCGTTGAGGCCACAATCAGACCATCCATCAAGCGATGATTGACGACTTGACCGAGGATGTCGTCACTATCGCCCTCGGTACTGGTCAGCCACAGTGTGACGCTATAGCCCATTTGGTTAGCCGTATTAGTGATTGATTGGAGCAGAAGTGGGAAGAAGGGGTCGGAGAAAACTTTGCTAACAATATGAGGGATTAAGATGCCAATCACATTGAGCTTTTGGGTGACAAGGGCGCGGGCAGCAAGATTGGGATGGAAGTCCACTTGGTCAATCACTTGCAGGACACGTTGGCGGGTTTTCTCGCTGACATTTGGGTGTTGATTAATCACGCGAGAGACCGTTGAACGCGAGACACCGCTCAGGCGGGCAATGTCCTCTAAGTTATGGTGCTTGCTACTAACAACCTCGTCGTCCATTTAGTTTTCTCAAGAACAAATGCTGTTTTACCTTTAATTTCCAATTTTGGGAGCGCTCCCAAAATCTATTCATAGAATAATCCACCTTGTGAAGTTTGTCAAGAACTTGGGCTTGCTTTTCTTATGACTTTCCAGCATACTTCCCCCCTGCGAATCTAATGCTGGTTATACCCTACCCCATTCTGATGCGTGGTAGGGTTTTTGCTGTAGGAGCATCTATGACTTTTCAAGACCTCGGCTTAAGGGCTGAACTGCTGGAAACAGTAGCATCACTTGGGTATGTAGCCCCCACGCCGATTCAAGCTGAAACCATCCCCCACCTCTTGGCAGGTACGGATGTGATGGGGCAGGCACAAACTGGGACAGGTAAAACCGCTGCGTTTACCCTGCCAATGCTACATCATCTCGAAAGTGATGACCTTCAAGCCTTGATCTTGACCCCCACCCGTGAACTGGCTATCCAAGTATCGGAGGCCGTCTATCGCTATGGCAGCAGCATGGGGGTGCGTGTTCTCCCCATCTATGGTGGGCAGAGCTATAGCCGCCAATTGCGCCGCCTTGAAAAAGGGGTGCATGTTGTGGTGGGCACACCCGGACGCACACTTGATTTGATTAACCAAGGCGCTCTTAACTTGCGCCATGTAAAATATCTGGTGCTGGATGAAGCCGATGAGATGTTAAAAATGGGCTTCATCGAAGATGTGGAAACCATCTTGCAAGCCACCAACCCCCAACGCCAAACTGCCCTATTCTCCGCTACGTTGTCCGAACCTATCCGGCGCTTGGCAACCCGTTACATGAATGACCCCTTACTGGTCTCTGTTAACCCTGAGACGGTAACGGTGGATAACATCGTTCAACGCTACTATATGGTCAACGAGAGCGAGAAGGTAGCGGCTCTCTGCCGCCTGTTGGAGATGGAAGACCTCCAAAATACGCTCATTTTTGCGCGTACCAAGGTTGGGGCTGGCGAGTTAGCTGAGACCTTGATTGCACGCGGCTACCCTGCTGAGGCCATTCATGGTGACCTTGCCCAAGGTGAGCGCGAGCGTATTCTGCGCCGCTTCCGCAATGGGCAATTGACCATTCTAGTAGCGACCGATGTGGTGGCACGGGGGGTCGATATACCGAGCGTCTCGCATGTTATCAACTTCGATGTGCCACAACTCGCGGCTGAATATGTCCACCGCATTGGGCGCACGGGTCGGGCTGGGCGTGGTGGTGAAGCCATCACTCTCATTCACCCTCGCCAGCGCTATGTTCTCAAGATGATTGAGGACTATACCAGCAAGCCCATCACCAAAGGCAAATTGCCAACCCGTGAAGCCATCCTTGCCCATCGCTATGAGCAATTCCGAGAAGATTTCGCCGAGCAGATTACACCCGATGCTACTGAAGAGGAATATCGGCTGCTTGAGGAACTGATAGCAGCAGGCTATGCCCCTGAGCAAATCGCCTTGAGTGCTATCCGCATCCTCCGCAGTCACGAGAACCAACGCCCCCTCGAAGACATCCGCACCGTTGAGGAATACAAGGAGCGTCGTGACAAGCCCAAGTCCGCACCCAAGACCGAGCGTCGTCGTGGTGAGCGTACCAGTCATGAGCAAGGCATGGTGCGCCTGTTTATGGATATTGGGCGTTCCGAAGGGGTACGTCCGGCAGATATTGTCTATGGGGTGGCAAGCGCCGCTAACATCCCCGGTCGCGCCATTGGTGCCATCGACATCCTCCAAGACGAGACCTTCTTCGATGTACCTGAACAACATGTCGAAGCCATCCTCGATAGCATGAAGCAAAGCCGCATTCGGGGACGCCTTGTTACCTTGATGCTGGCCGAAGGCCTCTTTGATGGGCCACGCCGTCGGGGGAATGGTCGAGGCGGTAATAACAACAACCGCGGGCCGCGCCGCGACAAGCCGCGCTCTGACAAGCGCAAATGGCGTGAGCCTGTCCTCTAAGTGTGATACCCGACACCCCCATGATTGCAAAAATCTGGGGGTGTTTTAAATAAGATTTGATAGCTTTTCCCCCGCCATTTAAATCTTCACCTGTACAATTTTCCCTGCCACTTTCTGGATGCGATTCATTTTGAGGAGATAATATGAAGAAGTTCACAGGCTTGCTTGTCGTGTTGATATTGCTGGCGATGGCGTTGCCATTGAACGCACAAGACCCCTTGAAACTTGAGGTATTGGGGCCATTCTCACATGGTGCGTCTGACAAAGACACGTCCGAAATTGCCGCCTTTGACCCCACGACCATGACCCTCTTTATCGTCAAAAACCATATGGAAAGATAATCAGCTAACAGAACGTTTCCAAAGGATGCGGGCGCTCACAAGATAAATCCAAGCCTCGGTCGTTTAAGGTATTGACTTTGATCCAACAATTGGGAAGCAAATTGCCGTGAATGTAGTCCAGATATTGGGTTTCTTGCGGGTAGGGGATGTAGTATTTTGACAGACTGCTTGACAGTCCATGCTGATATTGATAAGCTTTCATCAGATTATAAATTCAACAACGTTGAACCGAACAAGTACCGCGTGTTGCGTTCTGTACAGAGAACCACTGGAAGCTGCGAAGGTGGAACAGACCACACAAGGGAATGGGCCGGGGAGTTGGAACCGGATTGCCACCGTTACAAGGCGCGTGAATGTGTGTGTGACATTCACCCAGAGTGGAGTCGTTACTTTGATGTGCGGCTCAAAGCCGGGTGGCACCGCGTGAGAAGCCAATTAGAGCCTCTCTCGTCCTAGGCAGCGAGAGGGGCTTTTTGTTTTCCTAAGTAGCAAAGAGGTACAGATGGGGATTCAGCAGGCAATTCGTAAAGTTTCGCATCAGGAAAATCTAAGCCAAGCCGAAGCGCAAGCGGCGATGGAAGCCATCATGACGGGCGAGGCGACACCCGCTCAAATCGGCGGTTATCTGATGGGGTTACGACTCAAAGGGGAGACCGTTGACGAGATTACGGGTAGCGCCAAGGCTATGCGCTCAGTCGCCAATGCTGCTCCAATCAAAGCCACGCGGGCCATTGATACTTGTGGCACAGGCGGAGACGCCACCAATACCTTCAATATTTCAACAACGGTGGCCTTTGTCGCCGCTGGTGCAGGCATACCCGTCGCCAAACATGGCAACCGCGCCGTCAGCAGCAAGAGCGGTTCCGCCGATGTCTTGGCCGCGCTGGGTGTCAATTTGAATATCACCCCTCAACAAGCCGCCCAATGCGTGGATGAGGTCGGTGTGGGGTTCCTATTTGCACCCGCCTTCCATCCCGCCATGCGTCATGCCATTGGCCCACGCCGCGAATTAGCTGTCCGTACTATTTTCAACATTCTGGGGCCACTCACCAATCCGGCGGGTGTAGACCGTCAAGTCTTGGGAGTTTTTGCACCGGATTTAACCGAAACGCTGGCTCATGTGCTGCATACGCTTGGGAGTACGGCTGTATTTGTGGTGCATGGCGCGGGCGGGCTGGATGAGTTTAGCACCCTCGGCACCTCGCATGTCAGCGAATTGCGCGATGGTGCAGTGACGACCTTTGAGATTGACCCAACTGGTTATGGCCTGCAATTAGCCACCCTAAAGGATATTCAGGGTGGAGATGCTGACACCAACGCCCATATCACGCGTGAGATTTTGGCGGGACGTGGTACCCCTGCCCAACGTGAAATTGTCATGCTCAACGCAGCGGCGGCCATGATTGTCGGTGGAATATGTGGCACCCTTGAAGATGGCCTTCAACAAGCCGCGCAGGTCTTGGATAGCGCCAAGGGCTTAGAACGGCTAGAGGCCTTGGTTGAATACTCCCAGCAGTTTCAAACGGAGTCGGCCTAATGTATACCCCAACAGGCACCATTCTTGACCGCATCCTCGCCCATAAAGTGGAGGAGGTCGCGGCTGCTAAGGCGCGGGTATCAGAGGCCACATTATTGGCGCAAATCACCAACAGCCCTGCACCACGCGATTTTGTAGCAGCCTTACAACGCCAGACAGTAGCGCTGATTGCAGAGGTCAAAAAAGCCTCACCCTCCAAAGGAGTTTTTGTGGAGGACTTCGACCCCGTAGCCATTGCATCCACCTATGCCCAGCATGGCGCAGCGGCTATTAGCGTGCTGACTGATGAGCGCTTCTTTCAGGGACATCTGGACTATTTGCGGGCGGTGCGGGCAGCAGTATCCATCCCCATCCTCCGCAAGGAATTTGTGATTGACCCCTACCAAGTCATAGAGGCACGGGCGGCGGGGGCCGATGCCGTTTTGCTGATTGTGGCCTGCTTGGATGATGCTCAACTGGCAATGCTTTATGCCGCTTCAACTGAACTCGACATGGCAGCCCTGATTGAGGTGCATGATGAAGCCGAACTGGAACGCGCTTTGAAACTCAACCCGCGCTTAATTGGCGTCAATAACCGCAATCTGCATACCTTCAGCGTAGATTTAGCGATCACCACCTGCCTAGCTGCTCTTTGTCCACCTGATGTGACGCTCGTTGGTGAAAGTGGCATCCATAGCGCCGCCGATATTGAACGCTTGGCAGGGGTTCATGCTGTGCTGGTGGGGGAATCGCTGATACTGGCTCCTGACCGCCCCGCCAAAATTCGTGAGTTAAGCGGGGTGCGCCGATGACCCTTGTCAAAATCTGCGGTCTGACCCGCCTTGAGGATGCGCTGGTGGCGGCTGAGGCGGGGGCGGACATGCTAGGCTTCATTCTTGCGCCTGTCAGCAAGCGTTATGTGCCACCACACCAACTACGCCCAATCGTTGAGCGCATCAAGGCCACCTTTGGCAGCCAAGCCCCGCTATGTGTGGGGGTATTCGTGACTCCAGCAGATATTGACGCCGATTGTCAAGCCAGTGGGGTGGATGTCGCGCAGGTAGTCGGCATGAGCAGCCGCGATGAATTGAGTGGTGTGCAAGCCCATGCCTATCTCTGTACCCGCCCCGAGACTGCCGAGCAAGCACTGATTGAGGCAGCGGCTTTGCAGCAACCTGACCTCCCCCTGCCCCTGCCCACGCTGCAACTGGATGGCTTTCACCCTAATCTATATGGGGGGACGGGGCATACCCAATCGTTAGAGGTTATGCAAGCGGTGGCTCGCTACACGCCGCGCTTGATGCTAGCAGGTGGCCTCACACCGGATAACGTGGCTCATTTCGTGCGTGAGGTGCAACCTTGGGCCGTAGATGTCGCCAGTGGCACCGAGGCCAGTGTTGGGATTAAAGACCCTCAAAAAGTACGTGCTTTCATCGAAGCCGCGAAAGGGGTCAACCTGTGAAACAGCCTAAACAACTCAATTATTTTGAACGCGCAGTTGATAAAAGGATATGATGATGATTGTACCCGATGCACGCGGCTATTATGGCGGATTCGGCGGGCGTTTTGTGCCAGAGACCGTTATTCCCGCCCTCGAAGAATTGACCGATATATATAGCCAACTCCAGCACGATGCGGAGTTTCAGAATGAACTTGACTTGCTCCACCGCACGTATACGGGACGCCCGACGCCTGTCAGCTTTGCCGCCCGCTTGACGGCCCATCTGGGCGGGGCTGAGATATACCTCAAGCGTGAAGACCTCGCCCATAGTGGAGCGCACAAAATCAACAACGCCCTTGGTCAAGCCCTCCTCACTAAGCGTATGGGCAAGCAGCGCGTCATTGCCGAGACAGGCGCGGGTCAACACGGGGTTGCGACTGCCACCGCCTGCGCTCTGTTAGGCTTGGAGTGCATCGTCTATATGGGGCGGGTCGATATGGAGCGCCAGAAGCCGAATGTGTTTCGTATGCGCTTACTGGGAGCCGAAGTGCGCCCTGTTGAATCAGGCAGCCAGACGCTCAAAGACGCCATTAATGAGGCCATCCGCGATTGGGTGACCAATGTCGAGACCACTCACTACCTGCTAGGGTCAGCGCTTGGCCCGCATCCCTACCCGCTGATGGTGCGCGATTTTCAATCGGTGATTGGGCATGAGGCCCGCGCCCAAATGCTTGACCTGACGGGTGCGCTGCCGAATGTGGTGGTGGCCTGTGTCGGTGGGGGCAGCAACAGCATCGGCATTTTCCACGCCTTCCGTGATGATGCGGAGGTCAAGCTGGTTGGTGTCGAGGCTGGTGGGCATGGCATCACGTCTGGACAGCACGCGGCCCGCTTTGCCGATGAGACCATCGCCCGTATCGGCACCCTGCATGGCACCAAGTCCTATGTGATGCAAACGCCTGATGGTCAGATTATGGAGACCCATAGCATCTCAGCGGGGTTGGATTACCCCTCGGTGGGGCCAGAGCATGCCTATCTGCGTGATATGGGGCGGGCCAGCTATACCTATGCCACCGATGCGGAGACGCTGGAGGCCTTCCAACTGCTATGCAAGCTAGAGGGCATTATTCCCGCGCTAGAGTCGGCCCATGCGATAGCCGAGGTGGTCAAGCTGGCTCCCACTCTGCCAAATGATGCCATGATATTGGTCAACTTGTCGGGTCGGGGCGATAAAGACCTTGACACGGTGATTAAGGCACTGGAGGCCTAACCCATGCACGGATTGAACAGCATTCAAGCGGTATTTGAACAAGCGAAGGCAGCTAATCGGGCGGCCTTTATCCCCTACTATCCGGTTGGCTATCCCGACTACACGACCTCGGTAGACATCTTGCAGGCTCTAGCCGAGGCAGGGTCGGATATTATCGAGGTCGGGGTACCCTTCTCTGACCCCTTAGCCGATGGCCCTACTATCCAAGCCGCTACCCAGCAAGCGCTGGAAAAAGGCACCACGCCGCACCATTGTATAGAGGCCATTGCCGAGGTGCGACGACGAGGAATAGAGACGCCGATGGTCTTGATGGGCTATCTCAACCCCTTTATCGCCTATGGCTTCAACCAATTGGCGATTGAGTCACAGCAGATTGGTATTGACGGTTTTATTGTGCCGGATATGCCCGCTGATGAGGGAGAAAGCTTCCAAGCCGTGCTGGAAAAAGCGGACTTGGCGCTGCCCCACTTTTTGGCTCCGACCAGTAGCCCATCCCGCATCCGCTTGGCGGCCCAAAAAGCACGCGGCTATATCTATCTGGTATCGGTCACGGGCGTGACAGGTGCGAGGACGACTGTCCCCGACCACCTCCGCAAAAATATTGCTGAAATACGGACGGTTGCTCAACAGCCGATTGCCGTCGGGTTCGGCATCAGCACCCCAAAGCAAGCCGCCTCCATTGGGGAAATTGCGGATGGGATTATTGTGGGGAGTGCATTGGTAAAAGCGGGTGCAGAAGGGCCACAGGCGGTCTATCAACTGGCCCATCGTCTGCGCCATGCGCTGGACTAATATCGCTTAATATAAAGGACTTGCTTGCGCCAAAGCCTGAATTGCAGGACAATGAATATCATAACGTGAGGTATACGTAAGTGAGTCCTTCATTATGTCACAAGATGGGCCGATTCGGGTTATCCTTGTTGATGACCATAAACATATTCATGATGCCGTGTCCACGCTCTTGAACCAGCAGGCTGATATACAACTTGTTGGGCAAGCCAGCAATGGGTTTGAGGTCGTGCGTTTATGCGATGAACTCAAGCCTGATGTGATTCTAATGGATGTGGTCATGCCCGGTATGAACGGGGTCGAGGCCACGCGGCAAATCCGCGAAAAACACCCCCATATCAAAATTCTTGTACTATCAAGTTTTCAAGATGACGCCAGTGTCCACGAAATGCTGGCGAATGGTGCCAATGGCTATGTGTTGAAGGGAGCCATTGCCCTTGACCTTGCCGATACCATCCGCACCACCTATCAAGGCAAGAGTGTCTTCTCCAATGAAGTCGCTCAGATGCTGCTCCGTCCCAACCGTGATGAGCAACAACAAACCTTTGGCCTGACTGACCGTGAACAAGAGGTCATTAAGCTCATGGCCGATGGCTTGAACAACAACGAGATCGCCCACCGCCTCTTTATTAGTCGCTCCACGGTTAAATTCCACATTGCCAACATTGTGCAGAAGATGGGTGTTGAGACCCGCGCCGAGGCCATTGTACTGGCTGCTAAGAACGGCCTGATTTAACGCGCACACCTGTCCTTGTGGATAGGTGTTGTTCTCCCCAAATACTCCCTAGTTTGCCAGCGGACGGATTTGCTCATTCATCCTATACTGTGGATAGGTCGGTAGAAGGATTGGATAAGCAATCATGCAACAATGGGTGACATTCCAACAATGGTGGGCAACAACGATGCAGCCCAAGCCCAGCACACCAGAGATTGAGCAACGCAAGCGCCTTCTTGCTACATTATTGCGTGCCGCTATTGTTGTTGGTGGGTTGGTACTGCTTTATATTCTTTTGACAACCCCACCATCACGGTCATGGCAAGATTTCGATTTTCAGTTTGCGGTTATAACTTGGTTCATCGCACTCGTGCTGTATCGGTTAAACCGTCGTGGTTATGTTAGCTCGTCCGCCATGATCTTTATTGGCCTTACAGGGGTATTGTTTAATGTAACCCCCTTTTTGCCCGAAGGGCGTGATACGCTTCTCTACTTTGCGGTTATCCCTATCCTTTTTACTGCCATCTTCTTTACCTTCCGCTCCGTGATTGGAGTTTTTATTACGATAATTGGTGCCACTGTTTTCTTGACGATTGTCTCGCCTCATACTGATACCGAGAGCATGATTGAGGCGATTCAGTTTCTCATCTTTACAGGCGCGATTATCCTTACCTTCATCGACCATTCCAACAAAGTCGAACATATTCGTCGGGCTGAACTCGAAGCCGCCTATCATCGGTTACAGGAGTCAGAGACTAAGCTGGAACAACGGGTGCGAGAGCGTACCCGAGACCTTGAAATAGCAGCCGATGTCTCTAAACGAGTGGCCTCGATTTTGGATTTGGGTGACTTGCTGCAAAGTATTGTGCAGCGGACTCAAACGGGCTTTGACCTGTATCATGTTTCCGTCTATCTACGGGATGAAGCCACCTATGAACTGCACTTTGCGGCAGGGGTGGGTTCAGAGACTATCTTGGTACCGCATGAAACATGGTTGGCGACCAAAGCAGCCGAAAAACGATGCCCTGTGCTGGTCAATGATTTTGAAGCGGCTTCGGAATACACCCGTCCCCTCCCTGACACTCAATCCGAGTTGGCCTTGCCGATTATGGTTGGGCAGCAATTGCTGGGGGTGCTGGATTTACAATCCATGCGCCATGACCATTTTAGTGCTGAGATTATCCAAGTCCTAACGTCACTGTCGGAGCAATTGGCAGTGGCTATCCTCAACGCCCACCGCTTTACAGAAATCCAGCAAGCCCAAACACTGGCGGAGATGGCCTATGGTGAAAGTGAGCAACTCTATCGGGTTAGTAAAGGGATCAATGCCTCAACCTCCTTTACGCAAATCCTAGATGCTATCGCCCGTGAATCAGGGCCATTCAACCATAGCGTCAGCCTCAATATCTACGAGCATTATGATTTGGAACAAGCGGGTTATTTGAAGATTGCCGCGTTGCTACCTGCTCGCCAAACCCGTTCCGTGGATATGGATTTGCAGTTTCCTGTCGATGCGATTTTGCAGCCGACGGAGAGCGACCTTGTGCAAATCACAGATGTGATGGACTACTCTGCGCTCAATCCTGATGTTTTGGCCGCGATGCAGGCGCGTAAAATTCGGGCTTTTATGGCGACCAACTTCGCATTGGGGGATCGAATAATGGGAACTGTGGCTTTCTACCGCGAAACCCCCTATGTGTTCAGTGAGCATGAACAGCGCATTATCCGAAGCCTTGGTGAGTTGGCCGCCGCCGCTGTGGAGCGCAGCCGACTCTATGGCGAGCAAGTGCAGATTGCCGAGCGCCTGCGCGAAGTAGACAACCTCAAGAGCCAGTTTCTTGCCAGTATGAGCCACGAACTCCGTACCCCACTCAATGCGATTATCAACTTTGCGGAGTTCCTGACGATGGGTATTATGGGCGAGGTCAATGAAAAACAACTCGATTCTCTCCATAAAATTTTAAGCAGTGGCAAGCACCTCTTGGCTCTCATCAACGATGTGTTGGATATCACCAAGATTGAGAGCGGCATGATGCGACTCTTTATTGAGGAAAAGGTCGATGTGAGGCAAGAACTCAAGACCGTGGTGTCTACCTTTGACGGCATTATCAGCCAGAAACCAGTGGACATTCAAACCGAGATTGACGAGGACTTGCCAACGATTGTGGCTGACCGTCGGCGTATCCGCCAAGTGATGCTCAATTTGTTGTCTAACGCTGTGAAATTTACAGATGAAGGGCCAATTCACATTCGCCTAGAGCGTTACCAAGAGGATATGCTGCGTTTTATGATTAAGGACAGCGGGCCGGGCATTGCAATAGAAGACCAGCCAGTTATCTTTGAGCCTTTCCAACAAACGGAGACGGGTATTCGTCATGCAGGCGGAACAGGGCTTGGCCTGCCTATCTCTAAGCGGTTGATTGAGGCTCATGGCGGACAGCTTGAGGTGGAGAGTGAATTAGGAGCAGGTGCAACTTTCTTCTTCACCCTGCCTATTTATTCTGAGGCGTTATTGGACATGATTAGCTTGCCTGAGCAGGGCTAGCTTATAACGGGGGAAGGCTATGACTACCTTACTTCATCTGACCCCATACTTGGCATCATTGTCGATTTCACTAGCAGTGGGAGCCTATGCGTGGCAACATCGCCAAGTGGCTGGCGCGAGATATTTTGCTTTGTATGCCTTGTTTCAGGCTTCTTGGACAATCGGTTATGTCTTGGAGCTAGGAACGCCTAGTCTCCAAGGCAAAGTGTTGTGGGATGATTTTCAATTCATTGGCTTTATCTATAGTGGCGCTCCTATGATTATTTTTGCCCTGATTTATACAGGGCGTCCAATCAAGTCCACTAGACGCCTTTGGTTCTGGCTCTCGATTGTGCCAGTTGTGTCGTTGGCGCTGGTTGTTACCAATGCGTGGCATGGCATAGTGCGGGGTGAAGCATGGCTAGTCGAAGATACCCCGTTTGATGTGCTGTACTATGATTTTACACCCGCCATTTTCTTGATGGGAGCTTACGCCATAGGGCAATCGCTATATGTGTTGGTAGCCCTTGCTCACTATTTTTTCAAGTCGCAATATATCTATCGTCGTCAAGTCGCAACGATTTTCGTGGGTGGGTTAATTCCAGTTCTAGGCGGCTTTGCAACCTTCGGCGGGCTAACCCTGAGTGGGCAACGGGATGTCGCTCCAGTTACTTTTGCACTTGGCAATGTGGTTGTGGCATGGGGCCTATTCCGCTATCGGCTGTTTGATTTAGTGCCGATTGCCCGCGATATGGTCTTAGAAAACATGGTGGATGGGGTGTTGGTGCTTGACCGTGAGCGTCGTATTGTTGACCATAACCCAACGTTCCTGCGGATGCTGAGGTTGAGCAAGCCTGTCATTGGCAAAAAGACCGAGATGGCCTTTTCGGATTGGCCTGATTTACTCAACCGCTTTGGCCCACTTGACCAAGCCCGTGAGCGCATCGAAGTCCCTAGAGAAGATGGGGTAATCGCTCATATTGATGTGGACATCACCCCCCTCACTGACCAGCACCAGCAGAAAATCGGGCGGCTGATTGTGCTGCGAAATGTGACCGAGCAAGTTGAATTCCAACGCGCCCTTGAGCAACAAAAAAGTGAGCTAGAGAAGCTCAATACGGAACTCCAAGTGGCGTGGGATGCAGCCAAGGCCGCCGACCGTGTGAAGTCGCAATTCTTGGCGAATACTTCCCATGAACTCCGTACCCCGCTCAATGCTATTCTCAATTTTGCTCAGTTCCTTGCAATGGATATTTTTGGGGAGATCAACGACCAACAACGGGATGCGGTAGACAAAATTATAGGCAGCGGTAAACATCTTTTGGCTCTGATTAACGATATTTTGGACATAACTAAAATTGAGGCTGGCATGATGCACCTATTTATTGAAGATAACATCAATCTCCATCAAGAGTTAACCTCGGTCTTGGCATCGGTTGAGACGATGTTGGTTGAAAAACCGATTCGTTTAGTTACCGACATCGATGCCGAATTGCCAACAATGGTTGGTGACCGTCGTCGAATCCGTCAGATATTGCTGAATCTGCTCTCTAATGCAGCCAAATTTACAGCAGAAGGCAGCATTACTCTGAGCATCAAGAAACGCCAAACGGACATCTTATTTATGGTGAGCGACACTGGCCCCGGCATTGCAGAGGAAGACCAGCAAATCATCTTTGAACCCTTCCGTCAAACAGAAATAGGGGTGCGGCAGATGAGTGGTACTGGCTTGGGTTTGCCGATTACCATGCGTCTTGTTGAAGCCCATCATGGCAAGTTATGGCTGGAGAGCGAAATGGGTGAAGGCTCTTCTTTCTTCTTTACGCTTCCCGTTCAGTCAGAGGCCTTACTCGAATTGATGAAAACGGAAGCGGAGGTGTAATGCACGACCTACAGGCTTATCACTATCTCTACGTCGAAGATGACCCCCTCAGCCGCGAAGTCATGCAGATGATTATGGGGACAGCGATGGGTATTGAGACCCTTACCATTTTTGACGATAGCAGTAACTTCATGGAACGCCTACAGGGGTTAATGGTACCGCATGTGATTTTACTGGACATCCACATGAAACCCCATAATGGCTTTGAAGTGCTAGACATGATACGCCAAGACTCTCGATATAACAGCACCACCATCATCGCACTGACGGCTAGTGTGATGAATGAGGAGGTCACACAACTTCGGGAGCGCGGTTTTAATGGGGCCATTGCCAAGCCCTTGAGCATCCAAGCCTTTCCCACACTGTTGCGACAGATTTTAGAAGGACAAGCGGTTTGGCACATCGCAGACTAGATGAGGATAAACATGAAATCAATCGTCATTGATGAACTCATTGATAGCATAGAAGCGCTGGATATGGTGGCTCCCGGTAAATTAACGCTTGCTATCCAGCGGTTAAACACTGAAGATGTTGCGCTGCTTGCGGAACGGGTACACCATGAAAACCGTGACCGGAGTTGGAAAGCAGCCGTTATATTGTCGTATGTTAACCATCCCGTGACTTTGGAGACCATGCGCCAACTCTTAACGGCTAATCACCCTTTTCTAGGGCATATCGCGTTTGACACGTTGGAGCGCTATGCCCCTGACGAGGACATTCAAACATTTGTGAAGGCCCTACCCCAGAGCATAGCCACCCTGCAACCACGTTTGGTGAGGCTTATCGAGAAGCGTGGTGATAAACGCGCTATACCTGTTTTGATGACGTTATTGCCAAAAGCCAAGTCCTCTTTGCTGCGCCTAACGATTATCCAAGCGTTAGGGGTATTGGGTGATGACGAAGTGCGCGAGGTCATTGAAGGCTATGTTGAAGATGATGACCACCATGTTCGGAAACGTGCCATGATTGCTCTTGAACAGTTAACACCGAGTGAAAGGTAAAGAAACATGATATCACTCAAAGGCAAGCGAATTTTTTACATCGAAGACAACCTACAAAATCGGGCATTGGTTCAGTTGATGCTGGAACGTTATGGTGCGACGATTAGCTTTGAACGCTGGGGGGGTGATGATTTACTCCCGCGTTTGGAGGCCTTTCTACCGATTGACTTGATTCTTTTGGACTTGATGTTCCCCAATCATGTCAGCGGTTATGACATCTTTGACCGTATCCGAGAACGACCCGCTTTTGCGGAGATTCCGATTGTGGCAATTTCGGCGGCTGACCCAGCCGTTGAGATGTCCAAGGCCCGTGCGAAGGGCTTTTCGGGGTTTATTGGTAAGCCCATTAACTTGCTGCAATTCCCGCAGCAAATCGCGCAATTACTCGAAGGTGAACAGGTTTGGTACGCACTCTAACCCTTATCCATTTGCAGACGGGAGAGGACATTATCATGCTAGAGGCGCTCATTGTGGATGACAATCCAATTAACCATGATGTGATTGGCACGTTGTTAGAAAGTGTTGGCATGAAGGCCATTGCCATTGATTCTCCACGGTTGATAGGGGAGACTTTGGATCGTGCAACCAATATCCGTGTAATCTTCCTTGACCTTGAATTTCCGCAACACGATGGCTTTGAGCTACTCAAAGACCTGAAAGCCGACCCGCGTTTGGCGGGCGTGCCGATTGTGGCTTATTCGGTACATACCAGCGAGATTGACCGTGCCCGTCGCTTGGGCTTTCATAGCTTCTTGGGCAAACCGCTCAACGCGCAGGCCTTCGCTTCGCAGTTGGAACGGATTCTCAATAATGAGCATGTCTGGGAAGTCTAGCTAATAGGTAAAAATACAGGTGATTGTGTTGTCAAGATGAGTGATAGATGATAGACAATTTCTGAGCTTAAAAAGATTGTCTATACTAAACAAACCATTTTCGACACCTAATGGAAGGTCTCATGGAAACCCCACCTGTTGATTTGAAACCCAACCAACCCTCAAACACGACGGCAACCTTGCTGATTACGGCGGCGGTGTTTTTTGGGCTTGGTTTTGTGCTTGCCTTTTTGATATTTGGCACCAAGGAGGATGGCGCAAGTAATAGCGATGTCCAAGCCGCGGTACAAGGCACCTTCACCGCCTTAACGCCTCCACCAACGCTGCCACCAACCCGTGTCCCAACAGAATTGACCTATACTGACCACAACCCACGCCTAGGGGACGACAGCGCTCCTATTAAAATCGTGGAGTTTTCTGACTATCAATGTCCCTATTGCAGCCGTTTCCACGCGACTACCCTTGAGCCGTTGCTTGACCATTATGGGGACTTGGTGCAGTTCGTTTATCGTGAGTACCCCATTATCGGCGGTCAGTCCTCAGCCGAGGCAGGTGCAGCAGCCCTCTGTGCTAGTGAGCAGGGCCTCTATTGGGAATATGTCGAGCTTGTATGGGCCAATCAACTCAGTGATAACCGCGCCAGTATCAGCAGCGAGCTATTGACCAGCTTTGCGGAGCAGGCTGAACTCGATATGGAAGCATACAACACCTGCCTAGAATCTGAAGCTGGCATGAATTATGTACTGCTGGACTATCAGGCGGGGATTGACCTGTCAATTCAGGCTACGCCCACCTTCTTTATCGAAGGGGAACGCGTATCGGGTGCCTATCCGTTGGACTATTTTATGGATGTCATTGACGCCCAGTTGGTTCGTAAAGGCATTGCTCCCCCCGCCCGCACCTAGAACAAAAAGAGGCCGATTGGCCTCTTTTTGTTTATTGGCTTGGTAGTTCTATTGCAGGTTCTCGACATCAACGCCAGCAGCATCAAGTTGCTCGCGGAAGTCATCAAAGAAAGCATCACTGGCACGGGCTAGGCTTGTCCAATTATAGACTTGTTCAAGCAAGGCAACATTGGCTTCGTCATTGGCGATATTAAGCAAACCATCGACCAACAGCAGTTGCATCGCATAGGGAACATCACTGGAGAAGCTCAGAGTATCGTTGGGGATAGGGGCGGATTCGGCAATGACCAGCACGACATCACGAACATCAGGATGTTCATCTTCCACTTGGCTACGGGCATCCACAAAGGTCGCACCAGCTTGGCACTCACCGCTGTAAATGGCGTTCACTACACCATCATGACCACCTGCGTCGATGACGTTTTCGCTGAGGGTATCTACGTCAATGCCAGCAGCCCGCATCGCAATGCTGGGGATAATCCAGCCACTAGTGCTGAGGGGGTCAGGACGGCAGAAGACCGTATCGGTGGTAATGTCTTCAAGACTTTCGATACCTGAATCGGCACGAGCGACAATTTGCCCCGCGTAGAAGGATGTGCCAAAGCGAACACTGACAACACCCACATTGGCACAACCGCGCCCACTTGCCAACACATAACCAAAGGTGTTCAAGGCACCGATTTCAGCTTCACCACCGCACATAGCCTCAATCGCAGCAGCGTAGTCAGTGGCGACACGGGCATCAATAACAAAGCCTGTTGCCTCGCTCAATAGCGATGTCAGTTCATCAGCACCAGCTTGTACTTCTTGGGCATTTTCTGATGGGATAAATAGCAGGGTCAGGGGGTTGTCTTCGGTACCGAGGTCAGTGGCGTCTGCGACCAGCCCGTATAGAACACTGGGGGGGACCAACACATCATCAATAATGTGAATCACACCATTGGATGCGACAATATCGGTTTCGATAACATTGGCTTGATTGACGCCTACAAATTCGTCAAGGACACTTACGCTAAGGTCTTCACCCTCAAGGGTCGTTACTTTCGCTTTATCAAGACCGAGGGCGTCTTCATACATGACCGTTCCTTCTACCACATGGTAGAGAAGGATGGATGTCAGCAACTCAGTGTCCCCAAGGACGGTTGCGGCATCAACGCCAAGTTTCTCTAGGGCAGTGGTAAAGGCTTCATTGGTTGGAGCAAAAACAGTATATTCGCCGTCACCCGCAAGGGTAGCCGCTACGGATGGGTCAGCAGCCGAGATTGCGAGCATGAGGGTTCCGAGATCGGGATTGGTTGCAGCAATATCGGCAATGGTGCCGCCATCTTGGGCAAAGCTTGGCCCAACGAAGCTGCTAACTAAGAGTATCACTATCACCAAAAGAGTAAGTTTACGCATGGAGACTCTCCACAAGTCAAAACTAACTAAACAAGGTAAGAACCTATTGTAGCGCGAAACGGAATTTTAGACATAACGCTCCCGAATGCGAGCACTTGCATAGTCCAAAATCGTCACCACGATCGCAATCATCCACACTGCAATACCAACCGAATCATAGTCCCCGATGCGGATCCATTGCACCAGAATCGCGCCGATACCACCCCCGCCAACAGCACCAATAATGGTGGACATGCGGACATTGATGTCCCAACGATAGATGGTAAAGGATACGAAGGGTGGAACTACTTGTGGCACAACGGCATACATGATAGTCTGTAAACGGTCTGCACCTGTTGCTTGGATGGCTTCAATTGGGCCATCATCAATGCTCTCGATCGACTCGGAATAGAGCTTGCCCAGTGCCGCGATGGTATGAATCGTTAAGGCAATGACACCCGCAAACGGCCCCGGCCCAACCCATACAATAGCGATTAAGGCCCAGATAAGTGGCTCAATTGAGCGCACTACATTCATAAACAAGCGCACAAGATAATAGATTGTCAAGGTGATGATGTTCGTCGCCATCAGATTACGTGCGGCTACAAAGCTCATGGGAACCGCCAAAATCAGGCCAAATGCGGTTGCCATCAACGCCAAGAAGATTGTTTCAATAATCGCCTCTAATGATAGCCAGAATTCTTTGACTAGTTTAGGGCTACCGATTTCTTTTTGTTGGCGCACAATAATCCGGACTGGTACTGCCCCAACTGTTGTTGAAGGGATGGTGAAATTAGGCATCACAAATGATAGTTCAAATTGCCCGTTGTCATCAGGTGTTACCCGTACCCGTTCACCATCAACCACCACTCTAAATTCGGGGATGCTGGCGGGGTTGATAATGAGTTCCGCCTGCTCATTGGGGCGGTAGTTGTAGCCTTTGAGCGTTACCTCTGTCCCTTCACGGCGGCGGCCATTGGGCAAGCGCCCGCCTGACGGGTCTCCGCAATCAGGGGCTATCTCTAGGTACGGTTGGCCCTCAACTGGTTCGGGTTGTTCAACAGGGCCATCTTCTTGGCAGGGGGTCTCCCAAAGTGCTACCCCGTCAAAATTTTCTTTATCCCGATACAAAATCTTTTCAGGATTCCAAGGCCAAAGAATTTGCGATAGGCGCGGCACAATATCATCAATCTCACGCACCGCCTTTGCGATATTGATTTCGGTAATATCTGACCCCACGACCAGTGTGCCAATAATTAAGAAAGTCATTCCTAGCCGAGGTGGAGAGGGTTTATGTCCCGCGCAAACATAGGCATCAAAAATACCCCATAGATGCCCCAATACCGCGAAAATAATTGCTACCACCGCATAAGTTAAGGTGGTTTCTTGCGGGCGGCTGAGGTCGGCTGTGTCTATGCTGGGCGGCAGCACTGTTACAGCGATTTTGGCGTCATCTAAGCGCCATAACACAAGACCATATAGGCTGGCGACAAAAGAAAAAATGAGAATGGCGCGGGTGATATACCCCCGTAGCAGTTGCCCTAGGCCGGGGATGAGCGAAACAAAAGCGTTCAAGATTGGAGGTAAAGAGAGTAAAGAACGTGGTGGTTTCATATCAATAGTTATCCTTTTTGCAGCCCACCCGTGAGTCCACCACCAAGACGCTGGGCTTCCTCACCGTAAATCTGGCGGAACTGGGTATCTGTAATATTTTGAATATCGGCTTTTGACCCCTCATAGACAATTTTGCCATCGCGCAATCCAATCACACGATCAGCATAACGCTGCACCAAGTCCAAGTAGTGCAGACTACAAAGCACGGTCATCCCATGCTCTCGATTGAGTTTTTCGAGATAGTCCAAGATTGAATAGGCCAATACAGGGTCAAGGCTGGCGACAGGCTCATCAGCTAGGATTATTTTAGGTTTCTGCATGAGTGCCCGTGCAATGCCCACCCGTTGCTGTTGCCCACCGCTCAAGGCATCGGCACGGTTTTGTGCTTTCTCAGCAATCCCCACCTGTTGAAGTGCTTGGAAGGCATCTTGGCGTACCTGCGGCGGAACATAGCCCACAACACTCCATAGTGGGTTTAAATAACCGAGCCGACCAGAAATAACGTTGGTGATGACTTTGGAGCGCTTGACCAGATTAAACTGCTGAAAAATCATTCCTATTTGACGACGGGTAGAGCGGAGCTTGGTTCCTTTAACTTGGGCAATATCAATACCATCAAACCAGATATGCCCTGAAGTAGGTTCTACCAAACGATTAATACACCGAAGCAGAGTGGATTTACCTGACCCGCTAAGGCCAATAATCACCAAAAACTCCCCTTTGCGGATTTCAAAGCTGACATCCACCAAGGCTTGGGTACCATCTTCATAAGTCTTGGAGAGGTTTTCAATACGTAATACAGGTGCATCCATATGATAAAATCCTTCTAAGTTTATAGGGGTTTTCTTGCTATCAAGGCCCAAACCCGATGCGGCACCAAAAGCGGCGCTTCTGGAAAACGCTCGGACAAGATAGCGGCATGTTCAGCATCGAATTGTTGGACTTGCTCTGGTGTCAGGCTGGCTGCTACGCCCGAACTAGCGCGTATCCGTCCCCGCCAACCCTCATGGCTATACGGCACATCGACATCAAATGAAAATGTTTCTAAATCCTTGAACCCTGCCATGCTGACATCCGGTAGCCACTGGGCGTGAATGCCTGTGGTGCCACCAAAATGCCATGCGGGGTTATGCTGCACCACCAAGGTCTCCATCGCTTCGACCATGTTGCCGGGGAGGGGCAGCCAGTCAAAGTGGGCAATCACCAGCCAACCGCCAGCGACCAATAAGCGCCATACCTCTGCCGCTGCTTGTGGACGATCAAACCAGTGCCAGCATTGACCCGCCGTTACGACCTCAAAGCTATTGGTGGGCAATCCAGTATCCTCAGCCACCCCTTCCTGATAGGTAATGCTCACGCCCTCCTCAGCATCGAGACGTTGGGCTTCGGTCATAAGGGATACCGCTTTATCCAAACCTGTGACGATGGCCCCTTGTTTAGCAAAGCCACGGGCAAGGGTACCTGTTCCTGTACCTAAATCCAATAGGCGTTGGCCCGCCATGCCGATACCAAATTGGTCGTGTAAACGCTGAAAAAGCTTGGGGGGGAATCCAGCGCGGTAGCGTCCATAATCAGCAGCGGTCTTGCCAAAATCGACGTTATTCATGACGACTCCTAGGGTTGGGGCGTGGGGATAATCAGAATATCCCCCGGATAAATAATAGAACTGGCACTGGTTAGGGCCTCGTTAGCGGCGACAATATCCTCGACCGTAACCCCAAAGTTTAGGCCAATGCTAAACAAGGTATCACCTTGCTGCACCACATAGGTTTGGACACCTTCGAGGGTGGGTTGTGGTAGCTCGGCGGGGATACCCTCTGGCTCGACTGTGACCTCTGCCTCCGTTGGAGTTGCGTTTTCGTCACTTTCAGCATCGGATTCGCAATCGGGAATGCGTATTTCTTGCCCAATGTAGAGTGAATTGGGGTTGGCGAATAGTTCAGGATTCACAGGATAAAAATCTTCAGTGGCTAGGCCATAGTCTAGCGCAATACTAAAGAGGGTATCGCCACCCTGCACAATATAGATGCACTCATCCACCAGCACCTCGACATCGGTGGGGGTTGGTAGATTGGGCGCTTGGGATGGGGTTGGGGTATAGCTCGGTGTGGGGCTAATCCCTGCATCGCCATAGTTGGGCGGGGCAACCGTTGCGATGTTGGGGGGCACATTAGTCACAGTTGGAGTTGGCGTGCGGGTAGGTGTCTCGGTCGGAGGTGGCCCTTCTACGGTGGATTGCTCATCTGCGCCTTGGGTATCATCCTCAACAGGCGGACCACCAACAACATCAGTTACAGGTGGTTTGGTAGGCGCTGGCGTAAAGGTTGGAATTGTCGGGCGCTGGGTCGGGGTCTGGGTATAATTTTGTTGAACTGTGTTGAGATTGACCTCACGTTGGGTGGGTTTACTTTGGCTGTCCGCCGCCTCACGAAAGCATCCATTCAACACCAACAGGGCAATCCCCAAGACCATTATCTGTTTCCACATGACAACCTCCCAGTGCTTAATCATGGCGCTATTCTAACACTGAGGACGCAGGTTAAAAAATAGTAACGAGATGACATAGTGAGGTTCGGCCTAGCTGTGTTAAAATGCCTATATTAAATAGGGGAGCTTGTGAATGGTGCAGAACAAAGACGACACCTTTGAGGTTTTTCCAGTACGACCCTCTCCACCGCCCGCACCAACTGAGCGTCGGGTACGAAACTGGCTGACGTTTGGCTTGAGCTTTGGTGCATTGGCCTTGGCGTTGTTCGGCATTCTAGGGGCGTTGGTGATTGCTATTGATTTTCAACGCAGTCCCTTCTTGGGGGTGATTCTCAACCGTGACTTGGAAGTCCAGCGCGAAGGCCCTTTTGCTGATGAAAGCTGGTCCAGTTTGGATATGGGAATCCGTGCTGAGGACAAAATCATCGGGGCCGATGGCATTGAATTGCCGTCAGAAAAACCTTATAAGAACCTGCAAGCGATTTTAGATGAATTTGATAGTGGTGACCGTTTACGGCTCACGGTGTCACGCCCTGATGTGCGGAGTGGTATCCCACAAGCGGATAGTTGCCAACTCAACAGCGACCAAACCCGCAATGTATGTCAATTGACCCTCACGCTTGGCACCTTACCCACCGTTGATTTTATTGGCTATTTCTTAATTGGGTATGTCACGGGTTTAGTTGCGCTGGGTATCTCGGCTTATGTGATGATACGGCGCACTAACCTGCGGGCGGCGCGGTTCTTGGTAGGTATTGGGGGTGCGATTGCGGTGCTGGAAACTGGCACCTTCAACCTGTTAACCACTCAATATGAGCCACTGGTTGTGCTGTGGATATTCGCAGGCTGTATGTTAGGGGCGGGCATGGTCAGCTTTAGCATGGTTTTCCCAACCAATATCCTGCTAGTTGACCGTACCCCGATTAGCCGTTTTGCGCCATTGCTACTAGGTTTGGTTGCAACCCTGATTACTTATGGCCTCTATCAAGATGGTGATGATGCCACGCTCTTTTTGCCGCTGATATTCGCAGGAGGGGGCATGGGGGTTATGATGGCCGTGATGTTCTGGCGGCGTCAATATACCACCTCCCCGATTTTCCGTGAGCAAGCCAGCTATGTTTTGATTGGCACGACGGGTGTTGTCCCCGCGATTATCTGGGCCATTTATCAATTGGTGACCGATGGCGGCGCTCCAGTGTGGATGTTGCCGCTGGTGCAGGTCTCGGCCTTGTTGTTTCTGTTAAGCGTCGCCTATGCGATTGTCCAAGCGCGATTGCTCGAAACTGACCGCTTGATGCCGATGGTGGCGGTTTATACGGGGCTTAGTGGCATTCTGGTTGTTGCCTATGCTGCGGTGGTGACAGGCTTGAGTACCATTGGGGTACGCTTTATCCAATCCGATAGCCCGATCTTGATTGCAGGGGTAGTGCTGGCGATTACGCTGGGCTTTGTGCCAATTCGCGCCCGTTTGCATGACCGCATCAATGAAATTGCGTTTCGGCGGCGGCGTCAGTACCAACAACGCCTTGAAACGCTGCTGAACAAGCTAACCGACTCCATTAACTTGCGTGATGTAGAGAGTGCCGTCCGCACCGAGCTAGAGGATGCGCTAACGCCTTCGGATGTGATATTGTTCTTCCGTGACAAGGAAGGTCAACTCTTCCGCGCCCATGAAAACCCCATGACAGGCCGCCCTGTAACCGACATCACCTTCCCCTTTGACTCAGGCTTGGTGGAATATTTGGAACGTGAGGCCAGTATCCTCTATATCGAAGATGAACGGGCGTTGCCACCTGCCATTATCAGCAATCGCTCGCAATTGGCGGTACTCAATACACCCGTGTTGGTGCGCTTGATGGGTCAACGCCAATTGAATGGTTTTATTGCACTGAGTAGCCGTCGTAACGGTGAACCCTACAATTATGAGGATTTGCAGTACATTGAGCGTGTTGCCGACCAAACGGCGCTGGCCCTTGAGCGAACCCAGATTGTAGAAGACCTTGAGCATCGGTTCCGCGTTCAAGACGTGTTGAGCCAAGTGTCACGTGCTTTGAGCTATGCCATTGATCTTGATACCTTGATGGAATTGCTCTATGCCCAGACCAGCCGCGTTATTGAAACCGATGTTTTCACCATTGCGATTATGTCGGAGAACCGCAACGAGATGTACTACGCCTTCTATGTCGAAGGTGATGAGCGTTTGGAACATCTTGAGCAACTCTATTGGGCGGTTGGGCGTGACCTTATCAGCGAAGTGGCAATCAACCAACAATTGGTGCGAACTAATGACTATGTGACCACCTCCCAACGCCTCTATCCCAATGCCGAGATTTTGCACCATACCCTTAAAGCATGGATGGGTGCGCCGCTGATGGCTGATACGGCTACGGGTATCCTCGGTGTGATGGCTCTTGGTACCACTGACGCCACCATCCGCTATAGCGATGAGCAGGTGCAGTTGTTCCTTGACATTGCCAGTATTGCGGCCAGTGCTATTAACAAAACACGGCTGTTTGAAGCTACCCGCACCCGTTCCGAACAGTTGGAGGCGCTGAACCAGATTTCCAGCCAGCTTTCAACCGAAATTGGTGACGTTGACCGCCTGCTTGACCTGATTTCACGGAGCGCTATCAACATTTTGAAGTGCGAGGCGGGTAGTCTGTTGCTGACGGATGAGGAGACCAATGAGTTGGTCTTCCAAGTGGCACTTGGCCCCGGCTCCCAAACATTGATTGGGCAACGTATCCCCAAAGAGCGCCCCAGCCTTGCGAATGAGGCCTTGTTGCGTAAAGAGCCGATTATCGTGAACAACACCCAGTCCGACAAGCGCTGGCACGGGGAGGTCTTGCATGATGAAGATGAAGACGACCAACCCAGTTTTCATTCACGGGCTATTCTGACCACCCCACTCTTGGCACAAGGTGTCCCCGTTGGGGTGCTACAGGTTTTGAACAAGCGTGATGGTAGCCCCTTCTCGAATGAAGACGCGACCTTGCTTACCACCTTTGCCGCCCAAGCCGCAGTTGCTATTCAAAATGCGCGGCTGTACGCTTTGCAAGATGAGCGCTTGCTGCAACGTATTGAGGAACTCGAAGGTCTTTCATCCATTGACCAATCGCTGAATCAATCATTGGAATTGCAGACCGTTGTCCAAGTTACGCTGGATTGGGCAGTGAAGCAATCCGGTGCTAAGGCGGGCATCTTAGCTATCCTGAATCAAGATATTGAAGATTCAATGCAACTGATTGGTAGCACGGGCTATCCAGAAAGCTCGATTTTCTATGAGAGCCAGATTGGGCAAAATATCTCGACTGAGGAGGGTATTTGGGGGCGTGTGGTTCGCACGGCTCGCCCATCTTTTACCCGTGACTTGAAGACCGACCCAGACTACATCGAAACCTACCCTAGTGCTGTGAATCAAATCATCGTGCCGATTATCAGCGCCAATGAAGTGATTGGTGTCTTGATGGTCGAAGGGGACGCCGAGACCGAGCTAACTTTGCTCGACATGGAGTCGTTAAGCCGTTTGGCTGACCACGCCAGCCCCGCCATTACCAACTCGCAGCTATTTGAGCAATTGCGGCACCAGCAAAAGGCCCGTGCTGACTTTGTACGATTCATTGCCCATGAACTCAACAACCCGATGACCGCTATGAAGGGCTATACTGACCTGCTGATGCGCGGGGTAGTTGGGCCACTCAATGAGCAACAATCCAATTTCCTTGAGACGGTTTACAACAACGTCAACCGTCTGGAGGCCTTGGTCAACGACCTGCGCGATGTGGAAGCCCAAGACGCCAATCAATTGTCCTTGGAAATGGGTACGGTTAACTTTGTACAGGTCATCCGCGAGTGTTTGCGGAACCTGCAACAAGCCTTTGACAAGAAAGAGCAGAAGGTGGTGCAGCAATTCACCGAAGACCTGCCCGCAATTTGGGCTGACCATCGGCGTTTGGTGCAAATCATGATGAACTTCATGACCAATGCCAACAAGTACACGCCTGTTGGGGGCAAGGTAACGGTGGTAGCAGAAGCGGCCACCAACGTTTGGGATACTGAGGGCGTGCGGCGCGTGCTGCACATTCAAATTAAGGACACCGGAATTGGTATTTCCGATGAAGACCTCAAGAAAATCTTCAAAGAGAAATACTTCCGTACCGATAATGCCAAGGACTCCGGTGAACCGGGGACGGGTCTCGGTATGGTCTTGACGCGTGGCTTGATTTTGCAGCACGGCGGGCAAGTGTGGGTCGAAAGCAAGATTAACGAAGGCTCGACCTTCCACTTTACGATTCCATTGGCGACTGAGATTATGCGTGAAGGGGCATAAATGAGCGAAAAAGTAGGGTTTATTGGGTTAGGAATTATGGGTCAGGGGATGACCCATAATTTATTAAAAGCGGGTGTTGACCTCACCGTGTGGAACCGCACCCGCAGCAAAGCCGAGTCGATAGTGACGGCGGGCGCTCAATGGGCAGATACGCCTGCTGCATTGGCTCACCAGTGTGACATCATCATCACGTGTGTCAGTGATACCCCTGATGTCGAGGCGGTGATTCTAGGTGAAGACGGCGTGCTGGCGGGCATCAAGGCTGGGGCGCTGGTGATTGACATGAGTACCATCAGCCCCCATGCCACCCGTGAAATTGCCGCCAAACTTGCGGAGAAGGGCGCACACATGCTTGATGCGCCGATTAGTGGCGGGAGCGAAGGGGCTGCCAAGGGTACCCTCAGCATCATGGTTGGGGGTGATGTGGTCCAGTTTGACCGCGCCATGCCATTCTTCCAAGCGATGGGCAAAGCCATCACCCATGTCGGGGAGCAAGGCGCGGGGCAGATGGTCAAGCTAGTCAATCAAGTGTTGGTGGTGATTACGGGCCTTGCGGTGAGTGAAGCGATGGTCTTTGCTCAGGCAGGCAGCTTGGACTTGGAGAAGACCCTTGCCGCTGTCAGCCAAGGGGCAGCCGGGAGTTGGATGTTGAGCAACCGTGGCCCGCAGATGATTCAGCGTGATTGGCGGCCCGGCTTTACCATTGACCTCCAGCAGAAAGACTTGCGCCTTGTCCTTGAAGCCGCTGACCAGATGGGTGTTCCCGCCTTGGGTACCAGTTTGGTCTTTAATCTCTACCGCACCTTGCAGCAACAGGGGCTTGGCAGTGAGGGCAACCATGCTTTGGTCAAAGCGTTAGAGCATCTTTCCGGTTTTCGGGTCGGTGATGGGGTATAATCGCTTGCTGATGGTTATGGTTTCTTAAAGAAAGGATTAGCATGACATCCGCAGCCGAAGAGTTAAAAGCACGTATCCTTGCCGAGGGTAAAAACCTTGGGGATGGGATTCTCAAGATTGACAGTATCCTCAATCACCAACTCGATACCCAATTAATGATGGCGTGTGGCGAAGAATTTGCACGCCGTTTTGCTTCATATGGGGTTACCCGCATCTTGACCGCAGAGGTCTCTGGTATTGCACCCGCAATGGCTGCGGGCTATGCCATGAAAGTACCCGTAGTGTATGCCCGCAAGACCAAACCTGTGACCATGTACGGGCCTATTTTTCTTGAGACGGCACCCAGCCATACTAAGGGCATGGAAGTCAATTTGATGGTTTCGGCAGAGTTTATGCCTGCTGGTGAGCGCGTGCTGATTATTGATGATTTCTTGGCAAGCGGCAAGACGCTCAAAAGTTTGGTACGGATTGTGCGTGAGGCCCAATGTACACTGGTTGGTATCGGCTGTGTAGTCGAGAAAACATTTGAAGCAGGGCGTGAAATCCTCTCTAAATATGACATTCCTATCGAAACGATTGCACAAATCGTCTCAATGGATGATGGGCAGATTGTTCTGGCATGATCGCAGCGATTGATGCCCGTTTAGAAGGTATTGCGATATTGGATTATGGGTCACAATACACCCAACTGATTGCACGGCGTGTCCGTGAAGCGGGTGTGTATGCGGCTCTCTATGCGTGGGATACCCCGGCTGAGACCGTTCTAGCACTTGAACCCAAGGGAGTGATTTTGTCTGGTGGCCCCAACAGCGTCTATGGAGAAGGTTCACCGACGTTGCCCACTTGGGTGCTACAGAGTGGCTTGCCTGTGCTGGGCATCTGCTATGGCATGCAGTTACTCACCCATGCCCTTGGTGGCAAGGTAGCCCATGCTGATAAACATGAATATGGTACCGCCACCTTCCAGCATGACAGCACCTGTCGCCTCTTTGCCAACTTGCCTGATGATATCCAAGTGCTGATGAGTCACGGTGACCGCATTGAGATGCCCCCGTCTGGCTTTGTGCCAGTGGGTTATACTGAAAACTCGCCCTATGCTGCCATCGGCGATGATAAGCGCCGCATTTATGGGGTACAGTTCCATCCCGAAGTGGTGCATACCCCACGCGGCAAGGACATCCTCGCCAACTTTGTGCATACTATTTGCGGCTGCGAGTCCAACTGGACGATGCTCAATTTTGTTGAGCAGGCCATCCAAGATGTGCAAGCGCAAGTTGGTGATGGTCAAGTTGTGCTGGGTCTCAGCGGGGGCGTCGATTCGATGGTGGCCGCTACCCTCTTGCACCGTGCCATTGGCGACCAACTGACGTGCATCTTTGTCAATACAGGCCTGATGCGCTCCTATGAGCCGGAAAGTGTTGCCCAAACCGTGCAGCAAGTGATTGGGGCGCGACTAGTAGCCATTGATGCCAGCGAGCGCTTCTTAGACAAGCTACAAGGCGTGACCGACCCCGAACACAAGCGCAAAATCATCGGTGAGATTTTTGTCCGCATTTTTGAGGAAGAAGCCGCCAAGATTGAAAACGCCCGTTTCTTGGCGCAAGGTACCATCTACCCCGATGTGATTGAATCAGCAGCCAAAGAGCGCCCTCATGCCCGCGTGATTAAGACCCACCACAACGTTGGCGGCCTGCCCCAAGACATGACCTTGGAGTTGGTCGAGCCATTGCGCTATTTGTTTAAGGATGAGGTGCGACGGCTAGGGCTGACCTTGGGCTTGCCGGAAGAGCAGGTCTGGCGTCAACCCTTCCCCGGCCCCGGTCTAGCGATTCGCTGCTTGGGCGAAATCACCTTTGAGCGCTTGGAAAGTCTGCGTCATGCTGACCTCATCTTCCGTGATGCGCTCCAAGCGGCTGGCCTTAATCGCAGTGTGTCGCAAGCCTATGCTGCCCTGCTGCCCGTCAAAAGTGTGGGGGTCATGGGCGACCAGCGCACCTATGCCGAGACCATTGTGCTACGGGCGGTTGTCACTGAAGATTTTATGACGGCGGACTGGGCACGGTTGCCTTATGACCTGTTGGCTGAGGTCAGCCGCCGCATTGTGAATGAAGTGCTAGGAGTGAACCGCGTTGTTTATGACATTAGCGCTAAACCACCTGCAACGATTGAATGGGAATAAGTCCATGCGTTGGGCATGGATAGCGGCTCGGACACCCCTTGTGGTGTCCTTGCTGCTGGTCTGGGTATTGGCAGCTTGCGGAGGCGAGAAAACCGATAACGACCAACCATCCGCCACCGATACCACTGCCCCGCCGGCTATCCGTGTGATTGTGTCACGCGCCACTATTTTTGCTGAACCCAACCGCAATGCTGAGGTCGTCTATAACTTGGTGGAAGGCGACACTTTACCGACAGCAGGTAAATCGGCTCCTGATGAGCTAGGGACCGTCTATTATCTGGTCAAGATTGGCGACCGCTTGGGGTGGGTCTCGTCTACGCAGGTTGAACTCAATGTCAGCGAAGATAGCCTCGTGGTCATGGAAGTTCCCGACAATCCGACTCCACCACCGGATGCCACCGCCGTGCCGAGCTTTACCCCTGAACTCACAGGTGTTATCGCACGGATTATTGTCCCTAGCACTGAGGCCCTCAGTTACCCCGGCCCCGAAGGGCAAGCGGCCTATACCCTTTATCAAGATGAAGTCTATCAGTTGGTGGCCCAAACGCCTTTGAATGCCGAAGGGGTAGCCTATTTCGGCACGCGCATTGAGGATACTCTGGTGTGGATACCTAGCACCGCCGTCGAGATTACAGGCGAGACCACCGCGCTCCAAGTGGTGGTTACCCCCACACCCATTCCGACCTTCACGGCTGTTGCTGATGGCGGCACCACCGAGACACCCCAAGCTACGGTAGACTTCACCCCAAGCCCGACGCGCACACCCGTGCCGACCAGCAATATCCCAACCAGCACACCTACCTTGCGCCCAACGGCCACCCTCGCCAGTGTAGATGAAATCAACCCGCCACCCGTCACTATTGATTTACCCGATGGTTGGCAAGTGGGGCATTTTCGGGTACCTGTCCGCAACCAGTTTGTAGAAAGCACTGTCAATCTCTCGATTTATGAGGGAGCCTTGCCGAATGGCATGACAGGGACAATTTGGCTATTGTGGCATTTCCCCAGCTACCTGCCCCTCAATCCCGATAATCTCGACCTCTGGCCGGACTCGACCATGTATCTACGGAGTTTCCTGTTCCAAGGCTGCAATATCGGGCTGAATGTCGAGGGGCGAAAAGCTTATACCGTTGGCGGTCAAGAAGCCTTTGGCAGCACCTTCCAAGCAGTTGCGTGTCCGAATGATACGCCTGATACAGCAGGCTGGTTTATGGCCCTGCAACACGCGGATGAGAACTATGTCTTTTACATGGGCATTGACCCTGCTACACGGGTAACGGAGGGCATTCCTTATATGCAGGGTATCGCCAATACCATCCAGTTCACGGAGCCATAGATGCGGATTGGCTATTTCCTGACATGGCACCAAGGGCCAGAGACAGGTGTCTTTAAAAAACTGGCCGCTCAGACCGCCTATTGGGTTGAGCAGGGGCATGAGGTGGCGGTCTTTCTGCTCTCCAACAAGCACAGCTATGAGCAATGGCGGGCGGCCTTGCATCCCCAAGTTGAATTGACCCAGCGGGTTTGGTCGAGCATCCCCCACCGCTTAATGATGGCGAATCAGTGGGTTAGCGACATAAGGGCGTGGCGGCCCGATGTCCTGTACTATCGCTATGATGTCTACTATCCCTCTTTCGAGCGCTTATTTGGGCGGCAAGTGCTGGTTTATGAGATTAACTCCAATGAACTGCTGGAAACGCGCCTTGGCCCCAAGTTGCGCCATATCTACCGTAGTATCACCCGCCGCCGTCTGCTGAGTCGCGTGGATGGCATCGTATCGGTCAGCCGTGAGATTATCGAGCATCCTGACTTCGCCCAA
This sequence comes from Anaerolineales bacterium, assembly GCA_020634155.1. Taxonomy (GTDB): domain Bacteria; phylum Chloroflexota; class Anaerolineae; order Aggregatilineales; family J027; genus J027. Next base: position 1,639,695 of record JACKCI010000002.1, read on the forward strand.
TTTCAGAAGCCGAGCATGGTGATTGGCAACGGCATCACCCTAAGCGATTTCCCCGAACTGCCTGCGCCCGCCAATCCTGCACCGCGCTTGGTGTTGATGGGCGGGATTGAACACGCATGGAACGGGGTGGATAAAGCGCTGTGGTTGGGGCGGCACTTCCCGACATGGCAGATTGACCTTATCGGGGTCTATCCCCATGAGCTACCCACCGACACGCCGCCCACCATCCACGCGCACGGTAAATTGACCCGTGCCGCGTATGAGCCAATTCTAGCCCAAGCTGATATTGGCCTCGGCACCTTGGCTCTGTATCGCAAACAGATGCAGGAGACCTCGGCCCTTAAATTTATCGAATACTTAGCCTATGGCTTGCCGACCATTATCGCCTACACCGAGACCCATTATCCTGACGGCGTGCCGGAGTTTGTGCTGCAAATTCCCAACACCGAGGACAATGTGCAGCAGAGCGCCGAGGCCATTGCCCAATTTGCGGCGGCATGGCGCGGGCGTCGGGTGCCACGGAGTGCCATCACCCATTTGGATACGAGCGCGACGGAGAATCGCCGCCTTGCTTTTTTTGAGCAACTGCGCGGTAGAGCGCCTCATACTGCTGGATAATAGCGGATAGGCTGTAGTGTTCAAGGATGTGCTGGCGGAGGCGGTGCTTGAACTCAGCCGACGGCGGATGCTGGAGCCACTCTAGGCAGGCTTCAGCCAAAGCGGTAGGGCTTTGGGGTGGTACCACCCGCCCTAGCTCACCCACGATGCGGGCCGAATCACCGACATCGGTCACGACACAGGGCACCTCGCAGGCCATTGCCTCACCAATTACATTGGGAAAGGCCTCGCTCAAACTAGCCACTACCCCCATATCAAAGCTGGCGGTGAGGTCGGGAATATCGGTGCGGATGCCGAGCAGATGGGTGACCGACTCGATGCCACCTTCTCGAATCCAGCCCATAAGCGTGGGGTTGTGGGGGGTGATGTCTTTGCCGCAAAGCACAAACTGAACATCGGGCAAGTGTTGGTGAATTTGCGTAGCGGCTTGGATAAAATTATGATGGTCTTTGTGTGGATGAAAACGAGCCACATAGCCAATAACAGGTTGGGTGTCACTGATGCCGAGTGTTTGACGGATGGCCTGACGCGCCGCTGGGTTGGGTTGAAATTGGTCAAGATCAAAGCCGTTGGGGATGACCACTGAGCGCCCGACATCATACCCCAATTGGCTGTGCAAGCGTTGGGCTAGATGCGAGTTGAAAATAATACGTTGGGCTAGATGGCGTGAGAAACGTCCCGCTATCCGTTGTACAATACGGGTATGGTGTTTGCTATCCTGTGGGGATAAAGCCGAAGCCCGCACATTCCAAATAACGGGAATACGACCCGCCGCTAGGCTACCCACCAAATCCGCATGATACATCCATGTTTGGAGCAAGTCAGGGGCATCTTGGCGGAGCCAACGCCGCAGCCGCCCTATCGTGCCAAGGCTGGCAAGGCTAGGGCGCATCTGCAAAGCACGGACTGGAATACCAAGGCCTTGGATTTTTTCACCAACTGGGCCGATGGTTGTGAGTGAAATAACAGCGTTTTCAAACTGGTCGCGGTTCATACCCGCAAGGAGCTTGTAGAGCATCATCTCGGCTCCTCCGGTGTCCAGACCAGTAATTAGATGAGTTATCTTAATCAATGGCAAACTCTCCCAAACGTGTATGGATACCGATTATACTGCTCGTCAGTGCGATTCTGGCCTGCAATTTGGCAACGGTCAGCGATTCGGGTGCATTACCTGAGTCCGAGATTACGCCCGTCAATACCAATGACTGGGTAGCCTATACGGGGCGCAATGTGCGGGTGGGCGCTCCGGCTGCCACATGGGGCCAAGTGCCATCTGATGCGGCTGAGGCTACCCTCATCTTAGCAGATTGGCGCGTGCGTGACCCCTCGGTTGCCAACGTCTTTGAAGCCCTGACCCGCCTCGCCAGTGACCCCAACAGCCGCTTAGTCCTGATGCGGAATGATGGCATTGCATGGCTGCGGGTATGGGTGCAACCCTTGGGTGATTTGACCTTTCAGGAATTTCTTGACCAAACTGCCGCGACCCTCACCAATCTCGGCATGGCTCCCTATAACAAGCGCCAAGTTACGCTATCAGTCGGTGACGCGGTGCGTTGGGAAACGCAGAGTTCACCACCGGGCAGCCGTATCATCAACCGCCAATATCAGTATTGGGTGGTGATTGACAGCAATGTTTATATCCTCAATTTCAGCGCACAGGCCGCCGACTTTGACAGTCTTGCTCCGATTTTTGAGTCGATGGCCCTCTCCTTCTGGATATTCTAAGCTACTGCTTAGGTTCACAGTGTATGCTGAGGGCAAGGAGACTAACCCATGCCCAAAGTATTTGAACACCGTTCGATTATCCCGACCACCGTTGAAGCCATAATAACCTTCCATGAGCATCCGCGTGCCTTCCAGCGCTTGACCCCGCCACCTGTTTTTATCCACATGCAGCGCAATGACCTGCAATCACTGACCGAGGGCGAGGTGGCCTTCACGATGTGGATGGGGCCAATACCAGTGCGCTGGCTGGCACGCCATGAAGCGGGGCCAACACCCCAATCCTTTATTGACCGCCAGCTAGAGGGGCCATTGGCAGCATGGGAGCATCAACATATTTTTGAGGCGGTACCGGATGGGGTGGCGCTGATTGACCACATCACCCTTGAGCATCGCAAAGGTTGGCGAGGCTGGTTGACACGATTGGCCTTTGATGGCTTGCCGCTACGGATGCTGTTCATCTATCGTCATTGGCGGACACGGCTGGCTTTGCGTCAAGATTGAGCCTATAGCGCTCCTTTTGGGTTACACTTAGCAACGACTAAAAGGAGTTTGCCCATGCCCACTGTTGAAATTCGCCGTATTGAAGGCGATGAATTACTCGATACGTTTTTCCCACTGACCACTTATGCCTTTGCGGAAAGCCCCGGTACCCAAACCCGCGCCGATTTAGAGAAGCACGCCCCTTATCATCAAGACCGCTATATCGTGGCTGTTTTTGAGGATGGGGTAGCGGTAGCAACCGCCAACTCCATCCCGATGACGCAAAATGTACGCGGTAAGGTCTTTAAGATGGGCGGGGTGGCCTCGGTCACGACGATGCCCCAAGCCCGCCGCAAAGGGTATGCCCGCCAGATGATGCAACACCTCTTCGCCACCATGTTCGACTTTGGGCAGGGGGTCTCGTCGCTCTACCCCTTCCGCGAGTCATTCTATGGACGGCTGGGCTATATCGGCTTCCCGCATGTGCGGCTCATGCGCTTCAACCCGCTCAACCTGACGCCACTCCTTCAACATGAATTGGCGGGCACGGTGGAACTGATGCACATGCGTGAGGGCTTCCCCATCTATTGGGACTTCCTACAACGCCTCCAGCCCCATCAGCACGGCTTCTCGATACTATCCGACCAATTGATGCGCCGCTTGGGAGAGCAAGCCAATGTGTGGGTAGCGGTTGCTACCGACACAACAGGAAGCGTGGTAGGGATTATGCTTTACCAGATAACGGGCTTTGCCAAGGAACTTCGCAGTAGCAAGTTTCTCTATAGCAATAGCCTTGGTAAATACCTCTTGCTGCAATGGTTGGGGCAACATGCCGACCAAACGCGGACGATTAGCTTGCGGCTCCCCCCTGACCACACTCTCGAAACATGGGCCTTTGACCTCAACAGTGAGGTCTATACCATCCCCATTTCTGAGGGGCCGCCCACGCCAATGGGCCGCGTCACGATTGTCGAGCAACTCAGCGGCATTCATACTGGAGCGGGAGCCTTTACCGCCCAGATTGTTGATGAATACTGCCCTTGGAATAACGGTACCTATTGCTTTGAGACCGTTGAGGGCCAATTGGTGGTCACGCCTGCTGAGATTGCCGATTGTGAGTTGAGCATTCAAGGGCTGTCGGCACTGGTCTTCTGCGGCTATGACCCTGCTGATTTTGTCTATCGGGGGTGGGGCAACCCTGATACGGACACGCAGGCCGTCATGCGCTCGATGTTCCCGCCCGCGTGGCCCTATGTGAGCGCTAACTTCTAGCGCATAAGTAGGGGCTAAGTGTTCAGCAAGAAAACTGTGAAAATCAGTTGACGCCGCCAATGCCCTCCGCTACGCTGTAGACAGGAGAAGGATACAGCATGAGCAACATTATTGTTATCGGTTCAGGCATTGGCGGCCTCACCACTGCAGCGCTTTTGGCCCAGCAGGGCTATCGCGTTACGGTACTCGAAGCCCAAACCTACCCCGGAGGCTGTGCCAGCACCTTTACCCATCAAGGCTATCGCTTTGAGAGCGGGGCAACGCTGGCGGGTGGTTTTCAAGCCGATGGCCCCCACGCCTTGGTTGCCCAGCGCTTAGGCATTAGTTGGCCTATCCATCGTTGTGACCCCGCATGGGTGGTGCATCTGCCCGACCGTTCAATTACCCTGACCAGCGATTATCAGGACATCCTCGCCCAGTTCCCCGAAGGCCAAGCGTTTTGGGCCGAGCAGCAGCGTGTGGCGGATTTAGGTTGGGCGATGGCGGCGGATGGCTTGCCGTGGCCGCCGACTAACCCCGCCGAGTTAGTGCAGTTGGCGCGGATTGGGTTAAATCATTTCCCCGCTGATATGCGCTTGGCCCGCTATGCCTTGGGAACGGTGCGCGGCTGGTTGGCACGGCATGGCTTGGCGCATAACACCGCCTTCAAGCGTTTCATTGACGCTCAATTGCTCATCTCGGCTCAGACGACGGCTGACCATGCCAACGCGCTCTATGGAGCCACCGCCCTTGACCTTGCCCGCCAAGGGGTGCAACATGTCGAAGGCGGCATCGGGGGCCTTGCGGAAACGCTGGTGCAAGCGATTAAGGCTTACGGGGGCGAGGTGCTGTATCGGCGGCGCGTGAGCCAGATTAAGGTCGAGGCTGGGCGCGTGGTGGGGGTACAGGCCATGCACGGACGCCATGACACCACTGGCACCTTCTACCCCGCCGACTTTGTGGTTGCCAATGTCACGCCTTGGTCGCTGGATACGCTGTTGGGTGAAGATAGTCCGCGCCGCCTACGCCGTGAGACTCACAAGCGACAAGCGGGCTGGGGAGCCTTTGCCCTGCATTTAGGCGTGAAGGCTGACCAACTTCCCCAAGGTATCCCTGACCACCACCAGATTATCACCGAGATGGAAGGGCCATTGGGCGAAGGTCGCAGCCTGTTTATTTCGATGTCGCCCCTGTGGGATAGCAGTCGCGCCCCATCGGGCCATCGGGCCGTGACGATTACGACCCACACTGCCGTGCAACCTTGGTGGGATGTGCTGGCAAGCGATGAGGCTGCCTATCACGCCCGCAAGCAAGCCTATACTGAGCGCATATTGCAGACGGTGGAGGGCATGATAGCAGGTTTTCGGGATAGCCTTGAGCTAGTGCTACCGGGGAGTCCGGTGACTTATCAATTCTATACCGAGCGTCATTTGGGGATGGTCGGCGGGTTCCCCCAGCAATCACTCTTCACCGCCCGTAGCCCACACACGGGGTTGCCTAATCTGCGCTTGGTCGGCGATTCCATCTTCCCCGGTCAATCCACCGCTGGTGTGACCCTTGGCGCGATGCGGGTAGCGCAGGACATCCAGCGGCGTCTACCTATTGAAGGGAGGCAGCATGAGCGCTCCAGTCTTCATGTGGTTCCGTCGTGATTTGCGCTTGCAGGACAATCTAGCGCTAGAGGCCGCCCTCCGCAGTGGACAGCCTGTTATCCCGTTGTTCATCTTCGACCCTGCTATTCTCGGCAGCCAGTGGACGGGTGTGCCACGCTTGGCCTTTATGCTCAAGGGGTTGCAAGCCTTGAACGAGAGTCTAGCACCCTATCGCACCCATCTATGGGTTGAAGATGGCGACCCCCGCGAAGTCTTGCCACGCTTGGTGCAACAATGGGGAGCCACTGCGCTATACTACAATCGGGATTATTCGCCCTTTGCCCGTCGGCGCGATGCAGAGATTGAAACACTGCTCGATATTTCCGTGCATGGCTTTGATGATGCCGTGTTGCACACTCCCGGTACCGTCGTCAAAGCCGATGGCAAGCCCTATACCGTCTTCACGCCCTTTAAGAAGCAATTGCTGACTCTAGACAAACGCCCACTGGTCGAGGGCTATTTGGATAAGGGACACTTTGCTAAGACGAAATCTGCTCCCCTGCCTGCGTTGCACGATTTAGGCTTTGCTGAACCTAATACGCCCCTGCCGCCTGTGGGTGAAGCGGCTGCCCATGCCCGCCTGCAAGCCTTTACCGATAACGCCATTTTTGACTATGGGGAGGGCCGCAATCGGCTGGTGGCGCAACCATGGACGGATACCCGCGTTGGCTCCTCCTACCTCTCGCCTTATCTGCGCTTCGGGATGCTCTCACCACGTCAGGTCTATTGGCAAGCACACGAGGTCTATCCCCTTGCCCAGCATCAAGCCGCCCGCGAGTCAGTGGAGACCTTTGTCAGCGAACTGATTTGGCGTGAATTTTACATGCACATCCTCTATCATTTCCCGCATGTGATGGGGGGTAGTTTTCGGTCTGAATATGACCGACTGGTATGGGACAATAACCCCGCCCATTTTGCGGCATGGCAGGTGGGGCAAACAGGCTATCCGGTCATTGATGCGGCTATGCGCCAATTGCAAGCCATCGGCTGGATGCCCAACCGCGCCCGTATGATTGTCGCCAGCTTCTTGACCAAAGATTTGCTAATTGATTGGCGGTGGGGTGAGACCCATTTCATGCAGTGGTTGATTGATGGCGACCCAGCAGCGAATAATGGTGGCTGGCAATGGTCAGCAGGCACAGGCACCGACGCCCAACCCTATTTCCGCATCTTCAATCCTGTCTCCCAATCACAGAAATTCGACCCTGACGGGGAATATATCCGCCACTGGGTACCTGAATTGCGCGGGGTGCCTGACCGCTATATTCACAGCCCTTGGCAGATGACACCTCCGCCCGCTGACTATCCACCGCCTATCGTTGACCACGCCGCCGCCCGCGCCCGAACCCTAGCCGCCTATCAAGCCATTAAATGAGGAAAACGGATGATTTTACACCTAGGACAACCTGCCCCCGATGCAACATTGCTCGACCCGCAAGGCCAACCCGTTGACTTGAGTAGCCTATGGGCGCAGGGGCCAACGCTACTAACCTTCCTGCGCCACTTTGGGTGAGTGTTTTGCCGTGAATGGTTAGCTCAGTTGGAGCTACACAAAGATGCAATACACGCGGCAGACCTCCAGATTATTGCGGTGGGCATTGGCAAGCCAAAACATGCCGTGCGGGTGTGTGGACGATTTGCGCCAAGCCTAGCGTGCTTGACCAATGAGCAGACCGACACGCACCGGGCCTATGGTCTTGAGCAAGCGACGCTAGGACAGGTGCTATCGCCTGCGGTGGCGGGGGCGGCTATACGGGCCACCTTGCGCTTCAAGATGCAGGGAGCTACAACGGGTGACCCCATGCAACTCCCCGGCACCTTTATCGTTGATACCCTTGGGCGGATTCGCTACACCTACTATAGCCAGCACGTCGGCGACCACCCCAACATCCAGACCTTGATTGACCAAATGCCTTTGGCTGAGATAGATAACTAGGTGTTAATCACCACCATCTTGAGGGTGGTCATGTCCTCAATGGCAAAATGCGGGCCTTCACGTCCAACGCCAGAGTTCTTGTTGCCACCATAGGGCATGTGGTCAACGCGGAAGGTTGGCGAATCGTTGATAATCACACCACCCACATTAAGGCGATTGACGGCCCGCATCGCTTTGGCGAGGTCGTTGGTGAAGATACCCGCTTGCAAACCAAAAGCCGAGTCATCAGCAGCCGCAAGGGCCTCATCAAAATCATCATAGGGAATGAGGTTCACGACGGGGCCAAAAACCTCCTCGCGCATAACCTTCATCTCGGTGCTAACATTTTCCAAGACCGTCGGCATCATCATCGCGCCTTGGCGTTGTCCGCCGAAGCTGATGCTGGCCCCTTGCTCAACCGCCTCTTGTACCCATGCCTCAACCCGTTGGGCAGCGCTTTCGGTAATCATGGGGCCAATCTCGGTAGCATCCCGCAGGGGGTCGCCTTGGGCAAGGCGGGCGGTGCGCTCTAGAAATTGGGTGCGGAATGCCTCATAACGGCTACGGTGAACATAAATGCGTTGGATACTGATGCAGACCTGCCCGCTATAGGCAAAGCTGCCCACCACACAACGCTGCACAGCGTCCTCCAGATTGGCGTCGGGTTCAATGATGGTCGCCGCATTACCCCCTAGCTCAAAAGCGGTGCGGCGCAGGCCAGCTACTTGGCTGATGGCGTGGGCAACAGGTGGGCTACCCGTGAAGCTAATCATGGCAATACGTGGGTCAGTCGTGAGCCAACGCCCCACATCAGCATCACCGACCACAATCTCAAAGGCTTCATCGGGTAGACCCGCTTCGAGCATCAAATCCCGCAAGCGAATGGACGTTAAGGGGGTGGTGGGAGCAGGTTTAAGAACAATTGGGCAACCCGCAGCAATGGCGGGCGCGATTTTATGGGCCACCAAATTCAGCGGGAAATTAAAGGGAGTGATAGCCGCTACCACTCCCACAGGCACCCGCACATAATAGCCGATTTTGCCCAAGCCTCCCTTGGCGGCATCCAGCGGCACGGTTTCGCCATGAATGCGGCGGGCTTCTTCGGCGGCAAAGGTGAAGGTCTCAACGGCACGGTTGACCTCACCCTTGGCATAGCGCATGGGCTTGGCGCTCTCCGAGGCCATCAACTCGGCAAGGCTCTGGCTTTGACTCTCAATCAAGTCGGCGGTGCGGGTCAAGATTTGGGCGCGACGGTAGGCGGGCATGGCGGCCAATTGAGGGGCGATGGCCTGCGCCCTGCCGATGGCGGCTCGCACCTCGGCCTCGGTTGCTTCGGGGATGGTCTCAATGACTTGTTGGGTATAGGGGTTGATAATGGCTGGCACAGCAAAACTCCTTTATTCACTTGTTCGATAACCCTCACCTAGCTATAAATTTGAGGGTATTCACAGGTCTCCGCGCTTTTCAGTATCTTCCACCGTAATTTGACAAGCGCGGTATAATCGCCTCTATATTTATAAAGTGTCTCAATTCGTCAATCCGCTCTGCAACTAGCACCAAGGCGGATGGCGGGTTGCGGGTTGCGGTTGAGAGGGCCACAGTAAACGCATCATGTTACGATCACCTATACTCAATTGGATTATACCGTGTGGATTGTTGATTCTCATTGCCTTTTTGGTCTCGCAATCCCCTGCCGAGCGCACTTTGGGCGACAACATCCGCTATGTGTATGTGCATGTCACGATTATTTGGGCGGGTGTGTTGGGGCTGACGTTGGCGGGTCTGCTGAGTATTGTGGTGATTGCTACTGAGCGAGCGCGATTGCAGGTCTGGATTGAGCATCTGCAATGGGTATCCTTTGCCTTTTTTGTGGTTGGCTTTACCCTCAGTCTCTTAGCCGCCAAGATTATTTGGGGGTCGATTTCGTTGGGCGAACCCCGTGCGCTAGGGGCGCTGTCGGTGATTGGCATTACCCTCATCCTCTTCTATTTTCGGGATAGCATCGATTCGATTCAGATTAAGGGCATGATTGGCTTGGCCTTAATGGTTGTATTGCATGCAGCGATGCGGGTGCCGATGGTCTTGCATCCCGCTAACCCCATCATGAGTTCATCATCTCGCAAGATTCAGACAACCTTTTTGGTGTTGTTCGTGTTGTTCACCTTGCTGGAGGCATGGATGCTTTTGATGGTGACCCGCCAAGACCAACGGCTCAAAGCAACCGCCTAAGCATCCCGACTTTCTCGTTCTGGCGACAACCGCGTATACTGTAAAAACGTATTGTATCCAAATGGAGGACAGTGACCACAGCCGCTTATGATGGTCTACCAGAAACCAACTGACCTAATTTTAGGGATATTGCCCCATGACCCTCCGTTGAATTTAACCATCCTCCAAGCACAGCAGGTCGTAGTTGGGGCGCTGACCTTCACCTTTGAGATTATCGGTGAGAGCCATCGGGTGCGAATTGAACTGCGCCAACAACTGGTTATGCAGGAGATTTTAGCTTGCGTTTCACTCAATGCGGCGGATTGCTGGCATTATCAACCCTTCGGGCTGCTACAAAATCATAGCTTTGCCCGCCAACGTTACCAAGTGTCGGTATACTTTTCGACTACACCTATTCACTTAGTCACTCCCCAATTGGAGGTGCAATTCCCGATGGTGGGCGGGCAAATTCCAGTTACACAGATGCGCTGGCGACAACAGCATGACCACATCCGCTGGTCAACACTGCATGTTTATCCCAGTCCGTATCAATCCACCTATGTATATTCCACCTCTGTTTTTCAGGTATAGGAAAGGAGCAAGACCACCATGCTAGAAACCGTTCTCAATTCATTGATTTGGGCCACTGCCGCCACCTTGATTTCCCAAGGCTTAGGAGTAGCCATCATGTGGTGGCTGGGGTTGAAGCCGAACAAGCTGGCGCATGAAATTGAAGATGTCCAAAATGCTGCGGTAGGTGGGGCTTTCTTTATTATTTCATTGATTGCCGCCACCTTTATTGGGGTGATGTCGGCGGCCCCTGCTCCAGCCGATAGCTTGCTCGAATCGTGGCTGTGGATTATCGGTGGGGTAGCGTTGGCAACCCTCTATACTCTCATCGGCTTTGCCATTGCTTATCGCTTGATGGGTCGTATTGAGGGTGAGAGCATGTATAGCTATATTCGGCGCGAGATTATTGATGAGCAGAACGCGGCCTTAGCCTTCTTTTTGGGTGGGTTAGCAACCGCATCCTTTATCTCAGTGGCGGCCCAAGTCATCTAATCCCAATAGCGCCAGCCCTTGAGGTAGTATTGCACCAAAATCGGAATATCAAGGGTGTTGACATCAGCCTCAATCTTGTCCGTATCAGGGTCAAAGGTTTGGGCATTGGCTAGTACACTGGGCGTTAAGTAACGCAGGTCAAGCCCGTCGGGGATGGATAGCTCACTAATCGGCGTCTGGGAGCCAATCACAAAGCCCCATTCCCCAAAAGAAGGGACATACGTCCGCAGTGGCAGGGTGTGATAGCCAGCAGCGGCGATGGTGTTCTCAATGCACCAGAAGGCTTGGCGGGCGAAATACGGCGAGGTGGCTTGGGTTATAAACACGCCATCAGGGGTGAGGCGTTGCTTCAATAGTCGATAGAACTGCTCACTGTAGAGCTTGCTAAGGCTCTCGTTATTGGGGTCGGGCAGGTCGATAATGACTACCGAATAAAGACCATCCCCGTTTTGGATAAAGTCGTAGGCATCGCGGTTGATGACTTGTACTCGCGGGTTATGCAAGGAGTCTTCATTGACCTCGCGCAAGAGGGGGTAATCACGAGCGAGATCGGTCATGGCGGAGTCAAGGTCTACAATGATGATTTGCTCGACATTGGGATATTGCAGCAACTCACGTGCTACTAGGCCATCGCCCCCGCCCAGCACCAAAACTGCTTCATGGGAACGGGTAAGGCTCATCACCGGATGCACCAGCATTTCATGGTAACGGTACTCGTCAATGGTGCTGAATTGCAGATTGCCGTCCAGAAAGAGGCGGATGTCGTCCCCATTGCGGGTCATGACAATGCGCTGATAGCGGCTTTGTTCGCGGTAGATGATGCGGTCTTCGTACAGTTGCTGTTCCAGAAATTCGACAATGCCGCCCGAATTGACCAAGCCTACAAACATCGCTAGTGTGAAGAAGCCGATAACCCCCCATAAGCGGCTGGGGCGATGTAGGCGATTCTGAAAGCGGTAGAGGATAACCCCTGCCACCACAATATTGAACAAGCCCATCAGGAAGGCGGTTTGGGTCACGCCTAAAACAGGCAGCAGCAACAAGGGAAAGGCCAAGGCTGCCACCAGTGAACCGAGATAGTCAATCGAGAGGACATCGGCAAGGGCATGGCTGAGATGGGTGCGATCGGCGACGATGCGCGTGAGCAACGGAATCTCTAAGCCGATGCAGGCCCCGATAATCAATATGAGGACAATCATCACGGTATAGTAATAGATGGCTGTGGCAGCAAATACGGCATAGAGGATAGTCGCCGAGAAGCCGCCAAAGATACCAATGGTAATCTCAATGAGGATGAACCATTGCACCTCGTTGTGATGAATGCGGCGCGAGATGAGCGCCCCAATCCCCATCGAGAACAAGAAAAAGCCAATCGAGAACGAGAATTGGGTAACGCTGTTGCCAAGTAGGTAGCTGGATAGGGTGCCGATGATGAGTTCGTAGGTCAGCGCACAAATGGCAATAATCAACACTGAGACGAGCAGCGTGGCCCGCTCTTGGGTGGTAATGGGGTGGTCGTGGATCACAGGCTTGGGTTACTTGCCGCTGCTGGGGCCGCCACCATAGAACGAAATCCCACCGAGGCTACCTTGGCGCACGGATGGCCCTGCGTGGGTCACGCCAATTCCGCGATAGCCTAGATAAAAGCTACCCAATAGCCCACTCACAAGTAGTAATAAAACCACCACTAAAACAACTGCACGCATCATGATTACACTCTCCTAATCATCAAAGATGGCGCTCAAAAGATCACCCGCTTGTCTAGGATGAGCCATTGCCATCAATACTAAGCCGATAACGGCATTTAGGCCGCCATAGATTAAAAACCAGATGGTCTCAACATAATTGCGATAGACTTCAATAGTGACCTTCACACTGCCAACACTGGCAGATTTCTCACCGAGTGCCACTTCAATTTGGTGGACGCCTTTGGTGGTCGGTACAAATTTGCCGCCGCCTGAATAATCCTTCTCTGACCAAGGCCCATCCGAGTCAGAGCCTGTTTCATACCAAAATTCATTGGTGAAAATGTCGGTATCGGTGTCAGTGGGGTCTGTCACCGAGACATCGACTTCGGCATAGGTGTTGACCGGAATGCTGCCTTCGAGCTTGGTGCTGATGCGGACAGGGCGATTGACCGTCTGCAAGTCTAGCGGAATCACCACCGCAGGCGTGGCACTATCAAGGGTGACGGTCTGCTTCAACATGGAGTCGCCCGAACTCCAGAAGGCTGCTGCGAGAATCAAGGAAAAGACGGCAAAGGCCAGCGCGAACATGCCCGCGTAGGACATGATGAATTGACGGCCTTGGTTGGCTTTGGCCTTAGCTGCCCATTTCTTATCACCAAAGGCCTCAGCAACTTTATGCTCATCAAGGGGGACACCCTCATAAAGTTCAATCTCATCGGTAGCGACTTGCATACTGTAGTGCTTGCCACCTAGCGCGGCCTCGACCATGCGTAGCTGGTCACCTGCTTTGGCTTGCCATGTCAATTCACCTTCAGCCCCGCGAATCTTGGCGGGGTAGCGTTCCCGCACAGCGGCCATGAGCTTATCGCCTACTGGAATAGCGCGGTCACTGAGGGGATTGAATTGGCCTTTAATGCGCGTTTTATGAAAAAGGACAAAGCCATCCTCTTTGTCATAGGAGAGCCAGAACATGCGTCCATCTTGAGCGCCGAGCAGCCACTCTGTCCAGCGCCAACGGTCTTCGGAGTCCCAGCCTTCGTATTCAACACGGCCTAGGACGATACACTTGACCTCACTAAATATGCCGATTTGACCAACCTTGACAGGTTTGGCGGGTAGGCCAATATCGAGCTTGCCGCCTTGGGTTAAGACGCTGGGTTCACCCATCCCCACCGCTATATAGCTATGACACGATTTACAGACGATGGTTTGGGAAGTCGGGTTATATTGGGAGAGACTACTGCCACAATTCGGGCATTGGAGTTGCTTTACCGACGCCATAGCATCCCCCTATGACAGCACAAAATCGTTAAATTCGAGTTCTTCACCGATAGAGAGTTCGAGTTCGTCTTCCCAATAATTGATGCTGGCGGTGTTGTTATCAGCAGCACCCGTTACATAGCCAAAGGTACCTGTAATGGGGAAGACCGACGAGAATTGCCCTTCGCTACCAGCGACTTGAGCGGTACGTTTCTCAGTCACAAACACAGGCTTATTGTTGACTTGGATGGTAGCGCCGACCCGCACCTCATTGTAAGTAGGGATGGCGCTTTTGATGCGTTCACGTCGATAGAGTGTCCAGAGGCCCTCATCTTCTTCAAGCCAGTCGGGGGGTGCGCCATCATCCCATGCAATCTGCCATTCTTCCCAAAAGCCCGCATCGTAGCGGTAGCGGATACGGCCTAGTACGCTGAAGCCCCGTCCCTTAATTTTACCCGTCATGCCCACATTTAGGCGCGAGGGATAATCGGTCAGGGTGGCAGATTTACCAGTGGGGTCAAGCCCTTCGGAGCCACGCACAATATAGCTGGAGCCGCAGTATTGGCAGGTCACGGCGCGGATAAATTGATTTTCGATGGTGAGTGGTGCGCCACAACTGGTACAGTTCATCGTTTGCATCAATACATCCCCTTATTATTCAACAAGTTCGGCAAAAACCACGAAGCGCTGGGTATCGACTTGATACGGGTAGCAAGTAATCAGCGTCAACTGAGCGCCGTTATTGGGGTCCATCACCTCAATTTGGTCGGGCTCAACAATTTGGGTATTGGTTACCCGATAGGTATGCACACCCGTTGCTGTGCCAATCTCGACCGTGTCCCCTTTTTCAAGCAGATGCAGGTTTCTAAAGATTTCGCCGTAAATATCATTATGCCCCAACAATACCACGTTTTGGCGACCACCGGGGCGTGCGCCATTATTAAACCAGCCGATGCCTTCGCGCAGCATATCCCAACTGGTGCCGTTGACAATGCTCGATTGACGTATCCCCAATTCGGGGATGGTGACATAGAGGGGGTCGGTAGGTTGGCGGCTTTGGCTCGCAGGGCGATAGGAGACGGCTTGGCGCTCAATGGCAGGGCGGATGCTTTGCGGAATCTGTTGTTGCTCAAAGGCGCGGTCGAGTTCACTATAGTTAAAGGACGATTGACCATTGGCATCAGGAGCAGTATGCCCACCCGGAATCACAAGGCTACCGGGGGTTAGGTCAGGTAGCGGGGTAGCCGTCATGCGCCCTTGCTCACGGATAGCTTCGAGTTCGCGCTGGGTCTCGTTGGTATTGGTCTGGATGTCCTCTAGGCCGATGAAGGACTGATAGAGGATATAGACCAAGCCGAAAACTGCTGTAACCTCGACCACCAGCAACAGAATACTGGTATAGCCACGCCATACTTGAGGGTTGGAGTTATTATGGGAGCGTCCAAGGTCGTCCACAAACTGGACACTATCGAAGTCAGCAGCCGATACCATCTCAGTTGATGAGGGACTTGATGGGGCGCTAGGTTGGGCAGGTGGGGTTGGCGGCACGGTTACAGCGCGGCTGGTGTCTTGGCCGCCGTGTCGAAAACGGGCCATGCGTTCCTCACGGCGTTTAATCGCCAGTACACGCTCTAGTTCAGCCACCGACAGTTCATCAACTGGACGTTTATCCCGCATCGGATTTAATTCCCTTTTGCCTGTGCCACCGCAAAGACCTCGCGCTCAAAGAACCAGCGCATGGGCGGCACCCGAAACAACACCCAGCGCAAAGCGGCCAAGACAACCACCTCTTGGCGGTGTTGTGGTGGGCTATCGAGCCAGACTTTACCCTTGAAGCCTGCTTTATCAAGCGCTTGTTGCAGGCTCCACCATGACTGTTCGTTGACATGCACATCTTGATTGTGGTCAACTAAAAAGGCGCGGGGATTCTTAGGATACTTAGCCCCTTGCCCCATCATGCGGCGGACGAAGCGCACAATCGGATAGGCATAACGGTCATACCAGATATTGGGGGCGGTGTGGATGATAAAGCTCCCATTGGGCTTCAGTACACGCCGTACCTCTAACATGGCTTGATGCAATTCCCACGGGTGCAGGTGTTCGACCACATCAAACATCAAAACTCGGTCAAAATAGCTATCTGGAAAAGGCAGATGCTTGGCGTCGGCTTGGGCCACCCCAATACGGTGTAACTCATCGGGAGTCGCTTGACTGAGGAGATTTTGGGTAATTTCAAGGGCCGCTGGGGCATAGTCGATACCGAGAACCTCAGCACCAAGTCGCGCACAATGCAGCAAGATCTCACCACGTCCGCAGCCGACATCTAAAACGCGCATGCCCGTCTCGACTGACGCCAATGCAAAAGCCGCTTTAAGCCGCCGCGAAAGTTGTTGACCTTCGGTGGATAGAAATTCGTCGTATCCTTCGCAAGCGGTTTCAAAATATTCTTTGGTATACAGTTCGGGTGCAACTGGCTTTTGCCTCACACGGCCTCCTTCAATTACCGATTATATAGCGGGTTAGGCTGGCTCCGCTAATGATTCCTCTTGGCGGAACTGGCTCATATACAAGTCATAATAAGCGCCCTTGCGTTGGAGTAGCTCGGTATGAGTACCGATTTCGACAATCTGCCCCGCCTGCAAAACGACGACTTGGTCGGCATTGCGGATGGTACTCAAACGGTGGGCTATCACCACGCTGGTGCGGTCTTTCATTAAATCATCCAAGGCCTTTTGAATCAGGCGCTCGGTGCGGGTATCGACATTGCTGGTGGCTTCATCCAAAATCAGGATGCGCGGATTGCTGAGAGCGGCGCGTGCAATCGCCACCAATTGACGCTGCCCAAGGCTGAGGCCGACCCCGCGCTCACCTAAGATGGTCTCATAGCCATCGCTCAAGTTTTCGATGAACTCATCGGCACGCGCCAGCTTCGCCGCAGCCTTGACCTGCTCCTCAGTCGCTTCTAGGTTGCCGTAGCGGATATTGTTGGCAATGGTATCTGACCAGAGGAAGTTATCTTGTAGCACCGTTCCGATTTGGCGACGGAGGCTGGCTTGGGTCACCTGACGGACATCATGCCCGTCGATTTTGACCGCGCCATCGGTGACATCATAGAAGCGCCCGATGAGGTTAATGATGCTGGTCTTGCCAGCACCCGTCGGCCCCACAATAGCAATGGTCTGCCCCGCTTCAATGGTCAAGTTAACGCCTTTGAGGACAGGCTCGGTGGGGTTATAGGCAAAGTGGACATCTTGAAACTCGACCTTGCCCGTGATGGTCGGCAGTTCAAGCGCGTTCTCAGCATCGAGTAGATCAGAGGGTTCGTCTAACAGCTTGAACATGCGCTCGGCACCTGCAACGGCAGATTGGATTTGCGCCCAAAGCTGCCCAATGATGCGGACGGGTTCATAAAGGCGTTGCATGTAAACCAAAAAGGCGATAATGACTCCCACCGTGACGGGGTAGCCCATGACCTCTGTACCGCGAATGGCCCAAATCGCACCCACCCCAATAATGACGGCCTGTCCGATGGTGCTTAAGAGGTTCAAGATCGGTTGCAAGGCACTGGTAATGGTCATGGCGCGGATATTGGCGTCACGATTGGCGGCGTTACGGGTGCGGAAGCGCTCGATATTTTCGGACTCGCGGCTGAAGGCTTGGGCCTCACGCACACCGGAGATGCTCTCCTGCAAGTCGGCATTGACCTCGCCCATCTCGACGCGGGTCTTGCGGAAGGCTTGGCGGGCAAGGCGGGCAAAGAGAAAGGTCGCAATCAGCATCAGAGGGACAACACTGGTTGAAAGGAGGGCCAAAGGGGGGTGAATCAAGAACATGACCACAAGGCTACCCACCAGAATCAGCAATTGCGTACCGACCCGCGCCAGTGAGAAATTGACAGCGGTGGCGATTTGGTCGGCGTCATTGGTGAGGCGGCTCATGACATCACCTGCCGGATTGCGGTCATAATAGCGCAGGCTCAGGCGGTGGATTTGGTCAAAGATGTCATTGCGGAGGGTGGTCAGGACATTTTGCCCGGCGTAGGCCATCAGATAAAAGAGATAGCCGTTACCCGCCGCACTAATGATATTGAGGACTAGCAACAACACCATCATAAAGCCCAGCGCGGTCAAGTTTGCATCGGTGGAGTTGCCTGTTAATGAGCATTGTGTCTCGGCGTTGCTGAGGGCGGGTGCCACAAAACAGTCAATGGATTGCCCTATCAGAAAAGGTGTTATCAATTGGAGAGCGGTGGTCACGATAATCAGGGCCAGCACATACCACAAGGTGCGGCGATATGGCCCGAAATAGCTGATGAGGCGTTGGAGGGTGGCCCGTGGCGAACTGGCCTTGAGAAATTCCCGTTCCATCAAATCACGACGCATCATAAGGTTAGCCCTCCATAACCACGGTGCTTATTGCGGCATCTTCAACCAATTGGGAATGGTAGATTTCAGCATAGATGGGGTTGCTTTCGAGCAAGTCCTGATGTTTGCCACTAGCCACGATTTGCCCTTTGTCCAAGACAAGAATCAAGTCGGCATGTAAGACGGTACTGATACGTTGGGCAATCACAAAGCTGGTGCGCCCTTGCATCAAGCGGTCAAGCGCTTGTTGGATATGGGCTTCGGTCTGCACATCAACGCTGCTGGTGCTGTCATCCAATATCAGAATGCGGGGATTGAGCAACAAGGCACGGGCGATGGCAATGCGTTGTTTTTGCCCACCCGACAGGTTAACCCCACGTTCCCCAACCAAGGTATCATAGCCGTCGGGAAAGCCCATAATGAAGTCATGAGCAGCAGCGGCCTTGGCAGCCTCTTGCACATCCTCAAAGGTGGCATCGCTGCGTCCAAAGGCGATGTTGTCGCGGATAGTACCGGTAAACAGGCGCGTTTCTTGCAGCACAATGCCAATTTGACGGCGCAGGCTTTCCAGCGTGACCTCGCGTATATCCACGCCATCAATGCGGATGGTGCCTTCGCTGGCATCATAAAAGCGTGGGATGAGGTTGATGATGGTACTCTTGCCGCTACCCGTTGCCCCTAAGAGCGCAACAGTTTGGCCTGCTTCGGCGTTAAAGCTGACATGAGACAGGACATTGGCCCCACTTTTGAAGTAGCGGAAGCTAACTTCCTCAAAGGCTAGATGCCCCTGAATGTTATCTAAAGGTTGAGCGTTGGGCTTGTCCTTAATCTCATTCTCGGTATCGATGATTTCAAAGACGCGCTTGCCACTGGCTCCTGCTTGGCTGGCAGAGGCCACAATAAAGCCCAGTTGTGTGACAGGTATCAACAGCAAGGAGAGATAGGAGGTAAAGGCGGTGAGTTCACCAAGTCCCAAGTCCCCCTGTACTGCCAAATTACCCCCGACCCATACCACCACAATCAAACTAATGCCTGCAATCAAAAAGGCGGTCGGGAAGATGGTGGCAACGGCACGGGTAGAACGCAGGCTGGCATCGCGCAGGGCGAAGTTAGCATTTTGGAAGCGGTCACGTTCATAGGTCTCGCGGCTAAAGGCCTTCACCACACGGATACCCGCGAGGTTTTCTTGCAAGACGGTATTGAAGACCCCCAAACGCTCTTGGATAGCACGAAAAAGAGGTGCCGCTCGTTTGCCGAACATCGCAAAGATAAACGCCATCAAGACCAAGGCAGGAATCATGACCAAGGTCAGCAGCCAGTTGAGCGCCACCAAGATGGCAGTGATACCAACCAGCAGCAAAATCGCGTTGATAGCAAGTAATAGCCCTTGACCGATGAACATCCGCAACTGTTCCACATCGCTGGTAGCGCGGGTCATCAATTGGCCTGTTTGAGCGCGGTCATGGTAGCTAAAGGAGAGGGTCTGCACCTTCTCATAGAGGTTATTACGGAGGTCATAGGCGACCGATTGGCTAACCCGCTCGGCTAGATAGCCCTGCAAGAAGGTAAACACCCCACCCACAATTGCCAAACCGACCATTAAAAGTGCCAAACGCACGACCAGCCCTTCGTCACTATCGGTTGGGTTGGTGGGGTTTAGGCCTTCGTCGATCATATAACGGGCCATGAGTGGCACAAATAAAGTGCTGAGGGTTGAGAGAATCAGGCTTATATAAGCCCCAACGGTTATCCATCGATGTTGCCCAAGGTAGCGAATCCCACGTATCAAATCACGGCGGCTACCCGGTTCCCGTCTCCCGCGCTGCATTGATTACTCCTCTGATTGAATGCCGCGTCCATTTTGCCAGAAAACCCCCCTTGATAACACCCTATTCTTAGGGTTCTGCATTCTGCGCGAATAGGGATACAATAGGGAGTATGCGATTGAAGCACAATTGAAAGGAACTCAAACGTGGAATTTCTACTTTTTTGTTGCGGCTTTCTGCTATTCCTCGTCATCGGCATCGGTCTGGCGGGTCTCCGCATTGTAACCGAATATGAGAAGGGCGTTATTTTCCGTCTTGGGCGTGTTGTTGGTGCGCGTGGCCCCGGCTTGTTCTTCGTTATTCCGATGTTCGAGCGGATGCAGGTAGTTGATCTGCGGACGGTAACTTTAGACGTACCTCCCCAAGACTGTATCACCCGCGATAATGTGACGGTGCGCGTTAATGCCGTTGTGTACTATCGGGTCATGAATCCGATTGATGCGGTGGTGCAAATTAAGAACTTCAACTTAGGTACCGCCCAAATCGCCCAAACCTCGTTGCGTAGCGTAGTCGGTCAAGGTGAGTTGGATGATTTGCTCTCACAACGGGAACACATCAATGACCAACTTCAGTCTATCATCGACCAAGCGACTGACCCTTGGGGTGTTAAGGTTTCATTGGTAGAGATTAAGGACGTGGAATTGCCCGGTACCATGCAGCGTGTGATGGCCCGCCAAGCGGAAGCTGACCGTGAGCGTCGTGCTAAGATTATCCATGCTGAAGGTGAATTGCAGGCCGCCAAGCAACTCCGTCAAGCCGCTGAGGAAATGGCGTCAGAGCCAACGGCCCTCCAATTGCGCTATCTACAAACGCTCTCGGAGATTTCCGCCGAGCATAACTCGACGATTATCTTCCCCTTGCCGATGGACTTGATCTCAGCCTTTATCAAGCAACAGAAACCGCCTACTCAGTAGAGCCAGTTGATGCTGCTGAGGGTGGCGAGAGCGGCCCTGTCTTGCCCGTTGCTTCCCGAATGCCCTTCTGAAGCCGCCGAATCGTCTCGGTGAGTTCAGGGGGGCGTTTAGGGCGGGTATCGGCTAAGGGGTCTGCATCCCCGACGGTAACAGGGGCAGGCGGTTCTGGCGGCGGGGGTGGTGTTGAATGGGTTGCGACAGATGCGGAAGCAGGTGCCGCAATCGGCGGTGGAGTTAATGGCCCCGTTTTACCACTGTGGCGGCTTTTGTAAGCTTCGAGTGCTTGGTGGGCTTGTGGGGTTTGGAAGCGCCGAAGAGCCGATGCTGCGGCTGAACGCACCGTTGGGTTTTCATCCTCAAGGCGTTCAATCAAGGGTTGGGTGGCCCATGTCGCCCGCAATTGCCCTAAGACGGCTGCCGCATTATGCCGAATCCGCCAATTCTCTTTCCGCAAACCCGCCAACAAGGTGACAACGGCAGGTGCGCTCTTTAGTTTCAGCAGGGCTTCAGCCGCCGCTAACCGTACATCATCACGATTAAAGGGATTGCGAAAGACTAAGACTAAGGCCTCGGTAGAAAGTTGGTCGCCCGATTCAGCCAATGACTGGGCGGCGCGGATGGTCTCTTCGGGGGTGCCATGTGTTAGGATATGGAGCAATTCTTCTTTGCTGCGCTGACGCATGGCGGAATGAGCAAAGTCATCGTCCAGATATTCGAGCGTGACCATAATCGCATCGCGGGCATCGCTATCTGGTTCGCGGTCATAGGCCTGTTTAAGGGCCGGAATCGCTGATGTGGCTCCTAGCACGCGCAGGGCTGCTGCCGCACGCCGTCGTATTTCTGGATCATGATAACGTAAAGCACCAGCGAGACCATCAATATCTTTTTCGGCTTGCAGTTTCCAAATGTTGGGGCGCACCACGGCAATTTTCCTTCAATCAACCTAAATTATAACCGTGTACCAGCAAATTGAAAATGTATCCGTTTTGAATACAATGAAAAGCATTTGCATTTATTAGGGAAAAAGTCGCATGAATCACTATCTTGAACCAAATGGCTTTCTTGGCACGGGCGCGAGCTTGTTGGCAGATCTGACGCTGCTGGCCTATCTCTTTCTCATCATTCCCGCAATGGTGGCGGGGTTTGTATTTGCCCGTCGCAAGAAACATCGTCCACACCATCGCAACGTGATGATGGGCATTACGCTGGCGAATTGGTTTTTCATCCTCTTTTTGATGATTTTTGCGCTGACCTATGATGTCACTGATAATGTGGCTGACCAGCCGGGGAACTCACGCTATCTTTTCCCCGTCATCCATGCCGCGCTCGGCTTGACGGCGCAAGGTCTGGCGACTTATGTAATTTATCGGATGCTGAAAGAGGATCGGCAAGTTGCCCAAGCCAAGCAACGTGGCGAAAAAGACACCAGCAAGTATTGGTTCACCAGCGCCAAGCCATTTATGCGGGCAACCTTGACCTTGTGGACAGTCACATCAGTTCTCGGCGTGGCTTCTTACCTAATACGCTATGAGGTGATTGATACTATCCGCTTGGATGATGCTGACACCGGACCAGTTGCTACCGAGGAAGTTATTCCACATTCGACCCAAGAGGTCGATGATGTATCTACCCCTGAAATGACTGAAACACCCGACCCCTCTACCCTTGGGCCAATGGAGACCGCTACCCCCGAAGTTGATGACTTGCCAGCGGTGACTGAGACACCCAATCCTGAACTCACGCTTGAAGCGGCTCCTGAAGCTACACCAGAATTTACCCCCGAAGTTGATGATGATGACGACGACAAAGAGGATGATGATGACAATAGCGGACATGGAAGCGGGGAGGAGGACGATGACAAAGCTAGACAAGATGATGATTAGCGGCAGGTAGCCTCATCGTGAAAGCCGCTAGGTGACCATACAGGCGGCGTGTTATGCTGATTGGGTAGCAAATGGGTGGTCTGGTCTTGGGTGTCATAAATGACTAAATCATAGGCACGTCGTAGGGCCATCCAGTGCCCATCTGCCGAAAAGCGCGGGAAATCATTATAGAGCATGGTATCGGTATCGAATACCAGCGTGCGGCTGTCATCGGCGAAGGAGAATCGCCAAAGGACATTCTGCTCAATGCCCTCCATACCTTGAATCGCTACCACCATGCCTTGGCTATCAGGGAGCCATGTGTGGTCTAGTACCGTGACCAGTTCCCGATAAAGCGCCATCAAAACCGTGCCATTGGTGTCTAGAATCATGACGCGGTGCAGGTTTTCATAGGGTTGGAATAACACTGCGATACGGTTACCATCAGGTGACCAGCGCGGATTGAAGGCCGGACCGTCGGCATAGTTGGTCAGCCGATAGCGGCTAGAGGCATCGGCTTGGGTGACCCACACCTCTGGCTTCTTGGGTAGGTCGTCTTCCTCTTCCGGTGATGGGGTTGGGGTGCCTTCGGTGGGGAGTACAGGTTGTTCGGATACATAGACAAGGGCGCTGCCATCCGGTGACCAACGCGGCTGCCACTCTTTACCCGTTGACGAATAATAGTGCAGGTCACCACCTTCAGGAGCAATCCATACAATATGGCTATCACGCTCTGGCTCATCCTCATCGGGCTTTTGGTAATAGTGCATCAAGGTGAAGGCGATGCGGCTCCCGTCCGGTGACCATGTAGGTTCCCATGCCCGATAATCGGGGCGTAAATCGGTAAGTTGTTGCAGGTCGGTGCCATCAATCCGCACGGTATAAACATTATAGCGTTGAGGTTGTTGCTCCCACGTAAAGACCAGACGGCAACCATCGGGCGAAAAATCGCCAAGAATATGCTCACCGATGCCAAAGGAGAGACGGCGCTGCTGGCCTGTCCCTAAATCAAAAAGCACAAGGCCGTTATCATCGTTGTCGTTGACAGCAATCAACGGCCCTTGTAAATCTGATTCGGTTTGTGCAGCACTCGGCTGGGCTGCTATCAAAATAAAGAGTAGCAGACCAACCCAGCATCCTCTAAAAGCGTTGTACATCGTCGAGGCGAATCCACCCCGCTCGTAAGGCCATTAATGCCGCATCGGTGCGAGAAGTAACCCCCAAGCGGTCAATAGCTTTCATGAGTAGGGTCATCATTTCATCTTCAGGCATGCCCAACTGGTGGGCAATTTCATCATCGTCCATCCCGGCTGCAACAAGTGTCAAGATGTCTTTATCCATCGCATCAAGGACATCTTCGGAGATGTCTTTGTCCATGAGGCCATCTACCAAGCGCTCGGCAACGCCATAACCCAAGACCAAACGCCCTTGAGCCACATCGCGCACCGCACGCTCTAGGTCGTCCTCAGAACTGGTTTTGAGGACATAGCCATGTGCGCCAGCCCGCAACGCCCGCATAATAAGGGACTTTTCCTCACGACCCGTCAGAATCAGGACTTTGACGGCTGCATAGCTGGAGCGAATCTTAGGCAAAATCACAAGGCCGTTGGTGCCGGGCATGTTCAAGTCTAGCAAGACCACATCAGGCTGAACCTCGCCAATGAGTCCAAAGACTTTTTCGCCATTTTCAGCTTGGCCGACTACCGATAGACCGTCGATGTCATCTAAGAAATAAGCGAGGCTTTGGCGGGTCAGGGCGTGGTCATCAGCCAGCACAATACGGATAGGACGATTGGCGGCGGATTCGCTGGTCTTGGTGATTGGTGTACTTGCAAGGATTTGACTGGTTGGCGGAGGTTCAGTTAATGCTGCCTCTTCACGAGAGACATTCAGCAATGCCTCGCCCATCTCCCTAGCAGTTAAGAAGCGGTCTTGGGGCTTCTTTTCCAAGGCTCGCATAATGACGCGATCGAGGGCCTCGGGGATGTCGGGATTGTGTTGACGAGGGGGTGTAGCCGCCTTGCGGACTTGGTGTAATAAGATGGTGCCGATGTCGTCCGCATCAAAGGGTAACAAACCTGTGACCATCTCATATAGGACAATGCCTGTTGAGTAAATGTCGGTGCGGGGGTCAAGCGGTAAGCCTTGGGCTTGTTCGGGCGACAGATAAGCGGGTGTACCGATGATAGTGCCATCGGCGGTTAAACGCTTGGCATCCCCTTGCTTGGGAATGGCGAGGCCAAAATCCATCAGCTTGACTTGATGGTCTTGAGTCAAGTAAATGTTGGCGGGTTTGATGTCACGGTGAATGAGGCCGACTTGGTGAGCGTAGTTCAGCGCGACACAAATTTGATGACCGATGTCGGCTACCAACTTGGCTTGGGCTGGGATTAATTCATAGAGGGGGCGGCCCTGAATGAGTTCCACTACCAGATATTCGTAATTCTTGTCCTGCCCAATATCATAAATCGCCATGATGTTGGGGTGATTCAAGCGGGCAGCGGCGTGGGCTTCACGCTCAAAGCGGCGACGGGTGGTTTGGTTAACATGGGGGAGCAGCACTTTGACAGCCACATCGCGTTGGAGGCGCAAGTCAATGCCTTGATACACGATAGCCGTTGCACCTTCACCGATGAGCTTTTCGATTTTGTACCGATTGTTTAAGGTTTCCCCAATCATAGAGTTCCCAGTAATAGCTGTTTTTTGCAGAGTGTACTGATGATAGCGCTGTTTGGCAACTAACTGCGCGTTTCAAACTTCTGAGCGTTCTTAATCGCAACCGCAGCTTGGTCAGCTAAACTAGCGATAACATTGAGATGAGCAGCAGAATAACTACCCAGTGAATGCTGGCAATCAACATAGAGCAAGCCGATATGGGCCTTTTTGATGGTCAAGGGCGCACACATGACCGTCCGTAAGTTGAGTTGCTGCACGCTTTGGCGCTTATTGAGTTCCATATCAGCAAGGGCGTCAGGTACCAAAATGGTGCGGCCCCGCTCTAGGGTGCGCTCAATCACACCTACCGAAGGGGTGAATTGCTCTTGAGATAAAAATTGACGTTGACGGTTGCGACCCATTTTGAAGCGCAATTGCTCGTTTTCATCAAAGAGCATGATAAAGGCGCGGTCAGCATCAGCAAAGGCGATCGCGCTATCGAGAATAAGCGAGATAAGGGTATGGGTATCATGCTGGCTGTGGATTTTGCGTGTCAAATCAAGCAGCAGTTGGAGGGCCTGCAACTCATTGACCTCACGCCGTTCCTCTGTCCATGAAAGGGCTTCACGGATTTCATCCATGATACGGTCAACTTCTTGAAAACGGTCATCTTGCGACATATCAAACCCCCTTGTTCGATTCTTAGATTTTAACACCTTGGGCATAAAGCGCTAAACCCGGTCCGATTCGTTCACGGGTTTCGCGGAGACTCAGGCCCGCACGGGTAAACAATGTATCGACATCAGTCACCGACCACCGATGATTTTGTTCAGCAACTTCACCCCAGTGTAGGAAATTATCATACTCAAAGCCAGTGAGACCGCGTTCTTGGGCAAGGGCTGTTGCTGCCCGAATCGACATATGAATAGACGGGTTGAGCATGACAAAGGTTCCACCGACTTTTAACACCCGTCCAATATCATTTAGCGCCGATTGCGGGTCGTCCAGCAAATAGAGGACATTGGTAGCGGTGACCATATCGAAGGTATCACTGGCAAACGGGAGATGAGGCAGACTACCCGATACAAAAACAGCCATGTCTTGTAAGTTTATGGCCTGCTGGCCCATCGCTGGGTCATGGTCTACCCCATAGGCATCGGCGGTATAGGTTTCACGAAACATTTTGACAAGGGCACCCGGCCCAGTGCCAACATCCAATACCCGTGTATCGGGCGTAGGAGCTGCAAAACGGGCAAAACTTTCTAAGATGACCGCCCACCCTTTGCTGGATTGCATGGACGTAAAATAATCGACTGGATTTGCCATCGCTAAAACTCCTCACGACCCATTTCAATAAAGGCTTGAAAGCTAATCACGATCGAGACAATCGGAGGCCATAGTACCCCAAAGGCTGCGACCGCACCAAACAACACAATGGCTTGGAAATCACCGGGTAGTTGATAGGCGACCCATGCCACTACCGAAAAAGGAACAAACATCACGACCCACCGAATAATGCGTTGTTGTGTCGGCGCAATCGGTAAAAACAAAGGGTTACTCGGCAAGGTGCGATGAGCAAACCAAAGCATCAACAACAAGATTGCTAAGATAACCCCCAGAATAGTCGTACTCAGTAGCGTGAAATGGGGCAAACGTAGCACCACTACGCTACCTAAGACCACCCCAACCGCGCCCCACTCTAGTGGCTGTAATAACCAGTCTTCGCGTTCAATCCGACGCGGTAAGGGCAAATAAAAGATGAGGAGTGCGGGCAAGAGCAACATGGCAACGATATAGGGCAGACTATCACCGAGAGATGGCACATTGACACCCGCAGTGCGAATTTCAGGTACCCAATGCAGCCATACGCCAACAAGAAAGCCAATAATCGGTGTTAGGCCATAAAGCCACTGCAAAGAAAACGCACCACAGTATAAGAAGCGGAAGCTCTGAAAAGCTAATAGAAACATGAGGGTTCCGAGGCCTGTCGCATAAAACAGCACACTCACAGGGAGATTGTGGTGTACACTGAGGGTAATGAGACTGCTATGGGCAAGCCCAAAAACTCCCCCTACCAGAAGTACACTCGACCAAGGGTGAGTATACCAACGTGCTAGAGCGTCAAGGAGTGCAGTGCTAAGGGCGGCATAGATTGCTAGCACTGCCAGCCAATCGACAAGCGAGTAAGTTGCGGCCTGCTGCCAAGCAACAAATTCGGTAAAACCGAGCAGTAGAAGTGCAAATGCAAGTCGAGGTGTCCATTTGTCCATGCAGCCATTATAAACCGATGCGCCCGAACCTGCACCGAATTGAGGAGAGTGATGCTGGATTACTTAACCCAACCCATTCCTGAAGAAGCCATCCCGACCATTTTTGATGAGACTCCGCTCTGGGGCGCACGCTTTGGGCAATTGATACTGGATTACCTTGAACTTCAGCCTAACCTGACTGCGATTGACTTAGGATGTGCGACAGGCTTCCCGCTATTGGAGTTGGCGCATGTGCATGGGCCATCGTGTCAGTTTGTTGGAATTGATATCTGGGGGGCGGCCCTGCGCCGTGCTGTGCATAAACAGCAGGTTTATGGTCTCCAGCAGGTGCTGTTGGTACAAGCTGATGGGATAGCTATCCCCCTTGCTAACCAGTCTGTTGATTTAATCGTCTCCAGTCTGGGAATCAACAATTTTGCTGACCCACAGGCTGTTCTTCACGAGTGCGGACGAGTCACTAAGGTTGGTGGACGGCTAGTGCTGACAACCAATCTTACAGGCCACATGCGCGAGTTTTACGCGGTTTATCGGGAGGTCTTGCGCGACTTCGATCCCGCCTATCAAGAAGGCTTGACCCACAATGAGCAACATCGTGGCACACAGGCCTCAGTGGTAGCCTTAATCGAAGGGGCAGGCTATAACGTGTCGCGGATTGTGCGGGAGGAGTTTGTTTTGCGCTATCTGGATGGGAGTGCATTGCTGCGTCATAGCTTGACACGGCTCGGATTCTTGGATGGCTGGCGGAGGTTCTTGCACCCTGAAGATGAGCAGCCAGTCTTTGCCCGACTGGAAGCGGCGCTGAATCAAGTGGCGGCTCAAGCGGGGGAATTGCGCCTAACAATTCCGGCTCTGTATATTGAGGCAATACGACAGTAGAAGTCGGTCTAGGGTATATGCTACAATCAGGCTCATAACCCCTGTTATCGTTTAGAAAGCCCGTATTCAATGAGCGATTACTACAAAATATTGGGTGTTCCCCGCACGGCAACTGAAAAAGAGATTAAGCGTGCTTATCGTGAATTGGCCCGCCAATATCATCCCGACCTCAACCCCGGTGATGAGGAGGCCGAAAACCGCTTCAAGCAAATTAATGAAGCCTATGAGGTCTTGGGCGATCCTGAAAAACGTACCCGCTATGATGAATATGGGCAGTTTTGGAAGACACGCGGCGCACCAGCAGGTGGGGTTGATTGGAGCCGCTGGGCCAGCAACTTTGGCAGTGGCAGCAGCAGCCGGCGCACCAGCAATGGCAGCAACTCCGGAGGCTTTTTCTCGGAGATTTTTAATGTCTTGTTTGGTCAAGAAAGCCCGCGTACTGAGACCCGCTCCACCAAGACGCCTATTCGGGGGCGCGATGTGGAATATATGGTCAATGTTACCTTGGAAGAAGCCTATCAAGGCACCTCACGTAAGATTACAGGTGAGCGCGGCTATCAATTTACAGCCCATATTCCGGCTGGCTCACGCGAGGGCACCAAGATACGCTTCGCCGCCCAAGGCAAGCCCGGATTTGCAGGTGGGGTACGGGGTGATTTATATGTGGTGGTCTCGGTTGATGAACACCCGATTTTTGAGCGCGATGGGGATGACCTGTTTATTGATTTGAAAATCGACCTCTACACCGCTGTCTTGGGTGGGGAAGAGCGTATCCCAACGCTTGCGGGTGATGTCAAGTTGCGTATCCCACCCGGCACCCAATCAGGGCAACGGATACGGCTTCAGAATAAAGGCATGCCGCTCTTGCGTGACCCTAATCTTTATGGGGATATGTATGTGCGGCCTATGGTGCAGGTGCCAGCCGATTTAACCAATGAAGAACGGAGTCTTTTTGAGCGGCTCCGACAGATACGGGAAGGGTAGCGTAATGATGAAGCAATGGCTCTGGCTTGTGTTGAGTGTACTCTTAATAAGCGGTTGCGCGGTTAGCCGTGATGCAGATACAAAAGACGATGTAGTCACCTATCACGAGGTTACACCCGCCTCTAATTCAGTTACAACAGCGCTTGTCCAAGTCAGCCACCCTATCCAACCTGCTATCGAGGGATGGGCAATAGCCCCAACCGCCACCCCGCTCCCTCCTGAATTTGGTGAGCAAGCCAACGCTGCCCAAGCGGTATTGGTCAACCTCTATCAGCGTGTCAATCCAGCAGTGGTTAATATCGAGGTGGTGGCAGGCGGCAATCTGGTCGTGAGTAGCGGGTCGGGTTTTGTCATTGATCAAACGGGGCATATTGTGACCAATGCTCACGTGGTGCTGGGAGCCAGCGAGATTATTGTCACTTTCCATGATGGCTTGATGGTAACGGCTAACTTGGTGGGCTATGATACCTTCAGTGATATTGCGGTTATTCAGGTCAATGTCCCCAGCGAAAACCTGGTGACAGTAGAGTTTGGGAATAGCAACGACCTCCAAGTTGGGCAATATGTGGTGGCAATTGGAAACCCCTTTGGCCTGCGGAGTAGTATGACAACGGGTATTATCAGCGCCACTGGGCGCACCCTCGACTCCAACCAATTGATTAATGGCGCATCGGGTGACCGATATAGTAACCCCGCTATCATCCAAATTGATGCGACCGTCAACCCCGGTAATTCTGGTGGCCCAGTGCTGGATATTCAAGGTCGCGTGATTGGCATTGCAACCGCCATTCGCTCCGATTCAGGCCTCTTTGAAGGAATTGCTTACGCAGTACCCGTCAACACTATTTTGCGGGTGGTACCACAGTTGATTGAGCGCGGGGTTGCTACCTATCCTTGGCTGGGCATCAGCGCTGAACCACTGGAAGACCCCGGTGTGAGCATGTACGCGGTCGCTGAGGTGTTGGGGCTACCGATTCGCAATGGGGTGCTAGTCAGTTCAGTAATTGAAAACTCACCCGCCGCTCAAGCAGGTCTGCGGGGCGGCAATGCTGAAGATGTCATTAGTATTCGCGGGATACCGGTGCGGATTGGGGGCGATATTATTATTGCGGTCAATGGACAGCCTGTGACCGATATTGATGATTTGCTGGAATATCTGGTGCAGAACACCTCGCCCGGTGACCTAATTACCCTAACGGTGTATCGTGATAATCAGACCTTGGATGTACCCGTTGTCCTTGGTGAACGACCCAACTAGGTGGCATGATGGAACGTTTTTTAGAGTATTTGCAGATTAATACCACCCTCGCCCGCGATATTCTGGTGCGCTTTGTCCGCGATGAAGTCCAGCGCAATGGCTTTGAGCGGGTGGTGTTGGGGGTCAGCGGCGGCATTGACTCGGCTCTCAGTGCCTTCATTGCAGCCGAGGCACTTGGGCCGCAAAACGTCCTCGGCATACAGATGCCGCACAGTACCTCCAATCCGACCAGCTTCGCGGATGGCACCTTAGTTATCGAACACCTCGGTATTCGCCATGACCAAGTGGACATTAGCCCGATGGTTGACCCATTGATGGAGCGCTTTCCGGATATGACGCCCGTGCGACGTGGCAACGTCATGGCTCGCCAACGCATGATAGTGCTATACGACCAGTCAATGGCATTCAATGGCTTGGTGGCGGGTACCAGCAATAAGACCGAGGCACTATTGGGCTATACCACTCTATTTGGTGATAGCGCAGCAGCTTTTCAGCCGATTGGCGATTTGTACAAAAACCAAGTCCGTCAATTGGCACAGGCGATGGGTGTGCCGCAGCCGATTATCGACAAGGCCCCGTCTGCTGATCTGTGGGAAGGTCAAACTGATGAGGGTGAATTGGGTTATACCTATGACATGGCTGACCAAGCGCTCTATCTCTTGGTAGACCTGCGCTATACGGTTGAGGAATGTGTGGCAGCGGGTTTTGAGCGACGCTTCATTGAGAATGTGTGGCAACGGGTGCGGCGCAACCATTACAAGCGCACAGTGCCGAATGTCGCCAAACTGAGCGGACGCACGCTCGGTCACGATTTTCTGTATTTGCGGAGTTGGTCGGCAGGTTAGCTCACGCTATCGGTATCACTATCGGCGGGTGGGGTTTCGGCAGCGTCGGGGGTGTATTGCCATGCACTGTAGCGATCTGCGCCACTTGCTTCCTCATCACGCTCAGTAGTGGCGCTAGTGGTGGGTTTGCGGTTCTGCTCCACCTTCTCGGCAATTTTAACAGCTTCACCAACCAGATTAGGGGCTGAAGTAGCGCGTCGGATGTCACTGGTCACCCGTTGAAAATCTTGGGCGGCTTTGCGAATTTGTTGACCGTCTTCG
Organism: Anaerolineales bacterium; assembly: GCA_020634155.1. Classification (GTDB taxonomy): domain Bacteria; phylum Chloroflexota; class Anaerolineae; order Aggregatilineales; family J027; genus J027. Next base: position 1,671,669 of record JACKCI010000002.1, read on the forward strand.
CCTAAATCCTTGGTCATTTCATCCATCATTTTTTGCCATGCAATGCGGAACTGGCGGACATAGCGCCCTGCCTCCCGCGCCCATACTGCACTGCGGCGTGGGCCAGCAATAATCAATATCAGTAGTGCTACTAAAAGGAACTCGGCGGTTCCTATCCCGAAAATTTCCATGATGCCTCCTAAAGCGCAACAATCAAGGCTGCCAAGGGTGCCGCCAACAAAATGCCATCAATACGGTCAAGCATGCCTCCATGACCGGGTAGAATATGACCAGAATCTTTGACCTTGAAGCGTCGCTTTATTTTTGATTCTAACAAATCGCCTAGAATGGTGGCAATGGGGATTAAGCCCGCCAGCAAAATAACATCCCAGCGAATAGGCAGACCCGTGATAGCTGCAACTGCCACTACCGCTGATGCCCCGCAGCTAAATCCACCCATGACACCTTCCCATGTTTTCTTAGGGGAGATACGCGGCACAAAGGGGGTCTTCCCAAAGAGCCGTCCCGAGACATAGGCAGCAGCGTCTGTCGCCCATGACCCAGCAATCAATACCAAAAACCACTCATAGCCTAGACTCCGCAGCCACAAGGTTGCCATCAAAGGTGCGGTAAAATAACCCACTCCAAACAGGATATTGCGCCAGCTAATACTGGGTTGTTGGTGGACAATATAGGCATATTCAAAGGCGGCCAGCCCAATTGCGCCAACAATGACCAGCGCGGTTGTCCACCATGCGTATAGAATCAGGCCAATGACCAGCGGCCCTCCAACCACGGCAGTCAAAACCCGCATCCCAAGATTGGTTTGAAACCAAGGTGTTACTGGTGTCATATTATCCTTCGTCAATATAGTGCGGTGCCGCAAAATGGCTATCGGGCGACAAATCAATGAGTTCTTGCTCGTGTACTACCTGATTATTTAATGCCTCATAAAGATCAGGGTTTACCGCGGGGTCGATAGCATAACGCCAGCGACGGTTACCGACTTCACGTAAAACGGAGCGACAGGTATCACAGCGCACAGTCCGTTTCACACGGGGAATACCTAACAGTCGGTCTACCCGCTCCTCAATACTCAAGATACCCTCTTGGCAAGCAGGACAATGATACAACACAAAACCACCAGCATAGCGGTCTAGCGCTGCTGCTCGGCGTGCATACATGACCATATAGCCTCCAGCAATGAGCGTCAAGAGTACACCACCCACCAGCAGGAATGGCGATAGGCTTGGGGTGCTGTTTCCTTCAGCGGGGCGGGTGCGCTCTACCACTGGTGGCGGGCGGGTTGGCGTGATGCTCGGCGTATCGGTTGCGGTGGGAGTCAGGGTAATCGTCGGTGTGGCAGTGAGCGTTGGGGTGTAGGTCAGGGTGGCCGTTGCGGTATCGGTGGGCGTGGCAGTGGCGGTGGCGGTATCACTAGGTGTAGCGGAAGGGGTGACGCTGGCGGTGTAGGTCGCGGTGGCCGTTTGGGTTCCGGTGAGGGTGACGGAGGGTGTCAAAGTTATGCTGGGGGTAAGGGTCTGGCTTGGAGTTTCAGTGGTCGATGGAGTGGCGGTTAAAGTTTCGGTGAAGGTTGGCGTTTGTGTAAAGGTTGCGCTAGGGGTTGGGCTTGGTGTTGATGTCGATGTTGAGCTAGGCGTTAGGCTGGGTGTGGTGGTAGGCGTGCGACTGGGGGTATACGTTGCAGAAGGCTGAAACGTCCGTGAAGGGGTGGCTGTTGGACTTAGGATTGGTGGCAGGCTCAGGCGAATAGTGGGGACAAAGCGCGTTGGTGTTGGGAAATCCTGCGCTGAAACATGAATTGGCGACAGGTTGATACAGACCCAACCTGCCGCCAATAGTATCCCCCCTAGCGCTAACCGCGCCCATTGCTTATTCATCAACCCTATCCATTGCACAACGGAAGCCAAAACTTAAGTCGATTGTATCCGGTAACGCGGGTAGGCGGGCAGTCGTAGTAAATTCAGTAGTCCCAACTGGATTGCGCTCAGTTGGGCCACCACCCCGCAGTATGCGTTGCGTCCCTGATAGTGGGCCTGTTGGGTTAATCACCCCTTCACTGGAGGCATAATAGTCTTCAGCATACCAGTCATTGACCCATTCCCACGCATTGCCAGCCATGTCATTGAGGCCAAAGGCGCTCTTGCCATCAGGATAAAGGCCAACATCAACAAATTCAATCCCAGTTTGCCCCACATTGGCGGGAACCACACCATTAACAGTACGTTCATCGCCCCAAGGATATTGGCGTCCACTATCGCCCCGTGCCGCAAACTCCCATTCGGCCTCAGTGGGGAGACGTTTGTCCGCCCATTCACAATAGGCTACTGCGCCTTCCCATGTGACCCCTGTTACCGGGTGATTATCCGTGCCAACAGAAAATGTCGCAACTTCTGATTCGGGACGCTGGCGCACCCGCACCTCTTTAGAATAGAGGTTAATCCAAACGTCGCGGGTAGGCGCACCGATATTGCCGGGTTGCTCATTAGCACTGCCATAAGCGCCACTGGCGGCCCCTTCAAATAACATCAAAATCAGTTCTTGGGTGCTGAGGTCAACATAACCATCAGCGGGATTGTTGCGTGAATAGCAACAGGTCATACCATCACCAAGTAGGACTTGTTGTTGGCTATCATGCACGCCGGGGGTCAACATCATATGAGCGCCGATGCCGCTATACAGCAATTCATCATTGACATAGACATCGGCATTGCCCCATGTGGCAACGGCAGATACCAAACGCGGCCAAATAGGACTCTCTTGACCGCTGTCTCCGTGCATTAGCACATGGTCGCCAACACCCCCTTCATGAAAGTCATTGCTGGCCTCAAAGACCTGATGCTCAATGCGGATGTCGCCCGTGATGGCAAGACCCGCCTCGGGATGGATAGTCCCTGTAAATTCGACTGTTACTAGCCCCGTTTCATCATCGGCATTGAGGTCAACGGTCATGGTGCCATCCTCATAGAACTCGATGCCTTGACCGTTATAAACAAAGCGGTTCTCAAAAGTGCCAACAACGTAGACCCCGTCGCCGTCGATATTCCATTGTGAGGTCTCGCTGCGTTCCCATGAGGCTGGCTCGATATAGCCCGTGTCTAGTACAAAGGCATAATAATCTGCGTTAGTGACCTCTTGCTGATCGATGAAATAAGGCGAGAGTGAGACTTGGTGAGGAGGCCCTTCAATGCTATCTCCGCCAGCTGACCCCATCCGAAAGGTGCCGTCGGGAATATAGACCATGCCATCGGGTGCTGTTGGGATGTCTGCGGCGGGCGCGGTGTCGTTGTCTTCGTCTGTGTTTCTCGATTCCATTACCAATAAAGCGACCACTACCAGTAACAACCCTACAATGGCTGCCAACGCTATGAGTACATTGCGCTGGAAGTAAACGGTGGTCTTACTGACCGCAACTTGGGTACCCGGTTGACTGGCTAACATCACCGTTGGGTCTTCTTTGGGTGCTGCTGTTAAGATTTGCCGAAATTCAGCATTGCGGAATTGGCTGGTAGCGGGGGGGAGTTGGTCGAGCTTTTGGTCAAGTTCGGCCACCATCTCGGCAACAGAGGCAAAGCGTAAAGCGGGGTCTTTGGCTAGGGCACGCAGAATGACAGCCTCAACATTGGGTTCAACATGGTGGTCGGTGATTTCACTGGGTAAGCGGGGGATGCTTTGGAGGTGCTGCACCAGCACATTGGCAAAGGTATCCCCTTTGAAAGGTACTTCACCTGTGACCATTTCATATAGGACAATTCCCAGCGCGTAAATATCAGAGCGCTCGGTGACTTCAGCACCAGATGCCTGCTCTGGCGACATATAAGCGGGGGTTCCGGAGCTAACACCTGTTGCGGTCAATTGGGATTGCCCACTCAGCCGTGCAAGGCCAAAGTCAGTTAAAACAGCCCGTTCTCCCACCATGACCACGTTGGAAGGCTTGATGTCACGGTGAATGATGCCTTGTTGATGGGCATAGCCAACGGCATCCGCGATTTGCTTGAAAATAGCTCGGGTACGGTCAGGGGGCAGACCGCCCGCACTCTGCAAAATCATCTCGCGCAGGGTATGGCCTTCGAGCAACTCCATGACCATGTAGTGAACGCCATCTTGGACATCAAAGTCATAGACTCGCACAATATGGTTGTGATTCAGGCGGGCGATGGCTTGGGCTTCACGCCGAAAGCGTTCCGCGCCCTCTTTGCTTTCCATCATGGTCGGGTTCATAACTTTGATAGCAATATCTTGGTTGAGAGCAGGGTTGGTGGCGCGATACACTTCGGCCATTGCACCGCGACCCAACAGGCCTTTAATCTCGTATTTGCCAAGTTTGGAACCGGGCACAAAATAGGAAAGTGATCTGGGTTCTGCCATTGATTCTACACCTCAAGAACTTAGCACAACTATAAGTGAATCGCAGATGCTTGACAACTGTAGAAGGAATTCTTAGAATCGCGTTATGGTCAGTTTTATCCCTACCCCACCAAATACTGCGCCACCGAGCCATCAGGGTTCGGCAGGGGTACTTTGTGTTGGATAGCTAGACCGACCTACACGGCACTCCCATCCCGAACCCATCTGGTGTTCGGGATTTTTATTTTTATCAGCATATCAGGAGAGGCTTGAGTTATGCGCTATTCAAAATTATTCGGCAAAACCACCTTTGGGGAGCAACAAGGTGGCTCCCGCTTAATTAGCCACCAACTGCTCATCAAGGGTGGCTTTATACGCGAGTCGGTGGCGGGTCGTTATTATTTTCTGCCCTTGGGCTGGCGTGTCCATGAGAAAATCCGCGCCATTATCAAGGATGAGATGGACAAGGCTGGCGCTCAAGAGATGATAACCCCCACTCTACACCCCTTGGAGCTTTGGCAAGAGACCAACCGTGCTGAGAGTGCGGGCTACGAATTGATGACCGTCACTGACCGACGCGGGGCGGCCTTTGCGCTGGGCGGGACCGCCGAGGAGATGATGGTTGATGTGGTGCGGAAATTTCAACTGAGCTACCGCGACTTGCCCTTCAATATCTATCAGTTCTCCACCAAGTTCCGCGATGAACTGCGGGCGCGGGGCGGCCTGTTGCGGATGCGTGAGTTTGTCATGAAGGATGCTTACTCCTTCCATCGGGATGCCGAGGACTTCAAGGCCGAATATCAGCGCATGGCCCAAGCCTATCATGCTATCTTCCGCCGCATGGGATTAGACGCCCTAGAGGTCGAGGCCGACAATGGCTATTTTGGCGGGGAGTATTGCCATGAGTTTGTGGTCGAGCATGAGATGGGTGAAAGTCGTTTCTTGGTCACGGAAGATGGGGCTTATGCCGCCCATGAAGACGTGGCGACCTTCCAACGCGAGTTGATTAACCCCAATGATGAACTCAAGCCGTTCCAAATCATCGAGCAGCCCGAATGGGTTAAGACGATGGACGACAACGAAAAGCACTATAGTCTGCCGCGTGCCTATTACCTGAAGAACGTGGTCTATCGGCATGTCGTCACGGGGGACATCATCATTGCGGGCATTCGCGGTGATTTGGATGTGAATAAGGCCAAGCTGGAACACGCGATTGATGCGGTGGGGTTGTTGGAAGAAGCCACCGACGACGACCTCGCACGGATTGGCACCCAACGCGGCTGGGTGCATTCATGGGGGCATGAAGGGGCGCGCTATATTGGGGATTATTCACTAACCACCGTGCGGAACTTCATCGGCGGGCAAAAGGAACTAACCACCGACTCGGTCAATGTCAATTATGGGCGCGATTTCACCTGCGAAATGTTGGCGGATATTGCGATGGCCCAACCCGACCACCTCAGCGCCGATGGGCAACAACGCCTCATCGAAAAGCGCGGCATAGAAGTCGGCAATATCTTCCAACTTGGCTATCACTATAGCACCAAGATGGCGGGGGCGGTTTTTACCGACCAAGACAGCCAAGATAAACCGCTCTATATGGGCTGCTATGGGATTGGCCTAGGGCGCACCTTAGCGACGGTGGTTGAGGTTTATCATGATGAGCGCGGGGTGATTTGGCCGCCCAGCATTGCGCCCTTCCACGTTCATCTTATCTCGCTGCGTGGCGGAGAGGAGCAGGCCGCTGATTTGTATGCCAAGCTGCAAGCCGACGGCTATGAGGTGCTTTGGGATGAGCGCGACGAGTCACCGGGGATTAAGTTTGCCGATGCGGATTTGGTGGGCATTCCGGTGCGGTTGGTGGTCTCCAAGCGCACAGGTGAGAACGTCGAATGGAAGCGACGTGATGGCACTGAAGTCGAGACTCTCAGTCGTCAGGAAGTGTGGCGGCGCTTGGTAGAGATTTACTCTGGCTTGTAGAGTATTGCCAGCAGGTAGAGCTTGAGCGCGTTAAGGGGTCGCCAGTCGGTTAGTTTTTCATAGGCAAGGGCTAGGCGGAAAGTCCCGACATTAAAGGCAAGGTAGAAGGGGTTGGCGATATAGTCAACCTCTTTGATTTGTAAACCCGACTCGCTTGCCAGTCGTTGCACGGCACGGCGGGTATTGGCGCGGTAAAAGGTCGGGAATGATTCATGGCGGGGACGGCGCAAAAGGCGTTGAATGAGCGTCTTTTGCAGGCGATCAGGCACCAAGCGGCTCACAAGGGGAATGTAGTTATTGGCGTTGGTGGTTAGGAATACCAGATGCCCCCCCGGACGCAGGACACGGCTCATCTCACGAAAGGCATCACGCGGCTGCTCAAAGTGTTCGACCACCCACTGGCTAACCACTACATCAAAGCTGCCATTGGTAAAGGGAAGATGATTAGCGGTTGCAACGGCTGCCCCATGCACCAATGGATTGTGCTGCAAATCTTCATGAACAAGGTCAATGCCTATCAGGTGCTGGGCTTGCTGGAGGGCCTCGGCTGCCAAACTCATGCGCCCACATCCGACATCTAGGACGCGGCTGGTTGGCTGGATAATGGCGGCTATATGGTCATGATAGCGTTGGCCTGCATTGCGAAAATCAGGGTAAGCACGGTCAAAGATGGCTTGACAGCGTTGATAGCGGGTGCTTTGGGTAAAGCTCATCGATACTCCTTGAGGAAACGCAAGAGGGTTTTGCGGTATAGGTGGTGGTTCACTTCCAGAAAGTGGCGCTCAGTGTTAAGTTTGCGACCTCCGCGTATATCAGGCGCTGGGCCACGCTTCACGGCACGGAAGGCCGCCGCGTGGTTGGGATTCTGGATAAGGCGGGCTATCAACTGGCATTGATAATCGACCAGCCAAAACTGCCCACTATCGGGCTGGATGAGGCCCGCCACAAACAGATTGTCATAATCGGGGTGGAAAACCTGCAAGAATAGATGGGGCTTGCCATCGCGGTAGTTGAGATGGGCAGTGTCGATAAAAGGAAACGTGATATTGAAGCCCGTGGCATAGACGACTATATCGACTTGCTCAGAGGTGCCGTCCACGAACTCGACCTGTGAGCCATTGAAGCGTTGGATATGGGGTTTGGGGGTGATGTCACCATGCCCCACATGATACAGCAGTTGGGAGTTGACGGTAGGGTGGCTTTCGAGCAAGTGGTGGTCGGGCTTTTGTAGGCCATATTGCTGCGGAGTGCCAAGAATACCACGAATAATCAGGGCAAATGAAAGGCGTTGTAGGAAGCGCGGCGTACCAAGACGGATAGCAACCTCGGCAAATTGGTCAGTGGGTTTGCCAAAGACATATTTGGGAATGTAATGATAGCCACGCCGCATACTATGGAGGGTCTTGGCGGCGACATGGGCGGCATCCACCGCAATATCACAGCCGGAATTACCCCCGCCGATGACCAGCACTCGCTTGCCCTTAAAAATATCAGGCGTTTTGTAATCGGCGGAGTGGAGGGTCGTGCCGTCAAAGTGACCTTCAATATGGGGATATTGGGGGTGCCAGTGGTGACCGTTGGCGATAATCACCCCTTTATAGCGCCGTGTACTGCCATCGCTCAGACTGACCAGCCAATAGCCCTCCTCATCGCGTTCAAGGCGTTCAACACTGGTGTTGAAGGTGATGAGGTCGTAAATGCCGAAGTGTTGGGCATAGCTGCGGAGGTAGGCCAAGACCTGCTCATGATTGGGATAATCGGGGTAATCATCAGGCATAGGAAAATCGGTATAGGCCGAAAGCGGCTTGGATGAAATTAGGTGTGTGGATTGGTAGACACTGCTATTGGGTTTGCCAAAATACCAATTGCCGCCCACCTCATCCTCGCGTTCAAAGACATGGCAAGGGATGCCTGCTGCTTTGAGGTTCTTGGCAGCGGTAATCCCAGACGCGCCCGCGCCAATAATGCAGTATATGTCAGTATAGTTGTCCACTGTGTTAGGCCCTCCGCCCCATAAGGATAGCAGGTTGGGCAACTAATCGCTATAGAGGCGTCTGCCCTACGCTGACCTGATTCGGTGTACAATGGGGGCGTCGGAAAGGACAGGACATGGGACGGGGTTGGCTATTAGGTGCAATTATTGGCGGATTGATGCTTGGTTTGGCGGCCTGCGATGTCACACCCAATGTTGACCGCACGCCAACGGTACAGCCTTCCCCAACGATGAATGAAACCGAGATAGCCCTACTGTGGACAAATACACCGACCCTGACGCCCTCTGAGACCTCTACACCTTCATCAACGCCGACGCCGACTTTGACTTTTACCCCCTCAGCTACAACAACGGCCAGCGCGACACAGACTCTGACACCAACCGATACCGCGACCGCTACATTAACTGCGACACCGAGCGCGACTAACACCGCAACGAATACCCCAACGGCCAGCGCGACACAGACGGCGACCGCCACATCAACCGCAACCCAAACACCATCGCGGACACCGAGCGCCAGTGCAACACCCACGCAGACCGCCAGTGCAACACCCACGCAGACCGCCAGTGCAACCCGTACTCCCTCACGGACAGCCACGCTAACCTTGACTGCAACACGCACACCATCCCTGACGAGTACCTTGACACGCACCACAACCCGAACTGTGACATCCTCACCAACAGTCAGTCCCACGCCGAGCCAGATACCCACCAATACCCTGCGCCCATCACCCACCTTGCTGCCAACGGTGGGGCCATCGAATACACCTGCACCAAGCGCCACGCTCAACGCCTCAGCTACGGCATTGCCCCAAGCGCCAACGATTGCCATTGTCAGAACCGATACGGGTACACCTGTCGCGGTGCCAACCCTAGAGGTGACACTTGCCACGCCCTTGGATGGGATAGGAATAGGTGGGACACCCCTCCCGCGTGCAACTGAGACGGCTCGACCAACCAATACCCTGTTACCCATTCCAGATTTTTCGTCACCAACGCCCTTTGGCTTTACGGGAGTGGGTACCATCAACAACAATGCCATCGCTTATTACAATGGAGCGCAATATGTCGGTTTGGATGGCATAACGACAGCGGCCTATGCCTATGACATCACGGATGAGGGGCAACGGGCCGAGTATTTTACCGCCAACAACCAGCTTTACATCAACGGCAATCCCTTGACGATTAACCCATCGGGTGATAACGGCTTGCGGCCCTTGCGTCAAATTCGGGAGATTCGATGGTCGCCTAATGGTCGTTATGTTGCGTTTATCATTAACGCCATTGGTAATGACCCTGAAGGATATAGTGGGGAGCAATATGATTATGGGGTGTGGGTTTATGATACGCTTTTGGCGCGGGCCTTCAAGATTGCCCATGAAGACAACCGCCAAGCAATTCACATCATGTGGTCGCCCAACAACACAGTGCTGTTGATTCTGTTCACGGATCTCACCAATGGACGCCAAACACTAACCTTCTTACCCGTTGAGCCTGCCCCTTGGAATCCCAATCAAGGCTATCATGAACAGCCTTATTCGATGGGGACATGGGCGCTCGATAGTGCATCGGTGATTGTCAGCGGCTTTCGCACTGACGGCCTGCCAGCGTTTGGGCGTATCTACTTGGACTATACTCAGACCTTTGTCCCCTTTACAATTACCAGCCCTTCCTATGTCAGTGCGGCCACTGAAATCAGCAACGGGCAAATCGCCCTGCTAGGCAGTAGTAGCCCCACTGGGCCACATAATCTATATGTGATGTGGCCCAACGGTGTGCCCCAACTGCGTGCCACAACCACAATGGTGGGAGCTATTGAAGATGCGCTTTGGAATGATGAGCGTACCGCGTTGCTGGTGGTCACGAATGACGGCTTGAGTCGGCGAGCATGGCTAGTGGAACTCAGCGGCGCATCCCGCGAAATAACGCCAGCGGGTGGCTTGTCTGGCCCTATTCGCTGGCAGTAAACTCTAGCCGAGTACGTAAATCCGCCGCCATACGGTCAAGTGTTTCACGAGGTGGGAAGGCCTCGCGCTTGTCTTGATGGTGGTCGTTCTTGGCAAAACGCGGCAGCAAATGTAAATGATAGTGGAACACATCCTGACCAGCTACTGAGCCGTTTGACTGAAAAATACTTAAGCCCTCACACTGCGTAACCTCACGCTGAACCCGCGCTATCTTAACCGCAAGTTGCATAATAGCCGCCGCTTGGTCATCGGATAAGTCATAAATCATCACAGCATGGGTGCGTGGGATAATGAGTACCTTGTGGGTCGTCGGTTGGTGAATGTCCATGATGGCAAGTGTCGTATCATCCTCATAGACGATACTACCCGGTGCTTGGCGGACGACGATTTTGCAGAAAATACAGTCTGACATGGAACTCCTCAATAAGGTTTGACGTATGTAAAAGTAGGAACTTCATCGGGGTCATCGGTTTGGAACTCGAAAGTAGTGATAGAAGCCGTTGCGGGGTAGCCATCGGTTCCCAATTCGACAATTTTACGTTTGGACTGACCTGTTAGGGGCAATCCCAACGACCAAATCATTGCATAACAAACAATATCCCCATGTGTGACGCCAATCACCTCTTGATTAGGGTGGCGCTTTCGGGCAAAGGTAAAGAAAGCCTTTACCCGTTTAACAATATCATCAGGGGTCTCATAAGGGGGTTGGACATTGGTATAGAACTCCCAATCGATCTTTTCAAGCTCGGTGAGGGGATGTCCTTGGTAACTCGTCAAAATTTCATTAAGGAGCGAGGACTGAGAGACGTGTAATGCGTGAGGTTCAGCAATGATTGCTGCGGTTTGTCTTGCGCGTAACATCGGGCTGGTGTAGATTTGTGTAATCGAACAATTTGCACAATGATTGGCAGCGGCTCGGGCTTGGTTTATTCCTTGTGTGCTTAGGCGAAAGCGGGGTAACCGCCCATAAAGAATTTTATTAGGATTATGGACATATCCATGTCGAACAAAGTGAATATGGGTTTGTTTAAGCATTCTAACTTCCTATGGCTTGTGTTTTAAAGTAGAATGATTATAATGGAGAAATTTATATCTGATAAACGAATTTTAATGGGTGTCTTACATCCCAATAGAGTTTTGATAGACATCTAAATAGGATTAGGATAACACAAATGCATATCTTAAATAGTCTAGTCGGTTTGGACGAGGACGACATAAAGAGTCGTCTTGCGTCCGATGTTCCATTTCTCATAACTTATCCACGGCATCGAAATCGTACCGCGATTTTAAGCTTGGTGTTGAGACATAACACCAGCCCGCTTTACTATTTTCCGCTTTCGACAGAAGACACCTTTCTCTATGAAATGCTACAACGTCTCGTTGCAGACTATCAATTTCCAGATGATTTTGGGTATGACACCAATTACGGTATTGACGAAAGCAATGACCCGCGAGATTGGGCAGTAGGATTTGCGGCAGACCTTGCTAAACTCCGGTCTGATCCCTATATATTGGTGATTGATCAATTCGATTATGTTCAGCATGATAGCCAAGCAGTTGATATTTTCTTCAATGAACTCGCGCAGCGCATGCCTCCCCACGCTCAAATTGTCATTAATGGTAGAGAGTTAACTAAGACACCGTGGAATGACTTGATTCTCAATGGTCATGCACGTGCAATAGGGGAAGAAACTGCTGTTAGTGATGGGATTTTTAGACAAGATAATCAACAGGGCCAAATCGAGTTTCAGTCCTTGTCTGGTAGTACACGGGTACTCAGCGATGGACGAATTGTTACATCATGGGACGGTTCGTTGCCTAGAGTGCTGTGCTATTACTTTATAGAACATCAAATGGTAACGAGAAATGACATCTTTGAAGTATTTTGGCCGCATCTGGGTATTAAAGAAGCAACCAATGTATTTCATGTGACGAAGCGCAAAATCAGCGAAAAATTAGGATATGAAATTACCGCCTATAGCAACGGTTTCTATATCCATTCACCACGTGTCAATGTCCTTTATGATGCCCGTGAATTTGAAGCCAATATGGATTTTGCGATTCAAAGCGAAACGCTCTCGCCTAGCCACTATTATCGTGCCGTTCAACTGTATCGCCACGAATATCTTCCCGATGTCGATATGCCTTGGGTTGTTGCTAAACGGGAAAAGTTGCGGGATTATTTCGTACAGGCATTAATCGGATTAGGTCGTTTACATGCAGCATTGGGAGAACGCAATCGCTCATTATGCTACTATAACCGTGCCTTGAGTGAACGCCCTGACCGTGAAGATGTCCATAGAAATATTATGCAAATTCATGCCGACGCGGGTCATATCCGGCTTGCAATTGAACAATATCAGCGCCTTGAGAAAACCCTAAAGCAAAAATTCAACATTACACCATCTCAAGATTCACGCTCAATGTACGAAGCACTCCGCGCCCTACTTTAAGCGCGGTAGATAATTAGCGAACAAGTACCCAGTATGCTCTGGTCAGCAGCGAATACCGTTACTCGGATTTCATAGCGGCCAGAGATGCGATATGTAAGTGGGGTCAACCATGCGATGGGTTGATTGATAACTGCATTGTCGCGTTCAAGGCTTGGTGGTCGTAGAAACACTGATGCAGCAAGGCTCCGATCCGCAAGAATAGCCTCAACCTGATAGGTGAACATATCTGGATGATTGAGACGCCCCACAATTGCCAGCGGCAAATCTTCGGTGTAAATGACGCTTCCTAAGCGCGGTGAGTAAATGTCGATATATTCCCCACAATCATTGATGGCCTGTGAAGGAATAGGCGTCACGGTGGGGGCAAGTGTTTGAGTTGGGATAACACTAGACGCAATCGAATCATCTGTATTTTGTGGGATTGCGGCATCGATGGTAGTGTTATCCTCTCCAGAGGCAGATATGAAGACCCCCGCAAGAATCACCAGTGCATTAATCAACACTGCCGCCCCTAGCAGAATGACAATATAGCGATAGGGGGTTGCCATGATATTCACGAAGGCAACATATAGCGGACGGGCGGCCCCTAAGCCATAGTGGTTAAGCCATTCTCCCGGCATAACAATAGGTTCAATAGGTCTCTGGTACGATGGTGTCCGCTCACGACGCAACTGGGTAATGGTTGGGGGTGGCCTAAATTCCTGATGTTCAACCCCTTTGCCCATTTGCCGCATAATATAGGGCCAGCGCTGCATATCATAGATGTCTTTGAGGCGTTGTTCATGCAGTACACTGTAGGCATCATTGATAAGCTGGAAGCGTTCTTTAGAGGCTTCTTCTTTGTTCAAATCTGGATGATGAAGTTTGGCGAGCTGATGAAAGGCCCGTTGGATAGTGTCTTGATCAGCACTATCTGGAATGCCTAAAATCTCATAATAATCTTGTCTAGGGTTATAACGCACGTCACGTTCAGACACACTTAGCTCCGACCAAAGCGCTCTTCAGCATCCATAAAATCTTGAATGTTAATTTGAAGGATAACCATTCCGCAATTACGACAAACGTCTGCGTCTACCTTCGTCAAATGGCGCTGGGGACGCAGCATATTCCGCAACCGACGCAACTTGAGACGACGCGGGGCAAGGTATACATAATGGAATTCATCCCCTTGATCGACAACATAACCTGCCGCTAAATCATGGGAGCCACAACGAGGGCATCCCCATCGTTTGGCAGTACCTACCGCATGAATTGGGTTTTCCTCTGGTAAGGAGGGCGGAGGAGCTACTGGAAGCGATTTGCTGGTATCAGACATGACCGCAAGCCTTTCTTGCTAAATATCATAAACATTGAAATCAGACGCAAGTTCGATGGGGCCATGATACACCTGATGTGCTTCATCAAGCAGCGGCGTTGGGTCACGTTCCCATACCTCATAATGCACCAATACGAGACGCTTGGCCCCAGCCTGTACCGCAATTTGGCCCGCTTGGGCGGCACTTGAATGTCCAGCGGGGTCAGATCCCGTTGACTCATGAATAAGCATATCGACCCCGCGTGCAATTTCAACCACATTAGGCACAGGAGCAGTGTCACATGAATAGCCTATCGTTTTACCGGAATCTTTACACTCAATGCGGAGACCCATTGTCGGTACTTGGTAATGATGCACAGGCCATGCAGTAATCCGAAAGTCAGCATTGTCCAGAATTTCGGTTTGCTGGCGATGGGCCACACGATGAAACGCTACCGGAAAAAATTGAGGCCAATCATCCCACGAAAAAGCGGACATCAAATCTTCAGTGCGCTCTATGCAATGGTGTAGACCATGTACCCGCAAGGGTTTGCGGCGTCCTAATAGCCACATGTGCATTAAGAGCATTGGGACACCATACACATGGTCTGGATGAAAGTGGGTCAAAATCATATCGGTGAGTTGGTTGTAGTGGATTCCAAAGCGGCGTAACTTCACCACGGGATTCGACCCACAATCTACCAACACCACACTATTGCGGCCTTGCAGCACAAAATGGGTATTGTCATGGTCGGCATCAGACACGGCTGCGGCTGACCCCAAAATAATTAAACGTGCCATTGCTTTAAAACCCTATCTTGATGGCTAGTTCAACCATACGCGGGGTGACCGTGACTTCCAAAATACCAGCAATGATAAGTAATGGTAGCACTAGACCAATACCCAGTTTGACCATATCTGCAATAGCACGTAACCATGCCTCACCGACGGTCATCTCGTTGGGGGGTCTAGTGATAACGCTACCAGCCCTTAATGCTGCTGCCCCCGCAATCACAATGGCAGGAATTTCAAAGACCCCATGAGTTACGATTGCTAAGATAAAAGGGGTAACCCGTAACCCTGCATAGGTGATGTTTCCCAGTATATACCCAAGGATACTAAAAGGGATAATGACAACCAGTATCGCCAATACCCCAAATGTAAACAGGCCGAGGAAAGAGGCTACTAATAGTACCCGCACATTTTGTGAAATAGCAGCCCCAACCCACGTGGGGTCACGCGAGGCTTGTTCCCAAAAATCGCGGAGATTGTTGAGAATGATCTGATTATCGTAGCTATCTTGCAGCGGGAGCGTCCAAACAGTGGAGAAATACCACCCCATGAGAAAGCTGGCAATGATGGCGACGCCAATTGTATATAACGCGGGTTTCAAGCTACGCAATGTGGGGAAAACCGAGTAGCGATACCAGCGCCATAGGTTAAAGCCTGTCTGACCCTTCCCTTTAAATTGGTCTATAAACACGCGCCATGCCCAGCGGAGGTTAAGCTCATCGACTGAGCGACCCAGTAGCTCCTCACGGTTGAAAATACGCGCCCCAGTCCGCACCAGCAGAACGGTGACAATCACCAAGCCGCCCGTGATATACCATAATACACTACGGTAGCGCGGCTGAATCATGATGATGCTCTCGACAATCACCAACAGCGACATTGGCAAGATAATAGTGCTTGCCAATAAGTTAGCGGCTCGCGTGGAGGTGGTTTGGCTAGAGATAACCACTGCTCCAGTGACCATTACCATCCCCTGAACGGTAGTCAGTGCCGCTATCTGCACAATTAAGATGGGGTCTGGTCGCCACTGTTGAGAACCGAGAATTTGGCCTAATAGATAGAGGAAGATGCCCAGAAAGGCTGCTAACAGCGGCGGGAGTGTCGCGGCAAACACCTTGCCGAGATACAGTTCGGTATTGGTGAGGGGCGTTGACAGGAGGGGTTCTAGGCTACGGCGCTCTTTTTCACCGACAAAGGTCTCTAGGGCAATCACGAGTGAGATACTGACAGGGAAGAAGCCGACAATCATCGGCATAAGGGGCAGAAACGCCTCGACCATATTTTCCCCATCGGCCCCGTAGCCCTCAAACAAGCGGATAAAGAGACGACTGGCAAAGTTAGCCAATAAAGGGAAAAACAGGGTCAGCACAAAGATGGGGATGATAATGCGCCAATCTCGGAAGCTATCACGTACTTCACGACGGGTGATGACGAGCGCATTTTGCAGGGTTTCGCGCCATGTAGCTTGGTCTCCGAAGCGGGAGATATTGGTCTGGCTGTGGGATGCAGGTTGTGCTGCGCTGTCCATGCGGTTACTCCTCATCTTCTTGCACAATATGGAGATAGACCTCTTCAAGGGTCTGCGATTTGCGGCTGAGGGTTAGCACATCAACGCCAGAATCCAACACACGCCGCAGCACTTGGGTGTTGGTCTCGGTGGGGGTAGGTGTCGTATAGAGGATATAGTCGTCACCACTTGCGGTAACAGTCACTAAATCACCCACCGCTTGAACAAGGCCATTAAGCGGTTGCACGGTGCGGAGTTCCATTGTCGGTGGCCCCACAAAACGGGTGGAGAGGCTTTCAAAATCACCTTGGGCAATCATACGCCCACGCCGAATAACTCCTATTTTATCGGCCAGTTCATCAGCTTCCGGTAAATTATGGGTGGTCAAAATAATAGTGCGGGCATCTTGCCGTAATTCTTTGATGGCATCGCGCACCAAACGAGCGCTTTGGGGATCCATTGCGCTGGTCGGTTCATCTAATAGCAAGACTGGCGGGTCATGCAGCAAGGCACGGACAAGGGCTAATTTCTGTTTCATGCCCTTGGAATATTCACCCACGCGCTTATCTAAAGCATCGCCTAAGCCAAAGCGCTCCATCAGGTGCAGGGCGCGTTTTTGGCGATATTCGGCGGATAGGTGGTAGATGCGCCCAAAAAAGTCCAGATATTCGAGGCCGCGCATCCGCTCATATAGGCCATGTTGCTCGGTCAAAACACCTACACTGGCCCGCACTTGGGCGGCTTGGGTAACCACATCGTAGCCCGCAACAGTGGCCTTACCAGAGGTAGGATTGAGAATAGAGGTCAACATGCGAATAGTAGTTGTTTTGCCCGCCCCATTGGGGCCAAGAATGGCAAAGACCTTGCCCGGCTCAACTGAGAAGCTAATCTCATTGACCGCCAAAAACTTATCAAAATATTTAGTAAGTTGATAGGCTTCTATCATGCTGGCGTTCCTTTTCCACCCTCTATATATCGTAAAGAATTTAGATGCAAAAGAGTGTGAAAAATTCATGAATTTTGTCTTTAATGTCGATACGTCCAATCTGGGTGGGTGTAGGTGTCTAGGCGCAGTTGCTCAACGCGCTGACGCTCGGCAGAGGTTAGGGCTGCTTCAATCCATTCTACATCAAAAGTCTCGGCGAAAGCAGTAGTAAGGGCTTGGGCGGCTGCCTCCCATGTCACCACAACGCCCAAGGCACGCTCAACAGTGATAGCACGCTCCAAGACACGCTGCTTGGCGCTGGCACGCGCCGCCTCGCTCTCAAAAACGAGGGCGTCACAGATGCGGCTAATGTCCCCACTAAGGGGCAATGAGCCATGCTGCAAAACAGCATTCAGGCGGCGCACTTGGGCGCTCCCAATCAGTTTATGTCCCTGCGCGGTGATTTCATAATTAGAGGGGACTTCAAAGCAGACGGCTCCGGTGGCTTGTCCAGCCTGTTCATGGGGTGTTGATTGGGGGTGTAGACCAAGGTGGTTGAGTGCCATTAGCAAGGCCTGACTAAGCCGCCGATAACTCTCAAGGATGCCGCCCGCGACAAGGGGCGAGTCTTGGGGCAGCGTGATGCTATAGGTCAATTCGTCTGTATGCAAGATGGCCTTGCCACCAGTGGCGCGGCGTACTAGACCCCACCCCATTGTATCTAGGCGAGTCTCATCAACTTCGGCAGCGTTCTGGTTATAGCCGAGTGACAGGCATGGTGGCTCCCACGCATACAAGCGCAGGGTTGGCATCGCTTCACCTGCTCCAACGGCCTCTAGAATGGTGTGGTCAATTGCCATATTGGTGGGGCCATCGATAGATGCATCAAAAATTAGACGCCAGTGGTTCATGGTTTACTCCTGTAGGTACATATTATGGCATAGTGGGGTACCTCAAAAAGCGTTACAATCAGACGATAGTAGCAAGGATACGGTATCTGATGAATCAAGCTGTCCCACCTTCTGTTACCCAATTGATTGAAGCCTTTTCGCGGCTGCCGGGTGTTGGCCCCAAAACGGCCTCGCGTCTGACCTACTTCTTGCTGCGTGCGCCTGACCATGTGGCGACCTCATTAGCCCAAGCGCTGATTGACCTCAAGACCAAAACCCAATATTGCTCAGTGTGCTTCAATATCACTGAAGACGACCCTTGCCCCATCTGCCAAGACAGCAAGCGCGATTTGAGTCAGATTGCCGTCGTTGAAGAGCCGCTGGATGTGGTAGCGGTGGAACGGGTCGGCTTTTATAAAGGGCGCTATCATGTGTTGCATGGTGCGATTTCGCCCGTTGATGGCATTGGCCCCGATGACTTGAAAATCAAGGAGCTGGTCAAGCGTCTGCAAACGCAGACCGTCCTTGAAGTGATTATCGCCACCAACCCCAATATGCAAGGAGAGGCTACCGCGATGTTCATTAAACAGCAAGTTGCACCATTGGGGGTGAAGGTCACGCGGTTGGCGCGGGGGTTGCCATCGGGCGGGGACTTAGAGTATGTCGATTCAATCACCCTGCTGCGGGCGCTAGAGGGACGCGATGAAATGTGACCTCGACACTCTAGCGGTAGGCTGCTATAATCGCGCCGATTAAAGATTGACGAGGATATCCAATGGTTTTTGAAGAAGCCCTGCAAGTAATTCAGATTATCATTTCCGTCGGCCTTATAGCGTTGATTATCCTACAGGCGGGCGGTGCCGGGCTTGGTAATCTATTCGGTGGTACCAGCGGTGGTGCCATTCAAAAGACCCGGCGTGGTTTGGAAAAAACCTTGTTCCAAATGACTATTGGCTTTGCAGTAGCCTTTGTCTTGAACGCGATTTTACAACTGCTGATTGGCTAATCGACCAGCAGAACAGCAGAATAAAGCGGGGGTTTTTGCTGATTTTGATTCCAGCAAGACCCCCTTTTTGTCTTTAAGGTAAGGAAGGCGTACCCATGCTCAAAACCTTACGATGGCCGCTATTGGCATTACTGTTCTCGATTATCTTGCTGACCATCGCTCTTGTCCTGCGTGAAACCGATGACCCCCAAGGGCCAGATACTCCACCAGTCGTCAGCAACCCCACCGCGACTACCACCCCTCCACCCACCCCAGCGGTGATATTGACGCCTGTACCAACGGTTGGTGTCGTTGACGACTCATTGGCTCCTGTGGAAGGTGAGCTTACTGAAGGCTTGGTAGGCAATATCCGCAAACTCAATCCGCTCTTTGCCAGCTTTAATCCAGTTGACCGCGACATCACTTCGCTGATTTTTGAAGGGTTGACAACCATCAATACCTACGGGGAAGTGGTGCCTGATTTGGCGGAACGGTGGGATGTCTCGCGGGATGGCTTGGAGTATATCTTCTCGTTGCGGCGTGATATTCTTTGGCAAGATGGTCTACCCTTCAGCAGTGACGATGTGCGCTACACGGTTGATGTCATGCGTGACCCCGACTTTCCGGGAGATGCTACCTTGACGGCGTTCTGGCGCACGGTTGAGATGACCGTCATTGACGAGTACACCTTGCGTTTTCGCTTGGTGCAACCGCTGGCCTCATTCCCCGATTATCTGCGCTTCGGGATATTGCCCGCCCATGCGCTGGACGGGTATCCGGTAGCCGAACTCGACCGCCATCCTTTTAATCTGTCACCGATTGGCACTGGCCCCTATCAACGTGAGAATCTGTACGTAGATGATGGGCAGTTTGCCATTAGTTTGCGGGTAGCACCTACCTATCGCCAACGGCCTGAAGGCCAGACGGGCTATACCATTGACCGTATCGTGTTCCGCACCTATGCGACAGTGGAGCAGGCAGTAGCAGCCTTAGCGAGAGGTGAAATCAACAGCATTGGGCAACTCCCTACGGAACGGCTTGACAGCATTGATAGCCTCAATCATCTTGCAGTGCATCTGAGTGTCATCCCATCGGTGGGGGTCTTGATTTACAACTGGCAACGCGATGATGTGGTTTATTTCCAAAATCAACGGGTGCATTTGGCGCTGGCGCGGGGGGTTGACCGTCGCGGTGCGGTGGAACGTACACTGGGAGCATGGGCTATTCCCGCTGAAAGTCCACTTATCCCCGGTTCATGGGCCTATGATGCCACCGCGCTTTATCCGCCCTATGACCCTGATGCGGCACGGACGACGCTGGCCTCCGTTTCTTTTGAGGCAGCCGCCCCACCGACTGAAACCACACCCACTGGTGATGGACCAACCCCTATTCCCACTGAAGTGGTTGAAGAGCCGACACCCGAAGAATCCGCGACGGAAGGCGTGCGGCGCAATTTCACAATATTGGTGGTCAATCAGGGGCTACTCGAAGCCCTTGCCGAAGACCTTGCCCAGCAGCTATCAGATTTGGGTTTCACGGTCACGGTCGAAGCGGTTGATGCGAGTACCTATCGTCAGCGTTTGCAGGATGGCGATTTTGATACGGCTATCGTTGAGTATAGTTATGCACCCTACGCCGACCCTGACCCGTATACCTTTTGGCATGTGAGCCAATACCAAGAAGGGGCCAACTATGGTGGCCTGCGTGATTTGCGGATTAGTGAAGTGATTGAACGGGCACGGCGTGAAACCATCGGCGTCAATCGAGTGGCGCTGTATCGGGAATTTCAACAACTCTTTACCGAGCGTGTGCCTGCCCTGACGCTGTATCATCCGGTCTATGCTTATGTCACTGATGACCGCTTAAATGGGGTACAAATGGGCTTTATCAGCACACCTGCCGACCGATTCCAGACGATTCAAGACTGGCAGTGGTCACTTAATTAAGCCAACACTCTTGAGCAAATCACGCTGCTGGGTGGGTGTCAGGGGTTGCCATTCACCGGGGCTGAGACTTTCAAGAGTTATCGGCCCCACCGCTACCCGTATCAAGCGCAGGGTGGGATGCCCCACTGCTGCGGTCATGCGGCGCACTTGGCGATTACGGCCTTCGGTTAGGGTAATTTGCACAAAGGCTGTTGGGGTGCTTTTACGGTAGCGAATTGGTGGGTCACGGGGGGGCAAGTCGGCTGGCTCATCAATGAGGCTTACTTGAGCCGGACGGGTAGTATAGTCTTGGATGACGACCCCCTCCCGCAATTGTTGAAGCGCCTGCTCATCCGGAATATGCTCGACCTGTGCCCAATAGGTGCGGGGATGGGCATAGCGTGGCTCCGTTAGGCGTGTTTTAAGCGCATTGTGGTCGGTGAGAATCAGCAGACCCTCGCTATCAAGGTCAAGGCGTCCTGCCGGATAAATGGCGGGTAAGTGGATATAATCAGCCAAGGTGGGGCGTTCCTCGGCATCGGTGAACTTGGTCAGCACCCCATAGGGTTTATAGAATCGAATGGTAGTGGTCATAGAGGTATTATAACAGGCGGTGATGAGTGGGAACCCAAACCAGTGTAATTCAAACCATTGACCTCTGTAAATCGCTCCCAATGGGCGGTCAACAACTCGAAATCCTCAGCAAGGTCTCGATTGATATTCAACGGGCGGAGATGGTCGCAGTGGTAGGGCCATCAGGAAGTGGCAAGAGTACCCTGATGGGCTTGATTGGCGGCCTTGATTCGCCAACCTCTGGTCAAGTTATCATTGATGGGGTAGACATCACCCACCTCAATGAGCGGGCATTAACCCGTATGCGTAACGAGAAGATCGGCTTTGTGTTTCAAGACTATAACCTTGTACCCACCCTTGATGCGCTGGAAAATGTCATGCTGCCGATGCAGTTTTCGCGCAGTCGGCGGAGCGGGGCCAAGCAACGTGCCCAAGACCTTTTGGCGATGTTGGGTCTAGATAAGCGGTTACATCATTCCTACAAGCAACTTTCGGGCGGGGAACAGCAACGGGTGGTGATTGCGCGGGCCTTGGCGAACCAACCGCCTATCTTGCTTTGTGATGAGCCAACGGGTAATCTCGATAAAGCCTCAACCGCGCTTGTAATTGAGGCCCTGTTTGAAATACGCGAGGCGATGGGAACGACCATTGTGGTGGTAACCCATAGTCCGGCACTGGCTGAGTTATTGGATCGCAAAATTGTACTCGTGGATGGGAAAATCAATGAACAACGTCAGTAAGAGTCAAATCCGTCTGCGTCGCATCTTACGCTGGATTGCCCTCATCGTCGGTAAAATCTTCACGCGCACCACCGTCAAAGGCCGTGAACACATCCCTACTGAGGGGCCAGTGCTATTTGCGGGCAATCACCTCTCGACCTATGACCCTGTGCTGATGATGGTTTATCTGCCCAAGAATGTGCAGATTGTCGGCCCCGGTGACTTTAAGCTGCTGTGGCCCGCCAATTGGATAGTGGAGAATCTCGGCCTCATCTTGACCAAGCGGGGCGCGATTGACCGCCAGAGCATCAAGCAAATGGAGGAAGTGCTAAAAGGCAATGGGCTGTTGGCACTCTTTCCAGAGGGCGGCACATGGGAAAAAGCTCTAGAGGATGTCAAATCCGGCGCAGCTTATCTTTCACAGACGACTAATGCCCGCATTGTGCCTGTTGCGCTGGGTGGTACCTATCAGGTATGGAGCAAAATGGCCCGTCTCAAGCGACCCCGTATCACGGTCACATTTGGTGAGCCGTTACCGCCTGTGCAAGTGAGTGGAGACCGTAAAACGCGCCAACAAGAACTCCAAGACGCCAGTGTGGACTTGATGAAGCGTATCTATGCCATGCTACCCGAAGCTGACCAGCGTTTTTATGATGAAATTCCGCGTCAACGGTTTGCGGCGGAGTTGAGTTTCACCCCAGAAGTCAGCCTATCCGAGCCAATGCCTGACCTTAGCGGCCTAACGGAACTCATCAGTAAGCCTAATCTATTTAGCCCGCTTCACCGCAATGCAGCATTGCCGCTCAAGCCCTTTGTGCAGCGTTTAGGGCGTTATACACCAGCCGATGAATTTGAACAGGCGGTATACGCCTTGCAGGATGCCTTCAATACAACATTTAAGGGCTATTTGGAATATCGGCTAGGGGATGAGAAGGCAGCGCGAATCTATTCTGAGCTAGAGACATTGCTGCCGATTGCTCAAGCGGCAGTAAAGGCGGACGCGGCCATTTGCTATACCCCGCGCATGTGGGTAGAGCCTTAGTGCCAGTGGCTATCAGCTAAGGCCGTCTTATATGAATCGTAGATTGGGATTACTAAATCGGCCCCATTGAGATAAAGCGTTTCATAGACATCGGGACGGGGGTTGCTAATGGACATGCGGCCCCCAAACTCGGTAACCGTCCCAAAAGCCTCCACGAGTAGCCCTACCCCATAGCTGGACAAGTAATCGACATACGTAAAATCAAGGACAATAATCTGACCGGGGTAATGTTCAATAATGGCCCAGAGCGACCCTTCGATGCCTTGGCAGCCAGACACGTCCAACTCGCCGTAAAAGACAATTACGGCGCTTTGAGGTGAAACCGCATAGTGCTTGAATGTTGCCATGGACTATAAGTGCCTTGATTAAGCCAACTTAATACAATCATATCTGATTCATTCTGGGGGAAGCGCCTATTTTTGTCAATAAACTGTTTTGATTTGCAAACAAACAGTTTCACCATCACACTTCAAAGAATTGGCCTATAAATTTTTGGCATCGCTTAAGCTATGTTATACTCACAACCAATGGACGAATTACACGAGCGACTTGAACCAACCGCCATTCGCTGGGGCCAATTTCTTCAGCACTACGGACTCGCCCACCTCTTGGCAGGATTACTGGAGGTTGGTGAACCCTTGGCGATGATTGGCGCACAATTGCTCTATATGGCACAGCCCGTGCTGGCCTTGATGGTGCGCCCAGAGGGTATTCAAGATTGGGCGCAATTGCTGGAAACACCGGGAGGGCTATCGTGGTTTCGCCAACAACTAACAAGTGTGCAGGCTGACGATGAATAGTGAGACAATAACTTATTTCTGGCTACTTTTAACGACGGCCTTTGTTGCTAGTGTACTAGGCAGTCTATATACACGGCGGCGGCGCAAACCCTTGCCGTTGCGATCTATTCGAGGCTATCAACTGATGCCTTTGGCGATTGATGCAGCCATTGAGAGCAATGCTCGTGCTCATATCTCGATTGGGAGCGCAGGGGTGGGGCAAGCCTCAACACTGACGGCATTAGCAGCCTTAACCTTGGTCTATGAACTTGCCGAGCGCCAAGCCTTTACCCAAAACCTGCCGATTGTTACCCTGTCTGACCCCTTGGGGTTGGCAGTGGCACAAGACACCCTGCGGCGGGCCTATCTGACACGTAACAATTTCAAGACCTATCAAGCTTATGCGGCAATGTGGTTTCCCGATGGGGAGCGGTCAGTGGCTTTTGGGGCTGGAATTGCAGCCTTACAGGGCATTGAAAATATCTCTAGCCACCTATTGCTGGGGCGGTTTGGGGCTGAAATTGCTTTTGTGGGCGAGACCAGTATGCGGCGAGATACTGTGTTTATTGGACATAGTACCCAATTAGAGGGCCAAGCCATCGCCTATGTGCAATCCGATGCGGCATTGATTGGTGAGGAGTTATTTGTGGGGGATGCCTACCTCAATCCCAATAATTCCTCGGCGATGGGACGGGTATTGGCAATGGATACCCTGCGCTGGGTGATTATCGCTGCGATTATTATTGCGGCTTTGGTGAATAGATAGAGGTACAGCCTTGCGAAAACAACGCGCACGATCTGGTAGTTTAGTCGCTGCACTTATCTCAGGTTTGGCACTTATCACCATTTTGGGTTTACTCGATCAAAATGAGGGCGTGCTTGCCGCTACTGCCGATGGTCTGTTGCAGTTGGTGGCTGTCACGGCAGCATTGGCCCTCCTGATTGGGGTTTTCAATCTGTTGGTGTCCATTCACTTACGACGGTTACTGGGGTTGCGTCGGGGGTGGCTCTATAGCCTGTTTACACTCCTTGCAGCCGTTGGCGTTGTATTGGTTTATGTTTTAGATGAAAATGAATCTTGGTCAGGTGATTTAAAAGGCGAAACGCTCTCGCCACGCCTCTTTCAAGTATTGCAGATAACCCTTGAATCGGCGCTAGCGGGTTTAATTCTGTTCTTTTTGGTCTATGCGGCGTACCGATTGCTGCGTAGCCGCGTGACATGGAGCAACTTGCTCTTTGTTATCACTGTGTTGGTGGTGTTGTTGGGGTGGCTCCCCTCCTCCAATGGCGCGGGCTTGCGAGACTGGGTATTACAAGTCCCAGCAACCGCTGGCGCACGCGGGTTATTGATAGGAGTGGGCCTTGGTACTGTTGTGGTTGGTATCCGTATCCTAACAGCCCAAGATCGTATCTATAAAAGCACGCCGCGCAATTAAAGGCTGTGAATATGAGCAACTTTGACGATTTGCCAGATTGGTTGAAAGGGGACATGGACGATGAACCGTCCTCAACACCCGACGACCAAGCCAATTGGACACAACCGCCTAGCAGCGCAGATGATGTCCCTGAACACTTTGGGGTCACAAGTGCGCTCCCTTGGAGACAAGGGATTTCCGACGACCCCAAACGCCAAACTGCTGGCCTTGGTGATGTTGATTGGGAAAGCCTTGGCAACACTGAAGAAGCAAGCGGTGATGCTGATGATTTAGCGTGGCTGAATGAATCGGCCTTTCCTGATGCAGATGCCGACCAAGACCAACCCACTACGGATCATCCACAATGGATTGATGACGCAGGCTTTGAGGAACCCGACCTTGACTTGGCCGACTTAGAGGCAGTTAGTGCCGAGTCGATGCCAGATTGGTTAAGTGGCGCTGAAAGCTTTGGAGATGAGGCGGGCTTCGAGGAACCTGATTTTGACATGGACGACTTGGGGGCTGTTAATGCCGAGTCGATGTCGGACTGGTTCGGTGATGCTGAGGGCTTTGGCGAGTCCGATAGCTTGTTCTTTGAAGACAGCGATACTACCTATGATACGCCTGCCCCGAACTGGCTTGATGAAGATGCCCTTGAAGAAGAACCTTCGCCATTGCGAAGCCTAGACGAATTTGAAGGGGAAATTGACCCCGAAGACCTTGATGGATTGCTCCTTGATATCGAAGATGACTTTGCGTTTGATGAAGAGCCTGAAACAATTGAACCGCAATCGCAAGAGCCGAAAATTCGACGCTTGGGGGCCAAGAAAGATGTCGATGAAGATGAATTGACCTTTGAGGCATGGGAGCGCCTTCAAGAGCAAAAGGAATATGAAACTGACCATGCAGAGGAACTAGCGATTCAAGCCGAAGTTCCCGATTGGTTCCGCGATAATGTTGAACTTGGTGACGCCGCAGGCGATGAGTTGGCTTCTATCCTCATTCCTGACCTTGAGGATGCGCCACCGCAAACGCCTGCCCCTCAAGCGGAAATGAAAGCCGACTATGTGCCAGAATGGTTTATGGGCCTCGAAGAGCAGAACCTTGAGGACGCGCCAGACTGGATCAAAGAAGCAACAACGAATACCGACCTTGGTTCATTGACCGATATTTCGGCTTTTGTACCCCCTGAGCCGGAGCAGCCTTCAACGCCAGAACCTGAACTTGCCGAGCCAGACGATGTGCCGGATTGGTTCAAGGGCATCGGTGTTGATCTGCCTGATATGACTACTCCAACAGCAGTCGATTCGACCGCAGACTTTGGTCTCCCTAACTTGACGGGCCTACCTGATTTGACGACATCTGATCAGGATGTTTTGGTACCAGATTTTATGGCGTCCGATGATTTAGGGTTGCCAGACTTAACCGCTTCTGAGGAAGAAGCTGAAGCGGTCGGCGATGCGTTCGCTTTCTCAGACATAGGGACGGAAGAGCAAGCCTTTGATTTTCTCGGTCTTGGTGAAGATGAGGATGAACTAGCGACAGGCGATGTGCCAGAGTGGTTACGTGATTATGCACCCGCCCAAGACCAGCTTACCCAAGACACTGCCTTCCAATTTGAGGATGAATCGGCTCCTGAGATGGATTGGCTCGGCGACCTATCCGAAGTCGAGTTTACCGATGAATCTGCGGCTGACTTCTCGGACTTCGCCTCTGAAGTGCCGAAACCTGCGGCAAAGCAGCCCGACCGCGATATTTTGGCTGGTTCAGGGACACTTGATGAACTATTGGATTTTGTGGAGCATACAGCCCCCAGCGGGCTAGTGCCAGCCCCAAGCGACCGTCGGGTGCTTGCCCAGCAATCCCAACAGTTAACGGATTTGTTTGATGGGGTTGATGATGACCTGCTACAAGCCTTAGAGTCGGCATCAGAGAAACCTGCCTCCCAGCCAACCAGTGAGGCACAACCAGACCTTGTGCTGGCAGAGGTGCCTGACCTCATCGCAGAACTACGGCCTGAAGAGTCCGTCAGGTTACGGGCAGGCGGCATTGAGCTTGAATTTGCCGAGCAGTCAGAAACCCACCTAGCCACTGAGCTACGGAATTTACATAAGCGGACAAGTGTTCCTTCGGCGTCTGAAAGTATGCCAACGAGTGGCCCCCTCTCTGGTGTAATGGGTGGATTGGGGATTGTAGGACTGACAACAACGGCTGGTACACCCGCTTCAAGAACGGGACTAGAGGTTACCCCTACGCAAGCCACTCGTATAGATGCCTTAGCCGCTATTCTTGAGATTGACCAACCGGATGACTGGCAAGAAGATGAAGGTGAAGCCTTAGCTGAAGTGGAGGCCAAACCCCGCCGTCGTCGTCGTCAGCGGGCAAAACGCAAACCAGACCGTTATGTGATTGTTTTGCTCCTATTGGCGGCTTTGATTGGGCCGTTCTTGACCGATAGCTTACATGTTGGCGAAGCACCCGAAACCCAAGAACTGGGAGTTGACCAACAGGCTGTATTGACTGCTGTTGATACCCTTGAGAATCAAGAACGTGTACTGATAGCCTTTGAATATGGCCCTACTGCTGCTGGGGAGTTGAATGGGCTGGCGGAGGCTGTCTTGCGGGATGTGATACGGCAAGGCGCAGTGCCAGTGGTTTTGAGTACCAACCCATTAGGGGCCTTAAATGCTCAAAACTTGATACAAGAGCTGGCTCGTGATACTGCGTTGCTGGACAGCATTGAGCGCGACACACCGCTTGAAGCAGGACAGGATTATTATGTGTTGCGCTATATCTCTGGTGGTGCAGCATCTATTCGTGGCCTGACCACTAGCGAGATTCTAACAACCTTGATTTTCTCCACCGACAGCCGAGGTGAGAAAACAGACCTTGATATTGGCACTGTCGATGCTGATGACTTTGAGATGGTCATAATTATTGGTGAGACCACCGAGGATGTGCGGAATTGGGCCGAGCAGTTTGATGTCGTTGGCCTGCCGATGTATGCGCTGGTTACAGCAGCCATTGAACCGCTTACCCAAGCCTATGTTGGGGCAGCTTATCGTGGTTATCTGGCGGGCTACCGCGACACCTATCGCTATAACCAGCTACGCAATCCGAAATCTGCTAATGAAACCGATGGTGATTTGCCAGACCCCACTTTATCCCAATGGTACAGTATGACCCTTGGGGTGGTGATGGTGGCGGTAATCATCACCTTGGGAACCCTGATTAACCTGCTACGTGGACTACGGAGGCGGCGTGCATGACCCCTGAACAGTTAGATGTCATCATGGGGTGGGCTGGCCTTGTCCTAACCCTGATGGTATTTAGTTATGTCATCCGTGACAATTTCCTGTATCGAATTGCCGTACATGTCTTAATTGGTGCGGCGGCTGGCTATGGGGCGATTGCGGCAATCACCAATGTCATCCTCCCGTGGTTTGATGTCACCATTGGTAATAGTGACGCGGCTGGTCCAGTACGGGCGATGGGCCTGTTCCCTGTGATATTCGGCCTCTTTCTTGTTCTGAAGTTGCTCCCCCGTTATGCTCATATCGGCAATTTTGCGGTGCTGATTTTAGTCGGCATCGGCACGGGAGTGGCCTTGGTAGGGGCGGTGATTGGTACCATTATCCCCTTGGTGGGCGAAACAGGCCGCAGCATGGGGAGTGAGGAAGTTGGCAATGGCTTATTGATGGTGGCGGGTACCATTAGCACCCTAATCTATTTTCAATATATTAGCCGCCAGCGCTTTAATGAAGACAGCCCACGCCCTGTTTTGGTGATTAGAGTTTTAAGTACCATTGGGCAGGGCTTTATTATCGTGACCCTTGGAGCCTTATACGCAGGCGCAATTGTGACGAGCTTGACAATTTTTAACCAACTGATTGCAGATCAAATCCAATTTCTGCTAGAGCGCATTGGGGGATAGATGGTGATGCAACAACGGCAAGCCACCCAATCAATCTTAGCTGCCGACTTTGGCTCGGTACATACACGTGTCTTACTCATTGATGTGGTAGATGGTCAATATCGGCTAACCACCCAAACGCGGGTGCGTACTACCATTGATCCGCCCTTTAACGATGTGACTATTGGGCTGGGGTGGGCATTGTCCCATATCCAAGAGACTACAGGGCGGATATTAGTCGATGAGCAAAGCCTAATCTTCCCCGAACATGATGACGGGAGCGGTGTTGATGAATTGGTGGCGACCAGTAGTGCGCCACGCCCGTTAACTGCGGTTGTGTTGGGGTTGATGCCCGCCGTCAGTATTAGCAGCGCCTACCGTGCCTTAACCGGAACCTATATCAATGTCGCCGCCAGCCTGAGCGCGTCTGACCAAGAGGATGTTGAGACACGTATCAACAAAATCTTGAATGCCAAGCCGGACCTTATCTTTATCAGTGGTGGTACCGATGGTGGCAATGAGGAGGCTGTTCTAGAATTGGTACGGGTGGCGAGCATGGCCGTGACCTTGGCTCCACCAGATGAAAAACCGATTGTTCTATATGCGGGTAACCAAGCACTCGCTGACCGTGTGCAGGCTATCTTGGATACCAGCGAGGCACAGGTACATATCGGCAAAAATGTACGGCCTACTATGCTGCGAGAAGAACTCGGTTCAACCCGTTTACAATTAGCCCGCTCCTACAGTGACCATGTAGTGCGCCAACCCGGAAGTTTCCAAACCGTCGCTGAATCGGGGTCGATGGGGGTTATTCCCACCGCACAAGGCGTCGAAAATATGGTGCGGTGGCTGGGACAAGAGAATCCGCGTGGTGTTCTGCATATTGATGTTGGCAGCACCACCAGTACCCTTATTGTGGGAACAGGCACCGACGTTACCACCAGCATCCACACCGATTTAGGCTTAGGGCATAGCATACTTTCGACCATTGAACGCATAGACAGTGACCGGATTAATGGGTGGTTACCGTCAACATTGACAGATGCCCAACTACTCGAATATGCTCACAACAAGCTGCTGGTTCCCGATACCATTCCATTTAGCAGTGAAGAACTGCTCATTGAGCAAGCCATCGCCCGTGAGATTGTGCGCGTTTTGGCCCAAGATATTCGGGCACGGCTTACCCAAACAGGACGAATTGATTTAGCCACCTGTTCGCCTATTATTGCGGCGGGGGCTGTTCTTACGGATGTGCCACATCCAGCTATGAGTGCGATGCTGCTGGCAGATGTGCTAGAATTACAGGGGATTACGGAGATATTTACTGACCCCTACGCCGCTTTCCCTATTCTGGGGGCGATTGCCTACACGAATCAAACGGCTGTGGTGCAAACCTATGACAATTATGGCTTGAATTACCTTGGCACTCTGTTTTCAGGCGAAGGGCGTCCGCGCCAAGGACGTGGGGCCGCCATGAAGATTCGCCTGCAAGTTGATGATGGCTCTGTGCTTGAAAAGCGCTTGGCCGCAGGCGAGATGTGGTCAGCCCCCGTCACACCGGGGCATCACGTAACGGTAACCCTACGCTTGGGACGCGGTCTGCGAATCAACGGCAAGCGTCGTATCAAAATGGCGGTGATAGCGGGAACGGCTGGTGTGATTTTCGATGCACGGGGCCGCCCCCTGCCTGCGATTCCGATGCGGCGTCGTAATGAGGTCTATGCTGATTTATGGCGGTCGCTATCCAATGGGCAAGTTGCCTACAACCCACCACCCGCCAAAGAAGAAGCACCAGAAGATAAGATTCCTGAGAGTGAACTTAGCGCATTGCAGGCTTTTATTGAAAAAACCTATGACAAACAAAGCGCAGAAGAAGATAAACAAACGCGTGGTAGACGCTCTCAGAAATCGCGTAAGCAGTCCCGTCGTAAGGGGAAAGACAGCCCAGCCGATGATGAACCCGATTGGGATGCTCTGCTAAAATAACGATAAGAGGATACCGATGGCCCATCATCCAGCGACACGCCTAATTCTTAAGCAAACGACGATTATCCGAGACCGATTGTTGCCTCCACATGTCTATGGACGGATTACCGTCAAAATAGACGATGAAGTGACTGCCCGTAAAGTGGTGGCTCAGGGTGAGGCATCGGAGGAGTTTCGGATTGTTGATATTGTCGAAGCAATGGGGCTTGACCCTAGCGACAGTGACAAAATTGCAGCTATGATTCGGGTAGGGCAAGGCGAGACCGTCGAAGCTGGCGACTTGTTAATTGAGCCGCGCAACCGACGCCAGAAAAAGCGCGGCCCTAAAGCGCCCGCCAATGGGGTGGTGAGTCTCATCGAAAATGGGCGTATCATCCTACAAATTGACCCCAAACCAGTGGTTGTTTATGCACGGGTGCCGGGAGTGGTGCAGGCACCGTTGGGTGAAGATGGAGAGCGTGGAGTACAAATTCGTACCCAAGGCGCACTTATTCAGGGGGCTTGGGGCAATGGACGGTTTGCATTTGCACCCTATAACATGGAACCCACCGCAGGCCTTATTAGCCTGCGCCAACATGAAAGCTTGTTGGAGAGCATCAAAGGGCAAGTTTATGTGCTAGAGCGCCCGATAACCCCCGCAGATTTGCGGATTGTGGTTGAGAAAGAGCTTGGAGGATTGGTTGCACCTTCGATGCCCTTCTACTTGCGCGAAACGGCAATGATGCTTAAAGTTCCTATTATACTGACTGAAGGATTTGGTCAGCGTAAGCCAACTACCCGTGCTTATGAAATCTTACGAGAATTCGAGCGTCAACGGGAAGGGGCTTTTGACGCTACCATGCCAGAACGTTGGCAACGGGGCCGACCAGAGATTGTGTTGCCAGCGGGGTTGGTGCAACCACCACCTCCGCCCAATCTGCAAACCCCGTTAAAGGTTGGGGCTACGGTACGGTTGCGTCGGGAACCGTATGATGGTTTAATCGGGCAGGTCGTCGCGTTACCAGACACCCTCCGCCGCTTGGAAAATGGCCTACAAGTTCAGGCCGCTGATATCAAGCTACGGATAGGGTCGATTGTCACCGTTCCGCTGGCGAATCTAGAAGTATTGGGTGACTAAACCCAGCTTGGAGAGAAGATACTTATGTCGGATCGTGATTTAGAACTGAGCGATTTGTTTGGAGATGATTTCGAGGATGAAGACCTCGACGCTCGTTCATTCTCTGTTGATGATTTCGAGACAGAGTATTTTGACGAGGAAGAAGAGGGTGGTATCAACCGAACATTCCTAATTGCAGGGGTGTTCTTGATTGGTACATTTGTGATTATTGTGGTGGCTATTCTCTTACTCATTGGTGGCGATGACTCGGCTGACACCCAAGCCACTGCGGACGCGATTCGGCTGGCGAACTATCAAATTGAGACCGGACTTGCCCAAACGGGGATTGCTGTTGCTCAGGCGGTTGAGACACAAAATGCAGCAACGATGACCGCAGCCGCAGCCGCAGCCGAAACAGCAGCCGCGGCTCAAACCCAAACCCAAGTAGCCTACCAACGGAGCCTTGACCAAACCGCGACGCAACGGGCCAACCAAGCCACCATGACCCAATTTGCAGTGGAGACATTGGTGCGCCAAACCCAGTTGGCACTGACACCCTCACCCGAACCCCCGCGCCAGATTTCCTTCTCGTTTTCGGTCGGGGATGGTCAACCGCTTGACCCCGGATTTGCATTCAATGTGTATCGGGATGATGGTGACCAACGCT